>NZ_PDNW01000010.1 GCF_002849655.1 Pollutimonas subterranea
GCCGGCTTCGGCTTGTTTGAGGATCGCCATGATCTGGCTGTCGGTAAATCGGGATTGCTTCATTGCTCGAATTTCCTTGTTGTGGAAATTCTACTTCAGCTCACTGCGGTTCTATGGGGGGATTACCCCGCAGCTTGATCCGGCTATCGATTTTTACTGCAGGGCCCTGTCACTGACTCTGCGTCGCATTATTGATGACGATGTTGCAGAACTGACCGGTGCGTCTGCGGACATATACCTTTTGCGAACAGAGGCGGACTCCAGGCCAGCAAAGGACCTTGATGATGTACGTCAGTACAGGCGACATTGGACGCCGGTTCACGTTGACTTCGTTGTCGACAATATTGAGCAGGCGGCGAAGCGCGCCATTGATGCGGGAGCTTTGCAGGAAAGCGATTGCATCGTATGGAGGGGATCACGCTGTATAAGCTTCTCGGATCCGTTTGGCCATGGCTTTTGCTTAATAGAATTTACGGGCGATGGCTACAGTAAAGATGACTGAACCGACGAGTCTCTTTAGTTCTCTTCGCTGATTCATGGTAAAAATACTGTATATTTGAACAGTATTTTTACGAGGCGCTCATGTCCAGTCCCCACATTGCTTCGCCAGAGCGCATTCATCCTTCTCTCTGGCGAGCCTCTCAGCTTTCACGCTCGCCGGGCCGTTGCACGAATACAGGGTATACCCAGCTTTCGGCTGAACTGCCCGGTGGCGGATGGCCGCTGGGTAATTTGATTGAAGTACTGGTGCAGCAGCCCGGCATGGGCGAAATGCAGTTGCTGCGTCCCGCCCTGAACGGCTTAAGCGAGCGATCCGTCATGCTCGTTCAGCCACCGCATCTTCCCCAAACCGCGGCGTGGGCAAGTTGGGGTTGTGCGCCTTCCTCGCTTTTATGGGTCCACGCCCAGCGCGCCGCCGACGCATTATGGGCTGCTGAACAGGTTTTACGTAGCGGTACGTTCGGGGCGCTCCTGCTTTGGCAAGACCGCATGCGCAACCAGGCCTTGCGCCGACTGCAGCTGGCTGCCCAAGAGGGCGACACCCTTTTCATCGTGGTGCGACCACTGGTTGCGGCAGAACAGTCCTCACCTTCGCCACTGCGCCTGGCGCTGCAATCCACCCCTCAAGGCCTGGACGTTTCGATCCTGAAGCGGCGGGGAGCCACGCACACCAGGCCCATCAGCCTGCATCTATATCCCGACACCCGATTTCCCGAGTTTGACCATGCGATTATGGATAGGCGTGCACTTGTCGCACGCGAGCCTGGACACACACTGCCTGAACTGGCGCACTGAGCCCGCTGTTGTGCTTGAGCGCGACCATGTCAAAGCCGTTACGCCGTCCGCCGCCAGGGCAGGGGTGCGCCCAGGCATGCGTCGCGGCGGTGTCAGCGCGCTATGCCCTGCGGCCACGCTGGTTCAATACGACCCTCATACTGAAAAACGTGCACTGGATGAGGTTTCTTTGGCTTTGCTTCAGTACACCCCCGAACTTGCGCTATCGCAAGACAATACGCTCTTACTCGATGTCTCGGCCAGCTTGAGCCTGTTCGGTGGTGTGCGGCAGCTCTTTCGACGAGTGCGCCGCACTCTGGAAGGGCTTGGTTTTTCAGCACGAATTTCCATAGCGCCTACGGCAGGCGCAGCCTGGCTGCTTGCTGCACGGGCTCCCCGGCCAAGGCGGGTGCTGCGGCTATCCATGCTGACCAAACGACTGGATGAGTTACCTTGCGCCTCTCTGTCTGCAGCCCTGCCTTATCGCGACTGGCTCGATGGTATCGGCTGTACTACCTTGGGAACCTTGCGCGCGTTGCCACGTGCCGGCCTGCAGCGGCGTACCAGCAAGGCCGTGCTCCAGGCCCTGGACGCCGCATACGGCCAGGCGCCCGAACTCTTCGAATGGATTGTGGCACCGCCGGAATTTACCGGCCGCATTGATCTGATGGAGCGTATCGAGCACGCCGAAACCATCATGTATGTCGCCCGCCGCCTCATCGAACAGCTTTGCGGATGGTTGACGGCCCGGCGGCGCGCCGTTACGCGTGTCGTATTCGAGTTGGGACACGAACGGGGGCGCCACGCCCGTCCGCCCACTGAACTCGAACTGGCATTGGGTGCGCCTGCCTGGGAAGCCGATCATTTACTTCGGCTTCTTGTCGAGCGCCTGCACAATCTGGAACTGCCCGCACCCGTCATCAGGGTGGATTTGCATGCGACGGATACAGAAACCATGGCCGCGGTGCCTACCGACTTATTCCCTGATCCCGGCGGTAGTCCCGCTGACCGCCAGCGCCTGATTGAAGTGCTCGTGGCGCGCCTGGGACGAGACAGCATCCTGCAGCCCAGTCCTGTTGCCGACCATCGTCCCGAAATCGCCAATCGTTGGGTGCCGATCGATGAAAAGCCTGTTTCCGACGGCTGCATAGATGGCGCGGAGCGGCCCTTTTGGCTGCTTGCCGATCCCGTGCTTTTGCCGGTGAAGAAGCATCGGCCATTCTATGGTTCACCGCTGTATATCATCCGGGGCCCCGAGCGTATCGAAGATGGCTGGTGGGCGGGTCTTGCGCTACGTGACTATTATGTGGCACAGGCCGAAAATGGTGTTCGTTATTGGCTGTATCAAGAACGCGGCGGTGAAACGGGCTGGTTCCTGCATGGCCTGTTTGCCTGATATACATCATGTATACACCATCCATTTTGCCGCCGTATGTCGAGCTTCATTGCTTGACCAATTACACATTCTTGCGCGGCGCCTCGCACCCTGAAGAACTGGTGGAACGAGCCGCCGAACTCGGCTATAGCGCAATCGCCATTACTGATGAATGTTCGGTGGCCGGCGTTGTGCGGGCCCATGTCGAAGCCAAAAAACAGAAATTGCCGCTCTTGATTGGGGCCAGCTTTACACTGCGCAATGCGGCAGGTGATGCCGCTGTGTCGCTGGTCGTGCTGGCTCAAACCCGCCGCGGCTACGGCAACCTGTGTGAATTCATAACCCTGGGACGGCGCCGCGCACCCAAAGGAGAGTACCGGCTTTCGCCTTCGGATATCGACAGTCCCGCCGATCCGGATCTTCTTCATTTGAAGGGGCTGCCCGAATGCGTGGCGCTGCTGGTACCGGAATACGGTGTATCTTTTGAACGGCTGGTTGCGCAAGCTGAATGGGCGGCTGCCACGTTTGCGGGCCGCTGCTGGATGTCGCTGACGCTCTTGCATCGTGCCCAGGATGATCGCCATAAGGCCGCCGTATTGGCGGCCGCCCGTCATGCCGGCATTCGCGTTGTTGCGGCGGGGCAGGTTGAAATGCATCTGAGATCGCGTAAGCCTCTGCACGATACGCTGACGGCCGTGCGGCTTGGAATGCCGGTACAGGAATGCGGCTTTCAGCGTGCACCCAACGCCGAACACCATCTTCGGGCACGGTTGCGCCTGGCCAATCTTTATCCGCGTGAAGCGCTGGAAGAAACGCTGGAGGTGGCCACGCAATGCCCATTCAACCTCGATGAGCTGAAATACGAATACCCGGACGAAATTTGCCCGGAAGGCTTGACACCAAAGGCGTATTTGCGCCAGGAGACCTACTCCGGCGCTCATCGGCGCTTTCCCAAAGGCATTCCGCTTAACGTCCAGGAGCAGATCGAGCATGAACTGGCGCTTATCGGCGAACTTAAGTATGAGCCATATTTTCTGACGGTCTACGACATCGTGAAATTTGCACGCAGTCGTCACATACTCTGCCAGGGTCGCGGTTCAGCCGCCAATAGTGCGGTGTGCTATTGCCTGCACATTACGGAAGTGGATCCGGCACGGGGGAATAATCTGTTCGAGCGCTTCATCAGCAAAGAGCGGAACGAACCGCCCGATATCGACGTCGACTTCGAGCACCAGCGGCGCGAAGAGGTTATTCAGTACATCTACGAGAAATACGGCCGGGACCGCGCCGCACTCACGGCCGTTGTCATTACCTACCGGGTTAAAAGCACCCTCCGTGACACAGGCAAAGCATTGGGTATCGATCCCATGATCGTCGACGCGGTGGCCAAGTCCTATCATTATTGGGATGGCCGAAGCAATCTGGCCGCGCGCATGGCGGAATGCGGCCTGGATCCGGATTCCGCCGCCGCCCGGCAGTGGATCATCCTGGCTGAGCGCCTCATGGGGTTTCCCCGGCATTTGTCGCAGCATCCCGGTGGTTTTGTCATATCGCGCGGACCCTTGTGCCGCCTGGTTCCCATAGAAAACGCCGCAATGGCGGATCGCAGCGTCGTGCAATGGGATAAAGACGATATCGATGCCGTAGGTCTTTTGAAAATCGATATCCTTGCGCTGGGCATGCTTAGCGTGATCCGAAGGGCGCTGGAAGCTGTTTCGCAGCGACGAGGCGAACCGTTCGAATTGCAAAGCATTCCGCCCGAAGACAGCGCCACCTATGACATGATCTGTGAAGCCGACACCATTGGTACTTTCCAGATCGAATCGCGTGCACAAATGACCATGCTGCCGCGCATGCGTCCGCGTCAATTTTATGATCTGGTCATCGAAGTGGCCATCGTCCGTCCCGGCCCTATTCAGGGCGGCATGGTGCATCCTTATCTACGGCGTCGGCAAGGCCTGGAAGATGTTGAGTACCCCAGCGGCGAGGTGCGCAAAGCCCTGGAGCGTACCTTGGGCATACCCATTTTCCAGGAACAGGTCATGCAGGTGGCCATGCTGGCCGCTGGCTTTACCGCCGGCGAAGCCGACGAGCTGCGCCGCTCTATGGCAGCCTGGCGACGCAAGGGCGGGCTGGGTAAGTTCTACGACAAGATCATCAACGGCATGATCCGTCGCGGCTACGACAAAGAATTTGCGGAACAGATCTTCAAGCAGATCCAGGGATTCGGGGAATATGGTTTTCCTGAAAGCCACGCCGCCAGTTTTGCCTTGCTGGCTTATGCAAGCTGTTGGCTCAAGCGCCATGAGCCCGAGGCATTCCTGATGGCGCTTCTGAATAGCCAGCCGATGGGTTTTTATTCTCCGTCTGTGTTGGTGCAGGACGCCAGGCGCCACGGCGTGACGGTACTGGCGGTCGACGCAACGATAAGCAATTGGGAAGCGCAGCTTGAATCAACACTAGAAGATCGCCCGGCCGTGCGGCTGGGTCTGAACCAGCTAAAGGGCATGCATCGGGAAAGTGCCTGGCGCATCGAAGAAGCGCGTGCCGTGCGACCGTTCGAGTCAGTCGCCGAGATGGCCAGGCGTGCCGACCTGAGCCGGCACGATTTGAATAGCTTGGCTGCCGGCGATGCCTTGCGGGCACTGGCCGGCCATCGGCGCGCAGCGTTATGGGAATCCGTCGTCAGCACGCCTGAACGCGGCCTGCTGAAAGAGGCACAGATTCATGAGCAGGGCGCGCCACAACTGCCATTGCTCAGCGAAGGCCAGGCGTTGACCGCAGACTATCGCACCTTGGGCCTGACACTGGGGCGACACCCCTTATCGCTTCTGCGCGACAAGCTGACAGCAATGCGTTTTTCTTCATCCGCGCAGTTGCGCGAACAGCCCGACCGTCGATTAGTCCGTGCTTGCGGCATAGTCACCGTACGTCAGCGGCCTGGAACATCCAAAGGCGTGGTGTTCGTGACGCTGGAAGATGAGGCAGGCAATGTCAATCTGGTGGTCCGGCCGCGAATCATTGAGCGTCAACGGAAAGAGCTTCTGACATCACGGCTTCTTGGGGCCTATGGAACCTGGCAGTCTCAAAGCGGCGTGCAGCATCTTATTGTGGGTCACCTGGTCGATTTAACGTCATTATTAGGTGAGCTGGAAACGTCAAGCAGAGACTTTCATTAACCGGGCAGGGTAGCAAAAAGTGCAGGAAAGCCTATGTTATAAAAGGACCTCATTTCCGGAGAGCGCCATGCGTCTAGCAATTTTGTTTCCCCTGCTGCTCGTGGCGGCTTGCCAGAGCGGCCCAATGCCTGACACCAGCGACGATCATTGCGGCGCGTCCACGCATCAAAACCTTGTTGGTACGCCAGCCTCATCCATCGACCGCTTGCAACTACCCAAGGCCACCCGGATCATTCATCCTGATACGGCCGTCACCCAGGACTATCGCACTGACCGGCTTAATATCCATGTGAACGAGGCCGGGCAGGTCGAACGGGTGGTATGCGGATAGGGTGGCACGTCAGTCATGTCGTTGCATGTCGTTACCCGCGTCGGTCACCTGTAGCGTCGGCTCGACAACTCCCTTTTGTTGCAGCCATCGCTCAATCAGCCAGCACAGTCCGGCCCATCCGGCACCAATTGTCCATCCCGCCACGACGTCGGTTGGCCAATGTACGCCCAGGTAAACACGGCTTGCTCCTACCAGCACGGTCAGGAATAGTGCCGAAACCAGGAAAAATGTCCTGAGCCGCCATGATGTAACGGCACGGCTCAGCAGCGCCGCGAGAGTCAGATAGGTGACCGCCGACATCATGGCGTGGCCACTGGGAAAGCTGGCGGTGTAAACGACCGCTTCGTGTGGGACCAGGTCAGGCCGGGACCGATCATAAGCAATCTTGAGCAAATTGCTGACCAGCCAGCCACCGCTGATGGCTGCTATGGCAAATAAAGCCGTGCGCCCGCGATTCAGTAGCAGCAAGTAGACGCAAACGGCTACTGTGATGAGAACCAGCACGCCGATGCCGCCCAGGGCGGTGAAGTCGCGAACCATTTCTTCTATCCAGCCAGGCCCGAGCGGATCTGTGTGATCGGCGGGATTGCGCAATGCCAGCAAGATCATTCTGTCGATCTCCATGGTCTCTTGCTCGTTCACTTCGTCCGCAAGTTCTAGAAAAGCCCATAGGGCAGCAAAGACCGAAGCGGCAACGATAAGTATCATCAACTCGCGACGTTGAAGCCAGTCGACGCCTTGCTTGATTACTTCCTTCGGATTTCGCAGCGGCACTCGGTTTTCCTTGCCCGTTGTTAGCAGCGTACGTTCAACAGCATACGCTCAATAGCGGCGGATTCATGCGGACCGGACCACGGTAATGATCAGTCGGTTTCGCTGTATGGTGAAAACCGCCCCGTGATTGGGTCGCGGATAAAAAGCAAGCCCGTACCGACGCCGAAGTAAGCACCGTGCAGCGTAAGTGTTCCGGCTTCCACGGCGTCACGAACAGCGGTAAAGGACATCAGGTTATCAAGGCTGTACTCGACGACGCCCCATTCAAGTTTCCTGATCCATTCCTGCCGATCGTCGGTGGGGGGGCCAACGCGCTCGGCGACCGGCGCAATCTGCGACATCCATTTTCCGATGAAATCGCGTTGGCTCAATGGCGCGGCCTGATTGGCATAGGCCGCGACGCCGCCACAGCTTGCATGACCCAGCACCACGATATGCTTGACTTTCAGGGCATTCACGCCAAATTCGATGGCGGCACTGGTGCCGTGAAATGACGTTTCCGTGTCAGGTTCGCATGGCGGAACTATGTTCGCAATATTGCGTATGACGAATATTTCGCCCGGATCCGCATCAAAAATCGTTTCCGGGGCGACACGGGAGTCGCCACAGCCGATGACCATGATCTCGGGGTGTTGTCCGGATTTGGCAAGTTCTTCATACCGTTCTCGTTCGCGAGAAAGGCGTCCATTCAAAAACGACTGGTAACCGGAGGTCAATCTTGATGGGAACACTTTTTAGTCCTTTTTATTTGATACTTGAGAATTTTACCGTGCGTGCGATCAATGGCCATTGCACCGCGGAAAAATCACGATGCGGCCTTCAGGCATTGACGTCAACGAAGTGTTGTATTGCCTTGCTTTCCACCATCCCGAACTCGTCCGATCTGTCGTCATAGTCCCAACGTTCGACCACGCAATAGCGGGGCTTGCCTTCGAACGCATGGCGAATGAGATTGACGGAATTGTTGGAGTCATGGCGAATCCGGGACGACACCGCCGTGCCGGCCTGGACGACCCAGACTTCCCGCTGCGAGTTCACCAGGCGGTCATGCAATCCACAGATAAAGGGACGATGAATGTGGCCGCCCAATATCAGGTCTACTCCTGCGTCCGCCCACGCGTCGATTGCTGCTTCATGCCCACGCAACAAATGCTCTTGGTCATCGACGTGCGTAACATGGACGGGCTGATGTGTGACGACGATGCGCAATTGATGTTGCCCTGCCTGCCGCAAGCGCTGTGCAACCCGTTCGATCTGCGCGGATGAAACCTCTCCTTCTATATGCCGATAGCGGCGTGTCGTTCGCACGCCGATAACGAGCAGCTCAGGCGTTTCATGGGTTGGCTCAAGCTCGGAACCGAAAACCTTCCTGTAGCGCCAGTAGGGGTGGAACAGCCGGGTGGCGAGATCAAATAGTGGGATATCGTGATTTCCGGCTATGACAAGCCGGGCAGGGATCGCGAGACGGTCCATGAAGGCGCCGGCGGCCGCGAACTCGACCTTACGTGCGCGTTGCGTGATATCGCCCGATAGAATGACCATGTCAGGTGCTTGCGATTGGGCGAGACGTTCAAGCGCATTGACTACCAGCGGTCGCTCGGTGCCGAAATGAAGGTCTGAGATATGCAGCACCAAACTCATGCCGTATCGTCCTGCATACGGGGTGGAAGGCCGGATTCCAATTCTTGGACACGCTTTACCAGCATCAATGGTTCCGGCGCCACGCGAAATTCCAGCGGAGCTTGCAACCACATGATTTCACCATCCGCGGCGACCTTGATGCGGTGCTTGCGTGAAGCTTCTTTACTGGCCGTACGTTTGGCCCCGCTTGCGGTGGAGTTGCCTCGAAACAGTCCTCGCGGAACAACAGTCAGCGCATGGAAACTGAAGCCGCTGACATGATCGGCGTCTCCAAGTTTTCCCAAGGCGCCGCGTGCGGCCAGCCACAGCATGGACAGTGTTCCCACCGGGTTCACCGCGATCGCGGCGAGCTGGCCCTGTTTCAGCGACTCTGCCTGTTCGATGCCGACCTGCTCGAGCTGAAGTCGGTTATTACCAATGAAAAGGGTGGTTGTTCGCAGGTAAATCCGCTTTCCGTCTTGGTCCAGGGTCATGTCCAGGTACCGATGATTGCCCAAGGCCGTTACCACGGCAGACCATAGGGCGACAAGCCGACTTCGACCATAACGCTGCTTGAAGGCCTCACGATCCTCGAGCAGCTCAGGATATAGTCCTACGCTGGCGTTGACGAGAAAAATGCGATCATTCACCAGCCCAACCTGCACAGGTACCGGCTGCCCCTGCAATAGGTCCTCGAGGGCCAGGTGCAGCTCTTCCGGGATGCCATGGGTACGCCCGAAATAGTTGAACGTGCCCTGTGGAACAGCACCGAACAGGCATTGGCTGGCCAGTGCAGCAGTTGCCACCGCATTGATTGTCCCGTCTCCACCGACCGCCACGATGACCCCGTTTTCTTGCCTGGCGGCGTCGACGGCCTCTTGGATGGTGGTGTTCAGGTCGTCTATGGCTTCAATAATGAATATACGGTGGCGGCGACCCGCCGCGCGCATCGTGGAATCAATGACTTGTTCAGTCGCGCTTGATTCATGCCTTCCGGAAGCACCATTGATGACAAAGAAAAGCGGGAGGTCGGAAAAGGGCAAATTATCAAGCACTGGTGGTCTCGGAATAGGGAAGCGATGGAGGAAGACAGCTTGATGGTACCTGTTGAACTGATTTTACTCGTTCAAATCCTTAAGCAGGCGGCGTTGCTTGCGCACCTCTGTCAATACATCTCCAAACGTCTCCAACCCTCGTGCCTTCAGGGCGGGGATCAGTTTCAAGAGCACGTCGGCTGTCGCGCTGGCATCGCCGATGGCGGTGTGACGGGCTTCTTCCGTAATCGTGATGCCAAGCCGATGGCTGAGTGAGTCCAAGCTGTGGCTTTCACTTTGGCCAAATACCAGCGCCGATAGCAGCACGGTGTCCAGTATGGGGTTATCGAATCGGCAGCCGATACGTTGTTCATGCAGGCGCAGGAAAGCCATATCGAATGGCGCATTGTGGGCAACCAGCACGGCATCCTTGATAAATTGGTGGAACTTGCGCCCGACCTCGTCCATCGAAGGTGCCGAGGCAACCATGTCGTCCGTAATGCCGTGCACATTGGTGGACGACAGCGGAATGGCGCGGCCGGGATTGACCAGTGTGTTGAAGACTTCTTTTTGAACCCGTCGTCCGTTGACGATCCGTACGGCCGCAATCTGAACGATGGCATCGCCTTGATCCGGCCTGAGGCCGGTCGTCTCCGTATCGAACACCACATAGGTCAGGTCTTCGATATGGGTGGAAGACAGCTCAGTATTGGGTGTTTTGAATAGCAACTCAAAATCGTACACGAGCCCTTGCGGTATGGCGGGAGCACGCGGCTGTGCCAGGCGCGCCTCGAAGATGGATACACTCAAACCGGCACGGTCAGGCGGTTGGTTACTGCTTTCCAGCGAGGCGGCATGGTTGTCGAGTACCGCCTGGATCGTAGTGGCTGTCGGGTAGGTGGCCAGTTCCAGGGACAAGAGCTGTTCCACTTCGTGCAAAGGCATGGCCGGGCCTTGCCATTCCAGCCTGATCAAGGCGCCTGCCCCTTCAGGGTCGATGTTTAGGGAAAGGTCTGATCCGCGCATTGCCACATGCTGCGCCAAGGCGTCGAGCAAGGCGATCATCTGAAAGCCGTTGCAGCGCACAATGATGTGAGCCGCGTTATACCGCAACCCAAACCCCTTTGCATTCAATTGCGCCTGTAGGGCATTCGCCAAGTCGCCGGCATGGATCATCCATAAGGGCTGCGGGTCGGACGAAATAAACGGCTGGTCGCCGCTTTCAAAGGTAAACGCCGCATTGTTATGGAGGGTCATCATATAGCCGGGCGTATTTCCTTGCCCAGGCATGGGCAGCAGCCGCATACGGGCTAAAAGGGCGGTCCCGGTGGCTTGAGTCGCGCAGAGAATGTCCGATGCGGCATCGGCGTCCCCCGTCGATTGAAGCCGGGCATAGCCAGCCTGTATGGGGGCCTCATGCAGATAGTCAAACAATGAGCGGTTAAGGCCCGGCGTGGCGTCGGCATCCAGACCGCCGATCAGGCTGGCGGCGCGACTGTTGTAGAACACTAGCTGATGAGATGCCGAGCACATCAGGACGCCTGCGGAGATGTCGGTCAGCAATGTTTCAAGCAGGGCTTTTTCGTAGACCAGACCGGCTGTCTCCCGGGCCGTGGAGCTGGCCAGGGATAGCCGGGTGTCATGGAGAACCTGCGCAAGATCTTGCGCTGCAGTGGCAAGATCGCCCAGGTAACGGGCAGGAGCGGGATCTATCGGGGCGGTAACCGAGCTATGGGCACGGGTGCGCAGGTTGCCCGCCAGTCGTTCGATGGGTTTGGCGATATTGTCGTCAAACAGCATCCAGGCCCAGGCAATCATCCCTACAATGATAAACCCGGCCAAAAAACCGCCGATGATCAAGGCATCTGTCGAGTCAGCATAATCCTGCTTATGGAAGCCATAGTAAAGACCTGCAATCAAGGCGACGACGCTGCCCGCGGCCAGCGCCGTAAAGACCAGGAAGATGCGTAGCCTAAGCCGCATTCACGTTCACATTGACTTGCAGGCAGCCTGGAATGCGGGCTCGCCTGGGGCGACGGCTTGCCATCGTGCGCCGGTCAGGACCCCGTCGGCGGCAAGCGTTGCGCTGCCCATGAGATCTGCGCGCAGATTGGCGGCACAGTCGAAGGCGACGGCGACGGTACGCGTGGGTTGCCAGCGTTCCACCAATAATAGGCGGCCTCGAACCAGCGCCGGCTTTTGTTCCGAGCGTGAAATCGCGTGGGTGTCCATGGCGACAAAACGTACCGTAACCGGTGCGGCGTAAGTCCAGGGCGCCCACGGGGCACTGCGCTGGCCAGTGCCAAGCACCACGACATTTTGCGGCAGTGCCGATTGCATGCGCGCGAACCATGTGTATTCGTTCCAGACCGAATACACGATCATTGTGCAGCCAATTGCAGCGGGCATTGCCCAGCGAGGCAGTTTGCGTTGTCGCTTGCGCAGCAAACGCCCCAGTATGAACACCAGGCAGGCTGCCAAGGCCGCAGTTGCCGTCATTGAAAGTAAATCAACCCACATATGTTTTTCTCATCAAGTTAGTGCGCTTTTGTCTTGACCCAGTGCGGACTGCATGGTTCGTACCACCATAAAAGCATTGCGCAGATGGTTGCGTTGGAAATTGGAGAGCTCTGCCGGGTCAAGGTAGTTGTTGGGCTTGTCTCCAGACCTGATCAGCCGGGCCTGGTGTTCAAGTCGAAGTCGGGAAATCAGGTCGTAAGCCTCGACAAGGTCATGCGCGCCTGACGCTGAAATAATTCCCGCATGCCCCGCAGCCAGCACGCGCGCCCGCGTATTGACTTCAGGCAGGCGCGCTTGCAGCGCGTAGATGCGCGCAAGATCGGTAATCGGTATGACGCCGTTGAGTTTCATGTCGATATGGTTGCGGTGCGCTCCGGATCGTAGTGTGGAAAATTGTCGGATAAAACCCAGCGCGGGTCTATGTTTGAGACTATTTGCGATCATATGCGCAACAAAAATGGAATTTTCCGACGCTGCCTTGAGTGTTTCGGCCTGCAGCGCCGGGTGCAGGCCGAAGGTGCCGCCAATGGGTCGCAAGTCGAACATGACGGACGCGAGCATCTGCGCTTCCGGATTCGGCTTGGCCGCCCAGCTGTGGAAATACTGGCGCCAGACGCATACTGGCTGGCGCCAGCGTGGATTAGTGGCCATCATGTCGCCCGGACAGTAAACATAGCCGCAAGCATCCAAGCCATCGGTGACACGCTGAGCCAGTCGTTCAAAATAGGGCATATCGGCGGAAGAAACCGCGTCGTCCAGGAACAAGCAATTGTCCTGATCCGACAGTCCGGTCTGTTCCTGGCGACCTTGACTGCCACAGGCCAGCCAAAGATACGGAACAGGCGCCGGCCCCAATTCCAGCTCTGCCAACTCCAGTAAGCGGCGTGTGATCGCATCGGCAATGTCGGTAATAAACCGCGTAGCGACCTCGTGGCTTTGATGTGAAGCAACCAGTTTCACGAGCAAATCGGGGATGCTGCTCGTCGCGATGGTCATTGCAGGTACGTCTTGCGCCCGGGCAATTTCATGTACCAGGACGGCCGCGTTAGTTGCATTGACCCGTATCAGATCGGTCTGGGTAATCATGCCGTCCAGCTTGCCATCGTTGCTGATAGGCAGATGGCCTACTTTGTTCCTGAGCATGAAAGTGAGAATGTCCACACCCAATGCTGAAGCGGGCAGTGTGACGGGGTCGATCGTCATGATGTCGCGTACCGGGGTGTCGGGACTGCGGCCTTCGGCCAGCACACGGTTGACCAGATCGCGCAGCGTGATGAGGCCCACAAGCCTATGGTTGTCGGGGTCGACCACCCCCAGCGATGAAACATGGGCGTCACGCATGGTCTGGGCGGCTTGTCCGACCGAGGTTTCAGGCGTGCAGGACAGTGGTTCGCGGGCAATGAGATCGTGAGCGGTGTACGTGTGGCCCAGCAGAGCGCGGGCGGCGGGCTCAAGCGCCTCGCGCTTGAGAATTTCTTTGGAATGGACGGTATGCAGTGAGCCGGTCAAGGCTGTTTTATTTTCGTCCATTAGGATGTTTCGAAGCTATTGAAATAATGCTGGAGCTAAGGAAAAGCCGGGCGGTTTCCCGCCCGGCTTCTTGATTTGCTGCTTAGTGCTGAACAGCGGTACCCGATCCTTTGGGCACGCGGATGGATTCAACCAGGTGCTGAATGTGAGCGGGTGGAGCGGCGGTTACAGAAGACACTACGTAGGCGGTGATGAAGTTCACCAGGGCACCGATGGCACCGATGGACAGTGGTGAGATACCAAAGAAATAATTAGCAGGTATATCGGCCAGATTATTGGTGCCTGGTATGAAGAACCATCCCTTGTAGATGAAGATGTAGACCGCAGTAAACACCAGCCCCAGCAACATGCCTGCAATGGCCCCCTCTTTGTTGATGCGTTTGGAGAAGATACCCATCATGAGAGCGGGAAAGATCGTTGCCGCCGCCAGACCGAAAGCCAACGCTACAACCTGCGCAGCAAATCCTGGGGGATTCAGGCCTAGCCAGGTGGCCACCACAATGGCGAAGGTCATCGAAATGCGGGCGGCTTGGAGCTCTCCTTTTTCCGAAATATCGGGCTTGATCGATCCTTTGATCAAGTCATGCGAGATGGCCGATGAAATGGCCAGCAACAAGCCCGCTGCAGTCGATAATGCAGCGGCCAACGCTCCTGCGGCAACCAAGGCAATCACCCAGCCTGGCAAGGCCGCGATTTCCGGATTGGCAAGCACCATGATGTCGTTGTCGATCTTTACAAGCTCATTGCCTTTCCAGCCTTGCTCGGCCGCTGCCTTCATGATCGGGTGATCGGCGGGAGCCTTGTCGTTGTAGTACTGGATAAGACCGTCGCCGTTCTTGTCTTCCATGTCGAGCAGACCGGTGTTTTCCCATGTTCGGATCCAGGATAGTTCGGGCTTGCTGTCGATGTCGGCACGAGAAAGAGCAGGGCCGGAAAGCGCGGTGCTCGATATGGCCGAGGGCCACATGGTGGTGGTAAGGTTCAAACGAGCCATTGAGCCCACTGCCGGCGCTACCGTGTACAGCAGGGCGATGAACACCAAAGCCCAGCCAGCGGATGAGCGTGCGTCGGCCACTTTTGGAACAGTGAAGAAACGGATGATGACGTGTGGCAGCCCTGCAGTTCCGATCATGAGTGACATGGTGAACAGGAACATATTGAGCCTGTTGCTGGTATCGGCCGTATAGGCGGTAAAGCCGAGTTCAGTCACGACCATGTCGAGCTTGGCCAGCAGCGTATGCTCGCCACCCGTCGGTGCATAGTTGCCAATCAGTCCGAGCTGGGGCATGAAATTACCGGTCAGCTGAAGGGAGATGAAAATGGCCGGTACGGTATAGGCAATGATAAGCACGACGTATTGCGCCACCTGAGTATAGGTGATGCCTTTCATGCCGCCGAATACGGCGTACACGAACACGATTGCCGCGCCAATGTAAAGCCCAACGTCGGTCGATACCTCGAGGAAGCGCGAGAAGGTGACCCCTACGCCGCGCATCTGGCCGATTACGTATGTGATCGAAATCACGATCAGGCAGAGTACCGCAAGCAGCCTTGCCCCCTGGGAGTAAAAGCGATCGCCAATAAACTGCGGGACAGTGAAGCGGCCAAACTTACGCAGGTAGGGCGCAAGCAGCAACGCCAGCAACACGTAGCCGCCTGTCCAACCCATAAGAAAGGCGGATTGGGTATAGCCGCCAGCCGGAGAGAGGGCAATGATACCGGCCATGGAAATAAAGGAAGCGGCAGACATCCAGTCTGCACCCGTGGCCATGCCGTTCAAGACAGGGTGGACCCCTTGACCCGCGGCATAGAACTCGGATGTCGTGGCGGCCCTGGCCCATATGGCGATGCCCACGTAAATGGCGAATGTTGCGCCGACGAAAATAAGGTTGAGCGTGAATTGATCCATTTGGCTTCCTTATTCTTCTACACCGTGTTCGCGATCCAGTCGGTTCATGACGGATGCGTAGACGAAGATCAAGACGATGAAAATGTACATTGATCCGTTCTGAGCCATCCAGAAACCGAGATCTGCGCCGCCTACCATGATGCCCGAGAGCATGGGACGCAAAATGATGCCCATGCCGAAAGAGCAAATGAACCAAATAGCCAGTGAAATCAGGATGATACGGATATTTGCCTTCCAGTAGGCGTTTCTTGATGCGGTGTCTTCCATTTGTGTGCTTCCTTATTGTTGATGTTTCAAGCCGTACGTCTTGGAAGACGCCGCCTCTCCTTTTGTGCCCGAGGGCTGTGCTTTGTGATGCGCACGGCGTTACCCGTCACGCAGCACGCAGGCAAAAGCAAAATGGGCATGATCTTTAACGACCATGCCCAAGCATTCGTTGTTGGAGTCCTGTGGTTGTTCAGGCTCCGAAATAGGTTCAGTGTCTCCGTAGCTGGGAGTGGCAGTAGGACCCGCCATGTCATGCATGGTTAGCCGTTCCGTGCAATGACTTGCCGGCCGCGTACGGTATGGCAGACTGTGTAACCACCCCATTCTGGCGTTTCCTTTTGCTACCGGATTTGTATATATTTCGCCCTGGGCGCTCGCCAAAGGCGCTCTACTTTTTTGAATTCTATACCTTACCTTACCGGGCCTGTAAGCAGGGCTTACCCGTACTGTGGACAGGCGGACACAGCGAAATGGACGGCCAGCCGCCTGACAGCGTGCACCGTTTATGGGACCGACACGGCACCTTCCTGTTTGCACCAGTCATTCAGCTTCTCCAGGAAGATGCGGATCACCCTGTCATAGTTGCCCGCCGAGTGGCCCGCTGAATGGGGCGTGACGATGACGTTTTCCATGTCCCATAGTGGAGACTCACCGCCCAAGGGCTCGTGTTCGAAAACATCGAGGAATGCAGACGAAAGCGCGCCTGAGCGTAGTGCGGCGATCAAGTCTTGTTCGACCACCACTTCGCCTCGCGCAACATTCACCAGGCTTGCTCCCGACGGCATCAGTGACAGGCTATTTCCGTCGACCAGTCGGGAGGTGCTGTCTGTGAGCGGACAAGCCAGTATCAGCCAGTCTGCCTGCGGCAGGACACGATCAAGATCCTGATAGCTGACGCAGGCTTTTGCTTCGGGTACGGGCAGGCCGCTGTGCCGCGCAACAATGACGTCAAGACCTACCACTTTGACCAGTTCGGCCAGATACCGGCCTATGGGTCCCCAGCCCACGATCACGGCGGTCTGTCCCTTCAGGTCGCGAGGTAAGCCGGCGGCAATCAGCGACGACCATTCGTGCCTCGCCTGAGCGCGCATGAAATACGGAAGCCTTCGCGCCAGTGCCAGCATGCCCGCCAGTGCAGTGTGCGCCACGATTTCGGCATTGGCGCCGGATGAAGCCGTGACGTTGACGCCGTGCGCCGCCAATTCGCCGAAAATGGGGCGGTCCAATCCCGCGGAGTGGGTATGGACCCATTTCAGGCGCGGGGCCGATCTTAATACCTGGTAGAAGCGTTCGAGACTATCGCTGACCACGTGTTTGGTGGACAGGCCCGTGATATCGCGGGAGATCAGCGCCACATCGATGTCGAGCAACGCCTCTGCGCTTGCCGACTCCATGGTGACCAGCCGGCATGGGCGTTCGCCTAGGGTGGCGGGCAGTGTGTTACCGATATGGTCGCGCGCTTTGCCCGAAACCAGGATGTTCAATTCATTCACTTGGAAACTCCGTGGGGCGGCCGTGTTGCGGGCGGCCGCCCCTTACGCTAGTTGTTGACGGCGCCCGATTCAATCACGATGGTTTTCCAGCGATCGTATTCCGACTTGATGAATGCCTTGTACTGTTCCGGCGTTCCGCCGACGGGATCCGCGCCTTCATGCACCATCTGTTTTTCTATGTCGGGCTGCTTGATGATGCGATTGACGCTGGCGTTCAATTTCTGGATGATTTCGTCGGGCGTGCCCTTGGGCGCAAAGAAGCCGAACCATGAGCCGGCCTGGAAGCCCTTGAAGCCGGACTCGTCCATCGTCGGGACATCCGGCAGTGATCTTGAGCGGTGCAGGCTGCTGACGGCAATGGCTTTTAGCTTTCCGGCTGTGATCAATGGGTGCACCGATGGGATGGTAGCGAACATGAACTGCACACGACCGGCCAGCAAGTCATTGAGCGCATCCGCACCCTTGTATGGAACGTGCGTGATATCGAGCCCGCCTTCCTTGCCCATCATGTAGCCAGAGAGATGGGATGAGGTCCCGACGCCCGTGGAACTGTAATTGAACTTGCCTGGATTTGCCTTGATTTGCGCAACCAGGTCGTTGATGTTTTCAACGCCCAGTGCAGGGTTGACGACCAGCACATTCGGCACATCAGCGACTTGCACAATCGGGACCAGGTCGACGAGGGGATCGTACTTTAACTTGTACAGGGTAGGGTTGATGGCGATCGGACCGACCGAGTTCATGATAAGCGTGTGGCCGTCCGGGGCTGCGCTGATCACATTGGCCGTGCCGATGTTGCCGCCGGCACCGGGTTTGTTTTCCACCACGAAGGACTGCTTGTATTCGTTGCTAAGGTGGTTGGAAATCAGGCGTGCCAGGATGTCGGTGGTTCCGCCGGCCGAAAAGGCCACGACGACCTTGACGGTTTGAGTGGGGTAGTCTTGCGCCTGGGCGGGCATCGCGCCAAGCAGCGATGCCGCCGAAATGGCGGCGAATGCCGCCAGCGATTTCACGATACCGGGCTTCAGAGGCGTACGGTAGGCTACTGTTTTCATGTTATGTCTCCGTGTTGTTATAGGTAGAATTATTTGATCAATCGCGATAAGAAGGGTCGATACGGTCCAGCTTCCTGAGCAGCGCGGGCCATTCCATGACGCCGTAAGGGCGTCGGGTTCCGGGTTGATAGTTGTTCCAGGTATCTTCCAGTACCTCGGGAGGTACTGCGCGCAGCGGGGTGTTGGCGGCCATGGCGGCCAGTTGCGACTTGCAGGCCAGTTCCAGCCTGTGCATCCAGTTGAACGCTTCCCCGACCGTGCGGCCGACTACGAGCGCGCCATGGTTGCGCAAGATCATGGCTTCGTTTGAACCCAAGTCCTTGACCAGTGATTCCTTTTCATCGTCCTTTAGTACGACGCCGACATAGTCGTGATAGCTGATCTTGAGAAAGCGCATCGCCGTTTGCGTGATGGGCAACAGGCCGCACTCAAGTGCCGACACCGCCATTGACGCCCAGCTATGCGTGTGGATGACACAGGCGACTTCGGGTCTCGCTTCATGGATGGCGCTATGTATTACGTAGCCAGCCTTGTTGATGCCGTACTTCAGGTCGCCAAAGTCCGGGGACGACAAGATATTGCCGTCGAGATCTATCTTGATGAGGCTGGACGCAGTGATTTCTTCGTACATCATCCCATACGGGTTGATCAGGAAAGCCTCTTCGTCGCCCGGTACACGCATCGAAATATGATTGGCGATCATGTCCGCCATGCCGTACATCTCCACCAGTCGATAGCAGGCGGCGAGATCAACCCGTGCCTGCCATTCTTCTGCAGAACAACGGGATTTCATCGAGCTGATGTTTAAAGCGTCCGAACTGGACATTATTTGTCTCCTGAATAAAAACACCGAAAAACAGCCACGGCAGCACCTCTCCAGTGCTTGAAGATTCAAGAATAGTGAAATGGTGAATGTGACGATAGTCCGCTTTACTGCAAGAGCCCTTCACATTTTGTGAAGACGCCGATGGCCACCCTTATCCCGATGCTCAACGGAATTTACTCGTTACTATTTTGAGGGGTGTGGGCAGTATCCGAGGACTAGAATAACTTAGGTAAAACACGTAGGTAAAACGAAGGAGCCGTCATGAAATCGATACTGATTGCAATCATAATTTCGGCGCTGTCGGGCTGCGGAACATATTCCCAGGGATATTCCGACAACAACGCTGGTTACCAGGACCAGCTTCCCTCCACGGGTAACGGTAATTAATACATTTGTCGCCAGGGCTATGTGGACGTGCAGGCATTGTGGGATGGCCATTCCAGGCCAAACGATTGAGCCCGAAGCGGATAACGATGGGTATTATTTCGTATGTCCAAGCTGCGAAGGCAGGAACAGGCTGATCAACACCGGGCAGGATGACAATGGTGGCGCTGGGCTCGGTCAGCCCGATGTTTAGCGCGTTCCTATCAGGGGCTGTTTCGAGGATCCGGGTGGCCCGGTGCGACCCCGGACAACTGCGGGAATCTGCTATAAGAGTGGCTATAACACTTAGGTAGAGCCAGCAATGTCCATTCAAACGTTTAACCGGTGCAGCATAGCACTGCTTCTCATCGCACTTGTTTCAGGGTGCTCTTCCATTGGCCTGGGGGCTACAGAATTAGCTAACGAGTGTAAATGGAATCGCAGCAGCTGCATGCACGAGGGTTCTTATGAGCCCGGTGAGCGGGACTACGCCGAACAAGAAGCGAAAGACTTGAACGAGGCCGCATCGAAACGATTGCGGCGCTCGACCAGATAGCGGGGCTACAGCGCAATTTTTTTTGCAAACAAGGGTTGGCACTGATTTATCTGCCAGCGCTGCGACGCAATTTTTCCAATGCGATCCGATTCAATCGTTTCGCTTCCTGTTCGGCATAATCTTTTTCTTTTGGTTCGTAGGCGCCTTCATGTATGCAGCTGCTACGGTTCCACCTGCAGTCATTGCTTCGAGCTGGAGCGTCAACAGTGCTTTTGGAGCTTGCGGAACCGGTCTCCGGTGCTTCTAGGCCGATTAAAGAGCAGCTGGATATCAGCATCAACATAGATAGCGCTGCGCCGACTCGGCTAAACCTTTGGATGAACATGTGCGCCTGAATCCTTAAGTACGCCTATTCCTTGGGCATATCGAGAGCATCATCCTTCGCACTTTTGTCGTTGCGTTGGCCAGTTCCCACGTTTTTCCCGACACCACCTTTTACCTCTCTTACCTGCTCCTTGTCGATAGCGCTATCTTGCTCGAGATCACGCGCTTCAGGTCCCTTGATACCGGGATAGCTTTGCGTCTGGGCTTGGCCGGGTTGTCCCAGGTCTTGCTGTCCCGGCTGGTCTTGGCGAACTTGACCCGGTGTGTTGTGAGCCGGATTGGTGTGGCCCGGGTTATTACGGGTTGGAGAACCGGGTTCGTCGATGCCCGACCGATATCCTTCAGGGCCATAGGGTTCCTTCAGGCGAGGGTCTACGTTGTTGCCTTGCTCCGGGTCCTGCTGCGAAGGCTTTACGGGTTTCTTATTCTGATCCATGGCAATTCTTCCTCATTTGAGAAGCTCGGTTGAAACACCTTCAAACTGTGCATGGTTCCAAGGCAAGCCATGTGCCTGGTCTCCGCTTTGAAATAAGCGAATGGGGCCTACCAGATGCGTATGCCAAATATGAATATGGATGCGCCTTAACGAAAAAGCCCTCCGAAGAGGGGTGAGGGTAATACTTGGAGAAAGCTATTTTTTCGACATATCGCGAATGTCATCTTTGACTTCGCCCGCTTCGCGTTGAGCAGTGCCGACGTTCTTTTCCACTTTGCCTTTCACCTCGTCTTTCTTGTTGCCGGTCACCTTACCTGCGGCTTCCTTGACAGCGCCTTTGACTTCATGTCCAGCGCCTTCGATTCGATCCAAATCCATAGAGCCTCCTTAAAGGGTTAATGTGCGGTCGTGATGCACCTGTGTTGGAAAGAGCAAGCGACGTGCCCGAGTTTCCGCAGAACGTCCGGCAGGATTGCCCGGATGAGCCAGCTATGGTGCGGCGTGGAAGTCGCCGACCTCTTTAATGGGGGGCTGATCCTCTCTGGGCGGCAGTTCCACCTCATCCTGATCAGGCTGCGGTATGTCAGCCGGATTCGGTTGGGGAATGTTTGGATCAGGCGGTTCGTTAATGTGGTCGGCCATGATGAAGCTCCTATTCAGTTGCCAGTGGTCATCATCTCAAGCAATTGCTATTCCCAACGCTATTCCGGCGGCGCATTTAAGACAACGCTTCGGATGGCGCCAATCACTATGGGAGCCGATCCTGGGCCTTAGGTCATGGAGATCAGCGCGTCTTTATATTCCAGGACTGCAGCGCCAACGCCGAAACCGACTACCGACTTGGCGGCATCGACGATTGATTTGAGGACAGCGTCGAGCAGGATCAGCATTTTCCTGATCCATCTCCATGCCCTTCGGAATGTTGACCTGGCTTTTTCAAGGTCGCCCAGTACCTTGAGCGCAAAGTGTTGCGGCGTCCCGATAAGCCCGTGCGCGACGAACTCCCGGTGCTCGCCGGGCATCCCGCCCACCACTGACCTTAGGTCGTTGAAGGATGCAGCGATCTCTTTTTCAAGAACTGTTCGCGCTAGCTCCTGAAGCGCTGGAGTAAAAAGCGGTGGCGGGTCCTTGTGCAGGTCGACGCCCTCTATATCGAATCCGACCACCCCATTGAGAAACGCCTCGGCTTGCGTCAGAAACTCTACGATATGTTCCTTTCCGGGGTTTTCTATGGCTGCGAGATCTTCGAAGTAAGCCATTTGGACCTCCTGCTATTAGGACTCTTGACGTTAGCAGGCCATCGGTCACTTACACACCCGCCATTTGGCGGCTACTCCTATGCCGTTGTTGCTCCAGGCTGGATTGCTGGTATGCCATTTCTTGCTCATTGGTCACGCGGCCACGTAAACATTGGGGTTTTGCGGCATACCCTCAGGTTGTCCATGGACTTGTCCACAGTTTGTGGGGATAAGTTTGTCTGCGGCGAGCGTAATGCGAATAGTGGAAGAGGACTGGCAGAAGCCGATCCTCTTAAGCGGGCTGAGAGCAATCAGCTGGCAGCTTGGCAGGCCAGCAGATCCTTATCGCTAATGACCCATCGGTCGGAGCCGGAGATTACCACGTCCTCAAGCACGCACTTATCGCCGTCCTCATCAACAATCATCACATCCCATGTACCCGCCTCGACGTCGCTCAGTGTCAGCGAGTCGCCTTTTTCCAGAACGTCAGTGTCGAGATAGTCGTCGCCCCAATTGGCCTGGCTAGCCGGAGAGAAATACACTTCGTGGATTTCCCAAGCCGATTGATTGACAAAGTCGACGTTTGCCGCGACCGCAAGTGTCGGCGCGTACGATACGGCGGCAGCCGCTAAAAAGCGCCACATTTTCATTGCTTTATTTCCTTGTTGATTAACGAAAAATAAAAAAACGTGACGGATTGTATTTGAGGTGAAGGTGAACCGCCATCTAAATGACTTGGACGTGGCGGCGCACCAACACTCAACGTGATGAAGGTCCTAAGTACGTTGAGGCTCGCCTCTGTTAGGCAGCTGAAAAACTGTGTCAAAAAGCAGCGTAAAAATAAACGTATAGATCAGGAAAAACACGAGAAGGGCGGCGACCATCGTGAATGCTTTATACACTCCTATGTCGTACCAAACCATGTAAAGTGGCAATGTGACGGCGAGCAATCCACCTTCAAAACCGACTGCATGAATGCAACGGACTTTAACGGTGCGGGCCACGACTCCGCTTCGTTTCTCCCATGATTCGAAGAGAGTGTTATAGATATAGTTCCATACAACGGCCAACGCCGAAACAGCAATTGCTATGGGCAGTGATCCTTGAGCGTTTCCGCCGCTGAGGACCATCAATATGGTGGTTGCAAATAGGACTGCAAGGATCTCGAACAGCGTGACGTAGATAACGCGCCGTTTGATTGGGGATAGATAAAACACGGTAATTCCCGGTGGAAGAGCCTTCATAGGCCCCCATTAAGAGCCGGCCCGTCCCGGTTGTTACTTGGTGTTGAGATGACGTTCACCTCGTGCAAAGCCACGGTTTCCGCTTGCGCCGCTGCATTTTAACTGAAGGTGATTGCCTAGGGGTCGTGTCTGTGTCGTAACTACTGTTCTGAGGTTGGTAGGCTGCAACTCGACTCGTTCATCCGATAGCGCTTCGCTCCTGAATATTAAAGCCTATGTCTGATCCGTTGTTCCGGGTGCGCCGTTGCCATACGGCTCCGCAGGTCTGGCAGCTATAGTGCCTCTGCAACTGGCCCATATAGCTTTTAGGCGCCACAACCTTCGTCAACCTCATTGAAGAATGTGGCTGTTTAGGTAACTCAGCGTCGAGGAGTTGCTCGCATGGCATGCAAAGCCGGAGGCGAGATACAGGTTTCATAGGCTCACGATATGCCCGTAAATACCAGAGGGCCATCCCGTGTTCAGACTAGGCAGCGTTGCCGTCACTGCTTTTTAATACCACGCGACTCAAGTGCATTAAGTCCTTTATGGGTGGCATAATATTGGTTTCGGGGATCAGTCGCAATCGTGCGCGGACAACCGGGAAGTAAGTCGTTCCCGTCGATGCAATGTGGAACATCGATACAGACACCGACGGCGCATACAGGCGGGCCAGCAGCTCAGTATCGACCCGCGTGAGCTCGCCGGTAACGACCAAGATTGTTAAGCATGACCATGCGAGCTGCTGACTGTTTGGGAAGTTGATCGTCCGGCTTTCAATTGCGTGAAGAAATCTATCGACGTTGTTCTCGGCCACAATGAACTGCTCGGCGATAGTGTCATTGTTGCGCGCTGAAAGCTCCTTTTTCGCGCGGTCGAGCATGTCCTTTATGGCCTCATTCACCCGCCGCCTCGTCTGCTTGCGATGTCATTATCTTTGCGGATCGAAAATAGCGAGAAAATGGGAAAATCATACGTCGCGTCTCGATACCTTGGTGGTTCAGAAAACAGACAGGCTGCGGCTTCCGATGGCAGGTGTAGAGTCTCGCGCAAATCTACATCCGACCCGAACGGGTGTGATACATTCGGCAACGATACCCGTCCATTTCCTACAAACCCATAGCCTGTTTAGACTAAGTCGCTAAGACTGAGAAGCTGTACGATGCGAAGGCAATTAGTACCGTGGGCGCCACCTTGACGCGGCCCTTGGCTCTTCCACCATAACTTGGTCTTCGCTGAATCTGACGCCGTTGCCGATTTGGTAGCGGCTATCCTTTACCGGATAACCTGTGATTACACCACTGTAATAATCCACTCGCGATGCAGGCAGGGCGGTGACCCGTACCGATATCAATCCCTCAGTAGAGTGCGCAACCAGATGAGCCGTGTCGCCTATGGCGATGGATGTTGCTCCTGGCGGCCGATGCGTATCGCGGTGACCAACCGTAATGCGGAACTCCATGGGACCGTGAATCACATAGGCGCATCGGATTGCTGCGTCGGTTTTATGTAGCTTGTCGGCAATGGCGGCAGCCGAGGCGGTCGCCTCTATGCCGTCAAAAATTACATCGTGCGCGGCAACGCGGTCGGGAGTGTCCAGGCCGAGGATGTCGGCCAGCGTATCGAATTGCTGTTCTGTCATGGATTTGTCGGCTCGCTCGAGTCCGCCCATTGGCAGCGACTATCCCAATAGCCGATGCCACTTTCCAAAAGAAAAAACGGGCTTCCAATTCCTTGGAAACCCGCATGAATACTGGTGCCCCCCCGGTGAGTCGAACACCGCACCAACGGATTATGAGTCCGCTGCTCTAACCAAGCATGAGCTAGAGGGGCGTATCGGTCAAACGTTCTGTTTTTTATTTCAGACTGTCAATCGATAAGCCCGCAATTATTGCACAAACGGCAGTTGCTTGCCTAGTGGGCCATGTCCTTGTACGCCGGCTGTTCCGCTTAGGCTGACTTGGAGGTTCAACGGTGGTATCGTGGCCGAAAAATTGGGCGGAGAGGCTTAGTGAAGCGGATTAAAGCGGCAGTGTTGGCATGGGCCTTGTGCGTGACGCCGGCGTGGGCGGCGAAGATCAGCCAGTTCACGCCGCAAGGCACGGTAGCCAAGATCGAGAGCGTGAAGATTGCTTTTGATGCTGACGTTTCCGCTTTTGGGGACGCCCAGGCGCCGGCTCCGGTTGATGTGGTGTGCAATGACCCCGAAGTTCAAGGACAGGGCCGTTGGCTGGATGCCCGGCGGTGGGCCTACGTATTCGACTCGACGCTGGCCCCGGGAGTCAGTTGCACGGTGGCGGTCCGGCCGGAATTCCGTACCTTGACGAATGAGTCGGTGGCCGGGAAAACCAGTTACCGTTTCCAGACGGGCGGGCCCGCCATTGTAGAGACGCAACCTTATGGCAACACTATTGCGGAAGATCAGGTGTTTGTCTTGCGCTTTAATGGCGACGTCGACGCCGACTCTCTGCTGGCCCATGCGCGCTGCCTTGTCGATGGTCTGGGCGAGGCGGTGCGGACACGCTTGGTAGATGGCGATGCGCGTACCTCGATATTGGACGTCGTTTACTCTGGACGCGAAGCGTCCATGGACACGGCAGCGGTGCAGTTGTTGCAATGCAAGCGCCGTTTGCCCGCCGAAGCGCGGGTCCGGCTCAGTATAGGGGCCGGTGTTGCCACTATCGCGGGGAATCGCCCCGTGATGGCAAGTTCCGCGGCGAAGGTATTCGGCTATAAGGTTCGGCCGGCGTTCAAGGCTACATTCACTTGCCAGCGCGAGAATTCCAGCATGCCTTGCACGCCGGTGTCGGCGTTGAGTGTGAGTTTTTCGGCGCCGATTGCACGCGCCGATGCCGGCAAGATGCGCTTGAAGAGTGCAACGCAAGAGTGGCTGCCGGCCATTTCCGACAATGATTCCTACCAGGGTGGCTTGTCGCACGTAAGCTTCGATGGACCTTTTCCGGAACTTGCTTCGCTGACCTTGTATGTCCCGGATGGCCTGAAGGATGATGCCGGGCGGGCGTTGCTCAATGCCGATCAGTTTCCCCTGGCGATACGGACGGCGGCATTTCCGCCGCTGGTCAAGTTTTCCGCAGCGCCGTTTGGCATCGTGGAGCGTTTTACCAATGCGCCGGGCACCCAAGGTGATGTGTCGGGCGCCAGTGTGCCGCTGACTTTACGCAACGTCGAATCGTCCCTTGGCACCAAGGATCTGGCGGTCTCCGCCGGCAAGGTCAGCGACTATACGCCCAAGGACGATTTGGAAGTCCTGCGCTGGTATGCCCGGGTGCGCCGGCTGGATGAGGGCCGCTGGACGGCCAGTCAGCTGGTCGATATCATGGCCGACCGCCCCCCGCGCTCGGAGGACCGGCCACGCGTGGATACTCGCGGTTTTTCTGCGCTGAAAAATCAGCGCGATGCGAGGAAACTGGTGTTGCCGGGAGTCAATGCCGGGAACCCGCGTCCTTTTGAAGTGATAGGAATACCGATAGACCCGCCGGGCTTCCATGTGCTGGAGGTGGAATCGGCAAGGTTGGGGCAGTCATTGCTGGAGTCCGAAGGTCCGATGTATGTGCGCACGGCTGCCCTCATCACCAACCTGGGGGTCCATGTCAAAACGGGCCGCGACGATATGCTGGCCTGGGTTACGACGCTGGATGATGGGCAAGTCGTGCCCGAGGCGGCCATTACCGTGCTGGACTGTTCCGGTAAGGTGCTGGCGCAAGGCATGACCGACGCAAACGGCATCTGGCATCATCGGCAAGCGTTGGATGCACCGCGCTATTGCGACGATACGGGCTTGGGCGGCACCTATGTATCGGCAAGGATCGCGGCGGATCACCCCATGGCACATGGCGCAGCGGACTTTTCCTTTGTCTTTTCGGACTGGAATGAAGGGATAGAATCCTGGCGCTTCAATGTTCCGACCGATACCAGCCCCAAGCCTACTGTTGTCACGCATACTGTTTTCGATCGTACCTTGTTGCGTGCCGGCGAAACAGTATCCATGAAGCACTTTATCCGGACGCAGACGCGCGACGGCTTGGCGTTACCCACCGCAAGCCTGCCGGATAAGCTGATCGTCGAGCATGAAGGTACGGGACGGCAATACACTCAGACATTGTCGTGGCAGCAGACAGCTTCGGGCGGTCTTTTCGCCACAAGCACTTTAGCTATTCCGAAAACGGCGGAACTGGGCGTTTATGCGGCACGGCTGACAGACCCTGACAGCAGTTGGTATGGCAGCAGCCGGTTTCGTGTCGAGGAATTCAAGCTTCCCCTACTGACAGGACAACTGAAAATCAGCAATGGTGCAGCGTCGGACATAGTGATTGCCCCAAAGACGCTTTCCGCCGATGTGCAGCTTTCGTATGTGTCCGGTGGCCCCGCAGGCAAATTGCCGCTGCATATCTCAGGTGTCCTCAAGGATAGGGTGGTCGATTTCCCCAATTACGACGACTATTCCTTCAGTGCGCCCGAAGAAATGGATGAGGACCACGCAAACGAACAGTCGGCAGCGGAGCAATCGCTGTTTCTGGATAAGCAGGCCATGGTGCTGGATGCGCACGGTGGCGGCAGGCTGGAGATTGCGTCGTTGCCGTCGGTGACTCAAGCGCAGACCATGGTGCTCGAAGCGACTTTTGCAGACCCGAATGGCGAGATCCAGACGTTGGCGCAGTCGGTCCCGGTCTGGCCGGCGGCAGTGCAGGCCGGCATACGCGCCGGCAATTGGGTACAGGCGGGTAAGCCGACTCAGGTTAGCAGCGTGGCGCTCACGCCATCCGGCAAGCCGCAAGCGGATATAGCGATGACGGTCAGGGCCGTGGCGCGGAACACGTATTCCACCCGCAAGCGGATGGTGGGCGGCTTTTATAGCTATGACAATCGCGTGGAAGTCCGGCAACTGGGCACGGTGTGCGAAGGAAAAACGAACGCCCAGGGGCGGCTGGACTGCGCAATACAGTTGAACGAGGGTGGTTCCATTCAATTGATTGCCACGGTAAAGGACGCGACAGGCCTTGAGTCGCGTGCCGCAACCACTATTTGGGTAACCGGTGCCGATGACTTATGGTTTGGTGGCGATAACGATGACCGTATCGATATCATTCCGGCCAGGAAAAGTTGGGCGCCTGGTGAGACGGCGCAGTTCCAGGTCCGCATGCCGTTTCGGCATGCCACGGCACTGGTGGCGGTGGAACGTGAAGGCGTGTTGCAAACACAGGTCGTCAGGCTGGAAGGCAATGATCCGACCATAAGAATTCCTGTCGAGGCGGAATGGGGTCCTAATGTCTACGTATCGGTGCTTGCCCTGCGCGGACGCTTGCACGATGTGCCATGGCAGTCGTTTTTCACCTGGGGCTGGCAGCAACCCGGATCCTGGTACAAGGCCTTCATGCGAGCCGGTGAGCCCGCGCCCACACCCACGGCCTTTATCGATCTGGCCAAGCCTTCGTTTCGTTTCGGCTTGACGGAGATACGCGTGTCCGACAGCCGGGACCAAGTGCAGGTAAAGGTAAGCGCCGACAAGCAACGCTACCAGCTTCGCGAAAAGGCCAAGGTCGCGATTGAGGTGACCCTTCCAGATGGCAAGCCTGCCGCCCATGGCACTGTTGCATTTGCGGCGGTGGACCAGGCCTTGCTGGAGCTCGCATCCAATGACAGCTGGGATCTGCTGTCGGCAATGCGCCAGTTCCGCAGCTATGGGGTGGAAACGGCGACAGCGCAGTCTGAAATCGTGGGCCGCCGACATTATGGGCGCAAGGCATTACCGGCAGGTGGCGGTGGGGGCGCCAGCCCCACACGCGAGTTGCTCGATACCCTGTTGTTGTGGCAGTCCGATGTTCAGCTTGACGCTCAGGGCCGGGCGCAGGTCACGGTTCCGCTTAATGATTCGATTACGCGGTTCAAGCTTGTTGCTATTGCCGACTATGGGGCCGAGCGTTTCGGCACGGGCAGTACCAGTATCGCCAGCAGCCAGGATCTGCAGATAATTTCCGGCTTGCCAGCCGTGATCCGCGAGGGTGACAACTACCAGGCGATGGCGACAGTACGCAACTCTACGCAACGCTCAATGCGCCTGGACGTCTCGGCCGCTTATGCCGGTACGGGTGTGCCGGCGGAAAGGCTTGCATCGCAAGCGATTGAACTGGCGCCGGGCGCTGCGTCTACCGTGACTTGGAATGTCCAGGCGCCGGAATCCAATGCCTTGAATCAGCAGGGTGTTCTGGACTGGAGGTTCGAAGCACGCGAGCAATCCGGCGGCGCGGCCGATGCGCTGGCATTCAGGCAGGCATTGATCCCTGTCGTTCCCGTCAAGACGCGGCAGGCAACGCTATTGCGGCTGGTGTCAGAGCAGCCCGCCGTCAGTTTGCCCGTGTCGGTGCCGAAGGGCGCGCAGACGGATCGCAACGGAATGCCCCGAGGTGGCTTGCAGGTGCAGGTCCAGTCCAGCCTGGCGGGTCCATTGCCCGGAGTCCAGGAATGGTTTGCGGATTATCCGTATACCTGCCTGGAGCAGCAGAGTTCAAGAGCAATCGGGATGAACGACGTCTCGGCGTGGCGTGACATCATGCATCGCTTGCCGGACTATCTGGACGACGATGGCCTTGTGGCGTATTTTCCTGGCGGGCACGCCGGCAACGAAGTGCTCACTGCGTATCTGTTGGTGGCCGCCCACGAGGCGCAGAGCCTGGGCCTACCGTACGCCTTGCCTGAAGCGAGCCGCCAAGCCATGGCACGTGGTCTTCTGGCATTCGTGCAAGGCAAGCTGGTCCGACGCCGTTGGGCGCCGCGCAATGATCTGGATGTGCGCAAGCTGGCCGCGTTGGAGGCGTTGTCTCGCTACGGGCTGGCCAAGCCACGCATGCTGGACAGCATTGCCATCGACCCAAATGGCTGGCCCACCTCGGCGCTGATCGACTGGATGGCGATATTGCAACGTGTCCCGGGTATTGCGCAGCAATCAGCCAGGCTGGATCAAGTTGGGGATATCATCCGGGCGCGCCTTTCGGTCCGTGGAACAACGTCCGTCTTTGCCGAAGATGAGCAGAGCAATTGGTGGTGGCTGATGGTCAGCGCCGAAACCAATCTAGCCAAGCTGATCCTGACCGGTGCCGGGCAACCCGCTTGGGACGCGGAGATGCCGCAACTGGCGCGAGGCTTGTTGAGCCTGCAGGCCAAAGGCGCATGGCAAACGACGACGGCCAACCTGCTGGGCACGCTCGCGCTTCAAAAGTTCGCCAGGCATTACGAGCGTACACCGGTCGAGGGACACGTGCAGGTAAGCCTGGCTTCCGGCGGCGAAGTGCAGACATTCCAGTGGGCTGGGAGCACGCCGGCGTCGAAGGTGCAGGCGCACGAATTCTGGCAACCGTGGCCTTCTACGAAGGCCGATACACTCATCCTCACACAACAAGGACAAGGCACTCCCTGGGCAACAATCCGTTCGCAGGCTGCGGTGCCAGCGACTCAAGCCGTGATGTCGGGCTATGACGTTGCCCGTCGCATCAAGCCGGTATCACAAGCGATACCCGGCATTTGGTCGCGGGGCGATGTGTATCGCGTGACGCTGGATATCAAGGCCAGGGCCCCCACGACTTGGGCAGTTCTGACGGATCCGTTGCCAGCGGGGGCCACGATACTGGGCAGCGGTCTTGGACGCGATTCCACCATTGCCACGCAAGCTGAAGCAGACACGGGCTGGCGTGGACCCAGTTTTGTAGAGCGCAGTTTTGAGTCGTATCGGGCCTACTACGAATACTTGCCGGCCGGTGCCACTTCCATCGAGTACACCGTGCGCTTGAACACGGTCGGACAATTCCAGTTGCCGCCGACGCGGATAGAGGCTATGTATCAGCCCGACGTATTCGGTGAGTTGCCTAATCGGAAGCCGGTCGTTGTACGGCCCGCAGAGATGGACTGATGCCTATGTCCGTGCGCAGGCTTTGTTGCCGCAGCAGCGTCCTGCTTCGCGCCGGCGAGCGGGGCAGATGGTTGCTCTTCCTTTTATTGATGTGCTGGGCAGTTGCATCGGTGGCCGCTCCCTTGCCCGCCTATCAGAAGGTGAAAGACCGCTATCAGGCCTCGGATGTCCTGGTGCTGGATCGAACTGAGCAGTTGCTGGAGCGGGTGCGCACGGACTTCCAAGGCAGGCGGGGTGACTGGATTTCGCTCGGCGATATCTCCGTGGCCTTGCAACGGGCCGTCATTCAATCCGAGGATCAGCGTTTCTATACGCACGAAGGTGTGGACTGGAGGGCGATTGTGGCGGCAGGGTGGGGCAATGTGTTTCACCAGCAACACCGGGGCGCATCGACACTCACCATGCAACTGCTGGGTTTCATAGACCACGAGTATCGTCGCGGCCCCAATGGCCGCGGTATTGGCCAGAAAATCGATCAGGCCCGGCAGGCGTTGGTGATGGAGGAAAGTTGGACCAAGCCGCAGATATTGGAGGCGTATTTGAACCTGGCGGCATTCCGCGGTGAGCTGATCGGCGTGGATGCGTTGGCGCGCGTATTGTTCCAGAAGCATCCCAGTGGCTTGAATGGCCGCGAGGCGGCGATCGCCGCCGTGCTGCTGCGCGGTCCCAATGCCTCACTGCCGGTATTGCGGCAAAGGAGCTGCGCCTTGCTTGCCGATATGGGCATGGCCGACGAGTGCCAGGGCCTGGACGACTTTCTCTATCAGGTGTTGAAGCGGCGCTCAGCGCCACGGGTCGATACCCCAAGCCTGGCTCCGCACTTTGCGCGCCTGGCCGTCGGGCAGCTTGAAGCCGCGCCGGTGCCGGGACAGGCATTGCCGACATCGCTTGACGCGTCCTTGCAGCGCTTCGCCTTGCAACGCGTAGGCAGCAGGCTCAAGGCGCTGGGCATGGAAAATGTGCGTGATGCCGCCGTGGTCGTCATGGATAACGAGACAGGGCAGGTGCTGGCCTATGTAGGTTCGTCGGGCGAACGCTCGACGGCGGCGCAGGTGGACCATGCGCGCGCCTTGCGCCAGGCGGGTTCGGCGCTGAAGCCATTCCTGTATGCGCAGGCTTTGGAAGAAGAGCGCCTGACCGCGGTGTCTTTGCTTGACGACAGACCTTTGAATCTTCCGACCGGAAATGGGCTGTATATCCCGCAGAATTACGATAAGCGCTTTTCGGGATGGGTAAGTGTGCGCACCGCGCTGGCGTCTTCGCTGAATATTCCGGCCGTACGGGTCTTGCTCATGGTGACACCGGACGGGTTTGCCCGCCGCCTCGTCCAACTGGGCCTGCCACTGGATCAAAGCGGTGATTTTTACGGCTATAGCCTGGCTTTGGGTAGCGCGGACGTAACGTTGCTGTCCTTGACCAACGCCTACCGTGTGCTCGCGAACAGCGGCAGGTATTCAGTACCGCAGTATTTCGCGGACCGCCGCGCGACGCCCAAGTGGCAACAAATCATGTCGCCTGCGGCGGCATGGATAGTGGGCAATATATTGTCCGATCGGCAAGCTCGCGCCCGTACCTTCGGTCTTGACAGTCCTTTGTCGACGCTTTTCTGGACAGCGGTAAAGACGGGGACCAGCAAGGATATGCGGGACAACTGGTGCGTGGGCTGGTCGCAGCGCTACACCGTGGGCGTGTGGGTTGGCAATAGTGGTGGAGGCAGCATGCAGGACGTATCCGGAGTTTCTGGTGCCGGACCGATATGGCATGACATCATGAGCCATCTTCATCGCTCGGAACAAAGTGCCCAGCCGCCCATGCCATCGGGCGTTGCGTCGGCGATGGTGGATTTCCAGGACGATATGGAACCAAGCAGGCAAGATTTTTTCATCGGCGATTCGGCAATGAGGCATGTCGCGCTCGCCGAACACAGCGATGTCCAGGAACACAGCCGGCCGCGCATCCTTTCACCGGTATCCGGCACCATACTGGCCTTGGATCCGGATATACCGATAGACAAGCAACGGGTTTTGCTCAAGGCGGGCAAGACGGATCGTCCGGATGGTCTCACGTGGCGACTTGGCAGCGAAGTGCTGGGCTACGGAAGAGAAGTAGCGTGGACGCCACGACCGGGACGCCACCGTATCCAATTGCTTGATGAAGATGGCACGGTTCTGGACGAGGTAAGGCTGGAGTCCCGATAAGTCCTCGCGGGTGGCGGCGATACCGCTACTCACATATTGATGGGCATTGACTTAATTTTGCTGCACCAGCTGTTAAACTTTCGCTCTATCGAATAATCTGTTGGGGGAAGTTTCATGAACACTGTTCGTACGCTCGGCCGCTTTATTGCACCCGCCAGTCTGGTATTCCTGGCTGCCTGCCAATCCGTACCCACCGACAAGTCAGTGGAGACCGCCGCTCAGACCCCAGGCGTCACCACGCCGCAGCCTGAAACCACGACACAAGCGCAGCAACAGGGTGCTCCGGTTGCTGTATTTCTGGCCGATACCACGCAGCAAACCGGATGGACTCCCGTGAACCTGCAATCGGGAGCGCTTTACGTGAATCCCCAGCCTGTGATCACGCGTGCCGATCTGACCGGCATCCAAGCCGGTACGAACAAGCAAGGCGAGGGCCTGCTGGCGCTGGAGCTGAACGAAGCAGGGAAAAAGAAAGTCGCGGACATTACGACGCAGAATCCTAACAAGCGCCTCGCATTGGTAGTGGGCCGCACGATGATGGCCGCTCCCGGATACTCCACTCCTGTCACATCGGGGAAACTTGTATTCGCGGTTGGCACCGAAGATAATGCGACGGCAGCAGCCCGCGCGATTGCAGGTCAACCTGACAATGGCGCCGGAAGCAGCACTAGCGGAGCAGGCAGTACCGGCGGTTCATCGATGCCAGCCGGCGGTACTCCGGGCAGCACCGGTACGCAATAACCGTCGGCCGTGCGCTCAATGTTTTGGCGTGCAGCTCTTGCTTGAATACACGGCACCCATGGCGGTGCCGTTTTTTTCTATGTTGCGGCCCGTTCCGGTGGTAATCAATGACCAGCATTCCGAATAACCCATCGCCTACCGTTTCCGCCCTGAAATCCTCGCTTGCACTCGGCTTCAAGTTTCTGGCGTGGATAAACGGCATGGGCGTGGTGGTAATCCTTGCCTTCGGCCTGGACATCATCCAGGTCGATCTCGCACCGCAGTGGCTGCGCCTGCCTATGGCTGCTTTTCTGGCTGGCATGGTCTTGTCGGCGCTGGGGCTGCTATGGACTTATCCCGCTTTGGCAAGCTTGCTTAATCAGCTGGTGTCGGGGCGTGCGCGTCGAACGCACTGGTTACCCTTGTCATGCACGATGATCGCCTATGCGTTAAGCCTGTTCGCCTTTGTTTGCGGATGCTGGATCACCCTCGGGCTTGGCCATTTGGCATACCAGAACGCCGAACAGACCTCGTCCATGCAGGACGGCTACGGTGAATCGTTTGATCAGTCCGCCGAAGAACAAGAGCTTCTCCATGACGTAGGGCAAAGGGCTGTCCGGTTTGTCCCGTGACTACGACCCCCACACTTGCGTACATAACTGTTGTATTTTGGCGCGAAGGGCCAATAAATACTCGTCAACATAATAGCGTCTAAATAAAATATACGCTTTGCGTATATAAATCCAGGATACTGTCATGACTGTTTCGCAGCAGGTATTTCTTCGCGACGCGATGCGCCGCTTGAACCTCACCCGCGACGTCTTCGCCGCACGCATCGGTGTCAAGCGCAGGGCGCTTGATACGTGGCTGCTGCCGGAAGGGTCGCAAGAATTCCGAACCATGCCCGAAGTCGTGTCCCGCTTCGTGACCGAGATTGTCCAGAACGAAGGCTTGCTGCAAAAGTATGCGCAAAGCGCACAGTCAGGACCCCTGCGCGATCGCATCGCTTATCACGGCAAACACCAGCTGTTGTCCGTGGATCAGTTCACCCGCGAGTCTGTCGAAGATTTGTTCCGCATTGCCGACCAGATGCAGCCGATTGCGCGGCGTCAAAAAGTGTCTCGTGTGCTGGAAGGCGCGGTCCTGGGCAACTTGTTCTTTGAAGCCAGTACTCGTACCAGGGTGAGTTTCGGCGCCGCGTTCTGCCGGCTGGGCGGGTCGGTGTGCGACACGACCGGATTCACTTTTTCTTCCATGGCCAAGGGTGAATCCATATACGACACGAGCCGCGTCATGAGCGGCTACGTCGATGCCATGGTCATACGCCATCCGGAAAAGGGTTCGGTGGCCGAATTCGCACAGGCGACCAATATTCCAGTGGTCAATGGCGGCGATGGGCCGGGTGAGCATCCCAGCCAGGCTTTGCTGGATTTGTACACGATTCTGACTGAGTTTTCGCGCTTGGGAAAATTACTGGATGGCGCGCATATAGCACTGGTCGGAGATCTGAAATATGGTCGTACCGTGCACTCGCTGATCAAGCTCCTGGCGCTGTATCGTGGGCTGAAATTTACGCTTATTGCCCCGCACGGCCTCGAGATGCCCGAGTACATTCTGGAAGAAACGGGCAAGCACGGGCACACCATCATTCAAAGCAGTTCTTTGGAAGAGGGGCTGGTGGGCGCTGACGTCATTTACGCAACCCGGGTGCAGAAAGAACGCTTTGCGGCGGAAGAGCTCGAGGGATACACGCCTGACTTCCAGGTGAACAAGGCCATCATTGACAAGTGCTGCGGCCCTGATGTCATCGTCATGCATCCGTTGCCCCGGGATAGCCGCGAAGGTGCCCATGACCTCAGCGTGGACTTGAACCACGATACGCGACTGGCCATTTTCAGGCAGACCGACAATGGCATACCGGTTCGCATGGCCATTTTCGCGGTGCTTTTGGGTGTCGAGGGATTGGTGCAGCATTCGCTGCGCGACGTCACCTGGAGCCCACCATCGCATATCGGACCCGACGATAGCATCCTGCACGATATGGATTAAGTCGTAGTGGGAACGGTATCCAGGCCTGGCAACAGCAGCCTGGATACTTTTTCGGCCTGTATTACGCCTATTTTCGTTCGCCGCCCAGCGCTTCGACCAGTTCGGCGATCAGGCGCGATAGTTCGCCGGTCATCAAGGTGAAGTCGGAATCGAACTGTTCGGCATCGTTGTGAGCCGAACCATCCTGGCCTTCCTTCAAGACATCCAGGGGATTGACTCGCTTGATATCCAGGCCTTCGGTCATCGTGAATGACACCCGGTCGGCCCAGGTCAAGGCCAGGCGCGAGCACTGCTTGCCAGCCTGGACATGCTTGCGTACATCGTCGATTTCGATGCTTTGGCGCACATAGCGAATGGCAGACCCATTTTCATTGGTGGACTTGAGCTCGGTGTCCTGATCGATGCTGAATCCGGACGGTGGTTCATCGGTAATCAGCCAGTTCGTCATTGCCGCGGCAGGTGACTGTTCCACAAAAAGCGGAGCGATCGGGAATGATTCGATGGCTTTGGCCAGCATGCCAAGCACCTCGTCGCTTTTTGCCGCAGCCGCCGCATCGATAACCAGCCAATGATTGCGGGTATCCATCCAGACACGCGTATCACGGTAGATGCTGAACGCCTTAGGAAGCAGTTCGACCGTTACTTGCTCCTTGATGTCTTTCATCTGCTTGCGGCCGGGCTTGAATCCCTGTTGCTCTTCGATATCCTGAGCCTTGGCCTTTGCCACCTGGTTGATGACGGTGGATGGCAGCAGCTTCTTGTCGGCGCGCAGGCTGAGCAAAAATTGTCCGTTCACTTCATGCACGAGCCCACTGTTCTCGCAAGGCGGTACCCATCCCAAACTTTGCATTTCCTGGCTACCGCCAGGTTTGAAGGCCTGTTTCTCAATGGCCGCTTCCAGCGAATCCGCGGTGCACGACCATGAGGGAGCCAGACGAAATATCCTGAGATTCTTGAACCACATGTTTTGATGTCTTCTTGAGTTGTTGGCGCCTTGAGTACGCCCGTACTGCAAGCGTTGGCCAGAGATAAAGATCGACGATTGTAAGCCCAATTGCAGGACAGGTCCGGCGTAGGCGCGCAAAGTTATCGCGTCGCCACAGCGAAAGGAGGACAAAAAAATGGCCCGAAGTGCCGGAGCATCGAGCCATGAGGGGCACACGCCATTGCACTATTAAAACTCGCGGGGCGTGCAATGGCGGTGAGGAAGGGTGTGGTGCAGCACTATCAAACCGGGGGATCAGACGCCTGATAGCAAGCCGCCACGTTCCATCCATAAATGACATTCTAATTGTCCAGCCTGACGTTGCGCTGAAATGGCAGGCAAGGCCACGCAGCCTCTCCCGGCGTGCTCCGCCGGGACCGTGTCGGCGCTACATCCGACGCCGGAGCCGGGTGAACGGGAAAGTCCATGGGCAAGAGTACTGGCGTCGCCGGCGATTAAAATGGGCATGTCCGGCGGCGGTCCTGCGGACTGACGGGCTTGGCCTACGCTGGCACGGGCCGTTGCCCACTGGCGGCATGGAATTGCACTAGGGCAAACTGGATATCTGTTTATTTATACAGTACAATTTGATGCAATAATTCCTATCGCTTCAATTGCCGCGTTACTGCGCTTTTAATCATTCGCTTCAAGTCAAGGATCCTACATGGACGACAAAAACAGCAAAGCCGCGACCGAGCGCGCCAAAGCACTCTCTGCCGCCTTATCCCAAATCGAAAAGCAATTCGGCAAGGGTTCGGTAATGCGCTACGGCGACGACAAGGTAGAACACGATATCCTGGTTTGCTCCACGGGCTCCCTTGGCCTGGATATCGCTTTAGGCGTCGGCGGCTTGCCACGCGGCCGCGTCATCGAAGTCTACGGTCCGGAATCCTCGGGTAAAACGACCCTTACACTGCAAGTTATCGCCGAAATGCAAAAAATTGGCGGCACGTGCGCGTTTATCGATGCCGAGCACGCTCTTGACGTCCAATACGCCTCCAAGCTGGGCGTAAACCTAAACGATCTGCTCATTTCCCAGCCCGATACCGGTGAACAGGCTCTTGAAATTACCGATGCGCTCGTGCGTTCGGGCTCGGTCGATCTCATCGTCATCGACTCGGTCGCCGCACTGGTGCCCAAGGCCGAAATCGAAGGCGATATGGGCGACTCCCTGCCTGGTTTGCAGGCCCGTCTCATGAGCCAGGCCTTGCGCAAGTTGACTGCCAACATCAAGCGCGCAAATTGCATGGTTATCTTTATTAATCAGATCCGCATGAAAATCGGTGTCATGTTCGGTAATCCTGAAACGACTACCGGCGGTAATGCGCTCAAATTTTACGCGTCGGTTCGACTCGATATCCGACGCATCGGCGCCATCAAGAAAGGCGACGAGGTCGTTGGCAATGAAACCCGTGTCAAAGTGGTCAAGAACAAGGTCGCACCGCCATTCAAGCAGGCCGAATTCGACATCATGTACGGCGCAGGTATTTCTCGTGAAGGTGAAATCATCGATCTTGGCGTGCAGGCTGGTATTGTCGACAAGGCCGGCGCCTGGTTCAGCTATAGCGGAACACGTATAGGGCAGGGCAAGGATAACGTCCGGGAATACCTGAAAGAGCACCCCGATATGGCGTTCGAGATCGAGAACCGGGTACGTGAGCAGTCCGGCGTCGTTGCGCAGGCGGCCTCCACCATCAGTAAAAACGTGCCGCCGCTTGCTCCCGAAGAAGATCCCATCGACTAATCGTCAAGACCGGTCATGCGCTCCGACGACGACTTCGAAACTTTGTCCCCAGGGGATCCCGAAGGCGGCAAGCCCAAGAAAAAGGGGCCAAGCCTGAAGGCGCGTGCCATTGCCATGCTTTCAAGGCGCGAGAATTCACGCCTTGAATTGCAGCGCAAACTCGCTCCACATGCAGACAGCGCCGAAGAACTCGATGGCTTGTTGAACGACCTGGAACGCGAAAACTGGCTATCGAATCAGCGTTTTGCGCAAAACCTGGTACATAGGCGGGCACATACCAAAGGCGCCAGCCTTATCGTCCAGGAACTTCGCCAGCATGGCCTGGCCGATGAAACCATCTCAGAACTTCAACAGCAATTACGCCACACCGAAGTCGACCGCGCCCGTACAGTCTGGGAAAAAAAATTCGGGCACGCTCCCGAAGATGCCAAGGCATACGCCAGGCAGTTCCGCTTTCTTGCGTCGCGCGGCTTTTCTCCGGAATGCCTGCGTCGAATCCTGGGCGACCTGCCCGACCAGTAAAGTCATATCGTCACCCAGCCCGCGGCCCAACTAGGGTCCGCCCTGCATAAAGTCAGCGCACGGCTTTTATTCCGGTCAATGTCTTGAAGCACGTCTCGCGCGCCTGGGCCAGGAAGGCCTGAAGATAGTCGGCCTGCATATCCTCGCTGCGCAGTGCCGCATACAAGGTTCGCCAGACCCCTTTTTCCCCCAGATGGCATACGTGTAGCCATGGTTGTGACGCGTATTCGGTGAGAGCCCAGTTGGGAAGGGCAGCCACGCCTCGCTGACTGGCTACCAGCTGGACGATGACCGGGGTAAGTTCGGCCTTGCGGATCGCGGCCGGCTCCACGCCGGCAGGATCAAGAAACACAGTAAACACGTCAAGGCGCTGACGTTCCACAGGATAGGTGATCAGGACCTGCTCCGCGAGTTGTTCCGCTTCTATGTGTTTATGGTGCGACAAGGGATTGCCCGTTGCGACCGCCAATACCAATTCATAACGAAATAGCGGTACGTACTCGACGGCCTCGCTTTCCTGCGGATCGGAAGTAATGACGACATCCAGGTCTCCGCGCAGCAACGCCGGCAGCGGAGCAAACGAAAACGCCGCGGACAGGTCCAGCGCGACATCAGGCCAGTCTTGCCGGAAGGCATCAAGGGCGGGCATGAGCCATTGAAAACACGAGTGGCAATCGATGGCCAGGTGGAGCCGGCCTGTACGCCCGGCAGCCAGGCGTTGAAGTTCGCGCTCGGTAGCCTTCACACGGGGCAGTACTTCATCGGCCAAGGCAAGGATACGCAGTGCCGCGGTAGTGAGTCGGGCCGGGCGGGTGCGTCGGTTCAGCAGCGGGGTTTTCAGCCGTACCTCCAGGTCGCGAAGTTGGTGCGAAAGGGCGGATTGGGTGACATGAAGACGATCGGCCGCTTCCTGCAAGCTACCCGCGTCCCGGATGGCACTGAGTGTTTCCATGTGGCGGATTTCAAGGAGCATGGCTGTATGCCTTAGCGAGAGTTTTACTCATGTTATGCATGGTGTATTTGATTTTGATTCATTCCATTGTAAAGGCACAATGGACGAGCTGATTAATTATTCATCTTACAAAGAATTAACATGACCATCACTCATAATTTAGGATTTCCTCGAATTGGCGTTCAGCGCGAGCTTAAACGTGCACTTGAGGCGTACTGGTCTGGGGCGCAATCGGCGCAGGATCTTGAGGACACCGGGCGGGAGTTGCGTGCGCGCCACTGGAAGCTGCAGGCAGCAGCGGGACTGGACTTTGTGCCTGTCGGCGATTTTGCCTGGTATGACCATGTCCTGGAATGGACTACATTGCTGGGTGCCGTGCCCGCACGTTTCGCCCAGTCCGACCGTGAACCGGTGGCGCTGGACACACTTTTCAGGATGGGCCGCGGACGCGCGCCCACGGGCACGCCGGCCGCCGCCTGCGAAATGACCAAATGGTTCGACACCAACTACCATTACCTCGTGCCCGAATTGGTGCCGAACCAGTCCTACCGCATTGCCCGCCGTTACTTGTTCGATCAGATTGAAGAGGCGCAGGCGCTTGGGCATCGCGTGAAGCCTGTAATTCCAGGTCCCTTGACTTGGTTGTGGCTGGGCAAGGGTGACGCATTTTCCCAAGGCGCGACCGATCCTGCCAAGCTCGACCTGCTGGACAATCTGCTGCCCGTCTACCAGCAAGTGCTGCAGCAAATAAAGGAGTTGGGTGTTGAATGGGTGCAGATCGACGAGCCCATTCTTGGGCTGGATCTGCCGCCGGCATGGCAAAGCGCATTCAAGGTGGTCTACAAGCAACTGGCGCAAGCCGGTATCCCGATATTGCTGGCGACTTATTTTGAGCATCTGCATGAGAACGTCGAGGTCTTGAACGGTTTGCCGGTACAGGGAGTCCACATCGATCTGGTGCGCGCTCCGGACCAGCTCGATGACGTCCTGGCTGTGGTGAGCGACGAGCAAGTATTGTCGCTGGGCTTGATCGATGGCCGGAATGTATGGCGTACCGATTTGGACAAGGCGCGCGCGCTGGTCGAAACACTTGCCGTTCGTCGGGGCGATCGTTTGTGGCTGGCGCCCTCGTGCTCCTTGCTGCACGTGCCGGTGGATCTTGATGCGGAGCATGAGCTCGATGCCGAATTGCGTGGCTGGCTGTCTTTCGCCACCCAAAAGCTGGACGAGCTGGCCTGGTTGGCCGATTCCTTATCCACGATTCCGTCTTCTACCTCGCAAACTGCGTTGCAACGCCAGCGCCTTGCCTTGCAGGGCAGGAAAGACTCGGGCCGCATCCATAATAAGGTTACCCAAAAAGACTTGGTGGCGTCCGCCGACCTGGATCGTAATCGGGCGCCTTTTGCCCAGCGTATTCTCCGACAGCAGGAAAAGCTGGGCCTGCCCGCCTATCCGACCACGACGATAGGCTCATTTCCCCAAACCCCTGAAATCCGGGTGTCGCGCCGGGACTGGAAGAGCGGTGCATTGAGCGACTCGGCCTATCAGGCGGCCATGCGCAAGGAAATCGAGCACGTCATACGGTTCCAGGAACGGATAGGTCTGGATGTGCTGGTGCATGGCGAGGCCGAGCGCAACGATATGGTGGAATACTTCGGCGAATTGCTGGGCGGTTTCGCTTTTACGCAGAATGGGTGGGTCCAGAGCTACGGCTCGCGCTGCGTCAAGCCTCCCATTATCTTTGGCGATGTTGCACGGCCGGCTCCCATGACGGTGGCTTGGTCGGCCTATGCGCAGTCACTGACTGAAAAACCGGTAAAAGGGATGTTGACCGGGCCGGTGACCATACTGCAATGGTCGTTTGTACGCGATGACCAGCCGCGGGAAACCACCTGCCGCCAACTGGCGCTAGCCCTGCGCCAAGAGGTGGTGGACCTGGAGAACGCGGGTATTGCCGTCATCCAGATCGACGAGCCTGCATTTCGCGAAGGTTTGCCGCTGCGCCGGGCCGACTGGTCACGCTATCTGGAATGGGCGGTCGATTGCTTCCGTCTGTCGACCGTCGGGGTCAAGGACGAAACGCAAATACATACTCATATGTGTTATTCGGAGTTCAATGACATTATTCAAGCCATTGCTGCAATGGACGCGGATGTCATTACCATTGAGACCTCGCGCTCCAATATGGAGTTGCTGGCGGCATTTGAAGACTTCCAGTACCCCAACGACATAGGGCCGGGCGTTTACGATATTCACTCGCCTAACGTGCCTGATACCGAATGGATGGTTGCACTCATGCAAAAGGCGGCGCAGCGATTGCATCCGCAGCGTTTATGGGTCAACCCCGATTGCGGCTTGAAAACCCGCGGGTGGGCTGAAACTGAGGCGGCGCTGGTCAGGATGGTCGGTGCCGCCCAGGCACTGCGCTATACTTAGAGGGTTTATCGCTATATACGTTTTTTGTAGATGCCCCTACCTCTTTCTAACATTGCCCGCGAACCTTTGCATACGCGTTCCATACGCGTGAGTTCGTTTGCCCGGGAAGACGGCCAGTGGGATCTCGAAGCCGAGCTCATCGACACCAAGGCTTACGACTTCCCACTTAGGGACGGCGCGTCAATACACCGCGCCGGTGACCCTATTCATCACATGCATCTTCGCGTCACGATCGACGACCAGTTCCTGATCACGGATGCTGTCGCCGATTATGACGCAGCCCCGTACAACGAGAACTGCAGCGCCATCGCGCCTGATTACCGCTCTCTCGTGGGCATGAATCTGCTGCGCAACTTTCGCCAGACGGTCAAAGACCGCTTTGGCAGAACAGCAGGCTGCAGCCACATGACGGAACTCTCTTATCTTTTGCCGACGGTCGCGATTCAAACCATGGCCAATAAGCGGCGCCAAGAGCAATTGGCGCCGGGCAAGCAGGAGAAGCGTCCATTTCAGCTCGAGGGTTGTCATGCCCTCAGGCTGGATGGTCCGATTGCAAAAGAGTTTTATCCCCAGTGGTATAAATCCCCGAAAGTCGAGACAAAGTGCGAATAGGCATATCCCGTGGGGCGGCTAAGCACGATGCCCACTGGCGCACGCGTTCTTTTTCCAATTCTTTACGTTCTGACAGGTAATAAATGAAAATTCATGAGTATCAAGGCAAGGAACTGCTGAGAAAGTTTGGCGTTACTGTCCCCCGCGGAATTCCGGCTTTTTCCGTTGAAGAGGCCGTCGCTGCCGCCGAGAAACTGGGCGGGCCCGTATGGGTGGTGAAGGCGCAGATTCACGCGGGTGGCCGTGGCAAGGGCGGCGGCGTGAAACTGGGTCGTTCCATCGACGAAGTGCGCCAATTGTCCTCCGAGATCCTGGGCATGCAGCTGATCACGCACCAGACTGGCCCGGACGGCCAGAAAGTAGGTCGCCTTCTTGTTGAAGAAGGCGCCGACATCAAGAAAGAATATTACGTCGGCATCGTTACCGACCGTGGTACGCAACGCGTATGCGTGATGGCGTCGAGCGAAGGCGGCATGGACGTCGAAGAAGTCGCCGAGAAAACACCCGAAAAAATCCTGAAGGTGTTCGTTGACCCCAAGACCGGGCTCACCGACAAGGAAGCGGCAGAATTGGCGCGTGGTATCGGCGTACCTGAGGCTTCAGTCGAAAAAGCAGCGGCTGAATTCCAGAAGCTCTACAAAGCATACTGGGACACCGACGCCTCGCTCGCGGAAATCAATCCGCTGATCCTCACCAACTCGGGCGATATCATTGCGCTGGACGCGAAGTTCAACTTTGATTCCAACGCCTTGTACCGTCACCCCGAAATCGTCGAATACCGCGATTTGGCCGAAGAAGATCCGGCCGAAATCGAAGCCAGCAAGTTCGACCTGGCTTATATCCAGCTTGACGGGAATATTGGCTGCCTGGTCAACGGCGCAGGCCTGGCCATGGCCACCATGGACACGATCAAGCTGTTCGGCGGCGAGCCGGCCAACTTCCTGGACGTGGGCGGCGGAGCAACGGCCGAGAAAGTGACGGAAGCGTTCAAGATCATGCTCAAGAACGAAGGCGTCAAAGCCATTCTGGTGAACATTTTCGGCGGCATCATGCGTTGCGACGTCATCGCCGAAGGCGTCATTGCCGCCTGCAAGGCCGTGAATCTCAGCGTACCTTTGGTGGTGCGCATGAAGGGCACCAATGAAGAGCTTGGCAAGAAATTGCTGGCCGAGTCTGGCCTGCCTATTATCAGCGCTGACACCATGGCCGAAGCCGCGACTAAAGTCGTAGCTGCCGCGAAATAAGAATACTGCCGAGGATCTGTAAATGTCGATTTTGATCAACAAAGACACTAAAGTCATTACCCAGGGAATTACCGGCAAGACCGGTCAATTCCATACCCATATGTGCCGCGAGTACGCCAACGGTAAGGCGGCGTTCGTAGCAGGCGTGCATCCCAAGAAGGCCGGCGAGAACTTCGAAGGCGTGCCTATTTTCGGTACCGTCAAAGACGCCAAGGCCGAAACGGGCGCCACCGTTTCCGTCATCTATGTTCCGCCCGCAGGCGCCGCTGCCGCCATCTGGGAAGCGGTAGACGCCGACCTGGACCTGGTCATCTGCATTACCGAAGGCATTCCGGTACGCGACATGCTGGAGCTGCGTAATCGCATGCGCGACCAGAACAAGACTGCGCTGGTGCTCGGGCCCAATTGCCCCGGCCTCATTACGCCTGACGAACTGAAGATCGGCATCATGCCCGGTCATATTTCCCGCAAGGGCCGTATCGGCGTGGTCAGCCGTTCCGGCACGCTTACCTACGAAGCGGTGGCACAGCTGACCGAACTGGGCCTGGGTCAATCGACGGCTGTCGGCATCGGTGGTGATCCGATCAACGGTCTGAAGCATATCGATATCCTCAAGCTGTTCAACGACGATCCAGACACTGACGCAGTCGTCATGATCGGCGAAATCGGCGGACCTGATGAAGTCAATGCGGCCGAATGGGCTAAAGACAACATGACCAAGCCGGTTGTAGGCTTTATTGCCGGCGTTACCGCTCCTGCGGGCAAGCGCATGGGCCACGCCGGCGCGCTGATTTCCGGCGGAGCCGATACGGCCGACGCCAAGCTCGAAATCATGGAAGCTTGCGGCATTCGCACTACGCGCGATCCTTCGGAAATGGGCAAGTTGCTTAAATCCGTGCTGTAAAAGAGTCTGCTCGTAGAGAAGCCCGTGCTGCTTTCATTGCCAGCACGGGCTTTTTTCTGTGCAAGCGCAGGGCGGATTTCAAAGCTGATTTACAATAGTGCGTTTATGTCTTGCCTCGGGACGAACTTAGCCGGGGCTTTTTATCGCTTTTCAAGAAGAATACACAGGAATTCACATGCTAGAGTTTATTGACACGCTGCATTGGGGCGCATTATTTCAGATCGTGATGATCGATATATTGCTGGGGGGCGACAATGCCGTGGTCATCGCGCTGGCGTGCCGCAATCTGGGGCCCAAGCAACGCGTTCAGGGCATTCTATGGGGAACGGCCGGGGCAATTTTCCTGCGCGTCGTGCTGATTGCCTTTGCGCTGACATTGCTGGCGATCCCTTTCCTCAAGATAGTAGGCGGCTTGCTGCTGCTATGGATCGGTATCAAGCTGCTGGTTCCCGAAGACGGCCATCACGACAATATCAAAGCCAATGCCTCGATCTGGGCGGCGGTCAAGACTATTATCATTGCCGATTTCGTCATGAGCCTCGATAACGTCATTGCCATCGCCGGCGCCGCGCAAAACACGATCCCGGACCACCAATTGGGCTATGTGATCTTCGGTTTGCTGGTCAGCGTGCCCATCATCATCTGGGGCAGCACGATTGTTCTCAAGCTTATCGACCGTTTCCCGCTGGTAGTTACCCTGGGTGCGGCCTTGCTGGGCTGGATCGCCGGCGGCATGGTCGTCACCGACATCTTTATCCAGAACCAGTGGGGCGGCGAGCTTCCCGGTACAATCAAACTGGCGGCTGAAGTCATCGGTGCGGTGCTTGTGGTGGCACTCGGTAAGTGGATTGCCAGCCGCAAAGGCGCTGCCAAGGAAAAAGTCAATGGGACTGTTTAAACACTCGGGCCGCAAAAAGCCCGATGAATCCGGCCTGAGCCTGCTTCAAGGGCTGTTCGTCCTGGCGATTGTCGGCATTATTCTGGCCATCGTATTCACCCAGTTGGCAGGCTAAGGCATGATTCCAGCTCCCGCTACGCTGGTCATTGCGACGCGTGCCAGCCGGCTGGCCTTGTGGCAAGCCGAACACGTGCGCGATCGCCTGCAGGCTGTCTATCCCGGATGTCAGGTCACATTGTTGACCATGACAACCCGGGGCGATCAAATCCTGGATCGCACCTTATCAAAGATCGGCGGAAAAGGCCTGTTCGTCAAAGAGCTGGAAACGGCTCTACTCGATGGCCGTGCCGATCTTGCCGTTCATTCCCTGAAAGACGTTCCGGTCGACATGCAAAGCCCGTTTGCCTTGCCCGTCATACTCGAACGCGACGACCCGCGCGATGCCTTCGTTTCCAACGACTACGCAACGCTGGACGACATGCCGCCCGGTGCCGTTGTCGGTACGTCAAGCCTGCGCCGGGAATCGCAAATTCGCCAGCAGTATCCTCAACTGGTAATACAAGCGCTGCGCGGCAATCTTGATACGCGCCTGGGCAAGCTTGATCGCGGCGAGTACGCTGCCATCATCCTCGCTGCCGTGGGCTTGAAGCGACTGGGGCTCGAGTCTCGTATTCGCAGCTGTTTGCCAGTCGAGCAAAGTTTGCCCGCTGCAGGCCAGGGCGCATTGGGTATCGAGGTCCTTGAAAGCCGCGATGACATGCATCGCTGGCTGGCACCGCTGGCCTGTCCAGATACAACAGCGTGCGCGCTGGCCGAGCGGGCGGTTTCGCGCGTTCTGGGCGGGTCATGCCAGGTGCCGTTGGCGGCCTACGCCAGGCTGGACGGCGGTGTGCTGCATCTCGATGCGCTCGTTGCCGAACCGGATGGGTCGCGCATCGTGCGTTCCCATGTGCACGGACCCGCCGCGTCGGCAGTGCAGCTGGGCGAGCAAGCAGCCCGGGAACTCCTGCAAAAAGGGGCCAACGACATCTTGTCCCGGCTCTTGTCTCCGGATACGGCCTCCTGATACGTGGCGGCCTTTTTTCGGCTGATGCGATCATGAACGTCAACGTGGTACTTACACGGCCCGACGGTAGGAACGACCAGTTGGCGGCACGCGCGCTGGCCGCCGGCTGGCAGCCGCTGGCGCTGCCGGCCCTGGCAATCCGACCATTGGTGCAGCCGGGCCAGTGCATGCCAAAGCCGGGTGACTACGATCTTGTCGTCTTTGTAAGTCGCAATGCCGCCCGTCTTTATCTGGATTTGCTGGTTGGCCAGTCTTCCGGCCAGGCCTGGCCGGAGCGCACACTGGCCGCGACCGTCGGAAGATCCAGCGCCCAGCCTCTTTATGACTCGTCCTTTATCCAGGATGCCCAAATCGTGCATCCCGATTCGACTGCTCGGAACCAGGACTCGGAAGCGTTGTGGCAATGCCTGGAGCCCCGGCTCCCTGCCATCCGCAAGGTATTGATCGTCAGGGGCGAGTCGGGACGCGAATGGTTGGGCGAGCAATGCGAGCGCATGGGCATCGACGTCGACCGACTGGCCCTGTACCGACGTGAACCGACGTTGTGGAATTCCAGCCAGGCCGCGGCATTGTCCCAGGCGATGGCTGTGCCGGAATCCTGCGTATTCCTGTTGACGAGCAGTGAAAGTGTCGATGCGATACATGCCAATATTTCGCGATTGGGCCTGAGCCGTGCATGGGGTCGATCCCGTTTCGTCGCGATACATGAACGCATCGCCAGCCGTTTACAATCCGTGCTTGGCGCCACTGGTAATGTAGAACCGCCAATGGTAAAAGTATGCTCACCGAGTGACGACTCGATATTTCTGGCCATCAGCCAGATGGCGTCGCGTTAAGAAATACTCCTAGGATTACAATCTGGCCATGACTGATAAAAAACCCGAGATTTCGCAAGCAGCCCAGGCCTCCACTCCAAGCGCTTCGGCTACCCCTGGTCCAGCAATCAATGCTTCGGCCAACAAGAGATCGCCCGTTAAAAAGTCCCGGCCGGTCCTAATACCGGCATTCGTCATTCTTTTGCTGATCGCCGTGGCACTGGGTGCCGCCGTCTGGTATCAGCAGAAACAGTTCCGGCAGTCCTCCGCGGATCTGGCCACGCAGGTGGAGCGCAGCACCAGCATGGCGAACCAGGCCGCCGAGCAGGCCCGCCAAGCGCTGTCCATGCTGGAGGGTCAAACCGCTCAGCTCGATGCCCTGCGTAGTTCCCTCGACGAATCGCGGGAACAGGTCGGAAGCCTGGAGCAGGCTTTCCGCACGCTTACCGACAGCGGCTCCGACCTGGTGTTGATCAACGATATCGATCACTTGCTTACTATCGCTCAGCAACAGTTGCAGCTTAGCGGCAATGTCGCAAATGCGGTCATCTCGCTTGAAACGGCACAGGCACAATTGGCAAGGGCTAACCGCCCCGGACTTGCCTCACTGCTTCAGACGATCAATGGCGATCTTGAGCGCCTGCGTGCCGCATCGACTGTGGATGTGGCGCTGTTGTCCACACAGCTTGACGAACTTGCCGCGTTGGTCAGCGATGCGCCATTGCTGGTCCCTGACGACGCCGCGCCTGGTGTTGTTGATGGCGGTTCAGAGGCGGGCGCGCCGCAAGCGTCTAGCAAGAGTCGTGATGATGTCGACGCGAATGCGCCGTGGTGGAAAAAAACGCTGGCCACGATGGATGACTGGTCGCGTGATGCCTGGACGTCGGTGCGCCAGGATCTCGGCCAGTTCATCGCCGTACGGCGGGTGGACGACCCCGTCGCTTTGTTGATGTCTCCGGATCAGGCAACACGCTTTCGCGAGAATCTGCGTTTGCGCATCATGACGGCGCAGCTGGCGCTGATGATGCGCCAGCCCAAGGTATGGGAATCCGAGACCGCTGCGCTGGTCAAGGCCATTGAAAGCCGCTACGACCCGAAGGCGCAACCGAGTCGGCACGCCCTCAAGCTGGCGCGCCAGATGGCCGATACCTCCATCGAACTGAAGCTCCCTACGGTTGCCAATAGCCTGCAGGCCGTGCAAGCGCTACGTGAGGCCAATGCAAAATCGGCCCAGAACGGATCCATCCCGTCTACCGATGAAGCGGCTCCAGCCGCCGTGCCCGAAGAGGCTGCACCCGACCAGGCTCCGGCGACGCCAGAGCCGCAGTCAGGTCTGGAGTCACGGCCTCTGCCCGAATCACCGGCACCCGAGTCATCGCCGCCTGAGTCATCGCCGCCTGAGTCATCGCCGCCTGAATCACAAGCGCCTGAGTCGCCTGGAGCGCAGACCCAGTCTTCCGCTGCTCCTCATGCACAGTCTGCCGCCGCGGCAACTACCAGGCTTCGGGGATAAACAATGAGAACCTGGTTCTGGACCCTGCTCGTATTCGTGGCCGCTGTAGCGCTGGCCCTGCTCTTGCGCGACCATAGTGGCAATGTACTTATCATTGCGCAACCCTGGCGCATCGAACTGTCGCTGACCCTTGCGGTCTTGCTTATATTGGCCGCTTTCATCATTTTGTATGTCGTGCTTCGGGTATTGGCATGGATCTCCGGCGGTCCCGAGCGTTTTCGCTCCTGGCGCAGTCTACGCGCCGAGAATCGCGATCACCACTTGTTGGAAAACGGCTGGATCAATGTACTCGAGGGCCGCTACACCGAGGCGGAAAAAGAGCTATCCAAGCTGCTCGGACGTACACGATCCAGCAACCGCAAGGTGCTGGCCGGCCTGGCGTCGGCACGCGCCTCACATCACCTTGGCGAATTCACCCGCCGCGACCAGGCGTTGGCGCTTGCGCAGGATGCCGCCGGCAATGATCCGCGCTTGCGGGAGGCGGCTGCTACGGTAGCTGCCGAAATGTACCTGGATCAGAATCGCCCGCAGGACGCATTGGTGCTGTTGCAGCCTCTGCAGGACGCGAGCTCGCGTTATTTCCATGCGACACGCCTGCTGTTGCGTGCCCACCGCCAGCTGCGTAACCACGACCGTGTCTACGAACTCACCCGCTTGCTATTGCGCCGTGGCGTTATCGACAAGACGGAAGCCATGCAGCTGATCGAGACGTCGGCGGCGGCGCGCTTGCATGCAGGTGGTCCCGAGGGATTCAAGTCCATCTGGGGTGATTTGAAGGCCGAAGAGCGCGTCCTGCCGGACATTGCGCTGGCGGGCGCCGCCATTCAAACTTCGCAGGCAAACTACGACGAAGCATCGAAGATTCTCGAAGCAGCCATTAACGTCAAGCTGGACGCGCGTTTGTTAAGTGCTTACTCGCAAAGCCCGGCCGAACACGTCGCGCGCCGCTTGAGCAAGGCCGAGGTCTGGCTCAAGTCGCATCCCGACGATTCCGCATTGCTGGCGGCCCTGGGCAATCTATGCCTGACCGGCGAATTGTGGGGGCAGGGCGAGCATTATTTGTTGCGCAGCATGAAGATCCGCAGCGATATGCGCATCCATGCCTTGCTCGGTAATCTGTACGATCGACTTGGCCGCGCGGGCGACGCCATGACTCATTGGCGCTTGGCGTCCGGTGTGGCGGGAGTGCTTCCCGTACTGCCGGCCAGCCGCGCGTTGCCCGCCGCCGATACGCGTGGCGACCCGACGCTTATCGACGTCGAAAGTATTCCTGAGACCAGCGTGGCCCGCCATGCCGAGGTGCCCGTTGCAGCCAGCGCAGCCGATTTCATGGGCGAGGACGTGATCGGGTCGGAGCCCTTGCTGACACGGCCGCCCGCCGATATGAAGCCGGCCGTCTCGCATGATCGTACGCCGGCTTCCGATTCCGGCCTGGACGAGTATTTCGACAGTGCGCCAATTCCAGGTGTTGATTTGTCGCAAACTTCCGACCGTCCGCGTCGCGGCCCGGAAAGATACTGATTTTCTCTTTACTTTTATATATTTGAGGTTGAACGAAGTATGAGCTTAGACCGAGTACCCGCCGGCAGCAACTTGCCAGACGAATTCAATGTCATTGTCGAGATCCCCATGAATGCGGACCCGGTCAAGTACGAAGTCGACAAAGACTCCGGCGCCGTATTCGTCGACAGATTCATGCTGACGGCCATGCATTATCCGTGCAACTATGGCTATATTCCGCAGACCATATCCGATGACGGCGACCCGGTTGACGTGCTGGTACTGGCCCCGTTCCCGATCCAGATCGGCGCGGTAATACGCTGCCGCTCCATTGGCGTACTGATCATGGACGACGAGGCCGGCGGTGACGCAAAAGTCCTGGCGGTTCCCGTCGACAAGCTGTACCCTCCGTACCGCCATATCCAGAAGCCGGAAGACCTGCCCCAGGAAGATCTCGCCCGCATCCAGCACTTTTTCGAACACTACAAAGATCTCGAAAAAGGAAAATGGGTCAAGGTCAAGGGCTGGGAAGGTCCAGAATCGGCGCTCAAAGAAATTCGTGATGGCGCTCAACGCTTCAGCAAAGGTGATAAGTAAATGAATACAGTCATTCCCGCACACCCTGTCTATGCCATCCCCGTAGCCGGGTCGGACGCCGTCTTCCCCGTAAGGCGTGTGTATTGCGTCGGCCGCAACTATGCCGAGCATGCCAAGGAGATGGGCTTTACCGGTCGTGAAGAACCATTTTTCTTCAATAAGCCCGCCGACGCGCTCCTGACCGTCGCAGATGGCCAGACCGGCACCATGCCGTACCCCCCTAAAACGTCAAATCTGCATTACGAGATCGAGCTGGTGGTGGCGCTGGACAAGGGCGGCCGTGACCTGACTGTGGAGCAGGCCGCTGAATGTGTGTGGGGTTATGGCATTGGCCTGGACATGACGCGACGCGACCTGCAGGGCGAGGCCAAGAAGCAGGGTCGTCCTTGGGAAGTGGGCAAAGCGTTCGACCAGTCGGCACCCGTCGGCCCGCTGCATCCGCGGGAAAAGGTCGGCACACTGGACGCCGGTCCGATTTCGCTGAGCGTGAACGGCACCGTCAAGCAGTCCAGCGACTTGACGCAAATGATCTGGAATATTGCCGAATCCATTTCTTATCTTTCAGGCCTGTTCGAGCTGAAGGCCGGCGACATCATCTTCACGGGTACCCCAGAAGGCGTGGGTCCGGTCGTGGCCGGCGATACGCTGGTGGGCTCGGTTGCCGGCCTGGGCGAGCTACGCGTAAAAATCGCCTGATTTCGTTCCAGTACCAAGCACCTTGTCATTAAAAACACTTCTAGTAAAAAGGGAAATCATGGCTACCAAAATTCTTGCCGCTTTAGCCTTGTTGGGCTGTTTTGCCTTGGCCGGTTGCAATACCGTAGCAGGTGCGGGCGAAGATATAAGCAGAGCCGGCGGCGCGATCACCCGTTCCGCAAAATAGTAGTTTTGCACTGACCGCTTGTAGCGGGACAGTAGACACGGGGTCGAACTGGGCTGAGTCCTGTATTGCACAGGGCTCAGCCTTTTTTTATAGCCGATCGGGGCTTAGTTGGTCAGAGAAAGCCCAGTCTCTTTCACGAACTTGTCCCAGCGCTTGTATTGTTCGACGGTGTAGTCGTCCACGCTTGCCCCATCGGTGCCGATCACTTCGAAGCCCAGGGCGGTCAGCTTCTGTTTGACCTCTTTATCGTTAAGGGCTTCCTGGAAGGCTTTGGTCAGGTTATTGGAAACGTCGTCAGGTGTAGCGGCGGGAGCGAAAATACCTATCCATGAATAAGCTTCATAGTTCGGGAAGCCTGATTCCGCGACGGTGGGTGTATCGGGAAGGTCTGGCAGGCGCGTCGTACCCGTCACTGCCAGAGGCTTGATTTTCCCGGCAGCAATATTGGACTTTGTCGCCGCATAGCTGAGCATCGTGAAATTGACGACCTTGCCCAGCACCGCTTGCACGGCTGGCCCGCCACCTCCAAAGGGGACATGAAGAATGTCAACACCCGCCCGGCGCTTAAGGTCTTCAGCGGCCAGGTGGTTCAATGATCCGGCGCCTGTCGAGGCATAGCTAAATTTTTGAGGCTCCGCCTTGGCAACCGCCAGGAACTCCTTCAGGTTATTGCCGGGAGTAGCCGTGGACGCCCCGATAACCAGCGGAAACCGCAGGGCAAACGCAATGCCGCGCAGATCCTTGAACGTGTCGTAAGGCAAATCCGGCTTGATGATGGGATTGATGGCGTGCGTGTCGAAGCTGACCAGCAAGGTGGTGCCGTCCGGTTTGGAACGGGTCACGTACTGGGTGGCGATCTGGCTGGCTGCCCCCGGCTTGTTCTCGACGACTACGGTGCGGCCTAGCAACTCCGCCAATTTGGGCTGGATAATCCGGGATGCAATATCGGTACTTCCTCCGGGTGGGAAGGGCACAACCAGCCGGATGGGCGCGTCGTCTGCGCTGGCCGCAGCTGCCATGGACAGGGCCAGCAGGCAGGAAGCGCCTATTTTAAGGAGAGCGCCTTTGGGTTTTTTTTGCGTGAAGAATCGAGTCATTGTTTTTCCTCTTGGTTGTGGCGGTTTACACAAATTGATCAAGCCGTGTGTTGAATAGTTGGCGCGCGCCGTGCTCATCGGCAACCCAAGCCGCCTCGATGCGGGCCTGAGTTGCCGCCGGATCGCGGCGCACACGCATGCGCGTGTTGGGCAGTGTTATTTCATAGTCACCATTGTCGTCGGCCCGCACATCGGCTTGCGCCAGCACGGCAAGCGACTGCGCATCCGAATGCGGTTCGCCGGATACGATAAGAATATCACTGAGTGTCCTGGCGCCATTCGCATGTTTCATATAGTTATCGACCCACACATATTCCGGCGTCAAGTGTTGACAGAAATATACCCGGAATCCGGGGATGGGCTGGGTCGCGAACCGGACGGTATCAAAGCGGGCAGTCGCCTGTTTCCCGGCCGATTCTATAGGCCGCTCGAGTCTCTGGACGGGGTTGACGTCAAACCCGTTGTCCTTGAGGTACTCGTAGGTTTGCTGCGCGTTCGTGCTGCGAAATACCAGCGCATCCAACCCTGCCGGTGAATCGGCTATTTCCTTGCGGGCCGGTGGGGCACCTTCAGGCCAGCCCAGCAACTCGATGTAGCTGTCGTCCAGTGTGATAAGGCGATTGACCGAGCCGAGATTATGACGGGCGAGGTCGGTCAGGCAATAGCCGTCTTTTTCGAATCGCGGCGCCAGCCCGGTCAGTCGGTCGCGCAACATAAGGACAAGGTGGTCGAACGCTAAAGTCGCCATTGGGTGAGCCTCAGAAGAATATATGACTGTGCAATATGGATGCCTGCCCGGCAGGCTGTCATGAAAACGTCATCGCAGTTTAATCCCGATGTCATGCGCCGTGCCTAAGATGCGGGTCATCAAAGGCGATCTGTGTCGTCTGGCTTTTTGGGAGTAGGTGAATGAACTCAGTGATCCGCGTCGAGGGCTTGAACAAAAGCTTCGGCGGTAAACAGGTTTTGTTCAATATGGGGCTTGCCGTGCAGCCCGGTGAAATGGTGGCACTGATCGGTGCATCCGGATCCGGCAAGTCGACCTTGTTGCGTCATTTGTCGGGCCTCGCCTGCGGCGACAAGCATGGCAGCAGCTCAATCAGTGTAATGGGTAGATCGGTTCAGTCCGGCGGCCAGCTCAACGGCCAGGTTCGCCGTCTGCGTGCCGACATCGGCTACATCTTCCAGCAGTTCAACCTGGTCGGACGGCTGAGCGTGTTGCGCAATGTGTTGCTGGGCTGCCTGGGTCGCATGCCTCGCTGGCGTGGATCACTGGGCATGTTCACACCAGAGGAAAAGCAGCTTGCCATGGCTTCCCTGGAAAGGGTGGGCTTGGCCGACTATGCGCATCGCCGCGCGTCGACCTTGTCCGGCGGCCAGCAACAGCGCGTAGCCATAGCACGGGCGCTGACCCAGCGAGCCGAAATCATCCTGGCCGATGAGCCTATTGCCTCACTCGACCCAGAGTCGGCGCGCAAGGTCATGGACATTCTTGCCGACATCAATGAGAAAGACGGAAAGACCGTAGTGGTCACCCTGCATCAGGTCGACTACGCCGCGCGGTATTGCAAGCGGGTTGTTGCGTTGAAATCCGGGCACATTCATTTCGATGGATCGGTCGATGCGTTGGACGGCGTGTTCCTCAACGATCTTTATGGCGGCGACCTTGATACATCCCTGGTCCTGGCCAGCCATACCGCGCGGCTACCGGCGCGGCCTTCCATGTCTTTGATTGCAGCCTGATAGCCGTGTTGAATCAAGCTGTTCTTTTTAACGTACTTGTCTAGACAACCGACTCGGCAAGCTATGAAGCACTACTGGAGTATTGACATGTTTAAAGCCATACAGCGCGTTCTGCTGACTTCCACCGTAACCGGCATGGCCATGATGAGCCACGCCCATGCCGCCGAAACAAAAGAACTGAATTTCGGCATCATCTCGACAGAATCATCGCAGAACCTGAAAGGCATGTGGGATCCGTTTCTTGCGGAAATGAGCAAGCATACCGGCATGAAGATCAATGCTTTCTTTGCGCCGGATTATGCCGGCATCATCCAGGGCATGCGTTTCAACAAGGTGGATGTCGCCTGGTACGGTAATAAATCCGCCATGGAGGCCGTCGATCGCGCCGGCGGCGAGATTTTCGCGCAAACGGTAGCCGCCAATGGCAATCCGGGCTACTGGAGCCTGTTGATTGCGCACAAAGACAGCACCTTGGCCTCGGTCGACGACATGCTCAAGAATGCCGCGAATCTTACATTCAGCAATGGCGACCCCAACTCGACCTCCGGCTACCTGGTGCCGGGCTATTACGTTTTCGCCAAGAATGATGTCGACGCCAGCAAGATCTTCAAGCGCACCTTGAACGCCAGCCACGAAGTCAATGCACTCAGCGTTGCGAACAAGCAAGTCGATGTGGCTACGTTCAATACCGAAGGCATGGAGCGTCTGGAGGAAACCAATCCGGCCAAGGCGGCCCAGTTGAAAGTGATCTGGAAATCGCCATTGATTCCTGCCGACCCCATCGTATGGCGCAAGAACCTGCCGGAAGAAACCAAGAAGAAGGTCAAAGATTTCTTCACCAACTATGGCGGGAATAAAGAAGAGCTGGCCGTTCTGGCCGGCCTGCAATGGGGCAAGTTCAAGGCCTCGAACGATGACCAGCTGCTGCCTATCCGCCAGCTCGAACTGTTCAAGCAGCGCAGTCAGTTGGCCGCTGACGCCACGTACGGCGCCGCCGAAAAGCAGGCCAAACTGAAAGAGATCGATGCCAGCCTGGAAAAGCTGAACGCGCGCATGGAGACGTTGGACAAGAAGCTGGCCAGCGCCAAGTAATTGGCTCATGTCTTTGTCCGGCGCCTGGCCGGACAAAGACACCCTTTGATTTCGGAATACCCATCACATGACAGCTATAACGTCCACCGGCTTGCCCGACCCACAGCTTAAACGTCCCTGGTATCAATGGGCGACCTGGGTCCTGCTGGCCGTCATCCTGGCTTGGTCCTGGGAAGGTGCGGAAATGAATCCCGCCATGCTGTGGCGCGATGCCGAGAACATGCGTACGTTTGCGGCCGATTTCTTCCCGCCCGATTTCCGCTACTGGGAAACCTATGTCGCTGAAATGATCATCACGGTGCAGATCGCCTTGTGGGGCACTGTCCTGGCAATCATCTGTTCCATACCGCTGGGCATCCTGTGCTCCGAGAATATTGCCCCATGGTGGATAGCCCACCCGCTTCGCCGCTTGATGGATGCGTTTCGTTCCATCAATGAAATGGTCTTTGCCATGCTGTTCGTGGTGGCGGTTGGCCTGGGGCCCTTTGCCGGGGTGATGGCCTTGTTCATCGGCACGACGGGTGTCCTGGCCAAGCTGTTCGCCGAGGCGGTCGAGGCTATCGACGGCGGCCCTGTGGAGGGCGTCAGGGCAACCGGCGCCAGTGCATTGCAGGAAGTCATCTACGGCGTCATCCCGCAAGTGCTGCCGCTATGGATTTCCTATGCCTTGTACCGCTTCGAGTCCAACGTACGGTCCGCCACGGTAGTGGGCATGGTTGGGGCCGGCGGCATCGGCGTGACGCTTTGGGAGGCCATACGAGGATTCCAGCTGGCGCAGACCTGCGCCATCCTGATCATCATCATCGCGGTCGTCAGCCTCATCGACATTATTTCGCAGCGTTTGCGCAAGCACTTCATCTAAGAAACCAGGGGTGCCATGCACCCATTATTTGATATGAACATGTCTAGACAAGCGGGGCCGCGGTATTTGGAAGTGGCCGATGCATTGCGTAATGAAATTGAGGGCTACGTGGCGGGCGATTACCTGCCTTCCGAGCTTCAACTCGCACAACGCTACGCGGTCAATCGCCATACCTTGCGGCGTGCCGTGGACGTCCTGGTTGCCGAAGGGCGCGTCCTGCGGCACCAGGGCCGGGGCACCTGCGTGTTGCCTACGCCCATCGTCTATCCGGTGCACGCCGGCAGCACGTACAGCAAGACGCTGGCAGGGATGGGCTTGCGTTCGCAAGCCGTGCTGCTGAATCGCAGCCAGCGCCCCGCCAAGGCCGATGAAGCGAAGGAACTGGCCCTGAGCGGACAGGAGCAGGTGGTGGAGATCACGACCTTGCGCCTGCTCAATGAACTGCCCATCAGCCTCATCGTCCATTGTTTTCCTTCACGGCGGGCACAGGCGCTGGATGCCTATCAGGGCGGGTCACTGCGCTCGCACCTGGAACAAAAAGCCATTGCGCTCACACGCGCGTCGACCTTGATCGGTGCCCGGGCGCCTTCCCAGCAAGAGGCGCTGCAGCTCCTGATGCCCCGGCACACACCCGTGCTGAGCATACGGACGCTTTCCCGCGATGCGCAGGGCCAGCCTTTTGAATTATCGAATTCGATCAGCCGGGCTGATCGTTTCAAGTATCACGTCATTTCCGGAGATCAGCATGAACAGTAGTGTGAAGACCGACGGCGCCAGCGCTGGTCGGCGCCAGCAATGGATGAGTGTGCTCGCCCGCGCGGGGCGGCAGCTCGATGCCTACGGTTCGCAGCTGCGCGAACCCGGCTACCGCCTGATCCGCCCGCCCGAAACAGGCATGGTGATGGTGCGCGGCCGCATGGGCGCCAGCGGGGCGGCCTTCAACCTTGGCGAGATGACCGTAACCCGTTGCGTTGTGCAGCTGGACAACGGACGCATCGGACACAGTTATGTGGCGGGCCGCAGTAAGCCGCATGCGGAATTGGCCGCGCTGGCCGATGCCCATTTACAGGGCGAGCAGCACCAGCACTGGCTGGATGCGTTGATTACCCCTTTGGAGCAGGAACAATCCGTGCGACGAGGCATCAAGACGGCGCAGGCTGCCACGAGCAAAGTGGATTTCATGACATTGTTGCGGGGTGAGGACTGATGAACGACACCTTGCTTTTACCGGCTTTTGCCGAACCCATTGCCCAGTCGCAGCAGGCATTCCGCCTTGCGCTGACCGCCATGTCGGAGCCTGGAACGATACAGGTCCTGGATGGCGCGCCCGCACTGGGCGACATCTCTCCCGCAGCATACGCCTTGTGCCTGAGCCTGTTCGACGCCGATACAGCGGTCTGGCTGTCTGACGCCCTGGATACGCCGGCCTTGCGCGCCAACCTGGCGTTCCACTGCGGTTGCGCCGTAGTCAGTGATCGACGTCTTGCGGCATTCGCCTTGTTGACGGAAGACGATCTGGTCGATCTCCACGAATTCAACAACGGCACAGATCGCGACCCCGATCAATCCTGCACGCTCATCGTTCAGTTGAGCAGCCTCGAGCACGGCTCGGCCGTGGCGTGGCAGGGTCCCGGAATACAGCAGGAGAGGGTGCTGAACGTGCCCGTGGCACCCGACTTCTGGACGCAGCGCAAGACGTTCTGCGCCTTTCCAAAAGGATTGGATATTTTCTTCACCAGCGGATCCAGGCTGGTGGCCTTGCCGCGCAGCACGCGCGTGCGCTACACCATGACGGAGGTGAACTGATGTATGTTGCCGTAAAGGGTGGCGAAAAAGCCATCGATAACGCCCATGCCTTGCTGGCGGCCAAGCGGCGGGGCGATGCATCGGTACCTGAGCTGAGCGTGGAGCAGATACGCCAGCAGATGCCGTTGGCCGTGGCGCGCGTCATGGGTGAAGGCTCCCTGTATGACGAAGAGCTTGCCGCGCTTGCGATCAAGCAGTCGGCGGGTGATCTGCTCGAGGCCATCTTCCTGTTGCGCGCCTATCGGACCACGCTGCCCCGCTTCATGGCCAGTATTCCCGTGCAGACGGAAAACATGGTCCTGGATCGCCGCATCTCGGCAACCTTCAAGGATCTGCCCGGCGGACAGTTGCTGGGTCCCACCTTCGACTACACCCATCGCCTGCTGGATTTCACCCTGCTGGCTGAAGGCGCTGCGCTGCCAACGCCCGATTCCCCGATCGAACCCGTGCAGCAGCCAGCATGTCCCCGGGTGGTCGATATGCTGGCTGATGAAGGCCTGCTGGCGGTCGATAAAGACAGCACGGCCGAGGTCCCCGATATCACCCGCCAGCCCCTCGATTTTCCGTCGACGCGTGCGCAGCGACTGCAAGTGCTGGCTCGCGGCGATGAAGGGTTTCTCCTGGCGCTGGCCTATTCGACTCAGCGCGGCTATGGACGCAATCACCCCTTTGCGGGAGAAATCCGTATCGGAGACATAGAGGTGTGGGTCGAGCCCGAGGAGCTGGACTTTCCCGTATTGCTGGGCGACATCGAAGTCACCGAATGCGAAATGATCAACCAGTTCGTGGGCAGCAAGGATCAGCCGGCCCAGTTCACACGGGGTTACGGACTGGCTTTCGGTTATGCCGAGCGCAAGGCCATGGGCATGGCGCTGGTCGATCGCGCCTTGCGCGCCGATGAGTACAACGAGGATATCGAATCACCTGCCCAGCAAGAGGAGTTCGTGCTGATGCATTGCGACAACGTGGAGGCGGCCGGTTTCGTCTCGCACTTGAAGTTGCCGCATTACGTTGATTTCCAATCCGAGCTCGACCTTATCCGTCAGTTGCGCAAGCCTGCGGCCGGCGTATCGGACCTAAAGCAGGAGAAACGAGCATGAGTACAGCAATACAAAATGCCGAGATCGTCGCGGGCTACAACTTTGCCTACCTCGATGAACAGACCAAACGCAGCCTGCGCCGCGGCTTGCTCAAAGCCGTGGCCATTCCGGGTTACCAGGTGCCCTTCGGCGGCCGCGAAATGCCGCTGCCCTATGGCTGGGGAACCGGCGGCATGCAGGTGACCGCGGCCATACTGGGTCACGACGACGTGCTCAAAGTCATCGACCAGGGGGCCGATGACACCACGAATGCGGTGTCGATACGGCGCTTTTTTACACGAACAGCCGGCATGGCGACCACCGAGCGTACCGTGGAGGCCACCATCATCCAGACCCGCCACCGCATTCCGGAAACGCCGCTGCACAAGGGGCAAATCGTGGTCTACCAGGTGCCCATTCCCGAGCCCTTGCGCTTTATCGAGCCGTCGGATTCCGAGACCAAGGCCATGCATGCGCTGAACGACTATGGCGTCATGCACGTCAAGCTGTACGAAGACATTGCCCGGTATGGACACATCGCCACCACGTATGCCTACCCGGTCATGGTCGATGATCGTTACGTCATGGATCCGTCGCCCATACCGAAATTTGATAATCCCAAGTTGAATATGAGTCCTGCATTGATGTTGTTCGGGGCAGGGCGCGAGAAGCGCCTCTATGCCTTGCCGCCCTACACGCAGGTGGAAAGCCTGGATTTCCAGGACTACCCCTTCGAGATCCCGAAGTGGGATCACAGCTGCACCTTCTGCGGGAGCAGCGAGTCCTATCTCGATGAACTGATCGTCGACGACCACGGAAACCGCGAATTCGTATGTTCGGACACGGACTACTGCCAGGAACGATGCGCGAACCAGGAGGCCATGCAATGAGTCCGCTTTTATCGGTACGTGACCTGACCTTGCTGTACGGCCCGGAAAAGGGATGCCAGGCCGTATCTTTTGACCTGTATCCCGGCGAGGTGCTGGGCATCGTGGGCGAGTCGGGCTCGGGCAAGTCCACGCTGCTCAGCGTGCTGTCCGGCCGGCTGCCTCCAGACCGCGGATCGGTGTTCTACCGCGATCGCGACAATTGCAATGTCGACCTATATGCGGCAAGCGAGGCGCATCGACGCACGCTATTGCGCACCGAATGGGGTTTTGTAGAACAGAACCCGCGCGACGGATTGCGCATGGGCGTATCGGCCGGCGCCAATATTGGTGAGCGCCTGATGGCCCAGGGCGTGCGCCATTATGGCGAACTGCGCAAGGCCGGGTTGGCGTGGCTGGATCAGGTGGAGATCGATCCCCAGCGTATCGATGACCTGCCGCGCACGTTCTCCGGCGGCATGCAGCAGAGGCTGCAGATTGCCCGCAACCTCGTGTCCAGTCCGCGCCTGATTTTCATGGACGAGCCCACCGGCGGCCTGGATGTCTCGGTGCAGGCGCACCTGCTGGACATGCTGCGCGGCCTGGTCCGTGAACTTCAACTGGCCGTTGTCATCGTGACGCATGACCTGGCCGTGGCCCGCTTGCTGGCCGACCGGTTGATGGTAATGCGCCGTTCCCACGTGGTCGAAGCCGGCTTGACCGACCAAATACTTGACGATCCACAACATGCTTATAGCCAGTTGCTGGTTTCGTCCGTCCTGCAGCCTTGAGGAAAAAACATGACACCCGTTATGGAAGTGAAGGGCCTGTCCAAAGCCTTTACGCTGCACCAGCAGCATGGGACAGTACTGAACGTCTTGCGCAAGCTTAGCTTCGCCGTGCAGCCCGGCACCTGCCTGGTGCTGCATGGCCGCTCCGGCGCCGGCAAGTCCACCTTGATGCGCACCCTCTATGGAAATTACCTGCCCAGCACCGGCAGCATCCGGCTTCATCATGCCGGCGAGGTGCTGGAAATGGTGGGCGCGGAGCCACGGCAGACGCTTGCCGTACGCCGCATGACCATGGGCTATGTCAGCCAGTTCCTGCGCGTGATTCCTCGCGTAAGCTGCCTGAACGTGGTGATGGAGCCCGCGCTGGCGCGCGGCATGGATCGCGCCGACGCGCAAGAACGCGCCACAACGCTGCTGACACGCCTGAATCTGCCCGAAAGCCTGTGGTCGCTGGCGCCCGGCACGTTCTCGGGCGGCGAACAGCAACGCGTCAATATTGCCCGCGGCTTCATGGTGCCCTGGCCCTTGCTGTTGCTGGATGAGCCCACGGCATCGCTGGACGATGCGAACCGGGCCGTGGTGCTGGAATTGATTGAGGAAGCCAAGTCCGCCGGCTCGGCGCTGATCGCCATCTCTCACGACGCGAAGGCGCGCGAGGGCATGGCGGATTGCTATCTGGACATGTCTCTTGAGGAGCCTGCTCATGCAAGCTGAACAAATTTTCACCAACGCCCGGGTGGTGACCGCCACTGATTTGTTTGTCGGGACCGTGGCCGTGCGCGATGGCGTCATCCACGACGTCAGCGAAGGCCGCAGCCAACTGCCGCAGGCCGAAGACCTGAACGGCGACTACCTGATGCCCGGGCTTATTGAACTGCACACGGACAACCTGGAAAAATACATGAATCCGCGGCCAGGTGTGGACTGGCCCTCGGAATCGGCCGTGCTGGCGCATGATGCGCAAGTCATTTCCGCAGGCATTACCACGGTGTTCGACGCCCTGGCCATCGGTGACGTGAATCCGAAAGGGGATCGCCTGAAGCAATTGCCGGTCATGCTGGACGCCATCACCCATGCGCAAAGCCAGGGCCACACGCGCGCCGAGCACCGCCTGCATTTGCGCTGCGAGCTGAGCCACGCCAAGACGCTGGACATGTTCCATGAATTGGTGGGAAACCCGCTGGTTCAACTGGTATCTGTCATGGACCATTCACCCGGCCAGCGGCAATTCGTGAAGCTGGAAAAGTACCGCGAATATTATCAAGGCAAGTATCACCTGAACGATGCCGACATGGATGCCTTCATCGCCCTGCAGTTGGATAACTCGCGCCAGTACAGCGACCGGTACCGGCGCGCCATCGTCGATGAATGCCGCGAACGGTCGCTATCGGTGGCCAGCCATGATGATGCCACCCTGGACCACGCTCGGGAATCGGCGGAGTATGGCATGTGCATTGCCGAGTTTCCCACCACCGTCGAAGCGGCCGAGGCCAGCCACAGCATGGGCCTGAAGGTGTTGATGGGTGCGCCCAACATCGTGCGCGGCGGTTCGCATTCGGGCAATGTGGCCGCGGCCGACCTGGCGTCGCAAGGCGTGCTGGATATTCTGTCCAGCGACTATTATCCGGCCAGCCTGCTGCAGGCCGCATGCATGCTGGCGGACCAGGACAATGCCTACGGACTGCCGGCGGCAGTGGCAACCATCAGCATGGCGCCGGCACAGGCGGCGGGCTTGCTCGACCGTGGAGAAATCCGCGCCGGACTTAACGCCGATCTGCTGCGCGTGCGCAAACACAAGAAGCAATTTGTCGTCCAGCGCGTCTGGCGCAATGGGAACAGGGTGTTCTGATGGCAGGTCGACTCATCTACCTGATGGGGCCATCCGGTTCAGGCAAGGACACGGTGTTGCAGGGTGTGGCCGATTTGCTGGCCGGTAGTGCGTATCTTGCGCCCCGCATCGTGACCCGGCCGCTCACACCGACCGAACCCAGTTGTGTATCGGTAAGCCTGTCCGAGTTCGAGCACATGGAATCTTGCGGACTCCTGGCCATGGCATGGCGGGCCAACGGCTTGGCTTACGGGGTTTTCAATGACATCAACGATCACTTGCTGGCAGGTTGGGATGTATTGCTTAACGGCTCACGCGCGTATCTTCACGAGGCGCGCCAGCGATATCCTGACTTGCTGCCGGTCTTGCTGACTGTCGAGCCAGCGCTGCTGCGACAGCGCCTGCAGGATCGCGGCCGGGAGGATGCCGAAGAAGTTTCCAGGCGGCTGGAACGCAATGCCCGATTTTGTCGCGAGCTGGACGAAGACAGCAAGGGCGCGCCGGTATTGGTCGTGGACAACTCAAACGAGGTGGACCACGCCATCCAGACGCTATATGCTTACTTGAAACAGTCCGACGCCAGCGAGCGCCCTGGACTGCATGACACCTTCAATTATCGGCATACGGCATGAAACTGACACTGCTGGGTACCGCCAATGCGTCGCAGGTTCCCGTGTACAACTGCGATTGTCCGGCCTGCGACAGGGCGCGGCACGATACCCGTTTTCGCCGCGGTCCGTGTTCGGCCTTGATTGAGTGCGGGGGCCAGCGTTGGCTGGTGGATTCCGGATTGACCGACCTGGCCGAGCGCTTCCCTCCGGGCAGCATAAACGGCGTCCTGCAAACCCATTACCACGCCGACCACGTGCAGGGACTGCTGCATTGGCGCTGGGGCAAGGGCATGCGCCTGCCGGTATTGGGGCCCGACGACCCTGAAGGGTTCGCCGACCTGTACAAACACCCCGGCATGCTGGATTTTTCGCAGAAGCTTACGGCATTCCAGCCGCGGACGTTCGAGGGCTTTTCGTTAACGCCGCTGCCTTTAAATCATTCCAAACCGACCTTTGGTTATCTGTTTAGCGACGGAATCAGCAGTGTGGCTTACCTGACCGACACAGTGGGATTGCCGCCCGACACGCAGGCCAGGTTGCAGGAACAGCCGCTGGACTTGCTGGTTCTGGATTGTTCGTACGGGCCTTTGCCGGAGACGCCGCGCAATCACAATGATCTGACCCGGGCGCTGGAAACGATTTGTTCGCTGAACGTGAAGAAGGCGGTGTTGACGCACATAGGGCACGAGTTTGACTGCTGGCTGACAGAGCATGGGGATTCGTTGCCGGCGAATGTGGTTGTGGGGAGGGATGGGGATGTGGTGATGTAGGGTGGGGGAGGTACCGGCGCAGGGTCATAGTAGGGTTGTGGGCTATTTCGCTATGGCTGTAACGCTATTGGAGGTCTGATCTTGGTTCGTTCTTTATGATAGTCGGTATGCTGTTTCAGGCTTGATTTGACGGGCTGGAAGCGACCCAAAGCGGAAGTTTGACCTAGCAAAGACATACGACTGCTTCGCTGCGGGTTGCCGCCGCTCAATTCTTGCGTGCATGTCGGATTTCTGGTCCAACAGGAGTCATTTAAAGGAGTTCGCGCGGCGTTGCCGAAAGATACTGGGTACACCGCAGTCGATCGCTCGGTTACCCGGGCCTTGCACGCGGATTCAACCCTCAGCCCACTTTTTAAATCTCGGTCTGCTCAGGAATCTCAAGTGCGTCATCAAACTCGATGCCGAAGTAGCGCACCGTCGACTCCAGCTTGTTATGCCCAAGTACCTGCTAGACAGCACGGAATTTCTTGGTACGCTGGTAAATCAGTGCCGCCTTCGCTCGCAGCATTGAGTGGTTACCATAGTCGGTGCGATCCAGGCTACCCGCCGGTCAATAGTCCCCAATGACGTATGCCATGGGTTCTCTCGGGATCTATTCCACGAACTGCGCGAAGTATGCAGGGGTTGTTGACACCACTTGGCGAACGGCCTCAAGATGCGAGTCCTTCGCTGAGTCGAAATAGTCCCCTTCAAATCCATCCGCTCTTAGAGCATCCCGCATGGTTTGAGCAAGGAACCTGTCGGCGAACCCGGCTTCAAATGCGCTCATGGAAAGGCTATCAGGTAGCCCGTTCTTCAAGCTCTTTTGGAAGGATGCAATTGAAGCAGCGTTGGGGGTATAAAAATCATCTGGCGCAAACAGAAACTGAACCAAGGCAGCCATAATGAGTGCGCAGTCGAACGCTAAAGCGTTTTCAAGAAAATTGAGCACATCGTCGTCACTCACCTTCATGAAGCGCTCACCAGCCTTCTTTTTTACCTTAAGTTCTCCTGCCTGCTTAAAAATGGCACCGTACCCGACTCCTCTAATCCAAGAAAGAGCTAGTTCTTTTCCCGCAGATGCGGGCTGGACTGCGCGGAAAAACTTATCGTCACACAACTCTCCGAAAAGAGGCCAGACAGCAGCCAACCATTCTTCGTTACTGCTTAGCCCGTAAAGAGCTTCTCGGTTCTCGAGTCCCCACTCCTCAACGCGCTTCGCTTGCTCAACTCCAAGCAGAGTCTTTCCAAAAGATGCCTGTTTAGCGGGCGAACTCTCCAGGAGCTGCACTTGCTGAGCTACCAAGCCAAAAAGATCCTGCACTTTGATGGCCTCTTCAGGCGTAGCCAACGAATATGCGAGTGTCCTTTGGGCCAGCTCTCCCGCGAGCTGCACGAAGGCCTCGTCACTCAGCGCTTGACGGTTAGCCATCAAGTAGCTTTCGAGCGCATGAATCATTCTCTTGCGCTCGCTCAAGTCCCCAAGCAAAGTCTTGGCCAACGCCTTCTTTTTTGCTTCGTCGAGTTTCGGCGCTTGCGCCGCCAGACCATTCGACCAATCAATCCAGCTTGGCTCGTCGGCTATTAAATTGAGTAATTCGGAAGCTGAGAATCTCCACTCCAGCGTCCTTGACAAAGAGAACGGCGAAAGAAGAAGCAAAAGGGAACTAGTCACCCCCTCAGCCTGATTAGGCGAAAGCAAGTCCACGGCATTGTCAAACTTCCAGCCGTTACCTCCGCCATGACGCTCATCATAAATACTGGAGTCGGCGAAAATCACGACCCCCTCCGTGTGCAGTCCAGCGCGTCCCGCCCGACCAATGAGGTTCTGAAAATCCCTGACCTTCACCCGGCCTGCCCCTTGGTTTACCCCCTGAACAATTAAATACCGAATCGGGAGATTAACTCCTTGCGCAAGTGTTGAAGTACATGCAATGAAATTGATGAGCCCCTTTTGCATCGCATGCTCAAGCGCCAGACGTATACCGTGAGGTGTGTTGCTATGATGCGTATACACGCCCAGGTTAGCGGCCTTAGTCTGGAGTGAGTCCACCCCAAAGTTGCCGCCCATTAATTTACATAGCGCAAGAACCTCATTTGCATTCGCATGCGCTTCGGGCCACTCAACGGAATACCCCGCCTCTTCAATTTGAACGGCCCGTTTAGCTATTCCGTTCGCAATTACTTTGGTTCCGCAGAAGACCGCCACAGCACCTTTCCCAGCTACGCGCAGCCCAAGATAGAGCGAAACATCGGTAGACTTCCCTCTCTTCGGAAAATCTCTATCGACCGGCTTTAATCCACCGAGAGTCGTGGCCTTGATCAGCTTCGGGACGAAGTAATCCCGTTTCGCGTAACCATTCTCATAAAACATCAACTGGCCGAGAGATTCCGCCCAACTTGCGAATGCCACCGACCGACTAGTCGGCAAAAGCGTTGCGCCGTCAATCACTTGCCCTCTTTCCTGCCCCATCAACCAAGTAGCGATAGCTTGAGGGTTCTTCATGACGGCTGAGATCAGCACTGTCTGGGCTGCGCTGGGCAAGAGCGATTTGATTTCCGTTAGAAGCAACTCATAGGTAATTCCCCGAGTGCCTGTATCGAACTGATGCCCTTCATCGTAGATAACCAAGCCGATATGTTTAAGTGCCTCGGGTGACTGACGCAAGACATAGAGAAACTTCTCTGGAGTCAGCACAAGAACATATGAGGTTTCCGGCGGCGCACCTCCCAGAAGCTCCGCCACTTGGTCAAGAAAGTCGATTTGCAAAGCATCGGAGAGTTCATTGACCTTTATATCGGAACCTGCCAGGTCTTGGCGTAGGGAAATGGCAATCTCGTGGCAGAGCGCCCGGAATGGCGCTACAACTACCGCCAATTTTGTTCGCTTCGCCATAAATGCGCTGCGCAGAATTATTTCTATGGAGCGAGTTTTTCCTGCGCTGGTGGGCATCTGGATCAAACCAGAATCACCTTTAAATAATCCCCTATGCCCCAGAAGGAGTTGTGACGGCCAAAGCTCTTTCGGAAATGTGCCCTTTCGTATCACAGGACTCCATTGTTCGGCCGAAATCCCTGTGAACTCCGGAAGCCTCTTCCATGCCGACGCAGCAACTCGCATACGGCAAACAGCAAGGGCAATATCCGCGTAAAGCAATTCCTCTGGACTGCCAACCTTGTACACAAGATCGCGTAACTCCTTCAATTGTTCGCTGAGTGCTTCCGTTGCCGCTCCAAATACGAAATGCGACGACACGGCACGGCCTATCTCTAACAGCCTTCTACCGTAACGGTCGTTCTCCAAGAGGTAGTACTCGGACCAGTCTGCCCGGAGCAACCACTGAAGAAGCGTTTCGACCTCGTTGTCATTCCCTAAACTTTGAACTCTGCGCGCAAGAACCAAGCTACTACCGGGGCGCCTAGCGATATAATATGCTGCGGACGCCAATAGCAAAGTCGGCCTATCCAGCTCTGGGGCAAACCTTGAGTCGAGGACGGCATCAAAGAAGCTCGCGCAAAAATTCAGTTCCGCCTGAGGCTCCGGCGGGAGAGGGGCCAGAGGAAAATCACTGTCTGCCAGTTGGGCTGCTACGTCGCCGAGCGTTCCGATTGCCAGGAGGAAGAGTTGAAGAGGGTCCGTGCCAAGCGGAACTCGTATGTGCTGGTCCTCTTCCAAGCCAAATTCATACATTTTCCCCTTTGATCGCGTAATCCCGAAAACGCGGCGACTGTCGAAGCCCGCTCTCATTTGCAGCCTCTTTCGTACAGTTCGTGGACGAGCGCCATAACAAGGCCAGCACGAACCACCATAAGTCCAAGGCTGGCCTGATTTGAGTGTCCGCTGGCTATCGTTTCGGAGAGTTTGGCTGTGTCGTAAGCGCCGTGCGACAGCACCGCAACCGCCCCAGAATAATAGCTATAGGGGTTATCAACAATATTCTGAAACCTTGAAATCTTGGCAACCTCGGCAGCTTTGCCTGCCCGGGCCAGTCTGCGTTTCGTAGCATTCAGCGTAAATCCCTGTCGAAGGTACAAGTCCTTCGACCCGTCATCTACAGCGCTTTGCAGCTGCGCGTTGTATTTCTTTCCGGAAAGCGAGGCTTTGACCTCAAAGGCAATCAGTGCGTCTTTCTGAGTTGGTTTCGAGGAATCCTGAACAAAGAATCCCAAGACATCCACACCCTTCACAGACTCATCCTTACTCGCCTTATCCGAATACTTCCCTCTAGGAACCCAATAACCGAGAATATATTCAAGATAGTCAGAGATGAGAAATTCCGCGAAGTCCCCGGAACGAACAGATGGGCCGGGGGAAATTGACTTGTGTGGGAAGACGTGGCTGTTGAGATACTCTTCAACGGTCATCCCAGTTCCGTCCATAAGAATCGGCAACTCTTCGTCAGAGCAGTACTGCTGACGAAAATTCAAAGCCCACGCATCAAGAACGGCCTCATCGGTTGGAACATCAAATTCCCACACATCAATGAAACTTCCCTCCTTTGTGGTTAGCCCAGTTGTGCTCTTCTTCAGACCGAGCAAATAGTCTGGCATCATGAAAACATCCCTCCCGAGCTCCTTTCCCAGGGCGACGTCATTCCAGCCGAGGGTCATCACCAAGTCCATATTTTCGCTCACTGGAGTCATATAAGACTCACATTGGCGCGAATTCGATTCTGCTCGAAGTGTATCGCGTAGCCTACCTGCGTTCGTACATCAACCGCTGGCCAGCCGAAACTCGGTGGCTGCTATCAGCTCGCAACTGACTGTCAAGTAATGGGAATGAGCGGCTGCTCCTGGCCGCAAGCAGAAGTTCACCGAATTACTGCTTGCGGCCCAATGCCATCATTGAGGCTTGAAAGGTTTTCATTGAACGCTCAAGTTGAGCCATGCCACTGTGCCCAGCGGCATGAATCTCCGCAATCCTTTTGCCCTTGCGGGTGCTGTCCACCTTAAGCGTATGCTCCCACGCCCGAACTCCTGTTCCTTTGCCGACGTAGAACGGTACAGCAGGTGTTGTACGAGGATCCTTCAGTGCGTATATGTAGTAAGGATTCATAATTGATACGTTTGGGGTGGCCGGCCGTCGGAGCGGCGAAGCCGCAGAGGAAGACAACAGCGTAATCGAACGAGTAAACACGACGACCTACCACGCCATCGTTTCTTCGTCCTCCTCTTCCGATTCAGCCTGGAAGACCTCAATCAGCTTCTGATTGTAATCATCCAGATAGGCCTGCAAGCCTTCACGATCGATGAGGCGGACACCAGCCGTGGAAGCAAGCTCCTTGGCTGATTTTGTGTAGTAGGAATTGGTTACGACCATGGCTTCATCACAACCGTAGAACGCCTTGGCCGAGATCGCTTGTTGAACGGCAGTATTGCCGACGGAGCCAGTGTAATTTTTTGCTTGGATCACCATGTTCTTTCCGAAGCGACTGACAAACAAATCGGCACCCTGGTCAGCCGTCTTCTTCGTTTCTTTTACGTCGAAACCGATGGTTTGGAAAATTTCCACCAAGAAGGCTTCGAACTGGAACCCGTCCATTGCGTCCACCAGATACATCGTGATGAACCGGTTCGGGTTGAAGTGCTCAAGCTGGCTCCCCAGACGCTCAACGAGAATGTCGAAGTAGACACGCTCGCAATGATTCAGCCCTGATCGGAAGGCAGGCAAGGAAATCAGAGGAATATTGACCGTTGCGTTGGCCTGAGCGTTGAATTGAATATCCGGGTACGAGATATCGTTTTCCCAGAGGTAATAATAAAACAGAGCAAGATCGGATCTGAACGTCGTTCCAGCCTCGTCGATCCATGATCGAAGAGTATCACTCAGGTCAGCTTGTATGTGACGGCTAAGCTCTCTGGAGAAACCAAGGTAAGTTGAGTTGAACGAAGTCGTCAGAAGCAGCTTATCCAGCAGTGAAGGCAAGCCTTCAAGTTCATCGAACCCCTTGCGAATTAGCACCTCCCTGAAGAGCTCACGTTCAGTATATTCCCCTTCTGGTCTAGGACCTGGCACACCGACGTCGTTGATCATAGACGTGGTTTCTCGGGTGGTATGGATGAAATTCGTGAAATAGGGTTGCTTAAGCTGCGCGTATTTTCTCAGTACATTGTTGAGTAAATCGTTCAACTGTGCCTGCTCTTTTTTCTTGCCCAAAAAATCTTTGATGAGTCCTTTGGACTGATACTGAAAGTCAGGGTAGAAAGAGGGATCGAGTGGGGTCAACTGCTGAGTTAACAATGGAGCAGACGGTGATGTTTGGAAGCTGTTGCACCAAGGGCAGACCGTCTCAAAAGTTGTTCTGTTGCATCCGTTGCATTGGTAAATCATGTCTATCCATCATGAGCTGAAGACTGTATTGAGGCGCAAGACTTTACGATCCGATCATTGGCCGATCCGGATCGGACCCCATGAAAAAGTCTCTGCATTGATTGAAGACAGTAGCCTATTGTTACCTTTCCGTCTACAGAGATCTTCCCCCCAAGGGAAGTGTATTGGGTGCGGCCCCTTATGATGACCGCTCATGGCCGGGTGCAGCCTTTGCAATTTGACGTTAACCCATCAAATTGGGTATTTCAGATCGAATGGACGGCTAAACGCCACGACTTGGACTCTGGCACGCGCGCAACCTTGCCATTTGCTGCGAGCTCTTGAAGCAGAGCAGCTATCCAGTACTGCTGGCTGGAAGAAGTAGCCTTCGGATAATCACCCCAGCCAAATCCACACTCCCGAAAGATCTCGGCTTGCTTCATTCCTTCAGCAGCAGCTTGGCACTTAGGATGATCTTGCATGAAGTCGAGCACAAGCTGCTTCGCTTGCACTCTCATCGCATCACCCCGATTTTTGAATTCGACCATATGTATGTCTCCGAAGGCTCAAGGTTAGTGTGATATTAAGGCTTTATAGAGGCACAAGCGTACCTTGACCGCGCCAAGCAGGCCTTCTTGATCACCGTGAACACATATCCGCCTGACAAGTTCAAGTTCACGTTCTGGATGCATAGGGCAAAGGCAGTAACGCTGTAGTCGACATACGTTGATGGCTGTCCCTGGCTACAACCCTACTTGCCGCGCGTTTGTTGCGGCGTTTCGCCGAAAGCCTGGTGGTAGGCCCGCGAAAACTCGCCCAGGTGGGTGAAGCCGAAGCGTGCCGCGGTTTCGCTGACCTTGCGCGCATCGCCGGCCAGCGATAAGGCTTGCCGGACCGCTTGCAGGCGCTGAATGCGCAGCCATTGCAACGGCGATTGCGCGCATTCGTCTTTGAACAACGCTTGCAGGCGCCTGACTGACAGGCCGCAATGGCTGGCGATCATGGCAACCGGCAGATGTTCGCCAAGATGTTCGAGCATATAGGCTTGTGCGCGCCGGATGGCCTGAGGCGCGGAAGGTGGTGGCGCCGGCCACAAGTGCGCCGCCATGTTGTGCGGTTGGTGCAGCAGCAGGGTGGTGGCGACCAGCATCTCGGTTTGAGCCAGCAGGGCTGCGCGGGCGGTGTCCTGGTCCTGACCGAGACCCGAGCATCGCACCACCCATTGCAGCATGGGCAGCAGCGCTTGCCAGCCCGCCGTATTCATGGGAATGACCGCATCGAAGCAGATGTCGGGCGCGTGTTCTTGTGCTGTCAGGCGGCACCAGGCGTCGGCGATGGCTGACCGGTCCAGGCGCAGCAGCACCTGTTCATAGTCGTCGCTGGCCCTGAAGTGAAACCGTCTGTCCGGACTGATGAGGACGGCCCCTTGCGGTGACACCTCGATGCTGCGCCCATCGAAATGAAACAGCGCCTGCCCCTGGGTGGGCAGCACCAGTAGGTAATAGCCATCCAGGCAGTCGGGATCGACGCTGACGTCCGCCCCGTACCCGTACCGCAGCTTCAGCAGCGACAAATTGCCGCAGGGCAGCAAATCCAGTCGGTTGTGGGTGATCTTCCCGCGCAGTACCTGGAATCGGGCCGAATTGAGTGCCTGGCAGATCAGGGGATGCGCCTCGTCAAAGTCGGCGGTATTCACGATTTGATGCTGCTCGAACGGTACATGGGCGAATAGCGAGGCGATCATCTGATTCCACTTGTGCTGGGCGTACACATGTTACTGGACGGCTAACTAAAAACGGCGTTTTTCCGATAGTCAATAGCGTAAAACCGATAGACGGCCTAGGACGTTTGGCCGACCATACCACATGCGCATGATCCGCCCATTCTGGGTGTTCGAGACCGCGGCCAAAATCCCTTTACATTGGAAAAAATTCACGATGCACAAACACGAACAACGTCGTATTGACCAGCGGGCCTCGTCCGTGTATTCCGTTCGTAATGCCCTGATTCTACGGCCTTTAAACCGCGCCTTGGGATACAGCGGCCATTTGCTTTTGTGCATATCCGGTTCGCTATTGCCGCTGGCGGCCGCCCATGCAAACCTGGGCTACGACTGCAGCGAGAAGGCGGGCATAGTAACGTGCAGCTTGTCGGCAGACTCGCCGTTGTGGGGGTCACTCACGTTAAGTAATCCTTCTGAGGAACAACAAATAACAAATACTGCCAGTTTCAATATTGGCGGCAACGATGTGGGGATCCAGACGATCTACCCAGGTAGCTCCGAAACAATGGTCTTCGGCGGAGAGCCATTAAGTGGCATCATGGTGGTGAGCCAAGGATCCAGCGGCCGTGACGATAGCGATTATCTGGATGGCATGGATGCTCTAGGGGCCATGCTCACTACGAACGGTTCGATCAACCTTTCACTTGCAGATGCGACACCATCCGGTATGGTGGTTGGGGTGGGTGTGAGCAGCGTGGGTGGTGATGGTTTCGATCAGCCAACCCACAACAATAACGGCGGGAGCGGCGGAAACGGAGCTTCTACGACCCTTTTTAATTCGTCTGCTGTAACTATTACCGGCGGTACCCTGAACTCCGGTGTGGTGGGGGCATTGGTGGAAAGCCGTGGCGGCAAAGGAGGCAGGGACACGTCAGGCGATCTGAATGACAATTACAGCGGAAACGGTGGCAACACCCAGAACATCGAAATGGACAACTACGCTGATGTCAAACTGGGAAGCGCGTCAACTAATTTGCAAGGTGGCACCCGGGCGTGGGGTGTCGCGGCTCTAGCCGTTGGCGGAGATAGCAGTTACCATGCAAGCGGCGAAAGACCTATGGGCGAAGGGGGAACCGCCGCCGATGTAACCTTCTTAAGCACTGGTAATGTCGACGTATTCCTTACAAGCAAAACGGATGTGCCTGACGGCGTAGTAGGCCTGCTTGCCAGAAGTATTGGCGGCCAGGGCGGCGAAACGACCTGGACAAACGACGACGGCGGAAATGGCGGTGACTCTGGGGTTGTATCGTTGACCGCAGGCCTTACGGATTTAAGTGCAGTCACGAGTATCAATGTCGGTGTAGATCAAGCAGTGTCCGGCACAAGCGCGGGGATATTGGCCCAGTCCATCGGCGGAAACGGTGGCAATCAAGACTCAAATGGCGGCTATGGCGGTAATGGCGGCAACGCCGGTTCGATTACCACAGACCTTTACTGGGTCGACCTTACCGCTACGGGCGACAAGGTCGCTGGTGTTACGGCGTACTCCTTTGGGGGCAACGGCGGTAGCGACAGCGAGAGTAGCTATCGCGCCAATGGTGGCAATGGCGGCACGTCTGGCACAGTGACCGTTACGCTTCACTCCAAGGGTAGCCAAGACGGTCAACAGACCAGCATATCCACCAGTGGTATCGAAGCCATTGGCGTGTCAGCCCAAAGTATCGGTGGCTACGGCGGTTCCGCTGTCAAACAAGCGGGGGTGGGGCAGAACGGAGGAATAGCCCAGATCACTGCTGATGCAAACAGCGTTGTGTCTACGCAGGGCACCAATTCCATGGGTATGCTTGCGCAATCCATCGGTGGTGGTGGCGGTACGGGCGAAGACTTTACAAGCAGCTTGCCTGGAGGTAGTGGAAAAGGCGGCAATGGCGGCAATGGCGCCAATGCCACCATTAACTCCTCTGGAACCGTCACGACCCAGGGACAATATGCCCATGGCATGGTGGCGCAGTCCATTGGCGGGAGCGGTGGTGCAGGCGCAGTCGCAGACTCTATTGTGTCGCTGGGCGGCGCAGGTGGAGCAGGTGGCTCAGGTCGAGCTGTAACCATCAGTGGAACGTCGAAGGTGTCGACCAGTGGTGATTCTGCCATTGGCGTCATCGCGCAGTCGATTGGCGGTGGGGGTGGTACAGCGGGCTCGGCATCCGGCTTGTTTTCGGTGGGCGGATCTGTCAACAACTCGGGAAGCAACGACGCAGACACGGTAACCGTTACCATCGGCAGTGTTGATACAACGGGGGATGGCTCAATCGGCATACTGGCCCAGTCTGTCGGGGGCAGTGGTGGCAGTGGCGGCTCAGGGGCGGGTATCACGGCAGTCGGAGGCTCAGGCGAGTCTGGCGGTTCCGGCGGCGCGGTCACCGTCGACCCGGGCACCAACATAACGACTCTGGGCGATTATGCGCTGGGCGTCGTCGCACAATCCATTGGTGGGGGTGGTGGCAACGGGGGTCACTCGCTGGCCATTTCCACCGCGATACCCGCCGTGTCGATCGGGGGCAGTGCGGCAAGCGCCAGTTCCGGCAGTAAGGTCACCATCCAAAACTCGCTTGCTGGCAAAGTAAGCACGTCGGGTAATGGCTCGATCGGCATACTCGCTCAATCGATTGGCGGCGGGGGCGGCAATGGGGGGGCTGCAAAGCTTGATTCCGTACAGTCCCCTGCGGCCGTAGCCATTGGTGGCACCGCAGGCGGGGGCGGTAACGGAAGTGAGGTCGACATAAACCTCACCAACCTCAATCTGGCGACCTCAGGAATTGCAGCGGGCGGCATCATCGCGCAGTCCATCGGCGGCGGAGGTGGTAATGGCGGCGCGGCACAGGGCTTCAGCGCCAATATTGGCTTCAGCCTGGGCGTCGCCGTGGGCGGCTCCGGCGGAGCCGGCGGCGCGGGCAGCGAGGTAGCGCTTAATCTGGACGGGGTAACGATCAGTACGGCCGGCGTCGGAACGAATGGCAGCAACGGTGCGTCCAATGGCACCTCGGTCGAACGCTCGGACTCTTATGGCATTGTCGCGCAGTCAATCGGTGGGGGCGGCGGCAACGGCGGTAGCGCATCTGCCAAGAGCATAGTCGTACCCGTACCGGTCTCTGAAGATGCGAGCTTTGCGATCTCCGCCGATGTCGCCGTCGGCGGCGCAGGCGGGTCTGGCAGCACGGGCGGAGCGGTCAACGTACAACTGCTCGACTCCACCGCTATTTACACCGGCGGCCAAGGCTCGCACGCGGTGATCGCGCAATCCATTGGCGGGGGCGGTGGCAATGGCGGCGCATCCAACGCCATGAGTACCGACGTCTCCATTCCTTCCCAAAGCGTCAGCCTCAACATCAACGTAGCGGTAGGCGGCAAGGGCGGAACGGGCGGAACGGGCGGCGGCGTCACGCTGGGCATGGACTCGGCCGCCAGCATCACAACCTTCGATGACCTCTCCAATGGTGTGCTGGCTCAATCGATAGGCGGAGGTGGCGGTAACGCCGGCGCAGGAAGCAGCGGGTCGGGTGGCGTCTCGCAAGGAAAGTCCTATACCGTCCTGGTAGGGGTAGGCGGCTCGGCAGGCACCGGCAATAAAGGTGGCGCTATCACGGCCACCACGAAGTCCGGGTCTGCCATCACGACCTACGGATCGGGATCCCGCGGGATGGTGCTGCACTCCGTTGGCGGCGGCGGCGGCGCGGCGCAAGGCACCACCGTCGACGTTGGTCTGCCGCTTTCCAAAGGCGGTGGAGGCGGCGGCGAGGAAGAGGACGAACCCGCGCAAGGCGCCACCACACTCAATGCGTCGGTGGGTGTTTCCGTAGGCGCAACCGGAGGCTCTGGCGGGGACGGGGGAACCGTGACACTGACATCCGGCACGACGATCACGACGGCCGGGGGCGATGCCGACGGTGTCCTGATTCAAAGTATCGGCGGAGGTGGCGGCCTTGGCGGCAACGCCGGGGCGGATGCATCTGGGGGCCCCACGACCTATTCTGTGCCGGCCGTGCCAAGTGATGATCCACCAAGTAACGATCCACCAAGTAACGATCCACCAAGTAACGATCCCGAGGACACCGACTTGGGCAGCTATTCGCTTTCAGTCGGTGTGGGTGGCACCGGTGGCGCGTCCGGCGCGGGCGGTGCAGTCACTGTGAACTACTCCGGTCTGATTACGACACATGGCGATTTTGCCGATGGCATGGTCGTGCAATCCATCGGGGCCGGCGGCGGGGCCGGCGGAGCCGCCACCGCCAAGAATGCCAAGGGCAGTTCTTCCGCGAACATCTCGGTGGGCGGCAGCGGTGGCGCTGGCGGCAATGGCGGCGACATTACGTTGAACATGTTTGCTGGCCCTGATACTTCTGATAAGTTCATCTTTACTAATGGTGATGTCAGCTACGGCCTGCTGGCGCAGTCCATCGGCGGCGGCGGCGGCCAGGGTGGGGTGGCCTCAGATATCGTGACGCAGCAGTCTAAAAAAGATGCAGACCTGGTCGTCGGCCTTGGCATCGGCGGTGGTGGCGGTAACGCAGGCGGCGGCGGCGAAATCTACTTGAACGCCCCGAACAGCATCGTGACGGCCCGCACCTACGGACGCGACTCGCACGGGATCGTACTGCAGTCCATCGGCGGTGGTGGCGGCGTTGCGGCCGCTAACGGGCTTTCCTTGGGTGCCACCGGAATCGGTTCGCTACTGCGGCTACAACTCGGCGGCGGCGGTGCGACAGGAAACAGCATGGGCGGTGACATCGACGTTAATTCCGTCGTGAGAGTCCAGACTACTGGGGATCATGCCTTCGGGTTGGTGGCACAGTCGATTGGCGGCGGCGGCGGTATCGTGTCCGCCGGTCCGGGTGCGAATATCCAGTCCGTCAACATAGCGGCGCCGGTTGTTGGTGGTTCCCTGCAAAGTGGCGACCTCAATATCGAGCTTGCCCCGGGAAGCGACATTGACACCTCGGGCCGTGGCGCGCACGGCATCGTGCTCCAGTCAATTGCAGGTGGCGGTGGTATAGGCGGCGATACCGCCAACGGCCCCTTGAAGACAGGCTGGGCCGATGGCAACGCCAATAACTCGCCGAGCTGGAATAGTGGCGATATCACGCTGACGTTGAACGACGGTGTCGCGACTTCAGGCGCCGGCGCCCATGGCATCATTGCACAGTCGCTTGCAGCGGCTGGTGGACTGGGCGGCAATAGCCAAGGAAGCTTTGCAGGCGCATTGGGGCAATCCAAGGGCGGCCAGTCAGGCAGCATCACCATGAAACTGAACTCTGGCGTGTCAGTCTCTGGTGACAATTCCTTTGCTGTTTTCGCCCAGACCTACGACGGCTCCGCCACGCCTGCACCCGTGGATATTACTGTGTCCAGCCAGGTATCAGGCCAATCCGGGCTGAATGCGACGGGTGGCGGCATCTGGATAGACAGTCCAGCGACCAGTAGCGTGACTGTCACGGCCAACGGCGTTCTTACGGGATCTTCAGCTGTTTTACAGACGGGAACCGGCAAGACCAACGTCACCAACTCAGGCGGTCAGATCTACGGCAACCTCATTTTGGGCGGGGGTTCCACTTCCGGTAACGTCGGTTCGGACGGAGGCAATGCCGCTGCAATGGGTACCCTGTCCAACGACGGTACCTTTGCCAACGCCAACTTGGTGCAAGGCCATGTCGTCAACCAGGGCCGTGTGCTAATAGGCAAGACCGACGGCAGCGACACCCTGCGCGTGACCGGCGACTTCACTCAAGGCAGCCAAGGCGTGCTACAGGTAGCGACTGACTTCGTCGCGAAAACCACCGATCTTCTCGCAGTGGATGGGCATGCCAGGCTGGATGGCAACGTCAAGGTAGTCGCCAACTCGCTGATGCCCAACCGGGAGCTCACCTTCTTGCAGGCGGGAACCCTTACGCATGGCGCGGCCGTGCGAGGCGAGTCCGAGCTGTTCACGTATCGAACCCGCCAAGCGGACAATTCGCTTGCCGTGACGGTTGATGCCGCAAGGTTCAACGAGACATCCACATCGTATGGCGTTGGAAGCAATCTCCATGCTCTTGGGCAACATCTGCAAGACATCTGGGACCGGGGCAGCAACGAAGAACTCGGCACCATGTACGCCGCTCTGAACCGGTCCGCCGGCCAGGGCAGCGTAAGTTATGCCAACGCGCTGAATGATCTCTCGCCCGGTGTACTGGCTGCACCCGCAGCGCTCAAGCAAGCCGACATGATGTCATTCTCAAACTCGCTGATGAGCTGCCCCAGCTATATTGGCACAGGCACCCAGATGGGCGAACGTGATTGCGTCTGGGGACGTATCTCTGGCAACACAACGCAAATGGACGGCAGCGGCGGCACGTCCGGGCTGAAATCCGAAGGTGTTTCGTATCAGATCGGCGCACAACGCAGCATCGCGCCAAACTGGTTCGTTGGTGTGGCCGGCGCTTATGAGAATAAGACCATGCGATCCGATGACCGGCGTCAGCGCGTAGAGGGAGACACCGGCTACCTGGGCGTTTCCCTCAAGCACGAGAGCGGTCCGTGGACCTTCTCCGGTGCCTTGACCGGCAGTTATGGATCGTTCGACAACACCCGCAGCGCAGCATTGATGGGCGCACAGGCCAAGAGCGATTCGCACGTCACCGCCATTGCTCAACGCCTGCGTGCTGCCTACACCCACGCCATGCCCCGCTCCTACATCAAGCCGTTCGTCGATCTGGACGTGATTCATACACGCATGCCCTCGTTTGAAGAACGAGGCGCCGGCGCACTGAATCTGCATGTGGAAGGCGTCAGCAAGTGGTCGGCAATCGTCTCACCCGGCGTGGAAGTGGGCGGACGTTTCGAACTGGACAATGGCTACACCGTTCGTCCTTATGCCAGCGTCGGGGTATCGTTCTCCAGCACCGGCAAGTGGGATACTCGAGCCCGCTTCGCGAGCGCGCCCGCCGGTACAGATCCCTTCAACTCCACGCTCGATACCGGGCGAGTCTTTGGCCAGGTATCGGGAGGTGTTCAAGTGCTAGGCAAGAAAGGCATGGACGTCAGGCTTCAATACGACGGCCTGCTGTCCAATAAAGTCCGTAGCCATTCGGGGTCGTTGAAGGCAAGCTGGAAGTTCTAACTTGCAATGGGGTACAAGCGCGGCGTTTCGGCCGCGATGAACTTACCCCATTCGCGACGATCTTCGGATAGTCGCGAATGGGGGGCGTCACGCCCCGGCCAATGCGGCATCGCGTCGTTTCATGCTCCGGACGATAGCGTTCAGGGCAACACCGTACATGGGCACGAACAGCAGCAAGCTCACGGCCAGTTTGATGACGTAGTCCACCATGGCGATTTCTGCCCAGTGTGCGGCCATGAAAGGGTTGCTGCTGCGCCAGAAGGCAACACCGAAGAACACGGCTGTGTCCAGCGCCTGGCCCACCACGGCCGCCGCTGCGGGTGCTACCCACCACTGTATATAGCTGCGGCGCATGCGGTCGAACACTTGCACGTCCAGTAGCTGACCCAGCACGTAGGCGGCGAAACTGGCGAAGGCGATGCGGAACACGAAGCTGTTGAATTCGCTCAGTGTGTTGATGCCATTGAAGCTGCCTTCATGGAACAGTACCGACACGATGTAGGAGGCGATCAAGGCCGGTATCATGGCGCGCGCTATTACGCTACGTGCCTGGGTCTTGCCGATCAGTCGCACGGTCAAGTCGGTGGCCAGGAAAATAAAAGGGAAGCTGAAGGCGCCCCAGGTGCTGTGAAAGCCAAACAGGTCGATGGGCAGCTGCACCAGGTAGTTGCTGGCAATGATGATAAGGACGTGGAACGCTACCAGCAAGGCGAGGTAGAGCGATACCCGCGATTGCGGGACATATGTCGGGGTCATGATGAGCCTTTTTAGTGAATGGGGTTAGGGAACCCATGGACGAATGCGAGGACGGATTGTACGACGAGTTAGCTGGCGATGGAAATACCTCAGTCGGCTCTTACGGGGTGGCTGGTCGAAAGCGAGCCATATCGAACGTAGTGGCATCTACGCCGAATGCGTGTATGGATTCAGGAATGGCTTCGTGGCACAGCAAGGCGGCTGCCATCTGCGATACAGCCTGAATACCATCTGAGTCGGCATGATCGGTGCATGCCATCCCGAGTCGTGGGCATTCGTGCATACACGAGTATGATTCTTTCGATGATATCGTCTTGGTGTTGGCCTATGGCAGCACCAAGAGGCGGCAGCGCGTTTTCGCACCGGGAGAGAAGCATATGCTCAACGATACAACTCCGAAAGAGTAGAAAAGGAACAATTCGATGACAGCTGGCACACGACTTCCAGGCACCCCTGACCCTATGCATATTTGGCGAGGCGCAGGCGGTATCCGCATCGCGGGCGACGCTTGGGGAGATCCCGATGGCCCCTTGGTGGTGTTGCAACACGGCGGGGGGGCAAACCCGCCATGCCTGGGGAGGCACCGGTGAATTGCTCGGCGCAGCAGGATATTATGCTGTTGCGTTCGATGCGCGCGGCCATGGCGATTCGGATTGGGCGAGCGACGGATTGTATGGACAAGACGTGATGGTGCGCGACCTGGAATGCGTTATCGAAGCCCTGGGCAAGCGTCGCCCGGTTTTGGTAGGCGCCTCCATGGGCGGCGGCACTAGCCTGGTGGCCGTTGGTGAAGGCCATGTTGACGCCACTGCCTTGATCATGGTGGATATCGCACCGCGCATCGAGCCAGAGGGCGTCGACAAGATACAGGCCTTCATGGCGCAAAAGCCCGAGGGTTTCGATTCGCTGGAAGAGGTTGCTCAGGCCATCAGCAACTATCAGCCTCAACGTGCGCGTCCTAAAAATCTCGATGGCCTCGTGAAGAACGTGCGTCTGGGCGCCGACGGCAAATACCACTGGCACTGGGATCCCCGTATTCGTGTCGGCAAGCGGGATCTGGAACGGCGCCAGCAGCGCCTGGAGGCATGCGCACGGCGGCTTGCCTTGCCGAGCTTGCTGGTGCGCGGCGGCCTGTCCGATGTGCTTAGCGAAGAAGGAGCCGAGCAGTTTCTGGCGCTTTGCCCTCACTGTGAATACATCAATGTAACCAACGCCGGCCATATGGTGGCGGGGGACCGCAACGACATTTTCGGCACCTCGGTGATCGCATTTCTGGGGCGTACGGTGCCGGTAGGTGGCGAGCCGGTTCACCCCGCACATCTTGCGGGCACGCATGGTACCGACGCAGGCGAAGATATTAACGACGTACCGTAATCCTATCCGCGTTGGCAATGGTAGCGCAGGAGAGGCGTACCGTACGCAGATGCACTGACGCCGGCCAGCCAGCGCTTTATTTGCCCAATTCGGCATTCCCGAATTGTTTGCGAACCGGCCTGCGCGCACACTGAAATCCTGGAAATGTGTCAGGAGAGCACCGTGCAGAAACGACAACGCAGGCAAGCTGGTCAAGGCATGACCGAATACATCATTGTGGTCGCGCTGGTCGCCGTGGCCGCCATCGCGGTGTATCAATTATTCGGCCAGGTCGTTCGTTCGCAAACGGCAGCCATGGCCAAGGAGCTTGCCGGAGAAGACGGTTCCGAGCAATCGCGCATGGCGCAAACGGCCGCTGAAGCGGCTGCCGCACAAACGGCTGCCAAGACCTTGAAGTCGTTTACCGGTAATGCGGGGACCCAATGAAATCAATGGGCATATCCTCATCGGCTGCTGCGCAGCAAGGACAAGCCTTGGTGCTGGGTATGGTGCTCGCGGGGGTGGCCATCGTAGTGTTCGTCCGGTATTTCGCCACCGGTCAAGTGGTGGCTGCCAAGGCACGGCAGTTGCACGCGCTCGACGCCGCAGCCTATAGCGGGGCGTTGACGCAGGCACGTGGCATGAATTTCATGGCCTATATCAACCGCGCGCAGGTTGGGCACCAACTTGCCATGGCGCACTTGGTAACCCTAGGGTCATGGGCATCGCTGGGTGGAACCGAGGCGCGTCAGTTGGCCAGCGGCAATCCACCGGCTTACCTTATTTCGATGATGTTCGGCGGGGATCATGGGGCGGCTTACCTCGCTGCAAGAAAAGCCGTCGGTTTCGACGCGCGTGCCGGTTCGCACGGGGAATTGGCACGCGCCTATGCCGATCACGATGAAGTCGTTCGAACGGTGCTTACCACGGTACAGGACGACGTTGCGAACAGTCTGCCGCAAGCGCGTGCGACCGCCATGCAATCCGTTCTGGCCCGCAATTATCCCGACTTTCCTGTTGATCGTGGCTTTGACCTTACTGTCGATCACGATAACTGGCCTGGCTACGTGCAACAGTATTCCGGTCGGCAGCGGCTTCATTCATTCGTTGAAGATGTAGCGCGGGTATATCGTTTCCTGTCGCCGCGTGACCATACCGCGTCAAATCCATGGTCCGTCGATGTCCGGTGCCCACACCTAAGACATGAGCTACGTCGGCGCGGTCGCACGGAGCTCGACGCTTCCGGACGTTGGCAGTCCATCGATACACAGTCCTACCATGCCTTGCGGTCCAACAAATGGATAGGCTGCTACTACCGCGAATACGCGATGGGGTGGGGCTGGATACCCAGCGCGGCACTTCCAGTCATGACCGACACTCATGTGGGCGACGCGCCGGCCGACTTTTCGTCTCAGGACTTCTGGCGCTGGGTAAAGGAAGCCACCGACTGGGACATCGTATCCGGCAGCGATAACCCACTAGCCAACTCCAGGGCGTCGGCGAATCGGCAACGTTGGGCGGGTGGCGGCCTGCCTGATTACATTGACGTTAGCCGGCAAGGCGTCGATGTGGCTTTGCTGTTTGGTATAACGCTTCGTCATCCGGGTCCTCAGGGTTTGACGATTACAACACAGAGCGCCGCCGAGACATTTTTTGATAGGCCTCATGCCCGCCCGGACGGCAGGCACGAGTATGCCAACTTGTTTCATCCCTATTGGCAGGCCCGGCTTGCAGCGCATGCCGCTACTCAAATCAGCGACACAACGCCATGATGCGGTTCTTAACTTCCGGGCCTGGATGTCCGTCGACGACATCGTCTCAATGGCAAAGGTCAGTGGGGCATAGGCCTGTGGCCCAACAGGGGCAGGCGTTGGTAGAAGGTCTGATCGTTCTGCTGGTATTGCTGTCTTTGTGGGTCGGTGTGGCTTGGCTGGGACGTCTGCAGGACATGGCGCTCCAGGCGACGCATGCGAGCAGATACGTGGCTTTTGCGTTAAGCCGTGATCCCGGTGCCCATATGGAAGCGGATATGCGGCGACATTACTTTTCGGGTCCCGCCCATCAGTGGTCTGATCGTCGTGGCGACCGCCTGCTGAGTCCGAAACTCGATGAGGTTGCGTTGCATATAGAACGCCAGACTGTGCTTGCTGCGCCGGCGCAGGCGGGAAGAACATCTGGCAATGCGGGCATCTTGCGCCGGCAGTGGCATATTGAAGACACCGGCATATTGGCCAGCACTATTACCGTTGCGCCTCGATCCAGACCAGTTCGGGCGGTGGAACCCACCTCTGTCACCGGCCTGAGTTACTTCGATCACCAGCAACTCGCTTTGCGGCGTCATACGGCCATTCTGACCGGCGCGGGTCATGCATCCAGCGACACTGCGGCTCAACAGGTGGTGGCGGATTCCGCCCTTGCATGGAGCCAAAGCGCCAGTGCATCGTATGCGCTGGGTGCAAATATAGCTGGCGCCATGTCGGCGGTGGATGCGGCGTGGAATCGCCCGGAACCGAACTTCGATTGGCTGGCGCCTTGGGCCGGTCAGGTGCCCGATACACATCTGGGGAGCTTGGTACATGAATAGAATCGGCCTGCGTTGTGTTTTCGCGATCAAGTGCATGAGTCTTGTCGTTCTGTCCGGTCAGGCTTGCGCAACGCCGCTGGTCGCTACGGGTCACGAAGTGGAAGCGCGTCTTGCCACGCTGGCCGTCAAACAATTCCAATGGGAGCGCTACCAGGCAATGCAATTGTCCGGGATGCCGTCCTATGTAAAGTCCTTTGCGTCGGATCTGCCTGCTGTTGAATCCGCCCGAACGTTGGCTGCGCATACCGATATCTTCCAGCGTGTTCTAACGCTGAAAAATAAAATCGTATTGTCGGGATTGCAACCCGGGTGGCACTGGCTCGCTGAAATCGAGCCGGCTCCACCAGGATCCCGCGGCTACGTGTCGGCACTGCATGTCGAAGCAGCTGGTTCGAACACGGCGGACACGGGCATAGTCGGCTCGTTCCGATGGTTGCCTCCCAGTGCCACAAGAAAGTTCAGTCTGAAATCGGATGCAAAGCCCCATACCGTAACCCAACAGGTATACAGCATTGCGCTTGATCCTGATGAGCTTTTCGCCTATGTGGAACGTGGCTTGCGCGGGGAAGGGTGGGCCAGCGAACCGGCTCTTACAGCGCGTGGCTCCAGTGCCTGGCGCCGAGGGGATGCGCGGCTGATGCTGTTTCCGCAAGCCAGCATGGCAGGAACTTCGCTATTCGTTCACTACGTTGAATAAGTCATCGTAAAAAGGATATCCAATGAGGGCACCCGTCTTTAACCGTTCCATGGCGATGCTGTTATTGGCGCTCGTCGCTGGGCTCTGTGCCGCCTGGGCGGCACGCCAGCATATACAAAGCCGCGTGCAACTGCTCGAGGCCCAGGCCCGGGTGCCTATGGTGAGTCGCGTCGTGGCAGCCCACGACCTTCCCGTCGGCACGCGCCTGGGCTCGGAACATCTTGCTGTGCGGTCCTTGCCGGCGTCGGTGGCGTCCAGCGACAGCATTCCTCCGGAACGCCATGGCGAGCTGAACGGCACCGTACTGCGTTCTCCCTTGCGCGGCGGCGATCTTGTCCTTCCCGCTCATGCAATGGCACAGCAGCAAACTGCCTTCTCGTCTCATCTGGCGACGGGCCGCAGGGCCATTACGATGCCGGTGGACGCCATCAATTCTGTGTCCGGATTGCTGCAGCCCGGCGACCTTATCGACCTGTATGTCTCGTTCGAGTATCGGCGACGTCGCGTTACCGCACCGCTATTGCAGGGCGTTCTGGTATTGGCAACGGGCACCAATACTCAACAGGTGCACGATGCCGCGCAACTGCGCCAGGGTGCTTATGCGACGGTTACGCTCGATGCGGCTCCCGAAGATGCGGTAAAGCTGGTCGCGGCTCGGCAAAGCGGCACCATAACTGCCGTGCTTCGCCATCCAACCGATAGCGTCTCCACCCAAAAGGCGGTGCGCGGCGACCTGGCGAGTCTATTGGAAATTGACACGGCGCCGCCGCCTGCGGTCCGTAAGAAGATTCCGGTCATCTATGGCAACAAGGCTGTCACGAACGTACCTGGGCTTGTGCCCGGCTTGTCGCCGCCCCGCCAGAATAGTGGACTGTTTGACTTGCCGTATGCGCCGGAACTGGTCAGCGCCTGGATGCAATCGGTCGCCGAGGCTAACGACGGCTCGCGCGTCTACGATGTGGCCGCTGGCCCTGTGTCGCAGTTCGATGCGCCAGCCGAATAAGGTGTCAGCAATGATGCTCAACCTTTGTCGTGGCGTCCTTGTCGTGTTGCTTATAGCGGCGCCAGCCAGTCTGGCCGCCCGTCAGGATACGCTGCTGAAGTTGCAGGTCGGCGAGGTCAAAGTGCTGGGGATCCCGGACGTGGCGCGCATTGCGGTCGGAGACGGTCATGTCTTGAACGCCGTAACCACCGAAGAAAAGGAGGTCATCGTTTTTGCGCGCCACGAGGGGTCCAGTGCCCTGCAGATATGGTCTTCTAACGGGCAGCGCCATCGGTATCAGGTCGACGTGGCTCCAGAAGGGGCGCGCCAGGTGCAGGATGAACTTCGTAGCGCTCTGGAACGGATTCCCGAGGCAAAGGTATCAGTTGTCGGGGACAAGCTGATGGTTGAAGGTGACGACCTGTCCGATAGCGACCGCGAGCGGGTGGCCGAACTCGGAAAACGCTATCCGCAACTGCTGGACTTCACCAGCCAGGTAGGTTGGGACCGCATGGTCTTGCTTGATGTCCAGGTCGTCGAAGTTCCCCGCATGCAACTGCAAGAGCTCGGGGTGCGTTGGAATACCGCAGCCGATGGCGGCATCAACGCGGGGCTTTCATGGGATGGCGGTTCCCGGCGCTTCACCGACCGCCCAGGGCTGCCGGCGGCACCGATTCCATTTCCTGCCACGGTCGCCGCCGGGTATTTTGGTATCAATGCATTATTGTCGGCGCGCATCAACGCCATGGCGCAAACCGGCGAGGCCGTCGTGCTGGCCCAGCCGCAATTGCTTGCCCGCAGTGGGGCCACTGCGGAATTCCTTGCCGGAGGCGAGGTGCCGTATTCCACCGTGGATAAAAACGGAAACACGAACACGGTGTTCAAGCCTTATGGGGTCTCGCTCAGGATAACGCCGCAAATCGAACGCAACGGTGCGGTGCGTTCGCGTATTGAAGTTGAAGTCAGTTCCGTCGACACGTCCATTTCCGTGCCTAATGGCCCATCGCTGAAAACACGACGGGCTGCCACCGAATTCAACGTGCGGTCGGGCCAGACCCTAGTACTCGCGGGATTCCTGTCGCGTGATGAATCACGCAACGTCGACAAGATGCCCGGGCTGGGCGATGTTCCTATTCTGGGCCGCTTGTTCAAGTCGATTCGTTATCAGCGTAACGAAACTGAACTCGCCATATTTGTCACCCCGGTCGTCGTGGCACCGGACCATCCCGATTTAATGCGCCGCGTTCACAAAGGCCAGGAAATTCTCGATTCGGCATTCCCCGGCGAGCAGCTTATCAATGTACCGGTACGTCCTGTCAGTGGCTTGCCAGGTGCGCTCCCGGTTCAGTCTGGTAGCCACTGGGATCCGTGGGAGGGCGAGGGCTCACAGTGGCAACAAGGCAGTCGATCAGGCGTAGCGCTTGTGCCCGGAACCCATGACCGTGCCGGTTCCAATCAATACGATTTTCGGGAGTGAACATGCTGGAGATGGAGTTGCGATTTGAGGATGGCACGGTGGATACCTTCAAGGCTGCGCTGCCCCTGGATATTGGCAGAGGGTCCGATTGTGGCTTGCGGCTGAAGGCCTGGCGGGTTGCGAAGCGCCATGCGCGTATAGATCGGCGCGAGGGCGGCCTGTTTCTTGAGGACTTCGGCGCGCTGAGCGGTACGCTGGTCAACGGGCAGCGCGTAACGCAGTACGGTCCTCTTGCCGTCGATGATGAAATTGTGATCGGACCCTGCCTGCTACGCCTACGTGGTCCGATCCAGGATTGCCCAACAACGCCAATGAGGGAAAACACATTGCAGTCCGATCGTCTTATGGCCTCCGATTCCTCGGAAGCTACCGCGACGGCCGGGCGGGCACTCACGCGGCGACCAGCACTGGCCGATCAGCCCGTGGCTGGTGGCAACCCGGCTGATGCATCAAATGAACCGGGTCTGGATACCGTTCTTCGTCATCGCAGGCGCCTGCATGGCGCTCTTCTCGAAGCGCTGGATCTACGGCGCCGCGACATTGCCAGCATGAGCGATGACGCCTTGCGCAGCGAAGCGATAGCCGCCCTGCGCGAGATCATTGCGCACGATACAGAACTGCCTGACTCAATGGACAGGACAGCGCTCTTGACGGAGGTGGTGGATGAGGCGGTCGGGCTAGGTCCGTTGGAGCCCTTGCTGGCTGATCATGTTGTGACGGAAATCATGGTGAATCGGCATGACGAAATCTATATCGAAACAGGAGGCCGGCTGATCCGGCATACGGCCGCCTTTAGCAGCGAGCAGGCTGTACTGGGCGTTATCGAACGCATTGTTTCACCGCTGGGCCGCCGGATTGATGAAAGTGCCCCCATGGTTGATGCGCGTCTGCGGGATGGGTCGCGCGTCAACGCCGTGATTCCACCCGTGGCCTTGCGCGGCGCCAGCATCACAATACGCAAGTTTCCGCATAGCAGGCCCGGCATGGAGGATCTCTTGCGTGTCGGCGCCCTGGATGAATCCATGCGTGATTTTCTGTCGGCGTGTGTCGAGCATCGGAAGAACATCATCGTCTCCGGCGGGACGGGGTCGGGCAAGACCACGCTGCTGAACATCCTGTCCAATTGCATTCCGGCTGGCGAGCGCATCGTCACCATTGAAGATGCGGCAGAACTCCGGCTCAATCACCAGCACCTGGTGGCGCTCGAGGCCCGCCCGGCAAACCTGGAGGGCCGTGGTGAAATCAACATCCGCGACCTGGTGCGCAATGCCCTGCGGATGCGGCCGGATCGCATTGTCATTGGCGAGTGCCGTGGCGGCGAGTCTTTCGATATGTTGGCCGCCATGAATACCGGGCATGAAGGGTCTCTGACCACTCTTCATGCCAATAGTCCGCGCGATGCCCTGGCTCGTCTGGAAACCATGATTTTGATGGCTGGCATGGATATTCCCTTGGCCGCCGTGCGGGAACACATAGCATCCAGCATCAACATCATCGTCCAGCAGGCCAGGCTGAATACCGGCATGCGGCTTATTACGTCTATCGTCGAAGTCACCGGCATCGAGAGCGGCAGGATTCAGACGCAAGCGCTTTTTCGCTATGAGGGAGGCCCACCCGCGGTATTTTCCGGATGTGGTGTCGTCCCGGAGTGCTTCCGCGATGAAACAGGATCGGCGCGGCTACCCTTCGAGTGGTTTGACAAACGTACGCAGGCCAGCGACGCGATTCATTCCTTCAGTTCCCTCGACGATCCGACGGCCGAGTGCGACAGCTTGATGTGATGGAAATAAACTCATGGTAATCATCTTCCTGTGCTCCATTGCCGTGCTGGTGGCGGTAGTCAGCTGGTTTCTGCAGAAATCGTTCGTGCAGGTATATGCCCGCTATCGCGCTGCTTTCAAGAAGGAAGCAACACTGCGCATGAGTGAATTCTTCCTCTTTCTGGATCCCGCGCAGCTGTGGTTTGCCAACGTAGTGGTTTGTGCGCTGGTTCTCGCTCTGTTCTATATAGCGTCAGGTTCGATATGGATTTCCGTGGCTGCGGGCACGCTTGCCCTGGTGGCTCCCCAGTACACCATCAAGCGTCTGAAACGTCGACGCCTGCAACATTTCGATGAACAGTTGCCCGACCTGGTGCAGGCTCTCGCAGGCGCGTTGCGTGCGGGGTCGGGCGTGCACTCAGCCTTGCGGCATATCGTGGCGCAGGCTCCGGCGCCGTTGACGCAGGAGTTCGGCCTGGTGCTGCGTGAGCAACGCATGGGCGTATCGTTCGAACAGGCGCTGGCGCATCTTTATCAGCGCGTGCCCACTGAAGGGGCGGGGCTGGTGGTCTCTTCATTGAAGATCGCAGCACAAAGCGGTGGCAGCCTTGCTGAAACGCTTGAGCGTATTGCCGTGACCTTGCGAGCCCGCTTGCATTTGCTGGGACGGGTACGGGCCTTGACGTCGCAAGGGCGCATGCAAGCCTGGGTAATGGCTTGTCTTCCTGTTGCTTTGGGCCTTGTGTTGAACCAGCTTGATCCGGAGTCCATGAAGGCCTTATGGCAGACGTCCATGGGCTGGATCGTATTGGCCATTATTGCCGGCCTCGAGCTGCTGGGCATATTCTTTATACGACGCATCGTCAATATTCAGGTATGACTTATGTTCTTCTGGATCAGCTGTGCGGCCGCGGGAGTGTCGCTGTGCCTGGTGGTGTGGGTTTTTACGCGTCCGGTGGTCGCGCAAGACACCGATATCCCACGACCATCCCACGGCGTACTGTTCAAGCTGGCTTGGCCGTGGATATCCGTTCTCTCCCGCTTATGTGGCCCATTCATCTCATGGCCGATGCGCGAGGCGCTCGGGCGCCGTATCCAGATAGCGGGCCTGGCTTCGGCATGGCATGCGGACCATGTGGTTGCGTTGCAATGTCTTGTTTTTTTCTTGACGGTACTGGCGCCGACGGCATTCCTGCTATCAGCCCTTGATATGCCGGCGATGCAAAGCTTGCTCCTAGCCGTGGTGGCTGGCTTGTTCCTTATGTGGTGGCCTCGGCTATGGTTGCGCGATATGGGGCAGCGCCGACAGAACCTCATGCTGCGTGAGTTTCCTTTCTTGCTGGACATGACCACTTTGTGCGTCGAAGCCGGCCTGAACCTTCAAGGTGCTTTGCAACAGGCTGCGTCTCATGGACCCGACGGCCCCCTGCGCAGCGAGTTGCGCCACGCCCTGGCCGATATGCGTGCGGGCATGCCGCGGCTGCAAGCGCTGGACGAGCTGGCAGGACGGACAGGGCTTTCCGCAGTCCGTAGCCTTGTGACGGCCTTGATGCAGGCCGATCAGCTTGGCATGAGCCTGGGACCCTTGTTGCGGTCGCAATCGGACCAGCGGCGTGCGGAACGGTTCTTGAGAGCCGAAAAGCTGGCGCTGGAGGCGCCTGTGAAAATGCTGTTCCCCATGGTGCTGTGCATTTTTCCGTGTACCTTTCTCGTGATTGGATTTCCTATCGCCATCAAGATCATGGGCACGGAGTTCTGATGGACCTTTTGCAGACGGCAGCGGCTACGCGACGGGTACATGATCAAGTCCACAACGCGGCGCCGCCGCTCATCTTACGAAAGGCTGACGGTTTCTGGGCCCGCCTGCGCGGCTTGCACGCCTTGCCATGCCTGCCCTGGCATACCGGCTTGCACCTGTCGCCATGCCGGGCGATCCATACTTTCGGTATGGCTTACGCGATTGACGTGGTCTTCCTCAACGGCTGCGGCAAGCCCGTAAAACAGATCGGTACTGTGATGCCCAACCGCGTGGCGTTCTGCCTGCGCGCCGCATCGGTCGTCGAGCTACCAGCGGGTTACTGCCTGGAGTATCCAGGCTATGCAAGCGCTATAGAACGTTGTCTGCATCCTTGTCGCTGTCCGCATCGCCATCGCCCTCGGTCGAATAATTGATGCCGAACACGCTGATGTAGGCTGGATAGAAGCTGCAGTACAAGACCGCGGCGACCACGATGTTGACGGGCGTAAGCAGGATCTGCATCATGCCCGCGGGGATACCCAGCGAGCTCAAGGTCGAACCGACCATCTGTATGGCGAAGAAAATGGCGGCCCAACTTACGCCATATGCCAGGAAAGGCCATTTATTGCGCCAGCATGCCACCATGGAAAAGAATAGCGCTTGCGTCATCTTGATGCGGTGCCAACCGATGAGGGCCGGGGCATGCCAGAACAGCGCCGAGATCACCACGTACAGCAGCGCAAAGGTAAGAAAAGGACCGCGCATGGCCAGCATCAAGGCCTGCTCGTTGATGGCGCCGTCGGCATTGATGGCGCTCATCAATCCATCAAGGAAAGGCAGGGTAGCCAGGAATCCACCGGCCAGGCAGCACACCATGTAGGCGAATCCCAGGCCGAACAGGCTCTTGCGGGTTGCTTTGTCGCGCAGCGGCTCCAGCCACATCGGCAGCAGCATCGGGCGCCCCGCGGCAATATTTCGACAGGCGCACAGCGTTATAAAGGTGAGCAGGGGCGTGCTGGCAATCAGCGCCATTTGCCCGAACAGGGGGATGAGGTAGCTGACGGTAATGAAAAAGCCGGTCATCAGGCTCCAGAAAAACATGGCCATGGGCTGGAGTTTGAACAGCTTGAATCCATCTTGTATCCAGGCCCAGCCGGATGTGATGGGAAGGGTGGCAGCTTGCATAATGACTTGGACTTCCTGGAGACGCAACGCGCCGGATGTGAACGCGCAACGGCGCGCGTATGTTTAATTTAGCTTCTTGCCCGGCTACGGTAGCGCCAGGGCGGCAGTTGTGCGACGTTCATGCAGTATGCGTTCAAAATGCCGGGGGTCATGCGGTTTAAGCGTTTGTGCGGGTCGAGGCAAATAGAAATCGTAAAGGCGCGAGACCCAGAAACGCAAGGCTGCGGCTTGCAGCAGCATGGGCCATGCTGTTTTTTCTTCGTTCGTAAACGGCCTGGTTGCCGCATAGGCGTTAAGCCATGCGGCCAGTTTTTCGGTATCGAACACGCCCGTATTGCGTTCGATGCACCAGTCATTCACGCTTACCGCGACGTCGAACAGCCAGGTGTCGCAGCCCGCAAAATAAAAATCGATGAAGCCGCCCATGCGGGGCATCTCGAAAGTGCCGTCAAACAGCACGTTGTCGCGAAACAGGTCGCAATGAGCCGGCCCCGATGGCAGCGCGCGATAGACGTCGGTGTCCGCGAACCGGATTTGTTCGTCCAGCGTTTCCCGCAGCAGTGCAGTTTGTTCACCGCTCAGGAATGGCAGCACTTTCGGCGTGGTTTCCCGCCACCAGGAAAGCCCGCGCAGGTTGGGCTGCTTGATACCGAAGTCCCGGGCGGCCAGATGCGCTTGCGCCAGCGTCGTGCCGGCCAGCGCACAGTGCGCGGCGCTTGGCGCCGGCTCGTAGCCGCCGGACAAGCGCGTGACGATGGCGCAGGGCTTGTCATGCAGGATAGTCAGGCGTGTGCCGTCGCGCAGCGTCTGCGGCTCTGGTACAGGAATATGGCGCTGCGCCAGGTGATGCATGAGCTCGATATAAAACGGCAGTTGCTCATGGGTCAGCACCTCGAACAGGGTGAGTACATATTCGCCCTGCGTGGTGGTGAGAAAGTAGTTCGTATTTTCAATGCCGGCGGTGATGCCACGCAGGGAGACGAGTTCGCCAAGGGTGTAACGGGTTAAAAGCGCGCGCACATCGTCGTCGCTGACAGGGGTAAAAACGGCCATGGGCTGCAAACTCTGCTTGTGGTAAACCGCGGATGAATAAAAGCCGGCAAAGCCGGGCCAGTGATTTTAGTCCAGGATCCGGCTTCGTGCGGCGCGATCTTTTTATCGCCGGGCCGCCTGCATATTCATAGGCCGCAAGCCCGAAACACAAAAATGACGCAAAATACGGCTTATTGATGATCTTTGTGGTTGAAAACCTGTTTCCCGTGACGACTGAATTGTCCGCTACCCCCGTTCCCGACTGGCGACTCTGTGTCGCGCCCATGATAGATGTGACTGACCGGCACTGCCGGTATTTCCATCGCCTGCTGGCGCCTCGCGCCCGGCTCTATACCGAAATGATCACTACCGGCGCGTTGTTGCACGGCAAGGTGGCACGCCATCTCGATTTCGATCCGGCCGAGGAGCCCGTTGCTTTGCAGCTGGGAGGTAGTGAACCCGAAGCGCTGGCTGAGTCGGCGCGTCTGGGCCAGCAATGGGGCTATGACGAAATTAATCTGAATTGCGGTTGCCCGTCCGAACGTGTCCAGAAAGGATCCTTCGGCGCCTGCCTGATGGCGGAACCCGCGCTGGTGGCCGACGGCATGAAAGCCATGCAAGACGCGGTGTCGATTCCCGTTACTGTCAAGCACAGGCTGGGACTGGACTACGACGATTCCTACGGTTTTGTTCGGGACTTTGTCGGCAAGATCCACGATACGGGCTGCCGGGTGTTCATTGTGCACGCCCGCAATGCGGTGCTCAAAGGCCTGTCGCCCAAAGACAACCGCGAGAAACCGCCTTTGCGCTATGACATGGCCGCCCGCATCAAGGCCGATTTTCCCGATTGCACGGTCGTGCTGAACGGCGGCATTACCGAGGTGGAAGCGGCGACAGCGCTGTTGGGCCAATTTGATGGCGTGATGCTCGGTCGTGCTGCCTGGCACAATCCGGGCGTGCTCTCGGAGATCACGCGTTCCATTGATCCGGACGTTGTCGTGCCTGAGCCTGCGCAAGTCGTCCAGGCCATGGTGGAGTACGCCGGCCGCGAAATCGAGAAAGGTGTTCCCCTGCGCCTGATCGTGCGTTCAATGCTCGGATGGATGAGTGGTAGGGCAGGCGCGCGTTATTGGCGCCGTACCCTGTCCGATCATTCTCAGCTGAACATCAACGACCCTAGGCTTATTGAAAGGGCATGGTCCGATCTTGTACTGCGGGCCGGCGAGGAAGGCTGACTATTCAGTGCGCTGTTTATGCACGAACTAACCAAACACCACATTAAGGTTTAAGCAGTGAACATTTGGAATCGGCCACTTTTGTAAACGCCTCGTCGCCCGGAATGGTGGCGACGATCTTCATATAGTCCCAGGGTTTGGTCGATTCTTCGGGCGTTTTTACTTGCATGAGATACATGTCGTGTACGTAACGTCCGTCAGCTCTTATTTGGCCTTTGGTATATACATCGTCTATCTTCATGCTTTTCAACGATTTCATCACCGGGTCGGAATCGGTCGTCTTGGCGGCCTCGACCGCCTTCAGGTAGGTCAGCGTGGCGGAGTAGGCGGCCACTTGGTGGGTGCTGGGCATCTTGTTCATCGTTTTGTGGAATCGTTGCGCAAATGCCCGCGATGCTTCGTCCCTGTCCCAATACCAGCTGTCGGTCATCATCAGTTTTTGGGCCACCGGCAAACCCAGGCCATGGATGTCGTTGATGGTCATGAGCAGGCCCACCAGCTTCATATCGTCGGTCAAGCCAAAGTCATTGGCTGCCTTGATGGAGTTGATGGTGTCCGAACCCGCATTGGCAAGGCCCAGGACCTGGGCCTTGGATGCCTTGGCCTGCAAAATGTACGAAGACATGTCGGATGAGGTCGGTGGATGACGGACTGCGCCGACCACGGTGCCGCCGTTGGCCTTGACGACGGCGCCGGTGTCGGCTTCGAGCGAGTGACCGAAGGCGTAATCGGCCACCAGGAAGTACCATGATTTGCCCCCTTGTTTGATGACCGCCGAGCCCGTGCCTTTGGCTAGCGCAACGGTGTCGTATTCGTAGTGCACGGTATATGGCGTGCAGTCTTCGTTAGTCAGCCGCGCCGTGGCGGCGCCGATGTTGATGTAGGGAATTTTCTTATCGGCCACGATGGTATTCATGGCGAGCCCGGCTGCTGAATTCACACCGCCTATCAATAAGCTTAGGCCTTGCTGGTCTATCCATTCCCGTGCCCGCGCGGACGCGATTTCAGGTTTGTTCTGGTGATCCGCGGAAAGGATCTCTATTTTCTTGCCCAATACCTGCCCACCGGCATCCTGCACCGCCATCCTGATCGCCTCGACGCCTCCGGGGCCGTCGGTATCGGCATACGGGCCCGACATATCGGTAATGAAGCCGATGCGCACTACGTCTTGCGCGCCTTGCGCGTGGCCGTTGGTGCTAAAGACCGATGCAAGCATCAGGGTGAATGCGTTCAGATGGAATAGCGATTTCTTCATGGTGTTGTCTCCGGTTTTTTTAAGGTGTTCGGTTCCCGCGTCTAACGGGTGGATCAGGCTTTTGCGGCGCTGCGTTGCTGCAGCAGTTGAATGGCCAGGTCGACGCGTACGTCTTTGCTGGCGACCATTTCTCGTACTACCCAGTCCACGTCCGCGCCCTTGGCGCCTGCGGCGATGGCGATATTGCGCGCATGCAGGGCCATGTGCCCGCGCTGGATGCCCTCGGTGGACAAGGCGCGCAAGGCCGCCATATTCTGGGCGAGTCCAACGGCCACGGCAATCTCGGCCAGTTCCTGGGCGGTCGTCACGGCCATGATCTTCAAGGAGAGGCGGGCAAGCGGGTGCGTTTTAGTGGCGCCGCCGACGAGGCCGACCGGCATGGGCATTTCAAGCGTTCCAACCAGGTCGCCATTGCCGGCGATTTCCCAGGTGCTCAAGGACGTATAGCGGCCCTGGCGACAGGCGTAGGCATGTGCGCCTGCTTCGACGGCGCGCCAGTCGTTGCCTGTCGCGACGATAATGGGATCGATGCCGTTCATGATCCCCTTGTTGTGGGTCGCTGCCCGATAGGGATCGACCGCAGCGAATGTGTAGGCGTCCACGATGCCGTCTATCACTTCCTGCCCGCTGTAGTCTTTGCTGTTGAGCGTCTGGGCGGACAGCTGTACGCGTGCACGCGCCAGGCGCAGGTCGGCAAGATTCGACAGGATGCGCAAGCGCACCCGGCCCCCGGTGATTTGCTCAATGTGTGGGGCCACGGCTTCCGCCATGGTGTTGACCGTGTTGGCGCCCATCGCATCGCGCACGTCCACGATCAGGTGCGTGACGACCATGGCGCCGCGTGCGGTATCGGGAAACACGTGCACCTCGATGTCCCGGCAGCCGCCGCCCAGGCCAGTAAGGACGCGGTCACGGCTGTTGGCGATATCGATGATTTCCTGCCGATGTTGCAGGATGGCGAGCCTGGCTCCATAGGGATCGGAAACGTTCATTAGCTGAACTTGCGCGCGCATTATGGGCCCGGTGCTGGATGTCTGGAATCCACCATTCTCACGTACCAGCTTGGCCATGTACGAAGCGGCCGCGACCACCGAGGGCTCTTCCACCGCCATAGGCACCAGCACGTCTTTGCCGTTGACCTGGAAGTAGCCGGCGATGGCGTAAGGCAGTTCAAACTTGGCCACCACGTTCTCGATCATGCCGTCCGCGGTATCGAGCGGCAGAGCGCCGGCCTGGGCCAGAAGCTGACGTTCATCAGCGGTCAGTTGCGCCTTTTCGGCAATGTGGTCCAGGCGCTCGGTGGGATCAAGGGCGCGAAAATTGGGGAGGCGGGAATCCAGGGTCATGTCGGGTCGCGTTCCAGCGTTGGAGGTTGAGTACGAGGTTTGCGCCCAGTATAGGTAGTGGCAGATCGAAAACAAATGGTATAAGTGCACACATAATTTGTTCTTATATGTTCAAAAACCACGAGGCCCGCCAGTGCTCTCTTTCGATGACTACCATTGCCGTATGCTGCGTGTGCTGTATCAAGGCGAAGACCGCCAGGAGCTTGTGGGCCTGCGGGACGGGATCATGTCCTTGCCGGAAGGCGTAGCTAAAGAAGGCCTGGTCCGAAGTATTGAAATGGCGATCACCATACGCGAGCGCTTCGAGCAGCATCAACGGCGTGAGCGCGGTCTGCTGGCCGTGATCGAAACCGCACAGGATCTCACCGCGCTGACCGACCTCGATCGCGTCTTGCAGGCCATCGTGCAGCGCGCGCGCAAGCTGGTGGGGTGTGACGTCGGCTACCTCTCCATCTATGACGACCAGCAGGGCGATTTCTATGTGCGCGCTACCGACGGTGCCTTCTCGGCGAAATTCAAGCAGGTCCGTGTGGGCATCGATATTGGCGTTTGTGGCTTTGTCGCTCGCAACCGGGCGCCGTACGCCTCGTCCAACTATGAGGCGGATAGCCGTTTTACACATAATCGTCTCATCGATTCGGCAATGACCGATGAAAATATCCAGTCGATCCTGGGCGTCCCGCTGTTGGCGGGGGACCAGGTCATCGGCGTGCTTTTCGTTGGCGACCGCTATGTCCGGTCTTACGTCGCATGGGAAATGTCGATACTGTCCACGCTTGCCGCCCATGCATCCGTTGCAATCGGCAACGCACGGCTGTTCGAGCAGGCCGAACTTGCATTGCAGCAGGCCAGCGCCGCCAATGCCTTACTGGTCAAGCAGACGGCCGATACCCGGGCGGCAGCCGAGGTGCACGAGCAGCTGACTTCTTTGGTCGCACGCGGGGGAGATCTGCGTGACATCTGTCACATGGTGGCAAACCGCCTGGAAGGCCATGTCGTGGTGTGCGACGAGGGCGAACAGGATGTCTGCACGTCCACCGGACCGGGATACACCCACCGGGAATCAGCAACCGCCGACCCTGATCGCCGCCATAGCCTGGAAGACCGGATCCATGCCGCCCTTGACGAAAGCCGCCGCCTCGGCCGGTCTGTCATTGCGTTCAGCGAAGAGAAACACGAATGCCGGGTGTCGGCGGTCACGGGCGGTGCGGGCCTGCTCGGCGGACTTATCATCCATACTCACGAGCCGCTTAACGAGGTGGCGGTCCGGATTCTCGAGCGCAGCTCCCTGGTGACAAGCATCGTGCTGTTGCTTAAGGAACGGCGCGAATCCACGTTTTGGTCGGACAATCCGGTGGCGCTGCGCCGCCTGATATTGCAACCGCAAAGCAATCTGAATGCCTTGGCGCTACAGACCTCCACCTACGGACTGGACTTGGCGCAGCCCGTGTGTGTGCTGGCCATTCAGGTGCCGACCGGCAGGGCGGTCTATATTGCGCAGCAGTTGCGCCGTCTGCTGGATGGGTTCCACGCACTGTTCGACGAGGTGGGCGACGCATTGGCTTTCGTGGTCAACGAGGCTTTGGTCCCTGCCTTGCAGGAATTGCTCGTTCGCTTTTTTATCGAACGGCGTCTGGACTTCACCGGCGTTGTTTCAGAGCCCACTACCGATCTGTCAGCGATCCCGGCGTCTTTCCAGACTACCCGCAACTGCCTGCAATTTCTGAATGTGCTGGAACGTCGGGGTGCCATATTCCGCGAACGTGAATTGAGCATGTATTCGTTCTTGTTCGGCAGGCTGGATCCGCGTGAAATCGACGGGTACCTGCAGTCGGTATTGGGGCCGCTGTACCAGGCTGGCGATTCCAGAAAGGCCGAACTGGGGCGTTCCCTGCTTGCCTACCTGGATCATGGCTACAACGCACGCACGGCTGCTCGAGCCCTGGGCATTCACATCAATACATTTCGTCAGCGCCTCGATGCGCTGGACATTGTATTGGGTGAATGGCGCGGCTCTGCACGCGCTTTGGAGATTCATATAGGGCTGCGATTGTGGCGTTTGCGCGACCTGGTAGCAGTGGGGTGAGACGGGGCGCGCCACCATGCGCCCACTGCTTATTGGCTTGCCGCTTCCGAGTCGGACGGCCAGTCGCGGATATAGGCCTTGAGCATGTTGTTCTCGAAGGCCTGGGCCGCGACGATGGCCTGCGCCATGTCGTAGAAGGAGATGACGCCCATCAGCGTGGGGCCGTCCATGACGGGCATATAGCGTGCATGCTTTTCCAGCATCAGGCGCTGGACTTCGTCGGCGCTGGTGTTGGGCGAGACGCTGACGGGCGCGTCGTCCATGATGCTGCGCACGGTATGCGTACCGGTATTGCCGTGGTTATCGTGCAGATGGCGAATGATTTCGCGGAAGGTGAGCATGCCGACCAGTTGGCCGCGTTCCATGATGACCAGTGAACCGATGTCTTGTTCGCTCATCGTCTCGAGCGCTTGCAGGATGGGCATTTCCGGCGTGGCGGTGTATAGGGTGTCGCCCTTTACGCGTAAGATTTCACTGACTTTCAACATGTTTTTGCTCCTGTGTTTCCCCGTGCGCCACGGTAGACCTATTTTGCACCATATATGTGCTTTCGGGTAGTGCTATATGGCCATCCAGCAGGTCTTCCAGCTTTTGATCGGAATGTGTCAAAGATAAAGAAAGCGCATCGAGGAGTAAATTCTCAGCCCCCAGGCCTGGCTGGTTGCGGTCGATGAGGAGCGCATCGATCAAGGGTCCGATGGTCGCTTCGCGCTGGTCGCAGGCCAATACCCATTGGTCGGCATCCTTGCCTTCGGTATCGACCGCATACCCCAGTTTTTTCAGTGCTCTCAGCACCGTGCTGAGTTCATCCTGGTGCAGTTGCAGATGGGCACAGAGAAAGCGCATGCTGCGACCGGGAGGCTGAGCGCCTTGTGCTTGCCACAGTACGCGCAATACGCGCAGGGCGTCGACGAATAGGGCGCCGGGGTAATGCTGGAGTTCCCAGCGACGCTGTTTCAGCGCTGGAAGGGTGGCCGCTACCGTTGCACCCAGCAGGATCGCAAGCCAGGAAAGATAAATCCACAGCAGGAAAATCGGCAAGGTGGCAAAAGCGCCGTACACGATGGTGTATGACGGAAACTGGGTCAGGTAATACGCAAACCCCGCGCGCATTATCTCGAGCACGATGGCGGTTCCCATGCCGCCGGCCAGCGCATCGCGCCACAACACGCGTCGGTTCGGGACGCCAACGAAAAGGCCGGTAAACCCCAGCCCAGTGACAATCAGCGGCACGAAGGAAAGCGCAAAGCCGATTACGGCCGGGAGTTCGTCGACATGGCCCAGTGATTCCCGTGCGAGTATGGACGTGGCCCACAGGCTGCCGCCGGCCAAAATGGGACCCAGGGAAATGATCGCCCAATAAACCAGCATGCGTTGGCGCAGCGGGCGCTGGCGTTCCACTTGCCAGATATCGTTGAAGGCTTCATCGATGGTCATGAACAACATGACCGATGTAACGATCAGGAACAGCGTGCCCGCGGCGGTGAGTCCCGATGCCTTGGCGGCAAACTGGTTCAGGTACAGCATGACGTTTTCGGATACCGACGGCGGCATCAGGCTGCTGGTCAGAAAACTTTCCAGCGCTACCCGGAACTCCGCGAACAGTGGGAAAGCCGTAAAGAGGGCCAGTACGACGGCCAGCAAGGGCACGATGCTGAGTACCGTGGTGAAGGTCAGGCTTGCGGCGACCTGCGTGAGCTTTTTCTCGGCGGCGCGCTGCAAGGCAAATGCGGCAATTTTCTTTGCATTGTTAAAGCCCGTTGCCGGCGTGTTCGCGCTTTCCAGCCGCGGTCCTTCCAATGAGTCGGGAGAGGGGGGTAGTGGCGCGCCATCGGTGCGCTCGGGCTGCGACGGCTTGTCGCTGATTGGGTCAGTAGTCATGGTCGCGGTGCTCTAACCTTTACATTCCGGAGCATTGTTCGGGCGGTACTCTTCCCTTTCGAGTCATAATACCAGCATGAATAAGCAACTTAACCCTGTTTTACGCTATGGCGCGTCGGCGTCGCTCATTGCGCTCATCGTTTTATGCCTGCTGTGGGAAATGTACCTCGCTCCTTTGCGGCCCGGTGGTTCCTTGCTGGCATTGAAAGTGCTGCCCTTGCTGCTGCCCCTGCCGGGCGTACTGAAAGGACGCTTGTACACGCTGCAATGGGCTGCGATGCTCGTTTTGCTCTATTTCATGGAAGGGGTGGTGCGGGCATGGTCCGATCCCTCTCCCATGTCGGCGCTCATGGCGGGTTTCGAAATACTGTTCTCGCTGGTGTTCTATTTGTGCGCTATCTTCTACCTCAGGCCCGCCAAACAAGCCTCAAAGAAGAAGGCCTCACATACAGCCTAAGGACATACCATGATTGATTCCATTAAACAGCTGCAGGTGGAAAATTCCTTTGCGCAGTTGCCCGCGGCGTTCTATACGCGGCTGCAACCGCAAGCCTTGCGCAACCCGCGCTTGTTGCATGCCAACGTCGATGTGGCGCGTATGCTGGGATTGTCCCCGGCTGCCCTGGAAACCCCGGAGTTCCTCGACGTGGTCGCCGGGTCGGCACCTTTGCCAGGCGGCCAAACGCTTGCCGCCGTATATAGCGGACACCAATTCGGTGTCTGGGCCGGTCAATTGGGCGACGGCCGCGCGCACTTGTTGGGCGAAGTCATAAGCCCGTCCGGGCCCTGGGAGCTGCAGCTGAAAGGATCCGGACGCACGCCTTATTCGCGCATGGGCGATGGCCGGGCCGTACTGCGCTCGTCCGTACGCGAGTACTTGGCCGGCGAAGCCATGGTCGGCCTGGGCATACCCACTACGCGCGCTTTGGCACTGGTCGTGTCGGATGATCCGGTTTATCGCGAAACGGTCGAAACCGCTGCCATTGTCACCCGCGTGTCCCCCAGTTTTGTACGATTCGGCTCATTCGAACACTGGGCTTCTTCGCCCGAAAAGCTGCGTGTCTTGCTGGACTACGTGATCGACCGCCATTACCCTGAGTGCAGGAATGCGGACGCCGGCGAGCCGGGCGGGGAACATGGTGCCGTACTGCGGTTCCTGCAGGCTGTCGTGGTAAAGACGGCCCAGCTTGTGGCGCATTGGCAAACCGTGGGTTTTTGCCATGGCGTCATGAATACCGACAATATGTCCATTCTGGGCCTGACCATTGATTACGGTCCTTACGGTTTCATGGATGGTTTCCAGGCCAATCACATCTGCAACCACAGCGACGAGCAGGGCCGTTACGCCTGGAACGCCCAGCCCTCGGTGGCTCACTGGAATTTGTATCGCCTGGCGAGCAGCTTGCTGTCCCTCGGCGTGGATGCCGAATCACTCAAGGCGCAGCTGGCGCATTTTGAGCTGGCCTTCCTCCAGGCTTATCGCGGCGATATGTGCAAGAAGCTGGGCCTGATCCAGTGGGAGCCGGCCGACGAAGAATTGGTCGACGATTGGTGGGCCTTGTTGCATGGCCAGCACGCGGATTTCACCCTGAGCTTTCGCGGCCTGGCCGGCGCGCCCAAGGACAAACAGGCCTTTGTCGCCGGGTTCGAGGATACGGCGGCGGCTCAGGCCTGGCTGGATCGATATGTGGCGCGGCTGTCGAATCAATCCCTTCCCGACCAGGAGCGTGTTGCGCTGATGAACAGCGCGAATCCCGTCTATGTATTGCGCAATCACCTGGCAGAAGGCGCCATACAGGCGGCGAAAAAGGGCGATGCAAGCGAGATCGAAACACTGCTCAAGCTATTGCGCGATCCTTATACCGAGCAGGCCGGCTATGAAGCCTATGCGGCAAAGCCGCCAGAATGGGCGTGCCAGCTCGAAGTCAGTTGTTCTTCATGATGCTTGCCGGACGATTCGTCCGTCTTGCTTGTTTTCACCGTCTTGAATCATAAAAATCGACTATGTCCGGTAATACTCTAGGTAAGCTTTTCTGCGTCACTAATTTTGGCGAATCGCATGGCCCCGCCATCGGTGCCGTCATCGACGGCTGTCCCCCCGGGCTTGCCCTGACCGAAGCCGATCTCCAGCTCGAGCTCGACCGACGCCGTCCCGGCACCTCGCGCCATGTCACCCAGCGCCAGGAAGCCGACCAGGTCGAAATCCTTTCGGGCGTTTATCAGGGCGTAAGCACCGGCACGCCTATCGGAATCTTGATACGCAATACCGATGCGCGCAGCAAAGACTACAGCAACATCACGGACACCTTCCGTCCCGGTCATGCCGACTACACCTACGACCGAAAATTCGGCGAGCGGGATCCGCGTGGAGGCGGCCGGTCGTCGGCGCGCCTGACGGCGCCCACGGTCGCCGCGGGCGCTATTGCAAAGAAATGGCTGGCGCAAACCTATGGCGTGAAGATACGGGGCTACATGAGTCAATTGGGTCCCGTCTCCATTCCGTTTGAATCATGGGACGAAGTGCCCAATAACCCCTTTTACGCGCCGAACGCGCACGTCGTGCCGGAACTCGAGGCCTACATGGATCAGCTGCGCCGGGATGGTGATTCCATCGGTGCGCGCATTGAAGTCGTGGCCGAAAACCCACCGGCGGGGTGGGGCGAGCCCTTGTACGACCGCCTGGACGCTGATATCGCCCATGCCATGATGGGTCTGAACGCCGTGAAAGGCGTTTCCATAGGAGCGGGCTTTGGTTGTGTGACGCAGCGCGGATCGGAACATGGCGACGAGATCACGCCGGAGGGTTTTCTCAGCAATCACGCCGGTGGCGTGCTGGGGGGGATTTCATCGGGTCAGGCTATTACCGTTTCCGTGGCGATTAAACCTACTTCCAGCATACGGGTCGAGCGCCGATCGATAAATCGCGCGGGCGAGCCCGTGCAGGTACAGACCCTGGGTCGCCATGACCCTTGCGTTGGCATACGCGCCACGCCTATCGTCGAGGCGTTGCTTGCCATCGTCTTGATGGACCACGCATTGCGCCATCGCGCGCAGTGCGGCTAACCAATTTTGTGACAACAGAAAGGAACTTTCATGCACACGAAAACTGCGATTTCCCGGGTACTGTCCGGGCTGGGCGCTGCCTGCGTCATTACGGCGCTTGCCGCTTGCTCGACCGTCCAGACGACAGGCAGCGGTTCGGTAGGCGTTGAACGCAAGCAATATATGTCCAGCATGGTTTCCGAGCAGGCTCTCGAACAGGAAGCGGCGCAACAATACGCAACGCTGGTAGGGCAAGCCAAGGCCCAGGGCGCGCTGGATGTCGACGCGGCGCAAACCCGACGCGTCCAGGCCATCACCCAGAAACTGATCCAGCACGTTGGTAGTTTCCGCCCGGATGCCACCAATTGGAAATGGGAGACTCACGTATTGAGCTCCGACGAAGTTAATGCCTGGTGCATGCCCGGTGGAAAGATTGCCGTGTACACGGGTCTAATCAACAAGATCAAGCCAACCGACGCTGAGCTCGCGGCCGTCATTGGACACGAGATGGCTCACGCCCTGCGCGAACATTCGCGTGAGCAGGTGTCCCAAAAAATGGCGACCAGCGTAGGCTTGTCGGTGCTGTCGGCCGTAACCGGCGTAGGCGGAGCCGCCGACCTGGGCAGCGCGCTTAGCGAGGTGATGTTCACCCTGCCCAATAGTCGTACGCATGAAACCGAAGCCGACCGTATTGGCGTCGAATTGGCCGCGCGTGCGGGCTACGATCCGCGCGCCGCGGTCACCTTATGGCAGAAGATGGGATCGCTGAGCGCCGGCAGTTCGCCGCCGGAATTCCTGTCTACCCACCCCTCGGCGGCCAGCCGTTCGAGCGACCTCACCGAGGCCGCCAATAAAGTAATGCCTTTGTATCAACAAGCGGGCGGCAAATAGGCGCAAGGTTAAGCTCGCCGCTCTGACATGCGTACAGCGTCCTATCTGATCGCACTGGATTGGGGAACCTCATCGCTGCGCGCCGCCTTGATGGCGGCGGACGGCGCTGTGCTCGATGAAGTCAGCAGCGATGACGGCATTCTGTCAGCAGCGGCCGGCCGCGGATTTCGCGCGGTATTCGACCACGTGGCCGGCCCTTGGCTGGCGGACCACCCGGATAGTGTCGTGCTGGCCGCCGGTATGATAGGCAGCCGCCAGGGTTGGCGCGAGGCACCTTATATTGCATGCCCGGCCGGTTTTACAGAGTTGGGCGAAGGCTTGGTGTCGCTCGACGAACATGGGCTGACGCTGGGACTGGTGCCGGGCCTGTCTGCGCAGCATGCCGACGGAGTACCGGATGTCATGCGTGGCGAAGAGGTCCAGGTATTCGGTGCCCTGGATGCCCTGGGCCTCGACGACGGCCTTTTCGTTTTACCCGGCACGCACAGCAAGTGGGTGCGGGTCGAGAATCGCAGGATAGTCAGCTTCCATACTTATATGACCGGCGAGGTATTTGCCTTGCTAAGGTGGCAGTCGATTTTGTCCCGCTTGATGCCTGATCACGACACGACCCCTTGGGAAGAGGGCCGTGTCGTTTTCACGAAAGCCTGTGCCTTGGCGGCGGAAGGCGCGTTGCTGCATCGATTGTTCTCGGTCCGGTCCCAGGGCTTGCTCGGCAAGTTGCCGGGCGACCAGCAGTCCGATTACCTGTCCGGCCTGCTGATCGGCGAGGAAGTGCGCGAGGCATTGGCATTGACCGGTAGTCCGGCGTCCGGACACGTGCATCTCATCTGCAATGCGGCCTTATTTGTACGCTATCAGGCGGCGTTGTCGGTTTTTGGTGTCGACAGTTCGGCATGTAGTGCACAAGCCAGTTTTCGAGGCATGTACGCCATGGCGCGCGAGCGCAGATTGATCGGCGTTTTAAAATAGAACAAGCAATCTTGAACCGTTGGAAGCCATGCGCATCGAACCTTTTCTGGACAAGTTCCCGCTCATCGCCATCTTTCGCGGCATCACGCCGGAAGAAGTGGTTGGCATCGCCGAAGAAGTGGTGAGCGCCGGCTTTCAAATTCTAGAGGTGCCACTGAATTCGCCTCGTCCACTTGAAAGTATTGAGCTTCTTGCCAGGAAATTTCCGGACCTGCTCATCGGCGCGGGTACGGTCATGTCCGGCGGCGATGTACGCGCAGTCGCTCAGGCAGGAGGCAAGCTGATACTGATGCCGCATAGCGACCCGGCTGTGCTGCGGCAAGCAAAAGAGTCTGGAATGCTTTGTGTTCCGGGCGTTGCCACGCCAACCGAAGCCTTTGCCGCGCTGGGCAACGGCGCCGACGCGCTCAAGCTCTATCCTGCCGAACAGATCACCCCGGCGGTGGTCAAGGCGTGGCGCGCGATTATGTCGCCCGCGGTTCGTCTTCTTCCTGTGGGAGGCATCGTTCCGGAAAGTATGCAGCCCTATCTGCAGGCGGGCGCCAACGGCTTCGGCCTGGGCTCGGCGCTGTACAAGTCCGGCTTCACCGCCGAGCAGACCGGAAGCAATGCAAGGCGCTTTCGCGATGTCCTGGAAAATCTGGTGACGCAAGGCCAAAGGCAGTCACCTGGGCCTATATAAGGCGACCAACTGGACAATTTGGCTAGGCACGAAGGTGGCACTGCCTGTACCAGTATACGTACTAGTCTTGTACCAGGTTATGGGGCTGGCATAATTAGAAATAATTCCTTTTTTCCTACTCAAAGAGCAATGCCATGGCACAAACTTTGTACGACAAGCTCTGGAATGCGCACGTAGTGCATCAAGAGTCCGACGGTACCTGTTTACTGTATATCGACCGCCACCTGGTCCACGAAGTCACCAGCCCCCAGGCCTTTGAGGGACTGGGGCTGGCCGGTAGAAAGCCGTGGCGCATCAGCGCCAACCTGGCGGTGGCCGACCACAACGTTCCAACGACAGCACGCGCCGAAGGGATCACTGATCCCATCTCGCGTCTGCAGGTCGATACGCTGGACCAAAACTGCGAAAAGTACGGTATCACCGAGTTTCGCATGAACGATACGCGCCAGGGCATCGTGCACATCATCGGGCCGGAGCAGGGTGCGACCTTGCCAGGCATGACAGTGGTCTGCGGCGATTCCCACACCAGCACCCATGGCGCCCTGGGCACGTTGGCATTCGGAATCGGCACCTCGGAAGTCGAACACGTGCTGGCCACGCAAACACTGCTCATGAAGAAAAACAAGAGCATGTTGATCAAGGTCGAGGGCGAGCTCCCTTTCGGCTGTACGGCCAAAGACCTGGTTCTTTTCATCATCGGCAAGATTGGCACCGCCGGCGGTACGGGTTATGCCATCGAATTCGGCGGCAGCACAATACGGTCCTTGTCGGTCGAGGGCCGCATGACCGTCTGCAATATGGCCATCGAAGCGGGCGCCCGTTCCGGTATGGTCGCCGTCGACCAGAAGACCATCGATTATTTCCGTGGTCGCCCTTATGCGCCTACGGGTGTGTTGTGGGACCAGGCTGTCCAGTACTGGAGCACTTTGCATACCGATGACGGTGCTCAGTTCGACCGCGTCGTGGAAATCAATGCGCGCGACGTCATGCCGCAGGTTACGTGGGGTACCTCGCCGGAAATGGTGTTGTCGGTGGATGGCCGAGTGCCGGACCCGGACAAAGAAAAAGACGACGTGCGGCGTAGCGGCATGGAGCGCGCGCTGCAATACATGGGTCTGAAACCCAATACGCCGTTGGTCGATATTCCCGTAGATCGCATCTTTATTGGCTCCTGTACCAATGCCCGTATCGAAGATTTGCGTGCCGCGGCAAGCGTCGCGCGCGGCAAGCGGGTGGCGTCTTCGGTCAAGCAGGCCATGGTGGTTCCCGGCTCCGGTCTCGTAAAGCTTCAGGCCGAGCGCGAAGGCCTGGACAAAATCTTTCTGGAAGCCGGATTCGAATGGCGCGAGCCGGGCTGTTCCATGTGCCTGGCAATGAATGCTGATCGCCTGGAGCCCGGCGAGCGCTGTGCGTCGACATCGAATCGCAATTTCGAGGGACGTCAGGGGCAGGGAGGGCGTACCCATCTGGTCAGCCCAGCCATGGCGGCAGCCGCGGCCATAGCCGGTCATTTTGTTGACGTACGCAATTTTCGATAGGAAGCCATCATGCAAGCATTTACGACCCATCATGGCCTGGTAGCGCCGCTCGACCGTGAAAACGTCGATACTGATCTGATCATTCCCAAACAGTTTCTGAAGTCCATCAAGCGTACCGGCTTTGGCGAGAACCTGTTCGATGAGCTGCGTTACCTGGATCACGGCGAACCGGGCATGGACAACAGCAAGCGTCCACTGAACCCTGATTTCATGTTGAACCAGCCGCGATACCAAGGGGCTTCCATCCTGTTGGCGCGCAAGAACTTCGGCTGTGGATCCAGCCGCGAACACGCGCCCTGGGCGCTTGCGCAGTTTGGATTCCGCGCCGTTATTGCGCCGTCTTACGCCGATATCTTCTTCAACAACAGCTTCAAGAACGGATTGTTGCCCATTATTCTGCCCGAGCTGCAAGTCGCGCGCCTGTTCGACGAGGTGAAGGGGTTCGTGGGCTACAAGCTGCGTATCGATCTTCAACGCCAGGTCGTCATTACGCAGGATGACCGTGAACTGGCCTTTGACATCGAGCCGTTTCGCAAGCATTGTTTAATAAATGGTCTGGATGAGATTGCGCTGACCTTGCAAAAGTCCGACGCGATTCGCGCATTCGAGGCCGAACGGCTGGCGCGTCATCCCTGGCTCGAGGCGCATCCCATTGCTTAGTGCGTCGCCATAGTCCGCCAAGAAAAGAAAAGGGCCGCGGGGACGCAGCCCTTTTCTGTTGTGTATAGCCAACAAGTTCGTTTAGGAAAAAATAATGAGTCACAAGATTGCTGTTTTGCCGGGTGATGGAATCGGTACTGAAATCACCGAGCAGGCCGTTCGGGTTTTAACCGCGCTGGGCCTGGACCTGGACGTGCAAAGTGCGCCAGTCGGAGGCGCCGCTTTCGACGCCCACGAGCATCCATTGCCGCCGGCCACGCTAGACTTGGCCAGGAATTCCGCAGCCATCCTTTTTGGCGCGGTAGGCGACTGGAAATACGACTCTTTGCCACGCGAGTTGCGGCCCGAGCAGGCCATACTGGGTCTGCGCAAGGCCCTGGGCTTGTTTGCCAATTTGCGTCCCGCCATCTTGTATCCTCAATTGGCCAATGCGTCGTCGCTGAAGCCCGAAGTAGTATCGGGCCTGGATATTCTTATTGTCCGCGAGCTTACCGGCGACATTTATTTCGGCCAACCGCGCGGCGTGCGGCAGGTGGAAGATGGACCTTACAAGGGCGATCGCCAGGGTTTCGATACCATGCATTACGCGGAAACCGAAGTGCGGCGCATTGCGCACGTGGCTTTCCAGGCAGCCCAAAAACGCGCCAAGAAATTGTGCAGTGTCGATAAGGCCAATGTGCTCGAAACGTCGCAATTCTGGCGCGACATCATGATCGCGGTTGCCGCCGAATATCCCGATGTCGAGCTTTCCCATATGTATGTGGACAACGCCGCAATGCAGCTCGTTCGTGCGCCGAAGGCGTTCGACGTCATTGTCACCGGCAACCTGTTTGGCGATATCCTTTCCGATGAAGCCGCAATGCTCACCGGTTCTATCGGCATGCTGCCTTCGGCTTCGCTGAACTCGTCCAATCAGGGCTTGTACGAGCCCAGTCACGGTTCAGCCCCCGACATTGCGGGACAGAATATTGCCAATCCGCTGGCAACGATATTGTCGGTTGCCATGCTGTTGCGCTACTCATTGAACGAAGCTGGGCAAGCAGCACGCATCGAGTCCGCTGTGCAGGCTGTGCTCGAGCAGGGCTTGCGTACGGCCGACATCCATGAAAGCGGAACGACCAAGGTTTCGACCTCGCAAATGGGCGACGCGGTTCTCAAGGCATTAAACTAGTAGTAGCCAGTATTCAATTGATTTCTATTTTTAAAGTGACAGCAACATGAACCAAGTAGTTGGATTGGTCGGCTGGCGTGGCATGGTGGGTTCGGTCCTCATGCAACGCATGCGCGACGAAAATGATTTTTCCCTGTTCGAACCCGTGTTTTTCTCGACCAGCAACGCCGGTGGGGCGGCTCCCGCATGGGCCGAGGGTGCGGGCCCGCTGCAAGATGCCTACGACATCGACGCGCTGAAGAAACTGCCCATTATTCTCACCGCCCAGGGCGGCGATTACACCTCCGCCGTATATCCCAAGCTGCGTGCCGCCGGATGGCCCGGGGTCTGGATAGACGCGGCCAGCACCTTGCGCATGGCCGATGACGCAATCATTGTGCTCGACCCGGTCAATCGCCCGGTTATCGATGCGGCCTTGGAACGCGGCGTAAAGAATTTCGTCGGCGGAAACTGCACGGTCAGCTGCATGCTCATGGGTTTGTCCGGCCTTTTCAATAATGATCTCATCGAGTGGATGAGCAGCATGACCTATCAGGCGGCATCGGGAGGCGGCGCCCAGCATATGCGCGAACTTCTCACCCAGTTCGGTGCGCTGAACGCAGCGGTCAAGCTGCAGCTCGATGACCCTGCTTCGGCGATTCTCGACATCGATCGCGGTGTACTGAATATGCAGCAAGATCCCAATCTGCCGCGCGAACATTTCGGCGTCCCGCTGGGCGGAAACCTGATTCCCTGGATCGACAAGGACCTCGGCAACGGCATGTCGCGCGAAGAGTGGAAGGCCGAGGCCGAGACCAACAAGATTCTTGGCCGCGGTGCAGCGTTCGGCACGGCGCCTACGCCTATCGACGGTCTATGTGTGCGGATAGGCGCGATGCGTTGCCATAGCCAGGCCCTGACGATCAAGCTCAAGCGCGACGTGCCGCTGGACGAAATTTCCGACATGCTGCGCGAAGGATCGGAATGGGCCAAGGTCATTCCCAACGAACGCGATATCACCATGCAACAGCTGACTCCCGTCGCTGTTACCGGCACCTTGGATATTCCCGTGGGCCGCTTGCGCAAAATGTCAATGGGACCAGAGTATCTAAGCGCTTTTACCGTAGGAGATCAGCTATTATGGGGGGCGGCCGAACCCCTGCGCCGCATGTTGCGAATTACTCTGGGTGAACTATAAAAATGCATATGTCCCGTCGCGTGTCTTCGTCTGCTCCTGTAGTGTTGGCTCCCAGGCTCCTGATCGGAGCTTTGGCGGCGACATTGCTGATGTGCTCAACGGCATACGCGGCGGGCTTTGGGCATTCACGGATCACATCGAAGCTGGGGCAGCCGCTACGCATCGACGTGCCGGTCAAGCAGCTCAGCGCCGACGACTTGCGGTCCATTCAGGTCAGTCCCGCGCCCGCAGCGGCATGGGTACAGTCCGGCTTGACTCCTCCGGTCGACCTTGGCACGCTCCAAACGCGGCTTGCCGACGGCCTTACCCCCGGCAGCAAAGTCATACAGGTACGTTCCACCCAGGCATTCGATAAACCGGTAGCCGATCTTCTGCTCGACATCCGTACCGCGTCGGGCCAGCAACGGTATCAGGTCAGTCTGCTGACCCACTCCAGCACCATGGCGAAAGCGGGCGTGTCCCGTTCCATCCGCGTGCGGCAGGGCGATACCATGTTCGACATCGCGCAACGCCATGCCGTGCCAGGCGTCACGGTTTACCAAATGATGATTGCGCTGCAACGGGAAAATCCCAAGGCCTTCATTGAAAACAACCTGAACCTGGTCAAGGCCGGCTCCACGCTTTCCATGCCGGGTATGGCGCAACTTACCGCCATTTCCGGCCGCGAGGCACGACGAATTTTCCATAAGCAGGCACAAGCTTTTGCCTTGTATCGCCAGCGCCTGGCAGGGCAGGCCGCTGTTGTCGGGCAGGAAGGCAGTGCTGCCAAAGGTGTCGTGTCTGCGGCGAGCACGCCCGATGAAGCTCAACCCGAACAGGGACAGCGCGATCAGTTGCGTCTATCCGGAAGCCCGGCTCCTTCGGCGGCTGCGGGCGGTGCATCCGGCGGCAATAGCGCCCGGACCAATGGGCAGGGCGGCGCTGCGGCGGGCAACGGAGCCGCTGGGGCGCAATCGTCGGCCGACGTACGTGCCGATGATCGTCTCGCCACGCAAAAGGGCATTGAAGACTCCGAAGCGCGCGTGTCACAGCTCGAGCGCAACGTCAAAGATTTGAACCAGGCATTGCAGGCCCAGGGCGAGGCCGCCACAGGCTTGCTCGCCGATGGCGCCAAGGGGCTGGGTATAACGTTGCCCGGCCTCGCCGGCAATGTCTCGGGCACTGGGGACAGTACTCGTACCGGCAGTGGATCCAGTAGTGGCAATACACGTGCGGGCGCTGATAGTAGCGTGGCCGGAGCCGGGGTTAGCACAGGCACGGGCGCGAGCGCCAATTCAGGCGCGAGTTCGAATGCAAGCACCAGCCCTGGAACGAATGGCAGCGTAACTGGTGGCGCCAATGCCATGGGCAACGCCCGCCGTGGCGACGCCAATAAGGTTGGCGATTCCGTTGCCGCCGCTACGGCCGGCAACGCGCCAGGCAGCACAGCTGACGCCGGCTCGAACCAGACGCGCGCTTCCACCAGTGATTCCGCAGGCGCTACATCCGCTAACGGTGCGCCAGCGGATGACCAGGCCAACACGGGCCAGGGCACCAGTTCCGGCCCGGGTACAGGCTCCGGCACCACTCAGGGCATGGGCGCGACGCCTGACCAAGGTGCAGGCATGGGCCAGGGCCAAGGCTCGGGTGCCCGTGCAGGCGGCGGCGCTGACGTCGGCGGGGCGGGCACACCGTCCAACGGAAATGCAGGGCCGGGTACTGCCGGAACAACGACAGCAACGACAACACCATCCGGCTCTCAGGCCACGAACAACGCCAACGGCACCACCAACAACGCCAACGGCACTACCAGCAATTCCAATAACTCCAGTAATTCCAGTAATAACACTACTGGAACTCTATCGTCCCCATCCGGCGCCAACGGACCGGATGGCGTGACAGAACCCATTTCAAGCAAGGCAGAACAAACCGTGTCGTGGATACAAGAACATATGCTGGGCGTCATTACTGGCCTGCTGGCATTGCTGGTGCTTATCATCGCCTGGATACTGCGTCGGGCGAATGCGTCGCACGACGACGACCACCCAGGCCTCGTAACAGAAGCGATGGTCAAGGAAAAGCTGGACCAGATCAATCTGGACCTGGAGCACTCCACACCGGATGATTCATCGACGCGCAGGCGCTAGGCACTATGCCGCGCATGGCTCTTGGCGTCGCCTACGACGGTTCATTCTGGCAAGGTTGGCAAACGCAACCCAGCGGTCGTACAGTGCAAGACCGCCTTGAGGCCGCACTGCACGATTTTCTGGCGGTAGCGGTCGGTACGATTTGCGCGGGCCGTACCGATACGGGCGTGCATGGACTGGGGCAGGTGGTTCATATCGACACCGGCGTCCAGCGACGTATGGAATCGTGGGTGCGCGGACTTAACGCCTTGCTCCCCGACAGTATTGCCGTACAGTGGGCGCAAGCGGTGCCCGATAGTTTTCATGCCCGGTTTTCCGCCGCATCCCGAACCTATCTTTATGTCGTGCGTAATGCGCGCGTACGATCGCCTATGCTGCACGGTCGTGCCGGCTGGGTATATCACACCCTCGACCTTGCCCGCATGCGCGAAGCCGCCCATTGGCTTATGGGTGAGCATGACTTCAGCTGTTTTCGTTCGTCCCAATGCCAGGCCGCAAGTCCAATCAGAACGTTGCAGGCATTGGAAATAGAACAGCATGGCGATTTTTTCCTGTTCACGTTCAAGGCGAATGCGTTCCTGCATCACATGGTGCGTAACCTCATGGGTGCGCTGCTGTATGTAGGACAAGGCAAAAAAGAACCTTCATGGATGGCCGAGCTGCTCAGGCAGCGGGATCGGCGCCTAGCCGCTCCGACTTTCTCCCCCGACGGCCTTTACCTCGCCAAAGTAGACTATCCGCATGAGTTCGGCCTGCCGGATTCATGCGAACGCGCGGCGTTGTTTTCACATCTCGGTTTCAGTTTGCCGCGCTACTGACCCTGGGCATATACCGACATCGGAAACCGGTCGGATCGTCTAAAATCCATCCCGTTTCTTTTAGCAACATAGTCTATACTTGTTGGCTTTTCGCCTTGCGGACCGGCGCCAGCGCGTTGCATTATCTCCCGAGTTGATCTCATGAAATTCTTTCTAACTTTATCCAAGTTAATTGACACGATAAACGTGAAGGTGGGACAGGCCGTAATCTGGCTGACCCTCGTTGTCGTACTGGTCAGCGCCACAAACGCGGTCATACGCAAGGTCTTCAACGTTAGCTCCAACGCGTGGCTCGAGCTGCAATGGTATCTGTTTGGCGCGATTTTCCTGCTGGCAGCAGGATATACATTCTTGCGTAACGAACATGTGCGCGTCGATGTGATTTCTCAGAAGCTCTCCAAGCGTACACAGATCATGATCGAGATTTTCGGGGTGATTTTTTTCCTGTTCCCCGCTTGTATTCTCATTTTCTGGCTGTCCCTGCCGTTTTTCTACGAATCCCTCGTCCTGCACGAGCTGTCGTCCAATACCGGCGGCCTGATCCGTTGGCCGGCAAAGCTGCTAATACCGATAGGCTTCGGCTTGTTGATACTTGCGGGCCTCTCACACTTGATTAAATGCATCGGCTTCCTGATGGGGATTTGTCCCGATCCTACCGCCCGACCCAGGGGGAAAAGCGCGGAAGAAGAACTGGCCGATGAAATTCGACGGCTCGCCGACGAAGAAGCTGCCACCGCAGCAGAGCAAAACATAGCAACCGGAAAAGGCCGTTAATCATGGAGTTTTTTGTCGATAACCTGGCCCCGATCATGTTCATCAACTTGATCGTGTTCCTATTGTTAGGTTTTCCCGTTGCGTTTTCCCTGGCTGCCAACGGCATTCTTTATGGACTCGTGGCCATCGATCTTGGCTTGATGCAGCCTGCCTTGTTCCAGGCTTTGCCCCAACGGGTGTTTGGCATTGTCGCCAACGACACCTTGCTGGCCGTTCCGTTCTTTACGCTCATGGGCCTGATCCTTGAGCGGTCCGGCATGGCGGAGGACCTTCTTGAAACCGTTGGGCAATTATTCGGGCCCATACGTGGCGGGCTCGCCATTGCGGTCGTGCTGGTAGGCGCCATGCTTGCCGCCACCACCGGCGTGGTTTCCGCATCCGTCATCTCGATGGGGCTCATTTCGCTGCCCATCATGTTGCGCTATGGCTATGACCGGCGACTGGCCACTGGCGTCATTGCGGCGTCCGGCACACTGTCGCAAATCATCCCGCCTTCGCTGGTGCTGATCATCCTGGCAGATCAGCTGGGCCGCTCCATCGGCGACATGTATCGCGGTGCCATGATTCCGGGGATGCTGCTTGCGTTTTCCTACATCGCTTATGTCGTGATCGTGTCTTTGCTCACGCCGGCAAAGGCTCCCGCTCTGCCCGAAGAAGCGCGTATCTATGTCAAGGCTGACGGCAGTCGTGGCCTGCGCTCACTGGCCATCCTGACCATCATTGCCTCCATCGTGTCCTATTTCGGGGCACAGTATTACTTCAGCGACCACACCCAGGTGCCCGTGGATGAGCGCGTGGTTATCTACCTGGTGGGCTGGGGCATTACGGCACTGATCATTGCCTTGGTGAACAAAGTGCTTCGTCTGGGCTTGCTTTCCGAGATTGCCGAGCGTGTCACCTTTGTAATGATCCCGCCCTTGTTCCTGATTTTCCTGGTGCTTGGTACTATTTTCATTGGCGTCGCCACGCCCACTGAAGGCGGTGCAATGGGCGCTGTGGGTGCATTGGTCATGGCGGTCTCCCGGGGCCGATTTACCTGGGCGTTGCTCAAGCAAGCCATGGACACCACGACCAAGTTGTCGTGCTTCGTGGTTTTCATCCTGGTCGGTTCCACGGTGTTCACCTTGAGTTTCCGGGGCGTCAATGGCGACCTCTGGGTGGAGCACTTGCTGATCGGCCTGCCTGGCGGCGAGTGGGGCTTTCTTATCGTTGTGAGCCTTCTCACGTTCTTCCTGGCGTTTTTCCTCGACTTTTTTGAGCTTGCATTTATTATTGTTCCGCTGCTGGGGCCCGTCGCCGATAAAATGGGCATCGACCTGATCTGGTTTGGTGTGCTGCTTGCCGTCAATATGCAAACGTCGTTCATGCATCCGCCGTTTGGCTTTGCCCTGTTCTATCTGCGTTCGGTAGCCCCTAAAGACGACTATCATGACCGCGTTACGGGCAAACTCATTCCCAAGGTGACCACCGGTCAAATATACTGGGGTTCGGTGCCGTTCATTTGCATTCAGATTACGATGGTCGTCGCCGTCATGCTTTTTCCAGGCATGGTCACGCACTATAAAGATGACGTCGTGGTGGTGGACCCGGCCACCATCAACTTCGGCAACCAGGACGCCTATGGATCCGATTCCTACGATTCCGGTTCCGGCTTTGAAACGGCGCCCGACCCTGGCGCCGCGTTCCAGTAATCAGGGAGTATTTCAGTATGTTGGCGGCTGCGCGCACTCGCATCAAAATATGTGGCCTGACAAGGACTGAAGACGTTCTTTCGGCCGTACAGGCCGGCGCCGACGCGATCGGCCTGGTCATGTATTCGAAAAGCTCGCGGGCGGTCACAGTTGATCAGGCCCGTGCATTGCGTTCAGCGGTTCCCGCGTTCGTGTCGGTCGTTTGCCTGTTCGTCAACGCTCCGAAAAGCGAGGTCCTGGAAACCATCGAGCAGGTGCGGCCAGACTTGCTGCAATTCCACGGCGACGAGTCTACCGACTATTGCCAGGGCTTCGGTCATCGCTACATACGCGCGTTTCGCGTCGGCGCGCCTGACCTGGACAGCCCGGAAGGTGTCCTGCAGCAGTGCCGGCTATATCAATCGGCCAGCGCCTGGCTGTTCGACAGCTATAGCGAGGGCTACGGCGGAAGTGGCCGCAGGCTCGATACATCGTTATTGAAAGCGGTACAAGAGGCCGACGACAGCCGCAGCCTGATCCTGGCAGGAGGCTTGACACCGGAGTCCGTGGCTGATTCCATACAACAAGTACGGCCTTATGCCGTTGACGTCAGCAGCGGTGTCGAGACGGCGCCTGGCATGAAATCGCCCGAGAAAATCCGGCAATTTATCGCTGCTGTCCAAAGTCCCTAACTATTTGGTGTATCGGATGTCGAGTCGTAATGATTGCATCGCGCTGGATCAGCACGACGAGCTGGCGCCCCTAAGGAACGAGTTTTTTCTGCCTGAAGGACTAATTTACCTGGATGGCAATTCGCTTGGCGTCAGTCCCAAGGCGTCGGCATCCCGGGCCCGCGAGTTGATCGAGCAGGAGTGGGCCACCGACTTGATACGCAGCTGGAACAAGGCGGGATGGTTTGACCTGCCGGTAAAGCTAGGCGACAAGCTTGCTCCATTGATCGGGGCGAACGCCGGAGAAGTCGTGGTGACCGACTCGACGTCCATCAACCTGTTCAAAGCCCTTGCGGCCGCATTACGTATTCAGGGCCTCGATCCGGCAAAGGCCCAGCGCAGGATCATCGTCACCGAGCGGAGCAATTTTCCCACCGATATTTATATCGCGCAGGGGCTGTCTCAATGGCTCGATCGCGGTTACCTGCTGAGGCTCGTAGACGCTCCCGAGGAACTCCACGCAGCCATCGACGACGATACGGCCGTTGTCATGCTGACGCACGTCAATTATCGCAGCGCTTATCTGCTGGATCTGGGGGGTATCACTGCGCATGCGCATCAGAAGGGCGCCCTGGTCATCTGGGATCTTGCACATTCGGCAGGTGCGCTTCCCGTCGCACTGAACGATGCCAATGCTGACTTTGCCGTCGGCTGCACCTATAAATACCTGAATGGCGGGCCCGGCTCGCCGGCCTTCATCTGGGTCGCGCCCAGGCACCTGGCTGGCTTTTCCCAGCCCTTGTCCGGATGGTGGGGTCACGCGGCGCCGTTTGCCATGGAGCCTTCATTCCAGGCCGGTTCGGGTATAAAGCGGGCGCTTTGCGGTACGCAGCCCGTCGTTTCATTGGCGCTTGTGGAATGCGGGCTCGATATATTCGCCAAGACCGATATGGAGGCCATACGCAAGAAGTCGCTCGCCCTGACCGATCTGTTCATTGACCTCGTTGAAACGCGTTGCGCGGCGCATCCGCTCAAGCTTGTAACGCCGCGCCCGCATCATCTGCGTGGTAGTCACGTCAGTTTTGAGCATCCTCACGGGTATGCTGTCATGCAGGCGCTGATCGAGCGTGGGGTCATCGGCGACTATCGCGAGCCGCATATCATGCGTTTCGGATTCACGCCCTTGTACCTGCGCTTTAGCGACGTATGGGACGCCGTGGATATCCTGCTTGATATTCTCGATACCGCCGCTTATCGTCCAGACCAGGATAGGGTCGCCGTCACGTAGCATGGTTCGACGCAACACACTCCTAATCTTCTGCTTGCATGTCACGCCCAGACCCGGTTCATAAGCGGCCGCTTTCCAAGGGACGCCGCATTGCGGCCGAGCTCAGCCTTGCCGTGGGCGGCTTCGGCATAGGCACCGGCGAATTCGCGATAATGGGCCTGCTGCCCGACATCGCGGTCGACCTGGATCTGACCGCGCCTGAAGTCGGCCACCTGATCAGTGCTTATGCCCTGGGTGTTGTGATTGGCGCACCACTTATTGCCGTCGTGGCCTCCCAGTTGCCGCGACGCCTGTTGCTGATCATCTTGATGGCCTTATTTGCCGCCGGCAACCTTGCCAGTGCGTTGGCACCCTCATATGGCTCGGTGATGATATTCCGCTTTCTGAGCGGCATGCCCCACGGTGCTTACTTCGGCGTCGCGGCATTGGTGGCCGCGTCCATGGTCGAACCGGCTCGTCGCGGACAGGCCGTAGGCCGCGTGTTGCTGGGCTTGACGGTGGCTGTGCTGGTCGGCAATCCCCTTGCCGTCTGGCTGGGGCAGGTCAGCAGCTGGCGCGCTGCCTTCGCGGCCGTCAGCGCAATAGGGCTGCTTACCGCCATACTGTTGCGAAACACGCTGCCGGATGCCCCGGCGTCGCGCCTGAACAGCCCGATGCGCGAGCTGAGCGCGTTGCGTATAGAGCAGGTCTGGTTGACGCTGGGTATTGGAGCCATCGGTTTCGGTGGCTTGTTCAGCGTGGTCAGCTATATCGTTCCCACCTTGACGCAAGTGTCCGGTGTATCGCCTGCATGGGTTCCATTCGCCATGTCATTCCTGGGCATGGGCATGATTGTCGGGAATATAGTGGGCGGCTGGTTGGCCGACAAGGCCTTGATGCCGGCCATAGGCCTGTTGTTGGTCTGGAATGTAGCAATGCTGGCTATCTTTCCCGTGTTGGCGGACCATCCCTGGGCGGCGATGACAGGGGTCTTCCTGATAGGCAGCGGTGTCGCCATCGGTCCGCCACTGCAAATCCGCCTGATGGACGCCGCGCCGCATGCGCAAACATTGGCCGCGTCGCTGAACCACTCTGCGTTCAATATGGCGAACGCTTTGGGCGCCTGGCTGGGCGGGCTGGCGATCGCTGCGGGTTACGGCTGGACCTCTACGGCCTGGGTCGGCGCGGGGCTGGCCGCCGGCGGCTTGCTGATTTTCGGGGTGGCGGTGTGGCGGTTGCAGGGCAACAAGCCCAAATGAAAGCCTGATCGGTGCTGGGTCAGGTACTGAAGGTGTAACGCAGCTATTGATTCAACACGAAAAAAGACCCGCAAAAGCATGTGGCTTTGCGGGTCTTTGAAAACTGCTGGGTTGAGCAGCAATTTAAATCTGGTAGGCAGTACTGGGTTCGAACCAGCGACCTCTACGATGTCAACGTAGCGCTCTAACCAACTGAGCTAACCGCCTAAGAAGAACAGCATTCTAGCGCAGTTATTTGGTGTTTGTCAAAACGATCTTTTTTCACCTCTTTCTTATACTGGTGGTCATGGTCCAGAAAGGTAAGAAGAGCTTGTGCAATGGTTTGGTATTTTCACAACACACTGCTTTTACATTGCCTGCGTCAAGGCCGATTTCCGTGCCGATGAGAGCTGCTCCGTGCGTCGAGGTGTTACACTAACGCAACGATTCCATTACTTATTTTGATAGACATGAACTCCATCTTTACGCGAACTACGACTTGTTGTGCCTAATGTTCCCGCGTATTGTGCAGTTTGGACGTAAATCAAAAAACCAAAACGCGGCGACTGCCGCGTTTTTGCATTTCAGGACAGCCCATGGTTCAAATTACCTTGCCCGATGGCTCGCAGCGCGAGTACCCCGGTCCCGTATCCGTTAGCGACGTTGCTCATTCCATCGGCGCCGGATTGGGGCGCGCCGCCCTGGGCGGTCGTGTGTCGGTAGAAGGCGGCGAAACCAGTCTTGTCGACACAAGCTATGTCATAGAGCACAATGCCCGGCTGGGTATCGTAACCGCCAAGGACGCCGATGGCCTGGACTTGATTCGCCATTCAACGGCTCACTTGCTGGCGTACGCCGTCAAATCGCTTTTTCCTGATGCGCAAGTCACTATCGGGCCGGTCATTGAAAATGGCTTTTACTACGACTTCTCGTATAAGCGTCCTTTTACACCTGAAGACCTCGAGGCCATTGAAAAGAAAATGACCGAGATCGTCCGCAGGAATGAGCCCGTAACACGGGAAGAATGGCTACGCGACGATGCCGTTGCCTACTTCAAGGGTATCGGCGAGCATTACAAGGCCGAGATCATCGCCTCCATTCCTTCCAACGAGCCTATCAGTCTGTATCGTGAAGGCGACTTCATTGACTTATGCCGAGGGCCTCACGTACCGTCCACCGGACACCTGAAGGTGTTCAAGCTCATGAAGGTTGCGGGCGCCTATTGGCGGGGCGACAGCAAAAACGAGATGCTGCAGCGTATCTACGGAACGGCGTGGGCGTCCAAGGACGAACAATCCAATTACCTGACCATGCTGGAAGAGGCGGAACGACGCGATCACCGCAAGCTGGGGCGCGAGCTCGACTTCTTCCATTTCCAGGATGAAGCACCAGGCCTGATTTTCTGGCACCCCAAGGGCTGGACGCTATGGCAGCAAGTGGAACAATATATGCGAGCCGTGTATCGCGACAATGGCTACCAGGAAGTCAAGGCGCCGCAAATTCTCGACTTGTCCCTGTGGAAGAAGACCGGTCACTGGGACAACTACGCCGAGAACATGTTCACGACGGAATCCGAGAACCGTACGTATGGACTCAAGCCCATGAATTGTCCGGGCCATGTGCAAATATTCAATGCCGGCCTGCACTCATACCGCGAACTGCCCATACGCTACGGCGAGTTCGGCCAGTGCCATCGTAACGAGCCGTCCGGTTCGCTGCATGGAATGATGCGTGTACGGGGCTTCACCCAGGACGATGGTCATATTTTTTGCACGGAAGACCAGTTGCAGGAAGAGTGCGTCGCCTTTACCGCCTTGTTGCAGAAGGTATATGCCGACTTTGGCTTTACAGAGATACTGTACAAGGTTGCAACTCGTCCCGAAAAACGCATAGGGTCCGACGAAGTGTGGGACAAGGCCGAGCAGGCGCTCATGGACAGCTTGAATCACACCCAGTGCGAGTACGAAGTCTCGCCTGGCGAGGGTGCTTTCTATGGTCCCAAGATCGAATATACGCTGAAAGACGCTATCGGACGCCATTGGCAGTGTGGCACAATCCAGGTTGATTTCTCCATGCCCCAGCGACTGGGTGCCGAGTACGTCGATGCAGCCGACCAACGTAAAACGCCAGTCATGCTCCACCGTGCCATCCTGGGGTCGTTCGAACGCTTCATAGGCATGCTCATCGAGAATCATGCTGGTGCCATGCCTGCATGGTTGTCGCCCGAACATGTCGTCGTCTGCTGTATTTCCGAGCCCTCGGCCGAATATGCCGCCGAAATCGTTCAAGGCTTGAAAAAACAAGGCTTTAGGGCCAGCTCCGATTTGCGTGCTGAAAAAATCACCCGTAAAATCCGAGAACACAGTATGCAGAAAATACCGTACATTCTGGTGGTTGGCGAAAAAGAACGCGAAGCCGGCAGTGTGGCGGTACGCGGCAGGGGGGGAATCGATCTGGGGGTAATGTCCCTCGATGATTTTTCCGTACTGCTGCAAAACGAAATCAACGCCCGGGCGTAATACCGGGCAAGCCAGCACAGGCCTGATTTTTTATTAATTCTAGGAGTCTCAGACATCGCAACCGAAAAACCACATCGCATCAATGGTGAAATCCGCGTCCCCGAGGTGCGTCTTATCGGCGTAGAGGGTGAGCAGTTGGGGGTTGTCAAAACCGCCGACGCCCTCGTTCTGTCAGAACAACACGAAGTAGACCTGGTCGAGATTGCACCCAATGCGGAGCCACCGGTCTGCCGACTGATGGATTATGGCAAGTTCAAGTATCAAGAACAAAAGCGCCAGCAAGAAGCACGCTCAAAGCAAAAGATCATCCAGGTAAAAGAAGTCAAGTTCCGTCCCGGAACCGACGAAGGCGATTACCAGGTCAAACTGCGTAATTTGCGCCGCTTCATAGAAGAAGGCGACAAGGCCAAGGTCACCTTGCGTTTCCGTGGCCGTGAAATGGCGCACCAGGAACTCGGCATGCGCGTGCTCGAGCGCGTACGCGACGATCTCGTCGAACTATGCTTGGTCGAGGCCATGCCCAAGCTTGAAGGGCGGCAAATGGTAATGGTGCTGGCACCCCGTAAAAAGGCAACTCCGGGCAAGCCCGGCGACGCTACTTCCTGATCTGAACCTTTCAATCCTGTCCGTCGGCCTGTGCCGCGGGCAGGTGCTTGCAGGTGCCTTATGCACGTCCTATTTGTTATTGACCCCTTACTCTCGTTAAGGGCCTACAAAGATTCTTCAGTAGCAATGATGCGTGCCTTGACTGCCAGGGGCCACACCCTGAGCGTCGCCCATCAAGGCGATCTGTATATTGATGAAGGAACGGTCAAGGCGGTAACGACGGGTATTGTCCTGGTCGATGGCGCCGACCTGCACGGTAATGCGTGGTGGCGCGACCGCGGACCGGCAACCGAGAATACATTGGCCGAATTCGATGCGGTCCTGATGCGCAAGGACCCGCCTTTCGACATGGAATACGTGTACGCGACGCATTTGCTCGAGTACGCCGAAGCCCAAGGTGCCCGCGTATTCAATTCGCCGGCGGCAATCCGCAATCATCCCGAAAAGCTGGCCATTACCGAATTTGCCTCGTTTACCTCGCCGACTATCGTTACGCGCGACATGGCCAGGCTGCGTGCGTTTCATCGCAGGTATCAGGACGTCATCGTCAAGCCGCTGGACGGTATGGGCGGAACCGGTATCTTCCGCCTGCGCGAGGCCGAGCATAATGTGGGTGCCATCCTCGAGACACTGACTGACAACGGCACGCGCACCATCATGGCGCAACGCTATATTCCTGAAATACTCATGGGCGACAAGCGCATCCTGCTTATTGGCGGGAAGCCGGTGCCGTATGCACTGGCGCGCATCCCGCTCGCAGGCGAGACTCGCGGCAACCTGGCAGCCGGAGGGCGGGGCGTGGCGCAGAGTTTGTCGGCGCGCGACCTTGAAGTGGCAAATGCCATAGGTCCAAAGCTGGCTGCGCGCGGCTTGCTGCTCGTCGGCCTCGATGTCATCGGCGATTACGTCACCGAAATCAACGTCACCAGCCCTACGTGCTTCGTGGAAATTACAGAGCAAACCGATTTTGATGTCGCAGATTATTTCGCGACCGCACTCGAACAGGCCGTAGGTACTTGAATGACACGCATCGTATTGGTCATGCACGAACCCCTAGGCTCAGGATTCGCAGCGTGCGCCGAACATGTTCTGGGGCAGAAGCCCGAGCTGACAGTCTTCGATGTCGCGCCCGACGCTGAGCCATCCGAACTGATCCCTGAACTTACGCGGCATCTTTTGCAGGATGTCGACGAAGCAACGCTGGTTTTATGCGATATATTTGGCGCAACCCCATTCAACATTGCCAAGCAAGCCCTTAAACTGGCAAGCAAGCAGGGGCTCACAGCGCACCTGATCACCGGCACGAATCTTTGCATGGTCCTGAAGGCGCTGACCGACCAGCAGGATAATCCGGATAAATTAAGCGAAAGCGTTCGGCTTGGCGCCCTAAGAGGCATCGTCAACGCTGATCAGACAAGCTGATTTCCCTGCCTGCCGTGCATGCCGTTAACCAAAAAGAATCTTATGCCATCCATCGATATCGTGATTAGTAATAAGCTGGGTCTGCATGCCCGCGCGGCCGCGAAGCTTACCCAGCTGGCCGGCAAGTTCAGCAGTGAGATTTTCATCGCCCGTGGCGCTCAACGCGTCAACGCCAAAAGCATAATGGGCGTCATGATGCTTGCCGCCGGCCTGGGCGTTACGGTCAAGGTGGATGCCACGGGAACCGACGCCGAGCAAGCTCTGCTCGATATCCAGTCTTTGTTCAACAACAAGTTCGGCGAGCACGAATAGACACGCCGCAACAGCCGGGATACCGCTTAATGACCTCACGCTCATCTCACGACAATTGTGGATTTGAATCCATGTTGTGCATGCAGGGACAAGGCGTGGTTAAAGGCTATGCCATAGGCAGGGCGGCAATCATGAGCGCGGCGGCGCTCGAGGTGGTGCACTACCGTATTGCCGAGCAAGATGTCGAAGCCGAATGCGAGCGCTTGAAAAAAGCCTTGGCAACGGCCAGTGGCGAGCTCCAGGCCATGGCAGTGTCCTTGCCTGAAGATGCGCCGCGCGAACTGGGCCCTCTGCTTACCGTACATAGCCTGCTGCTCGATGACGCCATGCTCCTGCAAGAGACCTGCGATCTCATCATGCATCGTCACTACAACGCCGAATGGGCGCTGACGACGCAGGGTCAACTGCTCGCAGAGCAGTTTTCCGTCATGGAAGACGAGTATCTGCGCGAGCGGGGCGCCGACATACGCCAGGTGATCGAACGCGTATTAAGGGTATTGTCCGGATCCACCGCCTTGTTGCCCAGCCTCGAAGCCGGCGACGCGGGTGAATCGCTTATTGTTGTGGCCCGCGACATTTCGCCTGCCGATATGCTGCGGCTGCGCGGCGCGCGGTTTGCTGCGTTCCTGACTGACCTTGGTGGCCCCACATCACATACCGCCATTGTCGCGCGCAGCATGAACGTGCCGGCAGTGGTGGGTCTGGGCCATATCCGCATGCTGGTGCGCGATGGCGATATGTTGATCGCCGATGGCTTCACGGGCGCGGTGCTGGTCAATCCTTCTGAACAAGTGCTTCAGGAGTATCGACGGCGGCAGGCCGTTTACGCTGGCGATCGCGCCGAGCTGGCCTTGCTGCGCGATGCTCCCGCCCTGACACTGGATGGAATCCGGATCAGGCTCGATGCCAATATCGAATTGCCGGAAGAGGCCATCGCCGCCATGCAGGCCGGCGCCGATGGCATCGGCCTGTTCCGCAGTGAGTTTTTATTCATGGGCCGTCGCGACTTGCCCAGTGAAGACGAGCAATATCAAGCGTACGCCTCGGTCGTCAAGACCATGGCCGGCCGGCCGGTGACCATACGCACACTGGATCTGGGCGCTGACAAGACGCTGGATGGCGATGTCACCGTTGCCACGAATCCGGCCCTGGGCCTGCGGGCTATCCGCTACTGCCTGGCCAATCCGGAGCTTTTTGCCACGCAGTTGCGGGCATTATTGCGCGCATCCATGCATGGCCATGTCCGAATCCTGATTCCGATGATCTCCCACATGCATGAAGTGAAGGCCACCAAGCAGGCTATCGAGGCGGCATGCCAAAGTCTCGAAGCCGATGGCGTGCCATTCGCGCGAAACATATCGCTGGGTGCGATGGTCGAGATTCCCGCAATGGCGATTGCTGTCGAGCCTTTCGCCGAAGCATTGGATTTCTTGTCCATCGGCACCAATGATCTGATCCAGTACACGCTTGCCATAGACCGGGGTGACAGTGACGTTGCCGATCTCTACGATCCCATGCATCCGGCCGTCCTGCGCTTGATTGCGCATACTATCAATTCAGCGGAACGCGCTGGTAAACCGGTGGCGGTGTGCGGAGAAATGGCGGGGGATTCGCGTGTCACCCGAATGTTGCTGGGGCTGGGCCTGACCGAATTTTCCATGCATCCCCAGCAAATGCTCGATGTAAAAAAGGAAGTGCGGCAGGCGCATTCGAATGCACTGAGGGTCAAGGTGGCATCGGCGCTAAACCGTGCGGAACGCATCGATTTAGCGACCTTGTCCAACTAATTAGTAGTGGTAAGCAGTTTCACCGTGGGAGTTGATGTCCAGGCCTTCGCGTTCGACTTCCGTGCTCACGCGTAGTCCGCAAACCTTATTGGCCACGAAGTAGGCAATATAGGCAACCACGCCCGACCACACGATAGTGATAAGTACGCCTTCGAACTGTACCCACAACTGATGGGGAATGTCGCCCAGCGTTGCCAGGCCAGGACCGCCCAATGCCTGGGCATTGAAGATGCCCGTAAGCAGGGCGCCTACGATTCCGCCCACACCATGGATGCCGAATACATCAAGGCTGTCATCGGCGCGCAGCATGCGCTTCAAACCGTTAACGCCCCAGACGCAGGCTGCACCGGTCACCACACCGATAATCAATGCGCCTCCGGGACCGACCAGACCGGCTGCCGGCGTGATACCGACCAGGCCCGCCACCGCGCCCGATATGGCACCCAGCAACGAGGGTTTTCCTTTGTATTTCCACTCGACCAGCAACCAGGCGAGAATGGCGCCTGCCGTAGCCACCATGGTGTTGAAAAATGCCAGGGCGGCGGTTTCGTTGGCACTGAGCGCCGAGCCCGCATTGAAGCCGAACCAGCCTACCCACAGAAGCGCCGCGCCGATCATGGCCATGGGCAGGTTGTGAGGCTGCATCGATTCACGTCCGTAGCCCACCCGCTTTCCGACGAAATAAGCGCCAACCAAGCCGGCTACCCCGGCGTTGATGTGAACGACGGTGCCGCCGGCGAAATCCAGGGCGCCGCGCTCAAACAGCCAGCCGCCTGGCGACCACACCATGTGGGCAATCGGAATGTAGGAAAAAGTCAACCAGATTGCGGTAAAGACCATTACGGCCGAGTACCTGGCGCGTTCTGCAAAACCACCGACAATCAGTGCGCAGGTAATGCCGGCAAAAGTCGCCTGGAAAGCGGCAAAGCTCAATTCCGGGATCGTGCCGGACAGCTCGAACTTCATGCTGCTCAGGTCGAACATCCCGCTGAACATCAGTCTGGAGAACCCGCCGACGATGGCATTGCCTTCGGTAAAGGCCAGTGAATAACCGTAGATGAACCAGACAACGATGGCCAGTGAAAAGGTCGACACGACCTGGATCAATACAGACAACACATTTTTGGCCCGAACCAGGCCGCCATAGAAGAGCGCCAAGCCAGGCACAACCATTAGTAGTACCAGCATGGTGGAAACGCTTACCCATGCCAAATCGGCTTTATCCATTTTTTACTCCTGAGTGTCTAACGCCAGGCCTGGCGCGACAATGATTTTTCGAATGATGTAAGGCTGAGCCTGCGGCTTATAGGGCGCTTTCGCCATACTCACCGGTGCGGATTCGTATCGCTTGTTCGACAGGCGTGACAAAGATCTTGCCGTCTCCGATCTTGCCCGTATGGGCCGCGGCGCACAGATTCTCGATGGCCTGTTCAACCATATGGTCGGAGACCGCCATTTCCAGGCGCAGCTTGGGCAGGAAATCCACGGTATATTCGGCGCCCCGATAAAGTTCCGTATGGCCTTTCTGACGGCCGAAACCTTTGACTTCAGTGACGGTCATCCCCTGTATGCCTATTTCGGAAAGGGCTTCCCGGACTTCATCCAGCTTAAAGGGTTTGATGATGGCGGTGATGAGCTTCATTGCAATGTCCTCGTGAGGTTGACGTCAGGACATACGCAAAACCCATGCCAACCATAGAGATTGAAAGCCGGTCTTCAAATCCTTGTCATGCCGCATGGTGCTGTCGACATGCGCCGGAAGTGGGCGGATAGGTCGCGAAAAGTGCGCAGACTAGCCCCGTTCTGGTGCTTTTGACCGCAGCCGTTGCACCAAAACAGCGCGCCGCACATGGCCGGAAGCGCACAAAACTGTAACGATACCTTGGTGCTCCAAGGGTTTTGTATCTCTATGTAGAAACACGTAGAGCCCTCAGGGGAGTCGAAGCGGCTGATGTCTATGGGCGTTTCGAAAAAATATGAACCCGGAGATTATTATTATTGAAATCAGTATTTACACTAGCCACGGGGCTTTTGTCCGGTCTGTCGCTAGAATCGATCCTAAGCAAGTTGTAACAAGCTCGCTGCTGAACCTGCTAGTCGCACCGGGTCAGCAAATAGCACCGCGACTTAGGATTAGTGAGGAATATTATGAAAAAGACTCGTATCAATCTTGCCGTTATCGCAATGGTCGCTTCCATGAGTCTGCTTGCCGCATGCTCGGATGGCGATGATGCTGCCGTTGAAGGCACTGCTGGTTCAGAAACTCCTGCCCCGGCCCCACAGCCGATGCCAACTCCTACGCCAGCACCAACGCCCGCACCGGAGCCCACTCCAAGCCCGGCTCCAGACACGACCCCGGCTCCGGATACGGCACCATCGACGTCGCCATCCAGTGGTGCTGCGCCCGCGACCCAGTCCCCGACCAGTTTCGGGACCGAGTTGAAGGAAGACGCCAAGCAAGTGGCGGCGAACGTTAGTGCCAAAGCCGGAGACCTCAAAGACGCCACCGCCCAGAAAATGGGCGAGATGGGACATGCCATCAGAGGTGGAGCGGCCGAAGCTGACAAGGCTATCCAGGACTCCGTGAGCCACTCCGCCAGTTCGAGTACCGCTACCGGGTCAACCACGAAGCCCTGATTCCGGCAGGGCATGAATCAGTAGCATCGCAGGCTGCGGTGTAAATAAAACGGGCCGTCGCTCAGTCGCGGTCCGTTTTTTTATTACACTGGACACTTAAATCTAACGGAGGCTGCCATGATCAACAAAACTGACTGGATTGAAGATTTTCAAAAGAATATGTCGGACCTTATTGCTAAAAGCCCGGCCGCCGACATCGAGCGCAACGTGAAAGCAATGATGGCCCAGACCTTTACCCGGCTTGACTTGGTCACCCGGGAGGAATTCGATATTCAGGCCCAGTTGCTTGAACGATCCATGGCGCGGATTACGGCGCTTGAATCGAGAGTGCAGGCGCTGGAAGGCCGTCCAGATACTCCTTTGCATTCAGGACCGGTGAAGGACGCCATTTAATCCAGTGTGCGTGCCGCCGTTCGCGGCCGCCCTTCAGTAGTTCTCCCATAGACAATCAAGCACTCCGGGTCGGCTCGGACTCGCCAAAGACGGCATACTTCCCTTTCCAGGGATTTCATTGGACGGGGAGGGAGGATGTCATTGGCAATCATGGCCAGCCGCGCGCTATGCGGCCTGGACGGCTTCCCGGTGCGGGTCGAAGTGCATGTCGGGCCGGGACTACCCGCCTTTCATGTCGTAGGCCTACCGGACACGGGCGTTCGCGAGAGCCGCGAGCGTGTCAGGTCGGCGATCATCAGCAGTGGTTTCGAATTTCCTGCAGGACGGATCACCGCCAACCTGGCTCCCGCCGACCTACCCAAGGAATCTGGACGTTTCGACCTTCCAATTGCGCTCGGGGTACTGCTTGCATCCGGACAAGTCCAACCTGAAGCGGGTGCCGCTCTGCCTGACCTGCGGCATTATGTGTTTGCCGGCGAACTTTCCCTGACCGGAGCTGTTGTCTCGGTAGGCGCGCCGCTTGCCATTGCGCTGGCTGTTGCGCGTAGTGGTCCCGATGTGAAACTGGTGATGCCGCCCGATTGTGCCCGCGTTGCGGCAAGGGTTCCAGGGCTTGTCGTGCTAAGCGCCGCAACCTTGTGCCAGGTGGTCGATCATTTCGCGGGGCGCGCACCTTTGCTTGCGGCGCAGCCTGCGCAGGCCGAGCCCGCCCGCTCGGCCGTACGTTGCCTGTCCGAAGTGCGTGGACAGCCGCTGGCGCGCCGCGCCCTCGAGATCGCCGCAGCGGGTGGCCATAGCCTGTTAATGGCTGGGCCGCCGGGAACGGGTAAAAGCATGTTGGCGCATCGACTTCCCGGTTTGCTTCCGCCCCTGGATCGCCATCCTGCATTGGAGGTCGCGGCAATAGCCAGTATCTGCGGGCAGGACTCCGGGTTCAGCGATTTACCTCCATTCCGGGCTCCGCATCATTCAGCGTCGGCGCCTGCCCTGGTGGGAGGCGGTGCACGTGCCCGTCCCGGAGAAATCAGCCTCGCGCATCGCGGTGTCTTGTTTCTTGATGAGCTGCCCGAGTTTGGCCGCCGAGTGCTGGAATCATTGCGTGAGCCTATGGAGACCGGCTCTGTATGCATCGCGCGGGCGGCGGGAACCGTGACGTTTCCGGCGGCATTCCAGCTGGTTGCGGCGATGAATCCATGTCCTTGTGGCTGGCTGGGCCACAAGAAACTGCAATGCACCTGCAGTACTGAGCAAATCCAAAAATATCGCAGCAAGTTGTCGGGGCCGCTGCTCGATCGCGTGGATCTCCAGATAGCATTGCCTGCTGCCGATTCCGACTGGATGGATGCTCCGCGCGGTGAAACCTCGGAATCCATACGTATCAGGGTTGCGCGATGCCGGCAACGGCAGGCGGACCGCCAGCAACGGCTTAATGCCGCCCTGCATGTAGGCGAGCTGGATCAGTATTGCGTGCTGGATGCCGCCGCAAAGTTGTTGTTGCAGCAAGGCATGGCCCGATGGGCCTGGTCGGCGCGCGTCATGCATCGCATCCTGCGTGTTGCCCGAACCCTGGCCGACCTAGCTGAAGAAGACTCCATCGGCAGCCGGCATGTTGCAGAAGCCATACAATACCGGCAGCCATGGGGCAGTTAGCCGCCCGGAATGGACAGCGGCTTAATAAGCATCGTATAATCAAGGGCTTTTCCGGATATTTCGGAGAACACAGCAACACCCTAATAAGTGAATGTTGGGTCATGCAAGCATTGCCATGTAGTCTGGCAATCACCTACTTTCATAAACAACAGAGTTACATCATGCCTAAGATGAAAACCAAGAAAGGCGCTGCCAAGCGCTTTAAGGTTCGTGGTAGCGGGTCGATCAAGCGGGGCCAGGCGTTCAAGCGCCACATCCTCACCAAGAAAACAACCAAGAGCAAGCGCCAACTGCGCGGCTCAACCGCGGTGCACAAGTCTGATGTCGCCTCGGTCAAGGCAATGTTGCCTTTCGCTTGATTAACGGAGATCTCATACCATGCCACGCGTAAAACGCGGCGTAACTGCCCGTGCTCGTCACAAAAAAGTTATTAAAGCAGCTAAAGGTTATCGCGGTCGCCGCGGTAATGTATTCCGTATCGCCAAACAGGCGGTAATGAAAGCTGGGCAATATGCCTATCGCGATCGTCGCAACAAAAAACGGACATTCCGCGCACTCTGGATCACGCGTATCAATGCCGCCTGCCGCGAACTCGGTGTTTCGTACAGCGTGTTTATCGCTGGCACGAAGAAAGCCTCGATCGAACTGGATCGCAAGGTACTGGCCGACATGGCTGTGCACGATAAAGCCGGCTTTGCGGCTGTGGTTGCTCAAGCACAAGCTGCCTTGGCTGCCTGATCGATTTCGATTCTGTATTGCTGCAAACGGGGCTCAATTGGGCTCCGTTTGTATTTGGAAAAGCGACACTATGACTCCTCCGGTTGATGACCTGATCGTTCAGGCTGAAGAACAGTTTGCCCAGGCTGCCGATGCAGCAGCGCTGGAGAACGCCAAAGCCAAATTCCTGGGAAAGCAGGGCGCCTTGACCACGATGCTGAAAGGACTGGCCAAGCTGGATCCCGAGCAGAAAAAGGCGGAAGGCGCGCGCATCAATCAACTGAAGCAGCATATCGAAGGCCTGCTCAATGCCCGCCGCGCGCAAATGGCACAGGCCGAGCTCGATAAGCGACTGGCCCTGGAGACGATAGACGTAAGCATGCCGGGCCGGGGTAGGGCGTTTGGCGGCATACATCCCGTTATCCAGACGTGGCAACGCGTGGAAGCGATCTTCCGTTCTATCGGTTTCGACGTGGCCGATGGTCCCGAAATCGAAAACGACTGGATGAACTTCACGGCATTGAATAATCCCGAGAATCATCCGGCACGGTCCATGCAGGATACGTTCTACGTCGATATGCACGATGAGCAAGGCTTGCCGCTGCTGTTGCGTACCCATACCAGCCCCATGCAGGTGCGCTATGCCCGCATGAACAAGCCGCCTATCAAGGTGATTGCTCCCGGGCGAACCTATCGGGTCGATAGCGATGCCACTCATTCCCCGATGTTCCATCAAGTGGAAGGCTTGTGGATCGCCGAGGACATTTCATTTGCCGACCTGAAGGGCGTTTATACCGACTTTCTTCGCGCGTTCTTTGAAACCGACGAGCTCACGCTGCGGTTTCGCCCGTCGTTCTTCCCGTTCACCGAACCTTCGGCCGAGATAGACATGATGTTCAGCTCCGGTCCGAATCAAGGCAAGTGGCTCGAAATCTCCGGTTCGGGGCAGGTGCATCCCGAGGTGATCCGCAACTACGGGCTGGATCCCGAACGCTACATTGGCTTTGCTTTCGGATCGGGACTCGAGCGCCTCACGATGCTGCGGTATGGCGTCAATGACCTGCGCCAGTTTTTTGAAGGCGACCTGCGCTTTTTACGCCAGTTCAACCGCTAGCCGAACAAGCCGTTTATTACGCTGAATTGTCGGTGTGTACTGCCTTACAATTCCTGCGATCAAGCCCTTGCAGTAGTTAAACGAATCCAACGAGTATCTTATGCAATTCCCCGAGTCCTGGCTGCGTGCTTTTGTCAATCCCGACCTCGATACGGATGCCTTGTCGCATCAATTGACCATGGCCGGCCTTGAGGTCGAGGAAACGACGTCCGCGGCGCCGCCGTTCAGCGGCATAGTCGTCGCGCATATTGTCGACGTGGCGCCCCATCCCAATGCTGACAAACTCAGGGTTTGCCAGGTGGACGACGGTAGCGGTGCGCTCCTGCAGATCGTGTGCGGGGCACCTAACGCAGCAACCGGCATCAAGGTGCCTTTGGCGCGTGTCGGGGCACAGCTGCCCGGCGGCATGGAAATCGGCACCGCCAAGATGCGCGGCGTGGAATCGGCCGGCATGTTGTGCTCGGCCCGCGAATTGGGGCTGTCGCAGGATCACGCCGGCTTGCTGGAACTGGATGCCGATGCGCCCGTCGGCCAGTCGCTGCGCCAGGCGCTCGACCTTGACGATACACTTTTTACCCTTAAGCTCACGCCCAATCGCGCCGACTGTCTGTCGATCCTGGGCGTTGCGCGCGAAGTGTCCGCCCTTACCGGCGCAACGCTGACCTTGCCTTCCTTCGAGCCGGTTGCCGTCACCCTGGCGGACCGTCTGGCCGTCACCGTCGAGGCACCCGACCTGTGCGGACGCTTTGCCGGACGTGTGATCCGGGGTGTGAACGCCCGGGCGCAGACGCCGTCATGGATGAAAACCCGCCTCGAACGCGCCGGTCAGCGCTCGGTTTCGGCGCTGGTCGATATTTCCAACTACGTGATGCTTGAGCTTGGACGCCCAACGCACGTATTTGATTTGAAACGCATACAGGGCGGTCTGTCGGTACGCTGGGGCAAGAAGGGCGAAACCCTTGAGTTGCTGAACGGCCAGACGGTAGAGCTCGACGAAAGCGTCGGCATCATTGCCGCGGGCAGTGTCGTTGAGAGCCTGGCGGGCATCATGGGCGGCGAAGCGACTGCCGTAACGCTCGACACCACCGACATCTACCTTGAAGGGGCGTTCTGGTGGCCCGAAGCCATCATGGGCCGGGCGCGGCGCTATAAATTCAGCTCCGAAGCCAGCCATCGCTTCGAACGCGGCGTGGACTTCGAATCGGTAACCGAGCACCTTGAGTTCATGACCCGCTTGCTTGTGGACATCTGCGGCGGCGAAGTCGGGCCGCTTGATGACCAGGTCATTAAGTTGCCTGCACGCGAACCGGTCAAAATGCGTTTGCAACGCTGTCATCGTGTTCTGGGCGTGCCCGTGGCGCAGCAGGAAGTCGAACAAATTTTCACGCGCCTGGGCCTACCGTTCCAGGTGGAAGAGGGTGTATTTACGGTAAATCCGCCATCGTACCGGTTCGACCTGTTCATCGAAGAAGACCTTATCGAAGAAGTGGCACGTATTTACGGCTTTGAACGCATGCCCGATGTGCCCCCCATTGCACAGGCAAAGATGCTCGCAAGCCCCGAAGCTTTACGTGGCCCGCACGCCTTGCGCGCACGTATGGCCGGTCTCGATTATCAGGAAGTGATCAATTTTGCCTTCGTGGAAGACGCCTGGGAGCGCGATTACGCCGGCAACGACAATCCTATCCGACTGCTGAATCCGATAGCCAGCCAATTGGCCGTTATGCGCTCCAGCTTGATCGGCGGCTTGCTTGCCAATATCGAGCACAACGCCAATCGTAAGCAAAGCCGCGTCCGGGTCTTCGAACTGGGACGCGTATTCCTGCGCGACCCGGCCGTACCTGATGGCGACCTTACTGTCGCCGGTGTGCGTCAGCCGCAATACCTGTCTGCCGCGGCATGGGGCCCGGCCGTCGAGGAGCAGTGGGGTCTACCCACGCGACAAGTTGATTTCTACGATGTGAAGAAAGACCTGGAAACGCTATTGGGCGCCCAGGCGTCCGGACTGGTATGCGTGCCCGCCGGCCATCCTGCGTTGCATCCGGGCCGTTCGGCAAGACTGGAATTGGACGGTGTAGCCGTTGGCTGGATGGGCGAGCTTCATCCGCGCTGGGCGCAGCAAAGCGATTTGGTCCATGCGCCGGTGGTGTTTGAGGTCGATGTTGCCGCCATTTCGGTCAACGCCATGCCGGCGCCCATGGAGCTGTCCCGCCAGCCGGTCGTCATCCGCGACCTGGCCGTATGGGCACACGACGACGCATCGTATCAGGATTTGTTGAACACGCTTACCCAAACGATAGCATCCAATGCTACTCTTGAAATAGTCAAAGATATCAAGCTGTTCGATGTGTGGCGCGATAAATCCGCGCAAACCCGGGAAAAAAGCATGGCCTTCCGTTTCTGGCTGCAGGGGCACGACTCTACGCTGGACGATGGCACGGTCGAGCAGTGCATCAGCTGCCTGTTGCAGGCGCTTGTCAGCCAGCACGGCGTGCGCCCGCGTGCTTAAAGGAGTAACAGAGTAATGACGATTGACCACACCCTGACCAAGGCCGAGCTTGCCGAGCTATTGTTTGACCGCGTGGGACTGAACAAGCGCGAAGCCAAAGATATCGTCGACACGTTTTTCGAGGAAATTCGTGATTCCCTCGCGCGCGGCATCGAGGTCAAGTTGTCGGGATTCGGTAATTTCCAGGTACGGGACAAACCCCCCCGCCCGGGACGCAATCCCAAGACTGGCGAGGTCATACCGATTGCAGCGCGCAGGGTGGTGACCTTTCACGCAAGCCAGAAGTTGAAAGGTGCTGTCGAACATAGCGGCAAGTTCGCCACCCCGGAAAACGAATAGTTCAGTACGAGCGGCATATGCGCCGCCAATGCTGGATATTTCCCTACAAATTGGTATTCTCAATTAACCGGCCTACAATCTGCCCATGAGCTCTAGCGAAAATCCTGTCACCTTGCCCCCCATCCCTGCCAAACGGTATTTCACGATAGGCGAGGTCAGTGACCTGTGTTGTGTCAAGCCCCATGTGTTGCGTTATTGGGAACAGGAATTCACCCAGCTCAAGCCGGTCAAGCGGCGAGGCAATCGACGCTATTACCAGCACCATGAAGTATTGCTGATTCGCCGCATACGCGACTTGCTCTACGAGCAAGGCTTCACCATCAGCGGCGCCCGGAATCGACTGGGTGACACCCACGAAGTTCCTCATGACCAGGATGCCGCCGTACGTCTATCAGGCGCGGAACTGCAGGGCTTGCGCAACGATCTGATCGTGGTCAAGGAAATGTTGTCCAGCGCGCTTGAAGGAACGAACAGCGTCAGTAACCATTAATCCAAGCAGGTGCCAATGCCATGACGCTTTCGGTGTTCGATATATTCAAGGTTGGCATCGGACCGTCCAGCTCGCACACTGTGGGCCCGATGCGGGCAGCACGTAATTTTGCCCGCAACCTTCACGAGCGCGGGGTACTGGATAACGTCGTTTCGCTCGCGGTCGAGCTATACGGCTCATTGGCTGAAACCGGACGGGGCCACGGGACCGATACGGGCATCATGCTGGGCTTGTCCGGTGAATCGCCCGACACCGTGGTGCCTTCGGATATTGGCAGCCTTATCGGGCAGATTAAGGCTGCGCAAGAACTGCGGCTGTGGGGAATCCGGTCAATAAGGTTCAACCCCGACAAGGCCTTCAGCTATCGCATACGCCCCATGGTGGAACATCCCAATGGCATGCGCTTCACGGCTTTCGACGGGCAGGGCCTGGCGGTTCTTACCGAGCGCTATGTTTCGATAGGCGGCGGATTCATCCGTGCCCTGGATGTCATCGATACCGACGAAACCGTACCGCAGCACGATCCCATTCCTCATCCGTTTTCCACCGGCCGGCAATTGCTCGACCTCTGTCAGGAAACCGGAAAGTCCGTGGCACAGATCATGATGGCTAATGAGGCCACGCTGCTGCCGGAAGAGCAGGTGCGACGCGATGTTCTGCATATTGCGGACGTCATGAACGCCTGTATTGATCGCGGATGCGGCATCGGCAACGACCAGGCCGACGAGTTGCTTCCCGGTGGCCTGAAGGTGCGTCGGCGCGCACCCGCCCTGTACCGCGAACTGCAGCGTGATTCCGGCAACGAAGACGTTATGTCGGCGATGGATTGGGTCAACCTGTTTGCAATGGCGGTGAACGAGGAAAATGCAGCAAGCGGGCGGGTCGTTACTGCCCCGACCAATGGTGCGGCGGGCCTGCTGCCCTCGGTATTGCGCTATTACCAGGTGTTTACGCCTGCACCGAGCCCCGACGGTATCGTGGACTTTTTGCTTACGGCAGCCGCTATCGGCTTCCTGTACAAGACAAATGCGTCCATATCCGGCGCCGAAGTCGGCTGCCAGGGCGAAATCGGTGTGGCCTGTTCAATGGCGGCCGCGGGCCTCACGGCCGTATTGGGCGGCACCCCGCAGCAAGTCGAGAACGCCGCTGAAATCGGCATGGAGCATAATCTGGGCCTTACGTGCGACCCCATAGGCGGCCTGGTACAGATACCCTGTATCGAGCGCAACGCCATGGGGGCCGTAAAAGCCATCAATGCTTCGCGGCTCGCCTTGCAAGGCGATGGCAAGCACCATGTATCGCTGGATGCCGTGATAGAAACCATGCGCCAGACCGGCGCCGACATGCGCAGCAAGTACAAAGAGACCTCACGCGGCGGCCTGGCTGTCAACGTGGTGGTTTGCTAGCCAAACAGCATACTGGCAGGCGGTTGCGTTATTGGCCGGGCGCCAACCCGTCGGCAGGCCGGTTGACGGCGGGCCTGCCAAAGGTAACGATGCGCCCTATGAACAGGATGGGTCCGCTGGGGCTGGCGGTCGGCGATCCGCCGGCTGGTTCCTGCGTCATTTCAAACAATTGATCCGGCCCGATTTCGCCCATGAGTGTGGCGGGCACCGTCACAGGTTGATTTACGTCTATCAGGCCAAGCGACCGGGGCTGAGCCATTGTTTTGTTATAGGTCCACAGCTGTACCGATGCGTCGGCTGGAATGTCGCTGCGCACTTGTGGATTCATCAGGACGTTTCCTTGGGGATCCACGGTGACGACCCAGCCGGGCGTCGAGCTTTGCCCGGGTGCCTGCATGATTGCCGCCCGGGTCGGTGCGACTTCAACCACGGTAATGGGCGGAGCAACGGGTTCGCTGGGCATCAGCCCCAGTACGATGGCAACCGAGGCAAAGACGCCGCTGGCGATGCGCCAGAGCCATATATTGCCTTTTTTTACTTCGGACGCCGGTTCCGGTACGGGCTTTGTCCCCGCTTGGGCTTTCGGCGTTGAGGCGGTCGCCGACTGAGCGCCGGGCGTGCCTGCGGGCTTGCTCTTTTCGGGCGCGGGGACGCTGGCTTCGTGCTGCCGATGTTCTACGGATTTTTCCCTGGTGCGCAGCGCCGCGGCCACGGTGAGCGTCTCGTGCTCTTTTTCGCGGGGGCTTGGTGGCGCTTGCATCGTAGCGGGGCGCAATGGTGGACTGGCGGGGACCGATGGTGGAACTGCGGCGGCGGGAGCCGTGGGGGATGGCTTTGAAGCGCTCTTGGCGGTGTGCCCCAACGTCGCTTGCAGCCGCTGCAGTGACTGAGGCCCGGGATTGACGGGAGGCAGCAAGTCGACCAAGTCAAGGAAGTTTTTTTCCCACTTCAAGGCGATCGCGGCGGCCAGGGCGTCTTCGCCCAGCAGTTGTTGCGCTTGCGATGTTTCGTGCGAATTCAGGAGGCCCAACGTGTATTCTGCAATCAGGATTTCACGGTCGTAAGTCGGCGTGGCGCTCATGCTGGCTGCTGCTCCAGGATGCGATTCAAGCCCGTCTGCACACATCCCTTGATATGCGCAGCCGGTGCCTGGAGGCGTGCGGCAATTTGCTCGTAGGTATAGCCGTTATAGAAAGCCATCAATAGGGGACGCCGCTGTGCTTCGTCGAGGCCCGTAATGGCCTCGATCATGGTGGAGGTGGGTTTATGGCTGCCGTCTGCGGCGGGCAGGTTGTCGGTCCAGCCCATATCGAGGGACTGAGCCGGGCGCGTGACCCGCAAGCGATGAAGCGCCCTGTGTCGCAAGATGCTGTATATCCAGGCGCGGGCCGCACAGAGCTGGGGATCGTAGCTGTTCGCGTGTTTCCAGATCGATACAAAGGTATCCCGCATCAAGTCTTCGGCAATAGTGCGTTGGGCGAGCATTTTAAGGCACAAGGCCAGCATGCGGGGCGACTCATGCTGGTACAAATCCTGAAGTGCATCTTCATCGCCTTGCGCGCACGCAAGAAGCGCCGCTTCGTAGTCGAAGGGTGAAACAACCATACATTCTCCGTTTTCTGTCCTGGGCACCGTTTGTCCGGGGCAACGTTATTGTATTAGTGTTTCCGAGCGATACGAGCGGCGGGCCGATAGAGCGCTAGTAAAAATTAGTTGGTCGGATCAGGACGGCTCTATACCAGCCTTCTTGATGATGGCTCCCCACTTCTCGGTTTCCTGTTTCTGGAAGTTTGCCAGTTCGGCGGGCGTCGATGTCGCCGGTTTGGTGCCGGTGGTGGCGTAGAACTGTGTTGCGGCAGGCCGTGTGGTTGCCCCGATCAACAGATCGTTCAGGCGGCTGACGACGGCGTCCGGAGTCTTGGCAGGAACGTATGCGGCGAACCAGTATCCCATTTCATAGCCGGGTACCCCTGCAGAAGCAATGGTGGGCACGGTCGGCGCCAGCGGCGATGGCTCGATCGTCGTTACGCCCAGCGCTCGCAGCTTGTCCCCCTTGACCTGCGGCAGCCCGGTGGCCATGTCCGCCATCATCATGTCGATTTGGCCACCCAATAGATCGGTGATGACCAATGGATTGCTCTTGTAAGGAACGTGCAGCAGCTGTACATCGGCCATCTGCTGGAACAGCTCACCCGCCACCCGGCTGCTGGAGCTGCCGCTGCCGAAGGTCAGCTTGCCTGGGCTTTCTTTGGCGATTTTTATAAAGTCGCCCACCGTCTTGGCGGGCGACGACGGGTTCACGACCATGATCTGCCCGCCAGTTCCCAAGAGCGTGATCGGCGCAAAATCCTGGACCGGATCGTAGCTGAGTTTCTTATAGAGATGCGGGTTGGCGGATTGCGAAGTGTTGGTCGTAATGAGCACGCGGTAGCCATCCGGCGTAGCGCGGGCCACGTCGCTGGCCCCTATCATTGCGCTTGCCCCAGGCTTGTTTTCGATGACCACCGTCTGGCCGGATTGTTCCGTTACCCCTTGGGCTACGGCGCGTGCCAACTGGTCGGTGGCGCTTCCCGGGCCGAATGGCACGACAAAGGTAATGGGACGGGTGGGGAATGTATCCTGGGCCTGTGCAGCCCAGGGCAGGCACAGGCTGATGGCAGTTGCGAGTACTGTTCTTTTGATCTTTGCGTTAAACATGTTGAGTCTCCTAAGATTTGAATTGTTTTAGCCTTGGATGTCAGGCAGGGTGTCGGCAAGCTCGGTGCTTACGCGGATGGGAAAATCGAGAAGATGGAAAGACAGCGCTTTGCCGTGCGTGTCGAGGTTCAGGGCATCATTGACGCCGCCATCGAGCACGCCGTCCAGCACAAAATTCATCGCGGCGATGGACCTGACCAGATAGCGCTTGACCGAGGTGGGGTGCCGGAAGGCAAACCATTCCCGGACGGCTGTTTCGGTAAGCTGCTCTTCCAGTATCGGGATGTAGTCAGGCAGCCAGGCGATGACGCTGATGTTAGAGATATTCCCTTTGTCGCCCGTGCGGCTGTGCGCAAGCCGATATAAGGGGACGGTAATGCAAGCGGGCAGGGTCGTCATCATGATGCTTTACTCAAGGAAGTGCCAACTGGCGGGTGCTATGTCGCGAGGCACAAGACTGGACAGGGTGTTCAGGCGCGGGCGCAACGATGTACGCACACCGCCGCCGCCGGCCGGCCCGCAGGTGTACAGCGCTGTCACTTCCCGCAGGATTTTTTCAGCGATGTCTTTCTGCGGATGTGCGCCCGCGATTCGCAAGCGTACGTCCCTGGAGCGCCCGGGGGCCTGCCTACGCAAGTATTCGCCTCCATCGTCGCCAAAAATACTGCTGGTCCCGATCAGGTCGATGCGCAAGGTTAGTTGCGTGCCCAAGCGCTTTTGCACCGTTTCGGCGGCCAGCCTGGCACGGGCCTCCGCTTGTATGCCGGCATAGGAAATCTCCGCCTCGGCCAGCCAGCCACCGTGATAGCAGATATTGACCTTGAGTGTATCCGGTCTGGCATGTCCGGTGACTTGTTCAATGCGTACGACGTCTGGCCCTGTTTCGGTGACGGTCACACGGCTGATGTCGGCGATAACGTCGGGAGTGAGATAGGCCGCGGGATCGTGCATCTCATAGAGCAACTGCTCTTTGACTGTTTGCTCACTTACCAAGCCCCCCGTGGACGCCGCCTTGCTAATCGAGAAATCGCCCGAGTCTTCGATAGTGGCGATGGGGTAACCAAGATTGTGCATGCCGGGGACTTCTTTCAAGCCTGGCAGTGCAAAATACCCGCCGGTGACTTGGGTGCCACATTCGAGCAGGTGGCCCGCCATGGTGGCGCAGCCCAGGCGGTGCCAATCGTCGTGCCGCCAGCCGAAATGCGCGAGCGCCGGCCCAACCACCAGTGAGGGGTCGGCGACGCGCCCGGCCACGACGACGTCGGCGCCGGCGAGCAAGGCCTGGGCTATTTCGGCCGCACCCTGATAAGCATTGATGCTTACTATATCGAGTCGATCAAATTCCGGGCCCATGCGTTGGCGCAGGAAATCCCGTTGAGCACTGTCGTTCAATTGGTCGCCTGCCAGGACGGCTACACGCGGCGTTCGCAGGCCCTGTTCCCGCGCCAGGGCTTTGATGCGTCGCCCGGCCGCCGGCGGATTGGCGGCGCCGAAATTACTGACGATTTTGATTTCGTGCTGCAAGCATAAGCCTAAGGCGGGCCCCACCAGGTCGACGAGCAATGGCTCATAGCCAAGCTCCGGATCACGGTTCTTGGCGAGTTGGGACAATGCAAGCGTGCGTTCCGCCAGCGTTTCGAAAATGAGCGCCTGGCCACCGCTCTGAATGAGTGTGTTGACGACAGGCAGGACGCCGTCGCTGCGGTCCCCGGAGAAACCAGTGGCGCAACCTATGTTCAATGTGCCCGAGCCCATGAATCCGCCTGTGTGTATAACGTGGACGTCCACTATAGGAGCAGGATATTAATAAGTAAAATAGAAATATCTTATTCATTCAGTCGGTATTCCCATGAATCTCTCTTCACGGCAGCTGCGGGCCTTCGTCGCCCTGGTTCAGGAACGACACTTCACCAAGGCGGCGGAACGCTGCCATCAGACGCAGCCGGCCTTCAGCGCACTCATCAAATCGCTGGAGGAAGCAATGGGCGTCCGCCTGTTCGACCGCACTACGCGTCGCGTTGAACTCACGCCGGAAGGGCGCTTGTTCAACGTGTCGGCCTTGCGTTTGTTGAACGATATGGATGCGGTCATGGGCGACCTGAAGGACCATGTGGCCAAGCGTCGCGGACGGGTTTCAGTCGCGGCGCTGCCGTCATTGGCCGCTGGATGGCTCCCCGCCATCTATGCCCAATTCCATGCCGAATTCCCAGGCGTTCACCTGCAACTGCACGATGCGTTGCTGGAGCCCTGTCTTGACCTGGTCCGGCGCGGCTTTGCAGATATTGCCGTAGCTGCCAGGGGACAGGACATGACCGGCCTCATGGTGCAGCCTTTGTGCGAAGACGCTTTTTTTGTCGTGTGCCGCCGTGATGATACTTTAGCGTCCCGGGCATCCATTGATCTGGCCGAGCTCAAGAGCCGTCCTATCATCCAGTTGGGCAAGGGCAGCAGCATCCGGCAAAGCCTGGCTGGCAACCCGGTTTCAGCCCGCTTTGATTCGCTTCTGGAAGTCGATCATTTGGCAACGGTCACAGGCCTGGTCGTGGCGGGACTGGGAGTGAGCCTCGTCCCGGCCATGACGCTTTTTCACTTTCAACATCCCGAACTCAGCATCGTGCCGCTGTCGGCGAAAGACACTGTGAAGCGCTCATTATTTCTGATTCGCCGCAAGGAAAAAACCCTTTCCAGCGCTGCACAAGCTTTCTACGATTTGCTGCTGGAGCAGCGCAAGCAGCTTCAGTAAAAGCCGAAAACGCAGAATTTTCACTGCGCTATACGCAGGCGGGAATACTTGCGGGCTCGGCCAGCGCCTTTATCTTTTGCATCATGATGTCGATCAGGTCTGCCGGCATGGGGCGGCCAAGCAAATATCCTTGCATTGAATCGCAGCCAAGGCCGGCGAGAAACTCTTGCTGCACGGCCGTTTCCACGCCTTCGGCCACCACGCTCATATTCAGCGTATGGCCCAATGCCACGATAGCCGAGACAATGGCTGCGTCTTCGCGCGTAGCGCGCTCGCCGTCGCCAGGGTAGATGGCAATCCCAATGCTGCCCGATACGCGCAGCTCGTGGCCAGCGACTTGGAACGGTTCCCGAATCCCTGTCAATAGCTTGTCGGCGACAGTGGCGGCATCGGCAGGTTCGCCTACTCTGGCCAGCAGTACAAACTCATCGCCGCCCACGCGTGCGATTGTGTCGGGTACACGGATGTTTTCCTCGATGCGTCGGGCTACTTCAAACAGCAGCCGGTCGCCGATGTGGTGACCATAGGCGTCGTTGACCGCCTTGAAGCCATCCAGATCGATGAACATCAGGGCGAAGCAGCCGTTTTCGCGGCTGGCATTCTGGATGGCCTGGTTAAGCCGGTCGTCCAGCAGCACGCGGTTGGGAAGCTTGGTGAGGTTGTCGTGCAGAGCCAGGTAGGTCAGCTTCTGGTTGGCCGTGGTCAGCGATGAGGAGAGCGTTGAGGTTTGCGCCTCAAGGCGCAGGTCCAGCACGGAAGTAATCAGGGCAATGGCCAGTACGGCAAGCGTAATAACGATGATGATGAGCGAAAGCCACCCGTTGCTGAAGCCCTCGCGAACGGCGCCGCAGATACTTCCAATAGGAAACTCGGCGGCGGCCATGCCGGTGTAGTGCATGCTGACGATGGCGCCGCCCATGACGGTGGCAGCAGCAACTCGCAACAGCCTGACTCGGGGCGAGTGTTGGCGCAGGTGGTGGGCAATCCACAGCGCGGCGCCCGAGGCAATGATGGCGATAAGAACGGACAGGATAAGCAGCGCGGGGATGTACTGTATGGCGGGGTTCATGCGCATGGCCGCCATGCCGGTGTAATGCATGCCCGAAATGCCCAGGCCGGTGATTGTCGCGCCTAAAATCAGGCGCGCAAACGGCAAGGTTTTTTGGCTGACGAGCCAGAGCACGAGCGCGGAAGCCAGAACGGCGATGAGCAGCGATAGCAGGGTGATGGCAGGGTCGTAGCCCAGTTGAATGGGCAGGTCGAAGGCCAGCATGCCAATGAAATGCATCGACCAGATGCCGGTGCCCATGGCGAAGGCGCCGCCGGCAAGCCACCAATGCACTGCGCGCTCTTGCGCGGTGGAGACCCGGCCCGCCATGTCCAGTGCGGTATAGGATGCCAGGATGGCAACGAGCAGTGAACTCAGTACGAGCAAATCGTTGTAGCTGCTTGCGAGCAAAGGTGTCTCCTTGGCGATTTTTGGACCTGCTCGGGGCCGGAAGTTCGCACTTTGGGCGCCGTATCAACGATCCGGCCTTGCCGGTGTGCCCTTGACTTGCAAGTAAAGCTGAAACACGTCAGGTGTTATTCAGTAACAAGTATACTGGTTTAATCTTTCAGTTGGGCTATGCCGGAAAACACTGAACCGCTCCCTAGATACGCAGGCCGGCCGCGCTTGCTACACTTCGCCACCTCTTCCCGTAACAACATAGCGGAATCATGTCTGGTAGTTCCTCTCCTGCCGTAGCGATGGCCACCGCGCCGGCGGCCGCCGTAGTGACGGCCACCGTACCGACGGCCGCGCCCAAGTCCTATCGTCCCGACGTCGACGGCCTGCGGTCATTCGCCGTAATCAGCGTGCTGCTTTTCCATGCGGGTTTTGCTCCGTTTGGCGGTGGCTTTGTCGGCGTGGACGTTTTCTTCGTCATCTCGGGCTATCTCATCACGCAAATCATCCATTCGGATTGCGAACGTCAACGGTTTGGCCTGGTGCCTTTCATGGCCCGGCGCGTGGCACGCCTGTACCCGGCACTGATCGCTACCCTGCTGCTGGTCATGGCTGCGGGTTTTGTCTTGTTCGATCCCACGCAATTCCGGACGCTGGGGGCTTCCACCATCGCTGCCTTTTTGTCGGCGTCCAACATTGTTTTCTGGCAGGTAGCTGGATACTTCGATACATCGTCGGAGTTGAATCCCTTGCTCCATACGTGGTCCTTGGGGGTCGAGCAGCAGTTCTACCTGGTATGGCCTTTGATCATTTATGGTGCCTGGCGATGGCGGCCAAGCCAGTTGCCCTGGGCCATACTGTTTGTGGGTGTATTGTCGCTTGCGGCATCCCAGTGGTTCACCGTGCGCGATCCATCGGCCAACTATTTCCTTATGCCGTTCCGGATGTTTGAGTTTGCCGCGGGTGGGTTGCTGCCCTGGCTGGAACGCCGGTCCATGCCGGGCAACAAGGTGCAGGAAGGCCTGCTCGGCATCGGTCTGCTGTTGCTGATCTATAGCGTATTGGCATTTGACAGCAACACCGTTTTTCCGGGGGTAAACGCCTTGGTTCCCGTGGTTGGCGCGGCGCTGTGTATCTATGCCGGACGGGCGCGATATCTGGGAGTCCTGCTGCGTAACCGTATCGCGGTATTTATTGGCCTGACTTCCTATTCCCTGTATCTGGTGCATTGGCCGCTCATCGTTTTCTATAAATATCACGTCTACCGTCCGCTGGAATTCTGGGACAAGCTCTTTCTTTTCAGTTTCCCGTTCGTGTTGGCGTATCCCATGTATCGATGGGTGGAGCATAGATACCGGAAAATCGATCTCATAAGCTGGAGCGGGATCAAGGCTGCTTCCTGTGCCGGGGCTGTTGCGCTGGTGCTTGCGCCAGGCGCCTATGTCTATTTTCAGCAAGGGCTGCCGTTCAGGGTCAATGATCAGTACGAAAAGCGTGTCGCCAACCCAGCGATAACGCAAGCCAGTCTTTTCGGCGGCGAGGGCTACGCACTGGACGCCACGCTGGGCAATGTCGCAACCGGCAAGCCGCTGGCCATTTTCGCTGGCGACAGCTTTGCCTTGCAGTATGCGGCGGGCTTTGATTATTGGCTCAAGCAGAGCGAGGCGAGCATGCAGGGTGTGTTCCATCATGGCTGCATACTTGGCCATGACGTTACGCGTCTGCTGGCCGGTCGTCCGCGTCAGGATTGCCTTGACACCAGCAGGCGGCTCCAGGGCCTGCTTGACGATAATGACCTTCCCCTGGTTTACGCCATGAGCTGGACGGGGTACCGGCATCTGTTGGCGCGCCCTGATGGCACCCGACTGGAATTCGCAAGTGACGCCGACTATGGCCGCTTCCTGATTGACAATGTCATGGCCCTTGTCGCCGATAATCCGGAGCGCAAGCTGGTCGTGATCGGCAATCAGCCCGGCATCCGCGCCGCGGGCGGTGCCGGCGCCTGCCTGGAGCGTCCGGACTATGTGACCATGATGTGCCTGCAATCATTGCAACTACCGTCAGAACGCGGGCTAGGATACGACATCAACCGACAACTGGCACGTGCGTTTCAGGCAAATCCCCAGGTGCTTTTTCTGGACCCGTACGATGTCCTGTGCCGGCAAGGCGTTTGTTCAGCCATGAGCGGCCAGAATGTCCGATATTCCGATACGTCGCACCTGTCGGTCGCCGGTTCGCTGGAAGTGTCGCAGGAATGGCTGGAACAGATCATCCGGTTTTTGAAGGAACCCGCTAAATGAGAATACATCACCAGGGGCCTGCGCCCGGCGGACGCGACGATATCAAGACCATTAAGTCGCTGCTGCCCTATGTATGGCAATTCAAGCGGCGTGTCGCCGCCGCCTTGGCCTGCCTGATTGCTGCCAAGGTCGCCAGCGTGATCCTGCCGCTGTTCTTGAAGGACATTGTCGACAAGCTAAGCCTGCCGGGCACTTTGCTGGTGCTTCCCGTGGCGGCTCTGCTGGGTTATGGTTTCGCGCGCCTGGCCTCCAGCGTCTTTGGCGAACTGCGCGATGCGCTGTTTGCACGGGTAACCCAAGGTTCCATACGTCGTATTGCGGCGCAATTGTTCAAGCACCTGTTTGCATTGTCGCTGCGCTTTCATATGCAGCGCCAAACCGGAGGTTTGAGCCGGGATATAGAACGAGGGACCAAAGGCATAGGCTTCCTGCTGAACTTCATGGTTTTCAATATCTTGCCGACGCTGCTTGAAATCGGCATGGTCACTGCCATCTTGTTGTGGCGCTACGATTGGCGCTTTGCTGTTGTGACGCTCGGTACGATTGCCGCCTATATCGCATTCACACTGCTGGTGACCGAAAAGCGCATGGTCTACCGGCGCAGCATGAACGATCTGGACAGCAAGGCCAATAGCAAGGCCATCGATGCCTTGATCAACTACGAAACCGTGAAGTACTTCGGTAACGAAGGCTACGAGCTGGATCGCTATGACACCAACCTTGGAAAGTGGGTCGATTCCGCCGTCAAGAATCAGGTTTCGCTTAATTTCCTTAACATGGGGCAGGGCGTCATCATCACGACCGGCATCACCTTGCTGCTTTGGCTATCGGCTGAAGGAGTGGTGAACAACACCATGTCGGTGGGTGATGTGGTCCTCGTTTCGGCGTACCTGACGCAACTTTACGCACCGCTTAATTTCCTGGGCTTTGTATACCGCGAGATCAAGCACGCGCTGGCCGATATGGAGCGCATGTTTGGCTTGATGGAGCAGGGCGAGGAAGTCGCCGATCGAGCTGATGCCCGGCCATTGCAAACATCGCAGGCGGCGATCCGCTTCAATAATGTGGATTTCGGCTACGAGTCCAACCGCCAGATACTGTTCGATGTCAGTTTCTCGATACCCGCGGGCAAGACCTTGGCGGTGGTCGGTTCGTCTGGAGCGGGCAAGTCAACCTTATCCCGGCTGCTGTTCCGATTCTACGACGTTCATTCCGGCTCGATCACGATCAACGACACCGACGTACGCGACCTGACCCAAGCCAGCCTGCGCCAGCATATCGGCATCGTTCCACAAGACACCGTGCTGTTCAATGACAGCATCCTGTACAACATTGCCTATGGCAAACCGGATGCGTCGGAACAGGAAATTGTCCAGGCCGCAAAGGCGGCAAGCATTCATGATTTTGTCATGAGCTTGCCAGACGGCTATCAGACACAGGTGGGCGAGCGAGGCCTGAAACTGTCGGGCGGCGAAAAGCAGCGTGTGGCCATTGCCCGTACGATCCTTAAGAATCCGCCCATCCTGATCCTGGACGAAGCGACCAGCGCGCTCGACACACGCACCGAACGTGTGATCCAGGACGAGTTGCGTCTGGTGGCCAGGGACCGCACCACGCTGATCATCGCTCATCGTCTCTCCACGATCGTAGATGCGGACGAGATTATCGTCATGGATCACGGCCGGGTTCTGGAACGCGGCTCGCACCGCGGACTGATCCAGCAGGATGGTCGGTATGCACAGATGTGGGCGCTGCAACAAAGCGGGCAGGATCCGGATCCACCATCTGATGGCGGCGACGCAATTTGACAATATAGTACCGAAACGGTACTATATGGATTGACTCGCAAGAAATTATCGGAGAGTACGCAGATGCTGCGTATCAGCAAGATTATCGACTATGGCACCTTGGTGCTTACCCACATGGCTAGCGCGCCTGAACGGGTGTTCAGCGCTGCCGACCTGGCCGCTACGCTGGGGCTTGGTCAGCCTACCGTCAGCAAGGTGCTCAAGCTGCTGGGCCAGCACGAGCTGGTCAAAAGCAGCCGTGGCGCCCGGGGTGGTTATATGCTTGGCCGGCCCGCCGGCACCATCAGCATCGCGCACATTATAGACGCTTTGGAGGATCAGCCATTCGGCCTGACCGAATGCACGTCGATGCCGGGTGCCTGCAGCGTCGAGGCGGGCTGCCACATACGCACCAACTGGCAGCGCATCAACTCCATTATCCGCCATACGCTCGAAGACGTAAGCGTAGCCGATATGCTCAGTCCCACACCTATTGAATTTCCGCTGGTACCCCGCCATTTGCCCGAAACGCAAGCAAGAACAAGGGCCGTCCAGGCCACGACATGGAGTTTTCCCGAATGAATACCGTAAACGACAGCATCGACTCATTTCTGGACCGTGAATATTCGGCCGGTTTTGTCACGTCGATAGAGTCGGACACCATACCGAAGGGCTTGTCCGAAGACACGATACGTTTGTTATCGGAAAAAAAAGGCGAACCCGAATTCATGCTGGAATGGCGCCTCGCGGCCTACCGTCACTGGCTCACCATGACGCTACCCGAGTGGGCGCAGGTCAGTTTTCCGCGCATCGACTTCCAGGATATCAGCTACTACTCGGCGCCCAAGAAGAAAGAGGGCCTCAAAAGCATGGACGAGGTCGATCCCGAGCTTTTGCGTACCTACGAGAAATTGGGTGTTCCCCTGCACGAACGAGCCCGCCTTGCCGGCGTGGCGGTGGATGCCGTATTCGACTCCGTATCGGTCGCCACCACGTTTCGCAAGCAGCTGGCCGAAGTCGGTGTCATCTTCTGTTCGTTCTCGGAGGCGGTCAAAGACCACCCCGAACTGATACGCAAATACCTGGGTACGGTAGTACCGACCAACGACAATTATTACGCAGCCCTGAACTCCGCCGTGTTTTCGGATGGGTCGTTCGTGTACATACCCAAGGGCGTGCGGTGCCCCATGGAGCTGTCCACCTATTTCCGCATCAATGCGCAGGATACGGGGCAGTTCGAGCGCACCCTCATTATTGCCGACGAGGGCGCATCGGTCAGCTACCTGGAAGGCTGTACGGCGCCCATGCGCGATGAAAACCAGTTGCACGCCGCGGTCGTGGAACTGGTCGCGCTGGACGACGCCAAGATCAAGTATTCCACCGTACAGAACTGGTATCCCGGCGATAAAGACGGCAAGGGCGGCATCTATAACTTCGTGACCAAGCGCGGCGACTGTCGCGGAGCCCGCTCGCGTATTTCCTGGACGCAGGTGGAAACCGGTTCGGCCATCACCTGGAAGTATCCCAGCGTGATCCTGCGCGGCGACGATTCCACCGGCGAGTTCTACTCCGTGGCACTCAGCAATCATCGCCAGCAAGCCGATACAGGCTCGAAAATGATACACATGGGCCGCAATACACGCAGCACCATTATCTCCAAAGGTATTTCCGCCGGCCATGGCAGCAACACCTTCCGAGGCCTGGTACGCATGACGCCCAAGGCAGAAAACGCGCGCAACTACACACAGTGCGACTCGCTGCTTATCGGCAAGCGGTGCGCGGCACACACGTTTCCCACCATCGAGGTGCAGAACCCCTCGGCCAGCGTGGAACACGAAGCGACTGCCTCGCGCATCGGGGAAGATCAATTGTTTTACGCCATGCAGCGTGGCCTGACGGCCGAAGATGCGGTTTCCATGATCGTCAATGGTTTCTGCAAGGAAGTTTTCAAGGAATTGCCAATGGAATTTGCAGTCGAGGCTCAGAACCTGCTCGGCGTAAGTCTGGAAGGCAGCGTAGGTTAAGGAGAAATCGTAATGCTGAATATCAAAGATCTGCACGCCTCGGTCGAGAACAAGTCGATACTGCGCGGCCTGAATTTAACGGTCAACGCGGGCGAAGTGCATGCCATCATGGGGCCCAACGGCTCTGGAAAAAGTACCCTGTCGCAAGTGCTGGCCGGACGTGAAAGCTACACCGTCGAAAGTGGCTCGGTCGACTGGATGGGCCAGAACCTGCTCGAAATGGCGATCGAAGAGCGCGCGCGTTCGGGCTTGTTCATGGCTTTCCAGTATCCAATCGAGATTCCGGGTGTGTCGAATGCCTATTTCCTCAAGGCGGCCGTCAATGCCGTACGTCGTCATCAGGGTCTGCCCGAGCTTGACGCCATGGACTTCCTCAAGCGTGTAAAAAGCGAAATGAAGGCCGTGGGCATGAAGGAAGAATTCCTGTATCGCTCCGTAAACGAAGGCTTTTCGGGCGGCGAGAAGAAACGCAATGAGATCCTGCAAATGACTTTGCTGGAACCCAAGCTTGCCATTCTGGACGAAACCGACTCGGGGCTCGATATCGATGCCTTGAAGGTCGTGGCTGACGGAGTGAACCGCTTGCGTTCGCCTGATCGGGCCCTGATCGTCATCACCCATTACCAGCGACTGCTTGACTATATCGTGCCCGATTTCGTGCACGTGCTCTCCGGCGGTCAGATCGTCCGCTCCGGCGGGCGGGAACTGGCCCTGGAGCTCGAGGAGCGCGGATACAGCTGGATAGGCGAATCGCCCGCCACCGCAAAAGGAGCCGCGGCATGAGCACTGTACAAACCTGGGTGGCCGACTTTGCGGTTCGCGAGCAGGGTTTGACAGGCGCCAACGTGCCTTGGCTCGCCGCCATGCGGAAAAACGCCATCCAACGGTTCGCCGAGGAAGGCTGGCCCACCGCCAAGCAAGAAAGCTGGCGCCATACGTCGCTGGCGACGCTCGAGCAGCAATCGTTCGCGCCCGCTATCGAAGTGTCCGTTCGCGAACTGGCCAGCCAGGTGCGCGGCACCGACACTGGGCATTGGCTCGTTTTTGTCGATGGCCGCTATGCGCCCGAATTGTCCAAAATTGGCGCTTTGCCGGCTGGCGCCGACGTGCGCAGTCTTTCGCAGGCCTTGGTCGATTCGCCGGACCAGGTCCAGGACGCCTTTGGCACTGAAATCCAGGGTTCGAGCGCGACGGCACTGAACGTGGCGTTGGCCTCGGACGGCGCCTTCATTCATCTGGCGCGCGGCGTCGCACTCGAAGAACCGGTGCACCTGCTTTTTATCGCCGCAAGCGAACAGGCCGCCAGCTTCCCGCGCAACTTGATCAGCGCCGAGGCCAATGCGCAGGCAACCATCGTCGAGCATTACGTCGGGCAGGGCAGCAGCGCGACCCTTACCAATACGGTAACCCGTGCGAACCTTGCAACAGATGCGCGCATCACGCACATCAAGCTGCAGCAGGAAAGCGAAGAGGCATTCCACCTTGGCGCCTTGAATATCGAGCAGGCCAAGAGCTCCGTATTCAACTCCCACTCCATGTCGTTCGGCGCACGCCTGGCGCGCCACGATATTGCCACGACATTTGGCGGACAGCGTTGCGAAACCTTGTTGAACGGCTTGTACTACGTTGATGGACGCCGTCACGTCGACCACCATACGCTGGTCGGCCATGCCCAGCCGCATGGCGTCAGCCGTGAGTACTACCGCGGCATACTCGCCGACAAGGCGCGGGGTGTGTTTGGCGGCCGTATTCTGGTTTCGCCCGGTGCCGATGGCACCGACGCCGTCCAGCGATCCGACAGCCTGTTGCTGTCTCGCATGGCCAAGGCCGACGCCCGTCCTGAGCTCGAAATCTATGCGGATGATGTCAAGTGCGCCCATGGCGCCACAGTCGGCCAGATCGACGAGAACAGCATGTTTTACCTACGTGCGCGCGGTATGGACGAAGTCCATGCACGCAATATATTGACGTACGCGTTTGCGGCACAGGCCGTTGAGCGTATCGAGCTCGAGTCCGTGCGCCATCGGGTGGCGCATGCCATTCGTTCCTTGTTGCCCGGCGGCGCCAGCCTGGGAGTCCTCGCATGAACGCGCCCTTGTCCGTTGCAAGCCAGGCGCCTGTATTAGATCGCGCCGGCGACTTCCCCATTCTGTCGCGCCCGGTTCAGGGTCGTCGTCTCGTGTACCTTGATAATGGCGCCACGACACAGAAACCCGCAGCGGTCATCCAGGCCGAATCCCGGTTCTACGAACAGTCGAACGCCAATATACATCGGGGCGTACATTGGCTTTCGCAACATGCCACCGATCTCTACGAGCAAGGCCGCGAGTCCGTCCGACAATTGCTTAACGCTGCACGTTGCGAAGAAATCGTCTTCACCCGTGGTACGACCGAGGGCATCAACCTGGTGTGCTGGAGTTGGGCACAATCGGAATTGAAGCAGGGCGACGAAATTGTCATTACCGGCATGGAGCATCACTCCAATATCGTGCCGTGGCAACTGTTGTGCGAGCGAACAGGCGCAGTCCTGCGCGTTGTTCCAGTGACGGATTCGGGCGAACTCGATCTCGACGCGTACCGCGCCTTGCTCGGCCCGCGCACACGCCTGGTCGGCGTGGTTCATATTTCGAACGCACTGGGCACCATCAATCCCGTCGCCGAAATGATCAAGATGGCGCACGAAGTCGGCGCAAAAGTATTGGTCGACGGCGCACAGGCGGTTGCGCATCAGGTGGTCGACGTCCAGGCGCTCGATTGCGACTTCTATGCCTTTTCCGCGCACAAGCTGTATGGCCCTACCGGTATTGGCGCCCTGTACGTGCGTTACGATATTCTCTCCAAGATGCCCCCGTGGCAGGGCGGTGGCGACATGATCCATACGGTCAGCTTCGAACGCAGCACCTATGCGGATGTGCCCCAGCGCTTTGAGGCAGGTACGCCGAATATAGCGGGAGTCGTCGGTATGGATGCCGCCATACGCTACATGCAGGAAATCGGACTCGATGTTATCGCGGCCCATGAGCAGTCCCTGCTGGACGCTGCCACGGCAGAGCTGGCCGCGTTGCCAGGCATCCGCATGATCGGCACCGCCCGGCGCAAGGCAGGCATCGTATCGTTTGTGGTTGACGGCATACATCCGCACGATCTTGGCACCATTCTCGATATGGAAGGGGTCGCCATCCGGGCCGGACACCATTGCGCCATGCCGCTTATGACCCGTTTCGGCATACCGGGCACGGCGCGTGCATCGTTCGCCCTATATAACACGCAGGCCGACGTTGCCGCGCTGGTCGCCGGCTTGCGCAAGGCACAGAAATTGTTTGGAACAGGACCCCGGGATGACTGAACAGTACGGCGATTTACGCGAGCTTTACCAGGAAGTGATCTTCGATCACAACCGCCATCCACGCAACTTTCACGCAATGGACGATGCCAGCCACACCGCGGTGGGCCACAACCCTTTGTGCGGCGATCAGCTCACCATCTATGCGCAAGTCAAGGATGGTGTAGTGAATGAAGCCAGCTTTGTCGGACACGGTTGTGCCATTTCCACGGCGTCCGCCTCGCTCATGACTGAAGCGGTCAAGGGCAAGGCCATAGACGAAGTGGAGTCGCTGTTTCGCGATATGCACGCCATGCTTACCGAAGCACATCCAGAGGGCCGCGATTTCGGCAAGCTGGAAGTTCTTTCGGGCGTTCGCGAGTTTCCCGCCAGGGTGAAATGCGCCACGTTGGCGTGGCATACCTTGCACAACGCCATTACGCAGGCCCGAGACATCGCCCGCACCGAGTAAAGAGGTTCATCATGAGTTATGCACGCCAGGAAGTGATAGTAAATCGGGACTGCCCCGCTGTGACCGTCCCCTACGGGTCGCCCGTCACCATCGAGGAAGGGTGTTCGGCCACCATTACCCAGCAGTTGGGTGGAAGCTACACCGTTGTCGTGGAAGGGAATCTATACCGTATTGAAGGCATAGATGGCGATGCGCTGGGGTTCGATCCCATTGAGGCGCAGTCGCATGTGCCGGAAGGACCAATAACTGCCCAGTCGATTGAAGACGCGGCATGGAGCCTGCTGGCGACTTGCTACGATCCCGAGATTCCGGTCGATATCGTCAACCTGGGTCTGGTCTACGGCTGCAAGGTCGTGCCGGTGGGTGAAGACAAGTTCCGCATCGAAGCGCAAATGACGCTTACGGCGCCGGGCTGCGGCATGGGCACCATGATTGCCGACGAGGCCCGCAGCAAATTGTTATCCATACACGGTGTGGACGAGGCGACGGTTGATCTGGTCTGGGACCCACCGTGGAGTCGTGAAATGATCAGCGAGCCAGCGCGCTTGCAGATGGGTTTGTTGTAACGCTACATCCATCCATATAAGGAGCAGTGATGATTAAACATGCATCGGCAGTCTGGAAGGGAAGTATCAAGGAAGGCGGCGGCACAATTTCCACCGAGACCGGCGTATTGAATAGCGCCCCGTATGGCTTTAAAGCCCGGTTTGAGGACGGCCCTGGAACAAATCCGGAAGAACTCATTGGCGCCGCCCATGCAGGCTGCTTTTCCATGGCCTTATCGTTGATGCTGGGCGAAGCCGGCCTGACCCCCGAAAGCATAAACACCAGTGCGGCCGTTACCCTGGAAAAGGTAGGCGATGGCTTTGCCATTACGGCCAGTCATCTTACCGTCGTCGCCCGCATACCAGGCGCGGACCAAGCCAAGTTTGACGAAATTGCAAACCAGGCCAAGGCAGGTTGTCCGGTATCCAAGGTGCTGAATGCCAAGATAACAATGGACGCCACACTCGAAACCTGATCTCTGGTTTCGTCGTTATGTTGTTCACTCCGGCCTGCACGCGTGCAGGCCGGAGTATTTTCAAGGTCGGATGCCTGCGCGTTGCCGAGCGGTCGTGCCGGGCATGAACTCGACCGTGCTGTGCGCTTCAAGCTCGGGCTTGACGGGCGCCGAGCCGGATTCCTGTTGCCCGCTGATTGACGCCCAACCTAGCGTGGCACCCCGCGACACAGCGGCATAGACCGCTGCGTTCCGGTTGTGCACATCGAGGCGCTGATATAGCGTTTCGGTATGGGCCTTGGCGGTAGCGACCGAGATATTTAGGTAGCGGCCCACCGTTTTCATGGGGTAGCCTCGGGCAAGCAATACCAGCACTTCGTATTGGCGCGGGGTGAGACCCAACATCTGGCATTCTGAATTGGCATCCGAGGACACCTTGGGCTTGGCTTCGGGCGGGGGAGGCCATTTGACCGACTCATATAATGGCGTCAGGGCCTGGGGCGGTTTGCTGACATTGGGCCGCAAGGGAAAGCAAGTGCCACCAGCCAGAATCAGGCGTACCGATGCCTGCAAAACTTCTGGTGGGACATTCTTGGGCACATAGCCGGCTACAGATGCTGGCAAACCTTTTGTAGACGTTGGCATATCGCTGCTTTCGGACAGCAAGAGTACTGTCTTGGGCGAATAAGAACGATCGACGGCCGTCACCAGGTCGTGTACATCGTCTTGCGACGATATTGATAGAAGTAAAAGGGCGCACTGGCCGGATTTGTGAACTTCTTGCGGAGGAGAGGCATATTCGCCGCCTTCCAGTTTCACGCCGGGTACGACGTCTGACAAAAGCTGCAAGATACCGAGCCGTAGCAATGGGTGGGGCTCGATGACAATAATAGTCGGCATTCTTCTTCTTCCTAGGTTCCTCGTCGCCCTTTTGTGAGCGTCGATCGAGAGGCTGAAGCACTTGGATCGTTGGCCGGCTTTTCCTATTTGCAACCTGGCAAGGCGGAGCCGGTATTACGGTCCATCGCGGTGCAGCCATCTGTCTAGTTTCGCGGGTAGCGAAACGAATATCCAACTGGATCGTTTCTTTATGGTATTGGCACAGCGCTGATTAAGCAAGCATCCGCTAAGCAAAGAGCGTTGTAAGTCATTACTTTAAATAGACAAAATCCCTGGATGCCTTTAGTCTGGGCACTTGAAATGGTAGTTTCGGTCGGCCACGCCGGCTTGCGAAAGCACCAAATCTATTTCACATTCATCGTTGGGCGACCGGCTTAATGACATTTGTGACAACGCGGCCGGTACATTTGCCAGCACTGTCACGACACCGCCTTGTCCTATCACCGATTTCCCGCTATTGCTCTTCTTTACGGTACGCAATTTGTAGCGTAACGTCATGTCGGCGCTGCTGCGCACATACGGCACAACAATCGCAGGTTGAGATTTGGCAAACGTTTCAAGCCAAACCTGTATATTGCTATCCCCTACCATTTTACTTCTCCAGTAGTTTTGATCTGTGTCAAATTCGCAACGAAGCCCGGCGTAGCGAGAGGTTTTCCTCTGGGCCACAGGCAGGTTAGTTCCAACCTGTGGCCGTCCCGATCTACTGATTTAACGCTGGTTGATATACGCCACGTTGCGGTAGCCGCTGGACTGCGATACCGTCGCGATCTTGTCGGAGCCGGTCTGCATCACGGTAGCTTCATGTCCCGTGCCGCGCTGGCTGACCGTGGCTACCAAATTGCTGCCGGTTTGCGTGATGTAGGCGTCGTTATACTTTCCACGTTGAGCGATACTTGCCTCGTTGTGGGCGCCGCCCGTGCCGTGTTGTACGATACCGGCTGTGTTACGCGTGCCGTCCTGGAAAATGTTGGCGTCGACATTGCTGCCGGTCTGGGTGATCCACGCATCGTTGTTATAACCACCTGCCTGTTCGATATGCGCGGTCTGGTTTACACCATTCGACCACTGTCCTGGTACATACTGCCAGCCGCCACCATGGCGTCCACCGGTACGTACCCACTGGCCTTGTCCCATCTGGCCTCCTTGGTTTATGGTGGCCGATCCGGCGCTGCCATCCTGCGTGATGGTAGCCAGCGAGTTGGTGACACGCTGTTGCAGGATCACGCCTTCATTGGCGAAGCCGCTTTGTGAAATCGTTGAGACAGCACCGCTGTTATCGTACTGCTCAACGGATGCGTCGTTGAACCAGCCTTGTTGGTAGATGCTGGCTTCATCAGCTGCCATGGCCGCAGTGGCGCCGTAAGCCAGGGTGATGCCAATGGCGAGTGCAGACAATTTGATACTCATATATTTCTCCTCAGAATAAAGACCAAATATTGCAAGCCAGTCCGGCGGTCTTTGATACCGGACTGCGGTACGACGCTACGGTTGTCCTATCTTCACAGGTCTTTTGGGGCCGATGAGACAGTTGTGTTATTGGAGTCCCCGGGGATGCTGATCGGGACTGATGCGTAATTCGTGGCTTCGCGCAAATAGTTCTGGATGACCGGCAAATTCCAGTCGTTCTCATTTTTGAGCACCCAGTTTCTGTCTTTGAGGCCCTGGACGGTCAGGTGCACGACGGCTGCTTCTATGGCTTCCTTGACGCACAACTGTGCAGGTTCGTTAGTCGTGACGCCGCCCTCGATTTCAAGAAGATCTTTGAAATTCACGAACTTATAGACGCTGGGGCGTACCTCGTACGAGAAAATCGTCTTGGTGGTCGAGACAGTCTGCAGTACCTGGCCTGTGCGAATGTCGACGCTGCGCAGGCCTATGGTTACCTGGTCCATGCGATACTGGGTGGACAATCCCACGCCCAGGAACTTGGCGCCCAAACCGCCGGACCGTACATTGCTTTCGTAGGAAATGATTCCTCCGTCTATCAGGATGGAGGCGGGAACGAGGGCAGGGATGTATATTTCCGGCGCATCCTTGGCCTGGGACCCGTCCAGAGCCCGGACAATACGGCGTTCCGTCAATAATTCCTGCAGGCTTTCACGTTCGACGGGAGTAAACCAGCCGGACTCCCTTAACGCCTTCACCAGCATCGACGCCGCGCCTTGGGTTACCGACGTCGAGAATGAGCTGTCCGGGGAGGGTTTGTACTGCCCGGTCTGGTCGCGAAATCCATAGACAGCCACCACGACTTTGCCTTTTGGCGGTGGAAGATTGCGCAAGTCATGTGAGGTCGGTGTGGGGGGTGTCAACTGTGCTGCAGTAGTCACCTGGACCGGCGTGCTTGGCACGGCGCACGCACCCAATGCACCGCAAAGAATTGTTGTCACCCCAGCCAGGGCCATGCGCTTATAGGCAGCGCCATTTTTTTTTGTAGTATTCATCCTTGGTTGCTCACATTAAAGACCGTGGTCGCGCCTGTAAGCTTGTCCAGCGTCGTAATGGTCAGGTTGTTGGGGTTGCTGGGGGACACGGCAACCGTGATGGTGAAGTTGTTGGTCTCCAGGGTGCCCGGTACATAATTGCCGTTTGCGTCCATGATCTGGCCGCTGGCAGCGGTGGCCATGCGATTTATCACGGTGCGTTCAATGGTCTCGTTAAGTAACTGCGCGGGTGTTTTATCTTCAATGCCGTAGGCATCTGCCGTAGGATCAGTGTGCTTGTTGGTCACCTGGGCGGAGTTCAACAGGACCGCTCCGTTCAGGGGGTTGCCGCCAAATGACGGGTTGAGAGGGTAATACACCAACTCTGAGGCGGCAGCCTGGCCTGCCAGGGCGGCTGACACAATCAATAGCGCAGTGCGTATGCGGTGTTCTGTTGTTTTTGCCACGATATCTCCTTTCATTTACATCTCCTCGGGTCCTAGATCTGGTGTTTTCACCATGATCCGTTCAATTTCACTGTCATTGATGTTCTGGTAGACCAGTTCAACGGCTGACCAGCTGATCTTCTTGGTTGCAGCTCGCGCTGGCGGCAGAAAAGCGTGGAACATTCTTTTCTGCCGGAACTGCACCCATATTTCGCTGCCGAATCGAGCTGAGGGGCGCTCGTGTATGGATATCGTGTATTGGCCGCTGATGTCTTTTTGGCGCCATCGCGAACTGAAATACTGATAGAAGTCTTTGCCCAGTACCGTGACCGTTCGGTTTACGACTATGCCGCCCAAGGGGTCGTCGAATACGGAGCGCCTGGGCTGGTCCGAACCGGTCGCCGCAGCTTGAGGCAGTCCGGCTTTTGATACCACTGGTGTCACTTTTTCCGCGTTTTTTGTTACAGAAGTAACGGCGGCGAAGGCAGTGACGCCATTCAGGGCAAGAGCCAGTGGGCACAGTAAGGTCAGCAAACGCATCGAATCCTCTCCCTGCAACGATTTGGTTTTATTCGTAAGGCTGCGGGGCGAGGCTGACGCAATAGGGCGTACCCTTTTGATTCCTCTTCCCGTCTACCTTTGTATCTTTATGTCGAATCTTCTTAACTTAAAGAAACGAATTGCATGGATGTATCTTAGAGGCGTAGGCCGGGCGAAACATGCGGTAGATGGCGTAAGCCGTGTCCGGCTTTTTGTCATAGGACGAATTTCTATGGCCGTAGCCAAACGGCCTAGGCCGTCAGGCGACTTTTACCTGTGTCAATGTCGACCCGTTGAGTGCGGGTTGCATCTGCAATTGGTCGGTTTCGAGATGCGCAATGGCGCCATCGGTGGCGTGATAGATGACGGTCACGCGGCTGCTTTGTATTTCCCTGAGCTGGTTCAACGTCAATTGAAAGTGGTCCGCAACCGTGACTTCATCGATACGCGGCAGCGCTTTGGGAACGTCAAGATCCTTGAAAAAAAGGTCGTGGTAGCGCGCCCAGAGCACCAGCACCAGGGCATTGGCTGCACCGACCAACAGATAGGCGGCCAGAGTCGTCATGGTAGGCAAATAGGGGTCAAGCATGGATACTTGCGCGCTTCCATAAGAGGCCTTGTCCATCACGCTGACTACGCCTCGGGTAAACAGGTAAAAGAAGCCCATCCAGCCTATGGCCGTAAGTGTGGTGTCAATAGCCAGGGAAACACTTGAGCGCTGCGTCGTAATAATCATGACAACTCCTTTATGCCGCGATCGGGACTGGACCAGCGAGCACGCTGGCGCCGGATACGAAGCATGACTTTAGGGAAACTGAAAAGGGTGGTGAAAAAGTTGATGATCCAGTAGGCAAATGGATACCAGATGATCCAGTACAACGAGCGGGACAGACCGGGTTCGTAGCGGCGGTCAATCAGGGTGCTGACGCAGAATTGCAGCAGACATACCATCGCGAGCACCATGCCGGTAAAGGCCGGAGGGAGAAAGGTCGACACCTGTACATTGGGCGGTAAGGTCGTAATGTGTCCGAGGACCCAGAGAACGATTGAAAGTGCCAGCGCAAACGCCCAGGCAATAGACAAGCAGTATTCGGCCATCAACAGCCACAACCGGCGATACTTCCAGTTCCAGATGCTGACGAGATTTTTCAGGAATACCTCTGCCCCCCCCTGGGCCCAGCGCACTCGCTGCTTCCATAGTCCTTGCAGTGTTTCCGGCATGAGGATCCAGCAAAGTGCCCGAGGCTCATAAAGAACGGTCCAGTTTTCGCGCTGCAGTTTCCACGTGATGTCGATGTCTTCCGTGATCATGTCCAGGCTCCAATAGTCAACCTGGTCCAGTGCCTGGCGCCGGAACGCAGCCACGACGCCGGATACGGAAAACAACTGCCCATAGACACGCTGGGTGCGTTTAATCAGGCCGATAATGGACGAGAACTCCCCGACTTGTATGCGCCCGATCAACGTTGACCGGGTACGTATGCGCGGATTGCCCGTCACCGCTGCGACATTCGGGTCCTGGAGCATGGGAGCAACCAGATAACGTATGGCGTCCGGATCCAGATGCGCATCGCCGTCAATGCAGACAAGGTATTCGCTGCGCGCCGCCATGGCTCCCATGCGCAGGGCCATCGCCTTGCCCTGGTTTTGCGCCAGGTGTATGACTCGCAGCCTGGGGTTTTCGGCTGTCAACCTATCCAGGATGGCGGCCGTTGTGTCGGACGAGCCGTCGTTCACCGCGATCACCTCGATATTCGCGTAGTCCTGGTTCAGCGCGGCCCGGATGGTCTCTTCACCGTGATGCTCCTCGTTATAGCAAGGTACGATTACGGTGATCAGCGGATGGCCGACAAGCTCCGGCGAGCGGTATGGCCGCCACTTCCAGTGCCGTTCCCATTGGAACCAGAAGTACAGCCCGCCGGCAATCCAGATCCCGGACATGAACAAGGGATAAAAAAATACGAAGTTGAGCAAGACACTGCTTGTCAGCACAAGAGTGAGCCCAAACGGGGCGCCAAGTGCAATGCACAACACTAACAGGGCGATGAGTCGATCAATCATGGAAGGGATACCAGGCGTTCGAGATTGCGGGCCGGATGACGTCCAATTCCGGTTGGTTCTTCGTGAAGTCATCGGGGTAATAACCAAAGCTTCGGGCGCCGCTCAACTGCAGGCGTTTTAACCAGCGAGCCATCAACGCGGAGTCGATGTGACCCGAATCTTCCTGGCCTTTGGACGGCCGCCAGTCACGGCCCTGTATCTCAAAAACCGTTTTGTTCAAGGCGCCCGGCCGGGTGCCAACGGTGGAGACGAGCGTGTCAAGCCAGGCATCAGCCTCGTCGGCGGGGACGTTTTCCATCCATGGCATGGCCATGGGCGCGGTCCAGTCATAAGCAGCCAGGAAATCATCCAGGTTCTGCGCATACCACGCCTCGCTTTCCGGATGCAGGATAGGTTCCGCAAAGATATTGCGGGCCGTCTTAATCTGTGGGCCTCGTATGGCGTGGACATGCTCGGTCAACTCCTTGGTAAAGTCGACCAGATACTGGCTTTTGTAGCGTGTCCAGCGCTGCATGGTGTCCGGATCCGCGCGCAACTCCTTGATACTGCCCGGTAGACCGGCTGCCCGGTAGGCCGCCAGTGCTTGCGGGCCGGCATCCTCGAAGTCGGACAGGATGGCATCGTCGTGGAAAAGGATACCGCTGAAAGAAGAGTGTTTGGCCAGATCCTCATACATCTCCGTGATCTGCTGGCGGGCTACCGGGTCGAATGGCGAAAGGCGCTGGTACTGGTTTTTGTCGACCGCTGTTTCCCCGGTATCGGGATTCCAGCTCGTCACCCGCGGGATTGAGGCGGCCAGGTCATAGCTGAGCACCGGCATCCATGCGTACACGTTGACAAACGCCCGGCTTTTCAGTTGCCATGCTGCGCGACTGAACAGGTCGGCCCTTACCGGCAAATGACGGTTGGGGAAGTACACCGACTTCACCAGGCCGTCACCAGTGGGGTCGGCGTATGCCTGCAGGAAGACGGTGGTGATCTTCATGTCGGCAATGCGTTGAACCAGATCACCCAGATTTCGGTCCATCTGTTCCGGATCGGCGTCATAGACGTAATCCAGGTCGACATGGGCAACCCGCATGACTTCGTTGTTTTCCATGACCGTGCTGACATTGGCGAAATTGCGCAATTGTGGGTCGTTGGACACCAGTACCCGGGGTGTGTCGATGAGGTTATCGATGGAGCCCAGGCCGGAGTCCAGTGACAAGATCAGCGAGTAACCGTGGTCCTGGACTATCTTCAAGGCTTCGCCGTTCGCTGCGCCATAGGGCCAGACCCACACCCGCGGCTTCTTGCCAGTCACCCGGGTGATTTTTGCAGTGATTCGCTTTACATCTTCAGCAATACGCGTCTTGAACTGGGCATCGGTCTCATACTTTCCCGTGGCGGCATCGTACGCACGTGTGGCGGCGGCGGGCAGTAGATTTCCTTGGGGATTGCCGGGAATTCCGTAGTGCAGATCGTCGGTATGAGCCCCGATCTCCACGAGTCCCGAGCGTGCCACTTCGCTGATCTGGTCCCACGTCAGGAACCGTTCGCGCTCGATCATCTGGCCGCCGAAATTCACCTTCTCATTTTCCGGGGTATCTACCCATTTGCCTACCGGCGCCAGGACGGCCGGCCAGTTATAAGCCTTCAGTAGCGGAAATACCCGTGTATAGAAGCTGCGGTATCCATCATCGAAGGTAAGGAGTACCGCTTTTTCGGGGAGTGACTCACCTCCCTCGCTGGCCGTCAGAATCTGGTCAACCGTGATGGGCTGATAGCCATTTTCCCGCAGCCATGAGAACTGCTCCTCCAGGCGCTCTGTCGTGACACTCACGAAGGACTGGTCAGGATCACTGTCTTCGACATCATGGTAGCCCAGTGCCAAGTACTTGTTCTTGGGCCAGGGTTCATTGAAATTATGGCTGGGACGTTGTTCCGGCGGAACGAATGCCGGGATATTCTTGGAGCATCCGCTCAACAGTAAAAGAGAACAAAGGAGGCTGGCCATTGAACGTATGGAGGTAAGGTTGACAAACATGTTGGCTCTCTAAAAACGCAGATTCATTTCAAACATGATGCGCAGTTCACGTTCACGTACGCCGTCATACGGCCGGCTCACGCCGGTTACTGTCGCGCCGATATCGAATGCATCGTTGAACTGGTAGCGCATGCCATACCCCAGCGCCCCAATCGCGCCGGTGCCATAGCCTTTTTGTGCATACAGCCCCGCACCGAAGAGAAAGCGCTGTTCCCATACCGTCTCGTAGCGGCGATGAAGGATATGGGTGAGGTTCAGCGTGGGAAGCACTTCAAGGTCTGACCGGGGATTGAAGTAGGGCACGTCTTCAATCGAATTGTGTGAGGCGGCGATGTTCATCTGCAGGTCAGCCTTCAGCGTCGGCGTTGTGTAGATCCGCTCAGTTCCGGAAATGACCCCGGTCCACCGATTGTTCCCGTCGCTGAAGTGGGAGGGCGCCACGGAAAACGTCCACTCGCGCCGCTCATTGGCGCGCCAGCGCACATAGGCACCCAGGCTGTTCGCTGAGATATCGCTACGCAATGCGCGTAAAGGCGTTTCCCGTGAACGCAGCTCGGCCGATCCTCCGACTTGCCAATGATCATTGAGATCGTACGCGGCGCTTACGCGGGCTCCTGGTTTGGTGCCGTATCCGTAGTTGTGACTTGATACTTCAAGCTCCGCGGTAATGTCGCGGGCACGGTATTCGACGCCAGTACGCAGCCACCGATAGTGAGCGGTTCCTTCTTCGAACTCCCCGGTGGCATAGCCGCCGCCGCCAAACGCGCGCCAGTTGTAATCCAACGGCGCCGAGTAAAGCACCGTTTCGATATTGAAGTCCCCACTGCCGACGACTGGGCTGTCGGACGCAATACCGCGGTTGCCCGATACCCTGAGTTCAGCTTTTTTATGAATTGCCCAACGGCGGGCCAGGGTGTCGGTTGGTTTTGCCTCGGGGAATCGGGCGGCCAGGTCAAGAGCCAGTGAGTTGGCCTGACGCCATTCCTGCAAGTCGATCGCGGTCAGGCCTTGTCCAGCCTGTACTTCCACACCCCGTGGTTCCAGAGGCTCAGCCATTTTGAGTTGCGTTTCGGCCGCTCGCGGAAGGCTGCGCCCGCGATACACGCCGGCCAGCGCCGCACGCAGGCCCACGTTTCTTGGAGCCTGGTCGACAAGCTCTTCCAGGCGTCGTTGCGCGGCAGGCGTGTCATCCGCGTAATACAAGGACAGGGCTGCGGTTTCCTCTGCATAGAGATGCAGGTCGTTGGGAACCGATTGAGGGACGCCCCTTATACGGCGCCATATTGGCTGCTCTTTCCTCGCGGCCTCGATGACCTGCGACGCCTCGTCGAACTGTTCGCTTTCAATCAAGGCATAGAACAGCCTGGTTTGATTGCTTAGATGTTCTCCAGGACTGTCGAGTTTGCTCGCACTGTCGCTCAACACCTGCTTGTAAAGATGCGCCGCGACTTCCGGCTGGCGCAAGTAAAGGTAGGCATTTGCAACATCGTTGAGTACGTAGCGCGGCACCTCGACACCCTGGGCTTTCATCGCCTCATATTCGCTGACGACTTCCGGCATGCGCATGCGTATCTGCAGGGCCTGTAATCTGTCCATACGGACCCGCAAAAGCTCGTCGTTCGCCACGGGCCCCAATGCTTCCCAGGCCTGGATCAGACGGTCGTACTCGGCCAAAGAGCGATCGACAATAACGAACCTTTCGGACTCTTGCCGGCTGGGCATCTCCGCCAGCCGCACCAGTTCGGCGGCATAGTCTGCCTGCAAATTGCGGATCTCCTTGTCATTGAGCAGCCCCGGATGCCCGCGAGCCGCGTTCAAGGCGGCCAGCGGCATCCCGGCTCGCTCAAGGCTCTTGATATATTCGCGGGTGACATAGTTCTTGCCAGGGGCAATGGATCTGGCCTGGTCTGCCAGTTGAAGGGCGGCGTAAGGGGAGTTCGTCCCTCTATAGGCATAGCCGAGGGCCAGCCGCAGGTCGACGTCTCCCGGATGCTGTTCCACCTGTTGCTGGCCGAGCAAGACAGCAGCGTCGATATTTCCCGCATCCGTCAAGACCATGATCTCGCCTACGACAAACGACGTCTGGCGTGGATACAGCTGTCTGCCTTGGCGGTATCGCGCCAAGGCGTCATCCCAACGCTGCGTGTCGCGATAGGCCTGGGCGATTGTCCTTAGTACGTCGGCGGGTAGCCTGTTGGGGGGGGGATCCAGGCCTTCGTAGACGAGTATCACCTCGTCGGGGGCGCCGGCCCAGCCGGCGATAAGGATACGGTCGTAGGCCGCGCGCCAATCCCTAGGATGTTCGGCGCTATGCTGGCGCAGCATGATCAGCGCCGGTTCATACTCTCCGGCGCGCGCGCCATGTATCAGTGCATCATAATCAGCGCGCGATATTCTCGCGTCGGCGACGTTGGCTGTCGTGGACAGTATCAATGAAAAAAGGCAAGTAAAAGCTGTCTTCATGATGATCCATTCAGCCTTGAGCGGACAGCATCATTCGTCTTGCGGATGGGCACATGGCATTCCTTTCCCTGGATTTTTCTCTGAATTTGAAGGCAACGAGGGCTCCACCACCAGTTATGGAAATCTGGCGGAGAGCTCGAGCTTGTCAGGATTTTTCATGTCTGGATACAGACACGCATGGATGAATGATAGAGAGGAACGCCTAGGCATCAAATGCGTTATATGGCTTAAGTCGGTAGCTCGCCGAATGGCTGAGCGCGTGTATGCGGTAGTCGGCAATATGGCCGACTGCCTCAACGGAACTACGAGCGCATGCAACAACGGGTTATAGACGCTCGCTTGGGCAACTCTTCCGTTAAACCCGATCTTTTTTCCCTCAATGACCGCTGCCTGCAAGATTCCGACATCTCGACAGCGGCTTCTCCTTAGACGTAGGGAATCTAGAGGCGATTTGGGAGGTTAGAGCCCATAATGGCGTTGCACCCTCCCTATGTGCTCTGTCATGAGCTCTTCAGCAAGCTTTGTGTCTTGGTCTACTAAAGCAGAAAAGATTAATTTATGTTCAGCGTTCGATGTACGGCTGCGTTCTTTATCTCGGAAGAAATGTTTTCTCCGGCTTTCTGACATTATGTAGAAAGGGTTGACCAGTTGCATAAGCACCAAGTTGTGGGTCGCGCGGAATATTGCCATGTGGAATTCATAATCCAGGTTGCCCACAGGCTCGTTCGAGTTCTCTATGGCATTGTCAAAGCGTTGAATAATCAGTTCAATGTTGGCAATGTCTTGCTCAGTGCGGCGTTGTGCAGCCAGTATGACGGCTTGAATTTCGATAATCCGGCGCACTTCAATGGCTTGCGCTAGACGCTCGTCGGAGAGCGCCAGCTCCAGCCCCGAGAACAGACTGAGGGTTTCGAGGCTGATGCATTCCGGGGTAATATTCAGGTAAATGCCTGAATTAGGCCGGCGTTCCAGGTAGCGTAGGCCTTCCAGTTTTGATAGTACTTCCCGCAGCACTCCTCGTCCTACGCCAAAGCGTTCGGCGAGTTCTCTTTCCGACGGTAGGCGCTCGCCGGGCGCGTAGTTTCTTTGCTCGATTAGCCTGAGCAGTGCAATCATCGTTCGAGTCGTAAGCTCATCTTTCTCTTTAGTCATGTTAGAAGCCGCTGCTCCGAGGGGTGAAATGGGCGGATCCAACGTGAATGCCCCTGTGAAGCGCCTGAATTATATCGATAATGCAGGCGTCCAGTCTTTTAGTAAGAGGCGCGTACGAGCCTGATGGGCCGCGCTCGTATTGTTTCCTTTGCCTCTTTGTTGACCGAATGATCGGGTAAGTCTCTTTTGAGCAAGATGAGGGTTTGTTGGGTAATCCCCCCATAGAACCGCAGTGAGCTGAAGTAGAATTTCCACAACAAGGAAATTCGAGCAATGAAGCAATCCCGATTTACCGACAGCCAGATCATGGCGATCCTCAAACAAGCCGAAGCCGGC
>NZ_PDNW01000011.1 GCF_002849655.1 Pollutimonas subterranea
AGATGTTCAGTGGTACGATTTGGCATAGGCAATCCCGTTTGGTTGTGGCGTCGAATACCAGTAACCATAAGCCTTTGGCACGGGATTGCCTACCCGTTTCTACAACAATAATGAAATTTCCGGGCTAAGCCCGGCTCCGCGGCGCGCGATTTCTATGTATGGTCCGATAACGACCAGGCTTATTCCGGTACGCGTATTATTTTTTGCGACACGGAGAAGTCCAACTGGACTTGGGATCCGGTGGCGGGGGCCTATTTCTGGCATCGTTTCTACTCGCACCAGCCCGATCTCAATTACGACAATCCGCGGGTATTGAGAGAAGTCATCAATGTCATGCGCTATTGGCTCGACATGGGCGTAGACGGCTTGCGCCTGGATGCCGTGCCTTACCTGGTCGAGCGTGAGGGAACAAATAACGAGAACCTTCCCGAGACGCATGCTGTCCTGCGCGAGATACGCGCCGTGATGGACAGCGATTATCCTGACCGCCTATTGCTGGCTGAAGCGAATCAGTGGCCCGAGGATGCGCAGGAATACTTTGGCAACGGCGACGAATGCCACATGTCATTTCATTTTCCCCTGATGCCGCGCATGTACATGGCGATCGCCCGGGCCGATCGTTTTCCCATCACCGACATCATGCAGCAGACGCCGGAGATTCCGGAAAACTGCCAGTGGGCCATTTTCCTGCGCAACCATGATGAATTGACGCTGGAGATGGTGACCAGCAGCGAACGCGATTATCTATGGGAAGTCTATGCTGCCGATCGCCAGGCACGCATCAACCTTGGCATACGGCGTCGGCTGGCACCCTTGCTGGAGCGTGACCGGCGCCGTATCGAGCTGATGAACAGCCTGCTGTTGTCCATGCCGGGTACGCCGGTGCTGTATTACGGCGATGAGCTGGGCATGGGCGACAACATCCACTTGGGCGATCGCGATGGGGTGCGCACGCCCATGCAATGGACGGCCGACCGCAATGGCGGCTTTTCGCGGGCCGACCCGGAGCGCTTGACCTTGCCGGTATTGATGGGGCCGCTTTATGGCTATGAGGCTGTCAACGTGGAGGCGCAGCAACGCGATCCTCATTCCTTGCTGAACTGGACACGCCGCATGCTGGCCAAACGGCAGCAAACCCATGCCTTTGGTCGTGGCAGCCTGCGCTTCCTGTATCCGGGAAATCGAAAAATACTGGCTTATTTGCGTGAGCACGATGGCGTCGTATTGCTTTGCGTGGCCAATTTGTCGAATGCGTCGCAACCGGTGGAACTGGACCTTGCATCCATGGCGGGCAGGGTGCCTATTGAATTGCTGGGTGGTACGCCGTTTCCCACAATAGGGGAACTGACTTACCTGCTGACACTGCCGCCCTATGGCTTCTATTGGTTCGAACTGAGCGCCAACGCGGCGCCTCCGACCTGGCACGCTTCCTTGCCGGAGCAGATGCCGGACTATGCCACGCTGGTGGTGCGCAGGCGCGCCGGATACCAGTTGATGGAGGGCTCGCGCCGGGTGCTGTGCAACGAGGTACTGCCTTTATACCTGTCGCGCCAACGCTGGTTTGCCGGCGATAAGCGCATCAAGTCGGCCAGCATCGACTATATCGTTCCGCTGCCCGGACAGACTGATCTTTTCCTGGCGGAATTCGAGGTCGAGCTCGATAGCGGTCCCACCAACTATTTCCTGCCCCTGGCCTTGCTGTGGTCGGAGACGGTCGCGCCCCTGCCCCAGCAGTACGCACTGGCCCGGGTGCGTCGCGGGTCGGAACTCGGCCTGGCCACCGATGCATTCTCCGTGCCCGATTTTGCGCTGGCGCTGTTGGAAAATATGCGCGAGCATCGGGAGATTCCCTACGAGACATCGCAGGGGCGTTTCACCTTGTATTTCCAGGGTGAACCCGGCCTGAACGAGGTGGAATGGCCCGCCGAGATGGACATTCAATGGTTTCACGGCGAGCAATCCAATAGTTCCTTAAGCCTGAGCGACAAGGCCATCCTCAAGCTGGTGCGCCACGTGTCGGCCGGTGTGCATCCGGAAGCCGAGATGACCCGCTACCTGACGCTGCGCGGCTATGCCAATTCGGCGGCCTTGCTGGGCGAGCTGGTGCGGGTCGATGCCGAAGGTACACCGCATACGCTGGCGCTGCTGCACGCGCGCGTCGCCAATCAGGGCGATGCCTGGGGATGGACGCAGGACTACCTGAAGCGAACGCTCGAGAACGCGGCACTGACCGGAGAGAGCCAGGCGGACTACGAAGAGGAGTTACGGGGTTATGCCACGGTGGCGGGGGCCATAGGCCGCCGGCTTGCGCAGCTGCATGCGGTGTTCGCGCAACGCACCGATGACCCGGCGTTCATGCCGGAACGTGCCGGCGCGAGTGATGCGAAGGCATGGGCCAAGGACATACGCAGTATGTTCGCGAATGCATTGAAGTCCTGCGCCGCAGCCAAGGACGCCTTATCAGAACAGGCAAACAGCTACCTGGAAGAGTTGCAGGAGAATAGCAGCGCGTTGATGGCCGAAGTCGACAAACGTGTACAGTTGTCGGTGAAATCGTTGCGCACCCGAATACATGGCGACTTCCATCTTGGGCAGGTGCTGATTGCACAGAACGATGTCTATCTGATCGATTTCGAGGGTGAGCCGGTACGTCCATTGAACGAGCGGCGCGCCAAAACCAGTCCGTGGCGCGATGTCGCGGGCTTGATGCGCTCGTTCGACTACGCCACTGCAGCGTTTCGCGCGACCCAGCATACCGTGTCCGATCCGACACTGCACCCGGAGACCGACACGTCCGCCGATCCCGCCGCTCAACAGGAAATGGCCGCCTTGAGCCCCATGGCGTCGCTGCAGCAACACCAGCAGGAGTTGCTGGAACAGTTCTGCATGACGGCGACGAGTGCTTTCCTGGAAGCCTACTACCTTGGGCTGGAGGAAACGGCCGCGGAAGCCGCCGAACAGGATGGCGGAGATGTGGATGGCCCTGTGTTGCAGGATCGGGCCGTGCAGCAGCAACTGCTCGATCTGGCCTTATTCGAGAAAGCCGCCTACGAGATCTGCTATGAAGTGGCGCATCGCCCGGACTGGGTTCCTATTCCGCTGGCCGGCCTTGTCCGCGTCGCCAGGCGTTTGCTTGCTCAAGCTGATGAAGGAAATTCCTCATGACGGAACAATCGATGGTTGATACGCGCAATACTCGGGAGAGCGAAGACACCCCCGGATTCCGGCCTTTGTTGGGCGAGCTGGATCTTCATTTGGTGGCGGAAGGGCGGCATTGGCAGCTTGCCGATTGTCTGGGTGCCCACGTGACGACCATCGATGGACGCAGCGGTGTGCGCTTTGCCGTATGGGCGCCCAATGCGCAGCGTGTGGCGGTGGTCGGCGATTTCAATTCGTGGGACGGCAGGCGCAACCCCATGAACCTGCGGCGCGAGTGCGGAGTGTGGGAAGTGTTCGTTCCTGGCGTTGTACCGGGTAATCGTTACAAGTTCGAGATAATTGCGCGCGACGGGACGCTGCTGCCCCTCAAGGCTGATCCATTGGCGCGCCAGACCGAGATGCCGCCCGCGACGGCTTCAGTGGTTACCGAGCCGGCGGCCTTCGAATGGACGGATGAGGCATGGATGGCGGAGCGCGGACAGCGCCAGCAACCTGACAGCCCCATGTCGATCTATGAAGTCCATTTCGGATCGTGGGTGGAGGGCGACGGGGAACACAGCACATGGGCCGGGACAGGCAAGCGGCTGATCGAGTATGCGACATCGATGGGCTTTACGCATCTGGAACTGCTGCCCATCACTGAACATCCTTTCGGCGGATCGTGGGGATACCAGCCCCTGGGCATGTATGCCCCCTCGGCGCGTTATGGGACGCCTGCCGATTTCGCGCGATTCGTCGACGATTGTCACAAGGCCGGCCTGGCCGTGATCCTCGACTGGGTGCCGGCCCATTTTCCGTCTGACCTGCATGGCTTGGCGGACTTCGATGGTACGGCGCTCTACGAGCATGCCGATCCCAAGCAGGGTTTCCATCCAGATTGGAACACCCTGATCTACAACATGGGCCGCAATGAAGTCAGGAATTTCTTGCTCTGCAGCGCGCTGGAGTGGGTAAAGCGCTATCACGTCGATGGATTGCGCGTCGATGCGGTGGCCTCTATGCTTTATCTGGACTATAGCCGCGAGCCGGGGCAGTGGACGCCTAATCGCTATGGAGGGCGCGAGAATCTCGAGGCGGTGGATTTTCTGCAGCAGCTCAATACGATCGTCCCGGAACATAGCCCGGGCGCCATCATGATTGCCGAGGAGTCCACCGCTTGGCCGGGCGTAACCGCAAGCCGGGATGCCGGTGGGCTGGGATTCCAGTACAAATGGAATATGGGGTGGATGCACGACACCCTGCGCTATATGCAATACGAACCTATTCACAGGCGTTTCCACCACCACGACATGACCTTCGCCATGGTGTACGCCTACTCTGAACGGTTCGTCTTGCCGCTCTCGCATGACGAGGTGGTGCATGGCAAGGGATCGTTGCTGGGCAAGATGCCGGGCGACCGCTGGCAGCGCTTTGCCAATTTGCGGGCCTATTTTTGCTTCATGTTCGGACATCCTGGCAAGAAGCTGCTGTTCATGGGCGCGGAACTGGCGCAGGCACCTGAGTGGAACCACGACTCGCAATTGGATTGGGCCGCGCTCGACGACGCCCATCATGCCGGTGTGCAGAGGTTGGTGCGTGACTTGAATACGGTCTATCGCGCTACTCCGGCACTTTACGGCAGCGACACCGACCCGCAAGGCTTCGCGTGGATTATCGGTGACGATCAACAAAATAGCGTGTTCGCGTTTTTGCGCAAGCACGGTGACGCCTGCGTGCTGGTCGTCAGCAACATGACGCCCGTCCCGCGCAGCGACTACCGCATCGGCGTTCCGGTCGCCGGGCGATGGGTGGAACTGATCAATACTGACGCCGACCTGTACGGCGGAGTAAACATGGGAAACGGCGGCGCGGCGGCGACCAGCGATGATCCCATGCATGGACATGATCAGTCTCTAACGCTTGTGCTGCCCCCCCTTGCTACCCTGATACTTGCCCCCGAAGGATTTCAATCATGAGTCTAGCCCTACCGGACAAGCTCGACCCTGGCCTGCCGTATCCCCTTGGTGCCCACAGTGATGGCCTGGGTATCAATTTTGCGGTGTTCTCGGCGAATGCCAGCAAGATAGAACTATGTATTTTCGATCAGGCGGGACGCCGTGAGATACGGCGCTTGACCTTGCCGGAATGCACCGACGAGGTGTGGCATGGCTACCTGCCCAATGCCGGGCCTGGGCTCGTGTATGGGTATCGCGCCTATGGACCCTACGATCCCAGGAATGGGCATCGTTTCAATCCCCAGAAATTGCTCATCGATCCTTATGCCAGAAAGCTGCTGGGCACGACGCGCTGGTCCGACGCCTTGTTCGGTTATAGGGTTCAGCATCCCAAGGCGGACCTGAGCCAGGATCGCCGGGATTCGGCGGCGCTGGTCCCCAAAAGCATCGTGACCAGTGGAAATTTCAATTGGGGTACCAAAGACCGGCCATGTACGCCTTGGTCCGAAACAACGATCTACGAGGCGCACCTCAAAGGCGTCTCGATGAAAAGGGAGGATTTGCGCCCTGAGCTACGCGGAACGTGCGAAGCGCTGAGCAGCAGGCGCTTTATCGATCATTTGCTCAAGCTCGGCGTCACGTCTATCGAGTTGCTGCCGGTCCATGCTTTCCTGCAGGACCATTTCCTGGTGGAACGCGGCCTGCGCAACTATTGGGGCTATAACACGCTGGCCTTTTTTGCACCCGAGCCGTCATACCTGGTCAACGGGCAGATCAACGACTTGCGCATGGCGATTCGCCGCCTGCATGCCGCCGGCATCGAAGTCATCCTAGACGTGGTCTATAACCACACCGCCGAGGGCAACGAACTGGGCCCCACGCTATCGTGGCGGGGCCTGGACAACGCAAGCTATTACCGGCTGATCCCCGGTGAAGAACGGTATTACATCAATGATACGGGTTGCGGCAATACCGTCAACCTGTCGCATCCGCGCGTATTGCAAATGGTGATGGATTCCTTGCGCTATTGGGCCGAGAGCTACCATATCGACGGTTTCCGTTTTGATCTCGGCGTAACGCTTGGCCGTGAAGGCACCGGCTTTGATCCGGGGTCGGGATTCTTCGATGCCATTTTGCAGGACCCCGTGCTGTCTCGGCTGAAACTTATCTCCGAGCCCTGGGATACCGGGCCTGATGGCTACCAGCTGGGCAATCATCCGCCCAGCTTTGCCGAGTGGAACGATAAATACCGCGATGGCGTACGGCGGTTCTGGACGGGAGAGGCCGGGCTGCGCGGAGAAATAGCGGGGTCGCTCATGGGCTCGCCCATGATTTTCGATGGACGGCACCGGCGCCCCTGGGCGTCTGTGAATTACCTCGCATCGCATGATGGCTTCACGGCCCAGGACGTGGTCAGCTACAACGATAAACACAACGAGATCAACGGCGACGAAAACACCGATGGGCATAGCGAAAACTTCAGCACTAACTTTGGCGTGGAAGGGCCCTCCGACGATCCCGAGGTGCTGGCCTTGCGTAAGCAAGTCGTGCGTGCAATGCTCGCGACCGTTTTCCTGTCGGACGGCACGCCCATGTTGCTGGCCGGCGACGAGTTCGGTAACAGCCAGCAAGGCAATAACAATGCCTATTGCCAGGATAACGAAATATCCTGGCTGGATTGGGCCCAGGCCGACAGCAAGGATGGACGCGAACTGACTGATTTCGTTGCACGCCTTATCGCGCTGCGCCGAGCCCACTTGTCCTTGCGCATGCCGCGCTTCGAGGACAGTGATTTCCATGTCCTGCCGGACGTCTCGCGAATAGTCTGGTACGACATGGATGGCTCAGCCATGACCGAGCAAGCCTGGGAATTCGCCGAAGGGCGTGTGCTCGGTTTCCGCCGAGCCTGCCGATTGCCTGACGGCCCGGTGGAACTTTCCTTGCTCTTGATCAATGGCGGTCCCGAGGATATTGAGTTCCAGGTTCCGGATTCGCCCTGCGACTGGGTGGCCGTGCTGGATACGGCAGACCCTGCGGTGACGTCAACGGCAGTAACAAAGCCAGCCATCCAGGTGTCGGCTCACGGGCTCGTGCTGCTGGTGGGTTCGGTGGTTGAATACTGACGGCGAGGAGGCAAGATGCATTATTCATTCGGCGCCACATTGCGCGACGGCGGCGTGGTCAACTTCCGCTTCTGGGCACCGAAGATGGCAAGTGTTGAACTCGAGCTGGAAAACGAGACCCATGCCATGAGTCCCGTAGGCGACGGGTTTCATGAAATAGAAACTGCTTGTGCACCGGGATCGCGCTATCGCTACCGCGTGGGGCCAGAGCTTTCGGTTCCTGATCCGGCTTCCCGCCTTCAGGACGGCGATGTGCACGACGCCAGCATCGTTGTCGATACGCAATCCTATCCCTGGCGGCACACCGCCTGGCGTGGACGCCCCTGGACCGAAACGGTACTTTACGAGCTGCATGTCGGACTGGCGGGTGGTTTTCGCGGCGCCCAGGCGATGCTGCCGGAGCTGGCTCGCTTGGGCATCACGGCGGTCGAGCTGATGCCCATCGCCGACTTTCCGGGACCGCGCAACTGGGGATACGATGGTGTGCTGCCTTACGCACCTGATCGTGCCTATGGCACGCCTGACGATCTGCGGGCATTGATCGATGAGGCCCATGGTCTCGGGATGATGGTGTTCCTGGATGTCGTCTACAACCATTTCGGGCCGAACGGCAATTATCTGTCGTCGTATGCCCCCGACTTCTATCGTGACGATGTGAAGACGCCGTGGGGTCCGGCCATCGACTTCAGAAAGCCGCAGGTGCGGGCATATTTTGCCGAGAACGCGCTTTACTGGCTGCGCGAGTATCGCTTTGACGGGCTGCGCCTGGATGCTGTTCATGCCATCTCAGACACCGATTGGCTGCCTGAGATGGCGCGTTTCGTGCGCCAGAATCTTGATCCGTACCGGTATGTGCATCTGGTACTGGAAAACGACGACAACGACGCCAGCTTGCTGGGGCAGGGATTTGACGCCCAATGGAATGATGATGCGCACCATGTGCTGCACGTGATGCTGACCGGCGAAACTCAGGGCTATTACTCGTCGTACAAGGATGACCCGACTGGCAAGCTGGCGCGGTGCCTGGCTGAAGGTTTTATTTATCAGGGAGAACCAAGCCCCTGGCGCAATGGCCAGCCGCGCGGAGAGCCGAGTGCGGATCTTCCTCCGCACGCGTTTGTTTTCTTCCTGCAGAATCACGATCAAACAGGAAACCGTGCGATGGGAGAACGTCTGATTTCGCTTTGCGCCGGCAAGACCGACGCCTTGAAGGCTGCCGTCGCGCTCCAGCTGCTTGCCCCGCACATACCCATGCTATTCATGGGAGAAGAATGCGGGGCCACGGTACCGTTTCTGTACTTCACCAGTTTCGAAGATCCAGACTTGGCGCAGGCGGTGCGAGATGGCAGGCGAAAAGAGTTTGCGGGTTTTAGTGCATTTTCCGACCCCTCTGCCCGGGAACGGATACCGGATCCCAACGACCAGCAAACGTGGAATCAAAGCAAGTTGATCGCGGACATGGCTGACGAAGAGTCCTCATCCTGGTTTGCTTACTATCGCCATTTGCTTGCTTTGCGCGCTGAACACGTGACTCCGTATTTGGCAGAGGCGCGTAGCGTATCGGTGCAGGTCCTGGGGTACGGATGCCTGGTGGCCAGTTGGGAGTTGGGCAACGGTGACGTCCTGAGCCTCTATTGCAATCTTACGGAAGAAGACTTGGCACTTCCCGCGGGGATGCTTCGTGCGAGTGAATCGGTCATCTTCGAAAGCAGTAACTCGCCCGGCAGAGGCTTGATCGAGGAATGCGTCCCCGCTTACAGCATGACCGCCACGCTGGTGCTTGACGCTGGCGCGGCGGCCCGTCCAAAGGAAATGCCGTGATCCATGCACCCCGATCCGATCCAGCCTTGCTTCGTTTGTCGGAGGCAGCGGGCCTGGCGCCCCGCTGGCAGGACGTGCATGGGCGGTCCCGCGACGTGGATGAATCCGTGTTGCGCGGCATGCTCGAGGCGCTCGGCCTGGCCTGCGCAAGCCCGGAGCAGATCGCCGAAGGTTTGAAGCAGCTCGACGATGAGAGGCAGCCGAATACGGGAATGATCGTGACGGCATCGGTCAATGAAACGTTTGTGCTGCACTATACGGGTTCACCCGTCTACACCCTGACGCTTGAGGATGGCAGGCAATATATCGGCAAGGCCACACGGGCGGGGCAGGGCCAAGTCAAGCTGGCGGGCATCGAGCAGCCGGGATACCACCAATTAGTTATCGGTGACCTGCAACTTACCATTGCCGTCGCTCCGAAACGGTGCCGCTTGCCGCTGCACGCGGCGTCCGGAAAGACAGGCGACGCATGGGGAGTGGCAGCCCAGGTCTACAGCCTGCGTCCGTCGCCCGAGGAAACCCGGGGCGCCGTTGACGACATGGCTGATCAGGCTCGCTCGCCCATATGGCCGGGCTGGGAAAGAGGCGGCGATTTTGGCCTCTTGGCCAGCTTGGCCCGGAATGCCGCCCAGTCAGGTGCCAGCGCCTTGGCGATCAGCCCCGTGCATGCCATGTTCAGCGCGGACCCCCAACGATACAGCCCTTATGCGCCCTCCAGCCGCCTGTTCTTGAACACCGCCTATATTCAGCCGGCGATCGTGCTGGGCGACGAAGCAGTCCGCCGCGCCTTGCAGCATATGGGCGGGACGATCGGCGACCTCACGGGTGATATCAATGTCGTCGATTGGCCCAGTATTCTTCCCCGGCGTATGGCCCTGCTCAGGCACGTGTTCGACGATTTTCGTCAACACGGCCCGTCCGGCCTTGTCCAGGCTTTTGAGGCGTTCCGCCAACAGGGGGGCGAAGCCCTGCAGAGCCATGCGTGCTACGAGGCTTTGCATGCCCACCATCTCGCGCAATTGGGCCCGGCCAGCGGATGGCGGGATTGGCCCGTTCACCTGCACGACCCACGCGGAGAAGGCGTCAGGAACTACGCGACGCAACATGAAGCAGAGGTGAGCTTTCACGCTTTCCTGCAATGGATGGCCGACGCGGGGCTGCAGCACGCGCAGAAAAGTGCGCGTGAGGCAGGGATGTCGGTGGGGCTTATCGCGGATCTCGCCATTGGCACCGATGCGCGCGGAAGCCACGCATGGAGCCGGCAGGGAGAGATGCTGGAGGGGGTCTCCGTGGGTGCGCCGCCTGATCTATTCCAGGCCGAGGGACAAAACTGGGGGCTCACCGCTTTCTCGCCACGGGCCTTGCGCCAGAATGCCTACGCGGCGTTTATTGAAACCGTTAGAGCAGTGCTCGCGCACGCGGGAGGGGTTCGCATCGACCATATTCTCGGCATGAGCCGGATGTGGCTGGTTCCCCCCGGTGCAAGTGCGGCCGACGGCGTTTATCTGCACTACCCCATGCAGGATATGCTGCGTTTGCTGGTGCTGGAAGCATGGCGTCACAAAGCAATGGTGGTCGGCGAAAATCTCGGAACGGTGCCGGAGGGATTCAATGACCAACTGGAGCAAAAAGGCATCCTGGGCACCAGTGTGCTGTGGTTTGAACGTTCACCCGCGACGCGGCGCGAGCCCGATGCGCAGGCTGGCAAGGAGCTGCAAAGCGGCATTGACGACATGGAATCCGCAGAGGGCGATTCCGTGGATGCGGCGGCCTTTCTTCCTCCCGCGCAATGGCCCGCATGGACGATGGCGACGCCCACGACACACGACCTTCCCACTATCTGCGGCTGGTGGTCGGGACGCGATCTTGAGTGGCGGGGGTCGGGCAAGCCCGACGCACAAGAGGCATCCGCCCGCCAGCGCGACAAGACGGCGCTCTGGCAAGCCCTGCAGGATGCAGGCTGCGTAAGCGCGAATGATCGTCCACCTGAGCATGCCCCGCGCGAGGCGGTGCTTTCTTACGTGAGCAAGACACCGTCTCCTATCGTTATCGTCTCCCTGGAAGACTTGCTGGGGCTGCTCGAGCAGCCTAATCTTCCCGGCAGCGACAGCCATAGCGGTTCGCCGCATCCGAACTGGATCCAGTGTTTGCCGGCCGGCGTGGACGAGATTTTCAATAATGCCGAGGTGGCCAGCGGTATTGCCGCCATCAAGCGGGCCAGGAGAAAGACTTGACTATGTTGCGCGCCACCACACGCTTGCAGTTGCATGCGGGCTTTACCCTTAACGATGCTCGTGAGCAAGTGCCTTATTACGCCGCGCTCGGCATCAGCCATCTCTATACGTCTCCGGTCTCGCGCGCCAGGCCCGGGTCCATGCACGGTTATGACGTGGTCGATCATTCCATGGTCAGCCCCGAGCTGGGCGGCATCGAGGCGCTGGAGTCGCTGCTCGCATGCTTGCGAGAGCACAGCATGGGATTGGTGCTGGATATTGTCCCCAACCATATGGCGGTTCACCCGGACAATGCCTGGTGGTGGGATGTGCTCAAGCACGGTGAACAAAGCCGCCATGCCTCATGGCTGGATATTGACTGGCATCCGGCCGATGCATCCATGGATGGAAAAGTGCTGGCCCCTTTCCTGCCTGAGTCGTATGGGCACGCTTTGATGAGCGGCGCCATCTGCCTGGCTTTCGATGCAGCGGCCGGGTCTTACCACATAGACGTCAATGGGACGCCTTATCCGCTTGCGCCTGGGTCCCTGTCCGTCGGCGACACAGATCCGCAGGAAGTGCTGGCGCTGTACGACAGCAGCCAGTCCCAGGGGCAGCAGCGTCTGCATGAGTTGTTGGAACGCCAGCACTACCGGCTGGCATGGTGGCGTTGCGCACCGGACAGCATCAATTGGCGGCGCTTTTTCGAGATCAGTGAACTGATAGGTGTTAGCGTCGAGAAACAGGAGGTGTTCGACGCCGTGCATGCCTTGCCACTGCGTCTTTATGAGCAAGGCCTGATTGACGGCCTGCGCATTGACCATGTCGATGGACTCGCGGATCCCATTGCCTATTGCCGGCAGCTGTATCACGCGCTCGAACAAAGGGTGGCATCCCGTCCAGGGCCGTTGAGCCAGGATAAGCCATGGCTCGTCGTAGAGAAAATCCTTGCCGAAGGTGAAACCCTGGACGACCGTTGGGAAGTGGATGGCACCAGCGGCTATGACTTCATGGATCAGGCTGCAGCGGTGCTGCATGATCCGGCCGGCGAACCTCTTTTGACCGGGCACTGGGCATCGGTGGCGCAAGACGCCCGTCCGCTGCGCGACTTCGTGCTTGATGCAAGGCGCTTGATGCTGCGGCGTCATTTCGTGGCGGAGCGCAAGGGATTGGTGCGCGCTTTGTCGCGCCTCGCCCAGGCCAGCGTCTACACCAGGGACTGGACCGCGGACGCCATTGCCCGCGTGCTCGACGACCTGCTTGTCGCCTTTCCCATCTATCGCAGCTATGCACAGACTAGCGGGCGCAACGAAACCGACGCCGAATACCTGGCAAGAACCATGCGCAGCGTGTCGGCAGGACTGGGCCCGGCCAGCAAGGCGGAGCACGCATTGCTGGAAGTGCTCGACGTGTGGCTGGGCGCCAGTCCGGTGGCATCCGCTGAAGGCGCCGATGCAAACGTGCATGATCTTCAGGCTGAAGCAATTCGCCGTTTTCAACAGCTTACGCCGCCCTTGGCGGCCAAATCCCTGGAAGATACAACGTTCTACCGTTACGGCCGCTTGATTTCCAGAAACGAGGTCGGCTCCGATCCCTCGGTACTGGGTATCTCGCCCGAAACCTTCCATCAGCGAAATCTTGATCGTGCCGCACGCTTGCCGCGGTCCCTGCTGGCAACGGCCACGCATGACCATAAGCGCGGTGAAGACGTACGCGCCCGCTTGGCCGTGCTCAGCGAGATGCCGGAACAATGGGCCCAAGCCAGCCAACGCTGGCTGCAAGCGGCAGAACAAATCGATGCCGCCGCCAATCCCGTCCAACGTACCGAGCGCTATATGCTTTTTCAAACGCTGGTGGGTGCCTGGCCTCTTGAGCTGGCCGCCGATGATCGCCGCGGGATGCAACTATTTGCCGATAGGGTGGTGCAGTGGCAGATAAAAGCCTTGCGCGAGGCAAAACTCAATTCCGGATGGTTTGAGCCGAACATCGGCTATGAGGAGCGCAGCGCCGACTTCATTCACAACCTGATGGCGGGGCGCAGCAATCTGCAATTGCTTCGGGATATAGAGCAATTCGCCGCGCGGATAGCCCCTGCGGGGGCGGTAAACAGCTTGGCGCAGACCGTATTGCGTCTCTGCAGCCCGGGCGTGCCGGACTTGTACCAGGGTACGGAATTTTGGGACTTCAGCTTGGTCGACCCCGATAATCGCCGGGAAGTGGATTATCCCGCCCGGCAACTTGCCCTGGACGCCCTGGACACCGGCACCGGCTTTCCCGCATTGATCCAGAATTGGAAGAACGGCCATTTGAAACAGGCCGTCGTGGCCCGCCTGCTGCAGTTGCGCCGCGAGCATGCGAGTCACTTTGCCCACGGGGATTACTTTGGTCTGCCGGTACTGGGATCCCAAAGCAATCGCGTCCTGGCGTTCTTGCGTGCATGGGAGGATCGCGACGTGTTCGTGGTGGTGCCGCGGCTGTCGGCGGCGTGGATCGGGCGCGGCACTAACGACGGCGTGCCCTTGATTGATACCTCGTCGTGGGAAGATACCTGCGTGATACTGCCACGCCGCTATATCGGCGTGACCCTGCGCGATGTGTTCTCGGGCACAAGCCTGCAATGCACCCCTGACGGTGTATTGAGGCTGGCCGACTTGTTTGCCGACCAGCCATTGGCCGTATTACTGCCTGATCAAGGATAGAGGCCGCGTACTTCGCGCGACTCAAGAATGCGCGTGCATGCCGTAATGAACGCGGCGGTGCGCTGCGTTACCTTATGCTCTTGTGCAACGGCCGACACGGACGTATACGCGGCGCGCATCATTGCTTCAAGGCGGTGGTTGATCTCAGGTTCTGTCCAATAGTAGCTGGAGAAATCCTGGACCCACTCGAAGTAGGAGACCGTTACGCCGCCCGCATTGGCCAGCACATCGGGAACGATAAGCGTACCGTTGGCGGTCAGGATATCGTCCGCTTCGGGCGTAGTGGGGCCATTGGCGCCCTCGATGACGATCTTGGCACGCACGGAATTGGCATTGCCTTCGTGGATCTGGCTTTCCAGGGCTGCCGGAATCAGCAGTTCGGTTTCAAGCGCCCAGAAATCATCGCTGGACATGGGCTCGGCGTCGGAACAGCCTGCCACGCCGCCGTGTTCTTCGACGTGTTTCAACAGTGAAAGCACTTCCAGGCCATTGGCGTTGTGGACGCAACCGGTGTGATCTTGAACCGCGATGATCTTGGCGCCTGCCTCATAGAAAAGCCGCGCGGCCGTACCGCCCACGTTACCGAATCCTTGGATTGCGATTCGGGCGCCTTGAATGGAGATGCCTTTGTCACGGGCTGCTTCGCAGCCGACCACGTACACCCCTCGCCCTGTGGCTTCGACCCGGCCCAGACTGCCGCCGAGCGACACCGGCTTGCCGGTCACCACGCCCGTGGTGGTGGCGCCTTCATTCATCGAGTAGGTGTCCATCATCCATGCCATGGTCTGGGCATTGGTGTTGACGTCGGGAGCGGGAATATCTTTGTGGGGGCCGATGATGACGCCGATCTCGCTCGTGTAGCGGCGCGTGATGCGCTCGAGCTCGGCTCGGGAATGGTTGCGAGGATCGATTCTTATGCCGCCTTTGGCGCCGCCAAAAGGCAGGTTCACTGCCGCGGTCTTGACCGACATCCATGCGGCCAGTGCCATGACCTCGGACAGGGTGACATCCTGGTGGAACCGTACACCGCCTTTGCCGGGACCACGGGTGGTGTTGTGCTGCACGCGGTAGCCTTCAAAGTGGGCGATCGTGCCGTTGTCGAGTTCGATAGGCACATCGACAATCAGGGATCGCTTCGGACGCTTGAGGGTTTCAACCCATTTGCTCAACTTGCCCAGATAAGGCGTGACACGCTCTACCTGTTCCAGATATACGCCCCACGGCCCCAACTCGTGTGAATTCAAGTAAGAGGGAAGTGTGTGCGTAGGATGTTCAGACATAATTTGACCTCAAGCGTTAAGACAATGAAATTTTGCAGGTCCTGCGGCGCAGCAGGGGTGGCAGTTTCAGTCCGCAAGCTTACTACGTCCCTAATTTTTGTCCCATAAAAATAAAAGGGGACGGTTCCGTATAAGGCCTGTTTCCAACGGTGTTGCGGTCAAGGGAATGCAGGGGCCGGCTTCTGTTAATAGCTGTCCGACATAAACACCCTACTATTTATTCGTTCCCTTGATGCCCGACGGCCATCAGACTACGTGTTCAGCTTGTGCCGCTGCAGCGTGTGTTGCAGCAAGCAAGAATCGATCCTCGGCGACTTGTCCCGAACAGGGCAGTACAGGTAAGACGTGAGCACACTTCATCCTCCTCCAGATTTCGACACCAGGCACTCATGGCGTTTGCTGCTGGAAACGCTGGAAGCAATCAGCGCCAGACATGCCGATGCGGTCTTCGCATCGTCCTTCGGCGCCGAAGACATGCTTCTGACGCATGCCATATTCGAAAGTGGCGTGCCGATCCAGGTTTTTACGCTGGATACCGGTCGCTTGCCGGCCGAAACGGTTGCGATGATAGACGTGGTCAAGCAGCGCTATGGCGTAGCAATACAGGTGCTGAAGCCTGATGAATCGGCGGTACAGGCCCACGTGGCCAAACACGGCGAATTCGGCTTCTACGAGAGCGTGGAATTGCGAAAAGCCTGTTGCGCGATACGCAAGGTACAGCCCTTGCGCCTGGCATTGAAGGGCCGTTCCGCCTGGCTTACAGGACAGCGGCGTGAGCAATCCTTGACCCGGGCGGATCTGGCCGATGCCGAATACGACAATGTCTTTGGACTGCAGAAGTACAACCCATTGGCGGCATGGACCGACACCGAGGTCTGGTCCATGATCCGCGCCATGGCCATTCCCTATAACCCCTTGCACGATAAAGGCTATCCATCCATTGGTTGCGAGCCCTGTACGCGCGCGTTGCGGCCGGGCGAAGACTTGCGTGCCGGACGCTGGTGGTGGGAACAAAAACTTTCGAAAGAATGCGGATTGCATGCCGGCAATCTGCCAGGATCATAAGGATAGGACCATGGGCGCTATTTCTTCACGGACACACTTGGACTGGCTGGAATCCGAAGCCATATACATATTGCGCGAGGTGGCGGCGGAGTGCGAACGTCCCGTGTTGCTGTTCTCCGGCGGCAAGGATTCGGTCGTCCTGCTGCGCCTTGCGCAAAAAGCTTTCCATCCTGCGAGCATTCCTTTTCCGCTCTTGCACGTAGACACGGGACACAACTTCGACGAAGTCATTGCCTTTCGCGACCGGCACGTCGCCGAGCTGGGCGCCGAATTGATCGTGCGCAGTGTCCAGGACTCTATCGAGCGCGGAACGGTGGTGCTGCGCCGCGAGGGCGACTCGCGCAACGCGGCGCAAGCCACGACGCTGCTCGAGGCGATCGAGGAATTTGGTTTCGATGCCTGCATGGGAGGCGCGCGCCGCGACGAAGAGAAGGCCAGGGCCAAGGAGCGGGTATTTTCGTTCAGGAACGAGTCTGGACAGTGGGATCCCAAGGCGCAACGGCCGGAGCTGTGGAACCTGTTCAACACCAAGGTGCATCCTGGTGAAAACATGCGCGTTTTTCCAATATCCAACTGGACGGAACTGGACGTCTGGCAATACATCGCTCGCGAAAACCTGGATCTGCCTTCCATTTACTATGCGCACGAACGCGAGGTTATCAGGCGTAACGGGCTGCTCGTGCCCGTTACGGCCATTACGCCGCCCAGGAGTAATGAAAGCGCCGAGATGGCGACGGTACGTTTTCGCACAGTGGGCGATATTTCGTGCACGTGTCCGGTGGAGTCCGCGGCAGATAGCCCGCAAGCCATCATTGCCGAGACGGCCATCAGTACCATCACAGAGCGCGGCGCCACCCGCATGGACGATCAAACCTCGGAGGCTTCCATGGAGCGCCGGAAAAAGCAGGGGTATTTCTGATGAATGCTGTCAATGAATCGTGGATATCGGCGATCGATACCGGCGTACTGCGCCTGATTACCGCAGGTTCCGTCGATGACGGGAAGTCCACCTTGATCGGACGCTTGCTGTATGACAGCAAGGGCGTGTTCGCGGATCAGCTGGCCGCCATTACGCGCTCCAAGTACAAGCGGGTCGCCGCCACCGACATCGACCTGTCCTTGCTGACCGATGGATTGGAAGCCGAACGCGAGCAGGGCATTACCATCGATGTGGCGTACCGCTACTTTGCCACGCCGGCGCGTAAATTCATTGTGGCCGATGCCCCGGGTCACGAGCAATACACGCGCAATATGGTGACGGGAGCATCAACCGCCGACGTGGCGATCATACTTATTGACGCAACTCGCGTGCACGATGGCAAATTGCTTGCGCAAACCAGGCGGCATAGCGCCCTGGCGCACTTGCTCGGCTTGCAGCATATTGTCGTGGCCGTCAATAAGATGGACTTGGTCGATTGGGACGAAACTGTCTTTGAGCGCATACGCAGCGCGTACACCGCGCTCGCCGAACACCTGGGCATGGCCAAGTTTCACATTGTCCCCATGTCGGCGCTAAAGGGGGACAACGTCGTGGAAAGCTCCGCGAATACTCCCTGGTATGACGGACCCCCATTGCTGAGCTTGCTTGAAGGCCTGCCCGTGGCTGCGGCGGTTGCGGACAGCGGGTCTCGTTTCTTTGTGCAATGGGTCATACGCCATGGCGGCCATGGAACAAACGATTTTCGCGGCTATGCGGGTCAATTGGCCGGCGCAACCTTGAACGTCGGCGACGAGATCAGCGTTCAGCCCTCGGGTCAGGTCGCCAAAGTGTCGCGGCTGCTGCGGTTCGAGATGGACGTGGACTCTGCCGTAGCCGGAGACACCGTGGTGGTCGTGCTGGATCGCGATATCGATGTCTCGCGCGGCGACCTCCTGGTGCAGTCAGACCAGCCGGTGCGTGTGACCAAGGAATTCGATGCCGAGCTTTGCTGGCTCGACCAGCAGTCTCTCAGTCCGCAACGCTTGTACTGGCTCAAGCAGGGCACCAAGCTTACGCAGGCAAGAGTCAAGACGGTGCACAGTCGCCGCGACATATACGAGCTGCAGCACGCCCAGGCCAGCGGTGTACTAGAGATGAACGACATTGGCCACGTTACGCTGGTCGCCAGAGACCTCCTGGCCGTGGATCCCTATGCCGATCATCCGGTAACGGGTTCCTTTATCTTGATTGATGCCGCCACGCACCAGACTGCCGCCGCAGGAATGATGCGCTGACATCCCGTGGGGGATAAGACGAGAAAAGTCCGCAGCTTAACAGCTCACTAGAGGCTGTATTGTTTCAATCCGTCCAGGTCCAGAACCTGGACGGCCCCGTATTCGACCCTTAACAGGTTTGCAGCCTCGAGCGTGCGCAATGCCTGGTTGGTACGCTGGCGCGATATGCGGGCAAGATAGCCGATTTCTTCCTGAGTGATATCCAGGCGCATGCTTTTGCCGGGATAAAGCAAGGGATTGAACAGTTCGGCCAGGCAGCGGGCCACCCGGGCGTCAGGTGCGAGCAGGCGATCGTACTCGGCCTTGCCTATGAACTGGGCGACGCGCTCGTTCAGTTGATGCAGCAAGTACCGGTTGAACGGGATGCTGGTGTCAAGCAGCCAATTGAAGGTGGCGACCGGCAGCCTGACTATAGTGCTGGCCCGCAAGGCCACAATGTCGTATTTGCGTATTTCGTTCTTTAGCAACGACCCTTCACCTATCCAGCCGCCGGACGGCACGCCGGTCAGCGAGGCGAGCTTGCCGTCGGGAGTGCCCACCGATACCTTCACCAGGCCGCTGCGCACGCCTATCCATGCATAGGCTTTCTCGCCTTTGCGTTCGATCATGGCGCCGGCCGGATACTGCGTAATCGAAACGTCTCGCAGTACGCGATCTTGCTGCTCGGTCGTCAACAAAGACAGCCACGCCGCAGCATCGTACAGAGAGTCCTTCAGGTGCATGAGGATTTACCCTAGAAAAAGCGGGAATGTCATATTCACGACAGTTGGAGCTAGTGCAAGGCTATATCTTTACGATAAGCTGAATAACAGCCTGACACAAATATAAGCATAAGCCCTTAAATAAAAGGGGAATGATACTGGCTGAAGGAGACACCGTGGCGCAAAATCTGCCTACGCAAAACATATCTGCGGGACCCGACACGTTCCCGGCCTTGGTACTGCACCACGCCCAGGTGCGCGGAGCCCGTCCCGCCATGCGCGAGAAAGATCTCGGCATCTGGCAAACCATAAGCTGGAGCGAACTTTCGCACCAGATGCACGAACTGGCCGGCGGCTTTGCGGCCTTGGGCGTGCAAGCCGGTCAGCACATCGCCATTGTGGGCGAAAATCGACCGCGCCTGTATCTGTCGATGATGGCCGCGCAGTGCCTGGGCGCCATTCCGGTTCCGCTCTATCAAGACGCCATTGCGGCCGAAATGCTCTATGTGTTCCAGGATGCCGACATCCGTCTCGCCATTGTCGAAGACCAGGAGCAGGTCGACAAAATGCTGGAAGTCGCTGAAGACTGCCCGGCCCTGCGCCACGTGGTTTACGATGATCCGCGCGGGCTGCGCAACTACACGCGTGAAAATTTGTTGTCGTTCGACCGGCTGCTGGTGCTTGGCCGTGAACATGCGGCTGCCAACCCCGGCTACGTTGATCGGGCCATTGCGGCGGTCAAGCCGGGCGATACCGCCGCCATGTTCTACACATCGGGGACGACGGGCAAGCCCAAGGGCGTGGTGCTTACCCATCATGCGCTTATCGATCGCGGGCTTGCCATACAAGAACTCGAGAATCTGACGGATCGTGAAGAGGTCTTGGCCTACTTGCCGCCAGCCTGGATAGGCCAGAACATGTTTTCGTACACGCAGTTCCTGGTGACCGGCTTTACCGTCAACCATCCGGAGTCGCCCGACACCGTATCCATCGACATGCACGACATCGGGCCGACTTACTATTTCGCGCCGCCGCGTGTGCTCGAAGGCTTGCTGACCCACGTCATGATCCGCATGGAAGACGCCAGTGCCATCAAGCGCAAGCTCTTCCATTCCTTCATGGGTCTTGCACGCCGGGTGGGGGTGAAGATACTCGACAAAGATCCGTCCGTCAGTGCCTGGGATCGCTTGCGCTACAGCATCGGCAACCTCTTCATGTACGGCCCCTTGCGTAATGCACTGGGCATGAGCCGCGTTCGCGTGGCCTATACAGCCGGCGAGGCAATCGGGCCCGATCTTTTTGTGTTCTACCGCTCTATCGGCATCAACCTGAAGCAGCTCTATGGCTCGACCGAAACATCGGTTTTCGTGTGCGTCCAGTCGGACGGGCAGGTGCGCGCCGATACCGTCGGGCCTCCCGTCAAGGGGGTCGAGATCCGGGTGGCTGAAAATGGTGAAATCCAGGTCAAGAGTCCTGGCCTCTTCAAGGAATACTATCGCAACCCCGAAGCTACCGCGGAATCCTATACCGCCGACGGCTGGTATCACACGGGCGACGCGGGCTACCTCGACACAGACGGCCAGCTGAAAATCATCGACCGTGCCAAAGATGTCGGCAAGCTGGCCGACGGCAGCCTGTTTGCGCCCAAGTACATCGAAAACAAGCTCAAGTTCTTCCAGTACATCAAGGAAGTCGTCGCCTTCGGCGCAGACAAATCCATCGTTTGCGCCTTTATCAACATCGACCTGGAAGCGGTGGGCAACTGGGCTGAACGCCAGGGTTTGCCTTATGCCGGCTATACCGATCTGGCGCAGAAGCCCGAAGTCTACGAACTTATTCGCGGTTGCGTCGAGGACGTGAATGCCGACCTGGCATCCGACCCGAAGCTGTGTGGCTCGCAAGTCTCGCGATTCCTGGTGCTGCACAAAGAACTCGACCCCGACGACGACGAGCTCACCCGTACCCGCAAGGTGCGGCGTGCCTACATCGCCCAGAAATACCAGGTCCTGGTTCAGGCCCTTTTCGACGGCAAGCCCAATCAGTTCATCGAAACCGAAGTCAAATTCGAGGACGGTCGCACAGGCGTTATTTCGGCGGACCTGAAAATCGCCGATGCCAAGACGTTCCCAGGAAACACAAGGAAGGCTGCGTAATGAGTCAAGCTGCTCGCGACCAACGGATCGGGGAAACCATCCTTGATCTGCAAAATATCTCGCTCGCCTTCGGCGGCGTCAAGGCCTTGACCGACATTTCCTTCGATGTGCGCGAACACGAGATCCGCGCCATTATCGGACCCAATGGCGCGGGTAAAAGCTCGATGCTCAATGTGATCAACGGCGTCTACACCCCGCAACAGGGCGAGATCACATTGGCCGGCATCAAATTCTCCAAGATGAATTCGCGGCGCGCCGCCGAAATGGGTATTGCGCGCACGTTCCAGAACCTGGCCTTATTCAAAGGCATGAGCGTCCTGGACAACATCATGACCGGTCGCAATCTGCGCATGACCAGCGGGATACTGGCCCAGGCTTTTCGGCTGGGGTCGGCAGAACGCGAGGAAATCGCCCATCGCGAGTTCGTCGAGAACCTGATCGATTTTCTAGAGATCCAGGCCTATCGCAAGACGCCGGTGGGTCGCCTGCCTTACGGCCTGCAGAAACGGGTGGACCTGGGCCGGGCACTGGCCATGGAACCTCGCATCCTGCTGCTGGACGAGCCCATGGCCGGCATGAATATCGAAGAGAAGCAGGACATGAGCCGCTTCATCCTCGATGTCAATGAAGAGTACGGCACCACCATTGTGCTTATCGAGCACGACATGGGTGTGGTCATGGATGTCTCCGACCGCGTAGTGGTCCTCGATTACGGCAAGAAAATCGGCGATGGCATGCCGGACGAAGTCCGCCAGAATCCTGAAGTGATACGCGCCTATCTGGGCGCCAGCCATTAAACAAGGAAGACAGAAATGGCATTTTTCCTGGAAACCCTGTTCGGCGGCCTGATGACGGGCATGCTGTACTCGCTGGTCGCGCTGGGTTTTGTTCTTATTTTCAAGGCATCCGGCGTTTTCAACTTCGCCCAGGGCGCCATGGTGCTTATTGCCGCGTTGTCGATGGCGCGGTTCTCCGAATGGATACCGCAGTGGCTGGGAATTGAAAGCCTGTTCCTGGCCAATGTACTCGCCTTCATCATCAGCGGTATTTTCATGTGGGTCATCGCCATTGCCATCGAGCGCTGGGTATTGCGCTACCTGGTCAACCAGGAAGGCACCACCCTCCTGATGGCAACCATAGGAATCAGCTACTTCCTCGACGGCATGGGGCAGATCATATTCGGCAGCAACGTCTATTCCATCGATGTCGGCATGCCCAAGGATCCGGTTTTCATCTTCGATACGATCTTCGAGGGCGGCATATTGATCAGCCTGGAAGACCTTACCGCTGCAGGAGTGTCGGCGCTGCTGGTTGCCGTGCTGGCGATATTCTTCCAGTACACCTCGGTGGGGCGCGCACTGCGCGCGGTGGCCGACGACCATCAGGCCGCACAGTCTATCGGCATACCCTTGAACCGTATCTGGGTGGTGGTATGGACCGTCGCAGGCATCGTCGCGCTGGTGGCCGGCATCATCTGGGGGTCCAAGTTCGGTGTCCAGTTCACTCTGTCAACGGCCGCCTTGCGAGCCTTGCCCGTCGTCATCCTCGGAGGCCTTACCTCGGTACCGGGCGCCATCGTGGGCGGCCTGATCATCGGCGTCGGCGAGAAGCTCTCGGAAGTGTATCTGGGCCCCTTCGTAGGGGGCGGGATCGAGATCTGGTTTGCCTATGTATTGGCGCTCGTGTTCCTGCTATTTCGCCCGCAAGGATTGTTTGGTGAAAAAATCATCGACCGTGTTTGATGGTTTAACTAAAAGAAGACTGGATATCCATTATGTTTTATCGTGAAAACGGTCAGTTCAAAAGCACGTATCGGTCAGATCAACAGATCTTTCCCATACGCCAGGATCGCTTCTTCATCCTGTTGGTGCTGCTTGTCGCCTTTTTGCTGATTCCGCTGTTTGCCTCGAACTATTTCCTGCAGGCTATCCTGACCCCGTTCCTGATATTGTCGCTCGCCGCCATAGGCCTGAATATTCTGGTGGGATACTGCGGGCAGATCTCGATTGGTTCGGGCGCTTTCATGGCGGTGGGCGCTTATGCCGCCTGGAACTTTGGCGTGCGGATGCCGGCCACGCCCCTGGTCGTGCAAATACTGCTGGGCGGCGTCTTCGCGACGCTGGTCGGGGTCATCTTTGGTGTGCCGAGCTTGCGCATTCGCGGTCTTTATCTGGCCGTCACCACCCTGGCCGCGCAATTCTTCGTCGACTGGGCCTTCCTGCGCATACCGTTTTTTACCAATTACTCGTCTTCCGGCAATGTGTCAGTACCCGCGCTGGAGGCGTTTGGCCTGCCAGTGCAAACACCCGTCCAGCGCTATCTGTTCGTTCTCATCTTCGTGGCGATATTCGCTTTGTTGGCCAAGAACCTCGTGCGAGGCGCCATCGGACGCCAATGGATGGCAATACGCGACATGGACGTCGCGGCGTCGGTGATCGGGATTCGACCCATCTACGCCAAGCTCACCGCCTTCGCGGTCAGCTCCTTCATCATTGGCGTGGCCGGGGCCCTATGGGCATACATCCACCTGGGTTCCTGGGAGCCGCTCGCCTTCGATCTCAACCGCTCGCTGCAGCTGCTGTTCATAGTCATTATTGGCGGACTGGGCTCCATCGTGGGCAGCTTCTTCGGCGCCGCCTTCATGGTGCTGGTGCCGGTATTCCTGACCAATGTTCCGCATATGTTCGGTATACCGCTGGCCGTGGATACGGCTTCGCATATCGAGCACATGGTATTTGGCGGACTCATCGTCTTCTTCCTGATCGTCGAGCCTCACGGTTTGGCCCGGCTCTGGAGCATAGGCAAGGAGAAACTTCGTATCTGGCCATTCCCGCATTGAACCGCCTTTGATCAACACCATCAATCAGTAAGCTCGGCTGGCTATTTTGACCATGCCGAATCACAAACGGTGCACACAGACACCATCAGGAGGACTTGGAGATGAAACGTTCATTTAAATTGGCCGCAGCCATGATTGCTGTTGCCGGTACGCTGGCAGCGGCGTCCTTGCCGGCGGCTGCCGCTGAAGAACAATTCGTACCGTTGCTGGCATACCGCACCGGTTCGTTTGCGCCACTGGGCATTCCATGGGCCGATGGCAAAATGGATTACCTCAAGCTGGTCAACGAACGCGATGGCGGCGTCAATGGCGTCAAGATCACATATGAGGAATGTGAAACGGCTTATGCCACCGACCGTGGCGTCGAGTGCTACGAACGCCTGAAGAACAAGAACGGCGGTGCTTCCGGCTTTGATACCCAGTCCACCGGCATTACCTTCGCCCTGACCGACAAGGCCATTGTCGATGGCTTTACCATCGAAACGGTGGGTTATGGCTTGTCGCAGTCGGCAGATGGTTCGGTCTTCAAATGGAATTTCCCGCTGCTGGGTACGTACTGGACTGCCGCCGATGTCATGATCCAGGACATCGCCAAGAAGGTCGGCGGCGAAGATAAGCTCAAGGGCAAGAAAATCGCCCTGGTGTATCACGATTCGCCTTATGGCAAAGAGCCCATCGCTCTTCTGCAATCGCGCGCCAAGACCAATGGCTTTGAGCTGCAGCTCTATCCCGTCACGGCTCCTGGCGTCCAGCAGAAATCCACCTGGTTGCAAATCCGCCAGAGCAAACCCGATTACCTGTTGCTGTGGAGCGCCGGCATCATGACGCCTACGGCTATTCGCGAGGCGCAGGCTGTAGGGTATCCGCGTGACAAGATGTACGGAATCTGGTGGGCCAGTTCCGAGAACGACGTCCAGGATCTGGGAGCCGTCGCCAAGGGCTACAACGGCATCACGATCCACAATAGCGCCGATCACGGCCGGGTGCACGACGACCTTAAAAAGCATGTCTACGACAAAGGCCAGGGCACGGATACCAATGGCAAGTATGTCGGCACCATTGCCCATACGCGCGGCATGATGATCTCGATGTTGCAGGTCGAGGCCATACGCACAGCCCAGGAAAAGTACGGCAAGGGCAAGCACATGACGCCTGAGCAAGTCCGCTGGGGTTTCGAGAACCTGAACATCACCAAGGAACGCCTGGAAGAACTGGGCTTCGCCAAGCTGATGCGTCCGGTCCAGACTTCTTGCAAGAACCACATGGGCGATGACTGGGCCCGCATCATCCAGTGGAACGGCAAGAAGTTTGACATCGTCTCGGACTGGTACCAGTCCGACAAGAAGTTCGTGGATCCGCTCGTGAAAGACCTGGCTGCCAAGTACGCATCCGAGAAAAAACTCGAAACGCGTAATTGCGACGCCTCGTAAGGTGAGAAGAACCCGGCCGCGCTTCGCGCTGCGGCCGGGATGAACCGATTGCAGGGAAATCATATGAATGCAAGTGTCGAGGCGGCCGCCCCCAACATTCTCCTGAATGTGAACGGGATCGAGGTCATATACAACCACGTGATCCTGGTGCTCAAAGGCGTGTCGCTATGCGTGCCCGAAGGCAAGGTCGTGGCCCTGCTCGGCGCCAACGGCGCCGGCAAGACAACCACGCTGCGCGCCGTATCCAACCTGCTCAAGGCCGAGCGCGGCGACGTGACCAAGGGAAATATCGACTACCGGGGTGAACGCATTGAACGCCTTACACCCGCGGATCTCGTTAAAAGAGGGGTGGTGCAGGTCATGGAAGGGCGGCATTGTTTCGCCCACCTGACGATAGAAGAGAACCTGCTGACGGGCGCTTATACACGCAATATCAGCCGAGGCGAATTAAACGCTTCCCTCGACAAGGTTTACCAGTATTTTCCGCGACTCAAGCAGCGCCGTGGCAGTCAGTCGGGCTACACCTCGGGCGGTGAGCAGCAAATGACGGCTATTGGGCGGGCCCTGATGGCCAATCCGAACATGATCCTGCTCGATGAGCCGTCGATGGGGCTGGCGCCGCAGATCGTCGAGGAGATCTTCGAAATTGTCCGTGACCTGAACCAGCGCGAAGGCGTCAGCTTCCTGCTGGCTGAACAGAATACCAATATTGCCCTGCGCTATGCCGACTACGGTTATATCCTGGAGAACGGGCGCGTCATGATGGACGGAGCCGCCAAGGCCCTGGCCGAGAATGAAGACGTCAAAGAGTTCTACCTGGGCGTATCGAGCGGCGAGCGCAAGAGTTTCCGCGACAATAAGTTCTACCGGCGGCGCAAACGCTGGCTGGCCTAGAGGCAAGACTAATCATGAATACCTATTTCGAGGAACGCGAACGGGCCCCGGCGCCCGAGCGTGAGCAGGCCCTGTTGAACAGCCTGCCGGGTGCCCTGAAAGCGGCACGCGAGCGTGCTCCCGCCATTGCCCGCCAACTGCAGAATGTGGATACCGACAGCGTACAAGACCGGGCAACCCTTTCCCGGATTCCCGTAGTACGCAAGGGCGAACTACTACAGGCGCAACTTGCCATGCGCCAAGGCAAGGCCGGCCAGGAATTGCCGGCAGTCAGCCGGATCTTCGGTGGTTTCTCGGCCATCGGATGGGGCGAGGCGGCGCGGGTCTTTGCATCGCCGGGCCCTATCTACGAACCCGAAAGCAAGCGTCCCGACTACTGGGGATTTGCGCGAGCGCTTTACGCGGCGGGTTTCCGTCCGGGCGAGCTGGTCTATAACTGCTTCTCATACCATTTCACGCCGGCCGGCTCAATGATGGAAACGGCGGCGCACGCCCTGGGTTGCACGGTATTCCCTGGGGGGGTGGGCCAGACCGAACAGCAGGTGCAGGCCATCGCTGATCTGTCTCCGGCGGGTTATACCGGCACGCCCAGCTTTTTGAAATTGATACTGCAGAAAGCCGACGACATGGGGGTTAAGCTGCCGTCCATGACCAAGGCACTGTTTTCCGGCGAGGCGTTTCCGCCCTCGCTGTGCCAGTGGTTTGCCGAGCGCGGCATCACCGGATACCAGGCCTACGGCAGTGCCGACCTGGGCATGATTGCCTACGAAACGCCTGCACGTGAAGGTTTGGTGGTCAACGAAGACATCATCCTGGAAATCGTACGGCCCGGCAGCGACCAGCCCCTGCCGGCCGGCGAAGTGGGCGAGGTTGTTGTCACGACACTGAATCCCGATTATCCGCTGCTGCGCTTTGGCACGGGCGACCTGTCGGCCATTTTGCCGGGCATGTCCCCCTGCGGCCGTACGAATATTCGCATCAAGGGCTGGATGGGACGTGCCGACCAAACCACAAAAGTGCGCGGGATGTTCGTACATCCCGGCCAGATCGAACAGGTAATCAAGCGGCATGCCGAGGTCGGCAAGGCCAGGCTGGAAGTCAGCGGCAAGATCGGCAGCGACGTCATGGTCTTGAAGGTGGAGTGCGCCAGGCCCAGCCCCGAGCTTCTCGTGAAGGTGGCCGAGTCCGTGCGCGAGCTCACCAAATTGCGGGCCGAGATCGAAGCCGTCGAGCCCGGAAGCCTGCCCAACGACGGCAAGGTGATCGACGATATACGGAATTACGATTAAGTTTATTCATTTAGAATGAAGCCCGATACTTATCGTAAGGGGAATGTTATGCGTAAGCTCAAATACGCCGGAGGCGCCATCGCCGCAGGCACAGTGGCCCTGTTGGCAGGCATGCCGCTGGCTCATGCCGATACGCTCGATGTCGTCAAGGACCGCGGTGTGGTGCAATGCGGCGTGACCACCGGTTTTGCCGGGTTCTCGGCGCCCGACGCCAAGGGCGTATGGCAGGGACTGGACATCGACGTATGCCGTGCCGTGGCCGCTGCTGTCCTGGGCGATGCGTCCAAGTTCAAGGCAGTGCCGCTGAATTCGCAGCAACGGTTCACCGCCCTGCAATCCGGCGAAATCGACCTGCTGGCACGCAATACTACGGTTACGCAGCAGCGTGACACGGCGCTGGGCGCAATACACGCAGGCATCAATTTCTACGATGGCCAGGGCTTTCTGGTGCCCAAGGCGCTGGGCGTGAAAAGCGCGAAAGAACTCAATGGCGCAACCGTCTGCATGCAGACCGGCACGTCCAATGAAAATACCATGGCCGACTGGGCGCGCGCCAATAACGTCAACTACAAGCCGGTCGTCATTGAGCAGTTCAATGAAGTGGTCAATGCTTTTGCGGCGGGGCGCTGCGACGTGTTCACCACCGATGCGTCGGGCCTTGCCTCAATCCGTATCTCAAAGCTCAGTAATCCCGACGATTATGTCGTGTTGCCCGAGATCATCTCAAAAGAACCCCTGGGACCGTTCGTGCGTCAGGGCGACGACAGGTGGCTCAACCTGGTGAAGTGGTCCTTGCATGCCATGATCGGAGCGGAAGAGCTTGGTGTTACCGCTGCGAATGTCGACGAACAGCTGAAAAGTACCAACCCCAATATATCGCGCTTGCTGGGGGTTACGGCCGGGGCCGGCAAGAACCTGGGCGTCGACGAAAAATGGGCTTATAACATCATCAAGCAGGTCGGCAACTACGGCGAAAGCTTTGATCGCAACGTAGGCGAAGGCAGTCCATTGAAAATACAGCGTGGCTTGAATGCGCAATGGACCGACGGCGGATTGATGTACGCCTTGCCGGTGCGTTAACGAACCGGGTCAGCACGACCAACGAAAAAGCGTGGCTTTCGGCCACGCTTTTTCGTTTTCATGCCGGTGTCTTGATCTTATTCAATCGAGATATTGGCCGACTTGATCACCTTGGCCCATTTTTCGGTTTCGCTCTGGATGAAAGCGGCGAATTCTTCCGGGGTGCCGCCGGCCGATTGGCCGCCTGTTGCTTCAAAGGCTTTCTGGACTTCCGGCTTCTTAAGTATGTTGTTGAACGCGGCATTGAGCTTCTGGATGACCGCGTCGGGCGTGCCGGCAGGAGCAATGACGCCTTGCCAGTTATACGATTCAAAACCCGGCAGGCCGGATTCAGCCATGGTGGGGACATCTGGCAGCAATGCCAGGCGCTTGGCGCTGGTGACGGCCAGCGGATGCACCTTCTTGGCCTGGATCGCGGGCATGGCGGCATAGCCCATTTCAAACATCATGTCGATATGGCCCGCCATCAGGTCGGTTGCTGCGGGCGCTCCGCCCTTATAGGGCACATGGGAAAGTTGCATGCCAGCTTCGGAAGCGAACAGCTCGCCCGACAGATGGTGCGCACCACCTACGCCTGAGGACCCGAATGTGAGGCGGCCCGGATCCTTCTTGGCCAGGTCGATGAGTTCCTTCACGGTTTTCACGGGAACCTGGTTGTTTACGCTGAGGATGAGCGGGCTTTCTTCGATCAGGATGACCGGGGCGATGTCTTTCTGTACGTCGTACGACACGTTCTTGGGCATCAAGGTCGGGTTTACCGACAAGGGCGCAAGATTGCCGCTGCCGATGGTGTAGCCGTCCGGCTTGGACTTGACGATGAAGGCCGTGCCGATCACGCCGCCTGCACCCGCCTTGTTTTCGACAACGACGGATGTCTTGAGCTCGTCAGCCAGTTCACGCGCAAGCAGACGCATGCGGGTATCGGCAAAACCGCCCGCGGCGTAAGGCACGACAAAAGAGATGGACTTGGAAGGCCACGAATCATCGGCATGGGCCAAGCCGGGTGCGGCAACAGTGAAGAGCGCGCCGACCAGGGCGGTAGCGCCTATTTTTTTCAAGAGGATCATTTTATTCTCGGGATGGTGACGATCAAAAGTTCTTTCGCGATTGTAAGCGGAAAAAGACCTTATTTTCGGCGGCGATAAACCAGCGCAATGCGTGCGAAGGCCACTTGCAGTTCGCGGGTGCCGGCCTGGAATACGACAGGGCGACCTTTTCCAGTAAAGCAAACCAGCCGTTTCGATGCCACCAGGGGAATGAACTTGGCGAACTGAATGTCTTCCCAAGCGATTTCACGCCGGGTGATCCAGGTTTGCTCAATACCCTTGTGGGTTATGCGTGTTTCGGAGATCAGCATATAGCGCGCGAGCACCAGCAGGGCCACAAAACAGAATAGTATGCTGCCGGCAACCATGGGACTGACCGTTTTTCCGGTGGGGCCGGCCGCGACCTGCACTATCATCAGGCCGATAAATGCAAGGATCACACAGGCCAGTATCTTGATCCATTTGGGCCATGCAACGCCTCGCAAGGGAAGAGGTCCGATCGCCTCGAAAAGCTCGGATCGCTCTTCTTCGCTGGGAGCGTGTTGTGTTGAAAATAACATTAAGGCCTGTGGTTATGATGCAGCGACTGCGCTCGGCGCCAGCTTCAGGCCGCCTTGCGCGCCGCCAGGGCGTTGCCTGCGCGGCTGGAGGACTTATGACCGATATGGCCGGATATCCATTGGCCGATATCGACGACGGCGTCGAGATCGATGCCGGTATCGATATCCAGGCCGCGCAGCATGTATAGCACATCTTCGGTTGCCACATTCCCCGTTGCCCCTTTGGCATAGGGGCAGCCGCCCAGTCCGGCGACCGACGTATGAAAGATTGACACGCCCGCTTCCATGGCCGCCAGTATGTTGGCCAGTGACTGGCCATAGGTATCGTGAAAGTGTCCCGCTACGCGGGAGGGGTCGACGACCTCGGTCACGGCGCGCATCACTTGTCCGACACGGGCGGCCGTACCGACACCGATGGTATCGGCGACATCGATTTCATCGCAGCCCAATGCCAGCATGAGTTTGGCGACGTCCACTACCGATGCGATCGGGGTTTCACCTTGATAAGGGCATCCCAGCGAACAGCTGATACTGGCCCGCAGCCGCAGTCCCGCGGATTTGGCTGCCTCAGCGACTGGTTCGAAGCGCGCGATCGATTCTGCAATAGAGCAGTTGATATTCTTCTGTGAAAAAGCTTCGCTGGCTGCGCCGAAGATCACGACTTCGTCGATGCCGGCGGCCCGCGCAGCGTCGAAACCCCGCATATTGGGCGTGAGCGCGGAATAAATGGTGCCCGGCCTGCGCTGTATGCCGGCCATGACGTCTGTGCCGTCGGCCATTTGAGGCACCCATTTCGGTGACACGAACGACACTGCTTCTATGTTCGGGAAACCTGCCGCGGACAAGCGGTTGATGAGCTCGATCTTTACCGATGTCGCGATAAATTCTTTTTCATTCTGCAAGCCATCGCGTGGAGAGACCTCGACGATTTTCACTTTGGTAGGTAAAGACATGAAGAATTCCTTGGTATGGTTGCATGGGATAGCCGTTATCATAAAACGAGCCGGCCTGAATGACATCTTCAACGGCGCTGGAAACAGCCACCATCAAGCCTGACGACCATGTCCTGCAACTCCAGTTCAAGAAGGCTGGCTGTGAGTTCGGGCATGTCGAGCCGGCTTCTTTCCTGCAAGGTATCAAGATGGACCGGATCATAACCCAGTGCTTCGAGCACCCGTTGCCCCATCAAGCCCGTGACGGCTTTCTTGTTCCGCGGCCGTCCTTTTGCCGGCACCGCTGCGTCCGGGACACCCGACGACCCCAGTTCTTCACGTATGTCTTCGGCCGATTCAACCAGTTTCGCGCCTTGGCGGATCAAGGCATGGCAACCTCGCGACAGGGGTGAATGGATGGAACCGGGAATGGCAAAGACCTCGCGTCCCATTTCGGAGGCAAGCCGCGCCGTAATAAGGGATCCGCTTTGCTTGGCGGCTTCAACGACAAGGACTCCTTTGGCTATGCCGGCGACCAGCCGGTTGCGCTTGGGAAACTGATAGGGAAGCGCGCGGGTCCCCAAGGGAAATTCAGATATGAGCACACCGTCCTGTGCGATTCGGTGGGCCAGTTGCAGGTTTCGTGCCGGATAGACGATATCTATGCCAGTGCCCAGAATCGCGATGGTGCCGCCGCCTGATGGGCCGGCCAGCAAGGCGCCCTCGTGGGCCGCCGTGTCGATGCCCAAGGCAAGGCCGCTGGCGATGCACCATCCTTGTTCGGCAAGATGCCGGGCGAATGCCGTGGCGTTGTCGACACCGCCCGGACTTGCGCTGCGCGCGCCTACGATGGAAATAATGGGTTTGCCGAGATGGGCAGGATTGCCATTGACGTAGAGCAACAGCGGTGGATCATGGATATCGAGCAGGGAGCGCGGGTAAGACGAATCGGCCAGTGTCAGGATGTGGTGGTTGGCCTGCCTGCACCATGCCAGGGTGTTATGAATAGCTTGCTGAATGTCGTCGCCGGGATCGTTTCGAAGCTGTCTTGCCATGTCGTGGGGCACGAACTTGCTGAGCGATGCCGCTGAAAGCGAATAGATGTCCTGGGGCAGGCCTATGGCGGCAAGCAGGCTGCGCGCCTGCGCAGGGCCTAGCCCTGGTTCCAGCGACAGGCGTATCCAGGCGCTGAGTTCGTCGGTCGATAATGTTGCGTGCATACGCTAGTGTGGCATAAGGCAATGGTGGGCGGACGGCGGTGTGCTGCGAAAAGTCATAGTTGGCCGCGGCGTTGGCATTAACAAGGAGGAACAGACTGAGCTGTAATGTCCCGCCGCCACGTCCGGAATTCGGACAAAACGGGAATCCGTACAAAATTTGTTTTATCATAGAGACTTACCTGCATTTCGGACTAGTTTGATGGCTTTGCTCCCTATTCTTCGATATCCCGACCCTCGCTTGCACAAAGTTGCCAAGCCGGTTCAGGTCGTCGACGACCGCATTCGCACTTTGGTGCGCGACATGGCGGAAACCATGTACGACGCGCCCGGCGTCGGCCTGGCGGCTACCCAGGTCGACGTGCACGAACGCGTGGTGGTCATCGACGTCTCCGAAGACAGTAACGATCTGCGCGTACTGATAAACCCCGAAATCATCTGGAAAAGCGAAGAGACCCAGGTATATGAAGAAGGGTGTCTTTCAGTGCCCGGCATCTACGACGAAGTGCAGCGTGCGGCGCGTATCCGGGTGCGAACCCTGGACGAACAGGGCGAAACCCGCGAATTCGACGCCGAAGGCCTGCTTGCCGTATGTGTCCAGCACGAACTCGATCACCTGATGGGCAAGGTGTTTGTCGAGTATTTGTCTCCCCTCAAACAGAATCGCATCAAGACACGCCTGCGCAAACAAGAGCGTGAAGCTCTTAAGGTCTGATCCCGCCGGTACGTGCTTGGTACTATGCCTGTTCTAACTTTGAATTGGCGTTTCTATGCGTATAGTATTTGCAGGTACCCCCGAATTTGCCCGCCTGGCGCTCGATGCTCTCTTGCAGGCAGGTCACGAAGTACCGTTGGTACTGACCCAGCCGGATCGTCCATCGGGCCGCGGCCTGAAGTTGACGCCCAGTGCGGTGAAGCAGGGCGCTGTTGCCGCGGGAATTCCAGTTTGCCAACCGCGCAGCCTGAGGCTCGACGGCAAGTATCCCGACGAGGCGCAAGCGGCCCGGCAGGCCATGCTCGACGCAGCGCCCGAGTTGCTGGTGGTGGCCGCCTATGGCTTGATCCTGCCGCAATGGGTACTTGATCTACCCACTTACGGTTGTTTGAATATTCATGCCAGTCTTTTGCCACGATGGCGCGGGGCTGCCCCGATACAGCGCGCGATCGAGGCCGGTGATGAGCAGACGGGTATTACGATCATGCTGATGGATGCGGGCCTCGATACCGGAGCGATGCTGTTTACCCGCGCCTTGCCCATCACGCCCGAGCATAACGCGGCCTCCTTGCACGACGAGCTCGCCCAGCTGGGCGCCCAGGCAATTGTCCAAGCCATAGACGAGCTTCAACAGGGGACGCTCGTGTCGCAGCCTCAGCCCGAGCAAGGTGTCAGCTATGCGGCCAAGCTCGACAAGCAAGAGTCGCCGCTCGACTTTGCCCAGCCGGCAGCCGTACTCGCTCGCCGTATCCGGGCCTTTGATCCTGTCCCGGGCGCAACCATGCAGCTGCCGGGCTTGCCGGACCCTGTGAAAGTATGGAAGGCGCAAGCGCTCAATACAACTTCCCATGGTCCAGGCGACGGTGCGGCGCACGCCGCCACGCCTTCCGCGGAACCCGGCAGCGTACTGCGGGTCAGCGCGGAAGGGATCGACATCGCGACCGCCGACGGAGTGTTGCGCCTGCTGGAACTGCAGAAAGCCGGTGGTAAGCGCCAGCCGGTTGCTGCCTTTGTCCAGGGGTGGGCGGCTCCGTGAGCAATCCTGATCAAGCCTCAGTGTCTACGTCTACGCTGGATTACTACGCGCGCAACGCGGAGAGCTTCAAGGCCGGCACACTGGATCATGACGTCAGCCAGAACATGGCCGCCTTGTTGCGTCACATACAGGGTACGCCGCCGTATCGCCTGCTGGATTTCGGTTGCGGACCGGGCAGGGACCTGAAGGCATTCACAGCCATGGGCCATATCGCTACCGGACTCGACGGTACGGCGGCCTTTGTCGCCATGGCCCGGGAGGAATCCGGGTGCGAAGTCTGGCATCAGGACTTCCTGTCGCTGGAACTGCCCGGCAACACATTCGACGGCATATTCGCCAACGCTTCCCTGTTCCACATACCGACAAAGGCGTTGCCGCGGGTCCTTGGGCAGCTTCACTCGACCTTGAAGCCGGGCGGTGTCCTGTTCAGCTCGAATCCGCGAGGAAATAACCAGGAAGGCTGGAGCGGCGGACGCTATGGCGCCTATCACGACCTTGAGGCGTGGCGTGCCCTGCTGGCTGCCGCGGGCTTTACCGAGCTGGAGCATTATTATCGCCCTGAAGGCATGCCGCGCTACCAACAGCCGTGGCTGGCCACTGTGTGGCGGGCGAAGCGGGCCATTGACTGATCCTTGCCTTGTGCTACGATCTTTCGAGGCCTTTCAACTACCCGGAACCACCAACGATGACTTGCTATAAATTGGGCGACTTGACGCCTGTCATACATGAAACCGCGTTCGTCGCCGCCGAAGCTACCGTTATAGGCCTGGCTACCCTGCAAGCCAACAGCAGCATCTGGCCGGGTGCGGTCATTCGCGGGGATAACGAGCCCATCGTGGTCGGTGAAGGGTCCAATGTCCAGGAGGGTGCGGTTTTGCATACCGATCCGGGTTGCCCTCTTACTATAGGCCGGAACGTGACGATAGGGCATCAGGCCATGTTGCACGGCTGTACCATCGAGGATGGCACGCTGATCGGAATACAGGCCATTATCCTGAACCGCGCGGTGATCGGGCGAAACAGCCTTGTAGGCGCCGGCGCGGTGGTCACGGAAGGCAAGGTGTTTCCCGAGCGTTCGCTGATACTCGGCGCACCTGCCAAAGTGGTTCGTACCCTGACCGACGACGATATCGCGACCCTGCACAAAAACGCCACGGGCTATGCCGAACGCGCTGCGCGCTACAAAACCGATCTGGTCGCACTGTAAGCGCTTACTCGCTCAGGTTGTCTTGCACCCATTTTTCGCCGTCGCGCGCCAGATCCATCATGTGCTTGATGATCTGCACATCGGACTGGCCAAGAACGCGACCTCGTTCGGTAAAAGACGCCATGCTTTCCGCTGTGGGAAACCAGTCTTCCTCGGGCTGTAGCTCGAGCCCGTCCGCATGCTTGATGTTGCCGTTGGGCAGAATGTACCAGGTAGTCATAACGTAATAGTAAAGGATCAAAGGCCATTTATGCGTATCGTTATACCGGATGATTACCAGGACTGCGTGCGGCATCTGGACTGCTTCGGCAAGTTGGGGGCGGCCGCCGGCGCTGAGCACGATGTCACTATCTTCAATGACAGTGTTACCGATATCGACGCTTTGGCAGCGCGTTTTGCCGGGGCCCAGGCTTTGGTACTGATCCGCGAACGAACAAGCATTACAGCCCCGCTTCTGGACCGGCTGCCCGACTTGAAAATGATCAGTCAGACCGCCAAGGTTTCCGGCCACATCGATCTGGCCGCGTGTACAGCGCGGGGGATTGCCGTGGCTGAAGGTTTCGGCGACCCCACATCCACCGCCGAATTGACGTGGGCAATGATCATGGCCAGCCGCCGGCACTTGGTGACCGAGGTCAATCGCCTGAATAATGGCCAGTGGCAAGGCTGCCTGGGCCAACAATTGCGCGGACAGACAATGGGAGTATGGGGATACGGCCGTATCGGCAAGCTGGTGGCCGGCTACGCCAGGGCATTCGGCATGAAGGTCTGGATCTGGGGCCGTAGCGGCTCCATGGCCCGCGCCCAGGCTGATGGCTTCGATATCGCTCCTACGCGCGAACGCTTCTTCTCGGATAGCGACGTTATTTCCGTGCATCTGAGGCTGAACGGCGAAACCACCGGTATTGTGCAGGAAGACGACCTCGCAGCCATGAAGAAGACGGCCCTGTTCGTCAATACCAGCCGGGCCGAACTCGTTGCGCCCGGTGCATTGGCCGCGGCGCTGGATGCCGGCCGGCCCGGCTTTGCCGCGGTCGATGTCTACGAAGAAGAGCCCGTGCTTGGCGCGCGGCACCCTTTGCTCAATCGCGATAACGTTTTGTGCACGCCGCACATCGGTTATGTGGAGCGCGACAACTACGAGCTTTACCTGGGAACGGCCTTTGATAACCTGCTGGCCTATGCTGCCGGACGGCCGGTCAATCTGGCCAACCCTGAAGTGCTTGAAAAAATATAGCCCCGCATGAATCTTCTTCAGGACCCCGCGTAATGTCGCCAATCTCTTATGGGGCGACGCGTCCGTTTGCCGGTATTGCGTTTCTTGTACTGTCGGCATGGGCACTTTCCGGGCTGGATGCCAGCGGTAAATGGGTGATGGCGGCGGGGGTTTCCCTGCTCATGCTTTGCTGGGTGCGTTACGTCGTGCATTTTCTGCTGGTGCTGGGTTTGGTACTGCCCACGCGGGGGCGTGGCGTATTACGCAGCGTGCGGCCCGGAGCACAATTGCTGCGCGGCTCCGTGATGCTGCTGGCCACCTTGTCGTTCTTCAATACCCTGCGCTATCTGCCGCAGGCGGAAGCCACCGCCATCAACTTCCTGGCGCCATTGATCATGTTGTCGCTGGCGCCGTGGCTGCTGAAGGAGCCTGCGCGCATTTCGCGATGGGTGGGCGCTGCAGGCGGCTTTATCGGGGTGCTGATTATTATCCGGCCTGACGGTGGCCTGGATCCCACGGGCACGGTTTTCGGCCTTATTACCGCTTTTCTGTTTGCCGGGCAATTTATTGCCACGCGCCGTGTCGCCGTCGATGATCCTTTTACGACCCTGATCTGGAGCGGAGCGGTGGGCAGCGCGTGCCTTACCGTGGCGTTACCTTTCGTACTGCCCGCAGCATGGCCGTTCCTGGTAGCGCTGGAACCCTGGCATTGGCTGGTGCTCGTGTCGACCGGTTTTTGGGGGGCGGCAGGGCACTTGCTGCAGATCCAGGCCTATCGTCATGCTCCCGCATCCATGCTGGCGCCTTTTATCTACTTGCAGATCATCAGCGCGGCGACGCTGGGGTGGTTGATCTGGGATCAGTTTCCCGATGCCTTGACGTGGCTGGGTATCGCTATCATCTGTGCCAGCGGTGTGTCGCTGGGCCTTTGGGAATGGCGGGACAGCAGGCGACGGCGTTAGCGCGCCGTGCTGGAGCTTATACGCCTTAGTACCATCGGGGCGATATCCCCTGGGCTTCGTTAACTTTATAATCGCCGAATGACGAAAAAAATTCTTATTATTCGTACGTCTTCGCTGGGCGACCTGGTGCATATGCTACCGGCGATATCCGATATCGCCCGCCATGTGCCCGGCGCGCAAATTGACTGGATAGTCGAAGAAAGCTTTGCCGAGATCCCCTCGTGGCATCCGGCGGTACACGACGTGATACCGGTGGCGCATCGGCGCTGGCGCAAGCACTGGTGGGCCACCGAGACGCGGTTGGCGCGCGCCGCGCTGCGCAAGAACCTCGATGCCCGCCACTACGACATCGTGCTGGACATGCAGGCGCTGATGAAATCGGTATGGCTGGTACGCCAAACCCATGGCACGCGCCATGGCCTGGATCGGCGCTCCGCACGCGAGCCACTCGCCTCGTTCTTCTACGACGTGCGGCACACCGTCAATTTCTGGCAACCCGCGGTAAAGCGCCAACGCGAACTCGCAGCCGCCGCACTGGGATACGTCTACGACGGCGAGGCGGACTTCGGATTGCACGAAATCACCGACGGGGTCGAGGTCCAGCCTTATGCCGTCATCATGCCCTCGGCCAGCCGTGACGACAAACTATGGCCGCAAGAAGCGTGGCATAAAGTTTTCGGGCGCCTCCACGAGCATGGCCTTGACCTGAAGCTGCTGTCCGGCAGCCCTTCCGAAACGGAAAGGGCGACCCAGCTCGTCGCCGGCGATCCGCGCGCGCTGGTGCTTCCCCGCATGGATCTGTCCAATGTTGCAAAAGTATTGGCCGGTGCGCGTATCATGGTCGGGCTCGATAGCGGCCTTACCCATCTGTCGGCCGGCCTTGGTCGCCCCACCATAGGTATCTACAAGGCATCTACGCCAGTAAGAACCCCGCTCGAAGGCCCGGCGTATACCGCAAGCCTGGGCGAGCGCGGCAACGCGCCGTCGGCCGAAACGGTCCTGAGCGCGGTGGATCAAGCGCTTGCCTTCGATGATTCCGCCCACGCCGACTTTCCGGGCGGCAATGCTCCTGCCAAGTCCGGTGTCCCGCCTTTCGACTGAATGACTTGTCCGGCATGCTTGGACTAGACTTTCAGTATCCGCCGTTTGTGTTCAGTCATCGACATACTATTTGAATCTTTTTTCCTACTCCCTCGTCGTCCGATTGCTTACGCCGGCCTTTCTAGGCTGGATGGCTATACGCGCCCGGCGTTCCGGGCGTAACTGGGGGGTCTGCTCAGGGTCGCGATTCGGTCGATACGCGCAACGCAGCGATCTGGCGAATCCGGTCTGGGTGCATGCGGTAAGCCTCGGAGAGACCCGGGCCGCGCAGCCTTTTATCCAGGCTTTGCTCGATGAGGGTGAAACCGTATTGCTCACCCACATGACGGTGACAGGCCGTGACGAGGGCAGCCGCAGCTTTGCCGATGCCATACGGCAGGGGCGGCTGGTGCAGGAATGGCTGCCTTACGATTTCCCCGGCAGCACACGACGGTTCATGGCCCATTATCGGCCGCGCGCCGGGGTACTGATCGAACGCGAGGTATGGCCCAATCTGCTGCATGCCGCGCGCCGCAGTCATGTACCGATGGTGTTGGCCAGCGCGCGCTTTTCAGATCGGTCATTGCGGCACAGCCTGCATGCCGGACGCGTAATGCGCGACGCTTATGCCAGTTTCACGGCAGTGTATGCCCAGACCCTGCACGATGCACAGCGCCTGGAACAGGCGGGGGCGTCCGCAGTACGGGTTTCGGGGAACTTCAAGTTCGATATTTCCTTGCCGCAGGACAAGATACTGCGCGGACGGCAGTTTGCTGCGGCCTTGCCGCGGAAAATCATCGTCATAGCCAGTACGCGTGAAGGCGAGGACGAAATGTTCATCAACGCCATTGCGCGCCAGGTGAAGCGCGCGCAAGCCCAGGGAACCGATATTGAAGAGCAGGTGCTTTATTGCCTGATCCCGCGTCATCCCGAAAGGTTCGGGCAGGCTGCCCAGCTGCTCGCCGATGCCGAGCTCTCGTTCGTCAGGCGCTCAGAGTTCCTGGAAATGGGTGACTGCACCGCAAGCGCACTGAAGGCGTGCAGCGGCGTGTCGGTCTTGCTTGGCGATAGTCTGGGAGAGATGCCGCGTTATTACGCAATGGGTCAAGTGGCTATTGTGGCGGGTAGCTTTGCGCCACTGGGTGGACAGAATCTCATTGAAGCGTGCGCGATAGGCGTGCCTGTCCTGGTAGGGCCTCACACCCGCAACTTCGAACAAGCCGTCGTGGACGCGGTCGACGAAGGGGCCGCAATGCGCGTGGCAAACGCCGACGCCGCCGTGCAAGCCGCAGGGCAGCTGCTGGCCGACCCGCAACGACTGACGCGTATGGGCCAGGCCGGAGAACACTGGGTTCGCAAGCACACGGGGGCGGTTGCACGCGTGCTTGCCGGCCTGAATGAAATCAGGAACTCATCCTGACGGCTCTAAAGCCCATGGTACTTGCGACCAAGTTCCAGCGTGGCTTCGAAGAAACCGGCCTTGCTGCCGCAGTCATATCGTATGCCTTCATATTCAAGGCCGAATACGGCCCGGGCTTCCAATAGGCTGGCTATCCCGTCGGTAAGCTGGATTTCACCTCCCACGCCGGCCTGTGTTTGGCGCAGGTGCTCGAAAATTTCCGGTTCAAGCACATAACGGCCTACGACGGCCAGCGTAGATGGCGCAAGCGAAGGCTCGGGCTTCTCGACCATGCCGCGCAGGCGCATGGTCTTTTCGTTGACGGCTTCACCCGAAATGATGCCGTATTTGTTTGTGTGCTCGCGCTCGATATTCTGGATGGCCAGGACGCTGCCATCCTGCTGGTGAGCGGCTTCCACCAACTGCTGCGTAACCGATGTCTTGGCATCGATCAGGTCGTCGGCCAGCAACACCACGAACGGTTCGTTTCCCACGATGGGCGCCGCGCATAGCACCGCATGCCCCAGTCCTAGCGGGGTTTGCTGCCGGGTGTAGATGCAGTTGACGTATGACGGAATGATATTGCGTATGGCCGCGAGCAGTTCGGTCTTGTTCTTGGCTTCCAGATCAGCCTCAAGCTCGGGTACACGGTCGAAATGGTCTTCAATGGCGCGCTTGTTGCGACCGGTGATGAAAATCAAATCTGTTATTCCTGCCGCGATGGCTTCCTCAACCGCGTACTGGATGAGTGGCTTGTCGACGATGGGCAGCATTTCCTTCGGCATCGCTTTGGTGGCCGGTAGAAAACGTGTGCCCATGCCGGCGACGGGGAAAACAGCTTTGCGGATTGGTTTCATTTTGCGTCGATCTTTCCATGGTTGTACGGGAGAGTCAAAATCATAGGTTGTGCAGCCTTGCGGGCTCGGCGTATTAGCAATCACCGTGCCTATGGCGTCAGTGCGCATAATATGCCACGGACCGCGATCCGGCTGCATTCGTCTTACAGCCGGTGCTTTGATATATTATGGCAGTGTTCCATGCACGACTTCAGTAGCGCCATCGCAGGCAGCCGGGGCAATTCCGTTATGCGTTTTTTATTCCTGATCGTTCTCGTTGCCAATGTGGCCGTGTTGGCCTATGGGCAAGGTTTTTTTGGCACGCCCCCTAGCGAACAGGGGCGCGAGCCGCGCCAGCTGTCCGAGCGCAACCAGCACGCCATCACCCTGGGCCAGCCGCTGCAGCCCGGCCAACTGCGCTAAAGCAGTTCGGGCGCCAGGCTGGCCAGACCGTCCAGCACGGGGTTGGGCAGCCAACGGATAGGTTCGGCGGCCAAGCCCAGGTCTTTCCGGGCTTTCGTCAGCAGTCGCTGTGCTTCATCCTCGATCATGTCCCAGCCCCCGCCTGCGCTATACACCATAGGCGGCACGCCGAATCTTTCCAGTCCTTCGCGCCATTGGCGCAACAAGGCGCCGGCCTGGGCCGCGGCAATGCCGGTGGCAATGGCCTGATGGGTATGTATGGGAAACGCCACGGCCTCGCCGTTTCCTTCAGGCAGGTTGGCCGTGCCGGCGGCCAGCGACGAGCGCATCAATGCAGGGCCAGGCAGGATCAGCCCTCCATGGAATAGACGGGTCCCTTGTTCGTTATCCTTCGGACCTAGGGTATCGAGCGTGGTGGCCGTCCCAAAAGTGGCCAGCATTGCCGCTTCATCGGTATGCCGGGCCAGGCCCATCATGGACACCCACCGGTCTGCGCCCAGTTGCTCGGGGACTTCGTATGCGTTCGTGATGCCCCCGGCCATGCGCCCGCTGTGGACCCACCGTATTTCCAGTGAATGAAGGCGTTGCAAGGTCTCGGCAAGATCGCGCGCTACGCTCGCGCCCGCTACGTTGACGCCTATGGCTGCAATCGGGGTGAATGCGAGCTGTTTCGTCCGCAGCGCGAGTTCAGCCACATCGACATGGCGCAATGCAAGGGCGGCATCCTCGCGGCGGCCCGTGGCGATATCCAGCCATCCGATTTTTATCCGGGTGTTTCCCGCATCAATCAGCAAAATCACGGTCTTGCTCCTTGCGCGCGTACCGAAATGTCGCCGACAGAGATGGGCGTTTCACCCGTATGCGTGCGTACCAGCAGTTGCCCCAGATCGTTGACGCCACAGGCAATGCCGGCGTGTGTCAGCCGTCCTTCGTCGAGTACGTTTATGTGTTGTCCAGCCAGGATATCGACTTCGGCATAGCGCTCCGGCAAACCGGCAAATCCGCGCGCTGTTACGTCGTTCAGGCTGGTATACCAGGCATTTGCGATACCGGCCACGATATCGACCGCGTCGACGGCGGCGGCATGGGCGTCCTCCCGGGTGATTTCCGACCAGTCCGCCACTTGGCGGTCCAGCGATTGGCTTAGCGCCCGCGCATCGTTCAGATTGATGCCCATGCCGATAACAGCGACGTAATGGTCAGCCGACAATCGCGATGTGCCGGCGCGCGTGACCTCCACGAGTATCCCCGCCAGCTTCGCGAGCCCCCACTGGATATCGTTAGGCCACTTCATGCTTAACTGATTGCGTAGCGTTGGCTGGATCAGGCGGCGCAGTGCTTCGCATGCGGCCAGCCCTGCCAATGGAGAAAGCGCGGGGAGTCGCTGCGAAGGAAGAAACACATCGAAAGCGCAGGAAAACATCAGGTTGGCGCCAGCCCGATTCTGCCAACTGCGTCCCGCCCGGCCGCGGCCGCGCTCTTGCAAATGAGCGCCCAGCAGCCAGGGGCGTGCAAGCGGGCCGTCGCTCGAACGGGCCCTGGCCATAAGGTCGGCATTCGTTGACAGCGTGCTCTGCACCCAGTCGATCTGATGGAAGTTTGGCAACGCGTGCGTCAAGGCGGCCTGCAGCTGCCCGGGGGCCGGCATGGAGGGGGAAGGCAAGGTAGACATTAATTCGGTGATCGTCGAGTGGCGTAGAATGATCGGGCCTCCGTTATAACTCAAACCGCCTACCATGCAAGCTCGTACCGCGAAAATTTCCTTCCAGGGCGCTGCCGGCCCAATTGATTGTGTGCTGGACACACCAATGGGCGCAGCGCGCGGCTGGGCCCTGGTTCTCCATCCGCATCCCTTGCACGGGGGCGCTCGTGAGAACAAAATCGTTACCACGATAGCGCGTGCCTGCGTGCAGAACGGCTTGATTGCCGTGCGTCCCAACTTCCGCGGAGTCGGGAATTCGGCTGGTGAATTTGATATGGCGGTAGGTGAAACCGCCGATATGCTGCAATTGGTGGAACAGTTCCAGCAGGCGTATCCCGATGCCGCGGCCGGGAAATGGGTGCTGGCCGGTTTTTCATTCGGCACATCGGTTGCCGCCCAGGTGTATTCACACTTGGGTGAACACGCCGGAAGAACGCCCGATGCCCTCTTGCTGGCCGGTTCTGCGGTAGATCGCTTCAAATTTCGCGACATCAATGTTCCCGAAGACACCTTCCTGGTGCACGGCGAAGTCGATGAAGTCGTTCCGCTGTCCGAGGCAATGGAGTTCGGGCGCCAACATAGCTTGCCCGTGGTTGTCGTGCCGGATGCCAGCCATTTTTTTCATGGCAAGCTCATTATCCTGCGCCAGCTCATCGAGCAACGCCTGGCATCGGTCTGATGCAGGATCGGGCAGCGCGCTGTTTGCCGATTTCAGTTTCAATTTCTTTCTGTTTTAATGTTGAAACATCGCGTTGCTAGTCGCAATAGGCTCGCCGCTCTGCCTATAATAGTTGCCTTGTGCCGTTTGTTTTACCGGCCGATTTTCTTTACGATATGGCGATGATCATCACAAAACCCCGTTTTCAATTCTCACGAGTCTCACATTTTCTTGCGGGATTGGCGCTGGTAGTTTCGCCCATCTGCGCCGTCTCCCAGACTTCTGCTCCCGCTGCGGCACCTGCGCCCGCGGAAGCGCCTGTCGCCGGCACAGGCGCGCCGGTCGGCGCTCTTATCGATAGCGCCGTCATGGTTGGCGAACTGGCCACGGTGCCGGCGCCCACCCTTACGGCGCGGGCATGGCTTACGCTCGATGTAAACAGCGGGCAGTTCATTGCGTCGCAGAATCCCGACGAAAAAGTCGAACCCGCCTCGCTGACCAAGCTCATGACGGCCTATCTGGTTTTCGAGGCCATCGAAGAAAAGCGCCTGTCGCTGGATCAGACCGTGAACATTTCGGAGAAAGCCTGGAAAACCGAAGGCTCGCGCATGTTCGTCAAGCCCAATACGCAGGTGGCTGTCAGCGATCTTTTGCAAGGGCTGATTGTCCAGTCCGGCAATGATGCGACGGTAGCCCTGGCGGAAGCGGTAGCGGGAAGCGAAACCGCTTTTGCCGCCTTGATGAACGAAGAAGCGGCAAGGCAGGGCCTGAAGGACACTCATTTCGTGAACTCCACGGGCTTGCCCGACCCTGCCCACATGACAACGGTGCGCGACCTTGCCATCATGGCACGGAACATCGTCACAAAGCATCCGCAGCATCTGCATTATTACAGCCAGAAAGAATATACCTACAACAACATCAAGCAAAACAACCGTAACCGCCTTCTCTGGACCGATCCCACGGTCGATGGCCTCAAAACAGGGCATACGTCTTCGGCGGGTTATTGCCTGGTCGCCACAGCCTTGCGCGATGGCCGCCGCGTTGTGTCGGTCATCGTCGGCGCAGCCAGCGATTCTGCACGTATTGAAAACAGCCTGAAGTTGTTGAACTGGAGCTTCCAGAATTTCGACACGGTCAAGCTGTTCGACAACGCCCAGCCTGCGGTGAAGGCCCGGGTTTGGGAAGGTCAGGCTGAAACAGTGAATCTTGGTGGCCTGGAACCCATGTGGGTCACGGTGCCCCGTGGCAAGGGCCCCGAAGTCAAGCCAGTCGCACAATACACGCAGCCACTCGTTGCTCCGCTCAAGAGCGGCGCCAAGGTCGGCACCGTGTCCTTGTCGCTCGATGGAAAATTGCTGCGCCAGGAACCTTTGTACATATTGGACGATGTCCAGGAAGCAGGGTTTTTCGGCCGAATGTACGACAAAGTCCGTTTGATGTTTGAATAATAATAAGGTTCGAAATAATGATTCCCGATGTTGATGGCAATAGTGTCGTTTACCTGAATGGCGACTATGTTCGGCTGGAAGATGCCAAAATCTCCGTGCTTGATCGCGGATTCATTTTTGGCGATGGTATTTATGATGTGGTGCCGGCCTATAACGGCAAGCCCTTTCGCATGGACGGTCACCTGGCCCGTCTTGAGCGCAGCCTCGCCGCTATCGACATCAAGGTAGGTCTTGGGCGCAGCGACTGGGAGCAAATCGTCCAGAATCTGATCGAACGCTCCAACCTGGGCGATTGCATGGTTTACATCCAGGTCACGCGGGGTGTGGCGAAACGGGATCACGGTTTCCCCAAGAATGCGACCCCCACGGTTTTCTGCATGGTTTCGCCATTTGCCCGGCCCAGCGGCGCCGCGCGCGAACAAGGCCTCAGCGTAGTCGGCATCCCCGACGTCCGCTGGCTGCGCTGTGAGATCAAGTCGATTTCCTTGCTGGGCAACGTGTTGGCCAAGCAGCAGGCCGTCGAGGCGGGCGTCGACGAAGTCGTGCAGTTCCGCGATGGTCATTTGTCGGAAGGCGCGTCGTGCAATATATGGGTGGTCAAAGACGGCGTGCTGTTGGCGCCCCCACGCAGCAACCTTATCCTAGAAGGCATACGCTATGGTTTGCTTGAAGAGCTCGCGGCCGATGCCGGGATCCAATTCAATGCGCGGCCGATTACCCAGCAGGAAGTCGAAAGCGCCGACGAACTGATGTTGTCGTCAGCCACCAAAGAGATCCTGCCTATTACTTCCTATAACGGCAAACCTGTTGGTACGGGCAAGCCAGGCAATATCTATTCACTGCTGCGGGCCGGCTACGACAAGGCTATTGCGGCACTTTGATGCAAAGCTCATGAACAGCGAAATCCCGCCTGAAGACTCTCTTATCGAGTATCCCAGCGACTTTCCCATCAAGGTCATGGGCAAGACGAATCCCGATTTTGCCCAAACCCTGACGGCGGTGGTGCTGGAATTCGACCCCGGATTCGATCCCGCCACCATCGAGATGCGTCCCAGCAAGGCCGGCAACTACCTCGGCCTTACCTTCACGGTGCGTGCCACCTCGCGCGAGCAACTCGATGCGTTATACCGCGCGCTGCACGCGCACCCCATGGTTTCCATCGTCTTATAGGCATAGTCTGCGGCAATGAACGAATCGAAATGGTGGCCGCGTCCGGCTCCGTACCTGGAAGTCTGGGAGGCCATGCGTCGGTTTACCGAGGCCCGCGATTCGCAAACGCCGGACGAGATCTGGCTGGTTGAGCATACACCCGTCTACACCCTGGGCCAGGCAGGCAAGCCCGAGCATATCCTCAATAGCGCGGATATCCCCGTGGTCAAGTGCGACCGGGGCGGGCAGGTTACCTATCACGGTCCCGGACAAATAGTGGCTTATTGCCTGGTCGACCTGCGTCGACTCGGGATATTCGCCAAAGAATATGTCGCCTTACTGGAAAATGTGGCCATTCAGGTACTTGGCGAAGTGGGTGTACACGGCGCCCGGCTCAAGCCTGGCGCCCCAGGCGTGTATGTGCCGGCCCCGGCCGATCAGCTGGCCAAGATCGCCGCCTTGGGTATAAAGATACGCAATGGCTGTGCGTATCATGGGCTGGCCCTGAACGTTGCCATGGATCTCGCGCCATTTTCGGGTATTAATCCTTGTGGGTACGAGGGACTGCAGACCACCGATGTGCTAGGGTGCGGGATAGCGGCTGACGTGGTGACAGTGGGCAATTTGCTGGCCGCGCGCCTCGCACAGGCTTTCAGTGGCTATCATGACGCCATGCCGGCCTGACCTAAGCCCGGACCAATTGGAGACCAACGATGACGACAGAAAGCCCCTTGCTATTGGTGGATCGGACGAACGATGTCCTGACGCTTACCCTGAATCGACCGGACCAGTTCAATGCCTTGTCGGAAGAGCTGCTCGGCGAATTGCAGGACGCGCTTGATGCCGCCGCCCAGGATGAAGCACTGCGCTGCGTCGTGCTGGCCGCCGCCGGGCGCGCTTTCTGCGCGGGCCATGATCTCAAGCAGATGCGAGCCACACCCGATCAGCACTATTACCAGCGACTGTTTGCGCAATGCGGCCGCGTCATGCAAAGCATCGTGAACCTGCCTGTGCCGGTAATCGCCAAGGTGCACGGCACGGCGACGGCGGCGGGATGCCAACTGGTAGCCAGTTGCGATCTTGCCGTCGCGTCAGACTCCGCAAAGTTCGCAGTTTCGGGCATCAACGTGGGCCTGTTCTGCTCGACGCCGGCCGTCGCCTTGACCCGCAATGTTCCAGCCAAGAAAGCGTTTGAAATGCTGGTCACAGGCCAGTTCATCAGTGCTGCCGATGCCGTGGGCCATGGCCTTGTCAATCACGCTGTAGCAGCCGATCAGCTCGACGCCGCCGTGAACTCCCTGGTGGATGCCATCTGTTCCAAAAGCCCGGTGGCGGTACGCACCGGCAAGGCCATGTATCATCGCCAGCGCGGCATGAACCTCAGCGATGCCTACGATTTCGCGGGCCAGGTCATGGCGGAAAACATGATGGCCGACGATGTCTCCGAAGGCATCGATGCATTCATGCAAAAGCGCACTCCCGTCTGGAAAGGCCGTTGAGGCAACAGGGAGATTAGGCAGCCCCGCCTCCAGAGGGGTAAAATGCCGTCTTACAGTCGTGCCCGAGCGTGGCGCAGGTCGCTTGCGGCGCAAGGCACGCGCTGATCTTTTCACCCGAAAGCCAATGGCGTGAAGCACGCCCCGGCTCTTGAGCATGAAGCCATGCGCTTCATTGCAGGAAACCGTATGACTACTCCGCTTGATCAGTCAACAGAACGCAAGCCTACTGTGCGTCCCGCTCCCTATGACCCAACGCAAAAGCAAAAGTCGGGCGAGAAAACGTCGCGCATTCCCATCAAGGTCGTCCAGGCCGAACGCCTGAAGAAACCCGAATGGATACGTGTCAAGGCGGCAGCGCCTGGCTCACGGTTCCACGATATCAAGCGTATCCTGCGCGAACATAATCTGCATACCGTCTGTGAAGAAGCGTCGTGCCCCAACATCGGTGAATGTTTCGGCAAGGGGACGGCCACGTTCATGATCATGGGTGACAAATGCACGCGCCGTTGCCCTTTCTGTGACGTCGGCCATGGCCGCCCCGATCCCCTCGATACCGACGAGCCGGCCAATCTGGCACGCAGCATCGCCGCCATGAAACTGTCGTATGTGGTGATCACTTCCGTTGACCGCGACGATTTACGCGACGGTGGCGCGGCCCATTTCGTGGAGTGCATACGCAATGTGCGGGAACTGTCGCCGACGACGCGCATTGAAGTGCTGGTTCCCGACTTCCGCGGCCGGCTCGACCGCGCGCTGGGCATTCTCAATGAAGGCCCGCCCGATGTCATGAACCACAACCTGGAAACCGTACCGCGTTTATACAAACAGGCGCGTCCGGGCTCCGACTATCATCATTCGCTAAAGCTGCTGTCCGACTTCAAGGCCTTGCATCCGGGTGTGTCGACCAAGTCAGGCTTGATGCTGGGCTTGGGAGAAACCGACGAAGAAATTCTCGAGGTCATGCGCGACTTGCGTGCACATAAGGTGGATATGCTTACCATAGGCCAGTATCTCCAGCCTTCCGCGCACCACCTGCCGGTGCTTCGTTATGCACATCCCGATATCTTCGCCATGCTGGAACGCGAAGCGTACGCCATGGGGTTCAGCCATGCGGCGGTGGGGGCCATGGTGCGTTCATCCTACCATGCCGATGAACAGGCGCACGCCGCGGGGGTTGCCTGAGCCCCACCGGCTATTTGTCCTCGGTCCTTGCGCTGGAACAACGATCTTATTGTTCAGTAGGCGTTCAATACCTGTGTAGTGCCGGTGTGCCGGCACGCATGCAAGGTATTGAACATGAAAACACGTAATCGAATTGCTGCCGTTGCCGTGACCGCACTCATGGGCGGCTGCGGCATGGTGAATGAAGATCCAACAAAGTCCGTAAAGGCCGATCAAACTGAACTGGCGGTGATCAAGGCTGGCGAGCTCAGCTATTACCCGGCCGGCGATTTCATACGCAATGGCAACCCGGTAAGCCCGACGCGGCGCACCGTGCGATTCGACCACGATTTCGAGATCATGAAACGCCAGGTAAGCCAGGCGGAATACCAGCAATGCGTCGTTGCGGCCGCCTGCAAAAAACTTGACAAATCCCAGCGTGGCGCCGTTGCGCCCGATCTGCCGGCCGTGGGCATCAGCTGGCGCGATGCCACCGATTACGCCGCCTGGTATTCGGCAGTTACGGGTCGCACCTACCGTTTGCCCACTTACGCGGAATGGGTGTATGCCGCGGGCTCCTTGTATCAGGAAGATGTCATCGTCGACGCGTCAGACCCCGGCGATCCTGCTCAACGCTGGCTCATGGAGTACAAGCTCGAGACCCAGCGAAAATCAACGGTTGATGGCACGCCACGGACTTTCGGCAGCTTCGGCAGCAATGCGGCTGGGGTTGCCGACATGATGGGCAATGTGTGGGACTGGACCGATACCTGCCACACCCGCCAGCATGTCGATCAGGAAGGCGCGGCAATGTTGCCGCCTGCCGAAAACTGTGGAATACGCGCGGTTGCCGGCCGGCACCGCAGCTATATTTCGGACTTCATCAGGGATCCCAAGGGCGGAGCATGCTCGGTGGGCGTGCCGCCCAGCAACCTGGGGTTTCGCCTTGTACGCGTGCCCGCGCCTTCCCGTGGTTAGACCTTGGCGTTGGCGGCCCGCACTGTTGATGTATGCGAGCCCTCAGCCAGGCGTATCAGGTCGTCGACGGCGCACACCACAATCCGCTTGCGTCCGCTGACCACAAGGCCGCGATCTTTCCAGGCGCTAAGCAGACGGCTTACCGTATGCAGGGTCGTTCCGGTCATCTCGGCGATATCCTGACGGGTAATCGGAAAGTCGATAACGATGCCTTCGGGTGTTTGCCGTCCGGATTGATCCACCAGCCGCAAAATGGCACGAGCCACCCGTTGCTCCACCTCTTCGGTCGAAAGCTCTTGTATGCGCGTATGCGCATCCTGCAGCCGTTGCCCGACTGTTTGCAAAGCATTCGACGCGAAGTGCGGATTGGTGGCGGTGAATTGATCCCACTCGGTGGACGGCCAACTGAGTGCCAGGCTTTCCTGTACGGCCAGGGTCGAGGCCGGATAGTTAAGGCGGCGCATGGCCCGTGCGATGCCGAAGACGTCTCCGGGATTGACATAGCGGACGACGACTTGTTCGCCATCCGGCGTGACCTGCACCACTTTGAGGTGGCCGTGCAACAGTACGAAGAAACGATCGGCGACTTCACCTTGGCGGAAGGCGGCCTCGCCCGTGAGAAGGCGGCACACCAGCGCCGTCTCGAGTATGGAATCCAGGTCGGTATCAGGCAAAGACTTGAACAGATCCAGATTCTTTATAAGAGACCTATTCAGATTTGACGGCATTGACTGTCCATACGGGAGATAGGGGATTTGATTCTACCATTCGCGATTGTTGGGCCAATAAACCACAAATCCCGTTTGCTAGTGAAAACCCTTGGAAATGTGTGTGCGAGTTTGCGCTGCAGCAAAGAACGCGTCGACGTAAAGGTTTCAAATGGATACATGGATCAATAGTACCGGATTCGAGAAGCATCAAATTTGAAAGAGGTTTGCTTTTCGACGTGACACCGGCCGTGTAGCCGTTCGTAAGCAGTCGAACATTTATTGTAAGCGGAGCTTCATCATGGAACGTCGTTCATTTCTAAAAACAGCCGGCCTAAGCGCTATGGCAGGTTCAGCCGCAATGGCGGCCCCCGCATTGGCAAAAGGCAAGTCTTCCCCAGCGGCGGAAAAATTCCTGTCCGAGCCCGAAATTGCGAAGCTCAAACGCGTGAAGGTCGACCTCGTGGCACCGCCCATGGTGCATAAGCACGAACAGGTAGCCAGCGGCGCACCGCGCATCGTCGAATTCCGCATGGAGATCGAAGAGAAGAAGATGGTGATCGACGACAATGGAACGACCTTGCAGGCGATGACATTCAACGGATCCATGCCCGGCCCCACCATGGTCGTGAGTGCCGGCGACTATGTCGAACTGACACTGGTGAACAAGGCCAGCAACGCCATGCCGCACAACGTGGACTTCCACGCGGCCACCGGAGCGCTGGGCGGTGCCAAGCTGACGAACGTCAATCCTGGCGAACAGGTTACCCTGCGTTTCAAGGCTGATCGGCCCGGTACCTTCGTGTATCACTGCGCACCCGAAGGCATGGTGCCTTGGCACGTGGTGGCCGGCATGAGCGGCACGCTCATGGTGTTGCCACGCGACGGCCTGAAGGACCCAGCCGGCAACCTCCTGCGCTACGACACGGCGTACACCATCGGCGAGTTCGACCTGTACATCCCGAAAGACGAGAACGGAAAGTACAAAGATTACAAGACCCTCGCTGAAAGCTATGGCGATACGGCCGAGGTCATGCGCAAGCTTATCCCTTCCCATATCGTGTTCAATGGCAAGGTCGGCGCACTGACGGGTGAAGGCGCCCTGAAGGCCAAGGTTGGCGAAACGGTACTGCTTATCCATTCCCAGGCTAACCGCGATACACGTCCTCACCTGATCGGCGGGCATGGTGATTGGGTCTGGGAAACCGGCAAGTTTGCCAACCCCCCAGAAAAAGATCTGGAAACGTGGTTCATCCGCGGTGGTTCCGCGGGCGCAGCGCTCTATACCTTCAAGCAGCCTGGTGTCTACGCCTACCTGAACCACAACCTGATTGAAGCGTTCGAGCTGGGCGCCGCGGGCCACATCGTGGTGGAAGGCAAATGGAACGACGATCTGATGAAACAGATCAAGGCACCCGGTCCCATCGTTGCCTGATCATTGACATGGCCACGTCGTCATGCAGATTGCCCGCCCGGGCGGGCAGCCTGCAAAGTGGCCGTATAACAGCGATCCGCCTCTTGCGGATTGGCTAGCCCCGGATATGGAGATGAAAATGTTGAAGCTTGCTCGTGTTGCCCTGGCCCTTGTCTTTGGAGCCGGTCTGGCGTCCGTCGCCGCTACTGCTGCCGCCCAGACGGTGAACCCGGCCGGCGAGAAACTGTACAAGACAGCGTGCATAGCCTGTCACAGCACCGGTGTGGCCAAGGCGCCCAAGCTGGGTGACAAAAACGCCTGGGCACCGCTCATTGCCAGCGGCATGGATGCCATGATGGAAATCGCGGTGAAGGGCAAGGGTGCGATGCCGCCGCGTGGGGCGTCTTCGGCTGACGACGCTACGCTTCAAGCCGCCGTCGAGTACATGGTGCAGGCATCCCGCTAAGCGATCATGCCCATGCACAGACTCTTTTCGGGCCGTTCGCCATAGCAGAGGTTTGCCACCGGGCCTCGGGAAAGTACCGATATTTAAACCGGATCAGCTATATACACTGGCTCCATGCCGATAGGCATGGGGCTTTTCGTATTGCCTTGTTTTATTCGCCTCCCACCTGAACTATTCAAAAAAAGGGCAGCATAAACATGACGTCGATTCGTAAAACACTGGTTCTCTCTGCCATTGCGGCCAGCCTTTTCACCATGGCCAGTGTCGCCCAGGCGCGCGACCTCACCATAGCTTTGCGTTCCGAGCCCAGTTCCATGGACCCACAGTTCCATTCGCTCACGCCCAATACGCAAATGTCTGAAACCTTGTTCGACCCGCTGGTGCGCACTGACGCCAAGGCGCAGCCGGTTGCCAGCCTGGCGGAATCTTGGACCGTCGATGGCAACGTCTGGACGTTCAAACTGCGCCCCAATGTAAAGTTCGCCGACGGATCGCCGTTTACGTCGGAAGATGTGCTGTTCACCTATGCCAGGGTGCCGCTGGTGCCCAATAGTCCATCGTCCTATTCGCTCTATCTCAGCGCCGTCGAGAAAGTCGAGGCCCCCGATCCCTTGACGGTCAAGATCACCACCAAGGGACCGTCGCCGGTATTGCTGGCGAATCTGTCCATGGTTCCCATTATGTCAAGCAAGGCCGCCTCCGGCGCGGCGCCTGAAGGCAAGACCACCGTCGAGCTTAATCGCGGTGACGGGCTTGTCGGTACTGGCCCGTACAAGTTCGTTTCCTGGAAACGCGGGGCCGAAATCGTGTTCGAACGCAACGACCTTTACTGGGGCAAAAAGCCTGAATGGGACCGTGTCATCTACAGGCCTATCTCCAATTCAGCGGCGCGCGTAGCGGCGCTGCTGGCGGGCGATGTCGATCTCATCGAGGATCCGCCAACCGACGACCTGCCCAAGCTCAAGAGCGACAAGAACCTGCACGTCCAGGAAACCCCTTCGGTACGCGTCATCTACATTGCCCTGAACCAGGGCAAGGAGCTGCCACCCGGTATGTCCGGCACCAACGACAAGAACCCGCTGGCCGACAAGCGGGTGCGCGAGGCACTGTCGCTGGCCATTGATCGCCAGGCTATCGTGGAGCGCATCATGGGCGGTTCGGCCCAACCTGCCGGCAACCTGCTGGCGTATCCCGGTTTTGGAACATCCGAGGCACTCTCTAAAGTGGCTCCTGCGAATCCCGCCAAGGCGAAAGAGTTGCTGACTGCCGCGGGGTATCCCGATGGTTTCACCGTCAGCCTAGGTTCTCCGGCAGGGCGTTATACCAACGACCAGCGTATTGCACAGGCCGTGGCATCCATGTGGGCGCGCATAGGCGTCAAGGCCAATGTCGAAACCATGGCACCGCCGGTGTTCTTCAAGAAGCGCGATAGCTTCGCATTCAGTACCTATCTGGCTGGTTGGGCCGCCAGTTCGGGCGAAATGCTCAATCCCCTGACGGCCCTGGTTCATACCAAGAAACCAGACCTGGGGCTGGGAACGACCAACTGGAGCAAATACACCAATCCCGAACTCGACAAGCTGGTCATCGGGGCGTCGCGCACACTTGACGATGCCAAGCGCTCCGAAATGCTGCAGAAGGCAGGAAGCATGGTAATGGAAGACTATGGCATCCTGCCCTTGCAATTCGAAATGTCGGTCTGGGCCATGAAGAAGGACATCCGTTATGGCGGACGCACCGACCAGATGACCCTGGCGCAAGACGTGACGCTTGCCAAATAAGCGGTAGTGTCCCGGTGCTGTTGACTATCATCCGCCGTCTGTTGCAGACGGTGCTGGTCGTGTTGATCATGTCGGCCCTGGTCTTTGCGGGGCTATACCTGGTTGGCGACCCAGTGGCCATGCTTGCCAGCCCCGAGGCCACCGATGCCCAGCGCGAGGCCCTGCGCCGTAGCCTGGGCCTCGACTTGCCCTTGTGGCACCAGTACTTCATTTTCATCAGCAAGGCGGCGCATCTCGATTTCGGCAACAGCTTCCTGACGGGCGAGCCCGCCATGCAGCTTATTCTAGAACGTATGCCGGCCACCCTGGAGCTGGCTACGCTGGCCATCTTTGCATCCATGGCGATCGGCGTACCCCTGGGCATCTATGCCGGTCTCAAGCCCCGAAGCATCAGCGCACGATCGATCATGACGGGTTCGGTATTGGGATTCTCGCTGCCCAACTTCTGGGTGGGGCTGATGCTGATCATGCTGTTTGCGGTGATCCTGGGCTGGTTCCCCGCGGGCGGGCGCGGGCCGGTCCGGTCGTTCGGGCCCATTGAACTGAGCGTGTTCAATTGGCAGGGGCTGCAGAATCTCATCCTTCCGGCGGCGACGATCGCCGTGGCCAAGTGCGCCCTGATCATCCGTGTGACGCGGGCAGCCACGCGCGAATCGCTTCCTCAGGACTACATAAAGTATGCACGCGCGAAAGGCTTGAGCAACCGTCGCGTACTTTCCGTTCACCTGCTCAAGAACATACTTATTCCCATTGTCACCATAGGCGGGCTGGAATACGGCCAGGTTATTGCGTTTGCCGTGGTAACCGAGACGGTTTTTTCCTGGCCGGGCATGGGCAAGCTGCTGATCGATTCCATCATTACGCTGGACCGACCGGTCGTGGTCGCCTATCTGATGCTGACAGTGGTGTTTCTTGCCCTGTTGAATCTGCTGGTCGATATTGGCTACACCGTGCTGGACCCGCGTGTGCGCCTAGGAGCAACAGCATGATGGTCCAGCAGACTGCCGCGCCAGCCTTGGCCGCCCACGAAAGCCTTTGGCGGGTGTTCATGGCGCAGTTCCTCGCCAGCAAGCTTGCCGTGGTGGGGCTTGTGCTGTTGATGGCGTTTGTGTTGCTGGCCATCTTCGCGCCGTGGATTGCGCCGCAGAACCCCTTTGATATCGCTACCCTGGACATCATGGATTCCAAGATGCCTCCCGGCAGCAGCACCTTCGACGGGAGCATGACTTATTGGCTGGGCACCGACGGCCAGGCCCGGGACGTATTCTCAGCCATTCTGTACGGCATGCGCACCAGCTTGTTCGTGGGCCTGGTTTCCGTGTCGGCGGCGTTTCTCATCGGCACCACCGCTGGCCTTGTGTCCGCCTATTTCGGCGGGCGTATCGATGCCGTGCTAATGCGCACCGTCGATATCCAGCTGTCGTTTCCCGCCATCCTGGTTGCATTGATCCTGTTGGCGGTATTGGGTAAGGGTGTCGACAAGGTCATCTATGCGTTGATCGCCGTGCAATGGGCTTATTTCGCCCGTGCCGCCCGTGCCGCCGCCATCGTCGAGCGCAATAAAGAGTATGTCGAGGCGGCCCGCTGCGTGTCCCTGTCGTGGCACAGGATCTTGTGGCGCCACATATTCCCCAACTGTATTCCACCCCTCATGGTCATCGCCACCATCGACCTGGCGCACGCCATTGCGCTGGAGGCCACGCTGTCATTCCTGGGCGTGGGTGTCCCCGTCACGGAACCGTCGCTGGGCATGCTCATATCCAATGGTTTCGAGTTCCTGTTGTCAGGTAATTACTGGATCTCATTTTTCCCCGGCATCGCGCTGGCGCTGATCGTCGTCGCCATCAACCTGGTCGGCGACCATTTGCGCGATATTCTCAATCCCCGTAACGAGATCCAGGGGGTCTCGTTATGAACGCAGCTTATGCGATGCCGGCCGGCGACCTGCTGCTCGATGTCCAGGGTCTCAGGACCTCGTTCCATACGCGGGAAGGGGTGGTCCGGGCCGTCGACGGTATATCGTTGCAAATCAGGCAGGGCGAGATCCTGGGGTTGGTGGGCGAATCCGGTTCCGGTAAAAGCATTACCGGGTTTTCGCTCATGAAGCTGGTGGATGAGCCGGGGCGCACGCAGGCAGACCGCCTTTTCTTCAATGGCCTGGATCTGCAGAAGTTGTCCCCAGAGGAATACCGGCAGCTGCGGGGCCGCGATATGGCGATGATCTTCCAGGACCCATCCACCACGCTCAATCCCGTCCTGCGCATCGATACACAGATGATCGAGGCGGTGCAGGCCCATAATCGCGTTTCGCGGCAGGCCGCGCGCGCCCGCTCCCTGGAGGTACTGAAAAAGGTGGGCATCCCTTCGCCCGAAGAGCGGCTGAACGTGTATCCGCACCATTTGTCGGGCGGCATGCGCCAGCGCATCGCCATCGCGATTGCACTGCTTAATTCACCCAAGCTGATCATTGCCGATGAACCCACCACTGCGCTGGACGTAACCATACAAGGACAGATACTGTACGAAGTGCAGAAGTTGTGTCGCGAAACCGGAACAGCCCTGATCTGGATCACTCACGACCTGGCGATCGTCTCGGGTCTGGCCGACCGGATAGCGGTGATGTATGCGGGGCGCATCGTCGAAACAGGAACGGCCGCCCAGATCATCGGCGCCGCCCAGCATCCTTATACGCATGGCCTGATATCGTCCATTCCCTCTGTCCATACGCGCGGACACGACCTGTTCCAGATTCCCGGCTCGACGCCTTCACTGCTGAACTTGCCAAAAGGTTGCCCGTTCAGGACACGTTGCTATCGGGCCAGTGGGCAATGTGAAATCGACCCGGTGTTGGAAGAGGTCGCGCCGGGCCACTGGGCAAGCTGCTGGCACAAGGGGCTACAGCCATGATGGCCGACAATAGCAGCCGCCCCCTCGAACCGGTCGGTACCGCCAGCACGCAAGACGAAGCTCCTCTTCTCAGCGTGCGCGGCTTGCACCGGCACTTCACCCAGCCGGTCGATCTCATTCAGCGCGCGGGCAACTTCTTCAAGGGCCGGCACAAACCCCAAACCCTGCACGCGGTCGCGGGCATCGATATTGACGTGCATGGCGGCGAGGTCATAGGCATCGTGGGTGAATCGGGTTGCGGGAAGTCCACGCTGGGCCGCATGATTGCAGGCATTTTGCCGCCCACGTCGGGCGACATCGCCTACAAGGGCCGATCTGTCGCCCAGCTGGATGCCGGCGCAAGGCGCGAATACCAGTTGGGCGTGCAAATGATCTTCCAGGATCCATTTTCATCACTTAACCCGCGCATGCGTGTCGTCGACATTATCGGCGAAGCGGCGGTCGTACATCGCATCGTGTCGCGGGCGAAGATGGAAGAGTACGTGGCCGGACTCATGCAGAAGGTCGGGCTGGATCCCGCGTATCGATTCCGCTATCCCCACCAATTTTCGGGGGGGCAGCGCCAGCGTATTGGCGTGGCACGTGCGCTGGCGCTCGAGCCGGCGCTTATCGTCTGCGACGAAGCAGTGGCGGCGCTCGATGTGTCCATCCAGGCGCAAGTGCTCAACTTGTTTATCCGGCTGCGCCGAGAACTCGGGCTGACGTATTTCTTCATCAGCCACAACCTGGGTGTGGTCAGCCATATCGCCGATCGCGTGGCCATCATGTATTTGGGGCGCATTGTTGAAATTGCCGATACCGATACGATCTTCAGCTGCGCCAATCATCCTTACACCCAGGCCCTCATCAAAGAGCTTCCGGTGTTACGCACCGATCAGCGCCAATTTGACCCAATCAGGGGTGAATTGCCGTCGCCGATTGATCCGCCTCCGGGTTGCCCCTTTCACCCGCGCTGCCCGCATGCCATGGATCGCTGCAAAATAGAGCGTCCCTTGCTCAAGCCGGTCGGTGAGTCGCCAAGGGAATATGACTTGCTGCACGGGCGCCGGAATGTGCATCAAAGCGCCTGCCATCTGAATGATCCCGGTCCCATGGAGAAACAATGAAATTCGCCGACGATTCGTTTGAACCCTATGTCCTGTCCTTGCCCACCACCGATGCAATTCCGCTGATTTGCGATTCACCCCATAGCGGATCCATCTATCCGGCAGACTTCCAAAGTTGCCTGCCCTTGTCTGTGTTGCGCATGGGCGAGGACTCCTATGTGGACGAGCTTTGGGCGTCGTTGCCTTCGGTGGGAGCAACATTGCTGGCCGCCAATTTTCCGCGCACCTACATAGACCCGAACCGTGACGTTGACGATATCGATCCGAATATCCTTGCCGAGCCGTGGACGACCGAACTGCATCCCACGGAAAAGTCGCGTTTGGGCCATGGCCTGATATGGAGCATGGCGCGCGATCAGCCTGTCTATGACCGCAAGCTGTGGGTGGCAGAGGTCGAGAATCGCATCGGTACGTATCATCAGCCTTATCACGAGGCGCTTAACCGCCAGATAGAAGCGGCCCATGAGCGGTTTGGCGGTGTATGGCACCTGAACCTGCATTCCATGCCGTCTGATTCGTATGCGGTATTGAAAATCGAAACAGATAAGGTGCTGGCTGATTTCGTACTGGGGGACCGCGATGGGGAGACTTGCGATCCGACACTGACCGGTATTATCGAAGACTTCTTGCTCGAGCGCGGCTATACCGTGGCGCGCAATGATCCCTTCAAAGGCGTTGCCCTGATCGCCCGCATAGGACGCCCGGAGCAAAATCGACATAGCCTGCAAATCGAAGTCAATCGCGCGCTTTACATGAACGAAGAAAATTACGAAAAATCTGCTAATTTCAATACATTGCAGGGCGACTTGGCGCAGTTGAGCATCAAGGTGGCGGATTTCGTAAAGTCGCTGCTTTGACGAGGCCTGGTGAGCCGCTGTCAGGCCAGATTGGCATCGACGAGATTGAAACGTGCCGACTGGCCGGGCCGTTCATGGACCGCCCACGTCACCGTTTCGGTACCTACTTGAATGTCGGCTGTTGCCATCGTGTTTTCCGCGTCGCTGTCATCGGGCTGATCGCGATATATCGGAAACTGGCGGTTTTCCTGGTCGGCCAGAATGCACAACGGGTCGATCTCGGTTTTGCTTGCGCGGTCGGGTCCCGTTTGCTGCCCCAGCAACTCGTCGCCACGCCGCTGGCGATGCCGGGATGAGTCAGTAATCACTTGTGGATAGCCGAGCATGGAGTCATGCAAGGCATGGTTCGCATGCAGGCTGGGCGCCTGAACGACCCGGGAAGAGACATGCAAGGCATTGAATTCCACACTCATGAGATCCTGCTGGCCGCGCTGCGCGAGGCTTAAGTGGAATCCGCCGGATCTTGGCATGCCGACCAGCAGGTTCACGGCCTGCGCAAGCGAGGAGCAGTCCAGTAGGGCACGAGTCAGCACCATGCGGGGAATGCCCACTGTCGCCCGGCGGGTCCGCAAGTTATTGACGGTCATCGCCAGGCCATGCTCATTGACGGCAAAAGTATGTCCGGGAATGGATGCCGGATAGACAAACGAGGCGAAGTCAGGGCCTTCGTCATTGGCAAACATGCCGATTCCGCAGTAGCCCGCAAGGCCCGGGTCGCCATCTTCATTGTGAGTAATGCGCGGGCCGCCGGGCCCGGGCAACTGCACGGTCGTGCAACCATCGGGCGCCATGGACCATAGGTCGCCCCGGCAGTTCCACAGGAAGACGTCCTCGGGCGCAAGCTCCAGGCCCGCCGCCAGGCCCTGCAATTCCTGGTGTACTCGGGGAAAATGCTGTTGCACCAGCGCCTGCATTGCACGGGATGTATCGGTGCCACGCCATGCCATCACGGTTTGCCACGGCGATGACGACACCAGATAAGAATGCGCGGCTTGTGCGCCGAAACGGCCCAGTGCCCGGCCTGTTTGAAATGAGGAGCCCGACAGTTCGATCAATGACAGCATTGCAACCCTATTTTGTATTCAAGTATGCACCGGTCTGGTGCAATTGGTCTTCGGCAATCTTTATATCTTTTACGGCTTGCTTGCCGGCCTTTGCAAGCAGCTGCTCCAGCAGAATCTCGATGAGCGCCACCGCTGCGGAACTGGAAGGAAAGAATGACGGTGATTCAGTTGGAAATACCAAAACGCAATCGGCATCGAGTGCAATGGGGGCCACGATGCTATCGCATAGTGCGATGACGTGCGCGCCGGCCTGGCGCGCCGCCTGGACCACGCGTAGCGATTCATTGGAATAAGGCGCAAAGCCCACGATGACGACGATCTCGTCTTTGCGGATCGACCTTAGCTCCATTTCCAGAGAGCCGGCATCGCCTCGCAGCATGCTTACCGATGAACGGAACAGCCGATATAGGTAGTGCAAGGTGAAGGCCGGTCCGAACGAGGCACGAAAACCGGCGACATGTACATGCCGGGCTTTGGACAGCAGGCTTACCGCCGGAGCGAGCCGGTCATGGTTCAATTCTTCGAGCAGGCGCATATTGCCGGCCTGCGTGGCGACAGCTACGCTTAGCACTTCACGGGGATTCTTACTGCGTATCACCTGGCGCGCTTGCTCTGCATAGCGCTTGGGCAGGCGGCGCAAGGGCTGGGTAAACACCGCTCTCAACGCATTCCATCCGTCGTAGCCCAGCGACTGGGCAAGACGTACCAACGTGGCCGGCTGCACGCCCGCCTGTGCGGCGATTTTCCGCATCGAGGCGATGGGCACCTCTCCGGGGAAATCCATGAGGTAGCGCGCACCCACTTGAAATTGCGCGCTCATTCCGGGAAAGTCGCGCTGTATGCGGTCAATCAGGCTTTCCAGATTCTGTGGCGCGGCGTGGCTGTGGCGGTTATCTGTCATGGGGTGTGCAAAAAATGCAACGATAGCGAATGAGGAACGCAGATGGGCGTCTCCCGTATTGATTTATTTGTTGCGTCATATATCATACAAGATCCATTTGTTGAATTCTAGCAAGGCACAAGCGCCATGTCACACGTCTTTCATCGCAATCCTCGACAGCAACTCGACGTTGCCGTGCGCGGCCAGGGCATCGAACTATTCGATCAAAACAATAAAGCGTATATCGACGCATCGGGCGGAGCCGCGGTATCGTGCCTGGGGCATGGCCATCCTGTCGTCATCCAGGCCATCAAAGACCAACTCGACCAGATCGCCTACGCGCATTCGTCTTTTTTCACCACGCAAGCAACGGAAGATCTTGCCGATTTCCTGGCGCAGCGCTCGCCGGGCGATTTGAATCACGTTTACTTCCTTTCGGGTGGATCGGAAGCCGTCGAAGCGGCCTTGAAGCTTGCGCGCCAGTATTTCGTGGAAATCGGCCAGCCCACGCGCCGGCATTTCATTGCCCGCCGCCAAAGCTATCATGGCAACACCCTGGGCGCCCTGGCCATAGGCGGCAACGCATGGCGGCGCGAGCCCTTTCTTCCCTTGCTGGTGCCCGCCTACCATGTGGCGCCTTGTTATGCCTACCGCGACCAGTTTGCCGACGAAAGCCAGGAGCAGTATGCCGAGCGCCTGGCACAGGAGCTTGACCAGAAGATACAAGAGCTGGGCGCGGAAAATGTGGCGGCATTCGTCGCCGAAACGGTCGTTGGCGCGACCGCTGGTGCATTAGCTCCGGTGAAAACCTATCTGAAGCGCATCCGCGAGGTCTGCGATCGCCATGGCGTGCTGTTGATCCTGGATGAGGTCATGTCGGGAATGGGCCGCACAGGGCATTTGTTCGCCTGCGCGGAAGACCAGGTGGTTCCCGACATCATCACGATTGCCAAGGGCCTTGGGGCCGGCTACCAGCCTATCGGGGCAATGATCGCCAGCAGCAAGATCTATGACGCCATACTGGCCGGCAGCGGCTTTTTCCAGCATGGCCATACTTATATGGGCCACGCAACGGCGTGTGCAGCCGCGTTGGCCGTGCAAAGAGTTATCGAACAGGAACGGTTGCTGGACAACGTCCTGGCGCGCGGCGAACAAATGCGCACCGAATTGCGTCTTGCACTGGCAGGGCACCCCAACGTGGGCGATGTGCGTGGAAGGGGTCTGTTCGTGGGCGTTGAGTTCGTACAGGATAAAACCACGAAGGCTACGCTGGATCCGGCCCGTAAAACCCATGCCGTCCTCAAGAAACAGGCCATGCAGAATGGCTTGCTGATGTACCCCATGGGCGGCACCATCGATGGCGTGCATGGCGACCACGTCTTGCTGGCGCCTCCCTTCATTTGCACCGACGCCGATATCAGCGAAATCGTGTTGCGCTTTACCCGCACGGTCAGCCAGGTTCTGCCCGCTTAATTCCAAGGAAACTTATCGATGGCCCGTCTTCCCTACGCAGATCTGACTCACCCCGAGGTGAGCCCCCTTGTCGAGCAAATCGTTGCCGAACGCGGCAGCGTGCTGCATTTATATCAAATGCTGCTGCAGAGTCCGCCCGTTGCCCGTGGCTGGCTGAACCACCTTACCGGCATACGCCATAACAGTTCGCTGGCCGGCGATGTGCGCGAAATGGTCATTATGCGCGTCGCGATCATCAACGGCGCGCCCTACGAGGCCGAGCAGCATGCCCCCATTGCCTTGAAGGAGGGCATGACGCAGGCCCAGCTGGACGAGCTGGCGGCCTGGGAATCATCCAGCCTGTTCAGCGACAAGGAAAGAGCGGTATTGGCCTATACCGACGCCATGACCCGCCATGTCCAGGTGCCTGACGACGTTTTCGCCAACGTGCAATCGTACTTCGAGCCGCGCCAACTGGTTGAGCTTACGGCAACCGTGGCCACCTACAATATGGTCTCGCGCTTTCTTGAGGCGCTGCAAATCCATTCCGGCGACGCGCGTAAGACCTAGAGTATTTTTGGTCGAGCCTTTACAAGGCGCGCTGCAGCGCGGAGGCGTTGGGGACGGCTTTCGTTCTTGAGAAAGGCGGGTGTGTCGGGGCCTGTTTCGGCTTCGCGCGCCACGCCCTGGCGTTGCCAGGGTGCCCGTTCCGGTCAGCCCCATCGAGGCGGTCGCGGAACTCGCCCGGTCGGGCCAGTGGCCCGACATCCGTCGGGCTCAAACAGCCGCGGCCTTGCCTCCTCGATGGGGCTGACCGCAACGGCGTGCGCGAGGCGCCTGCACAGCCCCCGACACACCCACCTTTTTGCATGAGCGAAGCTTGGACCAGCCCACTAACCACCGTGCAAGTCAGGCCGGCAAGTTTCCTATTGCGCAGTTGTTCAGGGTGAATGGGAGCACGCCGTGCCGGACTGCTCCCATCCACCCCGTGCAACGTCATCAGAGCAGAACAGCGTCACTAAAGCAAAGTGCCGTAAACACTTGAATCGAAAATGCCACTGGTGGAGGGCTGCTTGGCTAGCGTCCCCACAACACATCGGGTTTGTCCGCTGCGCCGTTCAGTACCCGGGCCAGTACAAAGCAAAGATCCGATAAGCGGTTCAGGTACTGGATGACGGGCGCGTTGACCGCCTCGCTGCGATTCAGCGTAATGACGGCGCGCTCGGCCCGGCGGCAGATGGTGCGTGCTACATGGGCCAGTGCGGCGGGGCGCGTACCGCCGGGCAAGATGAATTCCTCGAGCTTGCCCAGCTTGGCATTGTGTTCCGCCAGTGCCTCTTCCAGGTACAGGACATGGTCGTTGTTGACAGCCGCATGGCCGGGGATACAAAGCTCGGCGCCCATATCGAACAGGTCATTCTGTACACGGCCCAGCAGCATGTCGATGGCGTGGGGCAGTGGTTCGGCGCGCAATACGCCGATGGTACTGTTCAGTTCGTCGACGTCGCCCATCGCGGCGATACGGGGAGCATCCTTGTCGATGCGGCTGCCATCGCCCAGGCCGGTTGTGCCGGTATCGCCGGTGCGGGTGGTAATGACTGAAAGACGTGTGGCCATGATGGTATTCCTTGTTATTGAGCGAGTCGCTGCAATGCGTCGCCTGTGACACGCACGATACGCCATTCCGGCAATATGTCGGCCCCATGGTGTTTGTAGAAGTCGATCGCGTTCTGATTCCAGTCCAGCACAGTCCATTCGAAACGCCCGCAATCCAGTTCCAATGCGAGTTTCGCCAGGTGCTTGAGCACCATCTTGCCTACGCCACTACCGCGATGTTCCGGCTGGACGTAGACGTCTTCCAGATACAGGCCGCGCTTGTCCAGAAAGCTGGAGTAGTTATGGAACCACATGATGTAGGCGACCGGCGTGGCGGGGTCTTCACTGGTATGGGCCACCAGGCAGTTCGCCGCGGGGTGCTCGCCGAAAAAGCTTTTCTCCAGGCTGGCTTCGGTGGCCTTGAAGATGCCGGTCAGCTTTTCGAACTCCGCCATTTCCAGCATCAGGCCATGTATGTGCGGGATGTCTTGCGGCAGGGCGGGGCGCAACTGGTAACGTATGCTTGGGTCGGTCACACTTCTTCCTTCGTTTGGCGTTATGCTGGGGAATCGGTGGTAATCACGATTCCCGAGTTGAATTTAGCAGGAGTGTAGCTTATGGCTTTGGCCAATAATCGGCAGCGGCAGGCCCTCGCGGCGATGCTCGCCCTGACCTCATTTTATTCTGTCGGTGTTGTCGCCCAAGAGGCAAGCGCTTCGGGCGAGGTGCGCCGTGTCGACGCGGCAGCGGGCAAGATAACGATCAAGCATGGTGCGATTTCCGACCTTCAATTACCGGCCATGACACTGGTGTACCGCATAGATCCGGCCTTGCTGAAAGACATCGCGCCTGGCGATAAAGTGAAATTCACCGCCAGGCGCGAGAACGGAGACTACGTCGTTATCCAGATATCAAAGTAAACGGCACGGCGTCGGAATAAGGCTCAAAGCACGTAGCGCGAAAGGTCCTGGTTGCCGGCAGCCTCTTCCAGCTTGTTGTTGACGTAGGCGGCATCGATGGTAATGGTCTGGCCACTGCTGGCCGAGGCGTCGAACGACAAATCTTCCAGCAGCTTTTCCATGACCGTGTAAAGGCGGCGCGCGCCGATGTTTTCGGTGCGCTCATTGACTTCGAATGCAAGCTGCGCCATGCGTTCTATACCTTCGTCGGTAAAGTCCAGCGTGACGTCTTCCGTTGCGAGCAGCGCATGATACTGCTTGGTCAGCGATGAGTCGGTATCGCACAAAATGCGCACGAAGTCTTCCGCGGTCAACGAATCAAGCTCGACCCGTATCGGGAATCGGCCTTGCAATTCAGGGATGAGATCCGAGGGCCGCGACAGGTGGAAAGCCCCTGAGGCGATGAACAGGATATGGTCGGTACGTACGACGCCATATTTGGTGTTTACCGTTGTGCCTTCCACCAGCGGCAACAAATCGCGCTGGACGCCCTGGCGCGACACGTCGCCGCCCTGATGCTCCTGGCGGGTTGCTATCTTGTCGATTTCATCGAGGAAAACGATGCCGTTCTGTTCGGCATTGAATACAGCGGCCGTGCGCAAGTCTTCTTCGTTGATGCGGCGGCCCGCTTCCTCTTCGGTGAGAAGCTTGAAGGCCTCTTTCACTGACATCTTGCGCAGCTTTTTCTTGTCCTGGCCCAGCCCTGCAAACATGCCCTTGAGCTGCTCGGTCATTTCCTCCATGCCGGGAGGCGCCATGATTTCCATCTGCGGTGCGACCTGGGCGATCTCAATTTCAATTTGCAAGTCGTCGATGGTGCCTTCGCGCAGGCGCTTGCGAAACGTCTGGCGGGCATTGTTTTCTTCGCGTTGCGGCTCGCCTTGGGCATTGCGGGGTGGCGAGACCAGGACGTCCAGTATGCGGTCTTCGGCTGCGTCCTCGGCTTGCGTGCGGACACGCCGCATTTCTACATCGCGGGTTTGCTTGACCGAGATTTCCACTAGGTCGCGGATGATGGTGTCGACATCACGGCCTACATAGCCGACTTCAGTGAACTTGGTTGCTTCGATCTTGATGAAGGGAGCATTGGCCAGCTTTGCCAAACGGCGCGCGATTTCTGTCTTGCCGACGCCGGTGGGCCCGATCATCAGGATGTTCTTGGGAACGATCTCGTTGCGCAAGGGCTCTGGCACTTGCTGGCGGCGCCAGCGATTGCGCAGGGCGACAGCCACTGAACGCTTGGCACGGTTCTGGCCGACAATATTCTTGTCGAGTTCGGAGACGATTTCCCCGGGGGTCATATTGAGAGCTGACATAGTGATCTGTGAGTTATTTCGGCAAGGGCGCGCAGTGGGCGCGAGCGGCGAGCTATAGCGTTTCGACGATGTGATTCTGGTTGGTGTAGATGCACAGATCACCCGCGATTTCCAGCGACTTCTTCACGATTTCCGCGGGCGCCATTTCGGTGTTCTGCAGCAAGGCCAGGGCAGCCGACTGAGCATACGCCCCGCCGGAGCCGATGGCGGCAAGGCCATTTTCAGGCTCAAGCACGTCGCCGTTGCCGGTAAGGACCAGGGTATGTTCGCGATCGGCCACGATAAGCATCGCCTCCAGGCGACGCAGTACGCGATCGGTGCGCCAGTCTTTGGTGAGTTCCACTGCGGAACGCATGAGATTGCCCTGATACTTTTCCAGCTTCGCTTCAAAGCGCTCTTGCAGCGTGAAAGCGTCGGCGGTGGCGCCGGCAAAGCCGGCAAGGATCTTGTCGTTGTACAGGCGACGAATTTTACGTGCCGTACCTTTGATGATGATGTTGCCCAGGGTGACCTGGCCATCGCCCCCCAGGGCGACTTGATCGCCGCGGCGGACACAAATGATGGTGGTGGCGTGAAATTGTTCCATGATTCCTTCCTTTGAAGACAATAGCTGGGGGCAATGCCGGAAAGTTCAAGGGGAATTCAGCGCCGAGATGCGCTGTGTGGCGCCGGAACCGTGCGCCAGATGGCCCGCCACAGTGCGGGCAGGCCAGGCATCGTGACACGGGCTCGCAGTGAGCGGTGTGATGCCACGGCTCCGAAGACGATGATGTCGTCTTCGGAGCGTGTTGTGTCAGTCGCCGTACAGCTTCTGGCGCATCTCGCGGCGCTCTTGCGCCTCGAGCGACAAGGTTGCCGTGGGGCGGGCCAGAAGACGCGGGACTCCGATGGGTTCGCCGGTTTCTTCACACCAGCCATAGTCGCCCGCGTCGATGCGTGTGATCGACTGTTGCACTTTCTTCAATAGCTTGCGTTCGCGGTCGCGGGTGCGAAGTTCAAGGGCATGTTCTTCTTCTATCGTGGCGCGGTCCGCCGGATCGGGCACGAACTGGGTTTCACGCAGATTTTCGGTGGTTGCATCAGCGTTGTTGAGGATTTCCTGTTCGAGCTCTTTCAGGCGGTTCCTGAAGAAAGCCAACTGGATGTCATTCATGTAGTCGGACTCGGGCATCGCTAACAGCTCTTTCTCTGTCGGCAAGTGCGTCTGACTCTTTGCGGCTGCTGATTTGCTTGCCATGATGGTATGTCCTTTTATTGTCGTACTGGTATTCGAGCCGTGGCCGTGTTTGTGTCGGCAACAGGGCTTATCAGACCAAGCATTGTTCCAGGCCCCGGGTGAAAATTTCCTGGGGTAGTTTACGTCCAATGAATACCATTTTGGTATTAGGCTTTTCTCCCGATAGCCAGGGTTTTCCGGGTTCGGCGCCCATCATCATGTGCACGCCCTGAAAGAGCATGCGCCGGTTGATTCCCTTCAGGTACAAAATACCTTTGTAGCGTAGCAGGTCGGGTCCGTACACCTGGACGATGCCTCCCAGAAATTCCTCGAGCCGTTCGGGATCGAACGCCTTCTTGGAGCGGAACACGAAGGCTCCGATCTCATCGTCATGGTGCGCATGATGATGATCCTGATGGCCGCAATGGGCGTTGCATTCGCCTTCATGATCATGCTCGTGCTTATGCTCATGGCCGTGTTCATGGCCATGATCGTGATCATGCGCGGCATCAGGATGTTCGTCGGAAAGGAAGTCCGGGTCGATGTCCAGTATGGTGTTCAGGTTGAATCCACTGATGTCCAGCAACACCTTCAGGTCCGTTACGCCAAAATCGACAGGCGTGATGGACGCGCGCGGATTGATGCGAACGAGGCGTGCCCGCAAGGCCTGGTAATCGACGTCGTTGACCAGGTCTTTCTTGGAAATAAGAATGCGGTCGGCAAAACCTACTTGTTTCTGTGCTTCTTCCTGTTTATCTAGGGTTTCCATTCCGTGCTTGGCATCCACGACGGTAATAACGGCATCGAGGCGGTAGTAGTCGGCGATTTCGTCGTCCATGAAGAATGTCTGGCAAACCGGGCCGGGGTTGGCCATGCCCGTGGTCTCGATGATGACGCGCTCGAAGTTCAGTTCTCCGGCTTGGCGTTTTACGCGCAGCTCGTTCATGGTACGCATGAGGTCGCCGCGCACCGTGCAACAGACGCAGCCATTGCTTAGTTCGATGATTTCTTCTTCACTGTCCTGGACCAGCAGCTCGTTATCGATGCTTTCCGGTCCGAATTCGTTTTCAATGACGGCAATACGGCGCCCATGATATTCGGACAGGATGCGCTTAAGCAGGGTGGTCTTACCAGCCCCCAGGAATCCGGTAAGTATGGTTACCGGTACCATTTTTTCAGGACTTACAGCGGGTTTCATTCTAGGCCTCGCGTCGCGCGGTTAAATACGTATTCCGCCAGGAAATTGGCGGCCATACAGGGACTTCCTACCGCGCAAAAAATACATAACGAGCGATTACATCACAGCATACGCTTTAGAGCAAACCTGCAACGAAAAACTTGTATGCTCGCGGAAAACGGGTATATCGTGCCGTGTTTGCAACGGCTATCACGTGCCATGCGCATGCACGTGAGGGGCTGCCACCTTACGACATTCCCGGCACAGGGCACGCAGTTCGGTTTCGTGGCCGGACAGCACGAATCCGGATTCAGCCACCTTTCTGGCCAATTGGCGGCTGAGCGCGGGGTCGCTTAACTCGGCGACGGATCCGCATTGCGTGCATACGACAAGCAGATCATGCGGCTCTCCGCCCGCATCCAAACAGGCCGTCCACGCATTGATGGCATCCAGCCGATGCACGAGGCCCTCTTCAACCAGAAAATCCAGGGCACGATATACAGTAGGGGGCGCCGCACCCTGCTGGTCGCCGCGTATCAGTTCCAGCAACTCGTATGCCTTGACGCTGCGTTGCTGCTTAAGAAGAATCTCCAGCACCTTGCGGCGTATGGGCGTAAGGCGCTTGCCGCGCTGCACGCAAAGCGATTCGGCCGTACTGAGTGTCGCTGCAATGGCAGCGGCAGAAGATGTTTTTTTTACGGGCATGGCGCAAGACAGTAATGGTCTGTGGATACACGATTGCTTCGGGGCTCGCAGGCCGGGCTGTGCAGATAGCCTGCGTATGTTATAACATATCAGTCATTATTATTCCTGCGTGTCGCCCGCCCCATGCATCAGAACTTTACCGCATCCTCGAGCAAGCCCGGCCACTATCGTGGCTCCGGGTTGCTGGCGTCATCCGTCCAGCGCCTGGCTCGCGTATCGATTGCCGTGGCATTCCTTTGGATGTTGACTGCCTGGGCGATGGGGTGGTGGCAGTGATCACACGATGACAAGCCCTGTGATAGAACTGGACCAGGTTTCTCTTGGCTGGCGTGATCGCGTTGCCGTGCGCGACGTGACCGGCGCTTTCGCGCGGGGTTCGCTGACCGCCATCGTCGGTCCCAATGGCGCCGGCAAGTCCACGTTGATCAAGGGGATCATGGGGCTGGTCAGTCCTTTGCGCGGGCAGATACGGCTGGCGGGGGACTCACGCAATCAGATCGCATGCCTGCCGCAATTGGGTGAACTCGATCGCAGTTTCCCCATCAGCACTTATGATCTTGTTGCCATGGGAGCCTGGCGCCGCGTCGGGGCATGGAAACGCTTTGACGCGTCCGAGCACGAGCGCGTAAAGGCAGCGCTCGACATGGTCGGGCTGGCCGATTTCGGCCCTCGTATCATCGGCACGCTGTCGGGCGGGCAGTTGCAGCGCGCACTGTTCGCACGCCTGCTGCTGCACGATGCCCACACCTTGTTGCTGGACGAGCCTTTCGCCGCCGTCGATCGCAATACGACCGAGGATCTCATGGTCTTGCTGGAGTCCTGGCATCGGGAAGGCCGAACGGTGATTGCGGTGTTGCACGATCTTGATATGGTGCGTGCCCGTTTTCCGCAAGCCCTGCTTATGGCGGGGCAAGCTGTTGCCTGGGGGCCGACCCAGGAAGTGCTGACGCCCGAGAATCTGCATCTGGCACGGCATTTATGCGCGGGAGACTATCTATGATGTGGCTCTTCGATGTGCTGGTTGGCCCCTTTCTTGATTATGGCTTCATGCGCCGCGCCCTCGCCGGTGCGCTGGCCCTGGCGTTCGCTGCCGGGCCTTTGGGTGTATTCCTTGTGTTGCGCCGCATGAGCCTGATGGGCGACGCCATGGCGCACGCCATTTTGCCCGGAGTCGCCGTGGGTTTCCTGACCGCGGGTCTGTCCCTGAGCGCGATGACGATAGGCGGCATGATCACCGGCCTGGTGGTGGCGCTTTTGGCGGGCGCTGTGGCGCGCCTGACGCCCCAGCGAGAAGACGCCAGCTTTGCCGCGTTCTATCTCGTGTCGCTGGGACTGGGCGTATTGCTGGTTTCCTTGCGCGGCTCCAACATGGACCTCATCCATGTGCTGTTCGGAACCGTGCTGGGCCTGGATGACGGTTCCTTGCTGCTCGTCAGCACGACATCATCCATCACGCTGCTAGCGCTGGCGGTGATCTTCAGGCCGCTGGTCGTGGAGTGCCTGGATCCCTTGTTCCTGCGTGGTGAGGGTAGGGCGGGTTCACTGATACACATGGTTTTCCTGGTGTTGCTGGTCATGACGCTGGTGGCCGGCTTCCAGGTGCTTGGAACGCTCATGGTCGTCGGCATCATGATGTTGCCGGCGACCGCAGCCCGATTCTGGGTGCGTTCAGTAGGACGGCAGATGGTACTGGCCGCCGTCATTGGCAGTGTCGCCTCGTATACGGGGCTCCTGTTTTCGTATCACGCAAATGTACCGGCTTCGCCGTCGATCATTCTTTCGGCTGGCGCGGTGTATTTCATTTCGGTGTTTTTTGGGCCGCTGGGCGGGCTGTTGCAGGCCGCAAGACATGCCTATGCCCGACACCACCGGCTCTCTCAAATTTCGGAGCGACTTTAATGGCGAAGACACTTGGCATCCAGCGTTTTTCGATCCCCGGTCGGCGCAGGATTCTTGCCGCACTGGCCGGTGGGGCGCTGGCCATGGCGGCTCCGTTCGCCTGGGCGGCGGATGGGCCACTGCGCGTGGTGGCCAGCTTTTCGATTATTGGCGATATGGTGAAAGAGATCGGCGGCGAACACGTCGCATTGACCACCATCGTCGGTCCAAACGGCGATGCGCACTCTTTCGAGCCGACGCCACGCGATGTACAGGCCTTGTCCCAGGCGCAAGTGCTCGTCATAAACGGCATGGACTTTGAAGGATGGCTGCCCCGTCTTATAAAGGCCGCCGATTTCGAGGGCGCCCAAGTGCTGGCGTCCAAGGGTGTGACTCCCAGGCAGTTGAACGATGCCGCCCACGGGAAGCCGTCGCATGACGGGCATGACCACCATGGGGATGACGATAGCGGGCACGTCCATCACGGCGACGTCGATCCCCACGCCTGGCAGAGCCTGGGCAACGGCATGATCTATGCCGAAAACATTGCCGATGGCCTGTCATTGGCCGATCCCGAAAACCAGGCCAGCTACAAGAAGCGTGCGCAAGCCTATATTGAAAAAATGAAGGCGCTGGACGTGGAAATCAGGCAGGCCCTTGATGCCATTCCCGCGGACAAGCGCAAGGTGATTACCTCGCACGATGCGTTTGGCTACTTCGCCCAGGACTATGGCATACAGTTTTTGTCGATAGCAGGCTTTTCGAGCAAGGCGGAACCGTCTGCCCGGGATGTCGCTGCGATCGTCGATCTGGCCAGGAAGGAAGGCATCGCCGGCGTGTTCATTGAAAATACCACGAATGCCAAATTGGTAGAACAGGTCGCGCGGGAAACCAAGGCGAAAGTGGGAGGCACCTTGTACTCCGACGCGCTTGCGCCTGCAGACCAGCCCGCAGCAACGTATCTGGGCATGTTCACCTGGAACGCCGGGCAGCTGCTTTATGTGCTGCAACCAACGCAGTAGCGTTGCCGAGGACTCAACGGGCTAACGCTTGCGGTTTGCGCGGGGGTGGGCCTTGTCATAGACCTGGGCCAGGTGCTGGAAATCAAGCCGGGTATAAATTTGCGTGGTGGAGATATTGGCGTGACCGAGCATCTCCTGCACCGCACGCAAATCCTGTGCTGATTGCAGCATATGGCTGGCAAAGCTATGGCGCAGGCTATGCGGGTGGACATGGATCGGCAAGCCGACGAGCGCGGCCAGCTTGTTCAATTGCAGTTGAACGACGCGTGGACTGATACGTTTGCCTCGAACGCCCAAGAACAGTGCCGCCTTCGAATCTGCGTCTGCCGCCTCGCCGGCCTGCTGCAGTTGATGGCGCGCTTCCAGCCAGCGCTCTATTGCGTCGATGGCTTTTCGCCCCAGCGGGACGCTGCGTGTCTTGTTGCCTTTGCCTTTTACGATAGCCTCCTGCTCTGAAAGCAGGATCCAGCTTTGCGATTCGTAGTGGTCGCGGCGGCAGTAGCGCCAGTCCAGGCTGACCAGCTCGGCCAGCCGCAAGCCGCTGGCGTATAGGATCTCGAACATGGCCTGGTCCCGGCAATCCACCGCGGTGTGCGGGGCGGGCAGGCCGGGCCGGTCGAGTAGTACTTGCGCTTGTTCCACCGAGAGGGCCTTGGGCAAACTGCGCGGCGCCTTGGGCGCTCGCACGCCGGCAACCGGGTTGAACTCAAGGCCCGCCGTCGTGGCCTGCCACTGGAAAAAGCCCCGCCACGCAGCCAGTGCCCGCGCCAGGCTTCTTGGCTTGAGTCCCTGGCTATGCAGGCGCGCCACAGCGTGTCGTATGTGGCTCTCGGTCAGGCCGTCCAGTGCCGTGTCGGGATGGCACTGCATTAGGTGATTAAGATCTTGCCGGTACCCTGCCAAGGTATGCACGGAATACCGACGGTTGGACTGCAAGTGCGCGAGCCATTGCTCCATTGGGGTAGGCAAGGCGTGCATGCTTGACCTACGCGTACTCTTGGTGTTCGGGGCCTTTCAGGCGCAGCAAGCTGGCGCTGGCCAACTCGTTGATGGTGTCGAGAAAGGCCGTACCCATATCGGGCGTGAAGCGCTCGGCGTCGTCTGAGCCCAATACCAGCAGACCTACAGGTTCGACACGGCCGACAGGGCGCAGCGCGATGATGGCCAGCGAAGCGGGTGGAGTGCCCAGCCAGCCGGCGGCCTCCTGGCTTCCGAGTGGACCGCAGAAAGGCTGGGTCAGGTCGCGTGCGTAGCTGCGGATAGAGTCGGTGACATCTTGCGCAAATTCGCTATCCTCGAGCCGCGGCAAATTCCAGACGCGCAATGCAATGGTGGGAAGGTCGAACAAATCGCCCAGGCTGCGCACGATGTGCGCCGGTATCTGCAAGGCGTCGTCCTCGGCCAGCATGCGGCAACACCATTGCATGAGCGTCTTGCTGATTTTTTCGTTGCCATTGGCATTACTGACCAGGCCCGAGAGCTTCCATTCAAGGTCTTTGGTCCGGGCGCGCAGTGTCAGGATCTGCCGCTCTCCCAGCGAAATCGCCCGGGTCTCATTGGGGTGAGGCACCCGCAGATTGGAGAACAATTCGGCATGGTTCTGGAAGAACTCGGGGTGGTCTTTCAGGAAATGCGCGATATCGTCGGCGGATAAGCTGCTTGCGGTCATGGGCGGGATGGGTCCTTGATGTTGAACTGATCAGTGAGTGCGTCGATGTCGACGTGTCCGGTAAATACGGTAACGGCAGGCCCGCTCATGCGCAGCGTATTGTTGTCCCAGCCTACGGCAAGTTGGCCGCCCCGGGTATTCACCAGCACAGGGCTGTCGAGCAGCCCGCGCCGGATACCCGCCACGACCGCCGCGCAGGCGCCTGTGCCGCAAGCAAGGGTCTCGCCGGCGCCACGCTCGTACACGCGCAAGTTGATGGTGTGGCGGTCGATGACTTGCATGAAGCCCGCATTGACGCGTTGCTTGAACCGCGGATGCGATTCTATAAGGGGGCCTGTTTCAGCCACAGGGGCGTCATCGACGTTGGCGACCACCTGAACGGCATGTGGGTTGGAAATGGCGACTAAAGACAACAGGACGTCGTCGTGGCCGGGTAGCGGTAGCGTCCACAGCGTGTCTTGATCGCAGGGCGTGGATGACAGGCCTTGGACATCGAATGCCAGCGCCTCGGGTTCGAATCGGGTCTGGCCCATTTCGACAGAGACGTCGCCGGATTCGGATCGGGTCAAGGTGATAAGGCCTGTGCAGATCTCGGCGCGTAGCGGGTTGCGCCCGGACAAGCCTTGCTCATGGACGAACTGAACGAAGCAGCGCGCGCCGTTGCCGCAGTGTTCGACTTCGCTGCCATCGGCATTGAATATACGGTAGCGGAAGTCTGCTTCGGGATGTGACGGCGTTTCGACCAGCAGGAGCTGATCGGCGCCTATGCCGAAGTGACGGTCCGCCAGCGCACGCGCTCGTTGCGGCGTCATTTGTATTGATTGCCGTACGCCATCCAGGACAACGAAGTCGTTGCCGGCGCCCTGCATTTTTGCGAAATTCCAGATCATGAGGTGATTATCCCGGATTACAGCCGGTTTGTCCGAGTGATTCCCCAGACCGGCGGGCGTGCACGCCATGTTAGTAAATGCGAGCCTCGCCGTCGGGGCGTGTCTTGAAGCGGCGGTGTACCCAGTAGTACTGTGCAGGGTCCGTCAGGACCCAGTCTTCAATAAGGCGATTCAACCTGGCCGTGGCTTCCTCGGGCGCTTGCGTCCCCGGAAAGTCCTGCAATGGCGGCAGAACACTGATATGGTACTTGCCGGTATCAATATCGAGCCGGCTGATGATCGGAACGATAGCGGCATCCCACGTCTTTGCAATTTGCGCGGTAGCCAGCAGCGTGGCGGCCGGCACGCCGAAAAACGGTGCAAACACCGCGCCGGCGATGCCGAAATCCATATCGGGCAAATAATAGACGGGTATTCCGTTGCGCAAATGACGGATCAGCCCACGTATGCCATCGTGGCGGCTGACCAGATTCACCCGATTGAAGCGCCCGCGACCTTCCCGCACGATCTGGTCGACGTCCGGATCGCTTTGCCGGGTGTACATGGTGGCCGATTCCTGCAAGAACATGGTCAGCCGCGTCGCCGCCGCATCCAGCCCGATAAAGTGGGGTGCCAGCAGGAGGATCTTGCGCTTGGCCTTGAGCAGTTCGTCCAGGTGTTCCAGCCCTGTAATAGGTGTCGCCGCCTGTATCGTGGAAGGCTGGCCAAACCAGAACAGCCCACGGTCCACGACCGAGTGCGCCAGCAGCCGGAAATGCCGACGCAGCCATATTTCGCGATCTTGTGGTGACCGTTCGGGAAAGCACAGAGCCAGATTGGTGCGCACGATGTGCGCGCGCGACCGCATCAACCGGGATGCCAGCCAGCCGAGCACCCCGGCCCAGCGCTGGCGTGTTTGCAGCGAGCTGCGTCCCAGGTACGAAAAAAAGGAACGAAGCAAAGGCAGTTTATTGAACTTCATTAATGTGCATCCGTTGGGCGCGGGGGCGCTTCTTTTGGAACCTTATAGCGGTTGTAGCTCCAGAGGTACTGCTGGGGGAAACGCCTGATCAAGGTTTCCATGGCACCGTTGATGGCGCCGGCCAGTGCGACAGGGTCGGTGGGCAGGGGTTCTGGCAACCTTACGTAGTGAATGCGCCAACCCTGGCCGGCTGCAAGCCGTTCGCCCGCAGTCAGGATGACCGCAACGCCGGTCTGTACCGCCAGCTTTCCGGCCAGCGTCATGGTGTACGCAGGCTTGCCGAAGAATGGCGCCCAGACGCCATCGCCGCCGCCGGGGACCTGGTCGGGCAACATGCCTACCGCTTCCCCGCGCTTGAGCGCCCGCACAAATTCGCGTACCCCCTGCATCGTGGCGGGCACGGCCCGCAATCCCGATGTGTTGCGGGCCTGTTCCATGATGGGTTCCAGGAAAGCCTGGCGGGGCGGCCGGTACATGACCGTAATCGGGCCATGCTGGATCAAGTACCTTGCGGTGATCTCGAAACACCCCAAATGCGGAGTCAGGTAAAGAATGCCCCGGCCTTCGTCCAGCGCGTCGCGCACCACTTGGTTGTCATCGCTGACCACTTTCTGCAGGCATTCTTCATTTCGCAGCCAGACCTTGGGGGTTTCGAAGATCATTGCGCCAGTCTGGCCGGCTGACTGGCGGGCAAAGGCGGGGTCTGTATAGCCGGCTTGCCGGGCATTGGCCTTAAGTCGATTTCGGTACCGGCCTGGCCAGGCATACAGCGCGCGCCCTGCGAAGTTTCCGATACCGTGCAGTATCGGCAGTGGTATCCATGCCAGAAATCGAAATAAAGCCAGGAACATGAGCGGGCAATAACCCTCGTGCAATAAGTGTAAAGAGATGTCTTTGCGTATTTTCGCTTAAAATAGGGTTTATCGCTGAGTTAACCGACAACTTGCGGAGCGATCGCACCCTGTTATATCAAACAGTGTGCATAAAAAACCGCTAAAGCGTCGCGCCCTGAGAACTACTGCTATGCAGGCATCCGAGGTGCAACGCGTTTCGTTCCACCTTCATGCTGGCAAAACCAGTATATTTACAGGACGTATCGCCGTGGCAAATAACGATTTTCTATTCACATCCGAATCCGTATCCGAAGGTCATCCCGACAAAGTCGCCGACCAGATTTCCGATTCCATCTTAGACGCCATTCTCACTCAAGATCCCACCGCCCGTGTCGCCGCGGAAACGCTGTGCAACACAGGCCTGGTCGTACTGGCCGGTGAAATAACCACGACGGCCAACGTCGACTACATCCAGATCGCCCGCGACACGATACAGCGCATCGGCTACGACAACACCGAATACGGTATCGATTACAAGGGTTGCGCTGTACTGGTCGCCTACGACAAGCAGTCGCCCGATATCGCGCAGGGCGTCGATCGCACTGAAGAAGAAATCCTGAATCAAGGCGCAGGCGACCAAGGTTTGATGTTCGGCTATGCCTGCGATGAAACGCCCGACCTCATGCCCGCTCCCATCTGGTACGCGCACCGCCTGGTGCAGCGCCAAAGCGAGCTGCGCAAAGATGGCCGCCTGCCCTGGTTGCGTCCCGATGCCAAATCGCAGGTCACATTCCGCTATGTCGACGGCAAGCCGGCGGAAGTCGATACCGTGGTGCTCTCGACGCAGCACGCGCCGGACATTTCCCAAAGCGACATCCGCGACGCCGTCATCGAACACATCATCAAGCCCAGCTTCCCCGATGGCTTGCTTACGCCGCAAACCCGATTCATGATCAACCCGACCGGCGTGTTCGTCATTGGCGGCCCGCAAGGCGACTGCGGACTGACAGGACGCAAGATCATCGTCGATACTTACGGCGGCGCATGCCCACATGGCGGCGGTGCTTTCTCGGGCAAGGATCCTTCAAAGGTCGATCGATCCGCCGCCTATGCAGCGCGCTACGTGGCCAAGAATATCGTGGCAGCCGGGCTGGCCCGTCAGTGCCAGGTGCAGGTCAGCTACGCCATCGGTGTTGCCGAACCCATCAATATCACCGTCTATACGGAAGGCACCGGCGTTATACCGGACGACCAGATTGCACGTCTGGTGCGCGAAAACTTCGACTTGCGACCCAAGGGCATCATCAACATGCTCGACCTGTTGCGTCCCATCTACGCGAAAACGGCTGCTTACGGTCATTTTGGCCGCAGCGAGCCGGAGTTCAGCTGGGAAGCTTCCGACAAGGTGCAAGTCCTCAAGAAGGCCGCCTGACGCCTGATGTCCACAACCCCGGGCGCCGCGGTCGGCACCCTGGGGCGGAGCCCAACCATGCCTCATCGTAAAGCCAGTTCCGATTCGGACTCCTCGTTCGAAACGGCCAAGCGCCGTCTGGACGTTGCCGAAGTCCGCCGCGTAACGGGCGCTGCCGAACACGAAGCAGGCGACGTCAACATGCGCAGCCTGGTCCCGTCCGACTCGCCCTGCGTCGCAGTGTGCTCCACCTTGTATGACGAAATTTGCCGCGGTTGCGGCCGTACTGCCATGGAGGTCGCCAATTGGGTCTTCCTGGACGACGACGAAAAGCTGCAGGTGTGGCAACGTATCAGGGCGCAGGGATACCCGCGCCGCAAGGGCTGAGGCCTGCCTCGAATATTTACGCTAAAATCGGGTCTTCCTGAGGAGCGCTGCGACGGAATGGATTGGGCCTGCTGGCTTTCAGTGCCATCCGCTAGGCTCAGGATCATCTTTTGTTTCAACGGCGCTCATCATTCCCTGTACGGGCGGCGATGAGCACCTATTGCATAGTCTTTGCCAGTACAGTTTTATTGGGATAAAACTATGAATACTGTCGCTGACGGCGCTTTCTCCGATTACAAAATTACCGATATCGCCCTCGCCGGCTGGGGTCGTCGCGAAATCGCGATCGCCGAGACCGAGATGCCGGGCCTGATGTCGACCCGTGAAGAATTTGCCGCAACGCAGCCGCTCAAGGGCGCGCGCATCGCGGGCAGCCTGCACATGACCATCCAGACGGCGGTGCTCATCGAAACGCTGAAGGCGCTGGGCGCCGAAGTCCGTTGGGCATCGTGCAATATTTTCTCGACGCAAGATCACGCGGCCGCTGCCATTGCGGCCACCGGCACGCCGGTGTTCGCCATCAAGGGTGAAACGCTGGAAGATTACTGGCAGTACACGCACCAGATTTTCCAGTGGCCCAACGATCAGCATGCAAACATGATCCTCGACGACGGCGGCGATGCCACCGTCTTGCTGCACCTGGGCGCCAAGGCTGAGAACGATATTTCGGTACTCGATAAACCATCGAGCGAAGAAGAGCGCGTCTTGTTTGCTTCCATCAAGGCGCAATTGGCCCGTGACCCAAAGTGGTACTCCACCCGCCTGGCCCACGTGAAGGGAGTGACCGAGGAAACCACCACCGGCGTGCATCGCCTGTATCAGATGGCCAAGAAAGGCGAACTTGCCTTTCCCGCCATCAACGTCAACGATTCGGTCACGAAGTCCAAGTTCGATAATTTGTACGGCTGTCGCGAATCGCTGGTCGACGGCATCAAGCGCGCCACCGATGTCATGGTTGCCGGCAAGATTGCCGTGGTGTGCGGTTTCGGCGACGTGGGCAAGGGTTGTGCGCAAGCCTTATCCGCCTTGCGTGCCCAAGTCTGGGTGACCGAGGTCGATCCGATCTGCGCCTTGCAGGCGTCCATGGAAGGCTACCGCGTCGTCACCATCGAGGAAGCCGCCGACAAGGCCGACATTTTCGTTACCGCTACGGGTAACTATCATGTGATTACGCGTGATCACATGGATGCCATGAAGGACCAGGCCATCGTCTGCAACATTGGCCACTTCGACAATGAAATCGACGTGGCATCCATCGAAGATCTGCAGTGGGAAGAGGTCAAGCCACAGGTCGATCATGTGATTTTTCCCGATGGCAAGCGCATTATCCTGCTGGCCAAAGGCCGCCTGGTGAATCTTGGATGCGCCACGGGCCATCCTTCGTTCGTGATGTCCGCGTCGTTCACCAACCAGACCATTGCGCAGATCGAACTGTATACGCGCGGCGATGCCTACAAGACCGGGGAAGTTTATGTCTTGCCCAAGCACCTCGACGAAAAAGTGGCGCGGCTGCACCTGAAGAAGCTGGGCGTGCAGTTGACACAATTGCGTCCCGACCAGGCCGACTACATCAATGTACCGGTCAGCGGGCCTTACAAGCCGGACCACTACCGCTACTAAAGGAGCGCTGAGCTATGGAACTTCTTCTTGTCTGGATCTTAAACGCCGTCGCCTTGCTGGTGGTGGCCTATCTCTTGCCGGGCATTACGGTGGCCTCGTTCGGGTCGGCGCTTATCGCCGCTCTGGTCCTGGGACTGCTCAATACCCTGGTCAAACCTTTACTCATACTGCTTACCCTGCCGATCACTATTGTCACGCTGGGACTGTTCCTGCTCGTGCTCAACGCGCTGGTGTTCTGGTTTGCCGGTTCAGTGTTGAAGGGCTTCCAGGTCAGCGGATTCTGGTGGGCCTTGCTGGGCGCCCTGGTCTATAGCTTGGTGTCCGGATTGCTGTCGAGGTTGCTGGTCCAATGAGTGCGAATAAGGCAATCAGTCTGGAGTTTTTCCCCCCCCGAGATACCGCAGCGCAAGAAAAGCTGGTTCGCTCCGCCAAGCAGTTGCTGGCTCTCGAGCCTGCTTATGTCAGCGTCACGTTCGGTGCAGGCGGCTCCACGCGCAGCGGCACGGCCGATACGGTGCGCCTGCTGCAGAATCTGGGGTGCGATGCGGCACCTCATTTATCCTGCATAGGGGCGACCCGGGCCGTCCTGGGCGAGATCCTGGACGCTTATCGCGAACAGGGCGTCAGGCGCATCGTCGCCCTGCGGGGCGACATGCCTTCGGGCATGGGCGGCGACCAGGGAGAATTGCATTACGCCAGCGAGCTGGTCGCATTCATTCGCCAGCACAGCGGCGACTGGTTTCATATCGAGGTGGCCGGCTACCCCGAGATGCATCCTCAGTCGGCCAGTGCCGAGGCGGACCTGGCGCATTTCATACATAAGGTGCAGGCGGGCGCAGACAGCGCAATCACTCAGTATTTCTTCAATGCCGACGCGTATTTCGATTTTGTCGAGCGTATCAGCGCCAAGGGCGTCGATATTCCTGTAGTACCGGGCATCATGCCGATTACCAACTACACGCAGTTGGCACGTTTTTCAACGATGTGTGGGGCCGAGATTCCCCGTTGGATACGCTTGAGGCTCGCCGATTTCGGTGACGACAAGGCCTCGATCAAGGCCTTTGGCATAGACGTCATTTCGCGTTTGTCTCAAGACCTGCTCGACAATGGTGCGCCGGGCCTGCACTTTTATACACTCAACAACGCCGAGGTGACCATGGCGATATGGCGGCAACTGCGCCTGGACTGATACCCGGTAAGCACGCGTTCCCGCAGCGTTACGCCAGTACCGGCGCGGGAACAGCCCATCCTTTGTCGGTCAGGATGGAGTCCAGGCGGACATCATGGGGCGCCGGAACGTGCGTTTCCTTCGATAAGTCCCCGGTGGCCCAGGCGATGCCAATGCTGATGCAGGGATGGTTCTGCGCCTTCATGGCTGCCAGGGTCCGGTCGTAGTATCCTTTACCATACCCGATGCGGTCGCCCTGACGGGTGTAGCCCAGTGTCGGTACCAAGATGATATCGGGCAGGGGGGCTGGCTCGCCGATGGGCTCTTGTATACCGTAGGCGCCGGGCTGCATGGTGGTTTCGGGATCCCACAGCCTGAACGTCAGCGGACCATCGGGCGTGGTTACGACCGGCAGCGATACGCGATAGCCTTCTTCCTGCGCCCACTGCCGCAGCAAAGGTTGCAACTGAGGCTCGTCGTCGGTTGACCAGAATGCGGCAATGTTGCGGGGTAGCGGCTTGCCGGCTTCCAGCAGTTTGCTGCGGTTCGTTGCCAGCCACGTAAACAGTCGGCCCCGTATCAGCAGGCCGCCGCGGCTCCGATCGATGGGATCCTGGGCGGCTCGCAATTGTTTAAGTCGCACGCGAAGTGGGACTGCGTTATTCTCTGTGCTGTTATTCATGGCGGTGTTATGTGGGGTCAAGACAAGATGGTGTCCAATAAGCAACGGTATCAGAAAACCTGGAACTTTTCTGCATTGGCTCAGGCCAGGCGTTCACAGGCGGGCGTCTGGCTGGCCCTGACGGTGGGTTTGACGGGCTGTGCCGGCGCCGAACGGCCGGTACATTCGGCTACGGCCTCCGACGCTCAGGTCGACTTGCGCCAGTCCCTCGTTCCGGCGCCCCTGGGGCCAAAGGTCGAAGCCTTGATCGAGGACATCAAGGATTCCCGCTCTGATACCGGTTCGGTGGCACTGATTACGCCTCCCGCGGCGCGCCAGGCTGTGGTCGATGCCCGCGAGGCAATGAAAAAAAGCCAATGGTCGCGGCTGCAGGCACTGGCTCCTCTCGCCAAGAGCGACCCGGTCCTGGGCACCTACGCGGACTACTGGCTGCTGCGCCAGCAATTGCACGACAGCACGCGGCCCGTGCCTGATGCGGCGTTGCAGCAATTCATGGAACAGAACCAGGACGCTTATCTGGCTGATCGCTTGAAAGCCGACTGGATCGTGGCGGCGGCCCGGGCCGGCAACTACGCTCTGGTGAACCAGCTTGGCCCCGTGGTCAGCAGCAACTCGCACGTCGACTGTTCACGCCTTATGGCGCAGCATATGACGGGACAGCGCGTCAAGGCAGCGCAGGTCGTGGCCGCATTCAGTCCCAATCGGTCGTGCTGGAGCATGCTGGACCAGATGGCGGACAGCAAGGTGGTAGGCTGGAAGGAACTCCAGCCCTTGCTGCGCGCGACACTGGAAACCAGCAAGACCGGCAACGCCCAGCGTATGGCGGCCATTATGTTCGATGCGAAACAGATGGTCGATTACGCCGCGCTCATGGACAATCCAAAGAAATGGCTTACCGGACGCACGCCGCCCAAGTCGCGTGCCGAAACCGAACTGGTAAGCATTGCGCTCTCCCGGCTGGCCTACGGCAAGCAACGCGAGTCCAATGCCGCCTACGTCGAAACGGCCTGGTCCAAGGCCATCCCGAAATCGGATATCGAATGGGTGTGGAGTCAGTTCGGCCTGGTGGCTGCTCTGAATGTGGCCCAGGATGCGGCGGGTTGGTACAGGCGTTCGGGCAACCAGCGGCTTACCGATTACAATCACGCCTGGCAGGTTCGCTCTGAACTGCGCCAGACTCCCATCAACTGGGATCTGGTCGCCAATTCAATACGCAGGATGTCGGCCAGCCAAGCCGCCGAACCTGTCTGGGTTTATTGGTATGCACGTGCCTTGTCGGCCCAGGGCCAGAAAGCGGCCGCCACCAAGCATTACGAGTCCATTGCGCACGAACTGAATTTCTATGGCCAGTTGGCCAGCGAAGAGCTTGGCCACACACCGGCCCTGCCAGCCGCACCGGCTCCAGTAACGGCCGGCGAATTGCAAGCAGCCAAAGCCAATCCCGGCCTGCAGCGTGCTATTCAGCTGTTCGACCTGGGGTGGCGTCCCGAGGCCGTGCCGGAATGGAACTTCACGCTGCGCGGCATGAGCGACCGCCAGTTGCTGGCCGCCGCAGAGCTTGCGCGGCATGAGCAAATATTCGACCGGGTCGTGAACACCTCGCTGCTTACCAAAAACGACGTTGATTTTTCCCAGCGCTTTGTCGCGCCATTCGAAGGCCGCGTTACCGAGAAGGCGCGTTTGATCAACCTTGATCCAGCCTGGGTCTATGGCTTGATCCGCCAGGAGTCGCGTTTCATCACCGATGCAAGATCGCACGTCGGCGCTTCCGGTCTCATGCAGTTGATGCCGGCGACGGCACGCTGGGTGGCCAAGAAAATCGGCATGACGAACTTCACGCCTTCCTCAGTCAATGATTTCGATACCAATACGGTGTTGGGCACCAACTACCTCAGCATGGTCCTGGGCCAGCTCAATGGATCGGAAGTTCTGGCCACGGCCGGCTACAACGCGGGTCCGGGCCGGCCTGTACAGTGGCGTGCGAAACTGGCCGGGCCCGTCGAAGGTGCAATATTCGCCGAGACCATTCCGTTCACGGAAACCCGTCTGTATGTGAAGAACGTAATGTCCAACGCCACGTATTACGCAATGATGTTCACCGGGAAGCCGCAATCACTGAAAGAACGTCTGGGTACGGTATCCCCCGCGCCTGAAAAGCGCGTCGCGCTACCATGAGCCATCCGGCCATCCAGGGGCTGGACGTCTATATCGTGGGTGGTGCGGTGCGCGACGAGTTGCTGGGCTTGCCGGCTGGCGACCGCGACTGGGTCGTCGTAGGCGCCACGCCCGAAGAAATGGCCAGGCGTGGCTTCATCCCAGTAGGGGGCGACTTCCCGGTTTTCCTGCATCCGGAAACCAAAGAGGAATACGCGCTGGCCCGTACCGAACGCAAGTCCGGGCGTGGTTACAAGGGCTTCACGTTCTATACCGGCACCGACGTGACACTGGAAGACGACCTCCAGCGGCGCGATCTCACCGTCAATGCAATCGCCAAAGCGCCCGACGGGCGCTTGATCGATCCCCTTGATGGTCAATCCGATGTCAGGCAAAAGGTATTGAGGCATGTCGGGCAGGCCTTTACGGAGGATCCTGTCAGGCTGCTGCGTCTGGCCCGATTTGCCGCCCGTTTCCACGATTTCTCCGTTGCGCCCGAGACCATGGAATTGGCGCGCAAGCTGGTCGACGATGGCGAGGTTGACGAGCTGGTCCCCGAGCGCGTATGGCGTGAGGTGGCCAAGGGACTGCTGGCCGAGCAGCCGGGCAGGATGTTCGATGTGCTGGAGCGCAGCGGGGCGTTGCCGCGTGTGTTACCCGGCCTGCGGTTCAATGCATTAACGGCCGATGAACTCGCGCGTGCCGCCCAGGCCGGCTTGGGCCTTCCCGCGCGTCTTGCCATACTTTGCCGCTTTTCCGACGCACCCGAATGCGTCGCTCAGCATGTGCGTGCGCCGCGCGACAGCCAGGACTACGCCAGGCTGCTGCCCGTCGTGCTGGACGGCCTGGCCGCGCCGGGCGACGACTCGCCGGGCGACGATTCGCCGGGCGACGATTCGCCGGGCGACGACTCGCTTGCCGGTGCGCAGACCGGCGGTGCCCCGACAACTGCGGAATTGTGCCTCGATCTGATGGAACGCTGCGATGCCTTGCGCAAGCCTGATCGCTTCCTTGACCTGCTCGGCGCGGCTGCGATTTGCAGGCAAGGCATTGACCAAGCCTCATGGGTGGCACGTGTCGATGCGATACGTTGCATTGACGCCGGCGCCATTGCAGGCGCATTCCCGGGCGATCCGGTTGGCATCAAGCGGGCCCTGCGCAGGGCCCGCTTGCAAGCCTTGGAAAAGCTGGCGCTATCTTAAGTCGCTTGACGCTTTCGAGTCCGTATCCGGTTTCGTCACAGCCGGTTGCGCCGATCGCCCTGATTAAAGCCGACGAGGGGGCCTCCGATATCGCGGCCGATGGCCAGCACTTTGAATAGTTCCCCCATCTCGGCTTCGGATATCAGCTTCTGCAGCGCCGATATGGTCTGCGGCTGGGTCAGCGCGGCGGATTGCGAAATCAATTCCGGCATGCCGGAATTCATGAGGAATCGGGCTTGCGAGGTATACCCCAGTACATCCAGGCCGCCCGCCAAGGCAGCGTCGGCCATGGCGGTAAAGTCCACGTGTGTGGTGATGTCCTGTAGACCGGCATGGATCAAAGGTTGGCTATGGGCATGATGGCGGAAGTGACACATCAGCGTGCCTTCATTGCGCTGGGGGTGATAGTACTCGCGTTGCGGAAATCCGTAGTCGATCAGCAAGGCGGCGCCATGCTTGAGCCATGAGCCCATCTGGGTGATCCATGCTTCCGCTTGCAGGTTGATTTCCGACTGATAGCCGGGCAGTGGCGGCATGCGCTTGCCGATCATCTCCTGTAACGCGTCGCTGGCCTGGCGATGAGCAAACTCAAAGGCGGGAAGATCATTGACGCCGGTCGATGGTGCAAGACGAACACCGACCTCCATGATCCGGCCATCATCGTCCCAGCGAAACAGCGTAGCGGGCATGGCATCCAGCACTTCATTCGCAACAATGCAGCCCGAAAACGCCTGCGGCAGCTCGTTGAGCCAGCTTACTGACGTACCGAAGCCGGCAAGGCGCTGTTGCTGGCGGGCGCGCAAATCGGCCGATACTTCCAGGATCTGATACTGCGGCTCGATGCCTGATTGCCGTAATGCAGGAATAATGGCCGCCGCAAGGGCGCCTGAACCTGCGCCGAATTCCAGTACCTGCACGGAACCGCTTTCATTGAGCACTTGTGCCACTTGTCTGGCCATGGTCTGCCCAAACAGAGGAGTCATTTCCGGTGCCGTGGTGAAATCGCCAGTGGGCAGCGCGGCGCCAAACTTGGTGTTGCCGGCGGCGTAATAGCCCAGGCCTGGTGCATACAGCGCCAGGTTCATCCACTGCTCAAACGGCATGAAGCCCTTATCGCAGGCCTGAATCCTGTCTGCCAAATAGGCGGCGACTGCCTTGGCATGCGCCGTGGATTCAGGGTCCAGGCCGGGCAGGCCCGAGGGTGTCATGGGGGATATGGACATGGGCAAGCTGATTCACTATTTCTTGGGATGGGTCTTGGATTCGGGCGCATCGGCTTTTGGCTTCGCCTGCTTGATCGTGTACAACGAATAGCACATGGAAATGAGGAAAGCGACAAGCAATGCAACCATGATCGCGACAATGAAGTTATTGAAGACAATCCATAGCGGCAACGACATTAGCAAAGCAAGGAAGAAGGGCTTGCGCGCAAGTTGTTTCATGGAGTCCTGGCGACGGCATCCGGAAAGGATGCCCTATGAATTCAATGCGCTATTGTAGCCAGTGTGGGCGGAGGAAAGGCCCCCAAGCGACACCTCGGGCTTACTGGCAAAAAAAACCCCGCACGGCGGCGGGGTTTCAGGTCAGGTGCGCGAGTCACGCTGACCGGTGTACTGCATAGGCCTGCTTACGAAGCAAATTCGCGGCGGGCTGCGCTTTTTCCACGAGTCGATGTCGGCTTGCCGGCAAAGCCGGGGCGGGTCGAAGGACGCGTGCTGGGTTTCACGCCAGGCGCTTTATGCGCGAAGTCAGGACGTGCCGTACGGGCAGGGCGATCGCCAAATGCGGGACGGTCGCTGAATGCGGGACGATCGGCTTGAGGGCGTTCTGTGCGAGCAGGACGAGCTTCGAAACCTGCATTTTCGTTGCGGCCTTTGTAGCCGCCGCTGCGTTCCTCAGTGCCAAACGTCTTGCGGCTGTCGGCGCCACGATCATAGGCGGGACGGCCTTCATAAGCAGGGCGATCGCTGCTGCGGGCAGGGCGGCCTTCGTATGCGGGCTTGTCGCCAAAGCGGGGCTTGCCTTCGTACGCAGGCTTGTCACCACCAAAGCTGCCGCGGTCGCCGCTTGGTTTACGGGCATAGCTGCCAGGCTTGCCGGCACCGTAACCAGCACGTGGCGCAAAGCTCTTGCCACTGCCTTTGCGGTCGGTATAGGTCGGACGCGCTGTTTTCTTGGGCTCGAGGCCTTCGATTTCCTGCGACGGAATAGGTTGGCCGATGAAGTGCTCGATACGGCGAACCTTATGGCGTTCCGAATGGGTAGCCAGCGTGAATGCCAAGCCACTGCGGCCGGCACGACCGGTACGGCCGATACGGTGAACGTAGTCTTCAGCTTGCATTGGCAGGTCGTAGTTCACGGCGTGCGTAATGCTTTGCACATCAATGCCACGAGCAGCGACATCGGTCGCTACCAGGATGCGAAGCTGGCCTTTTTGCAGCATGCCCAACGTACGGGTGCGCTGGCGCTGGTTCATGTCGCCATGCAGGGCGGCGGCGGCGAAGCCTTGGTCGGCCAGGCGTTCGGCCAGATCGTCGGCGCCACGCTTGGTCGATGTAAATACAATGGCCTGATCCAGGCTGGCGTCACGCAACAGGTGGTCCAGCAGGCGCATCTTGTGGCCATTGTCATCGGCGTAGAGCAAGCTTTGCGTGATGTTGGTGTGCTTTTCTTTCTGACCAGACAATTGGATCTGTTCCGGGCTGCGCATCATTTTGGCCGCAAGGCGTGCAATGGTGCCGTCCAGCGTTGCGGAGAACAGCAACGTTTGGCGCTCTTTCGGTGTGCTGGCAACGATGGTTTCGATGTCTTCGATGAAGCCCATGTCCAGCATGCGGTCAGCTTCGTCAAGAATAAGGGTATGAACCGTCGACAGGTTGACACGCTTGGCTTGCAAGTGGTCGATAAGGCGGCCAGGAGTTGCGACCAGGACGTCTACGCGACGTGACAGGGCCTTGAGCTGGGCGCCGTAAGGCATACCGCCCACGACGACGGCAATGCGCAGGTCTTTAATATGCGCGCCGTACAGCTTGGTGGCGTCTGCCACCTGCATGGCGAGTTCGCGGGTAGGGGTCAGTACCAGCACTTGAACGCCCGTACCCTTGTTGGCCGGCATTGTCGAAATGCGGTTCAGGGCGGGGAGCATGAAGGCGGCGGTTTTGCCACTGCCGGTTTGTGCGGATACCATCAGGTCGCTACCTGCCAGCGCTTTGGGGATGGAGGCTGCCTGGACGGGAGTCGGCTCGGTAAAGCCGGCTTTCAGGACGGCAGACAACAGCGTGGGGGTAAGACCTAGATTTTCAAAAGACATGCGTGATCCTTTGCCGTGTGAACGGCATACACTAGCGCGGGCAGATAGGTGAGCCCGAAGCGCTGGTTGATTGGAGCATCGTGCCGACCGAATCAACCTAAAGTGCAGCGTAGTGTCTTGGAAGACGCAGCGAAAGGCTCGGGGGTCAGGGAGCGATGGCGTTCGACATGGGTGCTGAGAGATCAGTCAACTGCTATGACACGACGCGGAGCCGTGTGAAAATGTCGACGCATTGATTAATGCAGTGCCGGAAGTATAACCGTATTTCTGTATTCGGGGAAACCCCTAACGTTGTCGCAGTGCAACAAACCGCGGAAAATCGTCAAAATGCTTGCTAGGCGTTGGTTTCGCTAATGGCACCTGTCCAGTTTACAGGTGCCTGCCCATGCTGCTCAAGCCATGTGTTGGCCTGCACAAAATGACCGCAACCCATGAAAGGTATCGGCGGACGCGTTGCGGACAAGGGGGAGGGATGATTGGCCTTCAATATCAGCAGGGGGCCGCCCGGGCCTTCGGTGAGCAAGGCTTCCTTGCTTTGCGCGTGTGCGCCCCAAAGCATGAAAACCTTGGGGTGCGGCGCCTGCGCCACACGCTGTATCAGTGCATCGGTGATTCGTTCCCAGCCCCTTTTTGCGTGCGACGCGGGGCTGGCATGCTCAACAGTAAGCGCCGTGTTGAGCAACAGTACGCCCTGCCGCGCCCAGTCGCTTAATTCGTTGTGCCGGCGCAGCGGCTCATTCGGATATTCAAGAGACAATTCCTTGAATATATTGCGCAGGCTGGGCGGTGTGCGGCACTGGTCAGGCACCGAAAATGCCAGGCCCTGGGCCTGATTGGGTCCGTGGTACGGGTCCTGTCCCAGGATCACCACGCGTACGGACTCCGGCTGCATATAGTCCAGCGCACGGAAAACGAACCTGGGATAAATCTCCGCGCCTGCCGACAGCCTGGCTGCAAGGAAGCTCGACAAGCTGGCCAGCACATCATGCGTGTCACCCGTTTCCAGCACCTGGCGCCAGGTTGGAGATAATCGCTCAAGCTGATCGATGGGCGGCTGCAGAAGACAGTTGTCGGCTGTTGAAAACAGGGTTGCTTGTTCTGTGGATTCTTTTGGCATGGCGGTTGACCGGGTCAGCGTGCGGACAGGGCGTCGACCAGTGCTGCGCGATACACGGGCAACAATGTGTCGATCTGTGCCTTGCGGGCATGCCACTGTTGCTGTTGCGCAGCGGAGCGCGAGGGCGCAGGCGCCCAGATTGCTTCGGGAAAGTGGCTATCGCAGGTCCAGCGCGGGATAATGTGCCAATGTACGTGCGGCACCATATTGCCCAGCTGCGCCAGGTTGATCTTGTCTGGCTGCAAGAAATCGCGCTGGGCCTGTTCGACCAGCCATACGGTTTCCATTAAGGTGCTACGCGCTGCAGCGGGCAGTTCGGTCATTTCTCTGACATGGTCATTCCAGATGACGCGGGTGAAGCCAGGATGTGAAGGGTCGTCCACGCCTATGACCCGCAGCACATCGTTGCGCCAGATCACCGTTACGCCGGTGGCATTGCACAGGGGGCAATTTCCCGCGGCGCTCATAGTGCCTGCTCCACGGCCTTGACGATGTGTTCAAGCACGGCGACGCGGGCATGTTTCTTGTCATTGGCGGCCAATACGTGCCAGGGGCAGGCAGGTGTATTGGTACGGGCGAACACATCGTTGGCCGCCAATGTGTAAGCATCCCACTTCTTGCGATTGCGCCAATCTTCGGGGGTAATCTTGAAGGACTTGAACGGCGATGTCTCGCGGTCGCGAAATCGCTTCAGCTGTTCATCCTTGGTGACGGCGAGCCAAAACTTCAGGACCAGCGCGCCACTGTCGCGCAACTGCGCTTCGAAGTGATTGATTTCCGCATAGGCGCGTTGCCATTGATCCGGCTTTGCGTATTTTTCCACGCGTTCGACCAGGACGCGGCCGTACCAGGATCTATCGAAAATAGCGACATGCCCTGGTTTGGGGATACTGCGCCAGAAACGCCATAAATAGGGGTGAGCAAGCTCTTCCGGAGTCGGGGCTGAGATCGGAATGGCGTGGAACTGCCGGGCGTCGAGCGTGTGCGTTACGCGCCTGATGGCGCCGCCTTTTCCGGCTGCATCCTGACCTTCGAACACCAGTATGAGCGGCAATTTTTCGAACTTCTTGCTGCGCGCCAAGTTGGCCAGGCGAGCTTGCCATTTGGCCATCTGTCCTTCGTACTCGTTGCTGTCGAGTGCCGCGTCGTAGTCGAGGTCTTCCAGCCGAATCACGGGGTGGCTGGAAGGAACTGCCGCCGTACCGACGAACGCGTCGCTTTGCACGCGCAAATTGCGGCGCAAGGCCGACAACACGACTTGGCCGGTGGTGATGGCGCGTAGCGATTCATCGGCGCCGGGAATGATGCACCAAGGAGCGTGATCGGTGTTGGTCAGGGAAATGCCCAGCGCGGCGGCATCGCGCAGGCGGGCGAACTTTTTCCAAACCTTGGTATCTTCAGGAGAAACCTGCCAGGCCGTTTCCGGATTGGCGCGCAATTCATCTGTTCTGCGCTTTTGAGCGTCCCGCGACAGGTGGTACCAGAGCTTGACGACCTGTATGCCTTCGCGCACCAACATGGTTTCGAAGTGGCGTATGGCCTCGGCGTGGGCCTGTATCACCGCCTGGTCAGGCTTTTTCCTGGCGGCTTCCTCGAACAGGGGCTGATACCAGGAGCCAAAGACTATGCTGATGTTTCCGGAGGCGGGCAGCTTTTGCCAGTAACGCCGGAAATAAGGATAGGCCTTATCTTCCCTCGAGGGCTTGTCGAAGGCGACAGTGCGGATATGGCGCGCATCCATCCACTCGTTAAGCAGCCTCGCCGAGGCGCCTTTGCCGCCGCCCGGTATACCTTCTAATACGATAAGCAGGGACCGGTCGGCTTTTTGTACGCGCTCGTACTGTGCCTTCAACAGCGCGGTGCGCAGCTTGGCTTCCAGGGGCTTTGCCTGTTCCCCGGCCAGGCGGGGGTCGGATTCAGCGGCGTCGAATAATGTCATTAGTGCTTAGCGGCTGAAGAAGAGTTCCTGCAAGGCCTGGCCCGGTTCGGGCGCCCGCATGAAGGCTTCGCCAACAAGGAATGCGTCTACGTTGTTATCCCGCATAAGCTTGACGTCGACGTCAGTCAGGATGCCGCTTTCTGTAATGACCCGCTTGCCGTCGGGCACGGCAGGCAGTAAGTCCAGTGTCGTTTGCAGGGAAGTCTGGAAAGTGCGCAGGTTGCGATTGTTGATGCCGATGAGCGATGTGTTCAGTTCGAGCGCAATATCGAGTTCCGCGCGGTCGTGCACCTCGACCAGGACGTCCATGCCGAGCTCGGTGGCGACGTTTTCGAATTCCCGCAACTGTTGCGGCGACAGGGCGGCGACAATCAACAGGATGCAGTCGGCGCCAATGGCGCGCGCATGGACGATCTGGTAGGGATCGATCATGAAGTCCTTGCGCAACACAGGAAGTGTGCAAGCGGCGCGTGCCTGGCGAAGGTAGTCGTAAGAACCCTGGAAAAACTGCACATCGGTCAGCACCGACAGGCAGGCTGCACCATGCGCGGCATACGACGTGGCGATGTCAACCGGATTGAAGTTCTCGCGAATCACGCCTTTGGAGGGCGACGCTTTTTTTACCTCGGCGATGACGCCAGGTTTGCCTTGTGCGATTTTTTCCTCGATGGCGCGCGTAAAGCCGCGCAGGTCCTTGCGGCTTTTGGCTTCGCGCAGCATGTCCGCCTCGCTGCGCATCTGCCGCGCGGTGGCGACTTCGATTCTTTTGGTCTCTAGTATTTTTTCCAGAATGTCGTTCATGCGGAAAGCGTCCGGGTAAAGGTGCAGAATTCGTCAAGCTTGGCTCGTGCAGCGCCGTTGGCCAAGGATTCAAAAGCCAGCTTCAATCCCTCTTCGATAGATGTTGCCTTGTTGCCCGCATAGATGGCCAAGCCTGCATTGAAACCAACAATATCACGCGCTGGACCGTTGATGTTGTCTAGCGCTTCAAGAACCATCTTGGCCGATTCTTCGCGGTTATTGACCTTGATTGACCGATTAGACACCATCGCCATGCCAAAGTCTTCCGGATGAATTTCGTATTCGGTCACCTGGCCATCCTTGAGTTCACCGACCAGGGTGGCGGAACCCAGCGACGCTTCGTCCATGCCGTCTTTGCCGTGGACAATCAGCACGTGCCGGGAGCCTAGCCTTTGCAATACCCGCACCTGAATGCCTACCAGATCAGGATGGAATACACCCATCAGCTGATTGGCGGCATTGGCGGGATTGGTGAGAGGGCCCAGGATATTGAAAATCGTCTTGACAGCCAGGTCTTTGCGCACGGCAGCGACATTCTTCATGGCAGCGTGATGAGAAGGCGCGAACATGAAGCCGATGCCGCTGCGACTTATACTTTCGGCCACTTGTTCGGGGGTGAGCATGACGTTGGCACCCAGCGCCTCGAGCACGTCGGCGCTACCCGAGGAGGACGATGCGCTGCGGTTGCCGTGCTTTGCAATTTTCACGCCGGCCGATGCCGCCACGAACATGGCAGCGGTTGAAATGTTGAATGTATTGGAGCCGTCGCCTCCGGTGCCGCACATATCGAGCAAGTCGTCGGTACTGGGCGTGTTTACGGGCAGTGCGAACTCGCGCATTACCTGCGCCGCGGCAGTGATCTCGCCAACCGTTTCTTTTTTCACCCGCAGGCCCATGATCAGGGCGCTGGCTATTTGCGGCGATACCTCGCCACGCATCAGCATGCGCATCAAGTGCAGCATTTCATCGTGAAAGATCTCGCGGTGTTCGATGCAGCGTGATAGCGCTTCGGTAGGTGTGATGGTCATTATTGTCCCTTTTATTTATATATTCAGGAAGTTTTTCAGCAAAGCATGGCCATGTTCGCTGAGCACGGATTCCGGATGGAACTGCACGCCGTATACGGGTAGCGTCTTGTGGCGCAGGCCCATGATTTCACCATCTGCTGTTTCGGCCGTGACTTCCAGGCAGTCGGGCAGCGTATTGCGGTCCACAGCCAACGAGTGATAGCGCGTAACGACAAAGGGCGATGGCAGGCCGCTGAAGACATCCGAGCCGGTGTGAGTAATGTCCGAGACTTTGCCGTGCATTATTTGACGGGCGCGTACAACGTCGCCGCCATAGGCCGCGCCGATAGCCTGGTGGCCCAGGCATACGCCCAGGACGGGCACCTTGCCTGCGAAGTGTTGTATCAGTTCAACTGAAATGCCCGCCTCGGCTGGGGAGCACGGGCCGGGCGACACGCAGATGCGATCGGGCTTCATGGCCACGATATCGGCCACACTGACCTGGTCGTTGCGGCGTACTTCCACGTCTTCGCCCAGCTCGCCGAAGTACTGGACCAGGTTATAGGTAAACGAATCGTAATTATCTAGCATCAGTAACATGTAGTTCTCCTGGTTCGATGCCGGGCGTTAAATGGGTTCGTCCAGGCCGAACTGGACTTGCTCGGCCGCCCGCAACACAGCGCGGGCCTTGGCTTCAGTCTCCTGCCATTCCTTTTCGGGGTCGGAGTCTGCCACGATACCGGCAGCGGCCTGCACGTAAAGCATGCCGTCCTTGATGATGCCGGTGCGGATCGCAATGGCGACATCCATTTCGCCTCCGTAGCTCAAGTAACCAGCGGCGCCGCCGTAGATTCCCCGGCGCACGGGCTCCAGCTCGTCAATGATTTCCATGGCGCGGACCTTTGGAGCGCCGGTGAGCGTGCCGGCCGGAAAAGCCGCGCGCAGCACGTCCATATTGCTCATGCCATCGTGCAGGTCGCCGCACACATTCGACACCAGGTGCATCACGTGCGAATAGCGCTCTATCGTCATGGTGTCGGTCACCTTCACCGACCCGGTCTTGGCCACCCGGCCAACGTCGTTGCGGGCCAGGTCGATAAGCATCACATGCTCGGCTCGTTCTTTTGGATCGGCCATCAGTTCTTCAGCCAATTGCGCGTCCTCTTCCGGGGTGGCGCCGCGCCGGCGGGTGCCCGCCAATGGACGTATCGTGACCACGGTCTTCTCTTTTTGCGCTTCAGTCACAATTTCCTGGCGCACCAGGATCTCGGGTGACGAACCGACCACCTGGAAGTCGTCGAAGTTCCAGAAGTACATGTACGGAGACGGGTTCAGCGAACGCAGGGACCGATACAGAGACAAGGGCGAGTCGCGGAACGGCTTGGCGATGACCTGTCCGATCTGGACCTGCATCAAGTCTCCCGCAGCGATGTATTCCTTAGCTTTGAGTACTGCGGCGATGTAGTCTTCTTTCGCAAAATCACGACGGCTGGTCGTTTGCATGCTGGCGTAGGCGTAGGGGATTACGACGGGCGTGCGCAGCTTTTCACGCAGTTCTTTGAGGCGGCGCTTGGCCAATGCGTAGCTTTCGGCTTGCGCAGGGTCGGCATAGACAATCAGGTAAGTGCGACCAGCAAGGTTGTCAACAATGACGAGTTCATCGACGTGCAACAGCATGATGTCGGGCGTGCCTTCATCCTGCCCGGCTGGAAAAGGCTTGACGGCCGGTCCAAGCCGGGGCTCGATGTTACGTACGGTGTCATAGCCGAAATAGCCGGCAAGTCCGCCTGCAAAGCGCGGCATGCCCGGCCGTATCGCGACCTTGAAGCGTTGCTGGTAGGATTCGATGAAGCTTAAGGGATCGCCCTCGTGCGTTTCGACCACTTTGCCTTGATGCAGGATTTCGGTGGTGGCCCCACTGGAGCGGATGACGGTCTTGGCGGGCAAGCCGATGAACGAGTAGCGGCCGAAGCGCTCGCCCCCGACTACCGATTCAAGCAGGCAGCTGTTACGCCCACCTTCCGGACCGTTATGTGCCAGTTTCAGGTAGATGGCCAGCGGCGTGTCCAGGTCGGCGTAGGTTTCCGCAATCAGGGGGATGCGGTTGTAGCCTTGCGCGGCGAGTGCATTGAATTCTATTTCCGTCATAGTGGTCTCTGTGAAATGTTTACATAGAGGCCGGGACAGAAATCAAGAAAGCCCGGCCATTATTCGGTTCCGGGCTTTGCGTTTAGTAATGCTGACGACACGTGAAAGACAGGGTCTTTGGTGCCGGGAGTGGATTACCGCTACCCAGAACACGAACGCCACCAGCGCCAGTTGGCGCAGGGCGTAATGCAGGAATAGGCGGTAGCGATCATGGATTGTTGTTGGTTTGTTGGCGAAAGGCCCACTGGGCGGCCTCGCTGATGGACATAACTATATCATCTACTTCCAGAGTCCGCACATCCATTCCTTCGTTATAGCCGTAAGGCACCGCCAGCACCGTCATGCCGGCCGCACGTGCGGCCAGCGCATCGTTGATCGAATCGCCAATGGCCAGCGCACCCTGCGGATCCGCCTGCATCAGCTCGCAGGCATGCAACAGGGGCATGGGATGAGGCTTCTTGCGGGCGCAGGTGTCGCCGCACACCACATGCTCGAAAAAATGGGCCAGGCCGGCGCGTTCGAGCAGGGGTAGCGTGAATTCCGTAGGCTTGTTGGTGACCACGGCCATTTTTACGCCCGCCGCCTTGAACGCTTCCAGGCCTTGCACGACGCCGGGATACACGGCGGCCTGCTCGCCGTTTACCGCATGATAGTGGCGGCCGAAGATCTCCAGCCCCTGCTTGATATCGTCCGCGGTCGGCACCGAGCCGTCTGGATTGTTCGACAGTGTGCGCAGCACCAGGTTTTCGGTGCCTTTGCCCACATAGCTGGCAATAGTGTCCTGGGAGAGCGGCGCGAGGCCTAGCTCCATCCGCATGGCATTGGATGCATTGGCCAAGTCGGGTATGGTGTCCAGCAAGGTGCCATCGAGGTCCAGGAGTACGGCGGAAAACGGCATGAGGCTTCTCTTTGATTGAAGGGAAGCTCGATTGTAGGGTGTCCGCCGACATTTTCCTGTAATACGGGCCTGCTAAGGTGCCTGCTGATCCATATCCGGGTCGGAAAAGGCCATTTTTGGGTCTATGCACAGGTTGACTGAATGCACATGATGGAAACACTTACTGAGTGTGTAGAAAGCTCGCCCCGCGGGACACAACTCGAGAGCGCGCAAATGCTGGCAAGTTTTCAGAAGGTCCTGGCCGACAGAGCCTTGACTCCGTTGTACCAGCCGATCGTCGATCTGCAATTCGGCCGGATTATCGGCTACGAAGGTTTGATTCGAGGTCCATCCGATTCTCCCTTGCATGCGCCGACCAGGCTCTTTGGCCTTGCTCGACAGCATGGTCAAACCCTCGAACTCGAGCGCATCTGCCGGCGTATACACATCGAAAAGTTCCAGGCCCTGGGACTTGCGGGCAAATTATTCCTGAACATGAGTCCGGACGCGCTGCTGATGCCCGCTCGTGAATTGCAGGGCTGCCTGGCACACATGCACGAAGCCGGCATGTGTCCCGGAAATATCGTCATCGAGCTGACCGAGTCGGAAGCCACGTCGAGTTACTCGCTGTTGCGCCAAGCTGCGCAGGAGTTCCGGGGACCGGGCCTGCAGATCGCCATCGACGACCTGGGCGAAGGTTTTTCAAGCTTGCGGCTCTGGTCGGAATTGCGCCCGGAATACGTGAAGATAGACAAGTACTTCGTACAGGGCATCGACAGTGACGCCGTCAAACGTCAGTTTGTACGATCCATTGCCGAGATGGCGCAGCAGTCGAAGTCGGAAGTCATTGCAGAAGGCATCGAGACTGAAGCGGAGCTCGATGCGGTACAGCGCCTGGGCATCCGCTATGGTCAGGGCTACCTGCTGGCCCGACCCTCTTCAGATCCCGTGGCGATCTTGCCGCCCGCAACGCTGCGCCTGTTGACGCCCGCGCCCACCGGCAGACGGCCTCTTATGAACGACGCTTACAAAAGCGTAGCGACGGCACGCAAGATCCTTCGTTCGGTGCCTGCCGTCAGCGACTCAACGCTGACCAACGACGTCTACGATATCTTCAAGAAACAGCCCGAGCTTCAAGTGCTGGCTGTCCTGCACGACGGCTTGCCGATCGGACTGATACACAGGCTGCGGATGCTGGACCGTTTGGCCCGGCCTTATCATCGAGAGCTTTATGGCAACAAGCCTTGCAACCAGTTTATTGAGAATCTGCCGCTGATCGTCGATCACCAGACCAGCCTTCAAGACCTGGGATACTTGTTCACCGAAGCGAATCCGCACCATTTGGCTGACGGATTCATTATCACCGAGCAGGGAAAATTCCTGGGGGTGGGTACCGGCTTCGACCTGATACGCGAAATCACCCAGATCCAGATACATGCCGCCCGCTACGCAAACCCCTTGACTCAGCTTCCAGGCAATGTGCCCATCAACGAGCACATTGAGGCGTTGTTGCTGAATGGTGAACCTTTCGCCGTGTGTTATTGCGACCTGGACCACTTCAAGGCTTTCAACGATTTATACAGCTACCGCAAGGGCGATGAAGTTATACAGATCACGGCGAATCTCCTGCGTGAATATATTGATCCGGCTGTCGATTTCGTGGGCCATATCGGCGGTGACGATTTCATTGTCATCTTCAGGAGCCTGAACTGGCGCGAGCGCTGCCACAACGTATTGGATCGCTTCCTTGCGGCGACGGCCTACTTGTACAAGCCCGTTCATTTGTTGAAAGGCGGTTACTTCGCCGCGAACCGGCAAGGGGCGGAAGTTTTCCATGGCCTGATCAGCATTTCGCTGGGCGTGGTCGAAGTCGACGTCGATATGCCTTATTCGGGCCATCAGATTGCGGAGCTGGCGGCCTCGGTCAAAACCGAGGCCAAGAAGATTCCCGGTAATTCGCTGTTTGTGGAACGGCGGTCGCTGCCCTAAGCGGACAGGGATTCGCCTTTGGCGATTTCAGCACGCAGGGCGTCGATGACTGTTTTGTAGTCCGGCTGGCCGAATATGGCTGAACCCGCGACAAACGTGTCGGCGCCGGCCGCCCGTATGGCGGCGATGTTGTCGATCTTTACGCCGCCATCGACTTCAAGCGCAATACCTTGCCCTCCGGAGTTTTTCCAGGCGTCGATCTTGCCGCGGGCCAGCGCAAGCTTGCGCAGCGTTTCAGGTATGAAGGCCTGGCCGCCAAAACCGGGATTGACCGACATCAGCAGGATCACGTCGAGCTTCTCCATGACATGATCCATCCAGTCCAGCGGCGTAGCGGGATTGAACACCAGCCCCGCCTTGCAGCCGTGCTCCCGTATCAGCGCCAGGGTTCGGTCGGGGTGGCGCGATGCTTCCGGGTGAAAAGTAATAATATTGGCGCCTGCCTTGGCAAATTGCGGGATAATGGCATCGACGGGCTCTACCATAAGGTGCACGTCGATGGGCGCATCGGTGTGGGGCCGCAAGGCTTCGCATACCATGGGGCCCATCGTCAGATTAGGCACGTAATGGTTGTCCATTACATCGAAATGGATCCAATCGGCCCCGCTGGCGACGACGTTCTTTACTTCTTCGCCCAGGCGGGCGAAATCCGCTGCCAGCAGGCTGGGGGCGATACGGGTAGGTTGGGCAAATGGCATGGGAGGGTACCGGTTGTCAAGTAAAAACCAAAACAGCGAATATGCCATTATTACAGGTTAGTGCCGACTTTCCTTTTAAATATCGCAGCTACCATTTAATCTGGAACCAGACATGAAACCTTACGACATCGCTGTAACCGTGGCGCCCCAGTACCTGCCTGAACAGTCCGAACCCAGCGAACAGCAATTTGTTTTTGCCTATACCGTGCGTATCACGAACAAGGGCGAGCACGCCGCCCAGGTGATCAGCCGGCACTGGATCATCACCGATGGCCAGCAACAGACGCAGGAAGTCCGGGGGCTGGGCATCGTGGGCCAGCAGCCTTTGCTGGGCCCGGGCGAAACGTTTGAATACACCAGCGGCTGTCCGCTGCCTACCCCGGTGGGGACCATGCGCGGTACCTATCATTGCGTCGGCGAAAATGGTATTCCGTTTGAAGTTCCCATTCAGGAATTCGTTCTTGCAATGCCGCGTACCCTGCATTAACCGTAGCCTGGCGACTTATGAAAAAAATACTGCTTTCTTCAACGCTGTTGGCACTGCTGGCAGCGTGCAGCACTGTTCCAACAGAAGGTCCGTCCGACGAGGTCGGTGCGCCAGCGCAGAATATAGCCGAACAGCCGCTGAATGTGCCGCCGTTGACAACCATGCGCGACACCGCGCCCCGTTCCCTGGCTGGAAAATTTCAGCAAGTCGCATGGACGGCACTGCCGGGTTGGCAGAACGATGATCTCAATCATGTCTGGAAAGGCTTCATCAACAATTGCAAAGGCTTGATGCGGCCGATCTCCGGTTCGCTGGCCATGCAGGCGCGCGCCACGCCGCGTGCATGGCAACCCGTATGCCAGGCGGCGGCCCAGTCCGGCATGACCGCCGACACCGCGACGGCGCCGGCTGTTCGCCAGTTCCTGCAGGCGCACCTGCAGCCATGGCGTGTGCTGGATGCCGGCGGCAAGCCTGCGCAGAACACCGTTACCGGCTACTACGAGCCGTCGGTACGTGCATCGCGCAAGCAGCACGACGAGTATCAGTGGCCCTTGTATGCGCAGCCAGACGACCTGCTCACTATCGATCTGGGCACTGTCTATCCCGAGCTTGCAGGTAAACGGGTGCGCGGCAAACTGGCCGGCAAGCGAGTGGTTCCTTATGACACGCGGGCCGAAATCGCGGCGACGCCTACCCGTCAACCGCCGGCCATCGTATGGGTCAACGATCCGGTTGAAGCTTTCTTCCTCCAGATACAGGGGTCCGGACGCGCCTTGCTGGATAACGGCGAAACAATACGCCTGGCCTATGCCGACCACAATGGGCGCCCGTATGCATCCATTGGACAGTGGCTCGCCAGCAAGGGCGAGTTGCCATTAGCCCAGACGTCCATGCAAAACATCAAGGCATGGGCTCGGCGCAATCCGGCGCGTGTCCAGGAAATGTTGAACGCCAATCCGGCCATGGTGTTCTTTAACGAAGAAACCATCGTCGATCCCGAACTGGGTCCGAAGGGCGCCTACGGTATACCACTGATCGGGCAACGGTCTGTCGCCATCGATACGTCGTTCGTACCGCTGGGTACGCCCTTATACCTGTCAACCGACTATCCGGCGTCCAGCCGGCCACTGGAACGTCTCGTATTCGGACAGGATACCGGAGCCGCCATCAAGGGCGCGGCACGTACGGACTTCTATTGGGGCTCCGGAGACGAAGCGGGCGCCATGGCGGGACGCATGAAGCAACGCGGTGATATGTGGGTATTATGGCCAAAACAGGCAGGAGCTCCCTCAGCACGATGAGTAAAGACTCTGTATTGGTGTGTGGCACTGGAATCGCCGGCCTGGCTGCGGCGCTGGGACTGGCAAAAGGGGGCTTTGATGTTTCCCTGATCGGCCCGCGTGCTGCGCCGGCAGCCGCTGCTCCTGATGTCTATTGTCCCCGGGTCTATGCCATTTCATCTGCCAGCCAAGCCTTCCTGGATCGGCTGGGCGTTTGGAACATGATGGACAGTCGTCGCCTGACGCCGGTGGAGACCATGGAGGTCTACGGCGATGGCGGCGGGGCCTTGCATCTGCACGCGTGGCAGTCCGCCCAAACGACGCTGGCCTGGATCGTGGAGGCCAGCCAAATGGAGCGCGCGTTACAACAAGCCGTTCAGGTGTTTGGCATTACCTGGCATCCCGAGAAGTTTCAGCGCCTTGAATCCAATACGGTATTCACCGATACGGGGCGGGCACTGAAAGCCGACTTGCTGGTCGGCGCCGACGGAGCCCATTCACAGGTGCGCGCGGCGTCGGGTATCGCTCATGAGTCCCGGCCGTATGGCGACATAGGGCTGGTCGTCCACCTTACTGCCGAATTGCCGCATCAAAATATCGCGCTGCAATGGTTTACCAGCGATTCAGTGCTGGCGTTGCTTCCTTTGCCGGATACCGCCGACGGACATCAGGTATCGATGGTGTGGTCCATGCCGCAAGCGTCTGCCAAGGAGTTGATGGCAATGCCCGACCTGCAGCGCAATCGCGTACTTGAAACACGTTTGGCAGCCGCCACGGGGGGGCGTCTTGGCGGGCTCCAGGTGCGCAGCACCTTGTCCGGCTTCCCGCTGTTCCTCGAGCATAGCGGTATGGTTGCTCCGGGTGTAGCGCTGGTCAGCGACGCGGCGCACCGGGTTCATCCCCTGGCCGGCCAGGGGCTCAATCTGGGCCTGGCAGACGTGGACGAATTGTTGCGTGTGCTGCAAGGCAAGGAAGCTTATCGTCGAGCCGGCGACGTTCGCGTACTGAGCCGCTACCGGCGCGCGCGGGCCGAACCCATCATGGCCATGCGCATGGCCACCCATGGCCTGCACCGCTTGTTCGCGTCGAACGCCACACCAGTGGTTTGGGCGCGCAATACCGGTATGCAGTTTGTTGACCGCCTGCCGTTCATGAAGCGAATCCTTATTGGCGGCGCGTCAGGAAAGTAAAACGGCTTCAAGAGCCTTAATTCATTGTCAGGAGTTTCTATGCGTTCGAAATTTGCGGGTTTGCTTGGCGCCGCGTTGCTTGCCAGCATGCCCTTCATCAGCAGCCCGGTATTGGCGCAAGGCAATGTACTGTCAACGCAATCGGGGAGCAATTCAAGTGATGCGACGGTGCTTTCAACCGAAAGCATACGCAAAGGTTTTGCGGAACGCTTTCCGGGTATTGAGATCGCCGAGGTGAATCCCACGCCGTTTCCCGGCCTGTTTGAAGTGCAGATCGGTATGGACCTGCTGTACACCGACGTCAATGTCGATTACATACTGCAAGGCTCGCTGGTCGATGCTAAAACGCGTAAGGATCTGACGGCCCAGCGCCTCGAGCAATTGTCCCAGATTTCCTTCGACGCCTTGCCTCTGGAGCTTGCCGTCAAGCAGGTAAAAGGCAATGGGGCACGCAAGATGGCTATCTTCGAGGACCCCAATTGCGGTTACTGCAAACGTCTGCACCAGACATTGAAAGAAGTCGATAACACGACGGTCTATACCTTCCTGTTTCCTATCTTGTCGCCTGATTCGGGAATCAAGGCGCGCAATATCTGGTGCGCCAAAGATCAGGCGGCAACGTGGCGTGCATGGATGCTGGATGGCAAGACACCGCCGGATGTTAATTGTGCAACACCTGTGGATACCGTTTTGGCTCTGGGCAAGAAATTAATGGTGCAAGGCACGCCGGCCATCATTTTTGCTGATGGCAGTCGCGTGAACGGTGCGTTGCCTCTGGATGATTTGCAAAGAAAGCTGGACGCTTTGAATTAATCAAGGCGCGGTTTCCAGCAAGGCGATAAATGCGTCTGCAGGCTGCGGCCTGCTGAACCAATAGCCCTGATAGTTATCACAGCCCAGTCCGGCCAGGGCGTCCAGCTGTTCGGCTGTTTCTACGCCTTCCGCCGTCACGGCCAGATGCAGGGACTTGGCCATGGCGATGACTGCCGTCACGATCGCGGCATCGTCCGGTTCGGAAGTAAGTCCTTTCACGAATGATTGGTCGATCTTCAGTATGCTCACTGGCAACTGCTTCAAATAGGCCAGGCTGGAATAGCCGGTGCCGAAATCGTCGATTGAAAGCTGTACGCCCATCTCGTGAATGCTGTTGAGCAAACGGATTGCGCTGGCTGCGTTGTCCATGATGGCGGTTTCGGTAACTTCGAGCTCCAGGCGTTCAGGCGGCAGGCCGGTTTCCTTGAGCATCAGTTGTATGTGCTCGAGCAAATCAGCCTGACGGAACTGGCGTGGCGATAAATTCACCGCGATGACAATGGGGAATCCCAGTCTTTGCCATTGCATGGCTTGCAAACACGCAGTGCGTAATACCCATTCCCCTATCGGCACGATCAGGCCGCTTTCCTCTGCAAGAGGAATGAATTGCGCCGGTGAAATCGAGCCGAGCTCGCGACTATTCCAGCGCAACAGTGCTTCGGCGCCGATAATTTTCCCGGTTCGCACCGACACCTTGGGCTGGTAGTGCAGGGTCAGCTCATCTTTTTCAATGGCGTGACGCAGAAGATTGCGCATTTCGAGTCTGGCGCTTGTCCGTTTCTCTAGATTGGGCGAATAAAAAGCATAGGTGCTGCCCCCGGACTTGGCTTGATACATCGCAAAGTCGGCCGTTCGCAATAGAGCATCGGGCGTATCGGCGTCATCGGGATAAACACTGATTCCTATGCCGGGTGTCAGAAAGATTTCCTGACCGCCGACAATGATGGGCGCCTCGAAATAGCGCCCTAATTGCTTGGCGGCCGCGATCGTCTGGGACTTCGATGTTATGTTTTCCAGCACAATTACGAATTCATCGCCCGCGATTCGCGCAACGATTCCTGCGTCGGGTATCTTTGCAACCAGCAAATTCCCTACGGTCTTCAGTGTTTCGTCGCCGGTAAAGTGGCCGAGGCTGTCGTTGACTTCCTTGAAGCCGTCGAGGTCCAGGTACATCAGTGTCACTGAACGTCCGTCCGCCTTTGCCCGGTCCAGGGCCCGCTCCAGCCATTCCATAAGAAACACGCGCTTGGGCAGGCCGGTGAGCGCATCATGGGTGGCCAAATACACCAGCTGTGCATTGTTTTTCTTTTGCTCGGTAATGTCTTCGGATATTCCCAGCAAGTATTTGGGGCGGCCATCGTCATCCAGGAGCGACAGCTTTCGGGTCTGGAGTGTCTTCAATTCGCCCGACTTGGTGGTGATGATTTCGTCCGAGACAGAAAGGCGGCTGGAACCGGCCAGGGCCTCGCGATCTTTTGCGGTGAAATAATCAGCCTCCGATTTCGGAAAAAAATCGTAATCGGTTTTACCGACCAGGTCTTCTTCCCGAAAGCCGGTAAGCGCTTCACCCGCCGGGTTCATGCTGACGAAACGCAGGTCGGTGGCATCCTTCACGTACACCATGCTTGGCATGTTATTGATCACCAACTCCAGAAATTCCTGGCTTCGACGCACTTCGTTCGTCGTGCGCAAGGCCGATATTCCGAAAGAAACGTCATTGGCGGTGGCGGTCAGTAACTCGATTTCGTCGGGGCCGAACGCCTGCGGATCGCTCGAGAAAATGCCCAGGGCGCCGATGATGCGATGATCCACGGACAGGGGCAAGCCTATGGCGGATGCACAGCCCTGGGCCAGTACTCGTGTTCTCCACGGGCTGTGGGGTCCCTTCGTGGCGAGATCCGGGATGACTTGCACGGTGCCGGTCCATATCGCTTTGGTAACCGGGCCCGGGTCAGGTATCTGGCTCCATGGCGTGCGGCAAAAGTCGGCAATGATTTCGTCGCTTACGCCGCAATGAGCTTGTGCGATCAAGGTGTCCGTCGAGGTATTCGGGGCATAGCCCACCCATGCGAACTCATAACCGCCGATTTGCTGGATCACACGGCATATGTCGGTCAGGAGATCCTTCTCGGTATGCGCGCGTAGCATAGCGCTGTTGGTGGCACTGCGTACCGCCTGCACGCGTCCAGTGCGAAGCAATGCATCGTGCTGCTGTTGCAACTGCGTGGCCATGGTGTCGAATTGATGGGCCAGCGCGCCGATTTCTCCGCCGCTGCCGCCAAGCCCTGTTCGCGCGCTCATCACGCCCTGGCCGAGTTTTGTCGCAGTGCGGCTCAGAATACCCAGAGGTTTTGATACGAGCCAGTTGCTCAGTGACCACGCGGCTATCAAGGCGAGCAGCGATCCTAGTCCCACGAGGGCGAAATTGCGTATGCTGCCAGCCCGTGCCTCGGCTAATGGTCCCGCGAGTGGTAGTCCAACCTTCAAATACAACGTCGATGTCTTCGAGCTGTACAGAGGCAGGTAAGCCGTGGTTCGATATATATCGTCGAGCCATATCTCGTTTCTCGTCAAGCCTTTGGAACGACTCAAATGCAAGTTCGCAGTTTCCCAGTCGGGCACCGTTTGGCCCACATAGTGGGCATGCGGTGCTGCTGCAATGAGGGTACCGTTGGAATCGACGACGCTAGCGGCGACGCCCAGGAAGCGACCGGAACTCTTGATCGCTCGACCCAGTGAATCGTTAAGCCACGCCAGGTCTGCGGCGAGCGCCAGGACGCGTGTTACGTTTTCTTTGTCATCAAGAATCGGATAGGCGAATACGATAAGTGGCTGGGGTCCCTTGCGGCTTTGTTGAAGCTGGCCAATGGCGAAGGTTTTGCTGGCCAGTGCGCGTTGGAAATAGTGCCGCGCTGACACATTCATAGGGCCCTTTAGCGGTATGCCCGAGCACGCGACATTGCCGTCAGGCTGAATGACCAGCAGATTGTCGAGCGAATAAGAGCTTTTCAGCGTCGAACCCAGGAATTGGTCACACGCCGCGCCCGGCTTTTGCAACTCGGGCACTGACGCCAGGTTTGCCAGGTATTGGTCCGGACGGGGAAATGTCTCTTTGGAAAACGTGACAATCTGCTGTGCGACATACTCCGCTTCGCGCTCAAGGTTTTGATGCGCCTGCTTGTAATTCTGCATTCCCTGATAAACCAACATGGCAACCGCCGGCAGCAGAGCGACCAGAATGAGCAGTAACAACCGGATACGAAGGCTGACCGACGAAAGCCGTAGTCGCATGGCATTCCTTGATGTAGCGGATTCAAGACTAAAACGGGTATGCCGCTCGACCTCCATGCGAATTTATCATGAAGCGACGATGAAACAATTAGCCTAAATATATATCAATTTGTGTTTTATACCTTTTCGTCAATGATTTCGCTTTCGCGAAGTGCCTCTTTCGTAAATGCAGAGGCGAAAGTCCTCTTTGGTCACAGGATAGCGGCTTGCAATTCTCTCGCGCATGTCTCGCAAATTCATGTCGTTTCGCATAGCGAACGATTGTCTCGAAGAACTTGACCCGCGGATTTCTCCCGTGACAGAATGGCAGCGCCACAAAGGCTATGACCGTTACCGCAACGGTATGTTCGTGGCAGGCCGCACGATTATTCTTGTAGAACAAAGCACGCACAGGGCCGTGGGCGTTGCCGATCATGTGTATTTAATGCAAAGCGGTAAAGTTGTGCTGTCGCAAAGGGTTATCCGCTTATATTCCTATAATGACGGTTTTCGCGCCTGCCATGTCAACAGCCCAAGACCATACCTTCGCATTGCCCGCCCACACGGTCGCTACCGAGCTTGTCGCCGTGCTGGTGGCTGTGACGCAGGGGCAGCCTCGCGTACTGACCCGGGATCGCGGCCATGCCTTGCCGGCCGGGCCGTTTGAATCGTCGCATCGCTCGCTACAAACGGGCTTGCGCGCCTGGGTCGAGGCGCAAACCCATCATCCGCTCGGATATGTCGAGCAGCTCTATACATTTGCCGACAGCGACCGAGCCAACCAACAGGGGCAGCACATTATTTCGGTCAGCTATCTGGGCCTGACGCGAGAGCTTGAGAATCCCGATATCGATACTGTGGGATGGCAGGACTGGTATCGCTATTTTCCCTGGGAGGATTGGCGCGATGGGTGTCCCGAGATTGTTGCGCAACAAATCCTGCCGGCGTTGCATCGCTGGTGCAGCGATGCGTCAACGACTGCTGTCAAGCGCCAGCGTCGCCACAGGGTCGACTACACATTTGGCCTGGATGCCGCATCCTGGAGCGACGATACGGTGCTGCAGCGTTATGAATTGCTGTTCGAGGCTGGCCTGATCCCGGAAGCGGTTCGACGATCCGGCTTGCCGCTAGGCGCGCCCCTGCCTGGCCATTCCATGCTGCATGACCATCGCCGGATTCTGGCGACGGCAATGGCGCGCTTGCGCGCCAAAATACGGTATCGGCCCGTCGTTTTCGAATTGATGCCGCCTTTCTTTACGCTTTTGCAGTTGCAACAGGCATTCGAGGCGGTGGCTGGGCGCCGCCTGCACAAGCAGAACTTTCGCCGGTTCATCGAGCAACAGGCGTTGGTGGAAGAAAGCGGTCGGATGACTCAGGGTGCGAGTGGGCGGCCCGCGAAGCTGTTCCAGTTTCGCGGCGATGTCTTGCAAGAGCGCGCTATTGCAGGCAGCAAGCTGCCGTTGGCACGATAAGGACAGAAATCACTGCGGACAAAATCAAGACAGTTCGCTCTGCGGGCACAGAAAATTTTCGCTTGACGCACTATTATGCTCAGAGTTAGCATAAAGACGGGCTGGTATTGCACGTCGAGAACGGGCGATACGGGCGGGTGGAGCTCTTATAGTTCCGATCCAATTTTTTCTTCTATAAATACTCAAAATGAGCATAATGAATAAGATCCAACCGGAAAATGACGCCAATGCTGCTTCGTTCACCATCCCGTCCCTGCCGAAAGTTATGCTGGAGCCTCTGGTGCGTGGCGCGCTCTGCGAAGATCTGGGACGGGCGGGCGATCTGACTTCTGACGCGATCGTGCCCATGGCGGCGCGCGCGCGTATGTGCGTTGTAGCGCGCCAGGCGGGAGTGCTGGCCGGCTTGGACCTGCTGCGGCTCGCGTTCCGATTGATGGATGAAAGTGTCGAAATACGCGTGCTGCGCGAAGATGGCGCCCGCCTGGCGCCGGGCGATGTAATCGCTGTTCTGGAGGGTCGTGCGCGCGCCATGTTGAGCGCGGAACGCACCGCCTTGAACTTCCTGGGGCACCTCAGCGGCGTGGCGACAGCTACCGCATCCATTGCCGACGCCATCCGCGGTTATGGAACCCGAGTCAGTTGCACGCGCAAGACCCTGCCCGGATTGCGCACGATCCAGAAGTACGCGGTGCGGGTCGGGGGCGGCAGCAATCATCGCTACGGCCTGGATGATGCCGTGTTGATCAAGGATAATCATATTTCTGTGGCTGGAAGTGTTGGCGAAGCCATTTTGCGCGCGCGAGCCGGCGTGGGGCATATGGTGCGCATTCAGCTGGAAGTCGATACGCTGGCGCAATTGAAGGAGGGGCTCGATCTAGGTATAGACGCCGTCCTGCTGGATAATATGTCGGTCGATACCCTGAACGATGCAGTACGCCTGGTGGCGGGCCGGGCGGTAACCGAAGCTTCGGGCCGCATCACTCCCGCAACCGCTCCGGCCATTGCTCAAACCGGCGTGAATCTGATTGCGGTAGGCTGGCTTACGCACAGCGCACCCGTCCTTGATATTGGCCTGGATGCCGACTATGCATAGGGCCGCCGCGTTCTTGTTCGTGTGTTTAAGCACAGTTGGCGCCATCAACGCTGTGGGCGCGGCGTCCCTTGCGGATTCCACCAATTATCCGGTTCGGCCCATCACTCTGGTAGTGACGTTTCCCCCTGGCGGCGGCACCGATTTGTTGGCGCGGCGTTTGGCGGCCAGCCTGGAGCGGGATTTCGGGCAGCCGGTCGTGGTGGAGAATCGCTCGGGCGCCAGCGGGAATATCGGCGCGCAAGCAGTCGCGCGCGCCAAGCCCGATGGTTATACCCTGCTGGTGGTCAATAGCACTTATGCGATCAATCCGGGGGTATATCGCAATCTGGGGTTTTCGCCGCAGAAGGACTTGGTAGGCGTAATCAATGTGGCATTCGTACCGTCGGTGTTAGTGACGGCGGCGGACTCGCCATGGCGAACCATGCGCCAAGCCTTGGACGCCAAAGATGGCGAACCGGGCTCGACGCCGCCGGCGTATGCATCTTGCGGCAGCGGCACGCCTCAGCACCTGGCTGGCGAAATGCTTGTGCGGCGCACGGACGCGATGTGGCTGCACGTGCCTTATCGCGGTTGCGGCCCGGCCCTGGCCGGTGTGCTGGGAGGTAATGTGGGGCTGGGATTCGTTACGGCCTCAAGCGCCTTGCCATTCCTGAAGGGCGGTACGCTGCGCGCACTGGCCGTTACCTCGCCGCAGCGTTCGCCGTTGCTGCCCCATGTGCCCACCGTGGCCGAGCAAGGCCTGGCCGGATACGCGCTGGATCAATGGCATGGTGTGCTGGCGCCATCAGGCACGCCGACCGCCATTATCGAACGCCTTAATGAGGCGATCGTTTCTATTATCCAGCGTCCCGATATGGCGACAGACCTGCATGCGCTGGGGTACGACACCACGGTCGGAAGCCCACAGGATTTCCAGGCGGTGATTCGGCAGGACATAGCCCGGTTTGCCCGGTTAACCGAACAGATGGGGCTGAGGGTGGACTAGGATTCGCATTATCAGCGTGCGAACGAGGAGCGCCAAGGGCGCATTGGACGGCCGTTGAGCTGGGCACGTTTCCATTCTACCATCGGACCTTCATTCGCCATTCCACTCAACATCGTTTCCAAATAAGTCATTCACCGATGATGTCGATGGCGATGGTCCCGCCGGTCATGGTGTGACCGTTGCCGGACATTGCGGCGGTCGGCGCGATGATGGCCGCGGTTGCGGTCCCAGTTGCGGTGGCGGCGATCGCTGCGTTCTTCAGTGAGCACGTTGCCGAGCAAACCTCCTGCGGCTGCGCCGCCTAGCGTGATGAGCGGGTCGCCGTCCGTAACCAAGGCGCCGGCCACGGCGCCCAGGCCTGCGCCAATAATCGTATTGTTCGTTTTTCGATCAGAGGCTGAGGCGGAGCTTCCCATGGCCAGCACCACCAGGCCGGCAGCTGCAAACTGGCTGAAATAGAGGCGTAGTTTCAAAATAAGGCTCCTACCAAGGCTGGAATAGATGTAGCTAGCGTAGCCAGGCGGCCTGACGCATGCAACTCAAAGAGCCCGATATTGAAGCGCACTGAAATATGTGGCGCCTGATCTGGCACTTTGGTTACGTCTTGCTTCACACGCCATAGCCCAAGCCGGTGAATGCGCAGCGCAGGCATAGCCGTGAAGGCGTATTGGCGTGTGCTACCGTACGACTTTCCACTGGTCGACTCAGTCATTTTCTCTCTCACATGTCTTCTTTTTGCGTAGCCGTCATCGGCGGCGGGCCAGCTGGATTAATGGCGGCTGAAACCCTGGCAGACGCCGGTGTGCAGGTCGATGTCTACGATGCAATGCCGTCGGTGGGCCGTAAATTCCTCTTGGCCGGCCGCGGGGGCCTGAACCTTACGCACAGCGAACCGTCCGGGGCATTCCTGTCACGCTACAGTGCGCGAGCCGAGCAGGTGGCGCCCTGGCTGGAGCAGTTCGACGCCGCCGCGTTACGGCAATGGGCGAACGAGCTTGGTATAGCAACCTTCGTCGGCTCTTCCGGCCGTGTGTTTCCAAATGAGATGAAAGCCGCACCCATGCTCAGGGCATGGCTGCAAAGATTGCGCGCCAGCGGCGTGCGCTTGCATGCACGGCATGTCTGGCGCGGCTGGACGGACGATGGCGCTTTACTGCTGGATACGCCGGAAGGCACCGTGACGCGAAACGCGGACGCCGTCGTACTGGCGCTGGGTGGCGCAAGTTGGGCTCGCCTTGGATCGAACGGCGCCTGGCAAAATATTCTGAAGCGAAAAGGCGTTGCCGTGGCGCCATTGCTGCCCGCCAACTGCGGCTTCCTGGCGGACTGGAGTCCCCATCTCGCCCAGCGCTTTGCTGGTCAGCCCCTGAAGTCGATAGCCATGGCGCCGGACGGGAAGTTCGCGATGCGTCGTGGTGAATGCATGGTGACGCAGGATGGCCTGGAGGGCGGACTGATCTATGCCTGGTCGGCGGCTTTGCGCGATGCGCTTCTCGCAAAAGGAGAGGCCATCTTGCATATTGATCTCTTGCCCGGGCACGATTTCGCCCGGGTACTGGCCGAAGTGGCTCGACCGCGTGGATCGCGATCCTGGTCCAGTCACCTGGATGGCCGGCTAGGGCTGCGGGGCGTCAAGGCCGGGCTATTGCGCGAGTGTGTGCCTAAGGAGATATTCGAGCGGTCTGACGCCTTGGCCGCGGCCATCAAGAAGTTGCCCGTGCGCTTGTGCGGTATGCGTCCTCTGGACGAAGCAATCAGTACGGCGGGTGGCGTGGAATTCCCGGGCTTGAATCCCGACCTGATGCTGCGCGATATGCCCGGTGTATTCTGCGCAGGCGAAATGCTGGACTGGGAGGCCCCGACCGGCGGCTATTTATTGACGGCTTGCTTTGCGAGCGGCCGAATGGCGGGGCGGGGCGTATTGCGGTGGTTGGCGGATTAGCACCTCGCTCGCCCGAAGCGCTTCCGTGCTTTCGACCGATAGCGGTTCTGCTGCACCGTCCTGAATATCACATTGTGGACTATTTAATGTTGATCGCGCTCCATGTTTGAGTGGATAATTCTCTAGGCGCATTTTTCCTCCTAATATGACCACTATGTGGGATAAGGAGTTGACGCGGTTCAAGAATTATTAAATGGAGATAATCATGTATAAGAATTTGCTCAAGGTCCTGTGCTTGGCCACACCATTGGCATTGGGTCATGCGAGCCAAGCCAACTCCGCCTATCCATCCGAGCCTATCAAGCTGGTCGTTCCTTATGTTGCCGGCGCGAGTACCGATTCATTGGCGAGGCTGGTAGGGCAGTCGGTATCCGAACAATTGAAGCAGACGGTTATCGTCGAGAACAGAGCGGGAGCAGGGGGCGCGATTGCCGCAGACCATGTAAAAAGGCAAAAACCGGACGGCTATACATTCATGCTGACAACTGATGGCATCTTGTCAGTTAACCCTAATCTGTATAAGAAAATTCCCTACGATTCACAAAAGGACTTCCAACCGCTATCGATTGCGGTAGCGGCTCCGCTAGTGCTCGCGGTCAGAACCGATTCGCCCTTCAAGAACCTCAAAGATCTTATGGATCACGCCAAGGCGAATCCAGACCAGTTGACCTTTGGTTCTGCTGGCGTAGGCTCTTCGCAGCATATGGCGGGAGAGCTGTTTAGTGATGTGGCCGGTGTACGGATTACTCATGTTCCTTACAAGGGCGGTGCGCCTGCAATGAATGATTTGTTGGGCGGCCATATCTCAATGATGTTTGTTCAAACTGCCTCGGCAGAAGATCTTGCGAAGGCGGGTAAGATCCGTATCCTTGGCATAGGTAGCCCACAAAGGAGCCCCGCCTTGCCTGATGTCGCAACGTTTGATGAGCTGGGCCTGAAAGGCTACGACTCTGATACTTGGTATGGCTTCAATATGCCGGCAAATGCTGATTCGAAGGTGGTGTCGACACTGAATGCAGCCATCGTCAAGGCACTGAAAGATAATGCCAAGCAATTGGAAGCGCAAGGCTATGTTGTTGTCGCCGGTGACCCGCAGCATATGGCCGATAACATAACGAACAACATGAAAAAATGGGGCGACCTGGCCAAAAAATCAGGCATCTATCAAAGCCAGTAGTCTTCTTCATGGCAATATCCACTCTGGCCATCCTGCGGGATGGCTTTTTGACTGAATGGCTTTTCAGCGCAACAGGGCAGCGGTTTCCTCTTCGATTTTCTTTGCCGTTTCAAGCAATAGCGTCGAAAGTTCTTCTATACGGGATGGCTGCATACGGTCATCCACAGCAGAAATACTGAGGGCGACGGTCGCGGAGCCTTCAAATGATGTCCGAACCGGTACCGCGATCGATCTTGCGCGCGGGACTTCCAGAATATTATTTACCAGATACCCCTTGGCTCGTGCTTGCGCGATTCTTTCATGCAGTGTTTTTTCTGAGTAATTGGGATAGGACTCTGCAATTCGATCTCGGTTGACCAGGCAGATTCGCTCTATTTCTGCATCTGTCAATGTGCTCATTATGGCGATATTTCCGCCACCCACGTTCAGGGGGCGGCGGCGGCCGACATCCATTATGAATACACGTATGGGAAATGAGCCTTCCTGTCTGTCGACGCATACGCCATCGAAGCCGGATCGGACGACAAGGAAAACAGTATCGCCGCTGATTTGAGCAAGTGCTTTGATGTGTGGATGGCAAATATCGCGAAGGTTGAACGGTGGCGCCGCGGCAAGTCCCATCTCGTAGATGCTGTTGCCCAAAAAATAGCGCTTATTGGAAGGGTGTTGCGATACCAGCTGTTCTGCAATCAGTCCTTGCAAGATTCGGTGAGTAGTCGATCGCTCGAGTTCTGCCTTTTGATGGAGATCTACCAAACGTAGTCCGGTGCGATTGTGGCTGGTCAACAGGCGAAGCAGCAGTGCTGCACGTTGGATGGTCTGGGTGCCCGAAACGGTACTTTGCGATGCAGTTCTTGCTGGCATTAATGAGGCCCCTGTAGTGGCGCGCAGCCGGTACAAATCAATTAGCGTTCAATCTTCGCTTCATTAGATATTATCTCAATATATGGAACATTATCAAGCTATTTGAATTGACTCGTGTACTTCAACTATCTATGATTGCTAGGTCAATTAAACGGTTTGCGGTTAATTGAATAGTCCATATTTCGGGAGTAAACTTTAAAGATGACAATAGGGAAATGGGCAAGGCAGAGTGGTCCTGCGCAGGCTCTCGAAGGTATCGTGGTTCTGGACTTGGCTGGGGCACTGGGCAATTACTGCGGCAAGCTGTTCGCTGACCAAGGCGCCGACGTAATTCTCATCGAACCTATTGCCGGTGCGCCAACCCGCGGGATGGAGCCCAGAATAAAAGGGCGTCAAGATCTTGAGTCGAGTCTGGTATTTCAGTACCAAAACACAAACAAGCGCAGTATTGCGCTGGATCTGGATACTCCCGAAGGCCAAAAAATCTTTCTGGCCTTGGTCAAGAACGCACACGTGTTGATCGAAAGCGAGCGGCCGGGTGCGATGGAGCGACGGGGCCTTGGTTATGAGGTCCTTCGCAAGATTGCACCGGGGCTTGTTATGACCAGTATCACGCCTTTCGGACAGCATGGTCCCTATTCCGATTGGCTTGGTTCCGATCTAGTGGGCATGGCGATGGGCGGCATGCTTTATCTTGCCGGCTATAAAGATACGGCCCCGATGGTCGCATTCGGCGAGCAGGCGATAGGCGCCGCGAATCTATTCGCAGCCGTCGCAACGATGGCCGCCGTATATGACGCAGAGCTCAGCGCTTCTGGCCAGCATATCGATGTTTCCATGCAAGAGTCTGTTGTCATGGGTATGGAAAATGCGGTGCAGTTCTACGACCTTGAAGGAACCATCCGCAAGCGCAATGGTGGCGAGCAGCGATTGGCGGGAACCGGCGTTTTCAAGTGCAAAGACGGCTATGTCTATTTGATGGCGGGTGGTGTGGGCGGGAATCGATTCTGGGCCGATACAACGCAGTGGCTCATTGACGAGGGCTTGGAGCGTGCCGAGGAACTTAAAGAGCCTTGCTGGCATGACAACGATTACCTGGCTTCATCGCCCGCCAAGACACGGTTTACAGAAATATTTTCCGCATTTGCGCAGGCTCATACCAAAGCACAGATGCAGGAGAAAGGGCGTGCCCGACGTATTCCGATTGCACCAATATGCGACACCTCTGACTTGAACAAGAGCGAACAGCGCAAGTACCGAGAATACTTTATCGATGTTACGGCTTCGGATGGGTCCCCTTTGGTGATGCCTGGCGCGCCTTATCACTTGTCCCAAACACCCTGTGCTGTGCAGCGTGGGGCACCACGCTTAGGCCAGCATACAAGAGAAATTCTCAACGATATAGGTATTGATAACGCGCATGAGCAGGAGCTCATGAGAAAGGGATGTGTACGATGAAACGACTATTGACGGGAATCAGGGTAATAGACTTTACCTGGATTGGCGCGGGGTCGTATACGACCAAAATGCTCGCGGACCTCGGTGCTGACGTTATCAAGATCGAGACATCAAAGCGTCTCGATACACTGCGGGTCGCCAAGCCTTACAAAGATAAAATTCCCGGAATTAATCGCAGCGGATATTTTGCCGACCGCAATTCCAGCAAGCGCAGCATTACCGTCAATGTCAAAAACGAAGAGGGTCTTGCCCTTGTCAAACGTTTGATTGCCGATGCGCATGTGGTAACAAATAACTTCACGCCTGGCGTCATGGAAAAGCTGGGTTTAGGGTACGAAGTAATCAAGGAAATCAAGCCGGATATCGTATTTCTTGCCATGTCAATGCAGGGCGCGAAAGGTCCGGAATGCAGTGACCTTGGCTATGGATTGACGATTGGCGCGGTTACCGGATTGCAGCACCTGACGGGCTTGCCCGATCACGAGCCGGCTGGGACCGGCACGAACTATCCCGACCATATTCCCAATCCTACTCATGCGGCCTTTGCAATTATTGCGGCCTTGCGGCACCAGCGGCGCACTGGGCAGGGGCAAGCGATCGATATTGCGCAGACTGAACCGATGATGTCCATGTTGGGCCCTTCCATCATGAATTATCTGGTCAACGGTGATATTGATAATCGCCGTGGCAATAGCCATCCGCAGATGGCACCCCACGGTGTCTATCCATGTTGTGGCGCAGACCGCTGGATTGCAATTGCCGTTGAAACCGACGATCAGTGGCAGGCGTTGCGTGCATTGCTAGGACTGCCTGACCGCTCGCGCTGGTCTACCGCGGCAGGACGCCTGTCAGAGTATCTCTTGCTTGACGACGCAGTGTCTCAGGTGACTCGCGGCCGTGATGCGTCGGATTTGATGCATGAGCTTCAGCAGGCAGGTGTCCCGGCTGGTGTCGTACATGATGCAAAAGGCGTGCTCGAGAGCGATCCACAGCTTCAGGCGCGTCGCCATTGGGTGCAAATGAATCATCCCGAGATGGGACCCAGTACATACAACTCTGCCCCTTTTCGTTTTTCAGATGCCGAGTCAGCGCCGTTGTCGCCTGCGCCGCTCTTGGGTCAGCATACGCACGAAGTATGTGAGGACTTGTTGGGTTTGAGTCGCACGGATGTTGCCCGCTTGATCGCCGCCGACGTTTTGGTCTAATCGAGCGCGTATTCACAGGAGTAAACATGAGCTTGATTTTTGAAGTGGTCGACAACGTCGCGACAATTACCTTGAACAGGCCGGAGGCGATGAACTCTATCGATCCCGAGCTGCGCGCCGAGCTGAAAAGTGCATGGCGACGTATTCATGAAGATGATTCTATTCGCGTGGCCATTATCACCGGAGCGGGACAAAAGGCGTTCTGTGCCGGTGCCGATCTTAAGAAAACCATGCCGCCGAAGGAAACGTTCGCGGAACTGACCTTTGGCCGGGCGGAGTCTGATCACCTGCTGGTGGGGCTTACAACGGATAAACCCCTGATTTGCGCAGTGAATGGATACGCTATGGGCGGCGGTATGGAGATAGCGCTGGCTTGCGATATTCGAATAGCGTCCGAAACAGCACAGTTTGCTTTATCCGAGGTCAGGATCGGGAGCCTTCCGGGTGCGGGCGGCACGCAACGTCTTCCTCGCGCCATCGGCGCCTCGAATGCCATGTTGCTTTTGTTGACGGGTGATCGCATCGATGCCGCGGAAGCACTGAGGATGGGACTGGTCAGTAAGGTCGTTGCGGCCGATGACTTGTTGCCGGCCGCCCTGGAAGTTGCGAATCGTATTGCCCGGAATGCGCCCTTGTCAGTACGGGCGACGAAGCGCTTGGTATATCAGGGCCTGGATATTCCCCTGCAGGCGGGGATGGATGCAGAGCGTTATGCCTTTGGACTGCTCCGGGACACTGAGGACCGCCTTGAAGGGCGTTTGGCTTTTCAGGAGAAAAGGCCTCCCGTTTATAAGGGTCGGTAAACCTTACATCATTACGTCATAGGTGAATAGCGGGCCGGATTGGTCTGCTTTCCCCGGATAAACCAAGGACAGTCATGGATTTTGAATTACCCGAAAGCACGCGCATGGTGCGCGAGACGGTTGCGCGTTTTGTCAGCAATGAATTAATACCGCATGAACAGTTGATTATTCGTCGTGAGGCGGAACGCGGCTTTAAGGACGACCCGCTGATTCCCGCCGAGCTCGATGCAGAACTGCAAAAGAAAGCGCGCGATATTGGTTTATGGGGTATCGATGTGCCGGAGGAGTTTGGCGGCCAGGACTTTGGCATGCTTGCCAAGTGTGTCGTTATTGAAGAGCTCAAGCACAGTATTGTGCCGTTCATTCTTCCTCCTGAAAGTCCAAATTTGTTTATGCTTAAAGAGCTTTGCAAGGGCGACCAGGTTGATCGCTACCTGCTGCCCTATTCACGCGGTGAAAAGAAAAGCTGCTTGGCGCTGACTGAGCCTGGAGCCGGATCTGATGCGGCGGCGATCAAAATGAAAGCGGAGCGTAAAAATGGGAAGTGGGTACTGAACGGCTCGAAAATCTGGATCAGTAATGCGCGCCGTGCCGATTTCATGATCGTGATGGCCGTTACAGATCCGAGTAAAGGATCTCGCGAAGGGATCACAGCTTTCCTGGTTGATAAGGGAACGCCGGGCCTGAGCGTACCCACCTCCTATCCCATGATCGGCGAATATCATCCCTATGAGGTGTTCTTCGACAACGTTGAGCTGGATGACAATCAAGTCCTCGGCGAAGTGGGCAATGGCTTTGCACCGATGTCGCAGCGTTTGGGTGTGCGCCGCCTTGAAATAGGGGCTCGTTGTCTCGGTCTGGCCACTCGCTGTATTGAAATGATGATTGAACAGGCAAATTCCCGGTCTACTTTCGGCTCCTTGCTGGCCGACAGGCAGACCATACAGTGGTGGATCGCCGACAGCTATCAGGAACTTGAAATGGTTCGCATGCTGGTTTATCGCTTGGCGTGGAAGCTGGATAGCGGTATCACAGATGTGCGCCGTGACGGTTCCATGGTCAAGGTGCAGGCCACAGAAATGATCGGTCGTGTGGTCGATCGCGCGATTCAACTTTTCGGTGGCATGGGCGTTTCCAAAGAGCTGCCACTGGAATACATCTCTCGTATGGTTCGGGTGCTGCGTATTGTTGAGGGCCCCAGCGAAGTGCATCGCTGGGTAATCGCCCGCGACTTGCTCCGTAACGGAATGCCGCAGCCCTGATTTGCCGACGGCTTCAACGCTAACAGGAAAAGAGGGAGAAAGGATGGATCGATTTACGTCAGTAGCTTATCCCGTTCGTGTCCATGCGGGCAAGGACGCATTGAACCTGCTCCCGGCGGAACTGGACCGCGTTGAGGCATGTCGCGCTTTTGTGATTTGCGGCCGAAGCGTGGCTGAAAAAACCGATCTGATTGATCGCATCCGCGCACTATTGGGTCATCGCTTCGCCGGCCTCTATTCCAGAATAGGGAAAGACGCACCGCTGAGTGATGTCCAGGAGGCCGTCGAGGCAGCTCGGGATTGCCAAGCCGATATTCTGATCGCCGTGGGGGCGGGAAGCGTCATAAAGGCAACTCGTGTCGTCGCGATTTTGCTTGCCGAATCCGACGCGGTCGACCGGCTGGTTACCCATTACCCCGCGGAGGGAAGTGCCGTCAGCCCGCGTCTGCATGCCCCCAAGCTGCCAATAGTCAATATCCTGACTGCTGGAACGTCAGCGCAGAACCGGGCAGGTTCCGCCTTGAAAAATCAGCACGGATCATACCGGCTCGAGTTCTTTGATCCCAAAACACGTCCACTGTCCGTTTTCTGGGACGCGGATGCCTTGTTGACGGCACCGCCGTCGCTGGCCTTGTCCACGGGTGTAGCCGTTTACTGGCGGGCACTGATGAATATGGGAGCCGTCGAACACGCCAATCCATTGGTGCAGGGCAGTCGAAAACAGGCCTTTTTCCTGGCGCGCAGGGCAATTGACTCGCTGACTGATACTGCCGACTCTCAAGCTCGAATCGATATATGTGCGGCGGCCCTTTTACAGAATCGCGATGAAGATGACGGCGGACGACCTTTTGACGTCCATTGGATCGCAAAAGTCGTATACGCCCTGGCGGCGGCCACATTCAATCTGGTTGAAGACGTTGATCAGGGATCGGCGAGCGCCATACTTACTGGACCCACGGTGCGTCGCTTCGGACATATGTGTCCCCAGGCCATAGCCGAAATGGGCAAGGCCCTTCATGTCTGGCCAGAAGATCGGGGTGATCAGTCTGGCGCTCCGCAGGTGGTCGGCGAGGCGGTTGATCGCGAGTTTGGCGGCATGGGCATTCCAGGCCGTTTACGCGACCTGGGCGTTCGAAATGAGCAGATCGCAGAAATTGTCACGCTCTCGCTTCGAAACTTCAATGCGGATCGGGAGCGTCGTTTGGCAAATCACCGTGATTTGCTCAGCGCCGTTATGCATGACGCTTGGTAACGATGAGCGACGTACTGAGCGTCGGCATCAGGCCTGCGGCGTCGGCTGTTGAACAGTAGGAGTGCATATGTCAAAACCGGCAGCATTGGATTTCGTGTTGATGCGCGGAGGAACCAGTAAAGGCGTTTTCCTGCGCGCTGACGAAGTGCCGCAGGACCGCCAGCAATTGACGAATTGTCTGCTGGATATTTTTGGATCCCCGGATGCGCGCCAAATCGATGGCTTGGGCGGTGCTGAAAAACTGACCAGCAAAGCCGCCATCATCGGACGGCCGATTTTGCCGGACACCGATGTGACCTATCTGTTTGCCCAGGTCGGTATCCAGGCAGCCGAAGTAGACTTCAATCTCAACTGCGGCAATTTGACTGCGGCCGTCGGAATGTATGCAATCCAGCAGGGGTATGTGCACGCCCGGGACGGCGTCACCCGAGTTCGGATCCATAATCTCAATACCGACAAGATCCTGTTTGCGGATGTGCCGGTGCGCGACGGCGAACCATTGGTGGAAGGGAACTTGGCCATCGGGGGTGTGCCAGGAACAGGGGCGCCTATTGCACTGGATTTCAGTCGCGCCGCGGGGGCGATTACCGGCCAGCTTTTGCCCCTGGGATCGCCGACAGTCCTATTGAACGTGCCTGGGTACGGCCAAATCGAGGTCTCGGTGGTCGATTGCGCCAATCTGGTCGTATTTGTGTCTGCTGATACGCTCGATATGGAAGGTATCGAAACGCCTGCGCAGATTGACGGCAATGCTGCCCTTGTCGCCAAGGTGGACGCCATTCGCCGCACAGTCGCACACAGCGTCGGGTTGGGCGACTACTGGAATTCACGTAGGGTGCCGTCCACACCAATGTGTGTGATCGTGCAAAGGCCGCTTACTTATCAGTCATATACGACCGGCGAAGTCATCAAGGACGTATCGGTCGACTTGCTGTGCCGCCAATACTCGACGGGGGCCACCAGCAAGGCGATGGCGGCAACCGTGACATCATGCACTGGCGTGGCCTGCCGCATCCCGGGTACGGTCGCTGCCCGCTATCTTGCTGCGACGGTCGCTGCGGACATGCCGATTCGTATCGGTCATCCTAGCGGAATCATTCATGTTGAGTCGGCGGTCGGTGCCAATGCATCCGCTGCGTACAGCGTCACTACTGCCACGATATGGCGTACCGCTCGCCGAATAGCAGAGGGGCGGGTTTTTATGAAGAAAGGAGCCGACCATTTATGAGCACTTGTCACAGCGATGAGCAGGCGATGAGGTCGATCAGTTACCGGATCGCCGATTTCCTTCTTGGATTTGATGAACGGGCGCTTGCCGCGGCCCATTTCAACCAGACCGCCAGGGCCGTTATCGACACTGTATCGGTTGCATATGCGGGCCGCCGCGAGCCAGCCGCGATCACCATGCTGGACTATCTTGGTGGGCGTCGTGCCGTGCACGAAACGGTTGCATGGGGAACGCGAGAAAGATTGCCCCTCGAAGAGGCCGCCCTGTACAACGGAACGGCCGGCCATGTCCTGGATTTTGACGACGTGACATCGCCAATGCGTGGTCATCCAAGCATTGCCTTGTTGCCGGCGCTGCTTGCTTTGTCCGACGCTTACGATAAAACTGGGGCTCAACTGACGGCTGCCTTTGTTGCCGGATTCGAGGTGATGATCAAACTGGCCAAATCCATGGTTGGCGATCATTACGCAAAGGGATGGCATTCAACAGCGTCGGTTGGAACATTGGGTGCGACGGCAGCGTGCGCACATTTGTTGAACTTGGATCGCAAGCAGATCGCCAACGCATTGGGCCTTGCTGTTGCGCAATCAGGTGGTACACGGGCTAATTTTGGCACCATGGCAAAGTCGTTTCAGGCGGGCAATTGCGGCGCGGCGGCCGTGCGTTCGGTGCTGCTTGCTCAAAAAGGCTTCGACAGTTCCCCGATGGCGGTCAACGGTTCCTATGGTTACATGAGCCTCTATGCGAACGGCGAGGACCTGCATGCCCAAATGGATACCCTTGGTTCCGGCTCTCTCGAAATTATCGATAGCGGTCTTGAAATCAAGAAGTATCCATTGTGCTACGCCACACATCGCACCATCGATGGTGTTCTGGATCTCAAGTCCGAACATGGTCTCGCTCTTGAGCAGATCGATCACGTCGATGTGACGTGCAACCACCGCGCGATGGTGCCTTTGATACACCCACGTCCGCAAACGGGGCTTGAAGCGAAGTTCAGTATGCATTATGCCGTCGCGGCGGCGATCCATGATGGCTACGTAAAGTTGGTCAGCTTTACTGATGAGGCGGTACGGCGTCCGTCCATACAGCAGTTCTTCGAAAAGGTTCATGCCAGGGAAGATAACGGGGCCGCCAGCCCTCGGTGGAATCGGATTATGATTTCGACAAAATCGGGCCAAACGCTGGAAAAAATGGTGACACAGCTACGTGGCGGACCTGATTCGCCTTTGACCGAATCCGAGCTGCTGGAAAAGGCTGCCGACTGTTTCGTTCACGGCGGCTGCCAGGCATCGCCGGAAACATTTTTCGATACAGCGTTTGCGATGCAGCGCATTCGGGTCCGCGACATATTGTCAGCATGTCCAGCGGCATCTTGTTGATTGGCGTATGAGTCCTCATCCGCGCTCAAGGATCGATATGAAACGCATTAAAGTTGTAGTGGGTTTTCGACTTGAACCGACCTACGTGGAAAGCCTGCAACAGGCCTTTCCCGATGTGACGTTTGCTTTTTCCAGAAGCAGGGCGGATGTGATGGCCATGCTTGATGATGCAGAGGTCTTCTTCGGGTGGCCGACCGACATGATTATTCAGGCTGGTACGTCGCTGCTCTGGATGCATCTGCTAGGAGCCGGTGCCGACGGCTTTGATGCCGGGCCCGTGCGACAGCGTGGCATTGTGGTGACCAACAGCAGGGGTGTTGCCGCTCCCAACATTGCCGAACATGTGTTGGCGCTGATGTTCGGCTTTGCACGTGCGCTACCTGTGTTGGCACGTGCCCAGCGCAATCAGGTCTGGACCAAAAGTCAGGAGTTACGGCTGTTTGAGTTGCGGGGCCAGACCCTGGGCATTGTCGGGCTAGGCGCCATCGGACAAGCGCTAGCTGAGAAAGGGGTTGCCTTGGGCATGCGGGTGATGGGTGTGCGGCGCAATCCAAGTCCTGTCCCGGGAGTGGATATCGTATATGGCAGTGATGAGCTTTCTACACTTGCTGCCCAGGTCGATCATCTTGTTGCCTGTCTTCCTGGTACGGAGGCCTCCGAAGCATTGATCGGTGAGCCGGTGTTTTCAGTAATGAAGACCGGCAGCTATTTTTATAATGTCGGGCGCGGCAGCACGGTGTCGACCGACGCCTTATTGCATGCACTGGATCATGGCCCCTTGGCTGGAGCCGGCCTGGACGTGGTTGATCAGGAACCTTTGCCTTCGAATCACCCTTTATGGACCCACCCCAATGTGGTATTGACCAGCCACACAGCCGGTAATACAGAACAATACTGGAAGCGGGGCATTGTGCTGTTCGAAGAAAACCTGAGGCGCTATATGCAAGCTGATGCATTGGTGAATCAAGTCGATCTTTCAAAGGGCTATTAGCGGCATTTGCTGATCGCTCTTCCTTGCTAACGGGATCAATACATTCGTACGGCTACCACTATTTCTGGCTATCGGTTTTGCCATATCTCATTATATGGACTAGTTGTCTATTGTTTATGGGACATTGCTGTAGTTATGTCAGCTAAAATCATAATGCTATGAGTTCATTGGTTCATATATTGAACTATCAGCTTACGAAGCAAAGTTATTAAGCGCTCGCGCGCGTCCTTTGGCATTGAGCTGCAGGGACGCATTATCGAAGAGCTCGCACACCGTTTATGCGGTGTAAACCTATCGACGGGGAATGTGGCAGTGGAAAATAGATCAGAAAAGGTCGATACCAGCACATCGAATATTTCGGCCGTGGTCGGCATCGGTCATACGGATTGGGTCGAAGATTACAAAAGGGTGCGTAACGGCGAAAAGCCTTACGACTCATACGGCTATGCAACGTTGGCATTTAATCGTGCATTGCAAGACGCTGGTATTTCACGTGACGAAGTTGACGGCTTGATTGTCGGTCCGACGACCGCCTACGAGCGGATGGGAGAGATTCTTAACATTGATCCCAGGTGGGGTGGGCAGGCAGACGCCGTGCAATCGGTATTCCAGGCTGTTTTGGCCATCAAGTCCGGAATGGCAGAGGTCGTGGCCCTCGTATATGGAAACGATCAACGTTCAGCTGCCGTCCAATACGGCGGGCCGGAGGCTATGGGGGGTGGTTCGTTCTTGTCATACGTCTATCACAGCCCGTGGGGATTGACGTCGCAAGGTGCGCTCTATGCCTTGATGTTTCAGCGCTATAAAGAATTATGTGGTGTGACAGACAGGGATCTGGGACAGGTTGCCGTTGGGCAGCGTCAATGGGCAAACCTGAATCCGAATGCCCTGATGCAAAACAAGTCCTTGACGATCGACGAATACCTTGCGAGCAACTACATCGCCGCGCCGCTACGCATGAATGACTACTGTCTGATTAATGACGGTGGTGTCGCGCTTATTATCATGTCGGCAGAACGCGCAAAGCGTTGTAAACAGCAGCCGGTCTATATCAACGGTTTGGGGCGTTCCGATCTTAATCATCATGCCACCAGTCTTGGGCCGAGGTTGATCGATTTTTATCGACCGGCGCAATTGAACGCGGCCGAACAAGTGTATGCAGCTGCCGGCGTCGGACCCAAGGATATCAATGCACTGCTCGTATATGACAGCTTCAGCCCGCATATATTCTTCGTACTCGAGGGCTTTGGATATTGTGGGCAGGGCGCTGCGGCAGAGTTCATTGCCGAGAAAGGAATTGGCGTGGGCGGCGGACTTCCGATCAATACGCACGGTGGGCACTTGTCTGAATCCTACATGCAGGGGTGGAGCCATCAGATAGAGGCGGTGCGTCAATTGCGCGGCGGCCTGGGCGCCAGGCAAGTGGCAAATTGCCGACATGTGCAATATGTGTCGGATGTCGCCGGCAAGGCCATGTCCATAATTTATGGTGTTTAAGGGGAATCAGCATTATGAGCAAGTCGCCGCGTTATTACTCCATGTATGACAAACCCATGTGGGACAGCATCGCCGAAGGCCGGATGAAACTCCAGCGTTGTCCGGAATCGGGTGTTTTTCGCTATCCGCCGGGGCCGGCATGCCCGGTATCGCTGAGCATGGAGTACGAGTGGGCGCCTATTTCAGGTCGCGCAAAAATCATTTCGTGGACTGTGTTTCATCGTCAGTATCTGCCCGCCTATCCCGCGCCGCATCTGGTTGTGGCTGTTCAGCTTGAAGAAGGGCCGATCATGGTCAGTTACATGGATCATGAAAACGTGGACAAGGTCGCACTCGATGCACCGGTGAATATGGTGTATACCGATCATCCGGACGGCTATCGAGTAAACAAATTTGTGCTTGCATAATTCCCGCATATTAGGAATATGCCCGGCGTATTCTGCGCAGGCGAGATGCTGGATTGGGAGGCCCCGACCGGCGGCTATTTATTGACGGCTTGCTTTGCGAGCGGCCGAATGGCGGGGCGGGGCGTGTTGCGGTGGTTGGGGCTGTAGAGCGTTTCTATTGGCATATCGGCAGCTCCGCCACGCAGGCACGACCATACGTTCACCGCGGCTGAGCGTGTTTCCACTCCCAGTTTCTCGAAAATATGTTCCAGGTGCTTGTTTACCGTGCGCGGGCTTCGATCCAGGATGTCTCCAATGTCGCGGTTGGTTTTGCCCTTGGCCAGCCAGGAAAGCACCTCTATCTCACGCGGCGTCAGCGCGGCGCTGGCGAGGCGGTCCGGCAGCATATCCAGGCTATTCTTTGATTCAATCAGCAGCATGGTTTCGTTTACGCCTGCGGCACCCATATTGCGCACCACCAAGCTTCTGGCCGTGGGCTGATCGGTGATGCTTATTGTCACCGTGCCCGGTTCTTTAGACCACCATGCGCTCGGTATCGTGGTCGACTCCGGCTCAATGCCGTAGTGCATGAGTAGTTCAATCGCGTAGGACGACTTCCATGAAACGATCCCTTCATCGTTGATCATGATCACGCCAAGTCCGTAGGCATTGATCGCAACCTGAGCGGACTGGAAAGCCCGTGCATTGCCAAGATGTGTGTGCAGGCGTGCAAGGACCTCTGAAGCGTCTACCGGCTTCACTACATAATCCACACCTCCACAAGCAAAGCCTTCGAGTACATGTGCTGTCTCGGAAAGTCCGGTCATGAAGATTACAGGAAGATGTCGCGTGGCGGGGTCAGCCTTGATTCGGCGGCAGGTGTCGAATCCCGATATGCCAGGCATCATCGCATCCAATAGAATGGCATCCGGCATAACTCGCGCGAGTCGTTGCAACGCCGTATATCCATCACACGCGACGAGGACTATATAGCCTGCCGCTTCCAGCGTTTCATACAGCGCGCCCAGGCTGGCTGGCACATCGTCGACAACAAGCACTATCAGGCGACCTTCTGGATTGTCAGGAAGAGGATAGGTCATGCTCATTCTCCATTAAGGCGTGCTCCAGCGCGTTAAGCTCGAATCGATCGAGGAGCTCTTTGGCGTTCTGGCAGGATTCGGAAAGCTCAGGGTCCGTGGCGGCAATATGTTCAATCGCGCTGCAAAGGCCCCTTATGTGCCCCATGCGCGTCAGTTGTAGCAGCTCGGCCAACGTATCTTTGTGAAACGTAAGCTTCATCATCTGCGCATTGGAGGCTTGGCTCTGCGCAAAGGGATGTGCGTAGATCCATTCCAGTCCCAGTTGCTTTTGCAAGGTCTGCATCAGCTCGGATTCCATGACTGGCTTGGCAATGATCCCTTGGCATCCCAGTTGACGGCATTTTTCGTCAGCATTCCCGAATACGCTTGCCGAGACAAAAATGATAGGTGTCGTTACCCGATTGATGGTGCGCAGATGTCTTGCCGTTTCCCAGCCGTCGAGTCCGTCCATGCTGATGTCCAGAAGGATGGCATCTACAGATAGCGTTTTCATGACCTCAATGCATTCTTGACCGCTGGCGGCTTCGAGAACATCAAAACCCAGGTGAGTCAGCATGTCGGTGAGCATATGTCGTTGCACGGCCTGGTCGTCGACCACGAGCAGTCTGCGCCGGACTCCAGCGTGTCCCGTGACATCGCGATGCGGCGCCTGTTCGCCGGCTTCCACTTTGATGACAGGTAATCGGACGATGAACGAGCTGCCAATGCCTGGAGAGCTCTTGAGGGTTAAAGTACCGTCCATTAGCTGAACGAGTTTTTCAGTGATGGTAAGTCCCAGGCCGGCGCCCGGTTCGCCTCGTAAGCGCCCGACGGCGCCGCGCTCGAAAGGAAGGAAGATCCGCAGCTTATCCTGCTCTGCGACGCCAATGCCAGTGTCGGCGACCTCCAACAATACCGAGCCTGTACTGCACTCCACGTGAAGCTTCACCCATCCTGCATCGGTGAAACGTATTGCGTTGGTGAGCAGATTGATCAAGATTTGTCGTAGCCGTTTGCTATCGACCTTCACGTAAGGCGGCATTTCTCCGCTACGGGTGTGAAGCAGCAAGAGGCCTTTAGCTTCTGCTTGGGGACGTACCATCAGCAGCAGTTCGTCGAGGAATTCGCCGAGCGAAACAGCCGCCATCTCAAGCCGTACCCGATCCGCCTCGATACGTGCCAGGTCCAGTAGCTCGTCCACCAGTCCGAGCAAGTGTTCGCCGCTGTGCTGGATTGTATGCATGGCGGCGCGCGCCGCGGGTTGCAGATGCTCGCTCCTGAGCAGGATTTGCGAGTAACCCAAGATACTGTTGAGCGGTGTGCGCAATTCATGAGATATGCCTGCGACATAGCGCGTCTTGGCCTGGTTCGCGGACTCAGCGGCTTCCTTGGCTTTTTGCAATGCCGCATCCGTGCGTTCGTGCGCTTGTATTTCGCGCAAGAGAAGCTCGTTCTGACGATTCAGATCGTCCTGAGCCAGGCGTCGGCCTTCGCTGCCCAGCACGATAAGCCAGCTTGATACCGCGACGATAATGAGCAATACCGCCGACAGTTTGATGAAAATTCCGCCAGTTAGCTCGCGTGCTCCGAGCGTTGTCGCAATGGTCAGCTGATGAGCATAAAGAAGGCCCAGAGCCACGGCTCCGAGCGTGCATAGGGAAAGCATGACCACTATGTAACGGCTGACCCTGTGGCTGGCCATATGGGTTAGTGAGGCAGGCAGTATCCTGGATAACAATTGCTGTGCCTGTTCTGCAGTTCGCGATCGCTTTTTACAGTGATCGTTACAGCGCGATTCGAGCGTGCAGCATAGCGAGCAAATCGTTGATTCGTAAGCAGGACAGTGCGCCATATCTTCCGACTCAAAACTGTTTTCGCAAACCGAACATGCAATCATACGTCCCGGCTCACCGGCGGCCATTGGTTCTCGTGCCAGATAGTAGCGGCCCCCAGTCAGCCATGCCAGCAAAGGCGAGAGCAGAAAGGATACGACCATGGTGATGAACGGTGAAAATGCGGCGAGCTCCGTTCCGAACAACCCTGAAAAAGCGGCAATGCCGGCCGTTGCGGCCATAATCATCGTCCCCAGTCCTACGGGATTGATGTCATATAGATGTGCGCGTTTGAATTCGATGCCTCTTGGGCTTAGACCGAGGGGCTTGTTTATCATCAGGTCCGCCACCAGGGTACTGACCCAGGCGACGGCAACATTGCTGTAGAAGCCCAGTACATTTTCCAGCGCCTCGAACACCCCAAGGCTCATTAGCAGCAAGGCCAGCAAACAATTGAAGACCAGCCAGACGACTCTTCCGGGATGGCTATGAGTTAAGCGCGCGAAAAAATTCGACCAGGCCAGGGAGCCCGCATAGGCGTTGACCAGATTTATCTTGACTTGGGAAACAAGAATAAAGATCAGGGTTATGCCGAGAATCCATCCTGGATCGCTGAACGCAAACGAAAAGCCCAGGAGATACATCTGCGTCGGTTCCAGCGCGTCGGTTGCGGGCGCGCCCGACGCGAGCACCAGGTGTGCCAGGAAGGCGCCTCCCAGCATTTTCAGGGCCCCTGGTACGATCCATCCCGGTCCCGCCAATATAACGGCCGTCCACCATTTTCTCCGGGTGGCCGTAGTCCGTTCGGGAAGGAATCGCAGAAAGTCGACTTGCTCTCCAATTTGCGCAACGAGAGAAAAGGCGGCCGTGGCCGCTAGTCCAAACATGACCGGATCGAACTGACTGCTTTTTGAAGTTGAACCGACAAACTGCGTAAATGCCGAATAGGCTTCTGGCTGTTTCCACAGAATGGCGGCATAGGGAGTTATCAGCAAGGCCACCCATAAGGGCTGGCTCCAGACCTGCAGGCGGGAAATCAGGGTGACCCCGCGCGCAACGAACGGCACGATAACCAGCGCACAAATGACGTACCAGACACCCAATGGCCAGGGGATCCACATTTGCAAGGCTACGGCCATAATAGCCGCCTCGAGCGCATAGAAAATGATCGTGAAGCTTGCATAAACCAGCGAACTGATCGTAGAGCCCATGTATCCGAAGCCGGCGCCACGTGTCAGCAGGTCCATGTCTATGTTGTAGTGCGCGGAGTAGTAACTGATAGGAAGACCCGTCAGGAACGTAATAAGAGCCACGACCAGAATGGCCCAGAGCGCGTTGGAAAAACCATAACTCAATGCCATGGCTGCGCCTATCGCCTCGAGTGCGAGGAAGGACGCAGCACCGATCGCCGTGTTGCCGACACGCCATTCGGACCATTTGCGAAAGCTCCGCGGCGTATAACGCAACGCATAATCTTCTATTGATTCATTGGCGACCCATCGGTTGTATTCGCGTCGAATACGGAAGATTTTCTGTGGAGTCATTGGCTGCGCATTGAATATGAGCTTATTCTATCGGCCGCTTGCAGATGCATATTGACACTCTTGAAGAGTGTCAAATCCGCAAAGCCAAATTACCCGAATTGAAATTTTTGCGCAAGGCGATTTACCCTTGGCGTATCCCTCGCGGTCAGTGTGTTTGTACGTTAATTAACGTATTGGAGTTAAAGGGCCGCGCCTACATGATTCCCCTCAGGAAGCTCGGCATCCGGCCAGCTTGCAGCGGTACAAACCTTGGCCGGCCAGTGAACGTTGGAAGCTCCGAGTTCCATCCATATAAACGTAGATTCGAGAGGAAATCACGATGGCCGAAACTCTGATAAAAGTCGATTTAGACCAATCGCCCTATGAAAACGAGAACATCCACAATCGCTGGCATCCCGACATTCCAATGGCAACATGGGTCAAGCCGGGCGACGACTTCATTCTTGAAACATATGACTGGACCGGCGGATACATCAAGAACAACGATAGTGCCGATGATGTCCGCGATATCGATCTCACGATCGTTCACTTTCTTACGGGGCCTGTGGGCGTGCGCGGCGCCGAGCCAGGTGACTTGCTGGTCGTCGAGCTCCTCGATATAGGCGCTAAGTCGGACTCAATGTGGGGCTTCAATGGGTTCTTCTCGAAGAAGAACGGCGGCGGATTTTTGACAGATCATTTCCCGGAGGCGCAAAAGTCTATTTGGGACTTCAAGGGGATGTTCACCTCGTCGCGCCATATCCCCGGCGTCAGCTTCGCGGGCCTGATTCATCCCGGTCTGATAGGGTGCTTGCCGGATCCCAAGATGCTGGCGGACTGGAACGAACGCGAGGTCGGGCTTATCGCGACAGAGCCGAATCGCGTACCTCCATTGGCCAACGCGCCATTCGAGAAGACGGCCCACATGGGCAAGTTGACCGGGGCGCAGAGGGACAAAGCAGCTGCGGAAGGGGCACGCACCGTTCCTCCGCGGGAACATGGTGGCAACTGCGATATCAAAGACCTGTCACGAGGATCAAAGATCTATTTTCCAGTTTATGTCGATGGGGCGGGTTTGTCGGTGGGCGACTTGCACTTCAGCCAGGGTGACGGCGAGATTACCTTTTGCGGCGCCATTGAAATGGCGGGCTGGGTTCACATGAGGGTGTCGGTGATCAAGGGCGGCATGGCCGCATACGGTATCAAGAATCCCATTTTCAAACCCAGTCCGATCACGCCGCACTATAACGACTACCTCATCTTTGAAGGAATTTCTGTCGATGAACAAGGCAAGCAGCACTACCTTGATGTGAACGTGGCCTATCGACAGGCTTGCTTGAATGCCATTGAATATATGACCAAGTTCGGCTATAGCCGGGCCCAGGCGTATTCAATTCTTGGAACGGCTCCGGTCCAGGGGCATATCAGCGGCGTTGTCGATATTCCCAACTCATGCGCAACGTTGTGGTTGCCAACACAGATATTTGATTTTGATATCAATCCCGGATCCGCAGGTCCCGTGGTGCAGAAGTTCGAAAGCGCGGACATGCCTCTTTCACCCGATCTTTAACAGAGGACGACCATGCCCACATACGATTACGTTTGCAACAAGTGCGGTCCCTTCGAAGCGTTTAGCAGTATTGCTGCGCGTGATGCCGTTGTGGGCTGCCCGTTTTGCGCTTCTCCGTCATTGCGGCTTCTTCTTAATGCGCCCCGGCTGGCGATTATGAAAGGAGGGAGACGTCATGCCATGGCGGTCAACGAGAAAGCATCGCACGAGCCGGTAAATTCCAAGGCCTACACCAGTAAGCCGCACCCTTTCGGGTGTGGGTGCTGCGCTTCGGCCACGGTCAAGTCGGCCTCGGGCAGTACCGGCGAGACACGGTCCTTTCCTGATAAACGGCCCTGGATGATCAGTCACTAAAGCCCATCTAAGGGCGGTGCTTTTAAGCATGCCGGCGAGGCTGATCCTTTCTCGCCGGTATGAGGACGGCTATACCGTCCCGATAAAACCGACCTTGGTTCCAATACAAGAAACAAAGGAGTTGCCATGCTCTTGGGTCTTGCTCTTCTCTATGTGGGTGCCGTGCTCAGTCTCAACGGACTGTGGTTGCTTAATCATATTGGTGACAAGGAAATATGGGTCATCAACGTTTTTTCAGGAGGGGTCACCTTACTGGTCGCACTGCAACTTGCCTTTGGAGCGGGTGCCGACGCTGGTTCAATCAAGGCAGCAGCGCTTACGCTATTGTTCTCATTCACATATCTGTGGGTGGCCTTCAACCGGTTCAACGGTGCAGACGGTCGCGGCCTGGGTTGGTTCAGTCTTTTTGTCGCAATCACGATTACTCCTGTTTCCATTGCTACCCTGCAAAACTCCACCACGGCCTGGGACATTTGGCTGGGCTTGAACTGGGCGGCCTGGGCATTGCTATGGTTTTTGTTTTTCCTGCTGCTTGCAATGCAAAAACCCATTGCAAGGATGACCGGAGTACTGGCCATTCTTCAGGGCATCCTCACGGGCTGGCTACCAGGATACCTCTTGCTTGATGGGATTTTGGGCTAGGCTGGACGAACCTATTCAGCGCCTAGCCTGCATCTTCCTGCGCCGCCTCGCCAGATACGCGCGATCATCCACCGTTGAAAAAATCAAGGCGAACACAATGCCAAGCGCCGCGCCCACGATTGTGTCCAACACACGCTCGACCGGCATGTTGGAGGCGGCCACGGGGGCGGCAAGGTGGGTCATCAGCAGGGCCATGGGCGTGATGGTAATTTGCCCCAAGGCATAGTTGTATCCGATGATCACTTCAGTAATGAACTGGAAAAGCACAATGGCCGCCGCCACGGCCCAGAAGCCTGGGTCCTGCGCCAGGATGGCCCACACGATGCAGGCGCCCAACACTGTTCCGGCCATGCGTTGTAGAGAGCGGTTCATGGTTACATGCAAGTGTGTGCCCTGCATCACGGCCGTGGCGCCTATGGCGGCCCAAGCCGGATAATGCCAGCCCGCCGCATGAGAAATCCCCGCCACGATGGCCGCGCCCAGGGTGATTCTTCCGGCGACAACCAACTGGTGTGACATCGGCGGTGGCTTCAAGGCCGGCGGGGCCGAGCCTGCCGCTTCTCGTGATCGCAAGCGATCCGTCAATGCGCAAATAGTGAAAGCGAGCAGCGCTCCCAAGCCGGTCGCCACAGTACGTTCGACCACCGTCTGCCACGCGTCGACCGGACCCATTACCGCACCGGCGGCGAACACAAAAATAACTGCCCCGGGGCCACCCAGGCCCCATGTCGACACCGCTATGGTGAAAGCGCCGGCACTCAACGCCAGGACCACCACCATTGCCGCCGGAGCGGCGCCCGCCAAGGAAACCAATGAAGGGATAAAGACGCCTGCGGTCAATAGGGCGCCACAAATGAATACGATTTTCCTGCGTCGTTGCAGCGATGCGTAGCGTCCAAATAGAGCGGCAAGCGCGCCCAGGGCGGGAAAGCCGACCAGTTGCGGCCATGGCGACACGTGCGTAAGGGCTAGGGCGATGAGTATGGCCAGTGCGGCCTGGAAACCGGCAACACAGGCGTTGCGCAGCGGTGGTGGTGTCGCCACGATCATGCTTTCCTGCAACTGTGAGCGGGTCAGCAAATGGCGCGCTGAACCTCTGCGTGTAGCACGTAACCGTACACCGACGGCTTTTCGGCCCTCCGCGGGAGTGGGCAGCGTGTGGGTGGCGGCGTTCTTCTTGGACGGCATTGGGGAAGTGGCAGTGCTTGGAGTTTATATGGTACTCCTGGTCAACACGACCGAGCGAACAGGCATGGGCGGTATGTTCTAGTAGTTGAATAGAACTGCTTTATCAGAGCCAACCGAGTGACTGCCACGAGTGTTGGTAGTGATTTGGGTGTAAAGTGCCGCTCGACCGTTCCAAACATTCGATTTATTTACCGCCCACTGATGGCGACTTGGCCGTACATGACTGATCCAGCAGACAAGAAAGAAAGCTTATTAAGTAACAGGCCCGCATTAGCCTTACCTGAAGTAGCGGCGTTTTCATTAGAGACGCAGCCAGGCCGCCCGCAGCGTCGGGTTTACTATTTTAATGCGGACAAGCATTTCTACCATGAAAGCAAAGTCATGCGCGTATTGAGTACCGTAAGAGTCGCATGGTTCTCGAATCGCCCGGCGCCGTCCGGCTTGCTGGGGCTACGCGGTGGTTCACAAGCCTTCGGCGGCATCTCCCAGGTCGAGATACCCCTCGCGCTGCACGGCTATCCGGCCTATCTTATCATTGACGAATTTATGCCGTCCGAAAGTACGCTGTGCGACCTTTTCAGTGCAATCTTGAAGGATGTCGGCGTGGCGATCAATCAGCGCCTGCAGCCGTTCATGGATCCGATTTTGAGCACGATATGGGGACGCCTGGGCGCGGGCATCGAGCTTGAAGCGGCGGTCAAGGGCCTGGATTTTTCAGTTCCAGTCCAGGCTCGCCGCCCAGGCCAAGGGTTTTATTAGCGCTTTAGTCGTGCCGGTACGTTAAGCGTCCGTGATCCGCAATGCATCAATCACCAGCGATACCGCAGGCTCGCCCGTATGCTGCGCTGGTAGCCATACCAGCACCATTCTTCCGAGTAACATGAAGCGACGTATTCCTTGTCGAACAGATTGTTGACGTTCAGCGCTACGGACATGCCCTTCAGCGATGCGCTGGCGCGCCCGAGATCGTAGTCGATGGCGGCGTCCACCAATGTGGCGGCCGGTACTTTGAAGGCATCGTTTGTGCCCCCAGAGCTGCTGCCAAGATAGCGTGCTCCTGCAGCCATTCCCAGTCCGGCAAGCGGGCCACTCTGCAACTGATAACGTGCCCACACGGATGCCTGGTGTTTCGGAATGCCATAAGGCGTAGTGCCTTCCAGGCTGGGGCGGGTTGCTGTGGCATTGTCCTTGGTGTATTCGTTGGCGATATATGAATAGTTGGCGATCACGCTCAATCCGCGAGCCAATTCGCTGCGAGCCTCCAGTTCCAGGCCCTGTGTGCGTAATTCCCCGGTCTGTTCCTGGCAGCGTGAACCCACGCAGCCGGGTATGGTGGTCAGCATGTTCTTGCGACGGGTGTCGAAGGCAGCCATGGAATAGAGGGCGTTGGTGCCCGGCGGTTGGTACTTCACGCCGATTTCACATTGTTCTCCCTCGAGCGGATCGAAGGGCTTGTTGTTGGCATCGGTGCCGGATTGCGGTTCGAATGATTCGGCATAGCTTATGTACGGCGCTATGCCGTTATCGAAGTTATAGATGACGCCAACACGGCCTGTAAACGCCTCGGCGCGTGTTGCGCTCGAGGTGGCGGCCGATGATGTCAGGTTGGTGCCGTTGGTAACCGTGCGGGACCAGTCGTAGCGTCCGCCAAGCAGCACCGAACGGCGGTCGATCTTGATTTGATCCTGTAAATACACTCCGGTCTGGTATTGACGCTGATTCGTGTCGCTGATCCAGTTCAGTTGTCCGATATTCTGATGGTAATTGGGATTGAACACATCCAGGGGCAGGGTGGCATCGAAGCTGCTGGCAAGCGTATCGGAGTCCAGATGCGCAAAATCCACACCCGCGACAACTGTATGCTCCAGCGCTCCGGAGACGAATTTCCCCTGCAGGTGATTGTCGATCACATAGGTGTCCATCGACACATCGGTGCCGCCTTTGCTGCGCGTCAGTAGCCGATAATTGCTGCCCGGGACGTATCCGTTGGAGTAGACCGACCGGTAGACGCCTTCGGCATGCAAATAGCGCGCATTCGAGCGCACCGTAAAGGCATCGTTGAACCGGTGCTCGAAATCGTAGCCTATGGAATGATTGCGCCGGTCGCTGGTCTCGAAGCCGGCGTCGCCATCGTAGAAGTCGGGTGGGAGCCTGTAGCCGTCTGGTGCGTCGACCAGCGTGCGTACCCTGGGCAATGAGCCGTAGGAGCCCATGTCTGGATCACGCTGCAAGTTGGCAAGAAGCGTCAAGCGGGTGTCGCTGGATGGCTGCCAGGTGAACGACGGTGAAATAAAATAGCGACGTTCTTCGGTCTCGTTGAGCTGGCCGTCGGACATATAACCAGACCCTGTCAGCCGATACAGGAACTGGCCTGACTCGTCTACGGGTCCGGAGAAATCGAAATTGGCGCGTCGGTAGTCGAAGTTGCCGACTTGCAGTTCTACCTCGTTGCGCGCATCCGACGTTGGCCGCTTGCTGATCTGGTTGACTACACCGCCGGGCCCGCCCTGGCCAAACATGACCGAAGACGGTCCCTTAAGTACATCAACCTGCTGCAGACGGTAGGCGTCGACTTGCGGCAGGGCGTCGCGCGAGCCGAATACGCGCAAGCCATCAAGCAGTGTGGTGGCGGAAAATCCCCGTACAGTGAATTGATCAAGGCGCGACGCGGTGGCGCCGCGTGTTTCCGGTGCAATTCCGGAGGTGTAGCGCAACACTTGATTGAGTGTTTGCGCGCCTTGCTCGCGCATCTGGTCTTCCGTGATCACCGATATCGATTGGGGTACTTCGATCAGTGGCGTGTCCGTCTTGGTGGCGGTCGACGTTTGTTCCGCAACGTATCCGATGGCCTCTCCGCTGGACCCGACCACCGTTACCGGCGCAAGCTGTGTCGCCTCGGTGGCTTCCTGCGCGAAAACGGACGGTGCCATCCCCATCGCGAATATGATGACCGCCAAAGCCGCAGGCCGGTTGGATTGGTTGAACGACGTCGACATCTGGTGCTTCTCCCTGGCATTTATAGTGCGGGCATAATAATTCAGGAATAAGAATGATTATCATTAACGATCCTATTTAATTTGAAAGCATATGTTTCGACGACGAGCCATAGCGGGGAGCGCTGCAGTTCTTGCAATTTTCGAAGTTCACTAACTATAATGAGAATCCTTCTCATTCATACCGCCTCGCGGTAACAGTGAACCCGATCGGGTCAACTTCGACTCTTATGTACATCAAATCATTGCTCTGACATGCATACCCTTGTTCGATTGACCCATTCAGCAGGCCCTTTGGCCTCTCGTATCGTCGCAGCGCTAGTTGGTGGCTACGCACTTGCTGCACTGGCCAGCGTCGCCGCCGTGGCCTTGCCTATCTCACGCAGCGAAGCCGTACTTACCGGCATGCTGGCCAGCTTTGCGGTCTACGCGAGTGCTGTTGTGTGGGTGTTTGCCGTCAGGTCGGCCTGGCGAGCCTGGGGCGGCTTGCTCGTGGCGGCTTTGCCGCTTGCGATTGCCGCAAGCTCGGTGTGGATGCAATAAAACCCATGCAAACTAATACCTCCACCGAGGCCGCCGCCGGAGCTTCGGCGCGCAAAGTTGCCAAGGCGCCCGGCATCCGCCAGACCATGTCGGATTTGCACATCTGGACGGGGCTGCTTGCCGGCTGGTTGCTCTATGCCATGTTCCTCACTGGTACCGCCAGCTACTTTCGCGATGAAATTTCGCAGTGGATGCGGCCGGACGTCCCGGCCCAGTTGCAACTGGCCGATGCGGCCGACTTGGCGCCACGATTGATTGCAACCATGCAGACGCTGGCACCGACCAGTACGCAGTGGGGCATCCGTCTGCCCGACGCACGCAACAACACGGCCAGTGCATTTTGGCGCGATGATAAGCGCTTCAAAAGGGCGACGCTGGATCCAGCTACTGCGCAGGCGATCGGCGTGCGTGAATCCATCGGCGGCGAATTTTTCTATCGTTTCCATTTCCAGTTGCATTACCTTCCTGTCCTGTGGGGCCGGTGGCTTGCGGGACTTTGCGGCATGTTCATGCTGGTCGCCATCGTCAGCGGCGTCATCACGCATAAGAAAATTTTCATCGACTTCTTTACGTTCCGGGGAGGAAAGGGCCAGCGTTCCTGGCTCGATGCGCATAATGCGCTGTCGGTGCTGGGTTTGCCGTTTCACCTCATGATCACCTATACCGGATTGATCACACTGATGTTGATGTACATGCCGTGGGGCAGTGATGCCGCGTTCAAAGAAGCCTCGCAGCGCCAGGCTATGCAAACCGAGCTCAGCGCGTTTGTGCGCCCCGGCCAGCCGAGCGGACAGAAGGCTGCGCTCGCGCCGGTTGGCGGGATGGTCGAACAGGCGCAGGCACGATGGGGCCGTAATGGCGTCGGCAGCGTTAACGTCAATAACCCCGGCGATGCGTCGGCGCGCGTGATTGTCGTGCGGGCCGACGATGCGCGCGTCTCGACCAGCCCGCAGTTCATGATGTTCGACGGCGCCACTGGGCAGTTGCTGCAGACCAAAGACCGTGTCGGTGCGGCGGCTGAAACACGTGGCGTCATGTACGCATTGCACTTGGGTCGCTTTTCCGATTACCCCTTGCGTTGGCTGTATTTCCTGGTAAGCCTCGCGGGTACGGCCATGGTTGGCACAGGGTTGGTAATGTGGACGGTGAAACGGCGCGCCAGGTTGCCGGATCCGGCGCGACCTTACTTCGGATTCCGCCTGGTTGAAAGGCTTAACATCGCGGCCATCGCAGGGCTGTCTGTGGCGATGGCTGCATTCTTCTGGGGTAACCGGCTGCTGCCGGCCGCAATGGCCGATCGCAAGGTGTGGGAGGTCGATCTGCTCTTCATCGTCTGGGGGGCTACCTTGACCTATGCGCTGGCACGCCCGGCAAAGCGGGCCTGGATAGAACTGCTTTGGTTGGCCGCCGCGCTGCTGGTCTTGTTGCCGCTGGTCAATGGTCTCACTACCGATCGCAATCTCATGCACAGCATCGCCACCGGTGATTGGCTGTTCGCAGGATTCGACCTGACGCTGCTGGCGTTCGGAGGGTTGCATGCCTTGTTGGCCATGCGTGTGAAGCGCCATAAGGCCGCAGTGCGGCCGGTCGCGCGCAAGTCCAGGCGTGCGCCTGGAACTGCTGCTTCGGGCGCCTCCCTGGATCTTGCGCCGTCAGTCACCGCCACGGGGCCCCTCTGATGACTTATCTGGGCATGCTGTTGCTATCAGTGCTGGCCTTTGCTTGCCTTGCGTTGGCCATGGAACGCCATCAGGAAGACATGTTTGGACGCCTGTTGAGTTCGCGCGTTACGAAGCTGCTGCGCACTGCGGGATGGGTCCTGCTCTGCGGTTCGTTGGCCGTCGCGCTGCGCCAGCCCTTATGGTCTATGGGTCTTGTGGCATGGTTCGGTTGCCTCACCGCGGGCGCCGGCGTGGTGTTCATCGTCTTGATGCTAAGGGACCGGCCCAGGGCAGGTCATAGGCTACGAGGGTGATAAAACCGTGTTTTGGCGCTTCACTGTGTTCTGGCGGTTACGGTAATATTCAGTTGATTGGAATTGCCCTTTTGCAACATTAGACTGAAGTAGGCCATGGACTATGCAACCCTTGAGGCGATGCAACGGCGGCATCCGGCATGGCGTCTGTTACTCGCCGACTCTGCTCCTTTAGTAGCCAGTTTTCTACATCGCGTTTTCGTTGCGCCCAATGTACGGGTCATAAGCCAGGCCGATCTTATCGAAGCACTGGAAGACACGTTGTTTGCTCTGCGAGAGCAGTTGGGCCCCGAGGTGTTTCCAAAACGAGCGCAAGATTATTTGAACGACTGGGCCGCGAACGAGCGCAGTTGGTTGCGCAAGTTTTACCCTAACGACTCCGATGAGCCTCATTTTGACCTAATGCCCGCCACGGAAAAAGCCATAGGCTGGCTAACCAGCCTCACCGAGCGCAGCTTTGTGGGTACCGAGTCTCGTCTGCTTACATTGTTCGACTTACTCAAGCAAATGAGCCAGGGCAGCGAAACTGATCCTGAAGTACGCTTGTTGGAGCTGCAAAAACAGCGCGCTGAAATCGACCAGGAAATCGCTTTGGTTTCGCAGGGGCAGTTATCGTTGCTGGACGATACGGCGATCCGGGATCGCTTTCAACAATTCATGGGACTGGCGCGCGAGCTGTTGGGAGACTTTCGCGAGGTAGAGCAAAATTTTCGTGGCCTTGATCGGCACGTCCGCGAGCGCATCGCGTTGTGGGAGGGCAGTAAAGGCGAATTGCTGGCACAAATCATTGGCGAGCGCGATTTGATTGTCGATTCCGACCAAGGCCGAAGCTTCCGGGCATTTTGGGATTTCCTGATGTCTCACGACCGGCAGGAAGAACTGACTCAACTGCTGGACAAAGTCTTGCAACTACCGCCCATTGTTGAGCTTAAGCCCGATGTTCGCACGCGCCGCGTGCATTACGATTGGCTCGAAGCGGGCGAGCATACGCAGCGCACGGTCGCCCTGTTGTCGCAGCAGTTGCGCCGATTCCTTGACGATCAGGCCTATCTGGAGAATCGTCGCATTATGGATTTGCTGCGGGGCATTGAAAGCCAGGCGATGGCGGTGCGAGACGTGGCGCCTTCCGGCAGTTTCATGCAGATTGACGATACGGCTGCCGATGTTGCATTGCCGATGGAGCGACCGTTGCATACGCTTCCCATTAAACCGCTGATTAGCAGCAGCAAACTTGACGTGGGCGATACGGATATCGATGCGACGGCGTTGTTTTCCCAGTTTACGGTCGATAGCGCGGAGCTGTCGCAACGCGTGCGCCGGGCTTTGCAGAACCGCTCTCAAATCACACTGGCGGAATTGATGGCAGAGTATCCTCTTCAGCAGGGGCTTGCCGAGCTTATTGCTTATTTGCAGCTGGCTAGCGAACGGGGAGACGGCAAGGTAATGCTGGATGACGATGCAAACGATAGCATTACCTGGCAGGCCATCGACGGGAGCTGGAAGCGGGCCGTGATGCCGCGGGTGGTGTATATCAAATAGACTTTACGACAAATAGGCTGTGCGAAAAAAATGCAAGATATGACTAGTCCGGCCGAGTCGCTGGTCGACACCAGCGCCGCCGGCGATCCAGAATTGGCCCGGGTGCTGATTCCTTTACTTAAAGGAATTGTCTATCGCGAAGACGCGGCGCAATGGGCCGCATTGTTAACGCTGCAGGGCCGTGTGCGCGACTTCATTGGCGTACTGGGCTTGACGCTGATGCTGGACGAAACGGAAGGCTACGCGTTCTTGCGAATGCAAGCCGACACGCAAGAGTCAGACGACTCAAAGTTGCCGCGCCTGGTCGCGCGCCGACCATTATCATTTCCCGTCAGCCTGTTGCTGGCGCTGCTACGTAAAAAACTGGCTGAATTCGACGCTAGCGGCAGCGACACCCGGTTGATTCTGGCACGTAGCGATGTAGTCGATTTGATGCGCGTTTTTCTACCGGCGGGCAGTAACGAAACCCGTTTGGTGGATCAAATCGACACGCATATCAATAAAGTGGCCGAGCTGGGTTTTGTACGCAAATTGCGCGGGCAAGATGGCATGATTGAGGTACAGCGTATTTTGAAGGCGTTTGTCGATGCCCAGTGGCTTGCCCAGTTCGATCGGAATCTGGCGGCTTATCGGGCATCATTGCAAACTCAGGCCGCCATTCTTCCAACAGGACCCAATGATGAATGACATGCCGGGCCTGGATTTTCTAGGAGACGACGGGCGCTCCGGCTTCCGGCTTGCCCGGCTGGAGGTCTTCAATTGGGGGACATTTGACCGCCGCGTGTGGCAACTTCGTCCCGACGGCCATAATGCGCTGCTGACGGGCGACATCGGCTCGGGCAAATCGACGCTCGTCGATGCGGTAACAACGTTGCTGGTTCCTGCTCAGCGGATTGCCTACAACAAGGCGGCTGGTGCGGAAGCACGCGAGCGAACGCTGCGCTCGTACGTGTTGGGCCATTACAAGTCGGAACGCAACGAGGTCGGCGGAGCGGGCCGGCCGGTTGCGCTGCGCGATCAGAATAGTTACTCGGTGATTCTGGGCGTTTTCCATAACGCTGGATATGATCAGACAGTGACGCTGGCGCAAGTGTTCTGGTTCAAGGAACCTCAAGGCCAGCCTGTGCGCTTTTATGTCGTGGCGGATAACGAACTGTCGATCGCCGGCGATTTTGCGGAGTTCGGTACCGATATCGTCCAGTTGCGCAAGCGTTTGCGGGCGGGCGGGGCAGACGTCGAAGATTCCTTCCCCCCATATAGCGCGGCGTTCCGACGCCGATTTGGCATAGCCAACGACCAGGCACTGGAGCTGTTTCATCAAACCGTGTCGATGAAGTCGGTGGGCAACCTGACTGACTTCGTCCGCAGCCACATGCTGGAGCCGTTCGACGTTGTGCCGCGCATTCAGGCGCTGATCGCACATTTCGATGACTTGCACCGGGCTCATGAGGCGGTTCTGAAGGCTAAGCGCCAAGTTGAGCTGTTAACGCCTTTGGTGGCGGATTGTCAGCGGCATGCAGCGCTACTGGACGGTATAGGGCAGTCGCGAGCCTGCCGCGATGCGCTCGGATCGTATTTTGCCGGGCTTAAAGCAAGTCTACTGGAAAATCGCCTGGAAGCCCTGGGTCAGGAATCCGGGCGCCTTGCCGGTCAGATCGCGCAGCTTGCTGAAACGCGCGATGGACAACGAGCGCAAGAACGCGATCTACGACGCGCCATTGCCGATAATGGCGGCGACCGGATCGAGCGGCTTGAAATCGAATTGACGCAGAAAGAAGCGGAGCGCATGCGCCGCTTGGTCAAGCGGCAACAGTATGAAAAACTAAGTCTTGTACTGGGTTTGCCTTCCTTGCAGAATGCGGATGATTTTCTGGCGCAGGCCGGACTGCGCCAAGGCATGCACGAAACGACCGTCGCGCGCGAGGCGACGGTGCAAAACGAGCTGAACGAAGCCGGGGTCGACTTTGCTCAGATGCGGCGGGAATACGAGCTTCTGACGCAGGATATCGACAGCCTGAAATCGCGGCGCAGCAATATTGAGACTCAACAGATTGCCATGCGTGCTGCATTATGCTCCGCGTTAAGCCTGTCAGAGGCCGATATGCCGTTTGCCGGAGAATTGATCCAGGTGCGCGATGATGAAAAGGACTGGGAAGGTGCTGCCGAACGGCTGTTGCGCAGTTTTGGTTTGTCCTTGCTGGTGCCCGATACGCATTATCCTCAGGTGGCTGAGTGGGTGGATCGTACCCGGCTAAAGGGGCGCCTGGTCTATTTTCGTGTGCGCGCCGCGCGGACGTCACCCCGTGGCGATCAACCTGCTTTGCATCCGGATTCGCTGGTGCGCAAGCTTTCGATCAAACCTGATTCGAGCTTTTATCGATGGCTGGAATCAGAAATAGGTCACCGCTTTGATGTGGCCTGCTGCGCTAATCAAGAACAGTTCCGTCGCGAAACCAGGGCCATCACTCGTAACGGGCAAATCAAGGCGCCTGGGGAGCGGCACGAAAAGGATGATCGCCATCGCATCGATGACCGCAGCCGTTACGTGCTCGGCTGGAGCAATGAAGCCAAGATTGCCGCGCTGGAGAACCAGGCGCGGTCTTTGCAGGCGCAAATTTCGAAGCTGGGCGGCAGTATTGCTTTGCTGCAGAAGGAACAGGCTGCGCTGAAGCAACAGTTGGGAACCTTGGGCAAGCTGGACGAGTATCGTGACTTTCGTGAACTCGATTGGCAACCGTTGGCACTTGATATTACTCGCCTGCAAAACGAAAAGCGCGAACTTGAAGCCGCCTCCGACGTACTGGCCATACTCAGCGGCCGTCTGACAGAGCTGCTGGCGGTGCTGGCTGACACGGATCTGCAGTTGGATAAGCGCAAGGATGCGCAGTCAAGGGCGCAACAGAAGCATTCCGATGCCCTGGCGTTGCTTAATCAGGTCAGGGCCGTGTGCGAGACTGCTGATTTTTCCGTTCAGGCGTCCCATTTCGAGCGCATTGAGCCGATGCTGGCTGAAGCCGCGATCGAATTGCCATCCAGTGTCGAGTCCTGCGACCCCCGTGAGCAGGAAATGCGCCGTTGGCTGCAAGAGCGCATCGACGCCGACGACAAACGGCTGGCTCGCCTGGCCGCGGGAATCATCCGGGCTATGACCGAATATACAGAGGCCTATAGGTTGGAGACCCAGGAGGTCGACATTAGCCTTGAGGCTAGTCACGAATACCGCGCCATGCTGGATCAGCTTCATGCCGATGACTTGCCGCGTTTCGAAGCCCGTTTCAAGGAACTTCTAAACGAGAACACAATACGTGAAGTGGCCAATTTCCAGTCGCAACTTAACCGCGAACGAGAAACCATCCGTGAACGAATTGCCCGCATCAATGAATCGCTGACACAGATTGACTACAACACCGGTCGCTACATTGTGCTGGAGGCGCAGCTTGCCGCCGATACAGATATTCGTGACTTCCAGACCGACTTGCGCGCGTGTACCGAAGGGGCGCTTACCGGTTCCGACGATGCCCAGTATTCCGAGGCCAAATTCCTGCAGGTCAAGCACATTATCGAGCGCTTTCGCGGACGGGAAGGAACGACCGAGCACGACCGCCGCTGGACGAGCAAGGTAACCGACGTACGCAATTGGTTTGTTTTTGCCGCCAGCGAACGTTGGCGCGAAGACGATAGCGAGCATGAGCACTATTCTGACTCTGGAGGAAAATCAGGTGGTCAAAAAGAAAAGCTTGCATATACTATTCTGGCCGCCAGCCTAGCCTATCAGTTCGGCCTGGAGTGGGGCGCCGTGCGGTCGCGTTCCTTCCGCTTTGTCGTTATAGATGAAGCGTTTGGCCGCGGGTCGGACGAATCGGCCCAGTATGGGCTGAACCTTTTTCGGCAACTGAACTTGCAACTGCTTATCGTGACGCCTCTGCAGAAAATTCATATCATCGAACCGTTCGTATCCAGCGTCGGCTTTGTTGACAATACGGATGGGCGAACCTCCTGCCTGCGCAACCTCAGCATCGAGGAATATCATAGGGAAAAACAGGCTTATGGCGATCTTGACAGGGCGTTGCCTTGAGTTGGACTACGCCGGCAGACTTGCGTGCCCAGGTACAGAAGCGCTGGAGTCAGGGCGTGCTATTGCGCAACCTGGTCGAGCCTGCCGATTTGTTTCCATTGCGCTTGGTGCTAAAAGGGCCTAGCTCAACCGACATGTCAGAACGGTTCGAGGCGGTGCGTGAATGGGTACGCGATTTGCAGTCGCAGGCCAAAATCGATTCCAAAAAAAGCTATCGGCTGACTTGGCGCACTATCCGGCATCGTGTGATCGGCAGCAATGCTCTACCGGATGAAGCCTGGGTCGACACTCCCGAAGATGCGTTTGGACTGATAGGCCGGGGGCGTGAGGTTTTGCGGTTTGCGGATATCGTGGACGAAACTCGTACCCGGATGCCGTCTTTGTTGCCGTGGCTGGCCAGGTATCCTTTGCGAGGATTGGCGCTGGCCGACGATTGGTCCGGTCTGCTGGACATTGCGACTTGGCTGCATGCCCATCCGCGCCCCGGCATTTACCTGCGGCAGGTTGATCTGCCTGGCATGCACAGTAAATTCATTGAAGGGCGTCGCCCAGTGCTGTCGGAGCTGCTGGATATTATTTTGCCCGCGTCTGCTATCGACACATCGGTGACCGGGACCAGCAATTTTCTGTCGCGCTACGGCTTTCGCGAAAGACCACTACGTGTGCGGTTTCGCTTGCTGGATCCACGGCAAGCCCTGTTTCCGGGCGGTACGGATCAAGACATTACCATTACGCAGGACGCCTTTGCCAGGCTTTATCCCGCGGCATCGCGAGTCTTTATTACTGAAAACGAGGTGAATTTCCTTGCCTTTCCCGCTTTGGCGGACAGCATGGTGGTGTTTGGCGCAGGCTACGGTTTCGACATGCTGGCGCAAGCGAAATGGCTGGAAAATAAGGTCATGTATTACTGGGGGGACATCGATACGCACGGTTTCGCCATCCTGGATCAGTTGCGCAGCCATATGCCGCACGTCATGTCGTTCCTGATGGACAACGAAACCCTGACGGCCCACCGTGGGCAATGGGGTGTTGAACCTTCGCCGACCTTACGGGAGTTGACTCGCCTGACACCGGAAGAACGGAGCGTGTATGACGATATACGCTGGCAGCGGCTGCAGAATGACTTCTGCGTGCGGCTGGAACAGGAACGCATATCTTTTGGCTGGCTGCAGCGTGCACTGGATAAAACCAAATTGTCGTAAAGTGATTGAGTTGGCGATTACCGGTGGCGCCACAACGGCAAAGCTATTGTTAAAAATGTCGGTGTAGCTGCCACAGGGCCTGTTGGGTGATGGCGCTGGCAATGCCCAACGCACGTTCATACGTACTTAGTGGGACACATCAAAATTTTTCCAGTTCGGATGGTCGAAATACGACCCGTAACTGTTCAGCGCCTGAGCCATCTTGATTAGCCCCTCTTCCGGTTGCTCGCCCGACACCTTGCCCTCAATGACATCGACGCCTTGACTGATATTGCCAAGCAGAATGTGAAGCTGAGCGTCGGCTTCAGGTTCTAGCTTGCAGTTTTCGACGATATAGGTGAACTGCGTCATGATTCCCCCAGACATTTTTTTATAGTCATCTGGTTTCAGTGCATTTTTGTGTGCTGTGTCCAGACCTCTCGAAACAATCTGATGCAGCGCGCCCATACCTTGGCGTAACGCTGCATCAGTCTCCCATTTTTGCCCCTGGTTCAGCTCCATAGCGCCATGCACCTCATGGCCATGGCTATGTGCGGTATCTGCAGCGATGGCTGTACCGGCCATGGTGCTGAGGGGAAATGCCAACAGAGCAGCAAATACGAGGTGTGCAGGTAATTTCATGATTAACTCCAGACTGAATTAAAGGGTGTGCTCGTTCGTGTGTGTAGCAACAACACATTCGATCAACAGTAGTCATGCTACTCAGCCTCGAAGATAAACAAATTGACGGCTGTCATTTTTTAACTAGAAAAAGTTTTTATATTCCGCCCGCACGATATGGGTTCGGATAACGCTGCCATAAATGAAATTGACCTGCGTCACTATTGATTTTTTCAATTCTGAAACTTGTCACCCATCAATGCTTGAAAGTGTCTTGCTCGCTTAGGATGAAGTCATCACGTCATCAACCAGGAGCAAGAAATGAAAAAAGTCGTTTTCAACATGGAGCCCTTCACCTGCCCTTCCTGTGTGAAGAAAATCGAAAATACAGTCCGGAAAGTCGACGGCGTAAGCGACGTCCAAGTGTTGTTCAACTCAGGCCGTGTTCGAGCCGAATTCGATGAGTCCAAGACGAATGCCGATACGTTGGAGAGCACGATCGTACGACTCGGCTATCCGGTGTTATCGAAGAAGGTCTCGTAAACACGTTGGGATATGGGTCGTCATTGGCGATCCATGTCCGGTCACCTGAATTTGGGCGCATTGGAGCATGAGATGAATAACCTTAAAAATTCCCAGATTGCCGGCATCACCGGCCTGATGCTGCTGATTGCCTTTGGCCTGCATTGGGCCGGGCATGCGCAATGGAAGGACTATGTCCTGATCGCGTCCTCGCTGTTTGCGGGCTACTTTATTGCCATCAAAGCCTTCAAGGCGCTGCGCATGAAGGCCTTCAGCATTGAACTGCTGGTCACCATCGCGGTCATCGGCGCCTTGATCATCGGCGAGTATGTCGAGTCGGCAGTCGTAACTTTTCTATTTATCTTTGGCGCCTATCTGGAATCGCGCACGCTGGAAAAGACGCGTTCATCCCTGCGCAACCTCATCGACCAGACGCCGACCGAAGCCACGGTGATTCGCCTCGAAGGCCACATCAAGCTGCCCGTCGAAGAAGTCATCAAAGGCGATAGAGTGCTGATCCGCTCCGGCGAGAAAGTTGCCGTGGACGGCGCCATCGTTTCAGGCCAGGCGTTGATTGTCGAGGCGGCCATTACCGGTGAATCCGTCCCGGCCAGCAAGTCCATGGGCGACCGCGTGTTCAGCGGCACCATCATCGATAACGGCTACATTGAAGTCATCGCCGACCGTGTGGGCGATGACACCACTTTTGCCAAAATCATCGAGATGGTGGAAGAGGCTCAGGAATCCAAGACCACCACGCAAAAATTCCTGGACCGGTTCGCCAATATCTATACGCCAACCATCGTCGTCCTTTCCATCCTGGTGTATGCCTTTTCACGCAACGTGGAACTGGCACTGACCTTCCTGGTCATCGCCTGTCCTGGTGCGTTGGTCATATCCGCACCGGTTTCCATGGTGGCGGGCATAGGCAATGGGGCGCGCAACGGGGTATTGGTCAAGGGCGGCGAAATCATGGAGAAGCTCTCCAAGATCGACCTGGTCATTTTCGACAAGACCGGCACCCTGACCAAAGGCAAGCCCGAAGTCACCGAAGTGAAAAGCTGGGGCATGGAAGAAAATACGCTGCTGCGCCTGGTGGCCGAGGCCGAGAGGTTTTCCGAACACCATCTGGGGCAGACTATCGTGGCTGAAGCCAGAAAGCGTGAACTGGCCCTGAGCGAAGCACCGCAAGATGTCGCCATCGTCAAAGGCGGTGGCATGGTCGCCACCGTCGCGGGACAGCATCTGGCCATTGGCAATCGCAAACTCATGGTAGACCATGGCGTATCTATCGTGGAGCCGGTCGATGCCTACGCCACCGAACGCGAGAAGGCGGGCAATACCGCTGTGCTGATCGCCATCGACAAGCAGTTGGCTGGTGTGATTTCGATTGCGGACCAGATCAAGCCAGAAGCCAAGCGCGCCGTCCAGCAACTACGCCGTGCGGGTGTGAAGCAGGCGATCATGTTGACGGGCGACAACCGACATACGGCGCAGTTGGTGGGCGACGAGCTGGGTCTGGATGCCGTGCACGCTGAACTGCTGCCGCAAGACAAGGTGAAGTGGGTCAACGAGCTGAAGAGCCAAGGCTATCGCGTGGCCATGGTAGGAGACGGCATCAACGATGCGCCTGCGCTCGCGACGGCCGATGTCGGTCTGGCCATGGGGGTTGGCGGTACTGATATTTCGATGGAAGCGGCCGATATCGTCCTGATGTCGGACAGGCTGGATCAGTTCGCACATGCCTATTCCCTTGCCAAGGCCACCGTGCGCAATATGCAGCAAAACACGATAATGGCCGTGGGCACTGTGGTTCTGTTGCTCGCTGGCGTGCTGCTGGGCAAGATATTCCTGGCTTCGGGCATGCTCGTCCATGAACTGAGCGTACTACTGGTGACGCTTAATGCCGTTAGACTCATCCGCTATCGGGCACGTGGGAAATCCGAAAACGAAGCCCAAGGGCCCACAAGCCACAGCACGCGCTGCCAAACTGCCTGAAACTCAGCAAGGCTGCAGTGAAATGAGACGCTCCAGCCTATCGGCCCGGAGCGTCAGTTACAACGCGACTTCCCAAATGAGCAATCCAGCATGAGCCCTAAGCCCCTTTCCTCACCGTCTGATGCAAGCTGCGAGCATATACCCGTGCTCTGCGTTTCACGGGTGCCGATCTTCAACCATTTACCTTCCGAGGTGCTTGCCGTTGTCGCCGATAAAGCAGCCATGCGTACGTATGAACGCGGGCAATTCATTCATCGTGCTGGCGATCCATCCGATAAGCTCTATATCGTTCACAAAGGAAAGGTCAAGGTGTATCGACTTTCCGATACTGGTAAGGAACAGCTTGTGCGTATCCTGAAATCGGGTGATTTTGCCGGGGAAATGGCCTTGTTTTCCTCCACCGACCACGACGCTTACGCCGAGGCCATGCAGCCATCGGAGATCTGTGCCATCTATCGGGCTGACGTGCGCGAGCTTCTGCTTCAATACCCTGAAATCAGCCTGCATGTGCTGGCTGAGCTATCAAGACGTCTGAGTACCAGCGAGAAGCAAACTGCGGCAATCGCCACGGCATCCATCAATGCCCGCCTGGCGCAGTACCTGACCGACCTGGCAGAACAAGACAACTCTACTAACTTCAGCCTGCCCATGAGCCGCAGGCATCTCGCATCCTTCCTGGGAACGACACCTGAAACCGTGAGCCGCAGGCTTGGTGAATTTGAAGCAGCAGGATGGATTTTGCAGACCGGGCAGCGCAAGGTCACCATTCTTGACCTTGATGCCCTCTTGCTTGTTGAATAGCGCTGATTGGGGATAGCCATGAAACGATTCGAATTACTCATTCCGCCGCCCCTGGTCATGCTGCTCAGCGCGCTGCTCATGTGGTTGGCATCCGAGCTCTTTCCGGCGCTGACCATAGCCTGGCTTCATAATGTCGCGGCGGCAGTCGCCATAGCTCTGCTGGGCACTGCCGTCAGCCTGACGGGCATTGCCACATTCAAGCGTGCCCGGACCACCATAGATCCAAAACGCCCGGCAGAATCCTCCTCGCTGGTCAGTTCAGGCATCTATCGCTACAGCCGAAACCCCATGTATCTCGGTGTGCTGCTCGTGCTTGTTGGATGGATGTTTTATTTAGGCAATCTACTGTCGATACTCGGCACATTCATCTTTATTGCCTACATCACGCGCTTTCAGATCATTCCTGAAGAACGTCTGCTGGAGGAAAAATTCCAGGCGAAGTTCCTGTCTTACAAGAGTAACGTTCGCAGGTGGCTATAGCGGTTTAACCGAAAAATTACCAAAAAAATGGACCAGCAGCACGAGGATGAACGGCGGCCTCCCGCCATCGAGCCCGCACCTGCCGAGACCTTGTGGTGACGATCTTGATCCAATTCCACATTTCTATTGACAACCAGTTTCCAATGATGGAAACTGGTTGTCATGAACCGTAGAGACCCCATCCCGACAACACCGGAACCCGGAGCCGCAGCCGTCACCCAACTGGTGTTGAGGGTGTTCCGCCTTAATGGCGTGCTGCTGCACTGGGGCGACCAGTTGGTTGCGCCGCTCGGCCTGACCAGTGCACGCTGGCAAATGCTTGGCGCTATCGCGCTCGCCGGCACGCCGCTGACAGCGCCGCAGATCGCAGAGGCGATGGGCGTTACGCGACAGGGCGCGCAGAAGCAGCTCAACCTGCTGCTGGAACAGGGGCTGGTGGAGGCGCGCCCGAACCCGGCGCACCGGCGCTCGCCGCTCTATGTGCTGACGCCCCAAGGCCTCGCCTTGTACCGGCAAGCCGATGCCTTGTGGGCCGCCCAGGCGATCGAGTTGGCCGCACTGATTCCGTTCGCACAAGCCCACGCGGCCACCGGGACGCTCGAAACGATGCTGCACGAACTGCATACCCCCAATCTTTCCTCAAAGGTCGAATCATGAAATCGAAGTTGCATGGAATCTTCGGAGCCGTGGCGCTCCTGTGCATTGCCACGTTCTGGCTCTCGACGGTCGTGTCGGAGCTCTTCCTGACTCAGGCGGGCGTCGTGGCCGTCAAGAACGCGGTGCTGACCGGCATGTGGCTGCTGATCCCCGCGATGGCTGCTACCGGGGGCAGTGGTTTCTCGCTCGCGAAGGGGCGCCGCGGCCGCCTCGTCGACGTCAAGATGAGACGGATGAAGGGCGTGGCGGCCAACGGCCTGCTGGTGCTGCTGCCCAGCGCTTTTGTACTGGCATCGTGGGCGAACGCCGGGCGGTTCGACGGCGCGTTCTACGCGCTGCAAGGCGTGGAGCTGCTGGCCGGCGCCGTGAATATCACGTTACTCCTGCTCAACATGCGCGACGGTCTGCGGCTCACCGGTCGGCTGTCGCCGAAGCGGTCCGTGCCGCCGGCGGCGCGCTGAGGGGTGCTACACATGCCAAGGCCGCGCTGCTGCGCGTGCATATCCCGACCGCAATCACCGTCCTGCTGCTGACAGCGTTTCGAATCCTCTGGTGGTGGCGCTTCGACCACAAGCCTGCGCCGTTGGCGTCCATGCCACCGTGGCAGGCAGGCTGGCGCGGGTCCGGCTGTCTTCGGAGCGCCCGGTGCAGTAATGTCCGACTTCCACGAGGTTCTGCCGCGTCGGCCGCACGGACTTGGCGCGCGTCTGATGATCGCGTTATTGGTCATTCATGCCGGGGCGGCGCTGTACCACCATTTCGTCCGGCGTGACGAGACTCTCAAGCGGATGTGGTGAGTGCATGACGACCTCGGCACACGAAACACCGTGCAGCTAGCCACGACGCTCATGCAGAGAAGTGCTCGGCAATTGATCCGTTTGCGCGGTCGCCAGCCGGACGACATGTGCTGAGATCAGTCAGTTGGTGGGGCTTGCGAGCCACGTTGGTGACAGCCCATGGTATGGACAGAGGGGCCGGCGCGTCGCTGTGTAATGAACGTCCGCTAGAGCCACACTGGTACGCCATCGATTGATCCGGAACTGATGGTGCGTATGCTGATCGTGGGTTACTGCTTGGGCATACGCTCTGAACGTCGGCTGTGCGAAGAAGTTCACCTGAACTTGGCGTATCGTTGGTTTAGTCGCCTGGAGCTCGACGATGCCGTGCCCAACCACTCCACCTTTTCCAAGAATCGACACGGTCGATTTCGTGATAGTGAGGCACTACGCCATGTGTTCGAATCGGTCTTGCGCTGGTGCATAACCGAAGGCCTTGTGGCGGGCGAAGGGTTTGCTATTGATGCCAGCGTCATTAAGGCCGACGCCAACCGAGCGCGTGGTACTCCCGGCACTGAAGCCATCGACTGGCGTCAAGACGACCGGCATATCGCACTCAAGAGGTGGAGTCGACCAAGATCATGGTGGACCGGGTCGCACAACGCTTCGATCTGAAGCCTCGCCGATTGGTGGGCGATACGGCCTATGGAACGGGTCCCATGCTCCGATGGATGATTCAGGAAAAGGGCATCGAACCGCACGTTCCTGTTTGGGATAAGACAGAACGCAAGGACGGCACCTTCTCAAGCAGTGACTTCGCTTGGGATGAGCAGGCAAACGAGTATCGTTGCCCACAAGGGCATGCGTTACGCAGCGACTGGCGTCCTTTCAAAAATCCACGCACACAGACGCCATAAATTGCAGGCACAAAAAAACCCAAGGAAGTGATCTTCTGTGCCGGTAAGCATAAATGTGCCGCGAATTAAAGCATAAGGCTGCCAGGACTTCCGATGTTCAATGGGGGCACTGCCGCTCGCCGGCCCCCGATAAAGCATATCATCGCCGACCGTTGTTTTTTAACGAATAAGTCTTCCAATCGTTCCGACCTGCCACCTGCTACGCTGGGGCGGCGGCATTGTCATTTTTTGTATCGATAGTTAATATTCGGAACAATTTATATCAAGACAGGGGCGGGCATGAGAGCACCTCATCAAGTGGTTGGAACGGTATTCCGTAAATTGACGCTGGGGGTCTTAAGCATCTCGGCCCTAGTAAGTGCGGTCGTAGACTTGGCGACGCCAGTCCTCTCATTTAGCAAGTACCTGCTCATTGCTAGCATTGCGCTCCTCGCCTATTACAGTTATTTGGCGATGAAATACCCCACCTACGCTGAATTAGCGGACCGTGAGAAGATTTTCTCCCGTGTTGCTTCTGTGAGAGAGTTTTATCAGGAGTCTTGGAGGTGGGGCACCTTGCTTCTAGTGGGCATGGTTTCCGTGGTGTTCTCGGCGTGTTGGTACTTGAACGTCACGTCAGGCGGTGGTCAAGGGTACTTAGCCAGCCATGTACCGGCTCTTCACGATATCCAGGCTCGCCTGATTGCAATTTCGGACAACCAAGAGAAAATACTCGAGAAGCTCGATGATGGTGGAATCACTATCGACGAAATGGTGGTCAAGGCGAAGCAGTCACCACCTGAGCAACGGACAAAATTTCTTAGAGGCGTCTATCGCGATTGGTATGTGACTGAAGGCACGCTGTCGGCGAGGGATTTTATTGCAGTCATGCGGGACGTTCCGCCAGGACGTATCGCTCGCGATATGTCGTCAGTTTGGGCAAGTCATTGTGAACCCAATGATCTCACTTTGGCGCAATACATCGGTATTACCGGAGGACACCCCGAGTATTTCGGATTCCCTACAAATATAGTTTTACGCTCCATGATAGACAACGAATGTATGAAACTTCCATTGAACCGGGAGGATCTGAAGACGCTTTTCGACAAGAGCGGGGACAAACTTGCGGATTTCTTCGACGCGCAACACAATTTAGGACTCTGTGATCAACCAATGGAAGTTCGACACTTGCCCATGGGCGTTACACCAGAGTACGAACATTTTGCTTGGGAGCAGCTAGCGAAAGCAGGACAAAAGGTACATTGCCTCACATCTAGCGCTTTGAAAGAGTTGCAAAAGCGGCATAACGCCGCACATCAAAAGTTCATGCGTACCGGGCTATAAGGTCTGGACTTGAGTAAGGCCCTACCAAAGTGGAGCCATTAGTTGCTCAGTCTATCAGGACCTTCGCACTTATCCCAAGCACCTGCACCAACAAAAAAGCCAGTCAAATGACTGGCTTTTCTCCGACGCTCTGGGCAAAACTTCTGAGCTTAGCCCCAGATCACGATAAAGCATAATGTCGCCGATCGAGATTTAAAGCATAACGTTGCTGCATGGCAGTTTTATGCTTAACAGCACACTCTCAGCGGGCGCTGAGACTAGTGTATTTGGTGGCCTGGGGCGGAATCGAACCGCCGACACAAGGATTTTCAATTCGATCCAGGGCCGGAATGGCGCCGCAGCCAAACGCAAACATAAATAAAATCAAACGCTTAACCGAAACGAAGCGCAGTCACGCGCAATCGGTTTCTTATCGCACTGACAGAAAAGTGACAGACGATTTACATCTTAGGAAAGTGTACCGGAGGACCGACGATATGTCTCGCGAGTCGCCGCGCAAGCTCATCTTTTCGACCAACACATAAGGGTGGGGGCTCATCCGAGGCCGCTCCAAAGAGCCGCAGTGGGCCTCACTTCCGGTCTAGGAGCTATTCAGGACTTAAAGGATCCGATTCATCCGGGCCATCGGTAGGTTCGTATTTCGAAGGTGAGAGAGAGCATATCCCTAGGCAGAGGCCTTACTGCGACGGTCGCACGAGCCAATGCCAGTCACGCTGCCATCGCCGGCAATTAAAAAGTTTCCCGCACAGTGCCTTCCGGCTTTTAGAAGACTGGGCAATTCTTTTAAGGCGGAGCGATAAAGCCCTTCGTGCCCACCGTGCCGTGCCTATACCTATTCTCTGGTCCACATTTTTAAGGAATAGGTATGTCACAAGGAACAAACAGCGCATTTTCTGGGTCCATCGCGCCGCTGCTGGGAAAAGAGCGGCTGTGTGAGCGCCTCCAGGTTTCCCCCCGCACCATCGAAAATATGGTGAAGGCGGGTATCTTTCCACCGCCGGTGCGAGTGGGGAAATATGTCTACTGGTCTGAAGTCGCTGTGCGAAAGTGGCAAGAACGCATGTTTGCTGCGCAGGAGTCGTGGTCCGTCCACTAAATGCGGCAGGCCGCCTGTTAGCTCACCCCCTCGCGAGCGAGGGGGTCTTGTTTGTCACGATTGCGATACTCAATAACGTACGTCCTATGGTAGGCTCGAATTGGCGCTGTCGACCCATTACAGGCATTCAACTTCGACAGTTACCTGCCTTTGTCTATGATGAGCTTGGTCCCAGCTGACCGAACCTCGGAGTGGTCCGAAAACTCCCATCCGATGCCACGCTTTACACGGAAGGTAACCATGTTTGCTGAAATTATGGGCGATGCGTTGTACGCCGAGTACCGTTCGCGTCTTAACGCCTTGCTCAGGATTCCCGAACATGCCACCGAAAATCAGGTCCACCAACAAATTGTGGCGGGTTTTCCGGTTTCATGCCTCATAGCGATGTGTGAAAGAGGCGACATTTCAACTACTGGGCGTGATCAAATTATCGCTCTACACACGCTGGAAATCCGCCTTAGCAACGAGCAACCCCTCACCGTAGACGAGAGCGATCGCTTATTTCGTGCCGCTCACATCATTTCGATGGCTGAAGCTATTTTTGGTGACCCACAGAAAGCCAGACGCTGGCTAAACAAGCCCAAAGAGCGATTTAATGGCAAAACGCCGATGGCCATGCTGCTCACGTTACAGGGAACACGCCTGGCTGAAGAGATGTTGCTTCAAATTACCGAAGGGTATGCGCTCTAATGCTAAGCGATATCCATGCCTTCCATGCGGCGGCAGAATTTTGTGATTTGCCGTGGAGCATATAAGACGGTGTTGACGCGTGGGAATGTTTAATCGGGTACGCTCTTGGTAGGCTCGAACAGCCGCTGTCGACCCTGAGCGGTCGTACGTAAGTCAAACTGCTGTTCTTGAAGGGGCCGTTCTGGCTTCCCTTTAATCAGTATTTCCCTACTGCCTGACTGCGGACTTTGCTGCCTTCCTTGCAACATTTTCTGCCTTCGCCTTCTCGGCCGCTTTCTGATTCGCGAACTGGCGTACGCCCTCGGCCATACCCTTCGGGAGGGTCACGTACTTGGCCACCTCATCGATAATCTCGGGATGCAGGAAGAACGGCGAGTTGCCTGCTTCCCAGTCCGGTCGCATCTTCACGGCCTTGCGTCGTGACGGACCGAAGCACAGGTTGTTCCAGATCAGTGCTTCACGCGCTGGGTGATCCTTCTTTTCGACGATCTTTTCCAGGATGCCTCCCGTAATGCATGTGCCTTTCTCTTCCCTCTCCTTCGCCCGATGAACGCGATCAAGCTCAAGGGGCAGCAAGTTGACCATCTTGCCGTTCACGTCAACGGTTTCGCAGTCCAGCGGCTGGCAGTACCTTCTGAGTTCCCAAACTGCGCGGTCGAGTCGGGCAATGTCGAACGCCTCAATGTCGTAGGAGACCAAGTAGTACCGATCCTCTGCCCCATCATCTTCGAGTCTTTGAATAAACTTGGTGGTACCAGCACTGAGCTCGAGTTCGAATTTGCCATGCTGCTTCATCCTCTCGATGCCTGGAAGCACTGTGTGTTTTAACTTTCTGGTATCTACGCGATTAAGTAAAAGGATGCCTTTGACATACTTCTCCAGGCAGTGCAGGGCCGACCACCGGAACGGCTGAATCAGCCGTGCTCGATAAGCCATCCGTGCAGTGATGTAGTCCTTATCTGCGGTCTCACGGAAACTTCTGAGTGCGAAGTCGTTGACTAGGATATGCATCGGGTAGGACATGCTGATCCTCAAAAGTAGTAGGCCTTAATTGCATCGGTAAGCACCAAATGCATCGTGGGCCGCAGGCAGGCAGGCAAGGTCTCTAAAAATGGATGGAGCTCTTTAGGCCGTTTTGAGTCTATCACTAGCGTCTCGATGCGACCCAAAGCAGCCTGTCACGCATAAATTAAGCCGACCGGCGAAGCGGGTTGGGCTTGAATGAGTTTTTAGGCCTCGTTCGTGGGAAGGAGCTGCTCGGTCCAGCCGCTAAACCGAATCACGCGTTTAGTTACACGCCGACCTTCACCGCTAACACCTAAAGACATCGTTTTTTCATCCGCCTTGAGGCCGGCGTGACCTTTTCCGGAGCCGTCGTAATACTCCTCGATAACAACTTCATGCGACGCAGCGATGCGCTCAGCGATGGCAAGCTCTTGAGCTACGCGAGCCTGATGGGCTTGGAACTCCATGACGACCCTCTGCTTCTTGGCCTCCTCCTCAAGGGTCGCTAATCCTTGAGATTCGGCAGCCTTTACCTCATCCTGAGAAGATGAGAGAGCCGAATAGGCAGCTCTCATATAACCAGGAACAAGCATGTCAAGAGCGACTTTTCCAGCAATTGACGCAATCATTGTAGTGTCCACCAATTGAACTCTCCTTAAGCGGCCTAATTAAGATAAGAAGACAATCCAGTCCAATCAGGTTGCTGTGGATGGATCGATTCGCTTCCATTCGTAACATAGTAATGCACGAGAGGAAGATGGCGGTTTACGCAAACCTCAAAATTTCAAGGTCACTGTCAGCGATGCGTTCAGGCGACCAGTGGACAAATGGCTCTGGCCGTTTGCTGCCGAGGCTTCTTCGGAGGTTTGCGTTAACGCGGACGGAGGCGATTTCTATTGGACTTAGGCCAAGGGAAGGGCCGAGTCTCCGAATCACAGCTGGGTATTCCGGCCTATCGTGACCAGTGATTCCGGTCTATCGTGACCGGTTGTTCTGGCCTATCGTGACCGCCCATTCCGGTCTATCGTGACCGATTTTCGGGGCCACCGGAATCGGCGGTCACGATGCCGGAATCACTGGTCACGATACCGGAATGACGTCGTACTGCGCCCAAATGATGTTACGCATATAGCAACCAACCGGGTACGCTGCCAGCCTTTGCTTGGAGACAGCGTGCCGGTATCAAGGATCACTATGCGTAAGATCAAAGACGTATTGCGTTTAAAGCTGGACGCCAAGCTCTCGCACCAACAGATCGCCACGGCGCTGGGCATCTCAAAGGGTGTTGTCACCAAGTATGTCGGCTTGGCCGCAGCGGCTGGCCTGGACTGGTCGACCGTGCTGGCATTGGACGAAGCCGCCCTGGAGCGGCGCCTGCTGGTGGCGCCGGAACAGCCCCGCGACCACGTGCAGCCCGACTACGGTCGTCTGCACCAGGAGTTACGCCGCAAGGGCATGACGTTGATGTTGTTGTGGGAGGAACATCGCGCCGACCACGCCGATGTCCAGACCTACAGCTACTCGCAATTCTGCGAGAATTACCGTCGCTTCGCCAAGCAGCTCAAGCGCTCGATGCGTCAGATTCACCGGGCCGGCGAGAAGCTGTTCATCGACTACGCGGGCCCCACCATTGCCCTGACCGATGGCAGCCGTGCCCACATCTTCGTGGCCGCTCTTGGCGCTTCCAGCTATACTTACGCGTGCGCCACGCCGCGTGAAACGATGGTCGACTGGCTCGAATCCACGGCACGAGCGCTGGCCTTCTTCGGTGGTGTGCCACAGTTGATTGTGCCCGATAACCCGAAGGCGATGATCGCGGAGGCGAACCGCTACGAGCCACGCAGCAACGACACGGTGCTGGACTTCGCACGCCACTATGGTACGTCGATCCTGCCGGCGCGGCCCCGTCACCCGCAAGACAAAGCCAAAGCGGAGTCGGCGGTACAGGTTGTGGAACGCTGGATCATGGCCAGACTGCGCCACCAGCGGTTTGCCAACGTGCACGAGGTCAACGCGGCGATGGCGCCGTTGCTGACGCGCCTGAATGACAAGCCGTTCCAGAAGCTGCCCGGCAGCCGGGCCAGTACCTTCGCCGAGATCGATGCGCCGGCCTTGCTGGCGCTGCCGCTACAGCGCTATGAGATGGCGCACTTCAAGAGCGTCAGGGTGCATATCGACTACCACGTCGAGGTCGAGCGCCATCGCTACAGCGTGCCGCATGCGCTGGTCGGACAGATGCTCGAAGCGCGCATCACCACTGCCGTGGTCGAGATCCTGCATCGCGGCCAGCGCGTCGCCAGCCACGCCCGCAACAGCCGCCACGGTGGGTTCACCACCACGGCGGCGCACATGCCGGCCGCGCACCGCGCCCACATGGAATGGACCCCGGCGCGCCTGATCCACTGGGGCAAAAGCATCGGACCCGCCACCGCCGAAGCAGTGACCCGGTTGATGGCCGAGAACCGGCATCCCGAGCATGGCTATCGCGCCTGTCTGGGGCTGCTCTCGCTGGCCAAGCGCTACGGCAAGATCCGCCTTGAGGCGGCCTGCATGCTGGCCTTGCAGATCGGCGCCTGCCAGTACCGCCACGTGCGCGACATCCTGATCAATAACCGTGACAAGAGTGCGCCGGTCGTCGCCGGCGACTGGGTCAGCCCCCACCATGCCCACGTGCGTGGCCCTGGCTACTACCAATAAGAAAAGAGAGAGAAAACAATGATGATGCACACCACACTGGCGCAGCTGCGCATACTGAAACTGGACGGCATGGCCGCCGGCCTGGAAGACCAAATGGCACAGCCCATCATGGGCACCTTAAGCTTCGAGGAACGCGTGGCGCTGTTGATTGACCGCGAAGTCAACGCGCGTAACGACCGTAAGCTGGTGCGCCTGCTAAAGAACGCACACCTGAAATACGGACAGGCCGCCATCGAAGATATCGATGCGCGGGCGGGTCGTGGCATCGAGCGGCGCGAGGTGATGAGCCTGGCCCTGGGCGACTGGGTCACCGCCGGCCACAGCGTGCTGATCACCGGCCCCACCGGAGCCGGTAAGTCGTGGCTGGCGTGTGCCCTGGCGCAGTACGCCTGCCGGCGGGGTCACTCAGCGCTCTATCAACGTGTACCCCGCTTGCAGGAAGAACTTCGCATCCGCCACGGCAGCGGGGTGTTCGGCAAATGGCTGTTGCAGCTGGCCAAGACCGACGTACTTATCCTGGACGATTGGGGGATGGGCGCTATCGACAGCATGACGCGTTCGGATCTACTGGAGATCATCGACGACCGGGCTGGCAACAAAGCCACAGTCATCACCAGCCAACTTCCCGTTGAACACTGGCATGCTTGGATTGGCGACGCCACCATTGCCGACGCCATCCTGGACCGCATCATGCAACGCAACCACCGATTCACACTGACCGGTGACTCTCTACGAGCGGAACCGCCTAAATTAAGCAAAAAGGAGAAAACCACCGACCTATCGTGACCGCTACCTATACAATCTGAACGCGTAACATCATCGAATGCGCAGCGGTCACGATAGACCGGAATCAGCGGTCATCTTCACCGGAATACGCATCAAGGGTCGCTAATCCTTGAGATTCGGCAGCCTTTACCTCATCCTGAGAAGATGAGAGAGCCGAATAGGCAGCTCTCATATAACCAGGAACAAGCATGTCAAGAGCGACTTTTCCAGCAATTGACG
>NZ_PDNW01000012.1 GCF_002849655.1 Pollutimonas subterranea
TGGCTCTGGACTTACAACAACGAACGACCCAACATGGCACTGGGCGGCATCACTCCAAGACAGAAACTAGCCAGTAAATATTTAACTGATTCTACTGCCGCTCACTGCTGAAAATGGGGGGATTACCGCGGAACGTCGATATTCACAAGAATTTTCATGATTGCCACGTCTGGCTCCCTGGGCATAAGCGTTTTCTAAAAAGAATCGTCTATACTTTCCGCGGGTGTTCACACTTCCTGTGTGACAGGGTATGCGATGGTCGGGCCGCCACGCGCCTTATCTGCGACCCTATGCCTACACCCTCTACTACTCCATCGTCAGTTTCCGCCATCCCCCCGACATGGCTGGCCTCAGCCTGCCCCAGAAGAAATCCATTGAGCACCCAGCTTAGGCTCAGCTGTGTCCAAAACATCCATCCATCCTCGACAAATACTGTCGCTTTTTCCTAGGGACAACATGGCCATTATAGAAAGAAGACTATCGCAAACATTCAAGCAGTTCTTCGATTCGGAAAAGGCGGGCGGCATTCTGTTGATCGCCTGTACCGTTATCTCGCTGCTCCTGGCCAACTCCCCGCTGGGAGAAGGCTATCTTCAGATATGGCGCGTGTATGTGGGCGGGCTGAGCATAGAGCACTGGGTGAATGATGCGTTGATGGCTATCTTTTTCCTGCTGATCGGCCTTGAACTCAAACGTGAGCTGTACAACGGAGAGCTGTCGGAACTCAAGAATGCGCTTCTTCCCATCGTTGCTGCCGTCGGCGGAATTTGCGTCCCGGCACTAATCCATTTCAGCATGAACGCCGGAACACCGACACAGGCCGGTATCGGTATTCCTATGGCTACGGACATCGCTTTCGCATTAGGAGTTCTCGCCCTTCTTGGAAGCCGGGTCCCGGCGTCGCTCAAGGTATTTCTCGCTGCCTTGGCCGTCATGGATGACCTGGGTGCCATTATTGTCATCGCGGTTTTCTATACCGCAGAGATGTCCTTCACCTACTTGCTGGCCGCCGCGGCCGTATTCGCCCTTCTGGCCTGCATGAACCGCTACCTGCGCGTCATGTCTGTCCCGCTCTACCTGCTGGGCGGCGCCGTAATGTGGGTTTTCATGCTGAAGTCCGGCGTTCACGCAACGATCGCCGGCGTACTCCTGGCATTCACCATTCCTTTTTCTGCCAAGCAAGATGATGAAAGTTCACCATCGCATAAGCTGGAACATTTCCTGCACAAGCCGGTCGCCTTCATCATCCTGCCTATCTTTGCCTTGGCGAATACCGGGATTATCATCAGTTCCGGCTGGACCCAAGAGCTTGCCTCGACAAACAGCCTTGGCATCATGGCCGGGCTGGTCATAGGCAAGCCTGTTGGAATAACACTGTTATGCCTGCTTGCCGTCACTCTCGGAATCTGCAAGCTGCCGCTCGACTTGCGTTGGCGCCATGTAGTGGGTGCGGGTCTGCTGGGCGGCATAGGCTTCACGATGTCCATCTTCATCACCAATCTTGCCTTCATCGGAGAGGCGGAAGTCATCAACGCATCCAAAATGGCCATTCTCCTGGCATCCCTGGCCGCCGGCATCATTGGTTTTGTCTGGCTGAAGATCTTCGGAAAACCGGTGGACACGGATACGGACATGGACACCATGGACTTCGAGGAAAGTACAACATTGCCATCTGTGCAGCTTCCCCGCTAGAACAGATCAAGAGGCCTGGCCATGACAGTGGATTGAATCCGCAGCATGGTCGGCCACCCCATACTTTATCGCTTTTATGGCGTACGCCCCAGGGATTATTCATGAGTACATTGCCCTCCTGTCCGACATGCAGTTCGGAGTTCACATACGAAGATGCGGGCCTCTACATCTGTCCAGAATGTGCTCACGAATGGTCGGAACAAGCCGTAATACTGGTCGAAACGAGCAGGGTTTATCGCGATTCAGCCGGAAATGTGCTGCAAGACGGAGATACCGTCACGGTCATCAAAGACCTGAAGCTCAAAGGCTCGGCGGGCGCAGTCAAGGTGGGCACCAAGGTGAAGAATATCCGACTGGTCGACAGTGATCATGATATCGATTGCAAGATCGACGGCTTCGGTGCCATGAGCTTAAAATCGGAGTTCGTCAAGAAAGCGTAAGCATCCCACAGAGAATGAGGTCGTGACATGGATCGACCCGTACTGATCGCAGGCGCTGGCCCGGTAGGCTTGACCATGGCAATGGCATTGAAGCGCCAGGGTGTCGCGCTGCGTATTATCGACAAGGCGGCGGCCCGCAGCGATAAATCCAAAGCATTGGTGCTGTGGCCCCGCACATTGGAAATGCTCGACATACAGGGTTGTGTGCAGCCCTTTATTGAAACCGGTATGAAAGCCACTGGCGTGCGTATCCTGGATCGGCACCATACCTTGGTACACGTCCGGCTCGATGCCGCGCGCAGCCGTTTTCCCTATGCGCTGATGCTTCCCCAGAGCGACACCGAGCGCTTGCTTGAAGAGCAATTGGCTCTATTGGGCGTTCATGTCGAACGACACGTGGAACTCGTATCGTTCACGGATAACAAAGACATCGCCACGGCTGCCCTGCGCCATGCGGACGGAAGCGAAGAAAACACCGACTATTCGTATCTGGCTGCTTGCGATGGCGCACATAGCACCATTCGCCACGGGCTCGCCGTCCAGTTCGATGGCGATACCCTTCCATCCGACTGGCTATTGGCGGATGTGGAGCTCGATGGTGATCTGCCCAACGACGAACTCACTATCTGCTGGACGCCCGATGGCGTTCTGGCGCTCATACCTATTCGGGGTGCACGGTTCCGGGTCATCGCCGATCTCGGGCATGCCTCGGCACAGAACGCATCTGCGCCCACCCTGGTAGAGGTGCAGTCCTTGCTGGACGAACGTGGACCCACCCGTTTAAGCGCCCACGATCCTGTATGGACAAGCCGGTTCAGGATCAATGAGCGCAAAGTGAACGATTACCGCCATGGACGGATATTCCTTTGCGGGGATGCTGCGCACATTCATAGCCCTGCCGGCGGACAAGGAATGAATACAGGCATGCAGGATGTCATTAACCTGGCATGGAAACTGGCCATGGTGTGGCATGGCAGGGCATCATCGGAATTACTTGAAAGTTACTCGCCCGAGCGCAGTGCCATCGGCGAACAAGTACTGCGCAATGCCGGCACTATGACCAAAGTGGCCATAGTGCGCAATCCCATCCTGCAGGAAATCCGCAACCTGGCGGTTGGCGCCCTGGGACGTATTTCCGCGCTGCGCCAGATATTGGTCGATCAATTGACCGAGGTCGACTTGCACTACCACCACAGTCCGCTTACACGCATGTTGCCGAGCGCCTCTCCAAAACCTGCGCCGGGCGAGCGTGCGCCCGATCTTCCTGTAAACCACACCGACAGCGGAGCCACCCGGCTTCATGAAGTGCTTGCGGACGGCAAGTTTGCCCTGCTGTCCGTCTCGGCACCCACGATAAAACTGCCGGATGCGCTAAAGGCGATCGCCACAACAACCGGCACGGTAGCCACTGATGACTACCGCGCCGGGTATATTTACCTGATTCGTCCGGATGCCTATGTGGCAATGAGCACCAAAACTGAAAATCGGGACCTACTACTCGCTGAGCTGCAAGCTATGGTGGGGACGGCATAGGCGCATTGCCATGGGCAGTACCATGATGCCGACTACGCGTTGGCGATCTCCGCCAGCAGGTCTTCCTTCATTTGCGTCATCGCTGGAAGAAGTTCGCGCAAATCGATTTTCCTGGAAATTATTTTAGGAAACAGCTCGTCCTCTTCTTCCGCAACGTGGTGATTGATGTATTCACCCAGTACGATGAATTTCGCGTCGTACAAGTCATCGCCCGGCTTCATTTCCTGCAACTGGCGTATCAATTCCTTGGCACTGGCATGCTCGACCAGCGCTTCATCCAGTAAGTCGCCGAAGGCCTCTGGATCCTGGTCACGCAGGAACATATAGAATTGCTGCTCTTCGATTTGCGTATGAGCAGTCAACTCCATACAGGTCTCCGCAACGATGCTTTGCTTCTTCGCTGCATCGCTTGCGTTTTCGAATTCCTTGAACAGCTTTTTGGCCTTCCGATGGTCATCCAGCAGGAGGCTTAATACTTCTTTCTGGGCAACGGGAATTTGTGATTTATTCATTATATTTACCTCTTGAATTCATATAGAAAAGCAGCACAAAGGCCTGGTGCGCTGTTTGGCTAATTCGAATACTCAACTTCGGCGCCTGAGCTGGACGTTGCGTTCGGCCACGACGCAATGCGTGACCGAACGTATACCGGTTGGCAGTTACGGCTTGCGACTTCCCGATATGGTGCTGCTGCCCTCATTGCTCGTGGCGTCCGAGCCGGAACGCATTGGAGCCGCCCGAGGTGGCGATTCACCCGATGGTGCCGTTTGTTGCGGCGTACCGATTGTGGAAGACGGTGACGTGCTGTTGGAGGGAACATCAGACCCATGCAATTTCGGATTGGCGGTATTCGTTGTTGCAGGTTTGTCGGTTCCCGGTACGGTGCTATGAGGAGCTTCGCCTGTAGCCGTACCCGACGTTGGAGGCGTAGTCATATTAGGACTCTTGGTCGGCGGCGGATTGGCATCGGGCTTGGAACTTTCAGGCATTTCGCCCACTTTGTTGGTACCCGTGGTTTGCGCCTGAACGGCTGCAAATGGAGTAGCTACCAAGGCCGCAACGAGAAGAGTTTTATGAAGTGCTTTCATATTCACCACCTTTGTAAATTATATTAATCAATATGTTGAAAATCCTAAGGTCATATGCAACGGCACATTGCCGTTGAACTTCTGTAGCAAATACTGTGCCCCGGCCGATTACTATTTAAGAATTTCCATCGCTTTAGCATCGATCTCGATCTTGCCGACCAAGCCTTTATCAACCTCGCCCCTGATCTGGACGGTCGTTTTATCGTCGACGGGGACTTTCGGGAATATCTTGTCGTCGATCTCAACCGGTATCTCACCCGTCCCATCAGAGAAAACATAGTGCTCGTCCGACGTCTTCCTGATCAACAATCCCTTGAGTGCCACTTTATCGTCGTCCTTGGACTTCTCTATCACTTCGGCGACAGTGCTTGCCGTGACTTTTTCAGACGGACCTGTGTATTGAGCCGAAGCCGGCGTCAAGGCGAAACCCGCAACGCCGAGTACAAGCCCCACAGAAATAGACTTGGTAGTTGAGATGCTCATGTATTGCCCCTTTTTTCATTGATGGAAACCAATGCCTGTGCGGCCGCGCAGGCATAACTTAAATACTTTCCAAGTCAAGCAAGGTAAAGTGTCCTTCTTTCAGCCATCCACCCGTGTCAATGTGGACGGTATTTCCTAGCGCGATGACCTCTTGAATAGGTGTGTGCCCTACCACGACGGCGTGGATATTCCTGACTGCTGTCTCATCGAGACGCTGCAAGCGTTCGCGCGACCAGATTGCCCGCGTTCGTGCTGCCTCCGTCCCGAGCGCCTCCAATAAGAAGTTCCAATCCCGCACTGGACAATCGGCGTGGAGCATGCCCACCAAACCATTCTTCGTCTCAATTTCCATGGCGTATGGCAGCTCGTTGAATACAAGACCAAACTGCTTCTGCCGTGCGCTTGGCATATCCAGGAACCATCCACCTCCATTAACCCTGTAATTCTCTATATCAACGCGACCGGCCAGGCTATGCCGTATTGCATAATCCTCATGATTGCCCCTTACCGCATGAAACCAGGGCAAAGCGAGCCAATCGAGAGCTTGCTCAGCCTCGGGGCCACGATCCACGAGGTCGCCAACACTGAACAAGCGGTCCTTATCCGGATTAAAGCCAACCATCTCGATGGCTTGCTGCAGGCGGCTGAAGTGACCGTGTATATCGCCTACGGCATAGTCCCGACCGGTAAGGTTTTTTTCATAGCGCTGGATCAACGTACCCATTTTTTCGGTCCCTGTCCGAGGTGAGAGCAATCGACGTGCCGGTGACAATCGCGCCGCGGATATTCTGCCTACCGGGAAACAAGTAGTTTCCAAACAGGTCGATCCTGGACCTCTGCGGCGAAATAGAATGAACAAGTCTTTGTCAATTTGAATTTGCCACATGAACTCGCATATATCCAGTCAACGCCATGAAGACCCGTCTCGCCGAATGGCATCATGGCGCAACGCATCCGTGATGTTTTTCATTACCGGCCTTTTCATCCTGGCCATGGGCAACGCTTACGCTCAACATACGGTGAACCCCCGGGCTGAGCCCAACGCCTTCATCGAAGCCGTCGGCAACAACGCCCTCGAGGCTGTCCGGCGCGATCCCGCCGCAAAACAAGGCGATACCCGCCGGATCAATGAACTGGTAGACCAATACCTCCTGCCGTACGTCAATTTTGAAAAAACCACCCGCCTGGCGGCGGGACAGGGCTGGCGGACCGCCACTGAACAGCAGCGGCATGAACTGGTCGAGGCCTTCAAGGGCACGCTTATTCGAACCTATGCCGGAGCGCTGGCTGATGTGGACAAGATCGCAGCCTTGAACCTCCTGCCCTTCCGCGGCGATTCCAAAGCGAAAGACGTCGTCGTTCGAAGTTATTTCTCACAACGTAACGGACCGCAGGTCAATGTCGACTATCGCATGGAGAGTACGCCCGAGGGTTGGAAGATCTATGATCTCAACGTCGAGGGAATCTGGTTGATTCAAAACTACCGCAATCAATTCGCGCAGCAAATCCGCCAGAATGGGGTAGATGGCCTTATCGCCGCGCTGAATCAGAAAAACCGATAGTCCGGAACTACGTCGAGCCGGGGTCGATTTGCGATAGTGCCCGGGCGATGGCTTGCTCGTCGCCTGGCCGCACAAGCCGCAGCACTTCTTGCCCGTCGCGTAAAAAAACCAGTGTCGGCCAGAGCTTGATGGTGAAGGAACGGCCCAAGGGGCGGCGGCTGCCGTCTTCTATCTTGAGATGACGGACAGTGTCGTGCGCCTGCAGCGCCGACATGATGGCGGGCTGGGCCGCGCGGCAATATCCACACCATGGCGTGCCGAACTCCAGCATGGTAGGCCCAGTCAGGGCGTCGATCTCTGAGCGGTCGGGTTCGGTGCTGCAATAAGTATTGGTTGCTGCCATGACTATTTACCTCCGTTAGGTAGCGCATAGGCAATCACATCGTCACCTGCTTTCGTACCCAGTGAACCATGTCCTCCGGCAACGACAAGTACGAACTGCCGCCCATCGGCTCCGGTGTACGTCATGGGTGTCGCCTGCCCACCTGCGGGAAGGCGGCTTTGCCAGAGCTGCTCGCCGTTCGTCACGTTGTAGGCACGTACATAGTAGTCCAGTGTGCCGGAAAGAAATGCAACGCCCCCAGCCGTCATGATGGGACCACCCAGATTCGGCACGCCCATCTTGAACGGCAAAGGCAAGGGCGAGCTATCGATGACCGTTCCATTTTTGTGTCTCCAGGCGATCTTGCCGGTGGTCAGGTCGGCTCCCGCCACATAGCCCCATGGAGGCGCCTGGCATGGCAGACCAAGCGCAGACGTGAAGGCGCTTAGCTTGACCGCGAAGGGCGCGCCGAAGTTTTCGTTCAGTGCCGGCAAGCTATCCTCTGGACGCTCCTCGCCCTGGACATATAGCGTCGTGTCGTCGGCACGAGGCACTAACTGGGAGACAAATGCCAGATAAGTCGGCGTCGTGAATGCAACCTGACGCTGCGGATCAACGGCAATGCCACCCCAGTTGAACACACCAAAGTTTCCGGGATACACCAGCGTTCCTTCCAAGGAAGGAGGTGTGTACCGGCCTTCATAGCGCAACTTATGAAACGCTATGCGGCAGGCCAACTGATCAAACATCGTCGCACCCCACATGTCCGCCCCGGTCAAGGCAGGCGGGTCAAAGGACAGCGCGGAGACCGGCTGTGTCGGGGCGAGCCGTTCACCTTCGACGGCACCTTGGGGCACCGGCGTTTCCGTAACCGGCATCACTGGCTCGCCATTGCGCCGGTCCAGCATGAACAGCTCGCCCTGTTTGGTGGGCTGAACCAAAGCCGGCACCGTCTGGCCGTCTATAGTGAGGTCTATGAGACTGGGTTGCGCCGGGACGTCGTAATCCCACAAATCGTGGTGCACCGTCTGGAAATGCCAACGAACTTGTCCGGTGGCCAGATCCAGCGCCACGACGGACGAAGAGTACCGCTCTACAGCTTCGCTTCGTTCGGCGCCCCATTGATCAGGCGGCTGATTGCCCAAGGGGACATAGACCATGCCCAGCTTCTCATCCACGCTGGAGATCGACCAGCTGTTCGGCGAATTGGGCGTGTAAGTCGATCCCCGCGGCAGCGGAGTCGTGACGCCAGGGTTGCCGGCGTCCCAATTCCATACCAGGTCGCCAGTGTTGACATCGTAGGCGCGGATCACGCCGGAAGTCTCCTGGGTGGAAACATTGTCCAGCACCGTACCTCCGACGATCAGCAATGCGTCGGTAACCACAACCGGCGACGTGGAGTAGTAGCCGCCGGGCTTCTTGTGGGGCATATTCTCCCAAAGGTCGATGTAGCCCTTGCCTTGTCCAAACGCCTTGCAGACTTCGCCATTCTCGGGATTGAGCGCAATAACACGCCCGTCAGCCGTGGGCATGAACAGTTTGGCCGCGCATTCCGAGGATGCCGCATTCACGGCCGGCTTCTGGTAGGAAACCCCGCGGCAGGTCAGGTGCTGCAGCGCCAGATCACCTTCAACTTGCGGCTCGTAGCGCCATATCTGCTCGCCGGTGGTTGCATCCAGCGCAATCACCGATTGATGCGGCGTGCATAGATAGAGCCTGTTGTCGATTTTCAAGGGCGTCACCTCGAAAGTCGTTTCAACGGGGTCTCCTGGACGTCCGCGGACGTCGCCGGTCTCGAAATGCCAGGCAACCTCCAGCTGGTCGACATTATCAGGCGTGATCTGTGCCAGCGGCGAGTAGCGCTGTCCATATCCATCGCGTCCATATGCGTGCCACTCTCCAGGAGGCGTCCCACCGGCATCGGCGACTGCCTGCGTGCGCGATCCCGGCAACTCGCCCTCCACCCGTTGCGGGTCGACGAACCAGGAGGCAATGGCCACGATCAGGAATAGACCCAGCGCTGTGGACAACGCCAATCCGCCACCATGGCGTATCGCCGCCATCGACGAGGATGTATCAGCGTTGGACGAGGCCTTTGCCAACACTGGACGTGTAATCCATGGCATCAAGAGAAAAATGCCGACGATGAAGAGCACATCACCCCGCGCCGCCAGTGGCCACCAGTCCAGTCCTGCTTCCCATAGGCTCCATGCCAACGTTGCAATAACGAGCAAGGCATACAGATACAAAGCGGCCGGCTTACGCTTGAGCAGTAGCCAGCTTGTTCCAATAAGAACCAGGCCCGTGCAGGCGTAATACCATGATCCGCCCAACGCAATAAGCCACCCTCCTCCCATGGTCAGCGCCAAACCGAGTATGGCAATGACACTGGCCGTTGCGATGAGGCCCGGCCTACGTTGCGTACTTTTCATAGCCGTCGTCCATTTGCATGCTAATCAAGCCTGGATAACAGCAAGCCTCATTCCTGGTAGGCCATAAAAGCTTATCCCCCGTCCTTGACAGAGGCGGGCGGCGGGCTGGACGCGTCTTCCTCCTCCGTGGGTATGTCTTTGTCTACGTCTACGTCGTCGGCCGACGAGATATCGACTTTATGGTCATCCTCCGCCGTCTGTCCTGCGTTCTCGCGGGTGCTGTCCGGATTTGAGGTCGTGGACGGCATATCGGTGAAGGTGTTGGTAGCCATGGCGGCCTCCTGTAGGGTCAGTTGCTTGGTGATCTCCGGGAATCACATAGCAAGCGTGATGCCTGCCCGCGCCATCCGCCAACTCCTAGGGCGGTGTCATTGCATAGAACTCACGAAGCGCATCGACGGCCTCCTCAGCGCTGTTCACCATGACGAACAACTGCAAATCTTCCGGCGCAATCATGCCTTCCTCTACGAGGAAATCAAAATTGACCAGACGCTTCCAGAACGCACTATCCACCAGAACAATGGGAATGCGCCCCATCTTGCGGGTCTGCACCAGGGTCAAAACCTCGAAGAGCTCGTCCAGCGTGCCAAAGCCTCCCGGAAACGCGACGAGCGCTTTTGCGCGCAACAGGAAATGCATCTTGCGCAGCGCAAAATAATGAAACCGGAATGCCAGTTCAGGCGTGATGAAAGGATTGGGATACTGTTCGTGCGGCAAGGTGATGTTCAGCCCCACCGATCGCTCGCCGGCCTCGAAGGCGCCACGATTGGCGGCCTCCATGATGCCGGGCCCGCCGCCGGTCATCACGACGAGATCGCAGGGCCCCTCGTGCTCGAAGCACTGTGATGCCTTGCGTGCAAAGCTGTAAGCCTCATCGTACCAATGCGATTGCGCAACTCGCCGCGTCGCCAGTGCCAGTGCGCGCTGCAGGCCTGGATCGTCCGGCTGTACGTCTGATTGCTCCTTGACCAGTGCCAGCGCCGCCCTGGCGTCCTCGGGAGACAGGATTCTGGCACTGCCAAACACCACGATGGTGGCATTTACGCCGTGCTCGCGCAGGGCATGCTCGGTCTTGAGAAGCTCCAATTGCATGCGCACAGGACGCAGGTCTTCGCTCGCAAGAAAAGCAATATCTTCCTGCGCCAGCGTGTAGGCTTGGCCTTGTTGTATGGCTTCCTGCAGGATGTGGCGCCGCTCGGCATCGGGAAACGCTGTTTTCATGGTGTTGATCCTGAGCCACCACCGGACTTTTCATAGCCCGCCGGATAATGAATAAGATTATGAAAGGTAGAGGAATGAACGGCGAGATTGCGGTAACCATGTGGGCGGTCGGCCGCAAATCGCACGGCACTGCCTTCGGACAAGGGAATCCATCGCCCTTCGACCAGCAATTCCATGGTGCCGCTGATGACCGTCACGTGCTCGGTTACGCCTGCTGCATGGGGTTCAGACAGCCGAACAGCGCCCGGCACCAGTATAAGTTCCAGCAATTCGAATCCGAACCGCGCGTCGTAGGCAAATAAAGAGCGCACGACGATTCCCGGCTCGACAGCCAGACCGCGCCGGTCCGTATCGGCCTCGGCGCCTATGCTTTCGTCGAGCGTCATCTCGGCGGGCGGATGCAGGAAGCTTGAAATAGGCGCCTGGAAACCAGTGGCGATTTTCCAGAGCGTTGCAATCGTAGGACTAGATTCGGCTCTCTCGATCTGACCCAGCATTGCTTTACTGACGCCGGTCTCCCGGGCGGCATGGTCCAGGCTCCAGGCGCGCCGCGTACGCAGTTGCTTCAACGCCTGAGCCAGGTAATTAGCAGGATCTTGCATGGCGGCCTCATCGTCACCCGGCGGGAACCGAAGGATTGAAAAATATGTATTGTGCGTTATAACGTACGATGCTAGCATGAGTCGCGGCCAGACGTTATAACGCACAACCGATCAACGAGACCACCATGGGCAACTACTTCAAAATTTCACACATCTCGTCCGGATTCATCACTGTGCTGGTTGGCTACAGCAGTTCCGTCGCCATTATTTTCCAGGCCGCCAACGCGGCCGGCGCGACGTCGGCCGAGCTGGTCTCATGGATGTGGGCACTGGGCATAGGCATGGGGGCCAGCAGCATCGCACTGTCGCTACGCTACCGCAGCCCCGTGCTGACGGCCTGGTCCACACCCGGCGCCGCCTTGCTGGTCGCCGGGCTGTCGGGCCTCAGCATGAACCAGGCTATCGGTGTTTTCCTGTTCTCGTCCTTGCTGATCACTCTTTGCGGCGTTACAGGCTGGTTCCAGAAAGTCATGCACTACATACCGCGGCATATTGCCGCGGCGATGCTGGCCGGGATTCTCGTCCGCTTCGGCATGGACCTTTTCACGTCCATGCAAGCCCAGCTCTTACTGGTCGCGATCATGTTCCTGGTCTTCTGGCTGGGTCGCTTGGCATTGCCGCGCTATAGCGTGCCGTTGGCCTTGCTGGCCGGCGTGGTATACGCTGGGGCCCAGGGGCTCCTGCATCTGGAACTGCTGGATTGGACGCCGGCGAAGCCGATGCTGATAATGCCGGAGTTCTCGCTGTCCGCGCTGATAGGTGTAGGGATTCCCCTGTTCATTGTGACGATGACATCGCAGAATATTCCCGGCCTTGCCGTGCTGCGAGCCAACGGCTACGACACGCCGGCATCGCCGCTAATCAGCTGGACCGGCATCACAGGCCTGCTGCTTGCACCGTTCGGCGGCTATTCCTTCAATCTCGCGGCAATCACCGCTGCCATATGCATGAGCCGCGATGCCGACCCCGATCCCGATAAACGGTATCTGGCGTCAGTCTGGGCCGGCGCGTTTTATTTGATTACCGGATTGTTCGGTGCGACGGTGGTAGGTTTATTTGCCGCCTTCCCGCTGGAGCTGGTCGCTGCCATTGCAGGCCTGGCCTTGCTGAGTACGATAGGCAACAGCCTGGCAGGCGCCCTTGCCGCGGAAAACGGCCGCGAAGCGGCTCTGGTTACTTTCCTGTGCACCGCATCCGGCACAAGCTTCCTGGGTATTGGCAGCGCATTCTGGGGGCTGGTCCTTGGGCTTGCCGTGCACTGCGTCACCACAAGACGGGGTAGCGGCGCGCCGGGCACGTCGACCCCCGCAACGATTGCTCCGCAGCCGGTCGCGGACGCGAACAGACAATGACCGCCTTGGAGTCCAGGCCGCGCAGGCTCCTTCAGTGTTGAATTGTCTTCACTGAAATATTGTTATCCTGGAGCGCCTGGCGTATCGCCCTGGCAAACACGACAGCGCCGGGCTGGTCGCCATGTATGCACAAGGTATCGGCCTGGACGGCAACGTCGACACCCTGCATTGTTGCCACCTTGCCTTCGGTGATCATGCGCAATACCTGCCGGATTGAGACATCGACATCGACGATCATGGCGCCGGCCTGCTTGCGGGGAGTTAGCGAGCCGTCGCTTTGGTAGCTGCGGTCCGCAAAGACTTCTTGTGCAACATTGAGGCCGATGCCTTGCGCAGCGGCGGCTTGCACACTGGAGGCCAGCGCATAGAACACCAATGAACGGTCGACATCGTACACAGCCTGCGCAATCGCCTTAGCCAGTTCCGGTTGACGGGCGGCCATGTTGTACAAGGCGCCGTGTGCTTTCACGTGATGCAAACGGCCACCCTGGCTGGCGGCGACGCCCGCCAGGGCACCCACTTGAACCACCACCATGTCGTAGGCGCTATCCGGAGTGATATCCATGTTGCGGCGCCCGAATCCGACGAGGTCCGGTAAACCCGGATGAGCGCCCAGCGCGACACCCTGTGCCAAGGCTGCGGCCACGGTTTTGCGCATGACGCCGGGGTCGCCGGCATGAAAACCGCAAGCGATATTGGCGGACGTGACAAAGGGCAGGATTTCGTCGTCCTGCCCCATGTTCCAGGCGCCAAAACTCTCGCCCATGTCGCAATTCAGGTCTATCGATAAGGTCATAATTAACTCGGAAGGTTTGCCGGATGGGATAAACGAGAGTTTATCGCCATGGCCGGCAAACACCAACGATCATCAATGAGCCGATAGAACTTGGCGTGTGGGCGCGCGCTTAGAAGAACCCCAGGGCATCGGGGCTGTAGCTGACCAGCAAGCACTTCGTTTGCTGGTATGAAGCCAGTGCCATCTTGTGATTTTCCCGTCCGATACCCGACTTTTTATAACCGCCGAATGCCGCGTGAGCCGGATACAGGTTATAGCAGTTGGTCCATACCCGGCCGGCTTGTATCTGCCGCCCTACCCGATATGCCTGGGTACCGTTACGGGTCCATACGCCCGCACCGAGGCCATATTCCGTATCGTTGGCAATTTCGATGGCCTCCTCTTCGTCTTTGAAGGTCATGACGGACGCCACCGGTCCGAATATTTCTTCCTGGAAGACACGCATGCTGTTGTCGCCGAAAAGCATAGTGGGCTTGACGTAAAAGCCTTCGCTCAAGCCCTCGCCCGGAGCATTGCGTGCCCCGCCGGTGAGGCATTGTGCGCCTTCACCGCGCCCGATATCGATATACGAGAGTATTTTATCCATTTGCACCTGCGACACCTGCGCACCGACCATGGTGGTTGAATCCAGCGGATGCCCTGTCTTGATGGCTTCGACGCGCTTGATGGCGCGCTCGATGAATTGCTCGTAGATTGATTCCTGGACCAGGACCCGCGAGGGGCATGTGCAGATTTCACCCTGATTCAGCGAGAACATGGCCAGGCCTTCCAGGGCCTTGTCGAAGAACGCATCTTCCCGGTCCATGACATCCGCAAAGAAGATATTGGGACTTTTGCCACCCAATTCGACGGTGCTGGGAATGAGATTTTCGGCAGCCGCATGCAGTATGTGCTTGCCGGTCGGCGTGGAACCGGTGAAGGCCAGCTTGGCAATACGCTTGCTGGTCGCCAGCGCCTGCCCGGCTTCCTTGCCATAACCGTTGACAACGTTGATGACGCCGGCCGGGAAGAGATCGCCCACCAGTTCCATGAGCACCAGGATCGAGGCAGGCGTTTGTTCCGCGGGCTTGAGCACCACGCAGTTGCCGGCCGCCAGCGCAGGCGCCAGCTTCCAGATAGCCATCAGTAGCGGAAAGTTCCAGGGGATGATCTGGCCTACGACACCCAGCGGCTCTGGGAAATGGTAGGCGACCGTGTCGTTGTCGACCTCGGAAATCCCCCCTTCTTGCGCGCGGATGCATCCGGCGAAATAGCGCAGATGGTCGATGGCCAGTGGCAAATCGGCGGCCATGGTTTCACGCAAGGGCTTGCCATTGTCGATGGACTCGGCGACGGCAAGCACCTTGAGATTCTGTTCCATTTTGTCGGCCATGCGCAAGAGCCGATTGGACCGTTCAGTGACCGAGGTTTCGCCCCATTTCTTGCGGGCAGCATGCGCCGCATCAAGCGCCGCGTCGACATCGGCGGCATCGGAACGAGCCACTTCGCAAAACACTTGCCCGGTAATCGGAGATATATTTTCGAAGTAAGTACCGGAAACCGGAGCTACCCATTGCCCGCCTATGTAATTCTCGTAGTGGCGTTTATAGGGGTACTCGACATCGATACCGAAATGTTTCAGATCTGTTAAGTCCATTTCTTGTCTCCTTGATGTTGAAAGCAGCCTCGCGTCGAGGACTAGCTCTCTACAACTAGCAATAGACATGCCAGTTCAGGTCTTACCGAGGAAGCGGATAGGGCCGCGCCAAGCCAGTTCCTATAAGACTCTGCGAGTGGCATAATTGATTGTAAAACAGAGGGTTGTCGCACATTGCGACAGTCGCTGGCCAATTCTGCGACACATCCGTGGCGCACAATGCAACAGGAGGCATCGGGATGAACTCGCTCAAGCCGCTGACATCGGCCACGCCGCAAGATACTCTCCAGCGGCTTGGGGAGACGCGTATCCGGCGCTCCTGGGAGCGCTGCCAGGCCATTGGCACGGTCCTGCAGATCGATCCCGACCCCATGTCGGCGGCAGACCTTCAAACCCGTCGCGAGCAGCACGCGAATGTATTGCAACTGGCACAACCGGAAATCGAAACCCTGGCGTCGCTGGTTGCCAGCGCACAAAGCGTAGTGCTGTTGGCAGATGCCAGCGGCGTGATTCTCCAGGAAGCCGGCAGCACTGAATTCCTGCGCAAGGCCGAGAAGGTGGCCCTGCAACCGGGTGTCAGTTGGGCCGAATCCCTACGCGGCACGAACGCGATCGGGACGGCGCTGTTCGACGCCGCACCGGTGCGTGTTCACGGCAGCGAACATTTCATGGAATGCAACAGGATCCTCAGCTGCCATGCCGCGCCCATACTCTCGCCGCGCGGCGAGGTGATCGGCGTACTCGATATTTCCAGCGAGGCAACCACCCTGCATGCTTATGCCATGGGCTTGGCTAAGATTTGCGCAAGCCAGATTGGCAATCGGGTGCTGGACCATACCGACACACGCCTGCATCGGGTGGTATTCCAGCGCCACGCATCCCTGCTCGACTCGGTGGAGCGCGCCATTTTGCTTTTGGAAGAAGACCGTATCGTCGGTGCGAACGACACGGCCTTGCGCTTGCTGGACAGCGACTGGAGCCTGCTGGATACGTCGGTACACGACTGGCTGGATAACTGGAAGCAGCTGGATGAAACGCCACGCACGCTACATACTCGCGGCGGCACCATGTTGTACGGCACACTACGGCCTGGGCGCGCACCTCGCAATGCGTATTCCGTTCCCCTGGTCCCCTCAAAGGTAACAGTTCCGGACCGCCAGGCAACGCGCCACAATACGGTCTTGAAACCGGCGCTGCCGCCCCTGGCCGACGATTTGAAGTCCGACATGCAAAAGGCCGTCACCGCTGTCAACGCAGGGATGGCCGTATTGCTGCAAGGAGAAACCGGGGCCGGCAAGGAAATCTTCGCGCGGCATCTCCATGGCCACAGCCAATGGCATCAAGGTCCGTTTGTCGCCATCAATTGCGGCGCCCTGCCGGAAAGCCTGATCGAATCCGAGCTGTTCGGCTACGAAGCGGGCGCTTTCACAGGCGCGCGCCGTGAAGGATCCCGCGGTCGCCTGCGTGAAGCGCACAACGGGGTGCTTTTCCTGGACGAGATCGGCGACATGCCGCTATTGCTGCAGACGCGCCTGCTGCGTGCACTGCAGGAGCGCGAGGTGCAGCCGCTGGGGTCCGACAAGCGCATACCGGTCGAATTCGGCCTGATCAGCGCGACAAACCATGACTTGATGGCAATGGTGGAAAACGGCAGCTTCCGCGCTGACCTATATTACCGCCTGCAAGACTTTGACGTCCATTTACCTCCCCTGCGCGAGCGGCCCGGCATGGACAAATATTTGTGCCAGGAATTCCAGCGCCTGGGCGGCGCGGAGCGCGCCATGATACTGACCGATACGGCATTGCAGGAATTGGCCGGCTATCATTGGCCCGGCAACTACCGGCAGCTTCATAGTGTGCTGCGCCGCCTTGTTCATCTGCACGCGGCCGGAAGCGCCATTAAGGCCGCCGATCTACCACCTGAAATACGCACGCACGTCGGCACGGTCGCTGCCGGCCCTATACCGCCGGCTTGTCCCGCAACGACCTTGCGCGGCATCAGCGACCAGACCATCGAACGCGCTATCGCGGAATCCCCCAACAACATCAGTCATGCCGCCCGCAGTCTCGGCGTGCACCGCAGCACGCTGTATCGCTACCTGCGTCGACAGGCCGCCACTCCTTTATCCTCGGGCATTGCGCCAAAACCGGTACCCTGAGCCGGAACACCCATAAAAAAGCGGCATCCCAAAGGATGCCGCCAGAGCTAAGACAGGCCTGCTTTGGCGCCCGATGAACCTGGGCGCGCGGGGCTTACTGGCCTTCCAGGAAGCTCTTGAGCTTGTCGGCCCGGCTTGGATGGCGCAGCTTGCGCAAAGCCTTGGCTTCTATTTGACGAATACGCTCGCGTGTAACGTCAAATTGCTTGCCGACTTCTTCCAGCGTCTGATCGGTGCTCATTTCGATACCGAAGCGCATGCGCAATACTTTCGCTTCCCGTGGAGTCAGCGAATCGAGGACTTCCTTGACCACATCGCGCATCGAGCCATGCAGCGCCCATTCAGACGGCGACAAGGTACCGGTATCTTCGATGAAGTCGCCCAAATGGGAGTCATCATCGTCGCCGATAGGCGTTTCCATCGAGATCGGCTCTTTGGCGATCTTCAGGATCTTGCGCACCTTGTCTTCCGGCATGTCCATCTTTTGAGCCAGCGTGGCGGGATCGGGCTCGGCACCGGTTTCCTGCAAAATCTGGCGATTGATACGATTCATTTTGTTGATCGTTTCAATCATGTGCACCGGAATACGAATGGTGCGCGCTTGGTCGGCAATGGAACGGGTAATGGCCTGTCGAATCCACCATGTGGCATAAGTGGAAAACTTATAGCCGCGGCGATATTCAAACTTGTCCACGGCTTTCATCAAGCCAATATTGCCTTCCTGGATCAGATCCAGGAACTGCAGGCCCCGGTTCGTGTACTTCTTGGCAATGGAGATAACCAGACGCAAGTTCGCTTCCGTCATTTCGCGCTTGGCCTTGCGAGCCTTGGCTTCGCCGGTTGCCATGCGCTTGTTGACGTCTTTGAGATCCTTGAGCGGCAAAACGACAGCCGTTTGCAGATCGATCAGCTTTTGCTGGATCTCTTGTACGGCGGGAATGTGGCGCTCCAGCGTCTCTGAATAAGCATGTCCGCCGGCGACCTCGCCCAATACCCAATCCAGGTTCGTTTCGTTGCCGGGGAATACCTTGATGAAATAGGCACGGGGCATGCCGGCGCGGTCCACGCACGCATGCAGCACGGCACGTTCGAGCTTGCGCACTTCACCGACCTGTTCGCGCAGGGTATCGGCCAGCTTCTCGACCATTTTGGCCGTGAACCGGATGCCCATGAGTTCGTTCAGGATGGCTTCCTGTGCCTGGATATATTCCTGGGCCTGGTAGCCGTCGCGTTCGAACGCCTTGCGCATCTTGCCGAACCATACACCAATGGTTTCGAATTTCTTGAGGGCGGTGGAGCGCAGGTACTCGAGCTGCTTGCTGCTCATTCCGCCCGCGGGGCCGTCTTCGTTTTCGTCATTGTCGACGGAAACGCCGGCACCGGCGTATTCTTCGCCTTCCTGGTCGATAAGACCGTCAACGACCTCATCGATCTGGGCGGCGCCTTCGCGCACACGCTGCACGTACTGAAGGATTTCATTGACGGTAACCGGACACGCCGCGATGGCCATGACCATATGCTTGAGGCCGTCTTCGATGCGCTTGGCGATCTCGATTTCGCCTTCGCGCGTAAGGAGCTCGACCGTACCCATTTCGCGCATATACATGCGCACCGGATCGGTGGTGCGGCCGAAATCGGAGTCCACCGTGGTCAGGGCTGCTTCGGCTTCGTCCTCGACGTCGTCGTCGCTGGTGGCGACAGGCGCGTTATCGCTCATGAGCAGCGCATCGGCATCGGGCGCCTGGTCGTACACCGAAATGCCCATGTCGCTGAACGTGCTGATAATGCCGTCGATCGCTTCGGCATCGACCAGATCATCGGGCAAATGGTCGTTGATTTCGCCGTACGTGAGGTAGCCGCGGTCTTTACCGAGCTTGATCAGCACTTTCAAGCGATTGCGACGAGCCTCTTGTTCCTCGGGAGTCATCTGGTTGCGCGCGGGGACGTCCTTGTCACCCTTCGCGCGCTTTCCACCGCGCTTGGGCAGCGGCTTGAGCTCGGGGATGACTTCAGCGTCGCCGGAATCGTCGTCGTTGAAATCGGCGCTATCGTTGTTGGCGTTCTTGGCCGGCCGCCCAGGGCGACGCCCAGTGGGAACAGCGCGAGCCGCGGTCTTGCCAGCTTTCTTTACCTCGGTCGAACCCGGCTCGGCGGCTTTCTTGGCAGCAGCCTTTGTGGTCGCCGCTTTCTTGGCCGGAGCCTTTTTCACGGTAGAGGCTTTATCTGCCGTAACACCATCCCCAACCTTCACTGCTGTCTTGGCGACGGTTTTAGTCGCGGCCACAGTTGTAGATTTCTTGACAGCTTCTTCAGCCGACAGGGGGGTTTTACCAGTACTTTGGGTCATAGTCGCTTCCGTAGGCGCAAAATCACTCGGTCGGCCATTGGCCAACGAGTGTTGCAGGGGCAGAACTTACTTATCGCAAAAAATATGCATATGCGGCGTTAATGCTGATGTCGACCCAAGCAGCCCATGTTTAATATTCCTTGACGCGGTCGTTGCAAGGCAAAGGGGGCTAGCCGGTTTGCACCATTATTAGGCAATAATATGCACAGGTATTGCGAAAACTCTCTATTTTACAACACTTAACGGGAAGCAGCACTACTTAGTAATGCAATTCGTCGCGTCAGCTCGTGATACCTCTTTCGGGAAATATCGTCCTTCAAGCCCGCAAGGACCAGTGTCGACTGCTCAGCCTTGATGGCGTCAAGCTCGATACGTCGCATTGCGTCGTTCCATTCGGTCTGCGGGTCCGGCAAATCTTCCTGGGCCAATAGCTCAGGGCTTACCGAAGCCAATACACCAGCCAGGTCTGAACCCGGATCCGCCGCTTGCAGCAAGGCGCCGGCATGGCGGGCGCCGCTGACGTTGGCCAAGGCGATAAGGTCTCGGACAAGGACTAGATGGGGGCCTTGCTCCAGAATTTCAAGTTGCTGGTCGCCCAGACCCGAAACCAGCTCCGGATGCGCCAGCAGCAAACGCAAAAGGCGCTTGGCCATTGGCGTCACCGTGCGGGCTTTGCCCCCTCGCGACCCTGTCGACACCTGGCGCGAAAATGATTCGGCAGGTCTGTCCTCGACATTATCGTAGGATCCATAGTCATCCGGATCGAACATAGGCGCATCCATGAACCCGGGCGGCTCTTCGTTTCCACCCGACGGCAACCCCTCGGGATGCGCCGCCGGCTTGTACGGTGAAAGCATCACGGGTTCCGGCACACTCACTTCGGCCAGCATCTGGCTCAGTTCTTCCGGCGTCAAATGCACCAGCTTGGCAAATTCGCGTTCGATCTGTACGCGCAAGGTGCCTTCCGGAAGCGATGCGAGCAAGGGCTTGGCCTCGTGCACGCAGGCCGCGCGCCCTTCTGCTTCGTGCATCGCATGACGGGACGAAAGCTCGTCCAGCATGAACCGCGACAAAGGTACGGCCTCGGCCACCGTCGCCTTGAAGGCTTCCTGGCCATACTCGCGGATATAGGAGTCCGGATCATGCTCGGACGGCAGGAACAGGAACCGCATCGATACATCGTCGCGCACCAGCGGCAGGCAGGTATTCAGCGCCCGCCATGCCGCCTTGCGGCCGGCCTTGTCGCCATCGAAACTGAATATGATCTTGTTGCTGGCCCGCAACAGCTTTTGTATATGAAACGACGTGGTGGCTGTACCCAGCGTAGCCACGGCGTTGGACAGGCCATGCTGCGCCAGGCCGACCACATCCATATAGCCTTCAACGACCAGAACATGGCCTTCTTTGCGGATTCCGGTCCGTCCCTCCCAAAGACCATACAACTCGTGGCCCTTGGAAAACAGCGAGGTTTCCGGCGAATTCAGGTACTTGGGTTCGCCTTTGCCTATGATGCGCCCGCCGAAGCCGATCAGGTTTCCCCGCTGATTGCGTATGGGAAACATGATGCGCTCACGAAAGCGATCATAACGGCGTCCGTCCTCGGCTTCAATGACGAGCCCCGATTCAACCAGCAAGGCATCCTCATACTGGGGGAAAACGGACGACAAGCCGCGCCTGTCGGCGCCTGCCCAACCCAACCCGAAACGGGCCGCCGTTTCCCCGGACAGCCCACGCTGCTTCAAATAATGGACAGCATTTCGCGCGCCTTTGAGTTCGCGCACGTAATGCGCCTGAGCTTGGTCAAGGACCTGCTGCTGGCGGGAAACTTCGTCTTTGCGGACTTGATCCGCGGCACGCTGGCGGGGACTTCGGGGCGCTTCGGGAACCGTCATGCCGGCGTTCGCGGCCAGGTTGCGAACCGCCTCGGGGAAGCTGGCGCCGGTATGCTCAATCAGAAACGTAATGGCGCTGCCGTGCGCACCGCAACCAAAACAGTGATAGAACTGCTTGGTGGGACTTACCGTGAAAGAGGGACTCTTTTCATTGTGAAACGGGCAAAGGCCAAGTAAATTGGCCCCACCCTTGCGCAACTGTACATATCGCCCGACAACGTCAACAACATCTACACGGGCGAGGAGATCCTGAACAAATGATTCAGGGATCAATCAATACAGACGCGGAGGCAGTTGTTGGCTGCGGATGCGTTTGTAGTGGCGCTTGACGGCTGCAGCATGCTTGCGTTTACGTTCGGCAGTGGGCTTCTCGTAAAATTCGCGCGCGCGCAATTCGGTCAAGAGACCAATTTTCTCGATGGTGCGCTTAAAGCGACGCAGTGCGGCTTCAAACGGCTCGTTTTCTTTCAGACGAACGATAGGCATGTAATCTTAAGCCTTGCAAGTTATAGATTAGTGAATTAACGACAACCTAAGAGTTTACCACGAATAGTTGGTTCATGGTTCGATCATAAGCTGTCAACGTTGGGCCGCCTGCCCATGCCATAGGCGCTGGACGGGCGAAAAACTCAACCACGAACACCCTTGCGCACCCATGCTTCGAGCTGATGGGGACGAATGCTGTCGTAGTCTTCAAAGGGCTGGTGTATCCATGGATTGGTCGGCAGCTTGTCCACGAAATAATCGGGTATGGACTGCGAATGTCCCTTCCACCACAGGACAGCTGTCTTCAGTTCGGTAATGGCCGGAAATTGCGACAGGAGATGGTCGCGTACACGGCCAAACGTCATGCCTGTATCAACCATGTCGTCCACCAGAAGCACACGGCCGTCCAGTGTGCCGCGGGTAATGGTGATGAACTGGGCGATATCGAGCTGGCCCTGTTCAGTGCCCGCCGCTTCGCGATAGCTGCTGGTCGCCAGGATACCCAAAGGAACATCGTATATGCGTGACAATACATCGCCAACACGGACACCACCGCGCGCCAGACATACGATCTTGTCGAAATGCCAGCCCGACTCGTGTAGCGTCAAGGCAAGCCGCTCGATAAGCGCATGATATTGATCCCAGCTGACCCAATGGTCTCGGTCGGTGCTTGGATTGGTCATAAGGCGATGGTTCCCATACTGATTCAAAAGGTCCGTTATGATAAACCGCCAAGGGACAGGCGAAAAGGCGCAAATGGAAAAACCCCGAATTCCTTGCGAAATTCGGGGTCTTGTGTTGCAAGTTACACGCAAACACCGGGTTCAGGGCGCTTTTGCGCAGCTGTTTATCCTTTGAAAGGATGGCGCAATACGATGGTTTCCAAACGGTCGGGACCGGTGGACACCATGTCGATGGCCACATCGCAGACTTCAGCAATGCGTTCCAGATAGCGGCGCGCATTGACCGGCAGCTTATCGTAATCGGTGACGCCTACGGTCGATTCCGTCCAGCCGGCCATCTCTTCGAGCACCGGTTCCGCCTCGGCGGCAGCATGGGCGCCATAAGGCAGCACGTCGAGGAATTCGCCCTTATAGCGATAGCCAACACCAATCTTGAGCTGCTCCACGCCATCGAGGACGTCAAGCTTGGTGATGCAAAGACCGGATATTCCGTTGATCATGACCGAGCGCTTCATGGCGGCGCCGTCAAACCAGCCGCAACGCCGCGGCCGCCCCGTGACCGAACCGAATTCCTTGCCGACCGTGGCCAGGCGGGCGCCGGTGTCGTCCAGCAATTCAGTGGGGAACGGACCTGAACCGACCCGGGTGGTGTAGGCCTTGGCAATGCCCAGCACGTAGTCGAGCGACTGCGGCCCAACGCCGGCACCGGCTGACGCGGCACCGGCCACGCAATTGCTGCTGGTGACGAAGGGGTACGTGCCATGGTCGATGTCGAGCAAGGCGCCCTGCGCGCCTTCGAATAAAAGTTTCTGGCCGGTTTTTTGCGCAACGTAAAGATTTTGCGATACATCGGCCACCATGGGCTTGATGGCAGGCGCCAGCGCCATAGCCTGATCGCGTACCTCGTCGGACGAAACCGCCTTGCCGCCCAGGTATTGAGTCAGGACAAAATTATGGAAGTCGAGCACTTCGGCGAGCTTTTCGTCGAAGATTGCAGGGTCATAGAGGTCTTGCACCCGCAATGCGCGCCGCGCCACCTTGTCTTCGTAGGCCGGCCCGATACCCCGGCCGGTCGTACCGATTTTGCCCTCGCCCTTTCGCGCTTCACGAGCCTGGTCCACCGCAATATGGTAGGGAAGGATAAGCGGGCAGGCAGGGGAAATTTGCAGGCGCGAACGGACGTCCAGGCCGGCCTCTTCGAGTTCGCCGATTTCCTTCAGCAAGGCTTCGGGCGACAACACGACGCCATTACCAATATAGCAAGTGACGTGCGGATGCATGATGCCCGACGGAATAAGCCGAAGTATCGTTTTCTTGCCGTTGATCCACAGCGTATGCCCGGCGTTATGACCGCCCTGGAAGCGCACGACGCCCTGGGCCGATTCAGCCAGCCAGTCTACGATCTTGCCCTTGCCTTCGTCACCCCATTGGGTGCCGATTACCACAATATTCTTGCTCATGTCATGTATTAAAAAGTATCGACCCGCTGTACACAAGGCCAAATCAGGTTCAAACCATACGATAAAGCTGTCCGGCGTAGCGGATTACTGTATCGCCCTTACCTTCCATGCCCCGTCATCCAGGACCAATTCCCGGTCGACGGTAAATTCATCCAGCCGATGCGGCTGCCCTGGCAATACTTGCACGACGATCTCGCCGTCTCCGCGCAACTGGCGCAATGCCGCGACCAGGGCGGCATCGGTGCCCCACGGCGCGCGTATCGCCTTCGCGATTGTTGCGGGCGGTAAGCCCGCCGACAGCTTGCGCAAATCGAGGCTGAACCCCGTGGCGGGACGCGAACGCCCAAATGCCTTGCCCACACCGTCGTAACGGCCGCCCTTGACCAATGCATCATGCCATCCTTCGGCATAGATGGAAAACACGACGCCGGAATGGTAGCCATAGCCGCTGCCCATATCGGCCAGATCAATGCTGAACTGATGCGTGGGCAAGGCCCGAACCAGGATCTCGAGATCGTCCAGTCCGGCCAGCAAGGTCGGTAGCGGCGGCAGAACGGCGCGTGCCCTGGCAATGACCTCCGGCCCGCCATACAGCGAGGCCAAGTCGAGCAAAGCCTTCACGGTGGCCGGCTGTACACCTGCTATCGTCGATGGAAGGTCGTTGATCGCGGGGATATCTTTAGTGCTGAGCAATTCGGATATGGCTTCTTCCGCGCCCTGGAGGGCAGGGTCGGAATCAATAATTGCCCGCACCACCCCAGGATGATTCAAGTCGAGCCTGGCTTCTTTTACACCGGCCCGCTTGACGCTTTCCAGGGCCAGTTCCAATACCTCGATATCGGCTTCCACACCCGCATGGCCGAATATTTCGGCACCGATCTGAAGCAATTCGCGGTCGGAAAGCAAACCGGAAGGCCGCGCATGCAAGACCGATCCACAATAGCATAGCCGGGTTGCGCCTTCGCGATTGAGCAAATGGGCGTCGATGCGGGAGACCTGCGGCGTCATGTCGGCACGCACGCCCATGGTTCGGCCCGATAGTTGGTCAATGAGCTTGCAGGTACGCAGGTTCAACGCGCTGCCGGTGCCGGAAAGCAGAGAGTCTATGTATTCGACCAATGGCGGCGCTACGAGCTCGAAGCCATACGTGCGATACAGATCCAGCAAATTGCGCCGCAGCTCTTCGATGCGACGCGCCTCGGCAGGCAGAATATCGGCCAGACTTTCTGGCAACAACCAATTGGACATCATCCAGTCCTGAAAAATATTGCAAATAGCACTGCCAAACAAAAAGCGACTTGGGGCGTAAGCCCGCCAAGTCGCTTGCGGTAGGAAGTAAACAAAACTTACGCGATAGTATAAACGATAGGAACCAATAAGGAAACCGGGCTAGGCCCCGCTATACCGTCGACGCGCTTGCCGCCTGGTATTGGCGACAGGCCTGCCCGGCTCTCAAGGCTTGGGGCAGGCCTGCCGTCAGGGCAGCCAGGTTAGGGGACGGCGGGCGTACCGCCCTCAGGCGATGTCCAGAACTTGAAGAAGTCGGATTTCGGGCTGAGTACCATGGTGTCGTTGGCGCCGGAGAACGCAGCGCGATATCCTTCAAGACTCTTGTAAAAGCTGTAGAACTCGGGATTCTTGCCATAGGCTTCGGCGTAGACTGCCGCGGCCCGGGCATCGCCCTCGCCTCGGATGCCTTGCGATTCGGCATACGCCTTGGCGACCAGTTCCTGGCGTTGGCGATCGGCTTGCGCACGAATGCGTTCACTATCGGCCGCACCGGTGGCACGCAGGCGGTTGGCTTCCTGCTTGCGCTCCGCTTCCATGCGACGGTAAACCGACTCGGAGATTTCAGGAGCAAAATCGATGCGGCGCAGGCGTACGTCGACCACCTGGACGCCCAACGGCTTGGCGCGGGCCTCGACCGTGGTCAGCACTTCTTTCATGATGGTGTCGCGCTCGCTGGAGACGACTTCCTTCACGGTGCGAACGTTGACCGATGCGTTGAGGGCATCGCGGATCTGCGCCTGCAGGCGCTCGACCGCGGCGCGATCATTGGCACCGAAAGTGACATAGAAAAGGCGCGGGTCAGCGATGCGCCACTTCACGAAGGAATCAATCAGCAGGTTTTTCTTTTCTGCTGTCTGGATACGCTCAGGATCGTTGGTTTCGATGGTTTGCAGGCGCTTATCAAGGCGCACCACATTTTCGAACGGTGGCGGCAGCTTGAAATACAGGCCGGGCTCGGTGATGGTCTCGCGAACTTCACCCAATGCAAACACCAAGGCCGAGTCGCGCTCGCGCACGACGAACACGCAGGTGGACAGAATTGCCAGCAAGATAACCAGGCCGACTAAAGCGGGGAAAAAACGTTGCATCATGGCCTCCTAGCGTGAATACGGATTCGTCAGCGCATTTCTGGTTGAAGCGCTGTTATCGGGCGTACTGGTTCTCGCTGGAGTACTGGCCGTCTTCGGTGGTTGAGCAGCAGCGGCAGCTGCGCCTGTGGTGCTCTCTACCGAACTGCTGGAGCGGGTGCCGGCACCCGCCGTTTGCTGCATGATCTTGTCGAGAGGCAAATACAGCATATTGTTGCTGGCTTCGGAGTCGATCATGACTTTGCTGCTACGTTCCAGGATTTGCTGCATGGTCGACAAGTACATGCGTTCACGCGTGACGTCGGGCGCCTTCGCATACTCGGACTCAACACTGGTGAAGCGGGCGGTATCACCCTGGGCATCGCCGATGATCGTGGCACGGTAGCCTTCGGCTTCCTGCACCATGCGGGCGACCTGGCCTTGTGCCTCTGGCAATACCTTGTTGGCATAGGCATTACCTTCGTTGATCTGGCGCTCGCGGTCTTGTCCGGCCTTTACGGCGTCGTCAAAAGCGGCTTGCACCTGCTCGGGAGGCTGTACGTTCTGGATTGCCACAGTGCTGATCTGTACGCCGGTCTCGTAGACATCAAGGATGCTTTGGGCCAGGGCCTGAACTTCGGTTGCCACCTCCGTACGACCGGAATACAACACGAAGTCCATCGGCTTCCTGCCGACGATTTCGCGCATTGCCGTTTCGGCCGCCTGGCGAACGGACTCATCGGGCTGGCTCGTATTAAACAGGTAATCAGGCGCGCCCGTAGGCATCAGGCGATATTGCACCACGAACTGGAGGTCGACAATATTCTCGTCGGTGGTGAGCATGAGCGACTCAGGCAGGACCTTGTTTCGCGCCGTGCCCCGGAAACCCACTTCGAAAGTACGCAACTGCGAAATATTGACGGTCTCGTGACTTTCGATGGGATACGGCATATGCCACTGCAAGCCCGGAGACAATGTCTTGGTGTACTTGCCGAACTGCGTGACGACGGCGACCTGCCCTTCCTGCACGATCACCAAACCGCTGGCCAGCCACAACCCGACGGCGATGACAGCCACCGCGCCTATCATCTTGGGCGAGCCCTTGGGCATCGACGGCATGCCATTGCCACCCGAACCGTTGCCCCCGCCACCGAAGCGTTTGTCGCCGCGGTTGGGCTTGCGCCCAAACAGAGAACCCAGCCGGCTATTGAAATCGCGCCAGACCTCGTCGAGGTCGGGAGGCCCGTCGCCCTTTGGACGGCGAGGAGGTTCGGAACCGTTATTACCGCCACGGCCCCAGCCTGGATCATTCAGATTAAAGATTTTCGATATTTGACGCATTATTTCCCGCGATTTGACCTGATTCGACAATTGCCCCACGCAAACCATCTAAACCGGCGCGCTTCAGAGCGCTCACAAAAACTCGTGCAATCGTACCATGTTCATTGCGCTCCATCCTGGGCTCGTAGCCGGCCTCATCTATTTTGTTATAGACAAGAATGCGTGGGACCTCGTCCGCCCCGATATCAGCAAGCACTTTGTCCACTTCGGCCATCTGTTCGTCGCGTTGCGGACTGGCGGCGTCCACCACGTGCAGAAGCAAATCGGCCTGGACCGTTTCTTCAAGGGTTGCACGAAAGGCGGCAATAAGCGTAGGCGGCAAGTCGCGGATAAAGCCGACCGTGTCGGAGATAACCACCTGTCCAGCCCCTTCTATCCAGATACGGCGCGTAGTCGTATCCAGCGTGGCAAAAAGCTGGTCGGCGGCAAAGGCGCCGGCCCGCGTGAGCGAATTGAACAAGGTGGATTTACCGGCGTTGGTATAGCCCACCAGCGACACGGAAAGTATGCTCCCGCGCGAACGCGAACGACGCTGGGTGCTACGCTGGCGCTGGACTCGTGCCAGACGCTCTTTCAACAGGCGGACCTTGTCGCCGATGATTCGGCGATCCATTTCCAGCTGCGCCTCGCCGGGACCGCGCATTCCGATACCGCCGCGCTGGCGCTCAAGATGAGACCACATCCGGGTAAGACGCGTAGACAAATGCTGGAGCTGGGCCAATTCGACCTGGAGTTTGCCTTCATGGCTTTTGGCACGCAGCGCGAAAATATCCAGGATCAGGGCGACCCGGTCCACGACACGGCGATTGAATCCACGTTCCAGGTTGCGCTGCTGGCCTGGCGTAAGCGGCTGATCGAACAGGACGATTTCAGCGCCCATCTCATCGGCGATCAATACCGCTTCGTCGAGCTTGCCCGTACCAATGAACAGCGCGGCATCGGGCCGAGACCGACGCGCGACGACCGTCGCAACGACCTCCGCGCCTGCGCCTTTTGCCAGCATCAGGAACTCATCGGCATGAGCCTGGTAGTCCGGCTTGCCGAGGTCTACATTGAGAATAAGGACCTTCATGAGGTCATGAACAAAGTACCCGCCGGCACTAAGCACACGGCGGGCATTTGATTGGCTGGATGTAGCGGGAACTTACTCAGAGGGCTCATCCACTTGGAAAACAACCGGTCGCGCGGGTACGACGGTGGAGATGGCGTGCTTGTAAACCATTTGTGTGACGGTATTGCGTAACAGAACGACATATTGATCAAACGACTCAACCTGCCCTTGCAGCTTGATCCCGTTAACCAGGTAAATCGATACGGGCACGTGATCCTTGCGTAAAGCATTCAAAAACGGATCTTGTAGTGTTTGCCCTTTGTTGCTCATTGGCTAGGCTCCAATTGTGTTGTTATTTAAAGTAATTTTGGTGAAGGGCTCTACTGTACAGGGTTTTCCCTGAATACGCAGCCCAAAACGGCCAAATTCCGCCAGTTCGACCTAATTCTAATGGGTTTTCAGAATTATTTCGGACAAGGTATTACATAGACGGTCGCAGTCCGCCTGAGTTCCTACCGTAATGCGTAAAAACTGATCAATCCGTGCGATGCCGAAATGCCGCACAAGAATGCCTTCGGCCCGCAGAGCGCGGCTTAGCGCGGCTCCGTCGTGTTCCGGATGGCGCGCAAAAACAAAGTTTGCCAGCGAAGGTAAAACTTCGAATCCAAGCGTTTTCAATTGTTTCGACAGGTTTTCCCGAACCTTTATGACAGCATTTCGGGTTTCGTCAAAATAAGCACTATCTTGCAATGCGGCAACCGCTCCGACCTGCGCCAACTTGTCCAAGGGATAAGAGTTGAAGCTGTCTTTAATACGTACGAGACCGTCGACAATTTCCTTTGAGGCGACGGCGTACCCCACCCGCAGTCCCGCCAATGAGCGGGATTTCGAAAGCGTATGCACCACGACAATATTCGGGCATTCCGACAGCAATGCTATTGCCGAGCTTGCCCCGAAATCCACGTAGGCTTCATCCACCACCACCGGAACATCCGGATTGGCGCCGGCAATGGCCCGGATATCGGCAAGAGTCAGCGCGATACCGGTAGGCGCATTCGGATTGGAAAAGATGATGCCCGCCGGCCTGACCGGATGTGCACCGACATAGTCGGACACGCGGATGGAGAAATCGTCGGCGAGCGGGATGGTTCGGCACGCGATGCCGTAGAGCTTGCAATACGTGCGATAAAAGCTGTAGGTAACGTCCGGCATGAGCAAGGGCCGGTCGCCATGGCGAAACAAGCCGTTGAAAATATGCGCCAGCACCTCGTCCGACCCATTGCCCGGAAAGACCTGCCCGGCCTGCACACCATGCAGCGTCGCCACCGCCTGGCGCAACGCCGTGGAATCATTGTCCGGATACAGCCGCAGGCTGTCGTCGGCGGCATCCTTGATGGCGGTCAGCACGCGCGGCGAAGGGCCGAACGGATGCTCGTTGGTATTCAGCTTCAGCAGATTGTCGACTTTAGGCTGCTCGCCGGGGGTGTAAGGCGACAGATCTACGACGTGGTCACTCCAGAAACGACTCACGAGTCCCCCTTTGCGTACGGGTTGTGCGATGACTTGAATTCAATGCGCAAAGGCGTGCCTTCGAGCTTGAATGTGGTGCGGAAGCGGGTTTCCAGATAACGCCGATACGATTCGGAGATGTTATCCAACGCATTGCCATGTATGACGATAAGCGGTGGGTTCTGACCGCCCTGGTGCGCATAGCGCATCTTGGGCCTGAAGATCCCTTTGCGCGGCGGCGGCTGCTGTTCAACCGCGGCCTGCAGAATACGGGTGAGCTTGGGCGTGGACAGCTTTGCAAACGCCGCGGCATGGGCCGAATTCACCGATTTGATCAGCGCATTGACGCCCGCGCCATTAAGGGCGGACATGGTGTGCATCTTGGCGAAAGACAGGAAACGCAGCTTGCGCTCGAATTCACGCAAGATGGTTTCGCGCTGATGGGCATCCAGCCCATCCCATTTATTGATGCCCACGACAAGCGCTCTGCCCGTCTCAAGCACAAAGCCTGCAATATGGGCGTCCTGGTCCGAGATCTCGGTTTGCGCGTCGAGCATGAGCAACACCACGTTGCACGCCTCGATGGCCTGCAAGGTCTTGATCACGGAAAACTTTTCTACCGCTTCGAATACCTTTCCACGACGACGCAAACCCGCCGTGTCGATAAGTGTATAGGCGACCCCGCCGCGTTCAAATTCGATTTCAATGGCATCGCGCGTCGTACCCGGCATATCGAAGGCAATGACGCGTTCCTCGCCCAGCAAGGTATTGATGAGCGTGGACTTCCCTACGTTGGGGCGTCCGACAATGGCAAGCTTGATGCGATGGTTGACCGGTGCCTCGCTGTCTTGGCCGGCTTCGTCGGCCTCTTCGGCGTCAAGAACGATATCGCCATCATCGTCGAAGGCCGCATTGGCCTCGTCCAGGTCGAATACCGGTGCATCGGGTTCGCCGGTTGGTTCCTTGTCGAGAAACGACAAGGCAAGTTCGATAAGATCGACCACCCCGTCGCCGTGCGAGGCGGAAATTGGATGTGGTTCGCCCAGGCCTAGTTCGTGGAATTCCGATGCAGCGGATCCATAGCGCATGCCCTCGGCCTTGTTGACCGCCAGGAACACGCGTTGCCCGGTTTTACGCAACAACCGCGCAATTTCGTGATCGTGGGCATTTATGCCCGCCCGCGCGTCGACCAGGAATATGACGACGTCGGATTCGGCGATTGCCTGCTGGGTCTGGCGCGCCATTTCAAGCAGGATGCCGTCTTTGGCAACGGGCTCGAATCCGCCCGTATCCACCGCGATGAAAGGATGCTCGCCCACACGCCCCTCGCCATAATGGCGATCGCGGGTCAGTCCCGCGAAGTCGGCGACCAGAGCCGCGCGGGAGCGGGTGATCCGGTTGAACAACGTGGACTTGCCCACGTTGGCGCGGCCCACCAGGGCTACCACCGGTTTAAACTTAATACTATTCAATTGACACCAACCAAAACCAAATTGCCATTACCTGTTTGCACCAGCACACCACGATTGGTGGCCAGCAATGGCGACGTAATGGCGTCGCCACCGACTTGCACCCGACCCAGCAATGTTCCGTCGGTACGCGATAGAAAATGGACATAACCTTCAAGGTCGCCAAATGCCACCGCCTGCGGAACAACAGCCGGTGCGGAAAGACGACGATTGCTCAGTGCGTCCTGCTTCCAGACTTCCCGGCCATCAGCCAGCGAAAATGCATGCACGACACTGCGTTGATTGGCGGCATAAGCCTGCTGCGCATCGGTAGCCATGCCGGTATTGCTGGAGAAGTTTTGTTCCCACACCGGACGGCCGCCCTGGGACACATCGAAGCAGACCATCTTGCCCTGATAGCTGACGCCACAAAGTAGCGGGCCTTGAATCTGGGGACTGCCCACCACATCGCTGATTCGTTCGAGATCGGTTGCACCCTGCGAAACCGAAATGGTGCCTTCCCATTGCACAGCGCCGTTGGCGGCGTTGATTGCCATCAGCCTGCCGTTGGGCATGCCGGATATCAGAAGACCGTCAACAATGATCATCTGCATGTTGGTCTTCAGCGCCAGAGCCGGTCCGGGACGTTGAATATTCCAGCGCAACTCGCCCGTCGCGGCGTCGAATGCCTGAATACGATAGTCGCTGCTGCGAACGACCACGACGCCTGCACCGACTGCCGGAGGGATATTGACCGCGCTGGACGCTTTCGTTCGCCACTTCTCGGCGCCCGTATCGTCAAAGGCCACCACGGTTCCATCACCGGCGGCAACGGCCGTGACTTGTCCGTCTGAACCGACACCGGCTGTGAGCTCACGCTGCGCATCGCCGCGCCACTGGATACGGCCGGATGCGATATCGACTTTGCTGACGGACCCGTCGGGCGTCGCCGCATAGACCGAGTCACCGACCATGACAGGCGCAAAACCGTATCCGCCATCGCTGCCGATAGAGACCGACCACGCTATATTGGCGGACACGCCGGCCGTGTATTCGGTCAGGGGAGAGGGGTCATACCGTGCATTACGGTTCGAGAACAGCGAGCAACCTGCGAGCGCCGTAAGGCTGAACGCCAGCACAGTGTTACGCAAGGCACGGCGAGTAAGGGAAAAAGACATGGGTCAGACTCCACCTAATGCATCAATTTTCAATCGCACGATCTGCGCTACGGGATCGGATCCAAGCTCTTTCAGTGCGTTCTCCCAAGCCGATTTCGCTTCGACCTGCTTGCCTTGAGCCAAAAGGATATCGCCGCGACGATCGGCGTATAAGCCTTCAAACGCGGCAGGCGCACCGGTAAGCTGGGCCAGGGCCGGCTCGTACTGTTTCTGATCCAGGAGGACACCAGCCAGCCTCAGGCGCGCCAGTGAGACCAGCGCGATATCCGTGCTGTTCTTGATGAGCCATTCGAGTTGTTCACGGGCGCCGTCGAGGTCGTTACGTTCCTGTAACGCCTGTGCCGCCACCAGCACGCCACGCGTTGTATAACCCGATCCGGAAAAATCGCTGCGCAAGGTGGTGCTGGCGGCCTTGATTCGTGCAGCCGCGTCATCGCCCTCTTGCGCCGCTGCGTTCTCGAGGGCTTCGAAATAGCCCATGGCCTGTCCCGCCTTATGACCGTCGTACCACTGCCATCCGCGCCATCCCGCAATACCCGCGACGATCACAAAGACGATAATGGCGCATACCGTACCGTAGCGTTCCCACCATGCGCGCAATGCATCAAGCTTTTCCTGCTCTTCTAAATCGTATGCCATGCCTTAGACCTTTAATTTCAATTCTGTAACGAGGCGATCGAGCGCGATCATCTCTTGCTGCGGCTGTTCCTGTCCATCTTCTTTTACCCGCAGCCATTTGACACTTGCTGTTTTCGTAGCGAGCTCATCGGCACCCAGAATAACCGCAACCGTGGCACCACTGGCATCGGCCCGCTTGAATTGCGCCTTGAAGCCTGCAGGTCCCGCATGGACGATGACGCGCAAGCCCGCATCGCGCAAGGGCTCGGCCAATTGAGCGGCAAGGCGCTGGGCGTCGGGGCTTTGGTGAATCATATAGACCTGGCACTCGGGTAAGGGATCTGGCTCGCCGGACTGTGCGCAAAGATCAAGCAAACGCTCGACGCCGATGGCAAACCCGACGGCGGGCGCCGCCTTGCCGCCCAATAGCGAGATCAATCCATCGTAGCGGCCGCCGCCGCATACCGTACCCTGGGCGCCGAGCCTGTCGGTGACCCACTCGAAAACCGTCAGATTGTAATAGTCGAGTCCGCGTACCAGGCGCGTGTTCAGTGTGTAATCGATGCCCGCATCGCGCAATCGTTCGCAGACGCCCTCGAAATGACGCAGTGACTCATCACCCAGGAAATCGAACAACCGGGGGGCATTGTTCGCCATTTCCTGCATCGCGGGATTCTTGGTGTCGAGCACGCGCAAGGGATTGGTGTACATGCGCCGTTGCGCTTCAGCATCGAGCACGTCTTTATGCTGTTCCAGATAGCCGATCAGGGCGTCGCGGTGCGCGGCACGCTCGTCAGCTTGCCCCAATGAGTTCAGCTCGAGCCTGATATCGGTCAAGCCCAGTGTTTTCCACAAGCGCGACAACATCACGATAAGTTCGGCATCGACATCAGGTCCGGCAAACCCCAGGGCCTCGACGTCAACCTGATGGAACTGCCGATAGCGCCCGCGCTGCGGCTTTTCGTGACGGAACACCGGACCCATGGCGTATACGCGTTGGGGCCGGTCATACAGAATATTGTGCTCGATGGCAGCGCGCACCATACCGGCGGTGAACTCGGGCCGCATGGTCAGCTGCTCGTCGTTAAGGGCGTCGGTGAACGTATACATTTCCTTCTCGACGATGTCGGTGACCTCGCCGATGCCCCGCGTGAACAGCCGGGTATGTTCCAGCACTGGGGTGCGCATGTTGCGGTAGCCATAACCGGACAGCCACTCGCGAACCGTTGCTTCCAGCGCTTCCCACTGGGCGCTGGTATCGGGCAATACATCTTTCATGCCGGTCAGGGCACGGACCTTTTGAAACGACTGCGTCATAGAGTTCTTGTTTTCCGCGGGTCAGACCCGCCCCTTGTAGTTGTTCGGGTGGCCGGCGCCATATCGACGTTCGACGTACTGCTCGACAATGGATTGAAATTCCTGGGCGATACCATCACCCTTTAACGTTACTGTGCGCTGACCATCCACGAAGACCGGCGCAGACGGGATCTCGCCTGTGCCCGGCAAGCTGATGCCGATATCGGCATGGCGGCTTTCACCAGGGCCGTTCACGACGCAACCCATGACGGCCACGTTCATGGTCTCGACGCCGGGATAGCGGCTCTTCCAGACCGGCATCTGTTCACGCAAATAGGTCTGTATGCTGTCGGCGAGCTCCTGAAACACCGTGCTGCTGGTGCGCCCACAACCCGGGCATGCTACCACCATGGGCGTAAAGGCACGCAAACCCATCGTTTGCAGGATTTCCTGCGCGACGACGACTTCGCGACGCCGGTCGCCGCCCGGTTCCGGTGTAAGCGAGATACGTATCGTATCGCCTATGCCCTGCTGCAGCAGCACCGACAATGCCGCCGTAGAAGCCACGATGCCTTTGCTGCCCATGCCGGCTTCGGTCAATCCCAGGTGCAGCGGATAGTCGCAGCGCTCTGATAGGTCGCGGTATACGGTGATCAGGTCTTGCACATGGCTGACCTTGCACGAAAGTACGATGGCATTCGGGTTCAGGCCGAGTTCCTCGGCGCGCTGGGCATTGGTGATCGCCGACACCACCAGCGCATCGCGCATTACCGCCTGCGCATCCCTGGGTTGGGGATGTGCACTGTTTTCATCCATCATGCGGGCAAGGAGCTCGTGGTCAAGGCTGCCCCAATTGACGCCTATGCGCACCGGCTTATCGTAGCGGCAGGCAATTTCTATCATCTGGGCGAAATTGTCATCGCGCTTCTTTCCGCCTCCCATATTGCCGGGGTTGATGCGGTATTTCGACAAGGCCTGCGCGCATTCCGGAAATTGGGTCAGCAGCTTATGGCCGTTGTAGTGGAAATCGCCCACCAATGGAACCGAGATGTTCATGCGATCGAGCTGTTCCCGGATCGCGGCCACCTCGCGCGCCGCTTCCGGCGTGTTCACGGTAATGCGGACCAGTTCGGACCCCGCCATGGCCAATTCCTTGACCTGGATGGCGGTCGCAACGGCATCGGTGGTATCGGTATTGGTCATGGACTGCACCACAACGGGCGCCCCGCCTCCGATCCGCACTGATTTGCCGCCCCAGCCCACCACGGCTGCCCGCGTGGGCCGTCGTGGCGAGGCGCCGACAGGTGAAGAAGGGATGCCGGAAGTGCTGCCTGGAAGATCGTTCATTTTTTCAGGGATTTAAGCCAGTCGAATATGAGCCAGGAATCTGGAATCCAGCCGCGCTCGATCGCGTAGAAACCGGCGACAAACAGCAGGACCAGGATAATAAGGAGCCAGCCCCAGGGCCTGTGCACGGGCTCGCCATGTATGGGCAAGTCGGCGGGCCCAAGCGAACCGGCATGGGACACGGGAACGGTTTTGGCTGCGGTTGCACCGACCTGATTGTCGAGCATCGTCAGCAATGCCTCGACATCGGCCTCGAGGTAGCGTGCGTAATTCTTGACGAAGCCTCGTAGTGAAACGCCACTAGGAAGGCGGTCCCATTGCTCGGTTTCCAGCGCATCGAGTTGACGGTTGGTGAACTTGAGCCTGGCCGAGACTTCACCAGGCGATAAGCCACGGGCTTCACGCAGACTGCGCAGCGTGGGTCCTATTCCCGTAGGTACGGGAGGGGCCACGACTTCGAGCCGGGCTTCTTTCAGCAATGGTTGATTCATCCACGCTCCTGTTTGATGGCAATGACTGCCCGGTCGGGCAAGCGCTCGTTGATGCGCGTGCGGTCTTTGACGTCGCCTGCAAGTTGCCCACAGGCTGCGGCGATATCGTCGCCGCGCGTCTTGCGCACGGTGGTGACCAGGCCCGCGTCCATCAGGCGCTGGGCAAACAAGCGTATGCGCGCTGTGGGCGAGCGCTTGAGCCCGGACTGCGGAAATGGATTAAAGGGTATCAAATTGAATTTGCAACGCACCTGCTTTGCAATCTCGATCAGTTCCCGCGCATGCTGGTCGGTGTCGTTGACGCCGTCCAGCATGATGTATTCGAAAGTGATGAAGTCACGCGGCGCGTGTTCCAGGTAGCGATTGCACGCCGCCAAAAGTTCGGCTAGGGGATGCTTGCGGTTAAGGGGTACAAGCTTGTCGCGCAATGCATCGTTGGGCGCATGCAGCGATACCGCCAAGGCAACCGGGCAGTCGCGGCCCAGCCTGTCCATCATCGGCACCACTCCGGAAGTCGACACCGTGACGCGGCGGCGGGATAGTCCATAGGCGTTGTCGTCGATCATGAGCCGCAAGGCGCCCAGCACCTGATCGTAGTTGAGCAAGGGCTCGCCCATTCCCATCATGACCACGTTGCTGATCACGCGGGCCGGCTCGGGCGCAACCGCAGCCTGTTCGCCTACGCGAGCGTTGGACAGGTCGGCTTGCACGGCGCGTTTTGCATACCAGAGTTGGCCGATGATCTCGGCCGTGGTCAGGTTGCGATTGAAGCCTTGATAGCCGGTTGAACAGAATGGGCATGCGACGGTGCAGCCCGCCTGGCTCGATATGCACAGGGTGCCGCGATCGTCTTCAGGAATGAAGACCGTCTCGATGGCATTGTTCTTGCCGACGTCGAAAAGCCACTTGCGGGTGCCATCGGCAGAGCGGTGTTCGGTTGATACGTCTGGCGCATGAATCGAACAATGCTCTGTGAGCTGCTGGCGAAATTCACGCGCCAGGTCCGTCATGTCGTCGAAAGAATCCACGCCGCGCTGATGTACCCAGCGTTGCAACTGCTTGGCTCGAAACGGCTTTCCGCCCCACCGGCCGACCAGGTCGGTCAGGGCCGCGGTATCGAGGCCCAGAAGATTGATGGGTTCAGTAGATGACATAAACGTGGCGCAGTGAATAAAGGTGCAATCCTGGTGGATTAACGGCTGTGGACGGTGCTTTCTGCAAAGAAGAAAGCGATTTCGTTGGCGGCGGTTTCAGCGGCGTCGGAACCGTGAACGGCATTGGCGTCGATGCTGTCGGCGAAATCGGCGCGGATTGTGCCGGCGTCGGCCTTTTTAGGATCGGTCGCGCCCATCAGGTCGCGGTTCTTTTGAATGGCGTTTTCGCCTTCCAATACCTGTACGAATACGGGGCCCGACACCATGAAATCGACCAAGTCTTTGTAGAACGGACGCTCTTTGTGTACGGCATAAAAGCGTTCTGCATCTTCACGCGACAGTTGCTGCAGACGGGCTGCAATAACTTTCAGGTTGGCCTGTTCGAAGCGGGCCACGATTTGACCAATGACGTTCTTGGCAACTGCATCAGGCTTGATAATGGAAAGGGTGCGTTCAATAGCCATATAAAATCCAAAGAATAAATGGGGATTCTTACGCTGCCGTTACCCGCGACGCCTTGCAAATGGGCGTGGCACGGTGGAAAGACAACGAAAATCCGGGTTGCATAACGGTTTTCTTAATAAAAACAATAACTTTGACAAAGTTTTTGTTAACCGGGCATTTTAACATGCCTAATCACAGGCGCCATATCATAAAATAGCGCTACCTGGCGGCCACTCCAACATCCGGCTTTGCCGCCGCACACGTGCCCGGGCCTCGGCCCACACAGCTTTCCGGTTTCATATATAGTCAGACTTTCGCCGCTCTGCGGCTGTCTGCAATTACTTTTTACACCATGACCAACGAACTCGCACCGACCGACCCCGCCCAACTCTCCAAAAGCTTCGAACCGCAAGAACTAGAAACGCGCTGGTACGCAGAATGGGAACGTCGGGGCTACTTCAGCGGAGGCCAGCATGTGGAGCCTTCCGGTCAGCATGGCAGCCAGCCCTTCGTGGTTCAGTTTCCCCCTCCCAATGTGACGGGCACGCTGCACATGGGCCACGCTTTCAACCAGACGATCATGGACGGGCTGGTCCGCTATCACCGCATGCGGGGCGACGACACGGTATTCATTCCCGGAACCGACCATGCGGGTATCGCTACCCAGATCGTCGTCGAGCGCCAGCTTGATGCCCAGAATATTTCGCGGCACGACCTGGGCCGCGAGGCGTTCGTGGATAAAGTATGGGAATGGAAACAGAAGTCGGGCAATGCCATTACCGAGCAGTTCCGGCGCCTGGGTTCCTCCTGCGACTGGAAGCGCGAATACTTCACCATGGACGACAACCTGTCTCGAGGGGTGGTCGAAACCTTTGTGCGCTTGCATGAGCAAGGCCTGATCTATCGCGGCAAGCGACTGGTCAACTGGGACCCGGTACTGGGCACCGCAGTGTCCGATCTTGAAGTCGTCAGCGTGGAAGAAGACGGCTTCATGTGGGAAATCCGCTACCCGCTGACAACGCCGGTTGGCGATATTGAACACCTGGTCGTGGCCACCACGCGGCCTGAAACCATGCTGGGCGACGTCGCGCTCATGGTGCATCCCGAAGACGAGCGCTACGCCCACCTTATCGGCGCAATGGTCACGCTGCCGCTAGTCGGTCGCCAAATACCTGTCATCGCCGACGACTATGTCGATCGCGAGTTCGGCACCGGCGTGGTGAAAGTCACGCCCGCACACGATTTCAATGACTACGCCGTCGGCCAGCGCCACGGGCTGGACATGATCAGCGTGCTTACGCTGGACGCGAAAGTAGCGGACACCGCCCCGGCCGCCTACCAGGGCATGGACCGTTTCGACGCGCGCAAGATGATCGTCCAGGACCTCAAGGACCAAGATCTGCTGCAGCAGGTAAGGCCGCACAAGCTGATGGTGCCGCGCGGCGATCGCACCAATACCGTCATCGAACCCATGCTGACCGACCAGTGGTTCGTCGCCATGAGCAAACCGGCACCGGCCGACACCTTGAATCCGGGAAAAAGCATTACCGATGTAGCGCTGGAAGTGGTTGCGGACGGCCGCATCCAGTTCTACCCGGAGAACTGGACCACGACTTACAACCAGTGGCTGGAAAAAATACAAGACTGGTGCATATCGCGCCAGCTGTGGTGGGGCCACCAGATTCCAGCATGGTATGCCGAAGACGGCCAGATTTTTGTCGCCCGCAACGAAGCTGAGGCGCGCCAGAAAGCAGACGCAGCAGGCGTCAGCGGCCCCCTCACGCGCGATGCCGACGTGCTCGACACCTGGTTCTCTTCCGCACTGGTGCCCTTTACCGATCTCGGTTGGCCCGAACAAACGCCCGACCTTGCACGTTACCTGCCCTCGAGCGTCCTGGTAACCGGCTTCGACATCATCTTCTTCTGGGTTGCCCGCATGGTGATGATGAGCATGCACATGACGGGCAAAGTCCCCTTCCAGACCGTTTACGTGCACGGCCTCGTGTGCGACATGGAAGGCAAGAAAATGAGCAAGTCCAAAGGCAATACGATTGATCCGGTCGACCTTATCGACGGTATCGGGCTGGACGCCCTGCTCGAAAAGCGCAGCACCGGACTGATGAATCCCAAGCAGGCTGCCAGCATCAGGAAGAAGACTGCCAAGGACTACCCCAACGGCTTCCCCGCCTACGGCACCGACGCCCTGCGCTTCACCATGGCGGCCTATGCCACGCTGGGGCGCAACATCAATTTCGACCTGAAGCGCTGCGAGGGCTATCGCAATTTCTGCAACAAGCTCTGGAATGCCACGCGCTTTGTGTTGATGAACACCGAAGGCCACAACCTGGGCGCTCAACCTGGCGGCACACAGCCGCCCGGCGAGCTCTCGTTTGCGGATCGCTGGATAATCAGCCAGTTGCAGCGGCTGGAAACGGAAATTGAACGCGGTTTCACGGATTACCGATTCGACAATATTGCCAATGCCCTCTACCACTTCGTCTGGGATGAGTATTGCGACTGGTATGTCGAACTGGCCAAAGTCCAGATCCAGCACGGTACTCCGGAGCAGCAACTGGGCACCCGCCGTACGCTCATCCGGGTATTGGAAACCGTATTACGGCTGGCACATCCCATTATTCCGTACATCACGGAAGAGCTCTGGCAGAAAGTAGCCGTGGTCGCCGGCAAGCGCGCTCCCGATGACGACGCCAGTGTGTGCGTACAACCCTATCCGCGTGCCAATAACACTTTGCTCGACGATCAAGCCGAGGCACAGGTAGCGGTGCTCAAAGCCCAGGTCGAGGCAGTTCGCGCCTTGCGCGGCGAGATGAACCTGTCCCCGGCATTACGCGTTCCGCTGGTCGCCCAGGGCGACCGCGACGTTCTCCAGGCCAACAGCCCCTATCTGGCCGCGCTGGCCAAACTGGAAACGGTGGAAATCGTCGATCAACTGCCTGATGTGGGCGCACCGGTCCAGGTGGTGGGCACGACGCAGTTGATGCTGCATGTTGAAATCGATGTCGACGCAGAACGACTGCGACTAGGCAAAGAGATCGACCGCCTTCAGAATGAGATCACCAAGGCCAACGGCAAGCTGTCCAACGCCAGTTTCGTGGAGCGCGCTCCCGCGGCTGTGGTCGAGCAGGAAAAGCTGCGTGTCGCCCAGTTCGGTGAGACTCTGCAGAAGGTGCAGGATCAGCTGGCCAAGCTCTGAAGAAACTTCTCGTCGGCCCTGGACAGCAGCCCCGCCTCGCGGGCGGCGGCTATCAAGTCCGGGCGCCGCGCGGCGGTAATGGTCAGCGACTGCTGACGGCGCCACACGGCAATATTCGCATGGTGCCCGGATAACAACTCGGCAGGCACCGATTCGTCCCGGTAAACCTCGGGCCTGGTGTAATGCGGGCTGTCCAGCAGACCGGTCAATGCGGTGTTGAAGGAGTCCTGAAGCGCAGAATGCGCGTCGTTCAGTGCCCCCGGAAGCAGGCGGACCGCACTGTCAATAATGGCCAGCGCTGCAATTTCACCTCCGGACAGCACAAAATCACCCATGGAAACTTCGTGGGTGACATTGCGATTGATGAAACGCTGGTCTATGCCTTCGTAGCGCCCGCAAATCAGGATGGCGCCGGGGCCACTGGCCAGGTCCTGGGCCATGGCCTGATCAAAACGCCTGCCCGTGGGACTCATGAGAATGACCGGACTGTCGTCTGGCGACGAAACGCCAGTGCCCGCCTCGCGGCTTGCCCGGCTTTCCCGGGCGGCAGCGACGGCCTGCTCCAGCGGCTCGGCCATCATGACCATGCCGGGACCACCGCCATAAGGCCGATCGTCGACCGTGCGGTGGATATCATGGGTGAAATCGCGCGGATTCCATAGTGCCAGCGACCATAGGCTTTGCTTGTGGGCACGCCCGGTCACGCCGAGATCGCGCACCACCGAGAACATATCGGGAAAAAGAGAAACAACGTCAAATCGCATAGCGCCCGCCTTTCTGCTGTAACGCAAACCTTACCGCAGAAAACCGGTCAGAACTCGACCGGCCAATTGCTATCGAGTCGTTTGTTCGCGATATCTACCGTGTGGACATGGGCACTGACAAAAGGCACCAGTACCTCAATGGCACGGCCTTTTTCGTTTTCCATCAGCACCAGCTCGCCATTGGCATCCAGCGTAGCGCGGGCCACACGCAAAAGCGCATGGGCACCGTTGTCCACGACATCGATGACCTTGCCGATAAGCGCCGGCTGGCCATCGAGTTCTCCGAACAACTGGCAGCCGATCAGGTCGACCCAGTAGTATTCGTCGTCGTCAGCAGACGGGAAATCGCTGCGGGGCGCCCATACCGTATGCCCTTTCATGGCTTCGGCTTGATCCCGGTCGGCGACGATGCTTAGTTCAGCGACGACCGTAGCCCCTTGAGGGCGACACGCAATGACGTCCGCGGCAAAGGCACACGGCAAAGCGCCCGTGCTTCCAACCGGAACGGGCGCTTTCAACCACCAGGTTTTTGCCGCAAGCAAAACCTGAGCATTCGCGGAATGCGGCTGGATCTTGACCCAGCCCCGCACTCCGTAGGCCGATACAACACGGCCGAGCTCTACCAGATCCGCAGGAGCTCTGACGTGCGTGGAATCAGCCTTGGCCACTATGAATGCTGCGAAGCACTGCTATCAGGCAGCAGCTTTGGCCGAGAAATCTTTAACCAGACGTGCCACTGCAGGCGACAATTGTGCGCCGTTGTCGGTCCAGTACTGAACGCGATCCAGGGCAAGACGCAGGTTTTCCTGGCCTTCGTTGGCTACAGGGTTGTAGAAGCCCACACGCTCAATGAAGCGGCCATCGCGACGATTACGCGAGTCGGCTGCTACAACGTTGTAAAACGGACGCTTCTTCGAGCCGCCACGGGCTAGACGAATCACAACCATTGGTAATCCTTAAAAATATACTGTGAAAAACAAAAGATTCTAGCACTTTTCGGGCCGCTTCCGCAAACCCAATTAGCATAGAGACGCATGAGACAACTAAAAAACGACAGGAAGAACAACTATTTAGCGCCGCCGCAAGAAGTGGACGGCCGACGCTTCAGTCTCGAACTGGCCCTCAAGCGCATTGCCGGTTTGCTTGGCAAAGGCCTGAAAGTCTCGCACGGCATGCGTATCGGTGGTTATCACCTTGAGCAATTGCCCGCTTTGCAATTGAGCCAATGCTTTCTTGGCGCGCAGGATAGGCAGCGGGCATTTCAAGCCCGAGGCATCCACTTCCAGATCGGCATCCAGCCCGCCAAAGGTATCGCTCATTGCCTTAAACCAGTCCCAGGCGTTCGCGCACCCATGCATCGGCACCGGCGATGGCATCATTGAGCGCGGCGACATCGGTGCCTCCGCCCATGGCCATGTCAGGACGTCCGCCGCCCTTGCCCCCCACCTGCGCCGCCACGAGGCCGACGAGGTCGCCGGCCTTGACCTTGCCGGTAAGATCGGCCGTAACACCGGCGACAAGGCTGATCTTGCCGTCGGCCACGGTGGCCAGCAGCACCACCGCCGACTTCAGGCGGTCTTTAAGCTGATCGACCATGCCGCGCAGCGCTTTGGCTTCAACGCCCGATAGGCCGGCCACCAATAGCTTTGATTCACCGTTGAGATCGACCGCCTGGTTGGCGAGATCGTTACCGGCGGCGGAGGCCTGCTTGCTGCGCAGCTGGTCGAGATCCCGTTCGAGACCCTTGACCTGGCCCTGCAAAAGAGTGATGCGGTCCACGAGCTCGGCAGGCTGGGTCTTCAGCAGACCGGCTGAGCGCAACAAGGTATCGTTGACCTGCTGCACCCACTTGACCGCATTGTCGCCGGTGATGGCTTCCACACGGCGCACGCCGGCGGCGACACCGCCCTCGGACACTATCTTGAACAGGCCGATATCACCGGTACGGGTGACGTGGGTTCCCCCGCACAGCTCGCGCGAGGATCCGATATCCAGAACACGGACGACATCGCCGTATTTTTCACCGAACAGCGCCATGGCCCCGCCCTGCACCGCCTCGTCATAGGGCAGCAACTGTGCGTTGGTGGCGTGGTTCTCGAGAACCTCTGCATTGACCAGTTGCTCGACTTCAACGATTTGAGCGGGTGTCAGCGGCGCGTCGTGCGCAAAATCGAACCGCGTCTTGTCGGCGTCGACCAGCGAGCCGCGTTGTTGGACGTGTGCGCCCAGTACCTGCCGCAAAGCCTTGTGCATCAAATGCGTGGCCGAATGGTTGCGCACCGTGCGTGCCCGCCGCAGCGTATCGACTTGCGCATCGACAGTATCGCCCAAAGCAAGCGACCCTTCGAGTAAGTGTCCGTGATGGCCGAAGACGCCATTCTGAATTTTTTGAGTGTCGGCGACCTCGAATCGCGAGCCGTTGCCCAGCAGCAGCCCCGCATCGCCCGCCTGGCCGCCGGATTCCGCGTAGAACGGCGTGGCGTCAAGCACCACAATGGCGTCCTGGCCGGCTGCCAGGGAATCGACCGAGGTACCGTCGACGTACAGCGCGGTGACCTTGCCCTGGCTGGCCAGGTTTTCGTATCCTTCGAAACGGGTTTCAGCCCCGCTATAAGACAGTCCTTCGACCGCCTTGAACTTGCCCGCCGCCCGCGCCTGTGTGCGCTGGCGATTCATGGCGAGCTCGAAACCTTCGTGGTCGACATTGACGTTTCGTTCGCGGCAGATATCGGCGGTCAGGTCTACCGGGAAGCCGTAGGTATCGTAGAGCGTGAACAGCGTCTGGCCATCGAGCATGCCATTTTCGGCAATGTTCGCCAGCGCGGCATCAAGAATCTTCATGCCGTTTTCCAGCGTTTCGCTGAACCGCTCTTCTTCTTGCTTGATCACTTGCTCGACACGTGATTGCTGGGCCGCGAGTTCGGGATACGCAGCGCCCATTTCGGCGACCAGGTCGCCCACCATGCGGTAGAAGAACGTGCCGGACTGACCCAGCTTGTGACCATGACGCAAGGCGCGGCGCACGATACGGCGCAGGACGTAGCCGCGGCCTTCGTTGCTGGGGATCACGCCGTCGACGATCAGGAAACTGCAGGCACGAATGTGGTCGGCAATGACTTTGAGCGAATTGTTGTTGAGGTCGCTTGCCCCTGTCTCGCGGGCCGCCGCCTTGATGAGGGACTGGAACAGGTCGATCTCGTAATTCGAATGCACATGCTGCAACACGGCCGCAATGCGCTCGAGACCCATGCCTGTGTCGACACAGGGCTTGGGCAATTTCGGCATATTGCCCGCGGCATCGCGCTCGAACTGCATGAACACGAGGTTCCAGATTTCGATGTAGCGGTCGCCGTCTTCCTCGGGCGACCCCGGTGGCCCGCCCCAAATTTCGGGGCCATGATCATAGAAAATTTCGGAGCAAGGGCCACAAGGGCCGGTGTCGGCCATCTGCCAGAAGTTGTCCGACGCATAGCGGGCGCCCTTGTTGTCGCCGATGCGAATGATGCGCTCGGTCGGAACACCAATTTCCTTTGCCCAGATATCGTAAGCCTCGTCGTCTTCGTGATAGACCGTAACCCATAGCTTTTCGGCAGGCAGCTTGTAAACGGAAGTGAGCAATTCCCATGCATGCTGGATCGCTTCGCGCTTGAAGTAGTCGCCGAAGCTGAAGTTGCCCAGCATCTCGAAGAAGGTGTGATGCCTGGCCGTATAACCGACGTTTTCCAGGTCGTTGTGCTTGCCGCCCGCACGCACGCAGCGCTGCGAAGACGTGGCCCGGCTATAGGGGCGCGTGTCTTTCCCGGTGAATACGTCCTTGAATTGCACCATGCCCGCATTGGTGAACAATAAAGTCGGGTCATTGCCCGGTACCAGCGACGACGACGGCACCACCTGGTGTCCCTTCGACTCGAAGAAAGACAGGAACTTCTGGCGTATTTCGGAGGTTTTCATTGCAGAAAAACACTAATTAATAAATAACCCTTGATTATAGGGGCTGTTTCGCCAAAAGCGCTAAGCCGGAATGAAGGCGAGCAATTGCGCAACCGTTGACACGGCAATCGCCGCCGGAAGTTTGCTGGACGTGTCGGCGAGGCCGATCGGACACTGGATGCGCTGGACCAGCGCTTCGGGAAAGCGCCGGCACAGTCGTGATTCGAAGCGCGCCCTTTTGCTGCGGGACCCGATCAATCCCAAAAACCGAAAAGACCGATGTTGTAAAACTGCTTCAATTATCTGCAGGTCCAGCGCATGGCTATGGGTAAGCACCAGCCAGCATGCGCCATCGGGCATATCGCGGACGTCATCGGCATCACCCTGCAGGACGCGCACATTGGCGGGCACGTCTGCAGGCCAGCAGTCGGGCCGAGGGTCCAGCCAGACGACCCGTACCGGCAGATCTCCCAGCAACCGGACGATAGCCAGGCCGACATGGCCGGCACCGCAAACCACCACATCCAGTGACGGAACGGTCCAGATATCGGCCCACTGGCCGCTGCCTGGATTCCAGTCGCCTGTCATGTCGGCGCCGTGGGACAGGAGATCGAGATGAGGCGCGCTATCGCCTGCCATGGATAGCGATCGCCGAACGCCATGTCCGCCTTCCAGGCCCGCCAGCAAAGTCCGGCACCACGCGACGTCGTCATGCGTCAGGCACTCGAAGCCCAGCCAGACCACACCGCCACAGCATTGACCCAATGATGGCCCAAGCGGAAAGCGCAGCACTTCCCTGCTGCGTTTGCCGTTTTTCAACATTTCCTTCGCATGCGCAATAGCCTTCCACTCCAGGTGACCGCCGCCTATGGTGTCGGCGATGCCGCCGGGGTGCACCCACATGCGCGCCCCTGGATTGCGAGGCGTGGAACCCTGGGCACGCAATACCGTGATCAGGACCTGCGGTTCCTTGCGGACCAGCCCTTGCAGCAGCTCGGCCAACCACCCGGTTGCCGTCGGAGCTGCCTGTTCCGGCAAAACATGGTCCCGTTTACTCATACGAAGACACGGGACCCGCAACGACTTCGCCGGTTTCATGCACGGACGCGCCCGCCTGCGTGGCGGACTCCTCCGCCGACCGCGCATCCGCTGCGGAAGAACCGGAAACCGACGCAAGTGCTTCGAGAATACGTTCCGGGGTCGCGGGCGCGTTCAGGGTGGGGATCACGCCGGGGCCAGCCGTGGCGCGTATGGCATCGCGTATCGCCAGCAACACCGAAATAGCCGCGGGCAACGGTGGCTCGCCCACCGCCTTGGAGCGATGGAGGTTGTCTTCGGCGTTGCCATTATCGAAGAACTGGACGTTCAGTATGGGCGGACAGTCGGAGATCGACGGAATCTTGTAGGTGGATGGGGCGTGTGTCATCAGTCTTCCGGCATCGTCCCACCAAAGTTCTTCGGTGGTCAGCCAACCTGCTCCTTGTATAAAACCGCCTTCTATCTGGCCGCGGTCAACAGCCGGATTCAGCGATCGGCCAGCGTCATACAGGATATCGGCGCGCAGCAGGCGGCTTTCCCCTGTCAGGGTGTCGATCATCACTTCGGAACACGCGGCGCAATAGACGAAGTAATAAAAAGGCCTTCCCGTAAGCGTCTTGAAATCGTAATGGATCTTGGGAGTTCGGTAGAAACCGGATGACCACAACGGCACACGCGCGTTATAGGCCTGTTGCACGAACTCGGCAAAGTCCAGCATAGCCTTGTCACCGCAAAACACACGGTCTGATCGAAAATTGACCTCAGATGGCGCGACGCCGTAGTGGTCGGCAGCATAAGCAACCAGAGCGTTCTTGACCTTTTGCGCTGCATCCTGGGCGGCCTTGCCATTCAAATCCGTGCCCGACGAGGCCGCGGTGGCAGACGTGTTCGACACCTTGGAGGTGTCGGCGGCCGATACGCGCACGCGTGCAATGTCGAGCCCCAGTTCCTCGGCCACCACTTGCGCAACCTTGGTGTTCAAGCCCTGCCCCATCTCCGTGCCGCCATGATTGATCAGCACTGAACCGTCGGTATAGATATGCAGCAACGCGCCCGCCTGGTTCAGGTGCGTGGCGGTAAACGAGATACCGAACTTCACCGGCACAAGAGCCAGTCCCTTCTTGACGATCCGGCTGCCCCGGTTGAACTGCTCGATGCCCGCACGCCGCAACCGATAATCGGACGAAGCCTCCAGCTGATCAACAAGCTCATGAATGACGTTGTCTTCAACCGTCATGGCATAAGGCGTCACATTGCGCTCGGCACGACCGTAGAAGTTGAGCTTTCGCACGTCCAGGGGATCTTTCCCCAAGCGTATTGCAATGTCGTCAATGACGTATTCGATTGCCAGGATGCCCTGCGGGCCGCCAAAGCCGCGAAATGCGGTATTGGACTGCGTGTTGGTCTTCAGCCTCAGCGAAAGGATATCGAAGGTATCCAGATAATAGGTATTATCGGTGTGGAAGATCTGGCGATCCGCCACAGGCCCTGAAAGGTCGGCGGAATATCCGCAGCGCAATTGGTGCTCGAACACAATGCCCAAAATCTGCCCATCGTCGGTATAGGCAACGTCGTATAGGCTGCGAAAGTCGTGTCGCTTGCCGGTCATGAGGAAATCGTCATCGCGATCGAGGCGCAGCTTGACCGGCTTGCCGGTGCGCCTGGCAAGCAGCGCCGCCACGGTGGCACAAGGCCATGACTGGCTCTCCTTGCCGCCAAACCCGCCGCCCATCCGGCGACATTCGACGTTGACCGTATGCGCGGGCTGCTGCAATACGTGCGCCACCATGAACTGCATTTCGGAAGGGTGCTGGGTCGAGCAATGCACATGCATCTCGTGGTTCTCGCCCGGCACCGCGTACGCGATCTGGCCTTCCAGATAAAACTGTTCCTGGCCGCCGCAACGGACCTCTCCCTGATGGCGTTGCGGGGCCTGTGCCAGGACGGCATGAATGTCGCCGCGCCGAATGCGCACTGGTGGCAGGACGTAGTGTTCGCGGGCCGCGGCTTCTTGCACCGTAAGAGTACGGTCAAGGTCGTCGTAGTCGACGCTGGCGAGCTTTACGGCACGGCGCGCCAGATCTCTCGAGATGGCGGCCACGGCAAACAAAGGCTGCCCCAGATATTCGGTAACGCCGTCGGCAAAGACAGGCTCGTCGTTCAGGAACGGACCCAGGTATTTTTGACCGGGAACATCGGCCAGCGTAATGACGGCGACCACGCCTGGCGCCTTGCGCACGGCGTCCAGATTCATGAGGGAAATGCGTGCATGCGCCCTTTCGGATAATCCGAATGCGGCATGCAGCGTACCGTGTGTCTCGGGAATATCGTCAGTGTAGAGTGCGGTCCCACTTACGTGCAGCGGCGCGCTTTCGTGTGCAATGGAGCGGCCCACGGTTTGATGAGAACGGTCATGCATGGCGGACTCCTTAAACGCGTGTTCGAACCCCACCCGTGCTTTCAAGATAGAACCTGTACAGCAGGTTTTGTGCCGCTTTCAAGCGATAGGCACTGCTTGCCCGCATATCGGTCATGGGCTGGTAATCCTGCGGCATCGCCACCATGCCCAGCCTTACGGGCGCCTCTTGCCAATGCCGCCCCAGGAGTGCTTGCTCGGTATGCAGCGCCCGCCGGGCGGTGGCAGCCATGCCACCATGGGCAATACGAAGCGATGCTACCTTTCCGTTTTCGAGCTTGAGCGCATAGGCGCTGCATACAGCGGAAATATCTTGATCGAAACGCTTGGACAATTTATAGGTCGCAACCTGCATGCCCGGAATACGCAAAGGCACCAGCAAGGCTTCGATGAATTCGCCCGGTGCCCTGTCTTGCTTGCGGTAGTCCAGATACAGGTCTTCAAGAGCCAGGATACGACTATGGCCGCCCTTGCGCAACACCACGTGCGCACCGATCGCGATCAGGAAGGGTGCGGAGTCTCCGATAGGCGAACCGTTAGCTACATTGCCGACCAGCGTACCCGCATTGCGGATAGGCATGGAGGCAAATCGCTTCCACAGTTCAGTGGCCTCGGGATACTCGGCCGCGATGGCTTCGTAGCCATCGTTCAGCAGGACTGCGGCTCCGATTTTCAATTGGCCTGCCACCCGCTGGATATGCGTGAGTTCGGCGACATTGCCCAGATATATGATGCTATCGAGCTTCTTCAATTGCTTGGTGACCCAAAGCCCCGCGTCAGTGCCGCCTGCGAGCAGGATCGCGTGGGGATTGTCTTGCAGCAAGCCCGCGAGCTCAAAGGTCGTGGTAGGGGCAATATAGTGTTGCCCCGGCGTTTCCAGTTCGAGTGTGTCGCGGCATTGCGCCGACAGGGTCTCAAGCTGGCGTCGCACCAGGTCGTGGTCAGCACCTGCGATGGGATAGCTTCCCATATTCTGTGCCGCGTCGATGATGGGCCGGTATCCCGTGCACCGGCACAGATTTCCGGACAAATGCTCCAGGACCTGCTCGCGCGTGGGCGCCCGCAGGCCTTTCTGGTACATGGTGTACATGGACATGACAAAGCCGGGAGTGCAGAACCCACATTGCGAGCCGTGGTGATCGATCATGGCCTGCTGCACCGGGTGCAACAGGCCGTTCGCGCCTGAAAGCGCCTCGACGGTCCAGATGGCCTTGCCATCCAGGGTAGGCAAAAAACGTATGCAGGCATTGACGGCGCTGTACGCCACTTGACCGTTGCCGGCAAGACTGGCTTCGGTGACCGTGCAGGCGCCGCAATCGCCTTCCGCGCAGCCTTCCTTGGTACCGGTAAGCCTTAAATGCTCGCGCAGGTATTCGAGCACGGTCTGGGTAACCGATGCCGGACTTACCTGGTGTAGATGCCCGTTCAGATAAAACCGCAGGGTGTCGCGTTTACCCATATCGATTGCCCGTACAAGATCCTTGAATACCATACGTTCGACTTAATGGACTGCCATCGCAATCGGGTCTTGTACCTATTCAACCCGCTTTCACGATGTCATCGAGCCGGAATCTTGCGATCCTGTAGATTTGCTTCAGGCTTTCGTCGAATTCCCGGCAAGGCTCCAGCGCCAAGCGCCGTTCAAGCTGACGAATGACGTCGGCCCGATCATGGCCGCGCACCGCGAGGATGAAAGGAAAGCCGAATTTATGCTTGTAGGCCTCATTCAAGCGAGCCAGTGATGCAAACTCTGTGGGGGAACATTGATCAAGCCCGGCGCCGGCCTGCTCACGTGCCGATTCATCAGTCAGCGCGCCACGCACCGCGGCGTTCCCGGCCAGATCCGGATGGGCCTGTATAAGGGCAAGCTTCACCTGGAAATCGGCCGCCTCGACGGCGGACACCATGGCCGCATGCAAGGCATCGACGTCTTCAAAAGGCCGCTGGCCGGCTGCGGCTTGCGCGACCCATGGCGAATGCTCGAAGATGCCGGCCAATAGAGACACGAAGTCGTCCGCCGGCAGGCTATTCAAATTGGCGAGAATAAGCGGGGCACTCATGCGCATTCCGGTTTTGCGATGTAAGGATGCATAGCTTTCCAGTGACGCGCGATTTCAGCGCGGGTTGGAATCCACACCTGATCATGGCTCTGTACATAATCCAGGAAGCGCTGCAGGGCTGCGAACCGTCCCGGCCGCCCGACAAGCCGGCAGTGCAGACCCACTGACAGCATTTTGGGCGTCGTGGCGCCTTCCGCATACAAGACATCGAAAGAGTCTTTAAGGTAAGTAAAGAACTGCTCGCCCGTATTAAAGCCCTGCGTCGTGGCGAACCTCATGTCGTTGGTATCCAGCGTATAGGGAACGACCAGTTGCTGCACGACCTGGCCGTCGCTACGCCGCACCGGCATCCAGAAAGGCAGGTCGTCGCCGTAATAATCGGAATCATAAAGAAAGCCACCCTCGTCAACAATGATGCGCCGGGTGTTGGGGCTGTCGCGCCCGGTGTACCACCCTTCCGGATGCCTGCCTGTCAGGCGCGACACCACCTCGACGCATCGCCGGCAATGCTCCCGTTCCAGCGCTTCGGGCAGGGATTGATAATGTATCCAGCGATATCCGTGGCACGCAATTTCATGCCCCAGTTCAACGAACGCCTGGGCCACTTCAGGATTGCGTTCGAGTGCCATGCCGACGGCAAAAACCGTCAATGACAGGCCGCGACGCTCGAATTCGCGCAGGATGCGCCATACACCCGCACGAGAGCCGTATTCATAAATGGATTCCATGGAAAGATGGCGCCCGGGATAGCTGGCGGCGCCAATGATCTCGGACAGGAACTGCTCGGATCCGGCATCACCGTGCAAGACATTGTTTTCGCCGCCCTCCTCGTAATTCAGTACGAACTGGACAGCGATGCGCGCCTGTCCGGGCCAGTTGGCCTGCGGTGGATGGCGGCCGTAGCCGACCATATTGCGGGGGTAGTCAGCATCCATGAGCGCTCCGGCCATTCGAACGTATAAACATCGGATATCATTTTTTCCTGTTGACCTTGACAATTATTGAGGCGGCCCAGAGAATCGTCAACACATAGTTGATGCGCAGCTGCCGCAATAACGGAGACACGCCGATGGGCAAACTTACCACGCACGTCCTGGACACCCTGCACGGCCTGCCTGCGCAGAACGTCCAAATAAGTTTTTTTTCGGTGCAAGGCGACCGCCGCAAACTACTCAAGCAACTTTTCACCAATGGCGATGGCCGCTGCGACGAACCGTTGCTGCAGGACGGTGCTCTTCAGGTTGGCGTCTACGAACTGGTCTTTCATGCCGGCGACTATTTTGCCGGCATGGGCATCGATGTTCCACAACCGCGCTTCGTCGACAAAGTGGCTATCCGGTTCGGCGTCGCCAAGCCTGACGAGAACTACCATGTCCCGTTGGTCGTCACGCCCTGGGCTTGGTCCACGTACCGGGGCAGTTAACACGGAAGCTCCCATGCACGCCTATCTGCTGGAATTCGGCAACCTGCTTCTTAGATGGCTGCATGTCATTGCCGCAATCGCATGGATCGGCGAGTCCATCTACTTCGTCATGCTCGATAACAGCCTCAGGCCGCCCCAGCGTTCGGCCGCAAAACAGCGAGGCGTATTCGGCGAAATGTGGGCCGTGCACGGCGGCGGTTTCTATCACAATCAAAAGTACCTGACCAATCCTGCCGAGCTGCCCGACGATCTGCACTGGTCCTATTGGAAAGCGTATTCCACGTGGCTGTCCGGTTTTGCCCTGTTCGCCATCCTGTATCTCAGGAAGCCGGACGTTTACTTGACGAATCCCTCCAGCCCGTGGGCCTGGGCGGCGGCGCTTGAGCCCTGGCAGGCTGCCGCGGCCGCGGTGATTTTCCTTCTGGCAGGCTGGGTGATTTACGACCAGCTATGCCGGCGTATAAGCCCCACCATGGAGCGCGACGGCCTGTTAAGCGCGGCGGTAGGCGTCATGATGGTATTCGTCGCTTACCTGAGCGTCCAGATGTTCCAGGGACGCGCCGCCTTCCTGTTGACGGGCGCCGTCATGGCAACCTGCATGTCGGCCAATGTGCTTTTCTGGATTATCCCGGGGCAGCGGCGCATGGTCGCGGCATTGAAAGCCAACGTCCCACCCGACCCGCTGGACGGCATGCGCGGCAAGCAGCGGTCCGTGCACAATACCTACTTCACGCTGCCCGTCGTATTCCTGATGCTCAGCAATCACTATTCTTTTACTTTTACCAGTCCCCATGCCTGGATAATTCTCAGTCTATTCATTTTCGCAGGTGCCGCGATACGTCAGTATTTCGTTCTGCGTCACCTTGGAAAGAACCAGCTCGCTTATCCCGCCGTGGGCGTTGCGCTGTTGCTGGTCATTGCGTGGCTGGGCGCACCGGCCCGAACGATGGCGCCCACCGCGTCGCTAGCATCGCCGTCCGGTACCGCCGGAATGCAACAGGTGCAAGCCATCATCGAAGCCCGATGCGTGCAGTGCCATGCGGCAAAACCCACACAGCCCGGATTCGTGTCCGCTCCGTTGGGCGTGGTGCTTGAGACGACGGACCAGATCGCCCTGCATGGCGCCAAGATCAAGGAAACCGTAGCAAGCAACTATATGCCGCTGGGTAATTTGACCGGAATGACAAACGCGGAACGCGCCACCATCACGAACTGGAGCATTCCTCACTAATAACGGATGCCATGCTTAATCGACACACAGGTAACCCAGGGTGCGCCCCTCGGGAAACGCCTGCGGTCCGCTATCGGAGATCAGCACAGGACTTGACCCTAAGGGACAGGCACATATGCCCGTGACGGGGTTGGCGGTCGAGCCTCCGGCGCGTGTCAGGCAACCATACAGCAGGTTTTCCGAATAGCCACCGCCTCCTGTGCGGCTGGACGAGCGCCACACGTTTTCCCGACAGACCAGCAAGCCGCCGTTGATTTCACGCGTTATGGCTGTGTTGTCTGTGCAAGGGCTGTTCAACTCTTCCTCCGCGCCCAGATGCATATACTGCGCCACATGAAGATCGCTCAGTGCATTGACATTGCCTTCGATGGTGGCCGTACCGCGAAATTGCGGGTCGCGGGAATCGCGTACACGCAGGAAGTCCAAGTGATCCAGTTGCTCGGCGGTAATGGCCAGCGCCACGGTGCCGGGCGGCGAGGCCATGCCGGGCCCGACCGGATTCGGCATTTCGAACGCCGCTCCACGAAACAGATGAGGCTGGGACGCAGAAACTGACCCGCCCCATCCTTGTGCAGCCATCAGCCACTGCGCGACCATTTGCTCATCCACCTGCTTGTTCGCGGATACTTGAAACGGCGAGGTGCTGTACACGATGGCCTCGAGGCGGCACGAAAGACCGGGACAAGCGCCGTGCCGCATCAATCGAACCGCTGCGCTTCCCGTCACCGCGACGGTTTCGGGAAAGCCAGACGTCAACAAGCCGTCCGCCTTGAGCTCGCTTAGCAATGGGGCCGCCCAGTCGGCATATCCCTGGCCATTGAGCGCTCCAGCGTGGTCGGCCTGGATCAACGAATCCGCGTAGCGTTGAATGTAGCCATGCACCGATTTTTTAACCGACATCATCCAGACCGCGCTAGCCTGCGCCTGGGCATCATTGATTTTATTGACTAGCGTATTGCCGGCCCAGACGGCAATCAAGGTCGTCATGATTGCCGCAACTACGATCTCCAGCATGGCAAATCCTTGTTGCGTCCGCATGTCGACCCCCTACCCGGCGGTAAACACAAAAGTATTAACGTCGCCCCTGGCGCATTTGGACTCGACGGTCAACGCGCTGTAATGTATGTTCTGGCTGGCATCCTTGACCACGACAGCGGCGCCGCTATCGGGAGCAATCGTTATGGAGTCGGACACCCGCTGCATCACTGAGGCGATGGACGGGCATGCGGCATTATTGACTTTCGATAAAGTGATCTCGAAGCTGTCGGCCGATTCATCGACATCTATGCCGACTTCACCATCGGTTCCCAGCCCGTGCAGCACTTTCGTGCCAGCGCCGGTGCCGGAGACCGTAAAGACACTGGAATCGCGCACCAAGTTCGCAAAGTTTGAGATCTCAATGCCCTCGTAAGGGCTGGACGTTCCGGTTGGGGCGTTGATCTTTGTTTGCAGGATGAACCGCGCCAGTTCCTCGCCCACCTTCGGGACTTTGTTTTCTATAATGTATCCGCCTATGGCGGGCACTCCAATAATGGCCAGCAGCAACACGATGGCCGAAACGATCGAGACTTCGATAAGCGAGAACCCTTGCTGGGCACGGATAGTGACAACAGACATAACAGCTCCTTGAAGTTGCGCCGGCCCTTATTGGCTGGCGTAGAAAAGCATCAGTGATCGACGTAGTTCGTCAATGACGGCGTAATGCCATAAACCCAGGCCCAGCAGGCAGGCCAGGCTGGACAGCATCAGCCCCCAGCGCAAGGCCATCGCCTGTTTGGCGACAGTGCCGAGGACCTGGGTACGAAGACGCTCGCCGCCCAGGACCAGGCCCGCCTGCAGCCCACGAGCCGTTACCATGTCAGCCAGGAACCAAAACTGTGCCCTATCGAGAAGGCCCGTATCGAAGGTATCTGCGCCCGCCATGCCTGCATCGATACGGGCCAGCATGGCGTTGATATGGCTGGCCTGCCATTTGGATGCGCCCGTACCCTGCATGATGAGAGCGGTGCGCAGCTGTGTCGATTCGCTTCCATCGCGACCGAGCACGATAGCGAGCAAAGTCAGAAAGCGCAGTGCCGCAACGTAGCGGTATACGCGCCACAGGGCGAACCTTTCCAGGCTGCGGCGCAACGGCCCACATGTATTGGGCAATGACCACAGTACGAGCAGGCTGCCACCCACGGTGAGGACTGCGATGAACGGCCAGTTGGCCTGAACGAGTTCTGAAAACCGAAGCAGGGACCGGGTAAGACCGCCATGGTATTCGGCCGGCACGGTGGAAAAAGTGCGCATCAGGCTCGGCACCGTAAACCAGGGTACCGCCAGCACCATGCAAAATGCCAGAAGCAGCGCCATCGCACCCGACCATAAGGTTGCCGTCAGGATTGCTTTGGCGCGGGAGGTCAGCTGCAGCACGCGCGCCAGTTCCGCCAGTGTCCTGACCAGTGCGGCATTTCCGAATGATTGCGCCATCCTTATCAGGCCCAGCTCGTCTTGCGGAAAGCAGCCCAGCCATGTGGCGTACAGATCGCCGCCAGCCCCCTGATAGGTTTGACTCCACCGTCTCGATAACCTGCCCCGCACCGATTTCGCGCCATAACGCCTCGCATCCCGCTCGAAGATTTCCCTGAGCGTGCGACGTCCTTGCATGCCTTGCAGCAAAGCAGCAAGGTAATCGTAGTAATCGGCTCGAACACCGGCAAACCGGAAGCAATCGAGAGCGTGTTGGATTGCTGTCAGCCAATGATCACGGGAACGGTCACTCATGGCACCACCTTCAGCCGCGGGCTGGAAGGCCGTGGACCAGTACGGGGACCCGTACTCGAACGGGAATCCGAATGAAGATTGCGCAGGCGACGCTGCGTTTCAAACGCATGAAAGCGCAGCTCAATATCGCGCGGGTCTATCAAGCCATGGCTGGCCTTCGCAATGGCACATTCCATGGACGAGCGCGTGCCGGCCGAGTCGTCGACTGAACGGGAGTTCCTGGCAGGCGTGCGCTCGAGTTCCGAATAGGAGTTGGCGCCGCGGCGTATGCCTTGCAAAAATGCGGGCCACAGTGCCGGCTCGATCATTTCCGCGACGACGGTACGGCCCGTGTACCCATTCAGCTCCGTAACATGCCGCTTGATGCAGGAAGCACAGCCTTGGGGATTGCGTATGCGAAAGGATGCTATCGGCAAGTTATACAGATCCTCGATGAGGCAGAGCCAGTCGCGCCATTGTCCGGCACTACGACATGGGGCTTCGTGGTCCGCCACGCCATCGACCAGCGCCTGGGCCGGAAGAGAACAATGCGGACACAGCACCGGCAGAAGAGCCTGGCAGACAAGCAGCTTGAGCATCCCGGGCGCAGCCAGGAAATCGCGCGAGACACCAATGAAGTCGGAAGCCAGCCGCTCCGGCACTTGCGTTACGCATGGCGCATGCACGGTGGTGTAGACGTTGACGCCTGAACCGGCGAGATCCATGAATGCCCTACCGGTCTCCTGATCGCGTATCTCGCCCAACAGCACATCGCTCATGGCCGATCGCTTCAGCGCCCTGAGCTTGGACGCATAGTCTTGATGGGCGGCCGTGTCGAGGTTTCTGGCCACCGTGTTCTGTATGGCATCGGGAATAAGGTATTCCACGGGGTCTTCGATAGTAATCACCTTGCGGTGCGAAGGAAGACCCGCTATCAGGGAAGCCAGGGTGGTGGATTTTCCCGAGCCCACCGTACCGGCAAATACAATTGCGCCACCCTCAGACACCATTACCCGTTCGATCTGCGCGATCTGGTCGGGCAGGTAGCCGAGTTGTTCCAGCGTAGGCAGCTGCGCACACCCTTCCCGTTTCAGCAGACGCAGGCACACACTGGGCCCGCGTTCGGAGGACAGCGACGCCCACCGAAGCATGATGTCGCGGCCTTCCACCTGGCGAATGATGCTTCCCTGCTGCTCTATCGTTGGGTCGAACACGGCGCCATTGCCGCCGACAATATCCATCCATGCCACGGACAGCATATCCACCAGCAGACTGGTGGGCATGCGGCGAAAGCGCTCCGGAGACACATAGCGTCCTGAAATGGTGTACTTGACTTCAGACTCCGGCTCGCGCAGGCGCACATTCACGTGCAGGTCACTGGCGCCGTTGCGCACGCCCCATTCGACGAGGTCGTGGAAGGCGTCTGCCAGGGCCGTCTTGGATTGTGCCAGGTGGACGCGGGGCTGACTGGCAAGCGATTGCGCCGTTATCTGCTTGCGCGCAATGGCCAGCAGCAAGGGCGCCGCCAAAACATAACGCGACGGGCTGGCAAGCGCCTGGCCCGACTTGATGATCAAATGGGCAAGTTCGTCGGCCTGATCGCTGCCTACATGTTCGCCGAGCGCGAAGATGGCAACGGTCTGGTCGGTCAATAGAACCGGGCATAGACGTGCAGCGAGTGCGTCGACATTGAACTGGCCGCTCAGCGAGCGAACAAAGCCGGGGCTCATATCGGCCAGTTCATTAGGACTGGACACGACGACCGCTTGGGCGGCATCGAACCGCTCAGGCATCACCTGAAAGGCGGCGGGCGCGGCTGCCGGGTGGCGCCGCCACAAAGAGAATACAGCCATCCGATTTACCTCCAAGCAGGAGACAGGCACAAGGTATGAGCTTCGTCCTTGCGCTCGAGTTGGACACATGAACCCGAAATGCCGCGTAGCTGATACGAGGCTGCGCTGGCCTTCATCCCGACCGGGAACGCGTGCCCGCGCATATATACATACGCCTGTGCGCCAATTTCAACTTCCGCCAGCAGCTTTTTCCCGACACCGTATATGCCCACCAGCTTCAATGGCCCGCTACGCGACACCGGGCTTTCCCCTTCGCTGCCCTGCGCCCTCTTGTCGTCGTTGCGCAGCGATTTCCTCGCTCGGCCAAGTGCCAGGTCAGTTTCTATGCGCATCAACTCCCGCACGGACATCTGCTGGGCGGCAAGGCTGTCCACGGACGCCCAGGCAGCTCGCGGGCCGGCGGCGCACAGGCCCAGAAACATGCCCAGGACAGCTGCCTCAATCAAGGGCTTGGCGGTGGTCTTCATCGCTGTCAGCCGGTACGATGGTCGGGCGGGATTCATGCGCAACAGACGTTTCGGTTTCATAGAGCACTCCTTCGAGGGACAGGTTCAAGCTGCTATTCTTCAAGCTTGGTTTATCAACGTCGCGTACTACCAGCAAGGCCTTGTTCCATTCAATGGATCCGGTATGCGGCAGCATCAGGCTGGCAGATCGCAAGGGACCGCTCAGCCGCAGCGATCGGGACAGGTACATGAGCAGTCCGGTCGGCTTTGGAAGCGCGCGGCCTTTTTCATCGTTGGGCACGGACAGGGGTAGCGGCGCGGGCCGGCCTATCTGCATCTGATTGAAGGCGGTCCGTATTGATTGAAGCGAGCTGAACAGCTCGCGCTCATTATTCGCCAAGGTCTTCAAATGGACGGCACTGGCCGGAATGCTAAAGGAGTCTGCCTCCCATGCTGGCCGCGCCTGCTCGATTGAGGTGAACTCGACAAGCCAGTTTGCCGGCGCAGCGGCCAGAAATTCGCTGTTGCTGGCCTGCACAGTGCTTCTTTCGTAGCGCGCGTGGCATCGCCACTTTCGTGGTTGCGGGTTGCATTCAGCCTCCTTCAAGGCCCAACCGCCTACACGGACTGGTAATTGATGCAAGGTCTCAAGCAAGCTGCGTGTGCCCTGCACACCGTGAACCATACGGCCCTGTATGGTTTTATCGCGCGCGGCCTTCCAGGCCTGTACCGGGTCATCAAGCTCTTGTGCAGGAGACTGCGGAGCAGGACGAAAGTTCTGCCAAAGACGTGGCACCAGCAGTACAAGCACCAGCGCCAGCAAGAACACCTGTACCGGCCAAGGCAGGATAGGCGTCCAGCGCCGCAATGCCCGCAGACTGCTAGGGTGAGAGCTTGCCGCCTCGATGGCGCCCAGGCCAGGCTGCACTGGAGCCTGGGCATCGCCCAGCAGGACGAGCTGCGGATATGACTGCCGCAGTTCGGAAAGGACGAGTTGGGCGTCGGCACTTGAGCCAAACAGGCGATCTGTACGGGCGACCACAGCCCCTTCATGCACGGCGACAAGCCAGAACCCCGCGCCATCCAGCTCCAGCAGCAGAGCAATAGTTCCCGTGGAAAAAAGCTGGGCCACGTTTTGCGCTGCGGAGTGCAGGCTGGCGTTACGCTGGATGCGGCCGGCTTTCATCGTTGCGATGCCCACTGAACCTGCCGAGTCGCCCGCCAGCACAATATGCGTGGCCCGATGATGCCTTGCCAAACGCAGACCCGCCCGCTCCACTTTGCCGCCGAGCAAGGGCAGCCATTGAAGACCGAACACCAGTGTGGCCGTAGTCAATGGCATGACAAGGAGTTCATCGCTGACCATGCCGTTAGAATCCTTCTTCAACCTGTGCGGTGACGACCATCACCGTGGTCAGGTGCTGGGCCGTTACACGGTCGCTTCCGCCCAGCGCAATAGGAACGCCGGGATTCAGCCGGCGCCCTTCCGTTTCTTCCTGGCTGCGATCAAAGCCGGATATCACCAGGGGCTGTCCGGGTTGCAGCACCACCTGCTGCACGGTTCCATTCCCGTCTATGGTGATCTGCTGCAACTGCAAGGGATTGTCTTGGTCGCCGAACGTGACGGTCTTGAGCGGTTGCGCCACTGTGTTGTCGTAAGCCACCGACAGGAGGATCTGTCCATCGTCCTGTGCGTCCGGTACCAGCGTAATCAACGAACCCACTGTCTCCTCACTCTGGCTGACCGAGATCGACGGCAAGGCCATGCCCGAACTGGTAGAGAGCGCAGTCGTCTGGACCTTGTCGATATATGAGAAAGTCGTTCTCACAGCATGGGTGACGGGGCGACGGTTAAGCGTAAGTACCGGCATGCTGCTGCGGCGCACTACCCGGCCAACCTGGCTCAGTGCCTTGATGATGGCATCGGATCCCTGGAATGGGCCCTCATTGAGGCCCAGGCTCATGCTGGCGGTTTCAACCAAGCTGGAACCAGGCACCGCCAGGGTGGCCGCAACTTTGGCACTGGAGAACACCAGGTTCCAGTCCAACCCCGCCTCGGCATTGTCGTTGACAGCAACGGTGACCTCTTCGAACACCAGGCGCACCCGGCGAGTCAGGGCTCGATTCTCGTGGTCGAGATATCGTCCGATACGCTGCAAGACGTCAGGCGTATCGGTCACGACAATCGAGGAACTGCCGCCCGACTCGGCCACCAGCACACCCGCATGCGACAGAAAAGGTTCAATGCGCGCGCGCACGACACTAAGCAGATCTTGCTTGCTGCTGCTCAGGACGGTTTTCGAGGTACTGACAAAACCCTCGGACTTACTGCTGCCGCCCAGGCCCAGGGACGCTTCCGCACTGGCATTCAGGGTCAGGGCGCGCACATTGAAGACCCGGGTTTCAGTGCGATAGAACTCAATACGGCCATTCTGGTATCGCCACATGACTCCCAGCCGGGCACTGATCCGATCCAGTATCCGGGCCAGCGGCTCTGCGCCTCCGGATAGAGCAACAGTGGTGGGAGCCGCGACTGCACCGCCCTTCGCCGTTACGGCGAGACGGGGCGAGAAATGCTCCAAAGGCAGCAAGGCGTCGGGTCCCACATGAACCGGAATATCGGTTGCGGATGTAATGCGTTGAGCCAATCGCGATAAATCCATGGCTCCATCGGCGAACATCATTGTGGTGCTGACATTGGCTCTCAGGGCGGGCGGCAACGTTATTTCGCGTGCCAATGGCTCGGCCCGGCCCACAAGCCACGGCCGGTCCACAAGCTGGGCCGCCCGTCTTTCTTCCTGGCTTCCAACGGAACGGATAAACCCTTCATGCTGCCCCTGGACGGAGGAACGCACCTGGCTTATGGCGGCCACCATTTCCTGCATTCGTTCACCGATCGCACAGGCCGATAGGAAAATGCATGACACCGTCGCAGCCAGACAGCGAATCGGGGACATCATGAGGTCCCCGCGCCGGCGACGGTACGATTGCACTGTTGGGCATAGGGGACGATGCGCAAGACGCGGTTGGAGTAGAAGCATGGCCGCAAGGGCCGGTCCGCCAACTCGGTACTTGCTACAAGATCCTGCACCGCGAGCCTGAAACCAGGCTCGAACGTCGCCGAGGCCACAATGGGGATATCGGCATCGACGGCCCAGTGTTCGGGCTCAAACGTCCACCCGACCGATTGCGCCCAGCGCGACAGGGCCGAGCGCAGATTGAGGTCTTTGGGGCTGACGTCATAACGTTGCGTTGACTCATCCGGCATGCCTGCTACCGGCAGCGTGATTGGTGGCGTGATCGTTGGGGTCGTCGTCGGCGTGGCAGCCGTCGTAACCGTGGAAATATCGACAGGCATTTCGGAAGAAATAGCAGGCGAAGCCACCGACAGTGCGGCTGGCAGGTCTGCGGGAACCACGGCCGCGGGCGGTTCGGCCGCAGGCTCATGCAGTCGTTCGACCCGGCTTTGCAGTCGTCCTCCACGTAAGGCCAGCTTGGGCCATACGCCATTCAAGACCATATAAGGTCCTTCCTGCGTATAGGTCAAGGGACGATCGCCTGTGGCGGTATGTTCGAATACTGCCGGCAGGGGCTGCTGTGGCAGGAACTGCAACCAGGTCTTTTGTCCGTTGTCGAAAACCTGGACGGGGGCGACCGCCCTGTCGCCCGACAAACGCCATTCGAAGCTGTAGTGTGAAACCGGGTCGACGACCTGGTGATTCCTGGAGGGAATGACCAACGCCCATTCGGGCATGCCGGAGCACGCCGACAGGAATCCGGACAATATCGAAGCGACAAACATTCTGGCCATATTCAGATCCAAGACAGAGGTCCACGCCACCTTGGCGTTGAAGCTATCTTGGGCGTCGCTCCGGGATGCCGCCAGTCAGACTTTTACGAATAGAGTCTTTTATCGCCTCGCCGCTGAAAAACTATTCCATACAAATCAGTCACTTGGATAGATTCTTCGATCATAAATACAAAACACCCCATGGGCTGGAATTGCCCATGGGGTGTTTCATGTCTTAGGTGAAAATGTTGGCGGCGCGCAACCGCCAACATTTTCTTCTTTACTGAAGCATGAGCTTGCCCGCTTCAGCAGATGCCGATTTGAGCGCCGTCACCGCCGGCTGCTTGCCATTGAAGGCCCCATCGAGTTTCTGCTGGAACATGGCCCGGATCTGCGGATAGTTCTTGATACGGAAACCGCGCGATGTGACCGCGGGCTTCGTCTCGTAGACGGCTACGAGCTGCTGCCAGTCACCCAGGTTCTTGTAGTATGACTTCTCGGTCTGGTCGAAAGCTTGCTTGGTCAAAGGCAGGAAGCCGGTATTCTGGAACCAATCGGCAGCTTGCTTTGGCTGGCTGAGCCAGGACAAGAGCTGAACGCTGGCTGCATCGCTTTCCTTGGACAGCCCCGATATCGCCCACAGCGCAGAGCCGCCCACGAAAGGATTTCCCGGCTTCGGAGTGACTTCTGGATAATACGGCAAGCCGCTGATGGCGAAGTCCAGTTTTTTGGCATCCTTGAACCATCCAAGGTTGCTGGACGTTGACATCAACACAGCGCATTCGCCGTTGGCAAAGCGCTTGGCCGCCATCGTATCGAATTCCGGCTTGACAAGCAGTTCGGTGCGAACCCAACTGATCATCATGGAAAGATGACGTATGTACATCGAATCGAATGTGAATACCGGCGTACCTTTACCCTTGGACGCAAGACCATTCTCTTGCGTGGTATATGGCTGCTTGTTCACGGCCGCCAGGTTTTCAAGGTTTACCGACACCGACTGGTCGCTGGTCATCGGGCAATTGCGCGAACCGTTATTGGCCATGGTCACCAGCTGGTCTTGCAAGCCTTTCCAGGAGCGCTGGGGTTCGGCAGGCTTGATGCCCGCTTTCTTGAACGCATCCACGTTGTAATACATGACCGGCACGTCAACCATATACGGGAAAGCGACCAGCCGGCCCTTTGCATCCCGCATGAAGGTATTGAATTCGGGCAGGAACCACTTGGCATCCTTGACCGGATACTTGGCGATCAGCGCATGCAGCGGTTGAATGTAGGAACGTGTTGCAATATTGTCCGGCGCGCGTGAATCATCAAGCTGCACCAGCGCCGGCTTGTCTTCGCGCTTTTTGACCTTGTTCAATGCAGATTCGATCTCTTGCGGAGTATCGAATGACTTCAGCTTTACGTTGACGTCTTTCTGGCCCTTGTTGAAATCCTTGACCAGTTCTTCGAAGACTTTCTTGTTGTAGGGATTAAGCGAATGCCAGACCTGGATATCGGTTGCGGCCGCGGCGGCCATGGAAGAAAACAGTAAGGACCCGGCGCTCACCCACGCCAACCGACGCCCGGAACCAAGGGCGTCGAAAAACCAATGTTGTGTCATAAAACAATTAACCTAGAAAAGGAAATTCGGGTTCGGGTTGGCGGCCCGAAATAATGTCGGCCAAGGCGCGCCCAGAACCGACGCCCATGGTCCAGCCCAATGTACCGTGGCCGGTATTGAGGTACAGGTTACGGATTCTTGTCTTGCCAATAAGGGGAACATTTGAAGGGGTTGCAGGGCGCAGTCCCGACCAGAAACGTACGTTATCAAAATCCAGAGCCGTTGGAAACAACTCTCGGGCCAAGTGCATCATATTATCGCAACGGATTGTATTAAGAGCACGCGAGTAACCGGAAAGTTCCGCAGTGCCCGCCATACGCAATTGGTTGCCCAGGCGACTGTATACCACCTTGTGCGCGCTGTCAGTCAGGCTGACCATCGGCGCCGCCGCAGCGTCGACAATATCAAACGAAGCGGAATAGCCTTTGGCCGGATAAACGTTGCAAGGAATTCCCAGCGGCGCCACGAAGTGAGGCGTATAAGACCCCAGCGCGGCCACATAGGCATCGGCCTGTATGGTTTCGTAGAGGCCGTCCGGCCGGATAACCTCGGCTCCTATAATTTGTCCGCCTGCAGGTATCAGCCGGCTCAGCTGGGTCGAGTAACGGAACTCCACGCCCGCGTTGCGCGCACGCTCGGCCAAGGCCGTTGTAAACAGATAGACGTCGCCTGTTTCATCTTCAGCGGTATAGTCGCCGCCCACAATTTTGCTGCGCATATGAGCCAGTGACGGCTCGAGCTGGATGATCTCAGCGGTCGTGACGATACGCCGGTCTACGCCGAACTCGCGCATGACGCCCGCCATTTCCTGGGAATTTTCGAATTCGGCCGGATCACGATAGAAATTGATGATGCCCCGTTCGAGGTGGTCGTACTGTATGTCGAGATCGCTGCGCATCTCACGCAGCGTACCGCGACTATATTCGGCGAGCCGCACCATGGCGCGTATGTTGGGCGCAAGACGGCCGGGCAAGCATTCACGCAAGAACATCAAGCCCCACCACCATTGCCGCAAATCGAACTTCGGACGAAACAGCAAAGGGGCATCGTCGCGGAAAAGCCAGCGTGCCAATTTCATGGGTGCTTGCGGATTTGCCCACGGCTCGGCATAAGACACCGAAATCTGGCAGCCGTTGGCCCGACTGGTTTCCTGGGCAGGCCCGGTTTCACGGTCTATGACCACCACGTCGTGCCCAGCCTGGTTCAGCCACCATGCGGTGGATGTCCCGATAATCCCGCTACCCAATACTGCTATTTTCATAGTCGTTGCCTTTGCCGCTGATAAGATAGGCGCCGCAAAACGCCTTTACTGCCGGCCCGCGTCTTGCCTGCGACCGCTTAGGGCACGTCAGCTTCTGTCGTAAACGCGTCGGCGAAGAAGTCGTCTTCCGGCAAGCCTCTACCGCCGATGAAATCCCTTCTAGCGCTTTCCACCATGACGGGAGCCCCGCAGACGTATACCTGGTGCCCCGAAAGATCAGGGTAGTCCTCCAATACGGCCTGGTGCACAAACCCGGTGCGACCGTTCCAGCCATCCGATGCTTGAGCGTCGGACACCACCGGCACATAGCTGAAATCGGGCAGGTTGGCGGCCCATTCCATCGCCTTGTCGTGCATGTACAGATCGCTTGGGCGGCGCCCACCCCAGTACAAGACCGCCTTGCGCTGGTTCCCGGACTCGATCATGCGCTCGACGATGGCCTTGATGGGGGCAAAGCCCGTGCCGCTCGCGAGGAAAATAACCGGTTTATCGCTATCGTCACGCAAGAAGAATGAACCGAAAGGACCTTCGACACGCAAGATTTCACGCACTTTCATTTGCGTTGGTCCGGCCCCGAATACGTGGTCAGTGAAGACGCCTCCGGGGGTATGGCGAACGTGCAGCTCAACCAGGTTGTTGTCGGACGGCGGCGTAGCCATGGAATAGCTGCGCCGACGTCCATCCTTGAGGATAAATTCCAGATACTGTCCCGCATAAAAGCGAAACGGGTCCGTGGCAGGCAGCTGCAGCTTGATGATCATGACGTCGCTGGTCGCCATATCAAGCGCCATTACACGGGACGGCATCTTGCGTATCTGGATATCGCTGGCCATGCGGATCTCATGGGCCTCGATCAGCAGGTCGGAGTGTGGCTTGGCCTGGCAAAACAAGGTATAACCTTGCGCCAGGTCTTCGGGAGACAATATTTGCGCTGGACTGGGTCCCGCATCGTAGTCCCCCGAGACCACCTTGCCTTTACACGTAGAGCATGCGCCATTGCGGCAGCTGTAAGGCAACACTATGCCCGCCGCCAGGGCGCCGTCGAGCACGGACTGTCCGTCTTCGACCTGAAATTCGTGATTGCTGGGATGGACGGTGACCTTGAAACTCATAGTGGCTGATAGTAAAAATTAAAGGGAATAGGCCCATTTTAAGGGCAAGGCGGTGTTACACCGGCGACAGTGAGGGCTGCTTGACCTTTATCGACAAGGCCTTGCCCTTGCGGGCGCGTTTTCCCACATATTCTTCCAAGGCGGCCGTATCGAGTTCCAGCACCGTTTCCTTGTTGCGGTACACCCCGCTGGCCAATATGCCAGCCGCGCCTCCGGGTACCCATTGGGCCAGGATATCACCTGCATCCAGGCCCATCAGAATGGTACCCCGCCCACCGCCCGACAGGGATTTGAGTTCGGCCAGATCAACGACCAGAAAGCGCCCTTTCCTGGACAGCATGGCAATATATTGATCCGTGGCACGCAGCGCCATGGGCTTCAATAGAACGTCGTCCTTTTCCAGCGTGACGAATTGCTTGCCTGCCCGCTGGCGCGACGCAAGGTCCTTGAGCGTCGTCATGAAGCCATAGCCGGCTTGTGTACCCAGCACATAGCGCTGGGTTGGCGGGCCCGCGACCATGTGCGTAATCCGGGTGCCCGGCTCCATGTCTATCATGGTCGTAACGGGCTGGCCATCGCCACGTGCTGAAGGCAGGCCGGCCACGGCCACGGTGTAGACGCGGCCACTGGTCGAGAAAGCAATGAGGTCATCGGTGCTGCGGCATTCGATGGCATCGTAAAGGCCGTCGCCCGCCTTGAAGCTGAACTGCCCTGCATCGTGGCCATGTCCCTGGCGGGTACGCAGCCAGCCGCGCTGCGAAATAATAACGGTTACCGGTTCCTCGACAACCCGATTCTCGAGCACTGCGCGTTCCGCGGTTTCGATGAGTGTGCGGCGGTCATCGCCATACGTTTTCGCGTCGGCTTCGATTTCCTTGATCATCAGGCGCTTGAACGCATTGGGATTATCCAGCAACTCCTGGAGTGCGGCCTGCTGTTCCTTCTGTGCGGCCAATTCCTTCTCTATCTTGAAGCCTTCCAGTCGCGCCAGTTGGCGCAGCCGCATTTCAAGAATGTCTTCAGCCTGGCGCTCGGATAAATCAAAGCGCTGCATCAGTGCGGCGCGAGGATCATCGGATTCGCGTATGGTCTGGATTACCTCGTCCACGTTCAGGTAGACCACCATCCGGCCTTCCAGCACATGAATCCGGTCGGTGACTTTATCCAATCGGAACTGGGTGCGGCGCGTAATGGTATGCGCGCGAAAGCCCAGCCAGTCGGTCAGGACCTGGCGCAGGGAACGCTGGCCAGGCCGTCCATCGGTGCCGATACAAACCAGGTTGATGGAGACACCCGTCTCCATGCTGGTCTGTGCAAGCAGAGTGTTGACGAATTCATTACGATCCACGCGACTGCTTTTCGGCTCGAAAACCAGGCGTATGGAAGCCTGTTTGCCGGATTCGTCGCGCACCGTGTCCAGCAAGCCCAGAATCAGGGCCTTGGTCTGCTGCTGATCGTTACTCAGGCTTTTCTTGCCGGCCTTGATCTTCGGGTTGGTCCTGTCTTCGATTTCTTCCAGGATCTTCTGCGACGAGGTGCCGGGCGGCAGCTCGGTAATCACCAATTGCCATTGCCCTCGGGCAAGCTCCTCGAACTGCCAGCGTGCACGGGCCTTGATCGAGCCTCGTCCCACGCTGTAGATATGCGCGATATCGGCCGGCGAAGAAATGATCTGTCCGCCTCCGGCAAAGTCCGGCCCGGGCACCAGGGCATAGAACTCTTCATCGGAAAGCTTGGGGTTCTTGATGAGGGTCACGCACGCGCTGGCGATCTCTCGAAGATTATGCGCAGGAATCTCTGTGGCCATACCCACCGCAATGCCCGAAGCGCCATTGAGCAACATGACAGGCAGCCGGGCGGGCAGCAGCATAGGCTCTTTCTGGCTGCCATCGTAATTCGGTGCGAAATCAACGGTCCCTTCATCGAGCTCGTCGAGCAGCACGCGGGCAAAAGGGGTAAGCCGGGCTTCGGTATACCGCATGGCCGCGGCATTATCGCCGTCGCGCGAGCCAAAATTACCCTGGCCATCCACCAGGGGGTAGCGCAACATGAAGTCCTGCGCCATTCGCACCATGGCATCGTAGGCCGCCTGATCCCCGTGAGGGTGATACTTACCCAGCACATCGCCGACGACACGGGCGGACTTGACAGGCTTGGCCCCGGACGTCAGGCCCATGGCCTGCATGGAATAAAGGATGCGGCGTTGGACCGGCTTTTGGCCATCGGTCAGATCGGGCAATGCCCGCCCGCGAACCACCGAAACCGCGTAATCCAGGTAAGCCTGCTCGGCATAATGCGCGAGCGTAATACTGTCGCCGTTCGGTGCTTCATCGAACAAGCCTGTTTGTATACTATCCATTGTCATCTCTGTGTGGATTTAAACGTCGACTTCGGCCAGATTGCCTTTCTGCTCGAGCCAGATGCGCCGTTGCGCCGATTCGCCCTTGCCCATCAGCATGTCGAACATTTGCGTCGTCGCCGCGAGCCCCAGGTCGCCGTACGCCACGGGCGTAAGCCGCCGGGTGTCCGGGTTCATGGTCGTGTCCCATAGCTGTTCCGCGCTCATTTCGCCCAGGCCCTTGAAACGGCTGATGCTCCACGATGCCTCGCGTATGCCTTCCTTGCGAAGCTTGTCCTGCGCCGCATCGAGTTCGCCCTGGTCCAGGCAGTACACCTTGCGGGCAGGTCGCTTGCCGGCAGCAGGTACGTCCAGGCGGAACAATGGGGGGCGTGCGACATAGACATGTCCGGCTTCAACCAGCTTGGGGAAATGCCGGAAAAACAGCGTCAGCAACAGCACCTGGATATGCGAGCCGTCCACGTCGGCATCCGACAAAATGCAGACGCGCCCATAGCGCAGGCCCGAAAGATCGGCCTTGTCGTCGGGCCCGTGGGGATCCACGCCAATGGCCACCGCAATATCGTGAATCTCGTTATTGGCGAACAACCGGTCGCGGTCGACCTCCCAGGAATTCAAAACCTTGCCGCGCAGTGGCAAGACAGCCTGGAATCCCTTGTCGCGTCCCATTTTTGCCGAACCGCCGGCCGAATCCCCTTCGACCAGGAAAACCTCGGTTCGGGAAATATCGTTGGATTCGCAATCCGTCAACTTGCCAGGCAATACCGCCACACCGGAGCTTTTCCGCTTCTCGACCTTCTGCGCCGACTTGGCGCGTGCCTGCGCCTGCCGTATGGCGCTCTCGGCCAGCTTCTTGCCGTATTCGACATGGGCATGCAGCCAGAGATCCAGCGCATTCCGGGAGAATCCGCTGACTAGCCGTACGGCATCCCGGCTATTCAGCCGTTCTTTGATCTGTCCCTGGAACTGTGGATCGAGGACCTTGGCGGACAAGACGAAACTGGCCCGCGCAAAGACGTCTTCGGGCAATAACTTGACACCCTTGGGCACCAGGCTGTGCAGCTCGGCAAACGACTTGACGGCATTGAACAAGCCGTCGCGCAGCCCGGCTTCGTGGGTACCGCCGGCCGTGGTCGATATGAGGTTCACGTAGGATTCCCGTACCACCGCGCCGTCAGCCGTCCACACGACCACCCAGTGCGCGCCTTCGCCCGGAGCAAAGGAATCATCATCATCGGCGGCATATTGCTTGCCCTCGAAGACCGGTATGATTCTCTCGGCATCGCCCAAGGCCTCTTCCAAATAGCCCCGCAAGCCCTCTTCATACTGCCATTCGCGGGTTTCGCCGGTTTTTTCTATAGTCAGCGTAACCTTGATGCCATTCAGCAGCACAGCCTTGCTGCGCAACACATGCACAAGCTCGGCCATAGGTATGGCGGCCGAGTCAAAATACTTCGGATCGGGCCAGACCCGCACCCGCGTGCCGGTTTTCTTGCGCCCGACCGGATCGAGCTGTTCCAAAGGCTTGATGACATCGCCATTGGCAAATACCAGTTCATGTGTCTTGCCGTCACGCCACACGCGTACTTCCAGTCGCGTGGACAGAGCATTGGTGACTGAAACCCCGACGCCATGCAGGCCGCCGGAAAACGCGTAGGCACCACCGTCTTTCTTGTCGAACTTGCCGCCGGCATGGAGTCGCGTAAACACCAATTCGACCACGGGAGCGTGCTCTTCGGGGTGCAGTCCCACCGGAATCCCGCGGCCGTCATCCTCGACGGTCACACTCGCATCGGCGTGCAGGGTCACCTTTATCTGCTGGACGAAACCGGCCAGGGCTTCGTCTGCGGCATTATCGATGACCTCCTGGATAATGTGCAGGGGGTTGTCGGTACGTGTATACATGCCCGGGCGTTGCCGCACAGGCTCCAGCCCTTTCAGGACTCGGATGGATGCTTCGTCGTAGCGTGGTGTAGCCAATTTTTTCTCGAATTTTCGGTAGTAATTACGGTATTTTACGGAGTATGCGCTTTATTGCAGCCGATGCGCCTCGTACCGCCATGGAGGTAACGTCTTGTGCGCAGCCCGGCTGTCGGTGGTATGCTTGTAAAAAAACGGGCGCCAGGCGCCGTTTGCACTTATTAGAATACATGGTCTTGCTGTCTTGTCTCCCGGCAGCAAATTCAAGTCACTATCATCTTCTTAGTTTTCCTATCATGAGCGAATCTATCAAACACGTGAGCGACGCGTCTTTCGAGAATGACGTCCTGAACTCCGACGTACCCGTCCTGGTCGACTACTGGGCTGCATGGTGCGGGCCCTGCAAAATGATCGCCCCGCTGCTCGAAGAGGCCGCTGGTCAGTACGAGGGGCGTGTTATCATAGCCAAAGTCGATGTCGACGAAAACCCCGAAACAGCTGCCAAGTTCGGCATTCGCGGAATCCCGACCCTCATGCTCTTCAAAGACGGCAAGCCTGCCGCCACCAAAGTTGGCGCACTGTCCAAGTCACAACTCAATACCTTCCTAGACGAATCCCTGTAAAAGGTCGTTTTCGCGCGAGCCTGCTCTAGGCTCGCCACTACTTTGCAAATACCCCCTCTTTCCACACATGCATCTCACCGAATTAAAAGCACAGCACGTTTCGAAGCTTCTCGAAATGGCCGCCGCCCTTGACATAGACAATGCCAGCCGGCTGCGCAAACAAGAACTGATGTTTGCCATCATGAAGCGGCATGCCAAGCAAGGCGAACAGATTTTTGGCGACGGCGTTCTTGAAGTCCTGCCTGACGGCTTTGGCTTCCTGCGCTCGCCTGAAACCTCCTACCTGGCCAGCACCGACGATATCTACATTTCGCCGTCACAGATCCGTCGCTTCAATCTGCACACCGGTGACTCCATCGAGGGCGAAGTTCGTACTCCCAAAGACGGCGAACGCTATTTCGCATTGGTCAAGGTCGACAAAGTCAATGGCATGCAGCCCGAGGCCATCAAGCATCGCATCATGTTTGAGAATCTCACGCCGCTGCATCCAGACGAAGTCATGACTCTTGAACGCGACATCAAAAGCGAAGAGAACGTGACCGGCCGCATCATGGATATCTTTGCCCCGATCGGCAAAGGTCAGCGCGCCCTCATCGTAGCCAGCCCCAAATCCGGTAAAACGGTCATCATGCAGCACATGGCCCACGCCATCAGCACCAACTATCCTGACGCGGTCATGATCGTGCTGCTGGTCGATGAACGCCCGGAAGAAGTCACCGAGATGCAGCGCACCGTACGGGGTGAAGTCGTGGCATCCACGTTCGACGAGCCGGCTACCCGCCACGTGCAAGTGGCCGAAATGGTCATTGAAAAAGCCAAGCGCCTGGTCGAACTCAAGAAAGACGTCGTCATCCTGCTTGATTCCATTACACGCTTGGCACGCGCCTACAACACCGTGGTTCCTGCGTCCGGCAAAGTCCTTACCGGCGGTGTGGACGCCAACGCACTGCAGCGCCCCAAACGGTTTTTCGGGGCTGCCCGCAACGTTGAAGAAGGCGGCTCGCTTACCATCATCGGCACAGCCCTGGTCGAAACAGGCAGCCGCATGGATGAAGTCATCTACGAAGAATTCAAGGGCACCGGCAATTCCGAAGTTCATCTGGAACGCCGCCTGGCCGAAAAACGCGTCTATCCGGCCATCAACCTGAACAAGTCCGGTACGCGTCGTGAAGAACTCTTGATCAAACCAGAACTTCTGCAGAAAATCTGGGTGTTGCGCAAGTTCATCCACGACATGGACGAACTCCAGGCGATGGAATTCATACTGGATAAAATTCGCGCGACCAAGACCAATTCCGAATTTTTCGACATGATGAAGAAATAAAAACGATGACTCTACCCACACTCGACCAGTTTCTCGCCCAGATACACGCCCGCGATCCGAATCAACCGGAGTTCATGCAGGCTGTCAAAGAAGTCATGAACAGCCTTTGGCCGTTTATTGAGCAGAATCCCCATTACGCCAAACATGGCATCCTGGAACGCCTGGTCGAACCGGAACGCGTCATCCAGTTCCGCATATCATGGGTGGACGATCAAGGCAAGGTACAGATCAACCGCGGCTTCCGCATACAGCACAGTTCCAGCATAGGTCCCTACAAGGGCGGCATGCGGTTCCACCCATCGGTGAACCTGTCCATCCTTAAGTTCCTGGCCTTCGAGCAGACGTTCAAGAATGCCCTGACCACACTGCCCATGGGCGGCGGAAAAGGCGGCTCCGACTTCGACCCCAAAGGCAAGTCCGATGGCGAGGTCATGCGCTTCTGCCAGGCGCTCATCGTCGAGCTGTATCGGCACCTGGGTCCCGACACCGACGTTCCCGCCGGGGATATTGGCGTAGGAGCCCGCGAAGTCGGTTTCATGGCCGGCATGATGAAAAAGCTGTCCAACTCAGCGGCTTCGGTTTTTACGGGCAAGGGCTTGAGCTTTGGCGGTAGCCTCATTCGTCCGGAGGCCACCGGATACGGCACGGTCTATTTTGCCGAAGAAATGCTCAAGCATGCGCGTCAATCGATTGAAGGGTTTACCGTATCCGTATCGGGCTCCGGGAACGTCGCCCAATACGCAATCGAAAAATGCATGCAGTTGGGTGCCAAGGTCATCACGGTCAGCGACTCGCATGGCGTAGTGATCGACAAGGCAGGCTTCACGCCAGAAAAGCTGGCCGCGCTTATCGAACTCAAAACCAAGCATCGCGGACGGGTCGAAGACTACGCGAAACAGTTCAACCTGGTCTATGAGGCAGGCAAGAGGCCTTGGCACGTGCCGGTCGACGTCGCTCTACCTTGCGCGACGCAAAACGAGCTTGAAATCGACGATGCGAAAATGCTTATCAAGAATGGCGTGCGCTGCGTCGCCGAAGGCGCCAACATGCCGACCAGCCTTGATGCCGTCGATGCATTTATTGGTGCCAACATCCTGTATGCACCCGGCAAAGCCAGCAATGCGGGCGGCGTAGCGGTATCGGGTCTTGAAATGAGCCAGAACTCGCAGCGCCTGCATTGGACGCGCGAACAGGTTGACAACAAGCTGCACGCCATCATGCGGAACATTCATGAGAACTGCGTACAGCACGGTACGTGCTCCGGCGCTAAGACGGTCAACTACGTTAACGGCGCCAATATTGCGGGCTTCGTGAAAGTGGCCGATGCAATGCTGCATCAAGGCGTTTGTTAAGAAACTGACAAGTAAATAATGCCGCGCTGCGGCAGCCTTCACAGGCTGCGCAGCGCGGCATTATTGCTTTCCGTGTCCATTGCTTCAGTGCGGGACCAGCTCGGACTCTTTGTTGCCCTTGGGCTCGGTAGAGTGATTGGCTGGCACGACGGCATCGCTGATCCTGGGATCATCCCAGTCGCCATCGATATGGTATTGGACCGTCATAGCCTTGGCCAGAGGCGCTTGCAAGAGCCATTGCGTCAGGAAAGCACCAATCCCTACTATCGGGTTAATGGCGATGCCGGCGGCAATAGCCGCCCCACTGACATCCAGGTTGGGGACGACCACTGCCTCCAGATCCAGCTGTTCACTGATCAAATTGACGTCGCCGGCAATCACAATGGTGCCCACGGGACCCACCACCCTGTAGTCATCGGTGTTCATGACGCCGTCATCGAGCAGCAAGGTGCCGCGAAGCCTGTCATACGGAAACCCCTCTTTGATTAACCCCGCTGGGCTCACGTCCATGCGCGCCAACCTGTGCAGCGACTGCAGGGACAGCAATTCCAGCAGGCGCGACGAGCGCGAATTCACATTGCTGAAACGCCCTTTTTCCAGGTCGACGTCGACCTTGCCGCTGAGGTCGGCCTTGCTCACATCCCACGGCATATTGCGCCATTCGAACTGGCCGACGGCTTTGCCGCCCCCGCCTTTCATGATTTCCCCGAAACCGGCGTGCTTCAAGTACTTGCCCAGGTCGCTGAACTGCGCCTCGGCATTCAACGCCAATCCGCGATCCTTGCCACTGAGCCGCCACGTTCCGGAACCCGTCAAGGTCGCGCCCGGACCGGTCAGCTTCAGCTGCTCTAGCTGCCATAATCGTCCACGAGCCTGATTGACCCCGACGACAGACAGCTCACCGGCATCACGACCGTACAGGCGAAGACTCTTCACATACAAATTTACGCCAGGGATGTCCAGGTCGTCGCTGATCTGATAGCCGGGCTCATCATGCTCATTGCCCTTGGAAGCGCCATGCGTATCCTCGCTCCCAAGCGCCAAGCGGTCGAAATGGGCATCAATACGGCCGGCAATTCGGCGATGGGCTTCACGCCAAAACAAGGTGCCGGCCGTTTGCGACGAACTGATGTCCACGCGCCACTGTGCGACAGCGGGACGGCGGGCGGTAAAGGTCAACTCATCAAGCACCAGCCCCAGTGCGCGGGCTTTTTCGGTCTGCAAACGCAATTGGCGCAGTTCCGGCAACAAGGGGCGCTTCTGCTGCTGTTTCGTCTCCGGCAACGGTATGGAGAACTCGGTAACCACCCGGTCCCATACATCGACATCGACCGATGGGTAGCGAATATCGACACTCACGCCAGCCTGTGGCAGCTCCGGATTCCGATCCACGCCAAGCGCAGCGGAATAAAAATATGCGCCCGTATCCGTTCTTTCGTCATGCAGTAGCGTGGCGTTCATGTTTTTCCCCAGCGAAATCCCCAGCGCCATGCTCTTGCCATCGCTGTGTGGGCGCCAATCTACGCGCAAGGGTAACGGCTGGGCTGCGGTCTTTCCCAGGGGAGGCGGCAGGTCAAGCGACAGGCCCGATAAATCCGAATCTATCGTGAAGGACAAAGGCTGGCGGTCGGGACGGCGCAGAAAGGCTTTATACGCCACTGTCCCATGCAGGCGTTTCATTCCCTCCACACCCACAAAGTTCGTCAACGCGGCGGCACTCATTTGACCCTGCATCTGCAAGCCCTTCAATGCCCCCCCTACCCCACCGCTCAGCGATACGGGGCCTCCCAAGAACGCGGCCTTGATTCCGTTTGAACTGATTCCGGTATCGGTGAAGTTCAGAGTGCCGGACACCTGTGTAAACGGCGGTATGGCGGGCGAGAGGCGCACGCTATTGCCTGAAAACCGGATTGCGCCCTGTACGGTCGTATCGCGGCTATGAGTCAGGGGAATGCTCAGGATCAACGGAACCTCCCATTCGCCATCGCCCGTTGCTGCGTTCAATTCCTCATCCAGCAGTTCCCCCAACGGGGTATGCGTCATCAGCGCCAGGTAGGTTTCTGCCTTGCCCTTCGTAGCGCCCTGTATGGCTAGGATGGAATCACCGTCGAGGTCGGGAATATGGGCGGTAACGGAGCTCAGCTGTATAGGAAGGCGTGAGTCCGGATGCATCAATGCCCCGTCGGCCACCAAGCGCAAATCGGCGCGACTCAGCGCCACCCTGCCATGCATATCGGTGATGCGGGGCCAGCCCAGCGATTTGCCCTGCGCAGGCAGATAGTCGATCACACCTCCGGAGAACAGGCCCGCTACACGGAAAGCGCCCTTGGACGGGTCGTCCGCAAACGGAAAGTGCGCGAGATCGCCATTGAGCGTCAGGGACGCGTTGTTGATCTGGCCATCCAGCAAGCCGGTGGCCATCCAGTCGCGCGCCTCCTGGCTGACCACATTCGGCAGGTATTCGTCAATCGAGGCGATAAGCGCGCGAGGAAAGCGGCCATAGACGTCGATCAGTCCGGCAGGGCCGGACCCGCCCTCTTGCCAACTGCCGGCCAGGCTGCCTTGTATATCGCGATTGGACAGGTTTATGCGCTCGACCTCCAGCCGCAGGAATGAATCCAGGGTGGTCCGGGCACTGCCTTTTGCATCGAACTCGTCAAAACGCATCGGATGCCCGAACATGTCCGGCGCCAGGAGGCCGACGCCGCTGGCACTCAGGCGGAATTCTATCGGCGTACCGGGCAAGGCCGGGCCCGCTGGCCTGGGTGCGGGCTGACCGCCGACGTCAACCTTGGCAAGCGATGGAAATACATGCTGGAAGCCGCTCCACGCGCCTGCCAGATAGAGACGGAGGGATTCGGCCTCGATGTGGGCGCCATCATGGAGATCGTTGAGCCCCCACCGACCCTTCCAGGCCGTCATATCCGATGTGTAATGTTCAATCTTGCCGGCATTCAGTTCCACCCATCCCTTTGCCGACACTTCGCCCGACAAAAGTTGCCGGGGAGTATCGATCCAGGTGCTCCACCCTAACGGACTCATCCTGTCCACATGGGCATACAGCTGCCCCGCGCTATTTCGCAGCGAGAAGGCCTGCCCTTCCGCGGAGGCCAATTGCTTGAATTCGCCACGCAGGTCCAACGAACGCCCCAGTTCCGACGGAAGAACGGCACTCAGTGAAAAACGATGGTCAGTACCGCGATTCTGCACGACCAGTGTCATGCCGCTGAATACCAGGGGCATCTTCGTACGCGTTTCATCCAGCCAGCGCAACGTGGAATCGCGCAACACAAGCTCGCGCTGTGTCGCCAGCCAGCCCATCACTTCGTCGCTCACGCCGGTATCGTGCTGTTCCAGGGCGCTTGGCTCGAACGATCGCCCCATGACCCAGAACCGCTCAAAACGGTCGCGCCGCACACTGAGATCGACACCGCTGGCTTCGATATGGGAAAACTGAGGCGTCAACATGGCCAGGCTGCGCCAGCTCAGTTCCGCCTGCACATGCGGCAGGTCAAGCACCTTGCGTTGACGCCTGTCGGTCAATGTAACGTCGGACACCGCAAACCGCGGGCGCAGGCCGCTCCAGTCGGCACTGATCCGGCCCAGGCTCACCGTGACATTCAAGGTGGAAGACAGTTGCTGCGCTATTTGTGGCCGCCATTGATCAATATTGGGCAGCAGCCAGTACCTGACGCCCAGAAACAGGCCTCCCGCTACAAAATAAATGAGGAGTACTATCCTGGCGAGTAATGTGAAGAGTGAGGAAGCGATTCGTAGCACCGATTGAGAATTAGCCAGAACAGTATTATTTGCAGTATCTTGTACCCGCTTTCACGGTTTTCGTCTCGCTGTTTTTTCCAGCATCACCCTTTCTTCCAAACTTTATGTCACTCGCCATTATATTAGAGCCAGCCCTGCAATGGTCCGGCGCGCTGCGTCGCAAGCTGGGCGCCAACGGCACGTTTGAGCAATGGCTGATCAGCGCGATCGAACAGCCTGTCACGCCGGTCCTTATCCATGCCTGGTTCGACGAACTACGGCCGGGCGTCGGGGACACTGCACTTGCCCCGCCGGAAATACGCCGCGTGTTGCGCCAGCTGCGCGAACGCGTGTTCTTCACCGCCATGGTGCGCGATATCAACGGTTCCGCCGGCCTTCATGAGGTGGTGACGGCCATGTCCGCCCTGGCCGACCTGGCCGTGGCCGAAGCCTATAAAAGCATCGCGGGCAGCCTGGCCGAAGTCCATGGCGTGCCGCTGGATCCGCACACGGGCCGCCCGCAGGAATTGCTGATCCTCGGCATGGGGAAACTGGGCGGCGAGGAGCTCAATGTGTCGTCCGACATAGACCTCATCATGCTGTACGGAGAGGAAGGCGAAACCAACGGCAGGCGAAAACTCAGCCATCACGAATTCTATGGACGCGTCACGCAACGCATGATGCCGGTGCTGTCGGAGCTGGATGCCGACGGGCAAGTGTTCCGTACCGACCTGCGCCTGCGTCCGGACGGCGACTCGGGTCCGCTGGCCTGGAGCCTGGACGCCCTGGAGAACTATCTGGTGACGCAGGGCCGCGAATGGGAGCGGTACGCCTGGCTGAAAAGCCGTGTCATTCCTTGCAAGGCATTTCCCGACAGCGACCCAACCGGGCAGCTGGAGCAGCTGGAATCCCTGCGCACTCCTTTCGTCTACCGCAAGTACTTCGATTTCGACGCGCTGGCTGCATTACGAGGCTTGCGCGAACGGATACGCCAGGACTGGCAACGCCGTGCGTTGGCGCGCACAGGCGTCGATACGATCCATAACATCAAGCTTGGCGATGGCGGCATACGCGAAATCGAATTCATCGTTCAGTTGAACCAACTGATACGCGGCGGCCGCATGCCGTCGCTGCAGCAGCGTTCGCTACTGTCAGCCCTGCACGCACAGAAAGACGCGGGCGTCATTTCCAGCGAAGTCGCCGACACACTCGAGGCGGCCTATTGTTTTCTGCGACGGGTCGAGCACCGGCTGCAGTATCGGGAAGACGAGCAGACCCACCTGCTCCCCCGCGACGAAGACCAGCGCGTCGGATTGGCGCGATCCATGGGCATGACGCTATCGGACTTCGATACCCGATTGTCCGATCATCGTGCCTTCGTCGAGCAAAATTTCCGTAACGCCTTTCGCCTGGCCGGCATGGGCGGCGATGATGACAACGGCGACGACACATCGCCAACACACGCCGAAGCACCCTGCAGCAATCTGGCCGACCATATCCGTCTTCATCTGGGCACGCAGGCGCCGGCGATCTGCCAGCGCGTCGACGCGTTGATGGACAGCCATCGCATCCGCAGCCTGCCGGCAACCAGCCGAAAACGGGTTGAATCGCTGCTGCCTTCGATCATCAGTATCGCGGGCCAGACGAAACAGGCTCAGGAAACGACCATACGACTCTTGACGCTGGTTGAAAACATCGCACAGCGCAGCGCATACCTGGCCCTGCTGGCCGAATATCCCGATACCCTTGCACGGGTGGCCCGCATCGTCAGCGCCAGCCCGTGGGCCTCCGACTATCTGAGCCGCTACCCTCTCTTGCTGGACAGCCTGATCGAATGGCATTCTCTGCTGGAACCGCCTGACTTTCAACAGATCGCCAAGCAACTGCACAGCGAGCTGGACGCCTGCACATTGCCGGACGGGCAGCCGGACATCGAACAGCAAATGAACTTGATGCGCGATCTGCAGCATCAAATCACTTTTCAATTACTTGCCCAGGACCTGGAAGGCGTCGTAACGGTCGAACATCTTGCAGACCGCCTGTCCGCCCTGGCTGACACGCTGCTCGCTGAAACCATCCACCGCGTATGGCCATTGGTGCAGGGCCGTAAGAGTCGCAAGAACCTGACACCCCCACGATTCGCGATCATTGCGTATGGCAAGCTCGGCGGCAAGGAAATCGGCTACGCCTCCGACCTCGACCTGGTGTTTCTTTACGATGACCCGGGCGACGACGAAGCCGGCGAGATCTACGCCAAGCTCGGCAGGCGAATGTCGTCGTGGCTGTCCACCATGACATCGTCGGGCCGGCTTTATGAGATCGACCTGCGTCTGCGCCCTGATGGCGATGCCGGCCTGCTCGCCGTATCGGTCGAGGCCTTTGCCGAGTACCAGACCAAACATGCCTGGGCCTGGGAGCATCAGGCCATTACGCGGGCGCGATTCGTGGCCGGAGACCCGGAAATCGGCGAGCGCTTCGACCGCATCCGCCAGGAGGTCATGCTGCTACCGCGCGATCCCCAGTCCTTCAAGGCGGAAGTGCGTGGCATGCGCGAAAAGATCATTGCCGGACATCCCAATCCCGGACCCAATTTCGACGTGAAGCACGATCGCGGCGGCATGGTGGATGTCGAATTCATCACCCAGTACTTGGTACTTTGCCATGCACGGCAGCATCCTGTGTTGTTGGAAAACCTGGGCAATATCACGCTATTGCGCCTGGCGGCAGAGGCAGGCCTCATTTCCGACGATCTCGCACGACTGGCGGGCGATGCCTACAGGGAGTTCCGGAAATCGCAACATGCCTTGCGTCTGCAAGGGGCCGAGAAGGCCCGGGTGCCGCCGGATACACTGATCAAGGAACGCGATTGCGTGCAGGAACTTTGGAATACCGTGATCGGAGACTAAAATGGCCAAATCACCACCCATCGATACGCTGGTATCCACGCATTCCGACCATGACCGATATTGAACGCCCAACGCTCGTCCTGCCCGATAACCGCAAGAAAGTCCTCTTGCATTCATGCTGTGCGCCCTGTTCGGGCGAAGTCATGGAAGCAATGACCGCATCGGGCATCGACTATGCCATCTATTTCTACAATCCCAATATCCATCCCGACCGCGAATACGAAATTCGAAAAAACGAGAACATCCGATTCGCGGCCGAACACAACATACCGTTCATCGATGCCGACTATGATCGCGACAACTGGTTCGAGCGCGTGAAAGGCCTTGAAGACGAGCCCGAGCGTGGAGAGCGTTGCACGGTCTGCTTCGATATGCGGTTCGAGCGTACCGCGCTCTACGCGCACGAGCATGGCTACGATACGATATGCAGTTCGCTTGGAATTTCACGCTGGAAAGACATGAACCAGATCAATGGTTGCGGCGAACGGGCCGCGGCCCGCTATCCGGAACTGGTCTACTGGACATACAACTGGCGCAAGGGCGGCGGATCCGCCCGCATGATAGAAATCAGCAAGCGTGAAGAGTTCTATCAACAGGAATACTGCGGCTGCGTATATTCCTTGCGGGACACCAACCGGCATCGCCGCGCCCAAGGCCGTGACCGAATACAGATCGGCATCAAGTTCTACGGCAAGGACGAGCTGGAATTGAATCCGCCGCCCGCATTGCCACAGAAGTAAAGTGGGGATGGCGCCGTCGTCAAACAGGCGGTGGCTCTTGACACGCTTTAGTCTTGACACACTTTAGTCTTGACACGCCGCTGGCGTGGTGGGGGAAGGTAGCGGTCCGCGTTGCCTGGTCCGCCGCCCTGCGCGCCGGACCCCGCATCGCCTTATTCGTCCGCGCCTTCGCGCTCCCTTCATAATCGGCTCGCTCGGCCCCGACCGTCCCGCTACCTTCCCCCACCACGCCAACGGCTGCATCATGATTTTTGTGCCGGTGCCAGGAGGGACTGTGCTTGGCATTGGTTTGCTGCGGCTTGGTTGGGAAGAAAGAGGTCTTGCGCTCGCCCTGCACGGGCCGCCGACCGGCCCGCTTGGGCATCGGGAGGGGTGTGGCATACGGTGCCCCACCTCTCTGCCAAAGCCGGCCGCCTCGCCGCTTACTGCAAGGTCCTGGAAAACACGAACTTGTCGTTTTGCCAGTCTACCGGCACCACGTCCTTGGGCCCGAACTTCCCTTCCAGTATCAGACGTGCAACAGGATTCTCGATGTGCTGCTGAATAGCGCGTTTCAAAGGCCGTGCACCGAATACAGGATCGAAGCCGGCCCGAGCCAACTGCGCCAGTGCGCTGTCCGACACCTCGAGCCGCATCTCTTGCTGGGCCAACCGCTGCGCCAGCCGCTGCACCTGTATGCGGGCAATCGCCTCGATGTGCTTGGCTTCCAGTCCGTGGAAAACCACAACCTCGTCGATCCGGTTAAGGAACTCCGGCCGGAATGACGTTTTCAGCTCATCCCAGATCACTTCCTTGATGACGTCATAGGGCTGCCCCGCCATGCTCTGGATATGCTGCGAACCCAGGTTCGACGTCATGATGATGACGGTGTTGCGAAAATCAACCGTACGCCCCTGCCCGTCGGTCAGACGGCCGTCATCCAGCACCTGTAGAAGCACATTGAACACATCGGGGTGTGCCTTCTCGACCTCGTCCAGCAATATCACGCTATACGGCTTGCGGCGTACTGCCTCAGTCAGGTAACCACCCTCTTCATACCCTACATATCCCGGCGGCGCGCCGACCAGGCGCGACACCGAGTGCTTTTCCATGAATTCGCTCATGTCGATACGGACCATGTGATCGTCGGAGTCGAACATGAAATTGGCCAGCGCCTTGCTCAGCTCGGTCTTGCCTACCCCGGTTGGTCCAAGAAACAGGAAGGATCCGTAAGGGCGCGCAGGGTCGGACAAGCCCGCACGCGAACGGCGGATGGCATCGGCGACCAGGCTGACGGCTTCGTTCTGCCCGACTACCCTCTGGTGCAGGAAGTCTTCCATCCCCAATAATTTGGCCCGCTCGCCCTGCAGCATCTTCGAAACGGGAATACCGGTGGAACGTGATACCACTTCGGCAATTTCCTCGGCGCCGACCTGAGTGCGCAATAGTCGCGGCTTTTCCGTATCGCGTTCCGCTTGTTGTCCTGCCTCGGCCGCCTCCAGGCGCCCTTCCAGCTCAGGGAGCTTGCCATACTGGAGCTCGGCGAGCTTGTCGAACTGGCCCCGGCGCTGCAATTCCGCCATTTCGGAACGGACGCGCTCGATTTCCTCTTTGATCGCTTGCGAACCCTGTACAGCGGCCTTCTCAGCCTTCCAGATTTCTTCGTAGTCGTTGTACTCGCGCTGAAGCTTCAGCAGCTCGTCCTCAATGGCCTTGAGGCGCCGTTGCGATCCCTCGTCCGTGTCTTTGTTCACGGCCTCGCGCTCGATCTTCAATTGGATGATGCGTCGATCGAGTTTGTCCATGACTTCGGGCTTGGAGTCGATCTCCATGCGTATGCGTGCGGCGGCCTCGTCGATCAGATCGATGGCCTTGTCCGGAAGGAAACGGTCGGTAATATAGCGATGGGACAATTCCGCCGCCGCAACAATGGCGGGGTCGGTAATGGCCACCCCGTGGTGCAACTCGTAACGCTCCTGCAAACCGCGCAAGATCGCAATGGTGGACTCGACATCAGGCTCATTGACCAGCACCTTCTGGAAGCGGCGTTCCAGCGCGGCGTCTTTCTCGATGTACTTGCGGTACTCATCCAGCGTGGTCGCGCCTATGCAATGCAGTTCTCCGCGCGAGAGCGCGGGCTTGAGCATATTGCCGGCGTCCATGGCGCCTTCGGCCTTGCCGGCGCCCACCATGGTGTGCAATTCATCAATGAAGACGATGGTTTTGCCGTCGTCCTGAGACAGTTCCTTGAGTACCGCTTTCAACCGCTCCTCGAACTCGCCGCGGTACTTGGCACCCGCAAGCAGTGCCGCCATGTCCAGCGACAGCACACGCTTGCCCTTAAGCGTCTCGGGGACCTCGTTGTTGACGATACGCTGGGCCAGGCCTTCGACGATGGCCGTCTTGCCCACACCAGGCTCACCGATCAGTACCGGATTATTCTTGGTCCGGCGTTGCAGTATCTGGATTGAACGGCGAATTTCGTCGTCGCGCCCGATAACGGGGTCCAGCTTGCCCTGGCGGGCACGATCGGTAAGATCGGTCGTATATTTGGATAAGGCCTCGCGGTTGGATTCACCCTCGGAATCGGACACGGCGGCCCCGCCGCGTACTGCATCAATCGCGGTTTCCAGCGCCTTGCGCTGCAGGCCAGCCTCCTTCAGGATACGCGCTGTTTCGCCCTTGTCGTCGGCTAGCGCCAGAAGGAATAATTCGCTGGCAATATAGCTGTCGCCCCGCTTCGATGCCTCTTTGTCGGTGCGTGTGAAAACGGCCTGCAGTTCCCGGCTCACCTGGATATTACCTTCGGCCCCCTGCACTTGCGGGTAGCTTTCGATAAGTGTGTTCAAAGACGGCCCCAATCGGTTTACCGCCACGCCGGCGCGCGCCAGCAGGCTTGCCGCGCCGCTATCGCCATCGGCCAGCAAAGCCGCCAGCACGTGCGCGGGTTCGATATAGGGATTGTCATGCTTGGCGGCCAAGCTCTGCGCATCGGCGAGTGCTTGTTGGAATTTTGTGGTTAATTTGTCGAATCGCATAATCATTTCACATGAAAAGAGAGCTGCTACGCTCGAATGAAGAATAGGTGCGGCCATAACAAGGGATTTCAAGGGCCGCTCTTGTTGACACACCGTCTAAACTGTTAAGCTCGCAGGAGCCGGTTTATTCCAACGTGCAAAGGAGCCCGTCATGCGTGGAGTGATAAAAAAATGGGGCAACAGCGCGGCAGTTCGCCTGCCCTCTTCAATGATGAAAACGCTCAAGCTCGACCTGGAAGACATGGTCGAGGTCAAGGTAGAGCGCGGATGCATCGTCCTTGAGCCGATTCGTTCACAGGAATATCTGCTCTCCCAATTGCTCAGCGGCATAAAGCCCAGCAACCTGCATGCCGAAATCGATTTCGGCATCGCCGATAACTGATCGCCGGGAGCCGCCATGAATAAACGTTACGTACCGGATGCAGGCGATATCATCTGGCTGCACTTCGACCTACCCAAAGGCAGTACTGCACAAGACTATAAACCCGCCCTCGTGCTCAGTCCCTTGTCCTACAACAAGAAAACTGGTCTTGTCGTATGCTGTGCAATAACGTCTAGCATCAAGGGCTATCCCTTCGAAGTGTCGATCGCACCCGAGAACCGTCTGGCGGTGCTAGCCGACCAGGTCAAAAGCCTGGATTGGGTTAATACAAAAATAAGCCATCACGGACGTGTCGACTCGAACGAACTCGGTCAGGTACGGGCAAAATTGCACGCGCTCATTTTCAAGGCGTGAGCCCTGGCATTGACGCCGGCTTTGCTATCATTCGCTTCCCATAGCCGAAAACCGGCCGCACGCTGTCCGCCTTTACTTCATCCGCATGGACAAATTCAAACAACTCAAGAGCTTTGTGGCTGCCGCCACGCTGGGCAGCCTTTCCGCCGCGGCGCGCGCCGAAGGCGTGGCGCCTGCCATGATGGGACGACGCATCAATGCCCTGGAAGCTCGCCTGGGCATCAAGCTTTTACTACGCACCACACGCCGGCTTACCCTCACTTCCGAAGGCAGTGCCTTTCTCGAAGAGGCACAGCGCATCCTGCGCGATCTGCACGATGCTGAAACCCGAATTGCACAAGGCGGCGTCAATCCCAGCGGCCATCTGCGCATCAGCGCTCCCGCGGGCTTCGGCCGTCGCCATGTGGCGCCCCTGCTTCCGGACTTCATCGCGACCTACCCCGACGTAACGCTTGCCCTGGACCTGAGCGACCGGTTGGTCAATCTTATCGAAGAAGGCTACGACTGTGCCATCCGCATTGGCGAGCTCGACGATTCCCAGATAGTCGGGCGCCGCATCGCCGACAACAAGCGCGTAATCGTCGCCGCCCCGTCGTATCTGGGCCAACATGGCCGGCCCAACACGCCGGCAGACCTCACGCAGCACAATTGCCTGTCGTTCGGCGATCAGGGCAATCAATCCCGAGGCTGGCTGCTGGCGGAAGACGGCCAGGTCAAAGCCATACGGGTGAAAGGCAGCCTTGCATGCAGCGACGGCTCCATCCTGCATCAATGGGCTTTAGCAGGCTATGGCCTGGCGTGGCGCTCCCTGTGGGAAGTTCGTGAAGATCTCGAAACAGGCCGGCTGGTAAGCGTACTAGACGAATATGCTGCGCCCGCGAATGGGATTTTCGCCATGCTGCCCGAACGCAAGCATCTGCCATTGCGCGTGCGCCTGTTTATTGATATGTTGCGCGCGCACTATGCGGCGCCTTCCTACTGGGAAACGCATTAGCAGAAAAACCACACTTATGGCCACTGGCCTGCATGACTTCGGCGATCCCGTATACTTGATATAGATCAATCGCAGGAATTGCGTGCTTGTGCAGTAAAATCGCCGCAAATTCCCCGAACCTGCCCGAAAATGCTGCATAAGCAGCTCACCCTCCGCCGCTGTACCCGTATGCAAAAGAAAATTACCGTTACTCCCGATTCAACCCGTTGTTCGACATGCATGCTTAGCGAGATATGCCTGCCATTGGGCATGGCTCGCCATGACGTCGACAAACTGGACGAACTGATCAAGGAACGGATCCGCATCCCGAAGGGGTCGGCGCTTTTCCATCTGGGTGACAAGGCTGAGGCGGTGTACGGCATACGATCCGGATCGCTGAAGACGCAACTGGAAGATGTCAACGGCCAGGTTCAGATCACCGGCTTCCTCCTTCCAGGTGAAATCCTGGGCATGGACGGCTTGCTGGAAAATCGGCAGGTATCCCACGCCCTTGCGCTTGAAGATAGCGAAGTATGTGTAATACGCATCGACGAACTGGACCAGCTATCACAGCACCTGCCGGTTCTGAACCAGCAGCTTCGACGCCTGATGAGCAAGGAAATAAACCGCTCGCATCAATTGGTGATGTCGCTGGGTTCATTGCGTTCGGAACAACGCCTGGCTGCTTTTCTGATTAATTTGTCGCAACGCCTAGCGGCACTGGGCTATTCGTCCACCGAATTCCTGCTGCGCATGAGCCGCGAGGAAATCGGCAACTACCTGGGTCTGACCTTGGAAACAGTAAGCAGGCTGTTTTCGCGCTTCGCCCGCGAAGGCGTGCTGCATATCCAGCAACGCCAGGTTCACATCATCGATATCCAGGCCCTGCGCGCCCTGGCCGGCACCGATTGCGGTTGATTCCCGCGTAGACGGCGTTGACCAGGCGGAGTCGCCTGGGCACGACGCCTTAAATAGGGTCGCCGAAGTCGTCGAGCACCTGGCCGCGCGGCGCCATATGCAGGGTCAAGGCACTGGACAGCGCTGCCATGATCCAGAACAGGAAGAAACCCGCCGCATACGCGAACTGCCGGCCTATCTGCACGTAGCCCAGAAAATTGATGTCGAGTGGATCGACAAGCGCGAACACCGTAGCACTGGTGGCGCCCGCGATAAGAAACGATGGCCATAATACCCACATTAACGCACGCCACTTCATATCGGCCCCCCTTGTCTTGTCGATTTATTGTCAGTGTTCCGGCGACGCTTGCGTCGGATTCGTTGCTACCGCCGGTTTGCTTACCACCAGTCCCCGCTTGATGCCGCCATCAGTAATTGCCTGATCGCTAAAATTCTGCACAGCGAGAAAGATGGTAATAATACAGCCAATCATAGCTGCAGCAGGGCCCGCCATCAGTATCCAGGGCCAGGGTTCACGCCACCACGGTTTGGCGGGGCGTGGTTCCATCTGTTCTTTGGTAGCGACTTGCGGCATAAGACCTTCCTTTGTCGACATTTACTTGGGTACAAAAAAGCTGGAGCGTTCGACCACGACATTCTCGTCACCCTCGGCGGAAGTCGCCGTCGCCGTCAGATTGATGTCGTAGAGTCCTGGCTTGACTTCCTGGGTCGGAGCCCGCAGCACCACCGGTACCAGTTTATTGGACGCGGCGTCGATTTCCAGCGAGTTCGAGGAACTGTCGGCAGTGAGTATGGACAGACCCGGCACGCCGCTGGCTCCAAGGGTGATCGTCAACGGAGATTCTGTCGTATTGATGATTTGAAGGCGGTACACGTTTTCTATCATTCCGCCGGCCACCTCGCGTCCGAGTACGCCTCGATCCCGGATCACGTCCACGCGCAGCGTAGTGCGCGTCACCAGCGAAATGACAAAGGCAATGCTGATTAGCGTGAGAATGGCCATGTACGCGAGAACACGCGGCCGGAACAAGCGCTTGCGTACCTGCGGCTGGGTAAGGCCTTCGGTAATGGCCCGGCCCGATGTATAGCGGATCAATCCTTTCGGATAGTCCATTTTTTCCATGACCTGGTCGCATGCATCGACACAGGCGCCGCAACCTATGCACATGTACTGCAAGCCGTCTCGGATGTCGATGCCAGTAGGACAGACCTGCACACACAAGCTGCAATCGACACAATCCCCCATGCCCGCTTCTTTGTGATCGATACGGCGCGAGCGTCCTCCCCGCGGTTCGCCACGCTCAAAGTCGTAGGTGACCACGTAGGTGTCATCATCGACCATAACGCTTTGGAATCGCGCGTAGGGGCACATGTACTTGCAAACCGCTTCACGCATGAAGCCCGCATTTCCCCACGTGGCGAATGCATAGAAGGCCATCCAGAACCATTGCCACGGCCCCAGCGACAAGGTAATCAAGCCCATGCCCAGTTCGCGTATCGGCGCAAAATAACCGATGAAGGTAGAGCCGGTCCACCAGGCAATGAGAATCCAGACGGTGTGCTTGGCGGCTTTCAGTCGCAGCTTGCGCCAGGTCCAGGGCTGTTCGTCCAGGCGTATGCGCGCTAACCGATCGCCCTCGATGCGGCGTTCGACCCACATGAAGATTTCGGTGTAGACGGTTTGTGGACAGGCGTAACCGCAGAACAGGCGCCCGGCCATGGCGGTAAAGAGAAATAACGCGAAGGCCGACAGCACCAGCAAGACCGCGAGGTAAATCACGTCTTGCGGCCACAGCACCATGCCGAATATGTAGAACTTGCGCGCGGCCAGGTCCAGCAATACTGCCTGGCGCCCGTTCCACTGCAACCATGGAAGACCGTAGAAAATGAGCTGGGTCAGCACGACCATGGCAATGCGCCAGTGCGCAAACAAGCCCGACACCGAACGTGGATAAATCTTCTTGCGTACGTCGGCCAGGGCCTTTTCGACCTGAGGAGACGAACCACCGCCCACTTTCGTGACCCGCGGCGGCTGCCAGGCCGGTGCTGCCGCCGTTGCAGGGCCTTGTTCCGGGTTTACGGATGGTTCGCTACTCATGATATATCCCTATTTTGCTGCTACGTTACTACCCTGATTCGAGAGTCCCCACACCCAAGCGGTGAGCATGCGGATCTGGGCTTCAGTCAGAATGCCTTCCTGCGCCGGCATGATGTTCTGGCGCCCATTGAGGATGGTTTCCACAATGGAGGCCTCGGAACTGCCGTACAACCAGATACCGTCGGTCAGGTTGGGCGCGCCCATGGCCGTATTGCCCTTGCCCTCGACACCGTGGCAGGCCACGCAAAAGGTATCGAAGCCACGTTTGCCGGGCACGACCCGCAAGGAGTCGCTGGCCAGGCCCGAGAGCGAGCGCACATACTGGGCAATGTCGGCGGCTTCGCTGGGCTTGATCTGGGCGCTCCAGGGCGGCATCATGCCATGACGACCTTTGGTGATCGTTTGCATGATCTGCTCTGGATCGCCGCCGTATAACCAATCGCCGTCGGCAAGATTCGGAAAGCTTCCACTACCCCGGGCGTCAGACCCATGACACTGTGCACAGTTGTTCAGGAACAGGCGCTGACCGATTTCACGAGCCTCGGCATCGTGCGCGACCTGGGTGACCGGCATTTGCTGATAGCGTTCGAACAATGGCTTGATCTGTTCGTTCAAGGCCAATTGCTCGTCCTTGACTTGCTTGGCGGCCGTATACCCCAGCGTGCCCTTGTAACTGCCTACGCCAGGATACAAGAACAGCAGAGCCAGGGCGACGACGCACAAGCCCAGGTAGAAAACGGTCCACCAGCGCGGCACCGGATTATTGAGTTCGGTAAGGTCGCCGTCCCAGATGTGTCCTGTATCCGTGACCTGCTTGACGTCCTGCTTGAGCCAGGCGCGCTGGCTATACAGCAACCATATGCAAAAGGCGATTCCGCCCAGGGCAATCACACCAATGAAGTAGCTCCAGAAGCTACTGACGAAATCACTCATGGGATCCCCCATCATTCTTGTTGATTGGTCGTTCGTCCGGCACGGCAAAGGGCAAGAGCGAAGCCTCGTGGTTGGCATCGGCACGGCCGCGTGAGAACGCCCACCATACGATGCCAAGGAAAGTCGCCATGGCGACGATCGTCATTATTCCGTTGAGCACTGCCATTTACAGGCCTCCATCCGAAACAGCCTTGGCGGCCGCAGCACGGCCCGCCACGCCCAAACCTTGCAGGTAGGCGACCAGTGCGTCTTCTTCGGTCTTGCCTTTCAATTGCTCAGGCGCCTTGGCGATCTGTTCATCGGTGTACGGCACACCCAGTGTGCGCAGCACTGACATGCGGTCCTGCACGTTTTCATTGGTCACCGAATTATGCTGCAGCCATGGGTAGCTGGGCATATTCGATTCTTTCACCACATCGCGCGGATTGCGCAGGTGGATACGATGCCAATCATCCGAATAACGCTGACCAACCCGGGCCAGGTCGGGGCCCGTGCGTTTGGAACCCCACAGGAACGGATGGTCGTACCGCGACTCACCCGCCAGTGAATACGGACCATAGCGCTGGACTTCCGAGCTGAGCATCCGGATCTGCTGCGAATGGCAGCTGACACAGCCCTCGCGGATGTAGATGTCGCGCCCGATAAGATTGAGCGGCTCGTAGGGCTCGACGCCTTCAGTGGGAGTCGTTGTCGAGTGCTGAAAAAACAGCGGCACGATCTGCGCCAGACCCGCAAACGAAATAACGGCAATACTTAAAATAATCAGCAGGCCGACATTTTTTTCCAATGTCTTGTGCGAAAAAAAACCATGATCTTGCTTGGACATTACGGTTCTCCTCAAGCAGTAGTCGACGCAGGTCCGAGCAAGGCCGGATCACGCGCATCGGGACTGAACAAAGGCACGACCGGATTCACCTTGACCTGGCCTTTGACCGTCAACCATGTATTCCAGGCCATGACGAAGACGCCGCCCAGGAAGCACAGGCCGCCCAGCATGCGAATGACATAGAAGGGATAAGTGGCCTTGACCGCTTCGACGAAGCTGTAGGTAAGGGTGCCATCGACGCCCGTGGCGCGCCACATCAAGCCTTGCATCACCCCGGCGATCCACATCGCGCTGATATACATCACCACGCCCAGCGTCGCCAGCCAGAAATGCAGCTCGATGAGCTTGGTGCTGGCCATGGCGCTGCGGCCATACAGCCGGGGAATCATGTAGTACAGCGACCCGAAGGTGATCATGGCCACCCAGCCCAGGGCACCTGAATGCACGTGTCCGATCGTCCAGTCGGTGTAATGCGACAAGGCGTTGACCGTGCGGATGGACATCATCGAACCTTCAAAGGTGGACATGCCGTAGAACGACAGCGCCACGACCAGGAACTTCAAGATAGGATCGGTACGCAGCTTGTGCCAGGCGCCCGACATCGTCATGATGCCATTGATCATGCCGCCCCATGATGGCGCAAGCAGGATCAACGATAGTGCCATGCCGAGCGACTGGGTCCAGTCAGGCAGCGAGGTGTACAGGAGATGATGCGGGCCGGCCCACATATAAGTGAAAGCCAGTGCCCAGAAGTGGACGATGGACAAGCGATAGGAATAGATCGGACGCTCGGCCTGCTTGGGCACGAAGTAATACATCATGCCCAGGAAGCTGGTGGTCAGAAAAAAACCCACGGCATTGTGGCCATACCACCACTGCACCATGGCGTCCTGGACGCCGGCGTAAGCGGAATACGACTTCCACATTGAGACCGGCAACGCAAAGTTGTTGAATATGTGCAGGACCGCAATGGTAAGTATGTATGAACCATAGAACCAGTTGGCCACGTAGATATGCTTGACCCTGCGCTTGACGATAGTGCCGAAGAACACCACCGCGAAGGCAACCCACACCAAGGTCAGCAGGATATCGATAGGCCATTCAAGTTCGGCATACTCTTTCGTACTGGTGTAGCCCATGGGCAGCGTGATGACGGCAGCGACGATGACGGCCTGCCAGCCCCAAAACGTGAACGCCGCCAGCTTGTCGCTGTACAGGCGTGCCTGACAGGTACGCTGCACCACGTAATAGGCTGTGGCGAACAAGGCACTGCCGCCGAACGCGAAAATGACCGCGTTGGTATGCAATGGCCGCAAGCGGCCGTAGCTGAGCCAAGGAATATCGAAATTCAGTTGCGGCCATATGAGTTGTGCGGCGATCCATACACCGACCGCCATGCCTACCACACCCCATACTATGGTCATGATCGTGAACTGACGAACCACACCATAGTTGAAGATTTCGGCCTGTTTTCCGAACGTATCGGAAGTGCCCATGAGTTTCCCCTAAAACAAATAAACAATGCTTGACGTCAAGCATGATCCAGCATGGCAACGAAGCCGACTTTGATGTGCATCAAGGTCAAATTACAGCCGGGCAGGTTGACGTTTCCACACCACACTAACTAAATAAAGATACGATCCAAGCGAACTATTTCTCGCGCTGGCGCCCATTTTCCGCAAGCGAAGCAGGCTTTGCCGCGTCGCGATCTTCCGTCGTGGCGAGGTTTTCACCAGGGGCGTCATTATCGTTCAGTATGGACTCGCCTCGCGATTGCGTATCGTCGAACTGACCCGAAAAGATCGCCCACCAGAAAAACACTCCTATCACGATCACGAAGACCAGCGATATCGGCAACAGCAGAAACAGAGACGACGCCACGCATCAGCTCCGGGCGACCGCGGACTGCCAATCGCCGCTGGATACGCGAATCTGCGAGCGGTACAGACGCCACGAATTTGCTGCTACAGCCAGCGAGGACAAGAGCATGGATATGGCGGCCAGCCACGGCGCGACAAATCCCAATGCGGCAAGAGGCGTCATCAGGAGATGCCACGCGACGGAGGCATAGAGGTTCTGCCTTGAAATACGGCCAGTGGCCTGGACCAGGCGCACAATATCGATATCCTGGGCCGGCGCGCCGGCTGAAAGGCTTGCGTGCGCCGCAGCGACGGCAGTCGGTACCGCCATGGCCATCGCACAGGGACAGCTCATTACCAGCAAGGAAACCATTACCGCTACGGCATGCTCGGGCGCGTAGACGTACCAGACCGCCCCCACCAAGAATGCGAGGGCCAGCTGAATGACGACAAACCAGAATGCCAGCTGATTGGCGCGCTGCGTGACAGCAAGCCGGAATTCCTCGATGACGCGATGAGCCTTGCCCACACCTACCGCCTGGCGTGCACAGAGCTCGAGATAACGGGCGGTCAATAAAAATGCCACGAACATGGTGACAGAGTCGAAATAGACTTCTCCGTTGTCGAACCAGGTCGCGTAGGCACTGGGAATGAACGCCGCAATAATTCCAAGCGCCACCGGCACGTCCATGCTGACCCTGCCCTGCATCAGGCGGCTGAACGCCCCGCCCCAGACCGGCCACGCGCAATAAAGCACGACGGGGACGGTGAGCACGAGGCTGATCCAGTTCATGATAAAGATGGCCTGATCGAGCAGCGCCAGGTTATCGGGCGCCATGCTTTCGCTACGCAGATAGCCCGGGAACGCAAACATCATGACCTGCATCATCCCCAGCCAAGCCAGCCCCATACGCGCAAGCATGTGGCGGCGCTTCTGGCGATCGGAGCCAGACAGGCCTTGGGGTGTGGAAAAAATCGAGAAGGCGCGCATGGATACGAACTATACCCGGCTAGGGATTCTACGTATTGATCTAGATCAAGTTCAGAGATTACGTATCAATACGTGACAAGAGGTAGCCCCTCGACTCCCTCCCGTTTTCATCCCGCGCGCGGTACTTAGGCTACTTTCAAGCCTTGGCCGCTGCTATTGTCAAACTGCGCCTCTTCAGTGGAACCCGTAAGGGCCGTTGTTGAAGATTGCCCGCCTTCGATAGCTTGCGTTACCGCATCGAAGTAGCCCGTGCCTACCTCACGCTGATGCTTGACGGCCGTAAAGCCGAGGTCGGCGGCTGCAAACTCTTTTTGTTGCAGCTCCACAAAAGCGCTCATCTGGCGTCGGGCATAGCCATGGGCCAGCTCGAACATTCCGTAGTTGAGGGCGTGGAAGCCAGCAAGCGTAATAAATTGGAATTTATAACCCATGGCGCCCAATTCCCGCTGGAATTTGGCAACTGTGGCGTCGTCCAGGTTCTTTTTCCAATTAAAGGATGGCGAGCAATTATAGGCCAGCATCTTGCCCGGGAACTGGCGATGGATTGCTTCGGCAAACTGACGCGCATATTCAAGATTGGGCGTCGATGTTTCGCACCACAGCAAGTCGGCATACGGGGCATAGGCGAGGCCGCGGGAAATACCCTGCTCAATGCCGGGCCGTGTACGGAAGAAACCCTCAACAGTACGCTCACCGGTAATGAAGGCCCTGTCATTTTCATCAACATCGCTGGTAACCAGGTCGGCCGCGTCGGCATCCGTACGTGCCAGCAACAAGGTGGGTACGTTGAGGACGTCCGCCGCCAAGCGGGCCGAAACCAGTTTCGCCACGGCTTCCCGAGTGGGTACAAGCACCTTTCCACCCATATGGCCACATTTCTTGACAGACGCCAGTTGATCCTCGAAATGGACCCCCGCCGCGCCGGCTTCGATCATGGCCTTCATCAGTTCGAATGCATTCAGCACGCCGCCAAACCCGGCTTCGGCATCGGCGACGATAGGAGCGAAATAGTCCAGATAATCGTCATCCTGCGGATTCTTTCCCTCCATCCACTGAATCTGGTCGCAGCGTGTAAGCGCGTTATTGATGCGCTTTACCACCAGCGGCACTGAGTTCGCCGGATATAACGATTGATCCGGATACATCTCGCCGGCACCATTGGCGTCGCCAGCGACTTGCCAGCCAGAAAGATAGATCGCTTTCAATCCTGCTTTCACTTGCTGCATCGCCTGGTTGCCGGTGAGCGCCCCCAGCGAGTTCACAAAGGGCTCAGAATGCAACAGACCCCAGAGTTTTTCGGCTCCTCGCCTGGCCAACGTATGCTCCACCATCACAGAGCCGCGTAGCCGTATGACTTCTTCCGCGTTATAGCCGCGCTTTATGCCTTGCCAGCGCACATCTTCTGCCCAGCTCTTCTGCAGATTTCGAACTTCGTTTTCTCGTGTGGTCATGATGCTTTTCCTTGTGAAGTGAGACAAATCATATGAAAACCCATTGAGAAAAGTCTACGCTCTTGCTGCAGGGCAAGGAGCCCTTGAGTCTTATATAAGACAAAAAATATAGATGTTTAAATTCAAGCAGTTCTGATTTTGTTTCCGCAATATGAAATGAAATCCTTTCTCGTGAAAACTGTTATCGTGCAACGCAGCACGACAATTTCACATGTCGAAAGTCATTTTTCATAATGTGGGAATGACACTGCAAGAGGGTACAATGACGTACTGATTCTTCTATTTCTTTTGCGATGACTGCTTTTGTTCCTCCAAACGCCCCGCTAGGCCGGGACGTCTCTTACCCCGATTCCTACGATGCCACCCTGCTCTTCCCGATCGACCGCAAGCTCAATCGCGAGAAGCTCGATATCCCTCACGATTGGTATGGCGACGATATCTGGAATGCCTACGAAATATCGTGGCTCGATGGCAAGGGCAAGCCTATCGTAGGCATGGCCCGCTTTACCGTTCCGGCTGCAAGCCCCAGGCTGATTGAATCCAAATCGTTCAAGCTATACCTGAATTCATACAACGACGAACGTTTTGCCGCGCAGAGCCTGGTCCGGGAACGCATGACCGCCGATCTGAGCGCTGCAGCGGGTGCGCCGGTGAAGGTCGAGATCAATACCGACATCAAGCAACAGGATTTTTTGTGTGCGCCCATGGACGGCATCTGCATCGATGACGCTGACATCGAAATCACCACTTACCGGCCTACGCCCGAACTCTTGCACTGCGTAGCGGGCGCCAGCACCATCAGTGAAACCCTGATGTCGGATCTGCTGAAATCCAATTGCCCCGTCACGGGTCAACCGGACTGGGGCAGCGTCCAGATTACATACACCGGCCAGCAAATAGACCGGTCCGCCCTGCTGGAATATATCGTTTCCCTGCGCCAACACAATGAATTTCATGAACATTGCGTAGAGCAGCTGTATTGCGACATCTGGACAAGTTGCCAGCCAGAGTCCCTGCTGGTCTATGCGCGCTATACGCGCCGCGGTGGCCTGGACATCAACCCATGGCGCAGCAGCCGCCCCGCCACTGTCAGCCAGACGCGTACGCCACGCCAGTAAGGGAACAATCAGGCGCTGACCGGGCGAAGTACTGAACGGGTAGCGGTTCTGGCAACCCACAAGGCCAATACCGCGGCAACGCAAAAACCGATGGCGGCCCCGAACCACGGCCCTTGCACGAAGCCGGCATCCAGCATCAAGCCAAAGCCCACCGGCGCAAGCGAAGAGCCTACGTCCATACCCGAATAGACCAGGCCATACACGGCGCCGGTGGCTCCTTTAGGGGTTACGCGCCGGATCAGCATGTCGCGCGACGGGGCCGATACGCCTGAGCAGAAGCCGGCCATTGCGACGAGCGCGATGGCATAGGAAGGCGGTATCGCCCCATAAGCGAGCACCAGCAATAACGTTCCCGCCAGTACAAGGGAAATCGCTACCGTGCGCTCGGTATTCGGCGTGGCTCCAACCAGAAAGCCGCCTGCCAGCATGCCCAGCGCGGCAGCCACCATATAAGCGGACAATGTGGTGCCTGCCACAATCTTGTCGATGGCATACACCTCGCTGAGCATCGGGATGGTGTAGTTTTGCACGGCCGACAGCGCCATGGACGTGAAAGCAAAAAACAGGAAGGCGCCCCATAATGCCGGCTGTGCGAGCAAAGTGGTCAAGGTCTGCATGGCGGTCTGGTTGGATAAGTCGGCTTCAGCGGCATCGGTAGCAGTCGCCGCTTTGCTTGCAGTGTCAGCGGATACGGCTTGACTGCTGCCAGTGAGCAGGTCGCGTCCCAGCCATGTCAACAACAGGACCACCGCCACCAGGGCGGCGGCCGAGAATGCCGCGACCCGCCAGTTCGCCAGATAGATGATGGTTGCCATGAAGACCGGCGTAAGGGCCCAGCCAAGATTGCCGGTGAGACCGTGCGTGCTGAATGCGTGCCCCAGCCGCCGTGGACTGACCCTGTGGTTCAGAATGGAGAAGTCGACAGGGTGAAAGACAGAATTTCCAATTCCTCCTATGACGGCCGCCAGCAGCAGCATCGGATAAGAGGTAGAGACGCCAATGAGAATTCCGGATACGACAAAGCACGTGAGCCCGAACCGCAGCACCGGCGCCGGTCCGATGCGGTCCACGACAAAACCCGACGAGGCCTGGCCAAAACATGACACAAGGAAGAACGCGGAAGCCAGCATGCCCAGCTTGACGAAGTCGTAGCCATATTCGTTGGCCAATGACAGGTATAGCGTGGGCAGCACCAGTTGAAAAAAATGCGAACTGGAATGAACAGCGCCCACCAGGCTGATGACGAGCCAGTCCTGGCGTTTCTGGGACGATGTATCGGGTGAGTGATCCGGGGTTGCGGAGCTCATGAGAGCGACCTGCCGCCTTTGTCGCGGATTTCAGGCCACGCCCGCCGCAGGTAATAACACATGGACCACACGGTAAGCACGGCAGCCACCACGATAAGCACCTGGCCCACCAACTGAACGGACACGCCCTGGAAGGGTTGCCAATAGAGCAGGCAAGGAATGGCGATCATTTGGGCCGCGGTCTTGAACTTGCCCAGCCGATGCACGGCTACGCTGCCACTGGCGCCTATCTTGGCCATCCATTCGCGCAATGCCGATATGGTGATTTCACGGCCGATGATGACCAGTGCAATGAAGGAATCGACGCGATTCAGGTCCAGCAAAATCAGCAGCGCGGCGCACACCATGAGCTTATCGGCGACCGGGTCGAGAAAGGCGCCGAACGACGAGGTTTGGTTCCAGCGCCGCGCCAGCCAGCCGTCGAACCAGTCGGTCAGGGCGGCTATGACAAATGCGGCGGCCCCCACCATATCGCGCACCGGAACGGATATCCAGTCGGCGGGGATATAGAACAGTCCCACGATAAGCGGGATCATGGCTATGCGCAGCCAAGTCAGGGCGATGGGTAAGTTGAATGGCATAAGTTGAATAGTACCTTATCGGAGCGCATGATAGATACGTTCCGCCAAATCGGCGGAAATTCCATCCACCGAACGCAGGTCATCGACGCTCGCGTCCACCACACCTGAAAAGCCGCCAAATCGGGCCAACAGCTTCTGGCGCCGCCTGGCGCCCACGCCCTCGATCTCTTCGAGGCGCGACACATTGCGCGCCTTGGCCCGCTGCGCGCGCATGCCGGTAATGGCAAACCGGTGCGCTTCATCGCGGATCTGCGCTACCAGCATCAAGGCCGCGGATTCAATGCCCAGTGCCACGGGCTCGCGGCCATCCGCAAAAACCAGGGTTTCGAGTCCGACCTTGCGCCCCTCGCCCTTGGACACGCCGACAATGCTTCGGGTATCCAGGCCAAGTTCCACAAAGACCTGCCTGGCAATCTCGACCTGCCCCTTGCCGCCGTCTATCAGCACGATGTCGGGCATCTCCGCCAAGCCGTCGGCCACCCGGCTGAACCGGCGGGTCAGGACCTGCCGCATGGCGGCATAGTCATCCCCCGGTGTAATTCCCGCTATGTTGTAGCGGCGATACAGGGACGGCTGCATGTCATGATGCCGGTACACGACACAGGACGCCTGGGTTGCTTCGCCGGCGGTATGGCTGATGTCGAAACACTCGACATGCAAGGCATCCAGCGCGGCTTCGTCGGTATCCATCTCAAGCGCCGATGCCAGGGCCAGGCTGCGCGCGGCCCGTGCGCTGGACTCCGTCAATAGGCGTGCCAGCGCCATCTCGGCGTTCTTCATGGCTTGCTCCAGCCATGTCTTGCGTACGCCCTGGGGCTTGATGATCACGCGCGCCTTGACGCCAGTCCGCTCGGCCACCAGCGCAATAAGATCGGGATCAGGCAAAGGATGCGAACACACCAGAACGGCGGGCATGCTGCTTTCGACATAGTGCTGGCTAACGAAAGCGGCCAGCACGTCCCCGGGGCTATCATCGTTGGCATGCGACGGAAAAAATGGCTTGTCGCCCAGATGCCGTCCACCGCGTATCATCGCCAGGTTCACGCATACCCGTCCTCCCGCTGAAGCCAGTGCAATGACATCCACGTCGTCATTGCCAACCTTCTCCATGGATTGTTGCTGCAGGACTTTGGCCAACGACCCCATCTGGTCGCGCAACACGGCGGCCTTTTCGAAATCAAGCGCGTCGGATGCCTGGCGCATGCGCGCATCGATATCCTGCATGACCTCCTTGGCCTGGCCGTCAAGAAACCGCACCGCGCGCTCGACGTCAGCCTTGTAGTCTTCATCGCTGATCAGGTTCACACAAGGCGCCGAGCATCGCCCGATCTGGTACAGCAGGCAAGGCCGCGACCGATTGGCATACACACTGTCTTCACACGTACGCAAGCGAAATACCCGTTGCAGAATCTGTATGGTTTCGCGCACTGCCCATGCATTGGGATAAGGCCCGAAAAACCGCCCCTTGCCGCTAGTACTGCCGCGATAATAGGCAATCCGCGGCGCCTCATGGGCACTGAGCATCAAGTAAGGGTATGACTTGTCATCCCGGAAAAGGATGTTGTAGCGCGGCTTCAGGCGCTTGATGAGGTTGCTTTCAAGCAGCAGCGCTTCGGCTTCGGAGCGCGTGACCGTCACTTCCAGCCGCGCCACCCGCGCTACCATGTGCGCAATTCGAGGACTGTCCGGCGTTTTCTGGAAGTATGAGTTCACGCGCTTTTTCAGGTCGCGCGCCTTCCCGACATAAAGCACCTCGCCTTGCGCATCGATATGCCGATATACGCCGGGCAGATGCGGCAGGTCAGCCAGAAACGATTTGAGATTGAAGTCGTCGGGCATATTGGTAACGTTCATCGGCTTGCAGTGCTTCCCAATTGCAAGCGGGCTTTTTCGGCATCAGGCGCCGTATGCGCTCGACGGATTCCGCACTGTGCACGGTCTGCAAGCGCGCAAGCAGATCATCGGCCATATCGGGACGATTACACACAAGGACCATATCGCAACCGGCAGTCAGGGCGGCCTGGGCGCGTGCCAGGATATCACCGGCAACCGTCGCACCTTCCATGGTCAGATCGTCGGAAAACACGACGCCATCGTAACCAAGGTCCTGGCGTAAAACCTTCTGGATCCAGTGCGACGAGAATCCTGCCGGCTGTGGATCGACCTTGGGGTAGATGACGTGGGCCGGCATCACCGAAGGCAGGACCATATCACCCAGCCAACCGTAAGGGGCGGCGTCCTCCTGCATGATTTCCTCGAAGCTGCGCTGATCGACCGGAATTTCATGATGCGAGTCGGCCTCGACCGCGCCATGGCCGGGAAAGTGCTTGCCGCAAGCAGCCATGTCGGCAAGCATCAAGCCTTGGATCAAGGAACGGGCCAGCATGGCAACCACCCGCGGGTCACGATGGAAAGAACGGTTACCTATGACTTTACTGACGCCGTAGTCAAGGTCCAGTACAGGGGTAAAGCTGAGATCGACGCCACAGGCGCGAAGTTCCGCCCCCAGCACGTAGCCGGTTTCCGAGGCCAGTCGCATGGCCGCCAGCGAATCCTCAAACCATAGTTCACCAAACACGCTCATGGCGGGAATTTCGGTAAAGCCGTCGCTGCGAAAGCGCTGCACCCTTCCCCCCTCGTGGTCCACGGCAATCAGCAAAGGCTCATCGCGTTCGGCGTGTATGGACTGGCACAGGTCTGACAATTGCGCGCGATTGTCGAAATTACGCGCAAACAGGATCACCCCGCCCACCAAGGGGTTGCGCAGGCGGGCGCGTTCGTGGTCAGTCAGCGCCGTGCCTTCGACATCGACCATTACCGGTCCTGGCGGGAGGCTCACACGCATCTGCTGTGCTGTCATTCTAGTAATCCGTTATTCGTTCGGTTGATGGATGGGATGGGATGATTTATTGCTTTACGGCGGTCTCGACCATGACAAACGCCAGGACCGAATCGCTTTCATCCGTTATTGAAACATGGGCGGGACCAAAGCGCTGGTGATACCAACCAGCCAGCGGCTCGGACAGCTGCACACGCGGCTTGCCGCTGACATCGTTGAGCGTCTGCATGCGCGACCAGGCCATGGGACTATGCATACCCAGGCCTATTGCCTTGGAAAAGGCTTCCTTGGCCGCGAACCGAGTAGCCAGGAAACGCATACCGCGCTTGGGGTCCCGTTGGTAGCGCTGGTTGAATTTCTCGATTTCCTCGGGCCCGAGTATGCGTCGTACGAATTTTTCACCGTGGCGCTTGAATACCTGCTCGATGCGGTCGACTTTCAACAGGTCGACCCCAATGCCCGCGATCTTGCCTTCCGCTGCCTGAACAATCATCTAACCATCCGCATAGCTCCACGCCGCTGCGGCGTGCTCAGACCCTAGATGATACCTTGCCCATCGTATAAGCGATGCATAGGATCGAACGCGATGCGTCCTTTACCCATACTTGAATCTCACGCAGCAGTAGAATTCCAACTAGGTATTCTTACTTTCAGGGCCCCGATATGCAAATCACTGACAAAGGCCAAGTTACCATTCCCAAGCGCCTGCGCGACGCAGCCGGTTTCCTGCCTGGCAGCCAGGTCTCCTTCTCATTGGAGGACGGAAAGATCATCATCCGCAAAACAGGCATGGGAAGGGACGACCGGCGTAAATCGCTGCGCGCCGCCGCCGCCAAAGTACGCAAGAGCCTGGATGAGCCATTCAGGCAGATGAACAGCAAAGACATCATGGCGTTCCTGCGCCCGGACGACGATGACGGTGCATCACCTGGCCAAGCATGACGGCTCGACTTTTTTTGCCGATACCAACGTCTGGATTGACTGCATGGACGCCGGCAGCCCTCGACACACCTGCCTTTCTCAAGAACGAAAAGCAGTCCCCAACGCTCCGCGCTTCAGCGAGCCTTGTAGACACCTCGCCCAAAAATGCTCTACTGCCTGGGCCGCTTGTCCACCACGCGCCGGGCCTTGCCGGTAAGCGTGCGCTCCACCAGGCCGGAAGTCTGTACCGTAATGCGCGCCGAGACCCCGATATAGGTCTTGACAGCATGCCGGAGCTTGGCCGCGAGCACATCGCGATCGGCCACGCTCAAGTGGTCGAATTCGGGACGTACTTCGGTAAGAATTTCAAGTTCATCCAGATTGCCGCTGCGCGTCAACACCAATTGATACTGGGCGGCAAGCTCGGGGATGCGCAATACGACTTCCTCTACCTGTGTCGGGAAAAGGTTCACCCCGCGCACAATGAGCATGTCGTCGCTTCGACCCGTGATCTTGCCGATACGGCGCATGCTGCGTGAGGTGGGTGCAAGCAAGGAAGTCAGGTCGCGCGTACGATAGCGAATCACCGGCATGGCTTCCTTGGTCAGCGATGTAAATACCAATTCGCCGGCTTCGCCGTCCGCAACAGGTTCGCCGGTATCCGGATCAACGATTTCCGGATAGAAATGATCTTCCCATACGACCGGGCCATCTTTGGATTCGACGCACTCCATGGCCACTCCAGGCCCCATCACCTCGGACAAGCCATAGATGTCCAGCGCGTCGATGCCGGCGCGGTGTTCGATATCCGCGCGCATTTGCCCGGTCCAAGGCTCAGCACCGAATATGCCTATACGCAAGGAGCTGTCGCGCGGGTCGATTCCCTCGCGCTCCATCTGCTCGAGAATATTGCAAAAATACGAGGGGGTCACCATGATGATGGCGGGCTTGAAATCCTGGATCAGCTGAACCTGCTTTTCGGTCTGGCCGCCGGACATCGGCACCACCGAGCAACCCAGCCTCTCGGCGCCGTAATGAGCGCCCAGGCCTCCGGTGAACAGGCCATAGCCGTACGCAATATGTGCGATGTCGCCTGGACGGCCACCGGCCGCCCAGATTGAGCGCGCAACAAGATCGGCCCAATTGGCAATGTCGTTGGCCGTATAACCGACTACGGTGGGCTTGCCCGTGGTCCCGCTGGATGCGTGAATGCGTGACACTTGTTCGCGCGGCACCGCGAACATATTGAATGGATAATTGTCACGCAGATCTTGCTTGGTGGTGAATGGAAACCGTGAAATATCCGAGAGCTGCTGCAAGTCGTTGGGATGCACCCCCGCTGCGTCGAATGACTTCTTATAGTGAGGAACATTTTCATAAGCATGCGTGAGCGACCACTTCATGCGCTCAAGCTGCAAGGCCAGCAATTCATCACGGCTGGCGTGCTCGATGGCATCGCGTCCCGCATTCGATGATTTCAACTCGGACATTTTCCACTCCATCTGTGTTTTTGCTATGTTTTTGCGTTATTCGCCTACAACCTGGCCTTTTATCCGGTATGAGCGCCCTCGAAAAATGGCAATGCGTTTGCCATCCTGATTCTTCACATGGACGTCATACACGCCGGTGCGACCGGCCAACGAATATTCGAGGGCTTCGGCCGTCAACACATCGCCTTCGAAACCGGGAGCCAGGTAATCGATGGAGCATCCCGAAGCGACCGTGACCATATTGCGCGAATTGCAGGCGAAGGCGAATGTGCTGTCCGCCAAGGCGAAGATGAACCCGCCGTGGCAGGTCTTGTGGCCGTTCAACATGTCGGCCCGTACCGTCATGGACATGCTGGCCTGCCCCGGTGCCACCGATACGACGCGGGCACCGATTGCCTGCGATGCCGCATCGTTGTCGTACATGGTTCTGGCGGCCAATTCAGCAAGCGCCTGGGGATCTTCAGGCAGCGTTAGCGACACCGCCGGAGATGGATGGGGCAATGAGTTCATCACTTTCCTTTGAATACCGGCTGACGCTTGCCCAGGAAAGCGGACACCCCTTCGGCGTAATCGGCGCTGGCGCCGAGTTCGCGCATCAAGTCGCGCTCGAGGTCCAGCTGTTCGTCCAGCGTATTGGACAGGCTCTGGTTCAATGCGCGCTTGGTATAGGACAGGCCTTTGGTGGGCGCGGCCGCAAAATGCCGGGCGAGCTCATCGAGGCGGGCATCGAACTGGTCGTCGGGGACGCACTGCCAGATCAGGCCCCATTGCGCGGCTTGTTCGGCGCTGAGCTTTTCCCCCAGCAAGGAAAGGCCCATGGCCCGTGCATGACCCACCAGTCTAGGCAAGGCGTAGGTACCACCGGTATCGGGCAGCAATCCCAGGCGGCAGAACGGCTGAATGAAACTGGCCGACTGTTTGGCAATGACGATATCGCCGGCCAATGCCAGGTTGGCGCCCGCGCCGGCGGCAACACCATTGACGCCAACCACTACCGGCATCGCGAGAGCCCGCAGTCGACGGACCAGGGGTGCATAGTATTTTTCGATTGTGGCGCCGAGATCAACGGCAGCCGAACCCGCGCTCATTTCGCGCTCGGACAGATCCTGGCCGGCACAAAAACCGCGACCGCTGCCGGTCAATACCAGCACGCGCGCCCCCTGGTTTTCTGCCTTGGTCAGGGCGTCGGCCAATTCAGCGTGCATGGCCGCGGTAAAGCTATTGAGCTTGTCCGGCCGGTTCAGCGTGATACGTGCGATAGCGCCTTCGTCTTTGTATTCGATATTTTCGTAGCTCATTGCGTCTCTTTCTTATAGTGTTAATCAGGCATGCCAGCGCGTTTGCACAACGCGGAAGCGATTGGATACGTATGCCGAATCACATAGCGCGGCATTGGCCGCCGGATTCGCCCCGGTACCATGGAAATCGCTGAAGGCGGCTGTCTGGTTCACGAACACGGGCCCCGTCAGATTCAATGAAAGCGAGACACCCGACTGTTCGGCGGCCTTTTGTACTTGCCGCGCAACGGCGTCATCAGTGGTGTAGGCCGACAAGGTCAGTGCACCGTGGTCCAGTACAGTCTGCCTGGCCAATTGGATGCTATGGTCGGTGGAATCGGTGGCTACGACAAATACGATAGGCCCGAACCATTCACGCAGTATTGCCCCGTTGCCGGCATCGGCCTGAAGCAGCAACGGCGTTTGCACCTGGGCATCGCCGAAGTCGGGATGGGCGAGACGGCGGCTATCGCTGAGTACCGGCATGCCCAGGCCCCTGGCCTCGTCGATGCGCTGCAAGGTAGCCGTGCTCTGGATGGCGCCGGTGAGCTCCACGGCTTTGGCAGGGTCGGCGGTAAGCTTGTCGACGGCTTGCGCCAAGCCGGCAGCCACCTCGTCGAAACTCATGTGGCCGTCGGCGGTCTTGATGCCGTCGCGGGGTACGTAAACGTTCTGCGGTGCCGTACACATCTGGCCCGAATACAAGGCAAATGAAAAGGCCAGGTTGCGCGCCACGCCTTTAAAGTCGTCAACGGAATCAATGATCACCTGGTTGACGCCGGCCTTTTCGGTATAGACCTGAGCCTGACGGGCGTGTTCCTCGAGCCAGTTGCCGTTCGTCGTGCTGCCGGTGAAGTCGATGAGTTTGACCGCAGGATTCAACGCCAGCGCCTGAGCGGTGTCATCGCTGGCGGAGTGGGCGGCCAGCAGGACGACATTGGGATCGAACCCGGCCTCGGCCAGTACATCACGGGCAATGCTGACGGTAATGGCGAGCGGAAGAATTGCGGCCGGATGCGGCTTTACGATAACGGTATTTCCGGTGGCCAGGCTGGCAAAAAGCCCGGGATAGCCGTTCCAGGTGGGAAATGTGGAGCATCCCACTACCAGCGCGATGCCGCGCGGCACAACCGTGAACTGCTTCTGCATCTTGATGGGGTCATGCTTGCCCTGCGGCTTTTCCCAACTCACCAGCCCGGGGATCCGGGCCATTTCCTGCCATGCGTAGGCCACGGCTTCCAGGCCACGGTCTTGCGCGTGCGGGCCGCCCGCCTGGAAAGCCATCATGAAACCTTGCCCGGTGGTGTGCTGCACCGCATAGGCCATCTCGAAACTGCGCTGATTGATGCGCTTGAGAATCTCCAGCGATACCCCCGCCCATGCCCGCGGACCCGCCTCGCGCCATGAGGCAAGCGCTTCTTCGGACTGTTCAATGAGGACCTCGGCCGGGACCTGGGGGTAGCCGATATTCAACGCTATACCGAATGGCGAGACTTCGCTGCCGATGCGACCGGTCGCGCCGTCCTGCCGCAAAGGAAAATCGTTGCCCTGGTAGCCTTCGAATGCAGTACGTCCTTCGTCCTTGGCATTCTCGCCATAAACGCGCGGGCTGGCGGACTCTGGAAAAGGACTCCAGTACCCACGTGTCGCGGCGGCAGCCACGGCCTGTTCAAGCACTTGTTCATGGGTAGTAAAAAAATCAGTGGACACTGCACTCACTCCTTTTAAAGGCCGCTCCCGGGGCCGGGGCCGCCAAACATCTATTTTAGGGTTCAACCGCTATGTTTCGATAGGGCCATTGGACGCGGATTCAGGTTTCCTGGTCGAAATCGATGACAAGACGATCGGTTACCGGGAAACTCTGGCAGCACAGGACGAAACCCCGGGCCACTTCGTAGTCTTCAAGCGCAAAGTTGGCATCCATATCGACCTCGCCTTCAATGACTTTGCAGCGACAGGTGGAACAGACGCCGCCTTTGCATGAATAAGGCAGCTCGATGCCCTGGGCCAATGCGGAATCGAGCACGCTGTCCTTGTTCTTTTCTATGCTTAATGTGCGCGTCACGCCGTCTTGTATGACAGTGACTTCACAGAGATCCCTGCCCGGCGCCTTGCGTGCCTCGTGTCCTGTGCGCAGGGCGCGCGGACCTTTGGGCGACCCGAACAGCTCAAACTTGATCGACGACTTATCAAGGCCCTTGTCCATCAGCGCCTTGGTGACGGACTCGGTCATGTCTTGGGGGCCGCAGACGAAGGCGTAGTCGATCATGGACGGATCCATCCATACGTTGAGCAACTGCGCAACCTTGTCTCCATCCAGGCGTCCATTGAACAAATCGATGTCCTGGTGTTCCCGGCTCATCACGTAAACCAGCGAAAACCGCGTCATGTAGCGGTTCTTGATGTCTTCGATTTCCTCGCGGAACAATACGGCGGACGACGCCCGGTTGCCGAAAAACAAAGTAAAGCTGCTTTCGGGCTCGGTGTCGAGCGCGGTTTTCACCAATGACAATATGGGGGTGATACCGCTGCCCACTGCAAAGGCCACATACCGGCGGGCGTTGGCCGGCGAAAACTCAACCGTGAAATTGCCGTCGGGCGGCATGACATCCAGCGACTGCCCGGCTTCCAGATGCTGGTTTGCCCAGCTGGAGAACGCTCCGTCGTTAAGGCGCTTGATCGCAACGCGCAGCTGCCTGTCGCTTGGAGCTGCGCAAATCGAATACGAGCGGCGCAGCTCTTCACCGTCGACACTGGTGCGCAGCGTAAGGTATTGCCCCGGCCGGAATGAAAACTTGTCGTTCAGCTGCCCTGGAACGTCGAAGGTGACAACCACCGCATCGCGGGTGTTCTTGGCCACCGAAGCCACTTTCAAAGAATAGAACTGATTCATTTTAATGTGCCTTGAAGTAATCAAAGGGCTCTCGGCAATCGTTACAACGGTATAAGGCCTTGCACGATGTCGACCCGAAGTGGCTGACCAGCCGGGTATGGTTCGAACCACATAATGGACAGGGCACGACGACGTCCGTGGCGCGCCTTGTAATACCTGAAATATTGATCGCTTTCTCACCGGGCGGCGCGATGCCGTAGCCTTTCAGCGCCGCATGGCCTTCCGGTGTCATCCAGTCGGTCGTCCAGGCCGGTGACAGCTGTGTTTCTATTCGAACGTCCTCGATGCCATGCGCCTGCAATGTGCTGGTGATATCCGCCGAAATTTCATGCATTGCCGGACATCCCGAATAGGTGGGCGTTATGGTCACCACGCAGGTCGACCCATCCCAGCCGATACGGCGGATCAAGCCCAGGTCGACCACCGACAAGACGGGAATCTCGGGGTCTGGAACGCCGGTCAGCCACTGCATGACGTCGTCCGACGACCTTTGCACCAACCCGCTCACCACACCGCTCCCGGATAAGCACGTTGCAGATGTTGCATCTCGGCCAGGATATAACCCAGCGCTTCGGTGTGGCGGCCGGTAACTCCGCCTCGATGTGCCCGATGATGGGCGTCATCGGGATTCGGCAGCGCCACGGTCGACTCCTGGAGCGTGGTGGAGACATGATCGAGCCAGGCCGGCCACAATTGAGAATGCAAGGGCGCAACCTTGCGTTCGGCCAGTGCCTCGGTAATCTCGTCATCCAGGAAGAGTTCGCCGACAAAACGCCACGCGTCGTTGACCGAGTCTTGCATTCTGGCGTGGCTTTCGGCGGTTCCGTCTCCGAGACGCACAAGGATGTCCGACGAGCGGCGCACGTGATAAGTGACTTCCTTGATCGACTTCTCAGCGATGGCTGCCACCCGTTCGTCTGAAGAAGAGCATAACTCCTTGAGCAGGAAGTAATGCCACACGTCGAAGAAGAACTGGCGCGCGATCACGCTACCGTAATGGGTGTTGGGCCGCTCAGCCAGCAGGTAGTTGCGAAACTCAGGCGCATCCCGCAAATAAGCCAATTGGTCCTCATCGCGCGAATTGCCTTCGACCTCGCCGGCCAAGGTCAGCCACAAGCGCGACTGGCCCAGTAGATCGAGCGCCACATTGGTCATGGCAAGATCTTCTTCAAGCGCCGGCCCGTGGCCGGTCAGCTCGGACAAACGGTGCGAGAGTATCAAGGACGTATCGCCCATGCGCAGCAAATACTGAAACAAAGCTTGATCCATGAGATCTCCTACATGTGCTTGATTTCTTCAGGCATCGGAAAGAAAGTGGGATGACGATAGATTTTGCTATTGGCCGGTTCGAACAATGGCTGCTTGTCGCCGGGGCTGCTGGCAACGACATCGGCCGCCTTGACCACCCAGATGCTTAACCCTTCATTGCGACGCGTATAGACGTCGCGCGCATTGTTGATCGCCATTTCTGCGTCGGGCGCATGCAGGCTTCCGACATGCTTGTGGGCCAGGCCATGCTGGCTGCGAATAAAGACTTCCCAGAGGGGCCATCCGTTTTGGCTCATTTTCATATCCTTCGCCGGCTCGGGCCGCCGACACGCATTGAATAAAAGAAAGGTCAGGCAGCGGCTTTTTTGCGAGCCTGCTTGTCGGCATAGGCCGTAAAGGCATCACGAACCCAGGCACCGTCTTCATGCGCCTTGACGCGGGCCTTCAGGCGCTCCTGGTTGCATGGGCCATGGCCCTTGATGACGGCATAGAATTCCGACCAGTCAATGTCCCCGAAGTCGTAATGGCCGAGTTCCTCGTTCCATTTAAGGTCCGGGTCGGGCACTTTCAGGCCCAGGTACTCAGCCTGCGGCACCGTCTGATCGACCATTTTCTGGCGCAACTCGTCGTTGGAGAACAACTTGATGCGCCACTGCATGGATTGCGCGCTATTGGGGGAGTCGGCGTCTGAAGGACCGAACATCATGAGAGCCGGCCACCACCAACGGTTGAAGGCTTCCTGGCACATGTCCTTCTGGGCCTGCGTGCCATGCAGGCACATTTGTATCAGCAGGTCGTAGCCCTGGCGCTGATGAAAAGATTCTTCCTTGCAAACCCGGACCATGGCGCGCGCGTAAGGCCCATATGAGCAGCGACAGAGTGGAATCTGGTTGATGATGGCGGAGCCGTCGACCAGCCACCCTATCATGCCGATATCGGCCCAGCTAAGGGTTGGATAATTGAAAATGCTTGAGTATTTGGCCTTGCCCGAATGCAGGTCGTCGACCAGGTCGTCGCGGGAAACGCCCAAGGTCTCGGCCGCGCTGTACAGATACAGTCCATGACCGGCCTCATCCTGCACCTTGGCCAGCAAGATGGCCTTGCGCTTGAGCGAAGGCGCCCTGGTGATCCAGTTGCCCTCGGGCAGCATGCCGACTATTTCAGAGTGCGCATGCTGGGAGATCTGCCTGACCAGCGTTTTTCGATAGGCCTCGGGCATCCAGTCTTTTGCCTCGATACGAACGCCTTCGTCGATGCGCTGCTGGAAAGCCAATTCAGGCCCAGTCAGTTGTTCGACGCTGCGCACGCTTTTTACCCCGGTTTCAACAAGCTGAGCATACATGAGAGCCTCCTTTCGGCTGGACAATACTTTATGCCTTCATTATTTAATACAAAAATATTGATGTCAATCATATTTTAGTATCAAATAAGATGTGGGCAGCTTCGTATAACATGAGCGCTCTGCCAACGGACACATCTCATGCAAGACTCGCCCAGCACCCTGCAGCGCCTGATCCACTCCCTGCTCGAACGCGATCCGCCTCGGGCAAAATCACTTTGCGTCACCCTGCTGGGCGACGCCATAGGTCCCCACGGGGGCCGCATATGGCTCAGCGATCTCATCGAACTGGTCACTCCCCTTGGCATCAATGAACGGCTGCTGCGCACGAGCGTATTTCGCCTGGTGGCCCAGGGCTGGCTTCAGTCCGAGCGCCATGGCAGGCGCAGCCTGTATCGCCTGAGCGAGCAGGGCGAAGACCTTACCCGCCAAGCCTCCAGCCGTATTTATGAAGGTTCGCCACCGCAATGGGAAGGCGACTGGACGCTGGTCATCCTGCCCCGCTTTGGAAACGGCAGCATGAGCAAACGCAGCGAGGTGCGCCGAGAGCTGATCTGGGCGGGATTCGGCGCCATCGCGCCAGGCATTTTCGCCCTGCCCCGCAATCAGGCGGACGTGGCACAGAAAGTGCTCAATAAACTGAAGTTGTCGAACAATGCGCTGGTGCTCGGCGCCCATGACATGAACGAGAACAAGGGGCTCGCGATCAGTTCGCTGATTTCACAATGCTGGGATCTGGAAGGGGTGGCACGCCAGTATCAGGAATTTTCCGAGACATTCGGCCCCATGCTGGCGGCCATCGGCGATAACATCCGGCCATCGCAGGCCTTTGCGGTGCGTGCCCTGACCATACATGAGTGGCGCCGCATCGTTTTGCACGATCCCCAATTACCCAACCAGATGCTGCCCCCGGACTGGCCCGGTCATGCGGCGCGCGTTTTATGCGGCGAGCTGTACTGGTCGATTTTTGACCTAGCGGAACGTCACCTTGATCAGTTGCTGGATAAGGATCCCGTGCATTACCAGCCGGCCAAGCCGTCCATCTACAAACGGTTTGGCCCGCAGCGCATGGCACAAGCTACAACTTGATGAAGTGCTCGCGATAATGCTTGAGTTCTTCGATTGATTCATAGATATCGGCCAATGCTTCATGCCGGCTTTTCTTGACAAAGCTTTTGTACACCTCGGGCTTCCACCGCAGGGATAGCTCTTTCAATGTACTGACGTCGAGATTGCGATAATGGAAAAAAGCCTCGAGCCTGGGCATGTACTTGACCATGAAACGCCGATCCTGACCGATGGTGTTACCGCACATCGGCGATTTCCCGGCCGGCACATACTGAGCCATGAATTCCAGCAGTTGTTCTTCAGCCTGCTCTTCGGATATGGTAGAGGCCTTGACCTTGTCGGTCAGTCCGCTTTTCCCGTGCGTGGACTGATTCCATTTGTCCATGGCGTCCAATAGTTCGTTGCTCTGGTGTATAACCAACACTGGGCCTTCAGCGACAAACGTCAGGTCAGGCTCCGTAATGACCACAGCCACCTCGATAATACGTTCTTTTTCGGGATCAAGGCCCGTCATTTCCATATCTAGCCACACCAACCGCTGCTCGTTCGCCGCCATATAATCCTTCCTTAAAACACCGATTTTCGCATAATGGCGCTCTCTATGTTTACCTTGGCCTTCATTGTCTTCCTACTTTCCGATATCGCGATGCGCCTATGGCTGGCATCTCGCCAGTTGCGTCACGTTCATCGGCATCGGGCGGCCGTCCCGGCGGAGTTTTCCGACCGCATAAGCCTTCATAGCCATCAGCGGGCCGCCGACTACACCACAGCCAAAATGAAGGTATCGATGGTAGAGCGCGTCATCGAAGCGGTCGTGCTGGTCGCATTCACCCTGCTCGGGGGCCTGCAAGCGCTGGACGTCCAGCTGGGCAACCTGATCGACAACGAAATGCTGCGCCAGTTATGCCTGATCGGGGTGGTGATGGCTTTGCTCGGTGTCGTCGGCCTGCCGTTTTCGATCTGGAAGAAATTCAAGCTTGAAGCCCGGTTTGGCTTCAACCGCATGACGCCACTGCTGTTTATGCTGGATGCGTTCAAAACCCTGGTCCTTAGCCTTGTGCTGGGCACCCCTCTGGTGGCAAGCATCCTGTGGATCATGGGCAATGCAGGCCCCTACTGGGTCTTGTGGGCCTGGGGAATATGGGTTGCGTTCAATCTGCTCGTGCTCTGGCTTTTGCCCACGGTCATCGCTCCCCTGTTCAACAAGTTCACCCCCTTGAACAATCCCGAGATGGCCGACCGCATCCATCGGCTGGCACAGCGTTGCGGTTTTTCGCTTAGCGGTTTGTTCGTCATGGACGGGTCCAAGCGCTCGGCGCACGGCAATGCCTATTTCACCGGTTTTGGCAAAGCGCGACGCATCGTCTTCTTCGACACCTTGCTTGCACGCCTGAATATCGACGAAATCGAAGCCGTGCTGGCGCACGAGCTGGGGCACTTCAAGCATAAGCACATCCTCAAGCGCATGGCCATCAGTTTCAGCGTGGCCTTGCTGTTTGCCTTGCTACTGGCCTGGCTATCGACCCAGGTCTGGTTTTATGTCCAGTTGGGCGTGCTGCCGCAGCTGGGCCGGCCCAACGACGCCCTGGCCTTGATACTGTTTTTTCTCGCCCTGCCGGTGTTCACGTTCTGGCTCACTCCGCTTGCCAGCTGGATATCCCGCAAAGACGAATTCCAGGCCGACCACTATGCCGCCCAGCAGTGCTCGCCCGACGCCCTGGTATCGGCCCTGGTGAAACTTTATGACGACAATGCCGCCACCTTGACGCCCGATCCGGTACACTCGGCGTTTTATGATAGCCACCCACCCGCCGTGATACGAATACAGAACTTGAAGCATGGCTAGCACGCCCGCGCCCGAAGGGCGCATCATTGCGGCGCATGGACGCCACTACACAGTAGAATTTCCCGACGGCAGCCTGCGCAAATGTTTTCCACGCGGCAAGAAGGCCGGCGCAACGGTTGGCGATTACGTCGTCATCAGCCCCCAGGGGGCCGACGAAGGCTCCATCGATCGTATCCTTGAGCGTCGCAACCTGCTGTACCGCTCCGACGATATGCGAACCAAGCAGTTTGCGGCCAATGTCGACCAGCTGCTTATCGTCGTCGCTCCCGAACCCGCGTTTTCCGACGACTTGACCGGTCGCTCGCTGGTGGCAGCGTGGAGCGCCGGAATAGAACCCATCGTCGTCCTGAACAAGATCGATCTCACTAATAGCATAAGCCAGGCGCGCCAGCGCCTGGCCACCCTTTCGAAACTGGGCATTCATATCGTCGAGCTCAGCGCGCACGCGCCTGAGCAGATGCGCACCGCCCTCTTGCCCCTGCTGCGGGACCGCTGCACCCTGCTGCTGGGTCAAAGCGGCATGGGGAAATCGACAATACTGAACGCGCTCGTGCCAAACGCCCGCGCACATACCCAGGAACATTCCCAGGCGCTGGGGGCCGGGAAACACACGACCACCAGTACCCGCCTATACCATTTGCCGGAACAGCCTGGCGACATCATCGATTCGCCCGGCTTCCAGGCCTTTGGCCTCTATCACCTGACCGCGACGGATATCGAGCGTGGTTTTCCGGAATTCACAGAGGCGATTCAGAACTGCCGTTTCTATAACTGCACGCACAGGCATGAGCCGGGATGCGGAGTACTGGCAGCCATGGAGCAAGGCGCCATCACTGCTGCGCGCCACGAGCTTTACAAGCGCATACTGGCCGAGAACGAAGCCCAGGGACGATACTGATTCCGATAGGCCGCCCCAAAGCTAGCTATGCTGGGCCTGGGCAGCGGCAAGAAAGTGGTAGAAGTTTCGTATCAGGGCCGCCGTAGCGCCCCAGATGAAATAGGACTTCCACGTTATCGAAAAATAAAAGCGGTGTCCGCCACCCGGCAGCGCGGCCTCATGCAGACGATGCAAGCCAGTATCCATCAGCACAGACAGTGGCACCTCGAATACCTCGGCGACTTCGGTGAGATCGGGACTGATGGTGAATCCCGGACGTATCGACCCTATGACCGGCTTCATGGTGAAGCGAGTGGAGGTCAGGAAGCTTGGCTGCGTACCGATGATGTCGATAAATTCGGGCGACACACCGATTTCTTCATGGGTTTCCCGTACTGCTGCCGCAATAGCGTCGGCGTCTGTGGATTCAATGCGCCCGCCCGGAAAACATATTTGCCCTGCGTGATCATACAGATGCGAGGCCCTGCGCGTAAACACCACGTGTACGCCAGAGGGACGCTGCACCAGCGCAACAAAGACCGCGGCCTTGATAACACCATGGTGCCCGATGACATCGGCCTGGAAAGAGTCGACAAAAATAGGTTCGACTCGCCATTCAACGGGAACCGCGAATGCGGAAGAAATGAAATCGAGCTGAATCGACGCCTTGGAGAGAGGTGGCAATATTTCGCTCGAAATGACGGGTTGGACCAGGGGGTCGAAGCCCGGTAGAATCACACGCCTGTTTCTAGGAATAACGGTGTTCTGAGACATAAAATAAATAAAGCAAAGGCACCCATGGGGTGCCTTTGCTGGTTTAAACCGGAAAAACGCTGCTTATTTAGCGGCTGCTTTCTTGGGGTTGCGAACCAGCTTTTCTTTGATACGAGCAGCCTTACCCGAACGGCTGCGCAAGTAATAAAGTTTAGCACGACGAACATCACCGCGACGTTTTACTTCGATGCTTGCGATTTGCGGGGAATAGAGCTGGAACGTACGTTCAACAGCTTCGCCAGAGGAAATCTTGCGAACGATAAAGGCTGAATTCAGACCACGATTGCGGCGGGCAATGACCACGCCTTCGTAAGCCTGGACGCGTTTGCGCGCGCCTTCGACCACGTTTACGTTGACGATAACAGTATCGCCAGGGCCGAATGTGGGCATTTCTGCGCCGCCGGTAAGGCGCGCAATTTCTTCTTGTTCAAGAATTTCAATCAAATTCACGGTAAAGCTCCTGATTTCATCATGACACGGGCTAATTTTTGATATGTAGCAAGCCAGGCAGAGGATGAGTTAGCAAAGCCGATTATTGTACAGGCAAAAGCCTTATATTAAAAGCCGCCTGCGGCCCCGAGCCACATAAGCCCAGGTATTGTTGCGCCCCATGCTGCGACCAGGCAGATATCAGCCACCATGGTACCCCGTGTAAGGTACGAGCACTTGCCCCGGCTGGGCCGTGAATGGAAGGGCCATTTGGATGGCTGTTTTTTTGGTTGATACGTTTGCATGGGGTTGTCTCCAGAAATGGCCGCGACAATGAGGTTCACTGCAAGCGCCTGCTACACCAGGCAGTGCAACACGACGCTGAGCACTGTTTAAAAAAACAGCTATCGCGTAAATAGAACTGTATAAAACAACAGTATTATTTGCAAGCGTTAATTTGCCTTATGCGGCAATAAACTGACAACCCCCGTTCCAGCCGCTTTCCCTTTCCGCCTTTTTGCCAAAGGTAAAGGAATGACAGTCGAAAAAAAACCCGCCAGGTGGCGGGTTGAGGCGGTATTACGTCGTAATCACTTATTGGGCTGGGGCGTGACACGCAGGTAGGGGCGTACTTCCGTATAGCCTTTAGGGAATTTCTCTTTCAGTACCGCTTCGTCTTTGAGCGAGGGAACGATGATGACATCGTCACCATCCTGCCAATTTACTGGCGTGGCAACGCTATGGCTGTCCGTCAGCTGCAGGGAATCGATCACACGAAGGATTTCATTGAAGTTGCGCCCTGTGCTGGCCGGATAGGTCAGGGTCAGGCGGATTTTCTTGGCAGGATCAATAATGAATACCGAACGGACCGTAGCGGTCGTACTGGCATTCGGGTGGATCATGTCGTAGAGCGCCGATACCTTGCGATCCGCATCCGCCAAGATGGGAAATTCCACCTTGGTGTTTTGCGTATCGTTGATATCTTCGATCCATTTTTTGTGTGACTCGGCATCGTCCACCGATACGGCAAGTACCTTGACGTTGCGCTTGGCGAATTCGCCAGACACAATGGCCGTGTAGCCGAGTTCTGTTGTACATACCGGCGTGAAATCGGCGGGGTGCGAAAACAACACACCCCAGCTGTCACCTAGATACTCGTGTAAACGGATCTTTCCGATGGAAGAATCCTGTTCGAAATCAGGGGCGGTATCGCCCAAACGCAAAGTTGACATAATGGCTCTCTTGGTCGTAGAACAAAAGGAAAAGGTATGCCATATATTGTGGCAGCATAAGAACGCTAAAGGAAATAACCCCTAAACATATACTTATGCCGTGCCTGCCGTAGCAGCATACCGACTCGCAACGTTTCCTTCCACGATGGAAGCCGACAGCGACTCGGCCCGAGGAAGAATATGCGCAGCATAGAAAATACTGGTAGCAAGCTTTTGAGTATAAAACGCCGTGCCCTGCCCCGCATCGGCCTTTTGACTGCAAACCAGTGCCGCACGTGCCAATTGCCAGCCGGCATGAACCGTACCTGCCAGCATCAGGTAAGGCACGCTGCCCAGGAAAACAGCGCGAATCGATGATTGCGCATTGGCCAACGTAAATGCCGTCGCCTTATCGTAAGCGTCTATGGCGGCGTTCAGGCGCCGGGCTATCAAGGCCAAACCGTCCGCATCCGTAGCCACCTTGGCGCAGGCATCTTCCAACTGAGCAACCACCGACCGCATCTCGCTGGACAGCGCCTTTGCAACGGCGCCGCCATCGCGAATTATTTTTCGCCCCACAAAATCATTGGCCTGGATCGCCGTGGTGCCTTCGTAAATGGGCAGGATGCGGGCATCACGGTAAAACTGGGCAGCCCCGGTCTCTTCGATGAAGCCCATTCCGCCATGGACTTGCACGCCCAGGGAGGCAACCTCGATGGAAGACTCGGTGGAAAAGCCTTTGACTATCGGGACCAGATATTCGTATAGAGCCTTGTTCTGCGCCCTGACGGCGGCGTCGGAATGACGGCGCGAGGAGTCGCACGCTGCCGCGGCCACGTACGCCAAGGCTCGGCCGCCCTCCGTCAGCGCCCGCATGCTCAGTAGCATGCGTTGCACATCAGGGTGATCTGAAATAGCAACGGGGCCCGCCGAGCCCTCTAGTGCCTGGCCTTGACGGCGCTCGTCGGCATAAGCCACCGCATGTTGCAAAGCCCGTTCCGATACTGCAATACCCTGGACTCCTACCGCATATCGCGCAGCGTTCATCATGATGAACATGTACTCGAGCCCACGGTTTTCTTCTCCGACTACATAGCCGATAGCGCCTTCCCCAACGTCGCCCTTGCCGGAGCCATACAGCAGAACCGCTGTCGGGCTTCCGTGTATGCCCAGCTTATGTTCGAGCGATGCACACCAGACGTCGTTGCGCTGCCCCAGCGTGCCATCTTCATTGACCAGAAACTTGGGCACAATGAACAGTGAAATCCCTTTTACGCCTTTAGGCGCATCCGGCGTACGCGCCAGCACCAAGTGCACGATATTTTCCGCCATATCGTGTTCGCCGTAGGTGATGAAGATTTTCTGCCCGGACAAGCGGTAGCTCCCATCGTCCTGCCTTACCGCCCTGGTGGCAATCTGAGCCAGGTCCGAGCCCGCCTGAGGCTCGGTAAGATTCATCGTTCCGGTCCAGCGGCCCTCGAGCATGGGCGGGATGAAGCGTGATTGCTGATCGTGCGTGCCCACGGCCGTCAAGGCTTCGATGACGCCATCGGTAAGCAGGGGGCACAATGAAAACGCCAGGCTGGCCGCGTTCATGTTTTCACTGGCAGGAGCGCCGACTAGCTTGGGCAAGCCCTGCCCGCCCCATTCTTGCTCGTGCTGCAAACCTTGCCAGCCACCTTGTGCGAATTCATGAAAAGCGTTCTTGAATCCCGGCGAGGTAGTCACTTGTCCGTCTGTCCATTGGGAAGGTGAAGTATCACCGGCCCGATTCAGCGGGGCAATGGCCTGCTCCACGAATCTGGCGTTCTCTTCCAGCACCGCATCGACCAGGTCCTCCGAAACTTCTTCAAAACCCGGCAAGGCCAACACACTTTTCAGGCCCGCCAGCTCTTTAAGGACAAAACGAATATCTTGGGTTGGTGCGCGATAACTCACTTGATCTCCACAATGTAAACAGTCGCGGTTTTATTCGAACCATCGTTATTGATTTCATGAACAATGTCTGCGGATCATTTTGCCATACTTTCACACTGGCCCGAACGTAATGCAATAGAGAGAAATCAAGGAATCAATATGATTGATCCCGTAGTATTCCGAGACTCCAGTGCCTCATGCATTAATGCAACATCCTCAAGCGGCACACGGTGCTTTATATCTACTTTGACTGCGCCGCTAGCAAGCACCTCGAACAAGCCTTCCGCAAGCGACTCAATGTCCGAGCGTTCTTGGATAAAAGTAGCGAGAGTAGGCTTGGCAAGAAAAATCGACCCTTTTTGAGCCAGCACGCTTATGTCTATTGCATCAACCGGGCCGCTCGCTTGGCCAAAGCTGACCATGGTTCCCAAGGGCCGCAGAGCATCCAGCGAACCCGCAAACGTATCCTTGCCAATAGAGTCATAAACGACATCAACACCTCGCCCTGCCGTAAGCTGCCTGACATGCCCGGCAAAGTCGGTATCACGATACAAAATTACATGATCGCATCCCATTGCCTTGGCAATCGGCATTTTTTCTATAGACCCAACAGTACCTATAACCATGGCACCCAGATACTTGGCCCATTGACAAAGCAATTGCCCAACGCCGCCCGCTGCCGAATGAACAAGCACCACATCGCCTTGTTTAACGGCATAAATTCTGTGCAGTAAATACTGTGCCGTGGTCCCCTTTACCAAACAGGCAGCGGCTATCTCGTCGGAAACAAAATCAGGAAGCTTTACCAGGCGAGACGCGTCAATAAGCCGCTTTTGCGCATAAGCTCCTCGAACCATCCAATAGGCAACCCGATCGCCTGTATGGAAACCACTGACGCCTGGTCCAACCTCCTCGACAACACCCGCCGCCTCGACCCCTAAGATTGCAGGATGGTCTATGGCGTATTGCCCACTGATTGCCGTCCGATGATAGACATCAATCAGATTAACGCCGATGGCCGTTTGCCGAAGCAACACCTCCCCGCTGCGCGGCGCATCCAATTCCTGGAAAACCGGCTCCAGGACTTCGGCCCCGCCGGGCCGAGTTGTGCGTATGGCCTTAATCGGAGGCATTTTCATTCGAAACCCCTGTGCGGCCTGAGACCAGATTAAAAATAAAACTAAAATCCTTGGCTGCGTAACCGTTGTCGACCGCTTTTTGATAAAGCGCAGCAGCGCTTGCGGCAGTGGGAGTAGAAGTGGAGACATCAGCGGCGGCACTTTGAGACAGCAGCATGTCTTTGAGCATCATGGCCATGGAGAACCCGGCGGCATAATCGCGATTGGCGGGCGAGGCAGGCACCGGACCAGGCACCGGACAATAAGCCTGTAAGGCCCAGCAATTGCCGGACCCTTTTGTCACGACATCGTACACAGTCTGGTAATCCAGGCCCAAACGCTCAGCCAAGGTAAGCGCTTCGCTGAGCGCAACCATGCTCATGCCAGCCATCATATTGTTGCAGATTTTCATTGCCTGGCCACAACCTGCAGCGCCCACATGGACCAGGGAAGTTCCCATGCACGTCAAGGTCGGAACCACGCGATCGAAGGCCTCCTTGGTCCCGCCGACCATGAATACCAGCGTTCCTGCCTCGGCAGCCGGCACCGCTCCGGAAACTGGGGCATCCACCATAACAAAACCCGCCGCTTCAGCGGCTTGGCTAACCGCACGCGAATTCTCGACGTCAATAGTCGAACTATCTATCAGCAACGTACCCGGGCGCGCATGTTGCAACACCCCGTCTGGCCCCTCGTAGACTGCACGGACATGTTTCCCGGTAGGGACCATGGAAATGACAATATCCGCTACCGCTACGGCGTCGGCAATGGAAGCTGCCGTCTGGCCGCCGACACTAACCAGGCGATTACAATTTTCAGCAACAAGATCGAAACCAATAACGTTATACCCGGCTTTCAATAAGTTTTTAGACATCGGGTAACCCATGTTGCCCAATCCAATAAAGGCAATCGTCGACATAATGCAACTCCTGTAAATAGGTACCTCCCAAGGTTAAATACCAGACCAACGGCCCGCCATTCAGCCTTGGGACCGCGGTTTTCAGCTTTTTTTGACTAGCTCACACATGCTTTCAGAGAGCGGCATAGTGACTTGATCGGCTGGAATTGTTCTAAGGATTTTGTAATAGTCCCAAGGCCCTTTTGATTCGGCTGGCGATTTAACCTGGATCAGGTACATATCGTGCTCCATACGACCATCAACACGAACTTTGCCATTTTGGGCAAAAAAGTCGTTTACCGGCAGTTCGCGCATTTTTTCCGCAACCACCTTGCCATCTGCGGTTCCAGCAGCTTTGGCGGCCTTCAGATAATGCATCACCGAAGAGTACACACCCGCCTGCACCATACCCGGCTTACGCTTGGTCCGTTCTTCAAATCTCTTGGCGAATTCCCGGCTCGCATCGTCGCGATCCCAATAATACGCAGTTGTGGCGACAAGCCCTTTTGCCTTATCCAACCCCAAAGCATTGACATCGCTAATGACCAGGGCCAGCGCCACCAGTCGCTGACCTTGATCTACCAAACCAAAATCAGCTGCCTGCTTGATGGAATTGACCGTATCCGTGCCGCCATTGGCCAAGCCGACTATCTTGGCTTTGGACGACTGCGCTTGCAGCAGGAATGACGCGAAATCTGACGTATTAACGGGATGATTAACCTGACCTAGTACTTTGCCGCCGTTCGCGACGACCGTTTTTGTCAGGTCTGCCGCCATCTGTGCGCCAAATGCATAGTCCGCAGCAAGAATGAACCACTCTTTCCCGCCATCTTGAAGCACGCCGCGGGCGGTACCCACCGATGAGGCATAGGTATCAAATGTCCAGTGAAAACCAGTAGGAGAACAATTTTCGTTGGTCAGCTTGGTTGAGAACGGGCCGGAAGCAAGCGTTATTTTTCCACGCTCTTTGGCCAACCCCTGTACCGCAAGGGCAACCGCAGAATTGGTCAGATCCGCAATAACTTCAACATTGTCGACATCGAACCACTTGCGCGCGGTCGAGGTGGCGATATCGGTTTTATTTTGGTGATCGGCTGAAAGCACTTCAATCTTCTTGCCCAGCAAGGTGCCGCCAAAGTCTTCCACCGCCATTTTGGCGGCGACGACGGACGTTACACCGCCAAAGTCAGAATACAGCCCGGACTGGTCATTCAAGACGCCAATACGTATTACATCGCCGGCGGCAAAAGCAAGCGGTGCAGAAAAGCATGCAGCCAGCCCAATCGCCATAATGGTCTTTTTCATGTGTTGTCTCCGTCCTTTTATGCCTGTGGTCAGGCTAAATTAATAATGATGGTTTTCTTATTGGTGAAGTGTTCCAGCATCGCCTCCAATGATGCTTCTTTTCCAAGGCCAGACTGCTTTATGCCACCATACGACAGCCCAGGCTGCGCGACGATGTTCTGATTAACCTGGACAAAACCAGCCTGCAAGCGCTGTGTTGCATCCATTGCCAGCTTGATGTTGCTGGTCCAGATGGTTGCGGCTAATGCGAAGTCCGAGTCATTGGCTTGCCGAATAGCGTCTTCATAGTCTTTGAAAGCGATAACGCAAGTGACCGGGCCGAAAATCTCTTCGCGGGCAACCTGATGATCATTTGAAATACCCGTAAACATAACGGGTTGAACAAAGAGGCCGTCTTTCAAGGCTGGGTCTTCAGGGACAACAGATAGCCGATGAGACTTTGCCCCCGGGACTTGCTCGCCAAGGCTTATATATGAATGCACGCGCTCAAACTGCGCACGCGAAATAATGGTGCCTATATCGGTAGATTCGTCGAGCGGGTCACCCATTTTCATGGCATTGACCTTTTCCTTGACCTTCTCCACAAAGATATCAACGATAGATTCATGGACAAACATCCGCGAAGCCGCTGTGCAGCTTTGGCCTTGGCGTGTAAAGCGCATCCCCGACACGGCGCCAGCCACCGCTTTGTCAAGATCGGCATCATCCATCACTATCATGGGGCTTTTCCCGCCTAGCTCCAAGGTGACCGGAATGAGCTTTTCAGCGGCTGCTCGTGCAATATGCTTGCCCGTTTCGACCGACCCGGTGAACGTCACTTTACCCACCCGTGGGTGAGCAACCAGTGGTGCGCCACAAGTCGGGCCGTCCCCGGACAAAATATTAGCCACTCCCGCCGGCAATACTTCGTTCACGATCTCGATTACCCGTAGGGCAGCCAAAGGTGCCTCTTCGGCGGACTTGACCACAACTGTATTTCCCGCCGCAATCGCTGGCGCGATCTTGAATGCCATCAGCATTAACGGAACATTCCAGGGAATAATAGCGGCCACCACGCCTATGGGTTCCCGCTGCGTCAGCGTAAGCATTTTAGGGTCAAAGGGCACTGTTTCGCCCTTGAGCTCGCTAGTCAGGCCGCCGTAAAAACTAAAGCACTCTGCTACCAGTTTCGCCTCCACCCGGCTTTCGGTACGAATAGCCTTGCCCGTCTCCAGCGCAAGCAGCTGCGCGATTTCTTCGGAATGCTCCAATAGGCGCCGGGCACATTCATGCAAGGCTTTACCCCGCTCGCGTGCCGATGTCTGGGCCCAAGCGACTTGAGCCTTGCTTGCTGCGGCAACCGCCACATTCACGTCATCCGCCGCGCCGTTTGCTGCGTACCCTATTTCCTTACCCGTTGCGGGATTTACGACGGGAAAACTGGTATCTGAAAGCGCCGGCGCAAACCGGCCATCAATAAGATGGTGTCCCGACAAACGTTTAGCCAAGGATGCTGCAGCAATAGCCGCTTGCGATAAATTACCCAAGATATATCTCCTGTATAGGAATGTTGTCGTTATTCTGTGAAGAGGGCTGGCTATGGGCTAAAAACGGCCCATACAAAATCTAATTGGCCGTCTCACGGCTTGCTTTAGCCAGCCGCAGGCCTTGCTCCCCTTCTTTCCGGGCGAACTTGACGAACTCCTCAACAGAAGCGGATGGAGCAACTTCTTCGTAGTTGGACGCCAGGCTTTGCCGAACGCCTTCGTCGGCCAGCACCTTATTCGTGGCGTTGAACAACACGTCTATGACCTCTTTCGACGTCCCCTTGGGAACAAAAATGCCCCACCAATTGGCAATGTTGTAGCCTGGAACACCCAGATCCGAAATAGGCTGATATTGGGGAATAAGGCCAGATGGCTTGGCGGTCGTTATTCCCAGACCTATGGCTTTACCCGTATCAATGGCGGCTCGTGCGGAAGGCGCTGTTGCAAAAGAAATGTCTGTATCGCCGGCAGCAACGGATTGTGTCGCCGGCGCACCACCCTTAAAGGGTATGTGCATGAATTTAGTATGGCTGACGTCCATGAACTCTACCGCAGCCAGATGAGTGATCACACCATTACCCGACGATGCGACGTTAATCGTGCCGGGCGATTTTTTTGCCCGTTCCAGCAGATCTTTCACGCTGCTTATGCCCGACGCCTTACTTGCAATCAATATCATGGGAGCGATGGTAAGCCGCGCCACTGGCATGAAGTCATCGGGCGTATAGCTTACGTTGTAAAGAATGCTATCGCTGCCCATGACACTAGAATTGCCAAGATAGAGGGTGTAGCCATCGGGCTTGGCTTTCGCCACCTGGGCCGCCCCTATCGTTGACCCTGCGCCAGGCCGGTTCTCGACAACAACTGGATGCTTTAATAGCTTGGACAGGTTATTCGCATAAACCCGGCCCACGTTATCTGCGCCACCACCGGGGGGAAACCCCATCACTAATGTAATGGGCTTGGCAGGATAACTTTCTGCCCCCTGGGCCGTTGCCACGACACCCAAAGCGATACAAGCCAAACTCAGTTTCATCATTTTTTTCATCATTACTGTCTCCTCGTATTCATTCAGTTTTCAAGTGCCATTGAATTGCGGCAAGCGTTTTTCCTTCCAGGCCAATGCGCCTTCCGAAATATCGCTGGAACTTTCGGAACAACGCACTCCCTCTTCGATATCCTGGCTTTCGACCTGCGCTCTTGCGATCAGATTCAAGTGCTTCTTTATGCCTAGCAGAGCAATAGGCGCCATGCCGGCAAGCAATTGGCTAAGCTCGTCAAGACGCGCAGCCAACTGGTCGCCCTGGACAATTTCCGTCAAGAAACCTATACGCAACATTTCTTCAGCGTCTATTTTTTCGGCCGTTAGGAAAAGCCGCTTAGCCTGATTCAGGCCTAGCCTGGATATATATCTGGCCATACCGCCAGGATAAAAATGCAGTCCGAGCTTGGCTGCGGGCATAAACATATTTGCTGCCGGCACGCCGATACGGAAGTCACAAGCCAGGCAAAGGTCTGTGCCCCCGCCATAAGCGCCGCCATTGATCGCCGCAATCGTAACGGGCCGTGCGCTTTCTATCAGGTCTATCGTTTCCCCAAAGAAGAGGGAACTGGGTGCATTTTCCGCAGCGAGCGATGAAATGTCGTATCCGCTGCAAAAATACTTACCGTCTCCGACAAACCGCAACACCAAAACCTCTTTGGTCCGGTTGACCGTCGCGATGTATTCCCGCAGCGTTAGCAAATCATCGGGACTTAAGCGATTTGCGTATTCAGGCTTGCGAAACCGGATCGTCGCAATAGAACCGTAAATAGTAAGTTCTGGCTTAGCTGCATCCTTCAATGTGTCTGGGGCGCTGCTTGCGTCTGACATTTTTGCCTACCAATAGTTTTAGTTATTTATTCCAGCTTAAGCCGGCGGCGTGATCAGCCTGCCTGATGAATTACCTTTTGCTCAAGCAAGCGTTCAATTTCCGTTGATGAGAAGCCATAGTCCGCAAATACATCGCTGGTGTGCTGGCCAAATAAGGGCGGCGCAGTCCGTACGGATGTACCTTCTTCCATGTGGGTCATGCTTATCGGCAGCCCTACCTGTTTAAGTTCGCCCAGAACTGGATGCATCACCGTCTGAACCAGCTTGCAGGCCACTACCTGAGGGTCGCTAAACACGTCGTTCAATTTATTGATGGGGCCGGCCGGGATACCGTTTTCTATCATCACGGGCGTCCACTCCATCCGGGAGCGGCGCTTCAAGCTTCCTTCCAGCAGCTCTTTAAGCACATGGCGATTCTGCATGCGATCGGCATTGGTCAGAAAACGAGGGTCGGAGGTCAGCGCTTCCAGATCAAGTATCGAACAAAGCTTGCCCCACATAGCCTGAGTTGCGGGCGCTAGGTTCAGCGGACCGTCAGCGGTATCGAAGGTACCGTACGGCGCAATAACCGGATGCACGTTGCCGCAAGGCTCCGGTACTTCCTGGACGCTTAGATAACGCTGCCCTTGCACGCTAAGCAAGCCCATCAGGCTAGCCAGAAGAGACGTTTCCACATGCTGGCCACGGCCGCTATTCTTGTGCTCGACCACGGCAGCCAATATGCCGATGACTATCCACATACCCGCGGTAAGGTCGCCGATAGCGGTACCCACCCGTGTAGGCCCCGATTCGTTGGTACCGGTCAGGCTCATAAAGCCGGAATAGCCCTGGGCGATCTGGTCAAAACCCGCCCAGTTCTTTGCTGGCCCCTTGCTGCCGAAGCCCGAGATGGAAGCCATGATGAGTCCGGGCTTTTCTTTAGACAGCTCGTCGTAGCCCAGGCCCATGTTTTCCATCGTGCCCACTTTGAAATTTTCCACCACGATGTCCGACTTAAGCGCCATTTGCTTGATCAGGGCCAGCCCTTCTGGGCTGCGAAAATCAATTCCTATGCCTTTTTTATTCCGATTGGCACTAAGATAATAAACACTTATATCTTCGTCGAAAGGCCCCCACTGGCGTACCATATCGCCTGCCGGCGTAGGCTCTACCTTAACGACTTCAGCCCCCAGATCCGCCAAAATCATTGTGCTGAAGGGCCCAGACAAGGCTCGGGTTAAATCCAGCACCTTCAACCCAGATAATGGAAGGCTCATCTTGAACGTCTCCTTTTTAAGTAACTTTGATTCTAGGTATAGATTCCTTTTAATAAAAATACTTTTTAACAATGGCGCCATAAGATAAACTTATTTCATTAAAAAAATGAACAAGGGATGAGACATGAACTTGCGTCAGCTTCAGTATTTTGTTCGTGTATTTGAAATGCAAAACATGACGAGGGCTGCGGAGAGCCTATACCTCGCACAACCCGCGCTGAGTCAGCAAATTGCCTTGCTGGAAGAGGATCTTGGGGTGCGTTTGCTAGTGCGTGGCTCTAAGGGGGTCCATGCGACTGCCGAGGGCGTTCTTCTTTACCGGCACGCCCAGACCATACTCAGGCAGGTCGATAGCACACGTAGTCTCTTGGCCAAAACAGACGAACAGATGGCCGGCACCGTATCCATCGGTCTGGCATCAAGCACCGCACGCATGATTGCACTACCACTGATGAAATTGGTCAAGCAGGAAGTGCCGGGCATCGTGCTGGAAATCGTCGATATTCCCAGTGCTGACCTGACTCGCCTGGTACTCCAGGGCAGAGTCGATTTCTCGCTTTCGCCCGACCAACAGCCTATCAAAGGCATTTCCTTGACGCCGCTACTGGTTGAAGACTTGTTCCTGCTTACCCATGCCAGCCTGAAGCTGCCAGAGAGAAACATCGCAATCAAGAATATATCGACTTTGCCGTTAATACTGCCAAGCTTGCCAAACAAGCTCAGAGCGCGGGTCGACCATGTTTTCTTGGCAGCGCGATTGACCTACAACCTGTTTGCGGAAGCGAGCACATCGGCCATTCTGATACCCGCTGTACGCGAAGGGCTGGCCGCCACCATATTGCCGTATTCAGCTGCGCAGCCCGAGATCGCCAACGGTACGATTACCTCGCACTCCATGGATGTTGAACTCTCCAGGGAAATCGTACTGTGCTCCAGCGAAAGCCTGCCGCTTACGCCGGCCGTCGGCAAAGTCATCAGTCTGTGCAAAGGGCTAATCAAGCAGTTGGTATTGGAACAGCGTTGGCTGGGTTGCCGAGTACTGTATTGATTCTTTTCCGAAGCGATTGGCGCCTCGGCGACCCCATCGGTTTACCTTTCTACGGTGCTAATCCGATCTACGATGGACGCGCCATTAATAAGGGCCTGCCGTGAAACCGCCAGGCCCTTATTCCCTGCCCTTGGCAAGCCTGTATGACTACAGCGCCTGGACCAGCTCTGGCACTGCCTGGAACAAGTCTGCCACCAGGCCATAGTCGGCTACGCCGAATATCGGCGCCTCGGCGTCTTTGTTGATGGCAACGATGACCTTGGAGTCTTTCATGCCGGCCAAATGCTGGATGGCCCCCGAGATACCCACCGCCACATACAGTTGAGGCGCAACGATCTTGCCGGTTTGACCGACCTGCCAGTCGTTGGGCGCGTAGCCCGCATCGACGGCGGCGCGCGATGCGCCCAATGCGGCACCGAGCTTGTCGGCCAGCGGATCGAGAATCTTGAAATTCTCGGCGCTGCCCAGGCCTCGGCCTCCGGACACCACGATTTTCGCGCCAGCCAGTTCAGGCCGATCGCTGGCGGCAACTTCGCGGCCCACGAAGGACGACAAGCCGGAATCGGCCACGACCGCTACGGACTCTACCGTTGCGCTTCCGCCTTCAGCTGCGACGCCATCGAACGCCGTAGTACGCACGGTAATGATCTTGATGGTATCGGCGGACTGTACGGTGGCAATGGCATTGCCGGCATAGATGGGACGTGTGAACGTGTCTGTTGCCTCGACCGAAATAATGTCGGAAATCTGGGCGACGTCGAGCTTGGCCGCCACACGCGGCGCCACGTTCTTGCCTGCCGCGGTAGCGGGAAACAAGATATGGCTATAGCCTTGGGCAATCGACAGGACCTGGGCGGCTACATTCTCGGCCAGGCCTTCGGCCAGCGCCGGACCGTCCGCAAGCAAGACTTTGCCTACACCAGCCGCTTTGGCGGCTTGATCGGCCACCGCCTGCGCACCGTTGCCGGCGACCAATACATGTACGTCGTCACCCAGCTTCGATGCTGCGGCAATGGCGTTCAGGGTGGCACCCTTCAGGTGCGAATTATCGTGTTCTGCAATTACTAGAATCGTCATTTAAACCACCTTCGCTTCATTCTTCAATTTGTCGACCAGCGTAGCCACATCGGGAACCATGATGCCAGCCGAACGTGCGGGTGGCTCGGAAACCTTGAGTGTCTTCAGGCGCGGGGCAACGTCCACGCCGAGCTCTTCAGGCGTGATGACGTCGAGCGTCTTTTTCTTGGCCTTCATGATATTGGGCAAAGTGACATAGCGCGGCTCGTTCAGGCGCAAGTCGGTGGTGATGATGGCCGGCAATTTGAGCGACAAGGTTTCAAGGCCGCCGTCCACTTCGCGCGTGACGGACACCGAATCACCTGACACCTCGACTTTGCTTGCAAATGTAGCTTGTGGCCAGTCCAGCAACGCGGCGAGCATCTGGCCGGTTTGATTGGAATCGTCGTCGATTGCCTGCTTGCCCAATATGACCAATTGGGGCTGCTCCTTGTCGACAAGAGCCTTGAGCAGCTTGGCGACCGCCAAGGGCTGCAACTCGACGTCGGTTTGGATCAGCGCCGCGCGATCGGCGCCGATGGCCATGGCGGTACGCAAGGTTTCCTGGGATTGGGCGACCCCGCAGGTAACGGCAATCACTTCGGTCGCGACCCCTTTTTCCTTAAGACGCGTAGCCTCTTCAACGGCTATTTCATCGAAAGGGTTCATCGACATTTTGACGTTCGCGATATCCACGCCGCTTTGATCGGATTTAACGCGTACTTTGACGTTGTAATCAACCACACGCTTGACAGGTACCAATACCTTCATCGAGCATTCTCCAAGAATAGAAAAAAAATGGTGCTACCCAGCGCGGTAAGCGGACTGTCGAACCTGCTGCTCGTTGGCCCCGGCCTACCCCGCCAGACAATAATTCACGTAAACTTTCTTATTCTACAACGTTGCGAGTGCCCTGATATGGGCAACGGCGCTGCGTCCCAGGGCCGACAAGTTGTAACCGCCTTCCAGGAAACTGACCACCCGGCCTTGCGCCGAGTTCTTGGCCAGTGTCACCATTTGCTCTGTGATCCACGCATAGTCCGACTCGACAAGGCCCAATTGCCCCATGTCGTCTTCCCGGTGGCCATCAAAGCCGGCAGAGATAAACACGAATTCCGGTTTGAACGCCTCGAGCCTGGGCATCCATACGTCGCTTACCAACTGGCGCAGGTCATCGCTCTGGGTGTAAGCCTCGACCGGTATGTTTACCATGTTTTCCGCCGGATCGTCCTGGCGGATATTCGGAAAGAACGGGTACTGGAAAAAGCTGCACATCAAGACACGGGGATCTCCCGAGAACATTTCCTCGGTACCGTTGCCGTGATGCACGTCGAAGTCGATGATGGCGACACGCTCCAGCCCATACCTTTCCATCGCGTATGCCGCGGCAATGGCGATGTTATTGAAAAAACAGAAGCCCATGGCCAGCCCGGGACGCGCATGATGGCCAGGCGGACGTACCGCGCAAAATGCCGTCTGCGATTTCTTTTCCATGATTGCGTCCACCGCCGCAATGCCGGAGCCGGCAGCCACCATCGCCGCTTCGAGCGTATGTGGATTCATCAGGGTATCGGGATCGATGGCAAAATACCCTTGCGCCGGCACGCTGGCGCGCAGGTGGGCAAGATATTCGGGGGTGTGCACACGCAGTATGTCGATGTCGGATGCAGGCGGAGCATGCTCTTCGGTCAGCAACGGCATCACCCCGCTGGCCAGCAACTGGTCATTAATGGCATCAAGCCTTTGCGGGCATTCGGGATGCCAATTTCCCATTTCATGCAGACGGCACGCGGGATGAGTAATATATAGAGTCTCCATAAGGACGATTATGTTCAAACCTGCTCGTATTTTGCAAGCTACTTCTGTTTTCCTGTTGATGGCCGGTTGCGGTACCACGCAAACCACAGCGCTTACACCCGCGCAGATGCTGCCGGCCACGGCAACGACGCCGGTAACGGTTGCAACCGTTACACCGGGCCAGCCTGCCACCCCTTCGCTTGCCGGTGCATCGATCAAGGCAGGTTCCTCCACAGCAGGCACTGATGGTTTCCTGCAAGCTGGCGGAGAACTCACGCCAGATATCCAGGCCTACGCCCGCGAAGTATCACAAGTGCGGCACGTACCCTTGACGCATGTGGTGGACATCCTTAAAACGGCCCAGTACAACGCCACCGCGTCCCGACTGATGGCGCCCGGCAAAACCCGCATACGTCGCAGTTGGGTCACCTACCGCAATCGCTTTGTCGAACCGGTGCGCATCAATCGCGGCGTGGAATTCTGGTCGGAGCACAAGTCGACACTCGACAGAACGGCACGGGAGTACGGCGTACCGCCATCGATCATTGTGGCCATTATTGGCGTGGAAACCGTTTATGGTCGCAACACAGGTAATTTTCGGGTCCTCGATGCACTGGCGACCCTCGGCTTTCGCTATCCAGACAGCAGCCGGCCCGAACGCAGCCAGCTATTCCGCGACCAGTTGGCAGACCTCATACAACTGGATTACGAGAAGAAGCTCGATGCACGTACGGTCGAGGGTTCGTTTGCGGGAGCAATGGGTTTGCCGCAATTCATGCCGGGAAGCCTGATGCGCTATGCCGCGGACGGTGACAAGGACGGGCGCATCGACCTGCTATATAGCGTTGACGACGCCATCGTCTCGGTAGCTCGTTTTTTGAGAATGCATGGCTGGCAGCCCGGCCTGCCTGTCTTTGCACCGTTGATTCTGCCCGACAACCCTCAAAAACTGGTCGTGGGCGGCCTCTATCCCACGATTGACTGGACGACACTGCAGAACCAAGGCGCCAAAGTCAGGCCATCTGCCGGCAATCAGATAAAGCGCGAAACACTCGTTGCCAGTGCCTCGCCGACAGACGTGCCGGTGCCTGACTGGAAAGGCCATAAGCTGGGCGTTGTAGACCTGCTGGACGAACCGCGCAGCACGGCGGAATACCGTACCGGCACACCGAATTTCTTTGCGATAACGCACTACAACCGCAGCTATTTCTATGCCACTTCGGTCGCCGACCTGGCCCAGGCCCTGGCAGACCGCGTGGGGTATGGCGGCCCGAACTAGACTACCGTCAGTTGAAAACGCCTGTGGACAAATACCGGTCGCCCCGGTCGCACACGATGAACACAATGGTTGAGTTGCGTACCCGGCGCGCGACTCGCATTGCGGCCACGAGGGCTCCGGCGGCAGAGATGCCACCGAATATCCCTTCCTCGGCGGCAAGGCGACGCGCCATCTCTTCCGCCTCTGCCTGGCCTATTGCCTCGAATGTGTCGACGGCATCGGCTTTGTAGATGGAAGGCTGGTAAGCCTCGGGCCACTTGCGTATGCCGGGGATCTGGGCGCCTTCGGCCGGTTGGGCGCCAATGATCTGGACTTCAGGATTTTGCGTACGCAAATATGCCGCCACGCCCATGATCGTACCGGTGGTGCCCATGGCGCTGACAAAATGGCTTATCCGCCCTTCGGTTTGCTGCCACAACTCGGGACCCGTGGTCTCGAAATGAGCGTTTGGGTTATCGGCATTGGCGAACTGATCAAGAACCTTGCCCTTGCCTTCGGCCTGCATCGTATTGGCCAGGTCGCGCGCGTATTCCATTCCCCCCTGATTGGCGGGCGTCAGGATGAATTGGGCGCCGTATGCGGCCATGGCGGCGCGCCGCTCAACCGACAGGTTATCGGGCATGATCAGGATCATTTTATAACCGCGAATTGCTGCCACCATGGCCAGGGCGATACCTGTATTGCCGCTGGTCGCCTCGATAAGCGTGTCGCCCGGCTTGATGTCGCCGCGCTCTTCAGCTTTCCGGATCATGGCGCTGGCGGCGCGGTCCTTGACCGAGCCGGCCGGATTGTTTCCTTCCAGCTTTGCCAGAATGACGTTGCCGCGTTGCTCGCCAGCCTCGCCAGGGATACGTTGCAGGCGAACCAGGGGCGTCGCGCCTATGGTGTCTTCGATAGTGGAATACGATTTCATGCTCGAAATAATACACCGATCATGCTTGCCATTGAATAAAAGCCCACGCCTTGCTCATTTCTTCTGCGACGAGTTCTGCGGCACACCTTGCAGCCCACCCGTTGCATTGCCGCCCAAAGTCAGCCCGGCAGCTTTCAAAGACGCCGCCTTTTTGGGCCCTATGCCCTTGACGCGATCGGACAGATCTTCGAAGGACTCGTACCGGCCACCGCGCTTGCGTTCATCGATGATGACTTGCGCCGTCCGGGGGCCGATGCCACGCACATCCTGCAACTGTTGCTGAGTCGCGTTATTGACGTCGATGGCCAGAGCAAGCCCCGGCGCTGCGGAACCGGCCAGGAGACCGGCACGCGCCAGAAAGACGCTCGTTGCTGCCGGCAATGCGCCTGCCGCGGGCAGCCCCAGGCCGGTGGCGAGACTCATGGCGCCCAGTGTCAATCCGACCAATGATCGGCGCCTGGTTTGGCGGGCGCCCGCAGCGAGCGAGGGTGGCGCAGCCATTGCTCCAGGAGAGTCCGGCTCGCCATGCGCCAGGGGACGCGCCACCGTGGAGTGGGTGAAAGGATTCATTGCAGTCTCCGAGAAAATTATCAGAACTGCAATGATCCTTGCATTATGAACTCACGGACAGCCGGCCAGCTGCATATAGTCCATGCGTAGAGCTACCCGGCACGCTATGGTCCTAGCGGGCCAACAGGGTATTCACATAGGCGGCAACGCCTGTCTGCACATTGCTGAATGGCCTATCGTAGCCCGCGGCGCGCAGTTGACTCAGGTCGGCCTCGGTATGGCTCTGGTAGCGTCCCTTGAGGTCGTCCGGGAACGGGATATACCGCAGCAGGCCTTGCGACACCAGCTCTTCCAGTGTCAACTCGGGCATGCCGGCATGGGCACGCATTGTATTGACCACCGTTCGCGCCACGTCGTTGAATGGCTGTGCCCTGCCCGTACCACAGTTGAACACGCCGGATTTTTCCGGGTGATCAAGAAAGAACAGGTTCACGTCGACGACGTCGTCCACATAGATGAAATCGCGCGACTGGCCGCCATCGACATACCCGTCCCAGCCGCCGAACAGGCGCACATGGCCTTCGGCCTTGAACTGGTTCATGTTATGAAACGCCACGGAAGCCATGCGGCCTTTGTGCTGCTCCTGCGGTCCGTAGACATTGAAATAGCGTAGACCCACGACCGGCGCCGTCAGTGACGGCAAATGGCGGCGCAACACCTGGTCGAACAGGAATTTGGAATAACCGTAGACGTTCAGCGGCGATTCGTACTGGATGTCTTCCGCATATACAGGCCCCGCACCATAGACCGCGGCCGATGATGCATACAGCATCGGAATCTTGCCTGCCTGGCAATATTCGAACAATTCCAGTGTGACCCGATAATTGTTATCGAGCATGTAATGGCCGTTGCGCTCAGTCGTGTCTGAACATGCCCCCTGATGCAGGATGGCCTCGACCTTGCCCAGCTGGCCTTGCGCAATACGCCTGCGGAATTCGTCCTTGTGCATGTAGTCGGCGATCTGCCCTTTGACCAGATTCACGAACTTGTCGCCTTCGGTCAGGTCGTCGACCACGAGAATATCGGTATGGCCGCGGCGGTTCAAACCGCGTACGAGATTGCTTCCGATGAAGCCGGCTCCTCCGGTCACTACTAGCATGCTAATTCCTCCGCGGTAACGATTGATGTACCCAGCTTGCCCACCACGACACCACCCGCTCGATTGGCCCACAGGACGGCATCGAACCAGGCAAGTCCTGCCGCCCGGGTAACGGCCAGCGTGGCCAATACCGTATCACCGGCACCGGATACGTCAAACACTTCATGGGCATGCGCATCGGTATGCTGACGCCCATGGTCGGTAAACAAGGTCATTCCCTGTTCAGACCGGGTCACCAGCAAGGCTTCGAGATTCAGTTCGGCCCGCAGCTTCTGGGCGCGATCCTCGAGCTCCTGCTCAGAATGCCAACGACCAACGGCCTCCTGCATCTCGGCGCGATTCGGGGTAATCATGGTCGCACCGCTATAACGTTGATACAAATGGCCCTTGGGGTCGACCAGAACCGGAATACCGGCTTCGCGTGCCATGCGTATCAGCGAGCCGACCTGCGACAGCGCGCCCTTGGCGTAATCAGACAAAACCAGGATATCGTGCTGGCCTATGATCTCGCGTGCCCGCGCATCGAAATCAGCGACACCTTGCGTGCCGGGAGCTTCCTCGAAATCAACCCGAAGCAATTGTTGCTGCCGTCCCAGGACGCGCATTTTAAGGGTTGTCGGCGCCTGGCGATCGATGACCAGGCAAGGACGAATGCCGGCCTCGTGGACCAGCGCCTGGACCTTGTTGCCTGCTTCGTCGTTACCAACCAGGCCCAGCAGGCTGGCCTGGGCACCCAAGGCTACGATATTGCGCGCCACGTTGGCTGCGCCACCCAGACGGTCTTCGCGCCGGGCAACGCGCACAACCGGCACCGGCGCCTCCGGTGAAATCCGCTCGACCTCGCCGAACCAGTAGCGATCCAGCATGACGTCGCCGGCCACCAGAATTTTTACACGGCTTGCCGCCTGTACGGGAAATGGCGTCATTTCGTTTCCTCCAGGCGACGCGGCTCGTAGGTTTCCCAAGAGTTGCACCCTGGGCATTGCCAATAGAAATTGCGCGCTTCGAAGCCGCATACCCGGCATGAGTAGCGGTCGAGACGCTGAGTATGTTTATGAATAAGGGAACGCAGCAAGCTAAGATCGGCACCCGCTGCAATTTCGTTGGCGGGAACCAATGAAGCGAGCGCTTCCCCCGCTGACGAAGCGCCGGCATCGAGCCCCGGCAATGCCGCGCGCTGGTCCGGTGAGCCGCTGCTGGCAAGCTCTGCCTCAAGCAGGCGATCCAGGCCCAGCAAGGAAGGATGCGCGCGCAAGGCCTCGCGCGCGAATGTCCAGGCCAGCCTATGCCCTTCCTGCGCACGAAGCTCGCGAAATACCACGTTGAATGTATCCAGGGAGGGATAACGCATATAGTGGTTGCGCAGCAACTGCAAACCTTCGGCCTGCTGGCCGACGCGTCGATAGCTTTCCAGTATCTCGGCCGCCACCAGGCTGGCATATTCCGGCGCAATGTTCAAGATCGAGACCAGGTAGCTGCGCTCGCGCTCGGGCTTATTGCTGAGTCTCGCCAGATGCGCTCGCTCCATGGCAATGCGCGCCTCCGAGGCCTGACCACTGACTTTCCCACCCAACGCGACCGCCGCGTTGTCCGCCGCGTCGAGCGCTTCTTCGGCGGCGGGAATATCGGGCGGCTTCATGGCCATGGCAGCGACTGCTCGCTCGCACTGATAGTGGACCAACTGCGGCACAGGCTCATCCACCAGCGCGCGCAGCCGCTTCACCGCTTCGATGGCACGAGGCCAATCGTGTTCGGACTCATAGATCCGGATCAACGCCCTGACGGCAGGCACCGCAAAACGGCTGTCGAGAACCTGTTCAAAAGCCTGCTCGGCCCGATCCAGCATTCCGGCCTTAAGAAAATCCTGCGCCAGTTCATGCTGGGCGTTTTCCCGATCGGCTTGCGCGAGATCGGCCCGCGACAGCAGGCTTTGGTGCACCCGTATGGCACGCTCCATCTCGCCCCGGCGGCGAAACAGGCTACCCAACGCAAAATGCAATTCCGTTGTCTCGGGATCCAGTTTGGCTACCTCGACGAAGGCATCGATAGCGCGGTCAGGCTCTTCATTGAGCAGGAAATTCAGGCCCTTGAAATAAGAGTTCGGCAGGCTGCGGGTCTCGGACAGCATTTGCCGGATGTCGACACGCGCCGCGATCCAGCCGAGCGCAAAGAGCAAGGGCAGAAAAATCAACCACCAGGGTTCGAAATCCACTATTCACAACCTCGGTAGTTTAGAGAGGTGCCAGGGGCGCGACCGTTTCAGGGGCCACGGCTTCACCGGGAACATTGGGATACTTCAACTTGTCTTCCAGGCGTGCCACGTCGCGCCGAAGCTTATTGGCTTCGCGACGGCGGCGCATGATGGAGGGCGCCGCGATCAATAGGCCAAGCACCACGCCCAACACGAATACAGACAGCATCACCACGATCAGCGGCACACCCGTCACAACATGATCAGCAAAGAAATTGACGTCCACAGGCCCCGTATTTTTGAGCGCGAACATTAGAACGACAACAAATACCACCAGCCGCAATATCCAAACGAGATAGCGCATAACGAACACTCCAATAAACCGGGATTTTGACAATTGTAAGGGGAATCGAAGGCAATGCCCGGTGGCGACCCATAAAAAACGGGCTCTCGAAATTGAGAGCCCGTAAATGCCGGTCGAATTGCGTAATGCAAACCGACTAAACCGATCTACCCGTGCATGATGCGCGTATCGAACTGCCCTAACGCCACGGACGATTCGTTTGCTGCCGCCTTGACTTCTTCGTCGTAGGCAGAGTCCACGCGTTCCCGCAACTCTTTGCCGGCCTTGAAGTGCGGCACCTGTTTTCCAGGCACCAACACTTTTTCACCAGACTTCGGATTGCGGCCTACGCGCGGCGACCGTTCGGACAAGGAAAAGCTTCCGAAACCCCGAATCTCGATGCGCTGACCCCCGGCCAAAGCCTGGGTCATCGCTTCGAGCACTGTCTTGACAGCGTAATCCGTGTCGCGTACAGCCAATTGCGGGTAACGATTAGCAAGGATCGCTATCAGTTCAGACTTGGTCACATCAATTAACCGTCGTCGCGTGCTTGGTCAAGCTTGGCTTTGAGCAAGGCTCCCAAGTTGGTCGTACCCGACGAAGCGCTGGCATCCGACATGCGCTGGATGGTCTCAGCGGTATCGGCTGTATCGCGAGCCTTGATCGACAATTGAATCGAACGTGTCTTGCGGTCGATATTGACGATCATGGTTTCGATGTTTTCACCAGCCTTGAGCGCCGTTGTTGCATCTTCGACGCGGCCCGTGGAGATCTCGGAGGCACGCAGGTAGCCTTCAACATCCAGCGACAGCGTTACAACTGCACCCTTGGCTTCAACCGACTTGACCACGCCAGGAACAACGGCGCCCTTGTCGTAAGTGGCCACGAAGTTGTTGAACGGATCGCCTTCAAGCTGCTTGATGCCCAGCGAGATGCGCTCTTTGTCGGTGTCGATACCCAGAACCACGGCGTCGATTTCGTCGCCCTTCTTGAAGTTGCGAACCGCTTCTTCACCAGTTTCAGTCCAGGACAAGTCGGACAGGTGAACCAGGCCGTCGATGCCACCCGGCAAGCCGACAAACACGCCGAAGTCGGTAATGGACTTGATGGCGCCACGAACTTTGTCGCCGCGCTTGAAGTTGATGGAGAACTCTTCCCAAGGATTGGCACGGCACTGCTTCATGCCCAGGGAGATACGGCGACGGTCTTCGTCGATTTCCAGGACCATGACTTCGACTTCTTCGCCCAAGGTGACAACCTTGCGTGGATCGACGTTCTTGTTGGTCCAGTCCATTTCGGAAACGTGCACGAGGCCTTCGATACCGGCTTCGACTTCAACGAATGCACCGTAATCGGTGAGGTTCGTGACCTTGCCGAACAAACGCGTACCTTGCGGGTAGCGACGAGCAAGACCGACCCATGGGTCTTCGCCCAGCTGCTTGACGCCCAGCGAGACACGGCTCTTTTCTTGATCGAACTTGAGTACCTTGGCTTCGACTTCCTGGCCTACCTGCAGAACTTCCGAAGGGTGGCGAACACGGCGCCATGCCATGTCGGTGATGTGCAGCAAGCCATCGATACCGCCGAGGTCGACGAAAGCGCCGTAGTCGGTGATGTTCTTGACTACGCCCTTGACCACAGCGCCTTCGCTGAGGGTTTCGAGCAGTTTCTGACGCTCTTCGCCCATGCTGGCTTCAAGCACCGAGCGACGCGACAACACAACGTTGTTGCGCTTGCGGTCGAGCTTGATGACCTTGAATTCCATGGTCTTGCCCTCGTAGGGCGTGGTGTCCTTAACGGGACGCAGGTCAACCAGCGAACCAGGAAGGAACGCGCGGATGCCGTTGGTCATGACCGTCAGGCCGCCTTTTACCTTGCCAGTGATGGTGCCGGTAACCATTTCACCCGATTCGAGGGCTTGTTCAAGTTGCAGCCAGGCCGAAAGGCGCTTGGCGCGGTCACGCGACAGGATGGTGTCGCCATAACCGTTTTCGAGCGAATCAATGGCAACGGATACAAAATCGCCAGGTTGGACTTCGAGCTCGCCTTGGTCGTTCAGGAATTCTTCAAGAGGGATCAATGCCTCGGACTTGAGGCCGGCATTGACCACCACAAAATTGTGATCGATGCGTACGACCTCTGCGGAAATGACCTCACCGGACTTCATGTCCTGGTTCTTGATACTTTCGGCAAAAAGGTCTGCAAAGCTTTCACCGCCGGCGGCGGCAGAGGTGGGAATGGTGGACATTAAATGAAATCCATAAGCCAGGATGGCTGTTAAAAACACACCAGGGCAAAAGACCCCAGTGGAGTAAAAAATAATTCCAGGCCGCAGATATGGCAATGCTGCTATTGTGCTGCCGGGAACCCCAAACTCGACCAGTGATCGAGCACTACATTGACCGTTTCATCGATACTTAATGCTGACGAATCGATCGTTTTGGCATCAGGCGCCGCGACTAGCGGCGCATTGGCCCGTGTGCGGTCGCGCTCGTCGCGCTCCCGCATGTCTTCCAACAAGCGCATAAGGTTAGCAGAAAACCCCTTTTCCTTCAACTGCTTACAACGCCTTTCCGCGCGGGCACGGACGTCGGCTTCCAAAAATATTTTCAGAGGCGCATCGGGAAAGACGACGGTGCCCATATCGCGCCCATCGGCCACCAGCCCAGGTGCAAGGCGGAATGCCCGCTGGCGATCGAGCAAGGCCTGCCGCAATGGCGGGTAGGCCGCAATCTTCGAGGCCAGGTTCCCGACGCTTTCCTGCCGGATCAGGCTGGCTACGTCGATTCCGGACAATATTACCTGGTCGCCCTGGAAGGCAACATCCAGGCCCTGCGCAACCTGCGCCACGGCAATCTCGTCGTCGGGATCAACCCCTTGTTGCTGGACCGCAAGCGCGGTCAGCCGGTATAGCGCGCCGCTGTCCAGGACAGCCCAGCCCAGGGCCTCGGCCACACGATGGGCAATCGTGCCCTTGCCGGAAGCCGTAGGGCCATCGATGGTGATGACCGGGATGCGGGTCGACGATGTACTCATGCCTGTACCAAATCGTGGAAGACGGAGAAAAATTCCGGGAATGTCTTGCTGACGCAGCCGGGATCGAGGATGGTGACCGGGACCGGACCGAAAGCCGCCATTGCGAAACACATGGCCATGCGATGATCGTCATAGGTTTCGATACTGGCAGACCTCCAGCGCGTCGGCTCCATGGGGTGGACCCGTATCCAGTCGGCACCCGACTCCACCGAGGCGCCCAGCTTCTCCAGCTCGGTATGCATGGCGTGAATCCGGTCGGTCTCCTTGACGCGCCAGCTGCCAATATTGCGCAGCGTGCAAGGGCCGTCGGCATACAAGGCCAGCATCGCTGCAGTCATGGCCGCATCAGGTATAAGATTGAAATCACGGTCGAAAGCCTTGAGCTTGTCGCCGCGCGCCACGTGGACGCCTCGAACTTCGATCGACTGTGGGTGGCGAACAACTGTGGCGCCCATGGCTTCGATAACATCGGCAAATGCCATATCGCCCTGTATGCTTTGCGAACCCGCGCCGTTGATATGGATGGGCCCACCGCCTATGGCGCCAAGCGCCATGAAATACGAGGCCGTGGAGGCATCTCCTTCGATCTCCACCCGGCCGGGTGCCCGATATCGCGAGCCCGCCGGAATGGTGAACCGGGCCCAGTCCTGCCGTTGAACTTGCACGCCGAATTGCGCCATCAGGTTCAGCGTGATCAGGATGTAAGGCTTGGAAATCAGCTCGCCTTCCACGTCGATGTGCATGTCGTCGGATGCCTGGGCGGCATATAAAGGGGCGGCAAGCAGCAGTGCCGTCAGGAACTGACTGGATACCGAGCCTTTGACCGCCACCGGTTTGCCACCATCAATCGTGCCTTGTCCGATTCGCAACGGCGGATAGCCGACGTTTCCCTCGTATTGGACATCGGCGCCAAGGCTGAGCAAGGCATCGACGAGATCGCCGATGGGCCTTTCATGCATGCGTGCTACCCCCGACAAGCGGTATTGGCCGCCCATCAGCGCCAGGGCCGCGGTCAGTGGCCGGAATGCGGTGCCGGCATTGCCCAGGAACAGATCAGCCTGCCCAACAGGAAAAGGACTGCCGCCTTGAACCTCTATCTGGGCCAAGCCCGTTTCCTTGACCTCGACGCCCAACTGGCGCAAAGCGGCCAACATAACGCGCGTATCGTCGGAGTCGAGCAGGCCGTTCAATTGACTGGTCCCCTCAGCCAGCGCCGCCAGCAAGAGAACGCGGTTCGAAATACTTTTCGATCCCGGCAAATTCAGCCGACCCGTTGCCAGTGTGACCGGTGTCAGATGCAAACTCGGACTTGTCATGTCAAACCACTCCTGCTGCCCCAGAATCGTCGGGCCAGCGCCGCGCGTTCCAGAAAATTTTCAAGTTCCTCGCCATCGGCATCCTGCAGCGCCTGTTCCGCCCGGTTCAATGCCGCCTTGACCTCTTGCAGTTCAGCCAGTACGGCGGAACGGTTTGCAAGGAATATATCGCGCCAGACTTCAGGCGAGCCCGCGGCGATCCGTGTGAAATCCCGGAAACCGCTACCCGCCAGCGCCATGCGTATATCGGAGTCGTGCGCCGTGGCAACCTGCCACATGAACACAGAAGAAAGCAGATGCGGCACGTGGCTTACCGATGCCAGTACCGTGTCGTGCACCTGCGGGTCCATGACCATGACTCGGGCACCGCAAGACTCCCATATCCGTGTGAGCCGGGTTTTTGCCTCGCTCGTATTTTCATCCAACGGAGTCAGTACTACCGTGCGGCCCCGATAAAGGGAAGCATCGGCGGCTTCCGGACCCGTGCTTTCGGCGCCCGCTATCGGATGGCCAGGTATGAATTGCCCGATATGCCCGCCCAAGGCGGCCCGGGCCGCCTCGACCACGTCAGCTTTGGTGCTGCCGGCATCGGTCACAATGGTGCCAGGGCGCAGAGTAGGCTTCAGGCGTGACAGGATAGTCTCGGTAGCGCCGACGGGCGTGGAGAGAAAAATAATGTCTGCCTGCTGCGCGGCCTGCTCCAGCGTGACGGCCTCATCGATCAGTCCCAGCTCACGGGCTCGCGCCAGCGATGAAGGTTGACGGCCAACGCCAAGCACACGGCCTACAGCGCCACCATCGCGCAGTGCCGCCGCGAACGAGCCGCCGATAAGGCCGACGCCCACAATAGCGAGCACAGGAACCAACGGCGCGGCATGGACGACGGAAGCAGCACTCATGAGCGCTGAAAGACCTTGCCGACCGACAGTTCGCCTGCGCGATGGAGGATGTCAATAATCATGCGAAGGCCTTTACTGGCTGGGATATGAACCCAGAACTTTGAAAAAGGCGACCTGCTTCTTCAGGTCGGACAAAGCCTGGGCCACTGCCGGCTCATTGCGATGGCCTTGCAAGTCAACGTAAAAGTAGTATTCCCATTGGCCAGTGCGCGCCGGCCTGGACTCAAGGCGCGTCATGGAGACTTTGTTGGCCGCCAGCGGCGCAAGCATGTCGTACACCGCGCCCGCACGATTCGGGACCGCCAGGATAATGCTGGTTTTGTCCTTATCGCTGGGCAGCGTCTCGATAGCGCCGACGGCGAGGAAACGGGTCCGGTTCTGCGGATCGTCCTGTATGCCCGAAGCCACTATCTGCAGGTCCCACGCCTGCGCGGCGCCGGCGCCGGCAATGGCCGCCACCGTCGCGTCCTGCGACGCGATGCGAGCCGCTTCGCCATTACTGGAGGCGGCGTCGCGCGCGAGCTTGGGATAGTGTTGCGTCAACCATGCCTGGCACTGCGCCAACGCCTGGGGATGCGCCATGACGCGCGTGACGCCTTCGAGCGAACCCGATCGCGACATCAGATTGTGATGGATTTTTATGGAACGCTCGCCCAGCACTTTCAAGGGCGAATTCAACAAAAGATCGAGCGTGCGGTTGACGGCGCCTTCGGTGGAGTTCTCGACCGGCACCATGCCTACGTCTGCCTGGCCCGCCTCGACAGCACGAAAGACCTCATCGAAGGAATCGCATCGCAAGCGGGTCACCGCGTGGCCGAAGTGCTCAAGCGCTGCCTGCTCGGAAAACGAACCTTGCGGCCCCAGATACGCGACCGTAAGTACGCTTTCGAGCCCGCGACAGGTGGAAATAACCTGGGTCCAGACCGCATCGATGGCCTGCTCGGTGAACGGCCCCTTGTTCAGTGCCTGCAGACGGCGGATAACCATCGCCTCGCGCTCAGGCTTGAGTACCGGTCCTTCAAGATCAAAATCTTCCTTGATCTTGCCGACTTCCTGCGCCGCCCTGGCACGCTGGTTCAGCAGATCCAGGATTTGCTCATCCAGCGAATCGATCTGCTGGCGCAAAGGCAACAAACGGGCTTGTAAGGAATTATCCATGTCGTTGGGCAAAATTCTGCATGAATGAAATGAGGGCTTGAACGCCTTCCATGGGAACCGCGTTATAAATGGAAGCACGCATGCCCCCGACACTCTTGTGCCCCTTGAGCTGCATCAGCCCCGCGGCATCCGCCTGGGCCAGGAATTCGCTGTTCAAAGACTCGTCGCGCAGGAAAAACGGGACGTTCATGCGTGAACGAGATGCGGCGTGCACGGTGCTCAGATAAAAGTCCGCGGTATCCAGATACGAGTACAGCGCCTGTGCCTTGGCGACGTTGACTGACTCCATGGCCGCCACACCGCCTTGCTTCTTCAGCCACTTGAATACGAGCCCGGCCACGTATATGGCATAGGTCGGCGGCGTATTGAACATGGAATCCGCGGCCGCGACATTACTGTAGTCAAAGGCGGAAGGACAAACAGGCAAGGCATGCCCCAGGAGGTCTTTGCGAACGATGACCATGGTCACGCCTGCCGGTCCCGCATTCTTCTGGGCGCCCGCATACACAATGGCCGCCCTGGAAAAGTCGATGGAGCGGGACAGAAAGTGCGAAGAGGCATCGACCACCAATGGGACATCGGGCGCGCCCACCGAGGCCATGTCAGGCCAGTCGGAAAACTCGACACCGCCTATGGTTTCGTTGCTGCACAAATGCAGGTAGGACGCGTCGGGTCGGACTTTCCATGTATCGATGCCCGGAAACCAGGTCCATGGCGCTTGCGTCGCGCCATCCAGCGCTGTTTCGCTACCGCTGGAAGCCGCTACGGCAATATCGCCATAGCGCTGCGCTTCCTTGTGGGACTTGTTGGACCAAATGCCTGAAAGCAGATAGTCGGCCTTGCCCGTTTTGCCCCGGCCTATCAGGTTCAAAGGCACAATCGCATTCTCGGCGGTTGCCCCACCCTGCATGAACAAGACTTCGTAGTCTTCGGGTATGGCCAGCAGCTCGCGCAGGTCGGCCTCGGCTTCGTCGCGTATCTGGGTAAACTGCTTGCCCCGATGGCTCATTTCCATGACCGACATGCCGCTGCCATGCCAATCGGTCATTTCCGCAGCCGCTTGCTGCAGCACTTCCAGCGGCAAGGCCGACGGGCCTGCCGAAAAATTCCACGGGCGCATCAATTGTCGTCCTTGGTCTCGTTGTCATCATTCGAATCGGAATCGCCTGATTCATCGGCATCAGCGCCGACATCGTCAGCCGCCGCATCGCCGGTGGCAGCCGGCTCGCCGCCTGGCGTACCGTTGACCACATCAGCATCATCGAGATCCGCCGATTCGTCGTCCGTATCGGCGTCGCTTTCAACAACACGTCGCACACCTTGCAATACGGTGTTGTCGTCGACGCTGATAAGGGTCACGCCTTGCGTGGCACGGCCCATTTCACGAATTTCGGAGACACGGGTACGGACCAGCACGCCACCAGTAGTAATCAGCATGATTTCGTCGGATGGTTCAACCAGCACGGCCCCGACCACCTTGCCATTGCGGGCGGAAGTCTGGATGGCGATCATGCCCTTGGTGCCGCGGCCATGACGGGTGTATTCCGTAATGGACGTCCGTTTGCCGAAGCCGTTCTCGGTAGCCGTGAGCACGCTTTGCGTTTCATCACCCGCCACCAGCATGGCAATGACCGACTGGCTTTCTTCCAGCATCATGCCCCGCACGCCGCGTGCGGTGCGTCCCATTGGCCGCACATCGTTTTCGTCGAAACGCACGGCCTTGCCCGAATCCGAAAAGAGCATGACGTCGTGCTTGCCATCGGTAAGGTCTGCGCCGATCAGATAGTCGCCATCGTCCAGGGCGACAGCAATAATGCCTGCCTTGCGAGGATTGGAGAAATCGGACAGAGGTGTCTTCTTGACCGTACCGCGCGACGTTGCCATGAACACGTAGTGATCATCGCTGAATTCCTTGACAGCCAGGACCACCGTGATTTTCTCGCCGTCGACCAAGGGGAACATATTGACGATGGGACGGCCGCGGGAACCCCGCGAGCCTTGCGGAACTTCCCAGACTTTGAGCCAATAGAGACGTCCGCGGTCGGAGAAGCAAAGCAGATAGTCATGCGTATTGGCAATGAACAGCTGGTCTATCCAGTCGTTCTCTTTCATGGTGGTTGCCTGCTTGCCCCGGCCGCCGCGTTTTTGCGAACGGTATTCGGACAAGGGCTGACTCTTGATGTATCCCGACTGCGACAAGGTGACCACCATGTCCATCGGGGTGATCAGGTCTTCGGTGTCGAGCTCGGTCGCGTTGTGCTCGATCTCGGAGCGACGGGAATCCTTGGTGTTGGTCGAGAACTCGAGCCTGATGGCAATCAGTTCATCACTGATGATGGTGGTAACGCGCTCGGGACGGGCCAGGATATCGAGCAGATCGGCGATCGTCGCCATGATGTCTTTGTACTCGGCTACGATCTTGTCCTGCTCAAGGCCGGTCAAGCGCTGCAGCCGCATGTTCAGGATTTCCTGGGCCTGCACATCGCTGAGACGATAGAAACCGTCGGCCTGCAGACCGAACCCGTCGGGCAGCGTTTCAGGCCGATACGCTGCCTGGCCGCCCGGGGTGTCGCCTTGGTCCGCGCGCGACAACATTTCTCGCACCAACGAGGAATCCCAAGTACGCGCCATAAGGTCCTGGCGTGCCACCGGTGGCGTAGGCGCAGCCTTGATGATGGCGATGAAGTCATCGATATTGGCCAATGCCACGGCCAGGCCTTCCAGCACGTGGCCGCGCTCTCGTGCCTTGCGCAACTGGAAAATAGTGCGCCGTGTGACAACCTCGCGGCGGTGGAACAGGAAGTACTCCACCATTTGCTTCAAGTTAAGCAGGCGCGGCTGGCCATCGACCAGCGACACCATATTCATGCCAAAGGTGTCCTGAAGCTGCGTGTGCTTGTACAGATTATTCAGTATGACTTCCGGCACCTCGCCACGCTTGAGTTCAATGACCAGGCGCATGCCGTCTTTGTCGGACTCGTCGCGAATATCGGAAATGCCTTCGATTTTCTTTTCATTGACCAGCTCGGCAATGCGCTCCTGCAAGGTCTTCTTGTTGACCTGGTAAGGAAGGGCATCGATGACAATGGATTGGCGGTTGCCCTTTTCCATGTCTTCGAAATGTGTCTTGGCGCGCATGATGACGCGGCCGCGGCCGGTCCGATAGCCTTCGCGCACCCCGGACATGCCGTAGATGATGCCGCCCGTGGGGAAATCGGGCGCGGGTATCAGTTCAATGAGCTCGTCTATTGTGCAGGCCGGATTGCGAAGGCAATACAGACACCCTTCTATTACCTCGGACAAATTGTGCGGAGGAATATTGGTCGCCATGCCCACGGCAATGCCCGAACTGCCATTGACCAATAGATTAGGCAAACGCGACGGCAACAACAGTGGCTCTTGTTCGCTGCCATCGTAGTTAGGGCCGAAATCGACGGTTTCCTGGTCGATATCGGCAAGAAGTTCGTGTGCGATCTTGGCCAGGCGGATTTCGGTGTAGCGCATCGCCGCCGCGTTATCGCCGTCGATGGAACCGAAGTTACCCTGGCCGTCGACAAGCATGTAGCGCAGCGAGAAGTCCTGGGCCATGCGCACAATAGTGTCGTAGACGGCGGAGTCGCCATGAGGGTGATACTTACCGATTACGTCACCGACGATACGCGCCGACTTCTTATAGGCCCGGTTCCAGTCATTGTTAAGTTCGTGCATGGCGAACAACACGCGCCGGTGCACCGGCTTCAAACCATCCCGGACGTCCGGAAGGGCTCGCCCCACAATCACGCTCATCGCGTAATCAAGATAACTGCGGCGCATTTCCTCTTCCAACGATATTGGAAGGGTCTCCTTGGCAAAGGAATCCATAGATTGTCTAAAACTTAAAAATCGTGAAACTGGACCGATGACGGGCGAATGGGAAATTCTAACACTTGCGCCTATGGCTACGCCTTAGTGACAATGCAATGTCCGCCAGACTCTCATTTGTCAAAAATTGATGCTTGCAGCATATAGCGGTCGCAATGTGCCCGCGCCCCAGGCAATGTTGGCAAAAACCAACATTAAAAGGGGAGATAGCGTAGAAATCCCGATATCTGAGCCTTATGCGTAGCGCAGGCTTAACTAACCGCCCAGAAATGCCGTAAGATTCGCCCTAACACGCATGAAACCCAGCGCAATACTATTAACCCATAGCGTTGCTATACTGGCTCCGTTTTCTTGATATGCGGCGGGGGTTCGCTGCGGTCACTTACCAGCATTAAGCTCAACGAGGAGAAACATGAACAAACCCTCCAAAATCGCACTAGCACTCGCCATTGCAGCCACTTCGGCTTCTGGTGCAGTATCTGCGCAAACTGTCGATAACTGGCAAAATCCGTTTGGCGACGTTTGGAAAAACGGCACTAACGAATTGTGCTGGCGTGACAATTTCTGGACCCCAGCTACCGGTATCCCCGGTTGCGACGGCGTACCAGTTGCGCAAGCTCAGGCTCCAGTGGTTGCTCCTACCTCAACCAAAGTTGTGTTGAATGCTGACACCTTCTTCGATTTCGACAAAGCCACACTGAAACCGGAAGGTCGCCAGATTCTTGATCAAGTCGCTGCACAAGCCGACACGATCAATCTGGAAACACTGATCGCAACTGGCCACACCGACTCCATCGGTACCGAGAAGTACAACCAAGGCTTGTCCGAGCGCCGTGCCAACACGGTCAAGAACTACCTGGTTACCAAAGGCATTCCTGCCGACCGTATCTATGCTGAAGGCAAAGGCGAATCCAGCCCTGTTGCCGACAACAAGACTCGTGAAGGCCGCGCACAGAACCGTCGCGTAGAGATCGAAATCGTTGGCGTCCGTAAGTAATACCTCTGTGTAATACTTGCTGGCGTTAAACGCTACAATAAGGGCTCCGCATTACTGCGGAGCCCTTATTCATTGCGGCCGCCTGTCCGCATGCCAGCGCCGCCGCTGTCCAACCTTTTTAATGCACGCTTCGGATTGCTCATGAACGCCACTGCAAGCTCTTCAACAACACACGCTCCCAACGTAGACCAGGCCGAACTCGATAAGTTCAGTGCACTGGCATCGCGCTGGTGGGATCCCGAAAGCGAATTCAAACCCCTGCATGCCATAAACCCGCTACGTCTGGACTGGATTCAGCAGCATACCGGCGCACTGAATGACAGAAAGGTGCTGGATGTTGGTTGTGGAGGTGGCATCCTGGCCGAAAGCATGGCCAAGGCGGGAGCCCAGGTTACAGGCATTGATCTGGCGGAGAAATCACTGACGGTGGCACGACTGCACGGGCTGGAATCAGGCATACCGGTTACCTACCAGGCCATCAGCGCTGAACAAATGGCCGCCGAGCACGCCGGTGAATTCGATATCGTCACCTGCATGGAAATGCTTGAACACGTGCCCGACCCGGCATCCATCGTTCATGCTTGCGCCACCTTGGTGAAACCAGGCGGATGGGTTTTCTTTTCCACGCTCAATCGCAATCCGAAGTCTTTCCTGTTTGCAATCGTGGGTGCCGAATACCTGTTAAGACTACTCCCGCGCGGTACGCATAGCTACGAAAACTTCATCAAACCCAGCGAGCTTGCCGCTGCGGTTCGACAGGCCGGCCTGTCTACTACCGACCTGGCCGGCCTCGAGTACAACCCCATCACCGACCTCTACAAGATATCCCGAGATACCTCCGTCAATTACCTCATGGCCAGCCGCCGCGAAAACTGATCCTTATGCAAAAACTTGTCTTGTTCGATTTCGACGGAACACTGGCCGATACCGCTCTGGATCTGGCTGCAGCCGCCAATAAACAGCGTAAGCGTAAAGGGCTCCCTCCCCTGCCCTACGAGACATTCCGGCCTTATGCTTCGCACGGCGCGCGTGGCTTGCTCAAGCTGGCGCTCGATATCGGCCCTGGCGACCCGGACTACGAGACCTGTCGCCAGCAATTCCTGGAAGACTACGAGCAAGACATGACCACCCTCACTACCCTCTTCGCCGGGGTGAAAGAGCTTCTTGCCACATTGAAAGATAAAGGCTACGCCTGGGGGATCGTCACCAACAAGATGGAATATCTGGCGATACCACTAGTGGTGCACCTGGGCCTGTTTACCGAATGCGCGGTTACCGTGGGCGGCGACACCACCACTCACGCCAAACCACACCCGGCGCCGCTGCTTCACGCCGCCAAGGAAGCCGGCTTCGCACCGGCCGACTGCATTTACGTGGGCGATGACGAGCGCGATATCATCGCCGGAAAGGCGGCAGGCATGGCGACCATTGTGGCGGCCTACGGATATTGCGGCAAGGAAACCGCCCTCAAAACATGGCAGGCCGACGCCATAGCCGAATCGCCGCATGACATTTGGCCGGCCATTCAGCAGTGGGCTGTCCAATAGGCAAGGCATAGCATCAACGGCTGCCGACGGCCGCCCTGGCTGGAAGTCATCAGGACTGGGTTACCGTGACAGGTTCATCTTTGGAAGAGTACGAACCTGCCGCAGTAAATAGCACATCGGTGGACGAGTTCAAGGCGGTCTCGGCCGAGTCTTGAAGTACCCCGATTATGAACCCGACGCCCACGACCTGAATGGCAAGGTCGTCGGAAATCCCGAACAGGCTGCATGCCAGCGGTATCAGCAACAATGAGCCGCCAGCCACGCCCGATGCGCCACATGCGCAGACGGCTGCGACAACGCTTAGCAAAAGCGCCGTTGGCAAATCCACCACGATACCCAGCGTGTTCACCGCCGCAAGCGTGAGCACCGTAATGGTAACGGCCGCTCCGGCCATATTTATGGTGGCGCCCAGCGGTATGGAAACCGAATACGTATCTTCGTTCAGGCCCAGGCGCTTGCACAAGGCCATATTGACGGGAATGTTGGCGGCGGAGCTGCGTGTGAAAAACGCCGTTATTCCGCTTTCACGCAGGCAGGTGAACACAAGAGGATAAGGATTGCGACGCAGCTTGGCAAAGACGATCAGGGGGTTGACGACCAGCGCCACGAAAACCATGCATCCCAGCAACAGCGCCAGCAGCCGTGCATAATCCAGCAACGCGCCAAAGCCGGTATTGGCGATCGTAGAAGCCACCAGCCCAAAAATGCCGATAGGTGCCATCCGGATAACGATTTTAACGATAAAGGATATGCTCAGCGACAAGTCGGCAATAACGTTCTTGGTGGCGCCATGCGCATGGCGCAAGGCAATCCCCAATGCGATCGCCCAAGCCAGAATGCCGATATAGTTACCGTTGGCCAATGCCCGGATGGGATTGTCCACGATGTTCATGAGCAAGGTGGTGAGCACATCCGCAATGCTGCCCGGCGGACTCAGCTCACCGACCTCGGTTTTTAACTGTAGCGTCAACGGAAACAGGAAACTGGCAATCACCGCCACCAGGGCCGCTGCGAAAGTGCCGAAGATGTACAAGATCAGGATCGACCCGATACGGGTTTTTTCGCCTCGCTTGTGATTGGCGATAGATGCCGCCACCAATACAAACACCAGAATGGGAGCGACCGATTTCAACGCATTGATGAACAACTGGCCCAGCAATTCGACGTATTTGGCGGCGGCAGGGAAAAAGTATGCCAGTAGCACCCCCAATACCAATCCCACCAGGATTTGCGTCACCAGTCTGCCGCTGCTGGCGAACTGCACTAGCGGATTTTTCCTCATGAGGCTACGACTCATTACAACTCCAGAAACAAGCCTGCGGCTCGCATAGATAAACGTGTCACTCACTTGCCTGGCCGTGTCATTCTTGCGCGCTTGACGGCCGACAACACACTGAAATAGCGTCAGGGCTTGGCTCAATGTGGCTAAAAAGTGCTCAAACAGGCCATCGGCAATTTTACCATCGTCATCACGCTGGTCACTGGCTAGAAATAACTGTACAATTAGTCTTCTGGGGTCGATCCGGCTTCGACGTGGGTCGCGAAACAGAGTAGGGCATGCCGAGCACCAGTAAGCTCGTAAATCCACTGGAACACTACAAACGCCAACGACGAGCGTTTCGCTTTAGCCGCCTAGTGCGGTAAGCCGCTGCACTAATTTGTCTTTGGGTTAGGTAGGGTAAAACCTACAGCAGCGTCATTTACAAAGAATCGGATCTTGTTGGGTCACTCAGCCTGATCTTAAATTAATGTGAATCGCCAAGGAAGGGCCTGTCGGTTGGCATGATCCAAGGTTAAAACTCAAAATGAACCGAATAAGCATGTAGAACTGCCTGCAGAGGGCTTGCGGACGCGGGTTCAATTCCCGCCGACTCCACCAGTATTCAAAACCCAACCTTAATCGGTTGGGTTTTTTTTTGGCTCTTCCCCATTAAAGGGGGATCGACACTCAAAGAATACGGACAACGACCCACCGACTCAACCTGTCAAGCAGTACTCGACTTATTGGGCGTCCGTTCGGCGGGTTGCCACACCGCCCGGTATTCCACCCGTAGCCTTTCCGTGTCCTCAGGCAGCACCATCGCACTCGAAGCGGCTTCATGCGCGGTGAGGGCCAATCGGGATGCTGCCGCGCGAAGTTCCCCATTGGTTATTGAAGCTAATGCCGCTAACGCCTTCTGAAGACGCAACTGGATTTCCAATAGAGCAACGCCGTCCCGTATCAACGGTCGGAATGCATCGTCCAGAAGATCTTCGTCCCGAAGTGGCGGGACATATACTCGCTGGTAAAGTATGTGGTCTGCCGCGATTCCACGATCCCGTCCCGCCCACGCCATGAGCACGCGGGTCAATCTGCCTATGATGTCTATGGCAGTACCCGAGTCATTGAGGGCGGGAGACAGTGCCCGCGAGCCGATCTCAGTCAATACCGAAAGGCCGAAACGAGGATCCTGATCAAAAGAACGCTCATTCCCCACGGTATAGGCCTCTTCTATCTTCTCCGACGAGACACGCTGTCCATCGGGCCCCGGCACGACCGCAGCTATCAATTTGCCTGAATGAATAAACGTTCCCGGCAATGCAATAACGAAAATTTCGGCTTGCTGTTCGTCTGCGCAAATCTGCAGAGCCTTTATGTCGAGGTGCTGTACATATCCGGTTCTGGAAGCCTTCACCAAATAGGCTTCTGGCGGCAAACAGTGTGGATCCTGCAAGGGACGCCCGCCCAGGCAAGGAGCATCAATGCGGTCATTCAAAGCGTTCAGAACCGCTTCCTCAACTCGTTGCGACGTCTCTGCCACCCTTCCAAGTCGAGACAAATATTCTATCCAGCGCAACAATGTGATCACGATTAGCGCGACCACCAATATGGTGACACCGAACAAAATCAGCCGGGCCTGCACACCAAAGTAACCGGTGCTCAACGCAATGATTCCCACCAGACTGAACAGGAAAGATCCAATGAAGGTACCCAAGACGTTCTGAGTGGTGTGATCCTCCATAATCAGCTTGGTTGCACGCGGGGTGACATTGTTGGTAGCGGCAGAATATGCCTGAACCATGACCCCCAATGAGAAAGTCGTCACCGCTAACATGCTTGAAGCCATGATCTTAAGCACGTCGACGACCGCGTCACTGCCTATCTTTCCTGGAAAGTCGTAGGGAATGTAAGGGGCCAGAATAAGACTGGCGACGGCCGACACAACCCCCGCAACAACAAAAAAAGACGCTCGCAACCATAATTTCCGGCTGAACTGCAAAAGCAACCAACGCCACCTGGGCATCATGACAGTGCTCCTGTACGGTCGAGTACCTCAGAATGCGCGCATAAGCACAAGCCTCGGTGCGCAACGTTTTCTCCTGCGCCTCCTGATGACATCGGCACTAACCCTTTCTGACATAAAGCGATAGTAAGCCGTGCATTCAGCAAGTAACAGACCTGCAGCGCACTTCGGTGCAGGTGTTCGGGCTGCACGAACAGGGAGCTGGCGTCCAATGAACAGGTCATGCCTTGCGTGCGAGCCCCCACTCCTACGGCGTCACCTTTTTGAAGTTTGAGCAGCCGCCTCGTCATCGGGCTTTTCGTGCAGCATTTCATCATGTTCAGCCATCTTCCATGGCAGCACACCGGGTGAGATCTGTAGAAAGCTGAGATATCTTTCGAAATGATCCAGGATATCGCTGATCAGTTCCTGCTGTGTGTAACCATAGACGTCATACTCGAGTCCGCCACGCTGTAAAAACACCTCTGCGCGATAGTAAAGCGCGCTTGACTCGTGGGTCGCGGCATCTGTACTGCCGATGCCGTCTACATTGTTCGAGCTTCCAAAACTGGGCGATGCGAAGGCGGGCATCTCGTAGTCGCGCAGGCGCACTTCATATAAAAAGTCTAGTTGATCTGGCTTATGCACTTCGACTTCGAGGTAGGCACGACATGAATCGCTTTCCAACACTGCCTTGGCGGGCCAGCCCTGTTCATCCAGGCCTTGTGCCAGGCGTTTCATGGTGCTCATTACATCTTCAGTGATATAGGTCTTTACGTGATTGAGGTCGGGGTAGTCCACAATTCCAGCCAAACGCTTTTTCCAGGCATTGACCGGCCCACCTGTCGGGCGATGCTGTTTTTGTTGCTCCAGGCTTTTGTCACGGTGCGTTTCGATTGCCAATGCACGCCACATTCCGACCGCAGAAATAAGCAGAATGATCGAGAACGGTAGCGCACTGATGATAGTCATGCTTTGCAGCGCGTGCAGGCCTCCCGCCAGTAACAGCACAGCAGCTACGACACCCTCCAGAATGGCCCAGAAGGCGCGTTGAGTTGCTGGTGTATTAGCAATACCACCTGCCGCCAGTGAGTCAATAACCAAGGATGCCGAGTCAGATGACGTGACAAAAAAAGTGATGATCAATATCACCGTGAGGAAGGAGACAATCGAAGTTAACGGCAGATGTTCCAGCAACTTGAACAGTGCAATGGCGTTGTTGTTCTGTACTTCAGAAATTAGAGAGGTGTAGCCCTGGTTCATAATCGCGTAGAGTGCTGTTTCGCCGAACACCGAGAACCAGAAGAAGGTGAAGATCGTGGGAACCAGCATGACGCCAAACACGAACTGACGAATTGTGCGACCACGGCTGATCTTGGCGATAAACAGACCGACGAAAGGCGACCATGCGATCGTCCATCCGAAAATGAACAGTGTCCAGTTGCCTATCCAATCGCTGCGCGTATACGCCTGCAGATTGAACGTGCGTTCGATAATATTATTCAGGTACGCGCCGGTGTTCTGCAAAAACGTTTCGAGAATGAAAAGAGTTGGCCCCACGATGAACACAAACAGCATCAACGCTGTCGCCAGCACCATGTTCAAGATGGACAGGTTCTTCACGCCTTTGTCCAGACCGGCCACCACCGAAAACAGCGCCAAGCCTGTGATGGCTGCAATGGCGATAACTTGGACGGTGTTGTTAATAGGAATCGATGGCCACAGATAGTTCAGACCTGTGTTGATCTGCATAACCGACAGCCCCAGCGAGGTGGCCAAGCCGAACATAGTACCCAGGATGGCAACAATGTCGACGGTGTGGCCAATGGGCCCGTGGATGCGCTTTCCGATCAAAGGATAGAGCGCAGACCGCATCGACAGCGGCAGGCCGTGGCGAAACGCAAAATACGCCAGCACGAGTCCTACCAGACCATAAATCGCCCAGATGTGAAAGCCCCAGTGAAAAAATGTAATTTGCATGGCCTGCTTCGCAGCGTCAAGCGTTTGCCCGGCGCCTTGGGGAGGCATGGCATAGTGCAATACCGGTTCGGCCACACCAAAAAATAGCAGCGCAATGCCGTAGCCAGCCGAAAATAGCATTGCGAACCAGGAGACAAAACTATATTGAGGTTCGGAATGATCCGGCCCCAGCTTGATGTTGCCCCATTTGGTGGTCGCGACCAGTACGATGAATACCAGAAAGACCGCAACCGACAACATGTAAAACCAGCCAAAGTTGCGCGTGACGTAGGCTAAGGTGGCGGAAAACACATTGCCAGCCCCCTCCGGATTGCTAACAGTTGCCACCACCAGCAGCAGAATAAGGATGACTGACGGTATAAATACCGGCATCAGTATCGTTGTCTTCCAGTTGACTTTTGGTTGTGCAGCGGCCATGGCAACTCCTTTGTTCTGTATAAAGAGGGCTACGGGGAACCAGTACCCGCCCGGACTGCCGATCGTGAAAGATCCGTAGTCCTATACCGAATAGTGACATCTTTTAGAAAACTGAGAATTTATCTTGCTAAGCGGGAGGGTACCGGAGCCAAGGGATGGGGTTTTTTTGGCCGAAACGGCAATGTTGGTGGGCTCATTCGTGCGGCCCAAGCCACCAACGTCGTCCTGGCCATGTAGCGGCCGCGGCCTCTTCATAAGCCCCTTCTTGTAGGTACGCGCCTTGCTGAATAACCATTAAGTAATATTTAATGGTGACCTCAGCCCGCGGCCGGCAGGCACCGCAAAGGAGGATTCCATGCAACCGCTCGCCAATCATCGCCCAGACCACCCGCAAAATCCGGACATCGGCGTGCCACCAAAGCCAGGGCAGCCTTTGCCCAACCCAGAGAATCCCGACCTGCCGGGCACAAACTCCCCAGATCCGGACGATCCCGGCCAAGGCCAACCAATTCCGCCCGAGATGAAAAGCAGCAGGACGCGACACATGCGCTCTCCAGAGGTTTTTTGCATTCCAGACATGGCGATGGCAGCAGCCACGCCATCATCCCCCAGGAGATAGTGATGACAAAGCCAATACCGGACACCGACCCTCTGAAACGCGAGCCACCTGGGGAAATCAGCAAAGTCCCTGATAACGACGTAGGTGGCGGTGGACGCCCGGCCGGTAAGCCTGGAGAAACGGGTGGCACTTCGAAAGATGACCTAACCCGGACTTTTCACCATGAGGCTTGCGGGAGTGATTTTTGCGCCTTGATCTGACCGAGTGCTGCGCCGGTCTGCTTGGGGGCGGCGTTGGAGGAGATTTTCAGCGCTGCGGACGCAATTTCCCCTAC
>NZ_PDNW01000013.1:2500-121341 GCF_002849655.1 Pollutimonas subterranea
GCTTAGCGCTTAATGGTTTTATCTTGTTCTTTAACAATCTGGAAGAAGCACAACAAAGAGTATTTATGGTGTGCGCCATCCCCGCAGCGACTACGGTCGGTGATGGTGTGGTGCACCAACGATAAGTACGGGTTGTGATTGCATTATAAATTTGTTCAACAAGTTCTCAAAAGACGTATCACTACCTTCGGGTACTGATGCGAGCCTATGAAAACTGATGAGCGGCACACAAGCGCGAAAACTCAAGTGTTCTTATAACCTATAACGTTATAGGATCAAGCGACTAAGTGCACATGGTGGATGCCTTGGCGATTACAGGCGATGAAGGACGTGGTAGCCTGCGTAAAGCTGCGGGGAGCTGGCAAACAAGCTTTGATCCGCAGATGTCCGAATGGGGCAACCCACACCAGCAATGGTGTATCCCACACTGAATACATAGGTGTGTGGAAGCGAACCGGGTGAACTGAAACATCTCAGTAACTCGAGGAAAAGAAATCAACCGAGATTCCGAAAGTAGCGGCGAGCGAAATCGGAACAGCCTTGACGTTTTAGCTTTATCGATAGTCGAACGCGATGGAAAGCGCGGCCGTAGCAGGTGATAGCCCTGTAGGCGAAATCGATTTAGTGGAACTAGGCGTCAGACAAGTAGGGCGGGACACGTGAAATCCTGTCTGAAGATGGGGGGACCATCCTCCAAGGCTAAATACTCGTAATCGACCGATAGTGAACCAGTACCGTGAGGGAAAGGCGAAAAGAACCCCGGAAGGGGAGTGAAATAGATCCTGAAACCGTGTGCATACAAACAGTAGGAGCGGGCTTGTCCCGTGACTGCGTACCTTTTGTATAATGGGTCAGCGACTTACATTCAGTGGCAAGCTTAACCGAATAGGGAAGGCGCAGCGAAAGCGAGTCCGAATAGGGCGATTTTAGTCGCTGGGTGTAGACCCGAAACCAAGCGATCTATCCATGGCCAGGTTGAAGGCACGGTAACACGTGCTGGAGGACCGAACCCACTAATGTTGAAAAATTAGGGGATGAGCTGTGGATAGGGGTGAAAGGCTAAACAAGCTTGGAAATAGCTGGTTCTCTCCGAAAACTATTTAGGTAGTGCCTCACGTATTACTGCCGGGGGTAGAGCACTGTTATAGCTAGGGGGTCATGACGACTTACCAACCTATGGCAAACTCCGAATACCGGCAAGTAGCAGCGTGGGAGACAGAGCACCGGGTGCTAACGTCCGGACTCAAGAGGGAAACAACCCAGACCGCCAGCTAAGGTCCCTAACTATGGCTAAGTGGGAAACGAAGTGGGAAGGCATTGACAGTCAGGAGGTTGGCTTAGAAGCAGCCATCCTTTAAAGAAAGCGTAATAGCTCACTGATCGAGTCGTCCTGCGCGGAAGATGTAACGGGGCTAAGCCATAGACCGAAGCTGCGGATAGGCATACTTATTTATAGGTATGCCTGTGGTAGGAGAGCGTTCTGTAAGCCTGCGAAGGCAGATTGTGAAGTCTGCTGGAGGTATCAGAAGTGCGAATGCTGACATGAGTAGCGATAAAGGGGGTGAAAAGCCCCCTCGCCGTAAGTCCAAGGTTTCCTGCGCAACGTTCATCGGCGCAGGGTGAGTCGGCCCCTAAGGCGAGGCAGAGATGCGTAGCTGATGGGAAGCTGGTTAATATTCCAGCACCGTCGTAGAATGCGATGGGGGGACGGATGGCAGAAGGTCATCGGGGTGTTGGATGTCCCCGTTGTTGCACTGTAGAAGGCGCTTAGGCAAATCCGGGCGCGTAATTCAAGGGTGTGACTGAATAGGACTTCGGTCCTAAACTGATTGGAAGCTGTTCCAAGAAAAGCCTCTAAGCTTCAGTTCTACGAGACCGTACCGCAAACCGACACAGGTGGACGGGATGAATATTCCAAGGCGCTTGAGAGAACTCAGGAGAAGGAACTCGGCAAATTAATACCGTAACTTCGGGAGAAGGTATACCCCGGTAGTGTGAAGGGCTTGCGCCCGGAGCATGATGGGGTCGCAGAGAATCGGTGGCTGCGACTGTTTATTAAAAACACAGCACTCTGCCAAGACGAAAGTCGACGTATAGGGTGTGACGCCTGCCCGGTGCCGGAAGGTTAATTGATGGAGTGCAAGCTCTTGATCGAAGCCCCGGTAAACGGCGGCCGTAACTATAACGGTCCTAAGGTAGCGAAATTCCTTGTCGGGTAAGTTCCGACCTGCACGAATGGCGTAACGATGGCCACACTGTCTCCTCCTGAGACTCAGCGAAGTTGAAGTGGTTGTGATGATGCAATCTACCCGCGGCTAGACGGAAAGACCCCATGAACCTTTACTGTAGCTTTGCATTGGACTGTGAACCGGCCTGTGTAGGATAGGTGGGAGGCGTTGAAGCGTGATCGCTAGATTGCGTGGAGCCAACCTTGAAATACCACCCTGGTTTGTTTGCGGTTCTAACCTTGGCCCGTTATCCGGGTTGGGGACAGTGCATGGTGGGCAGTTTGACTGGGGCGGTCTCCTCCTAAAGCGTAACGGAGGAGTTCGAAGGTACGCTAGGTACGGTCGGAAATCGTGCTGATAGTGCAATGGCATAAGCGTGCTTGACTGTGAGACTGACACGTCGAACAGGTGCGAAAGCAGGACATAGTGATCCGGTGGTTCTGAATGGAAGGGCCATCGCTCAACGGATAAAAGGTACTCTGGGGATAACAGGCTGATACCGCCCAAGAGTTCATATCGACGGCGGTGTTTGGCACCTCGATGTCGGCTCATCTCATCCTGGGGCTGTAGCCGGTCCCAAGGGTATGGCTGTTCGCCATTTAAAGAGGTACGTGAGCTGGGTTTAAAACGTCGTGAGACAGTTTGGTCCCTATCTGCCGTGGGCGTTGGATACTTGACGGAGCCTGCTCCTAGTACGAGAGGACCGGAGTGGACGTACCGCTGGTGTATCGGTTGTCATGCCAATGGCATTGCCGAGTAGCTACGTACGGAAGAGATAACCGCTGAAGGCATCTAAGCGGGAAACTCGTCTGAAGATAAGGTATCCCGGGGGCTAGACCCCCCTGAAGGGTCGTTCGAGACCAGGACGTTGATAGGTCAGGTGTGTAAGTGCAGTAATGCACGTAGCTAACTGATACTAATTGCCCGTGCGGCTTGATCCTATAACCTTGTAGGTTACGTGTTCAAGTACCGTTCAAACAAATGAAAGACAAAGTCGTGTTCCAACCCGAACACGCAACACCATCGCGGCCCGTACTGCCCGATGACACCCCTAAATACTTGTACGCAGTCCTTGCCCCGAATAGGGTGGCGAGTGCGGTGCTTCTTCCCAGATTGGTCGTGTGGCCAAGGTGGTGCCCCAATCCGGCACGCCCCACGCCCCCCGACACCCGGTTACGCTTGACGACCATAGCGAGGTGGTCCCACTCCTTCCCATCCCGAACAGGAACGTGAAACGCCTTTGCGCCGATGATAGTGGACGTACGTCTGTGAAAGTAGGTCATCGTCAAGCTCTTATGCAGTAAGAAAACCCCCGCCCGTGTAAACGTGCGGGGGTTTTTGTATTGGGCGCGCCAATGGCATGATCCATGCCAGGCGGTGTACCCGGCTTTGGATCCGGGACGCATGGAATCTGTTACTGCTGGCTGGCCTCCCGAGTGGTGATTCGTACTATGGCGTTTACCTGGGCGCCAATTGCCCTGGGTACGGGAATGTTTCCGGCCATCACTTCCTCTATCCATCTGGCGGTTGTGGATGCGTCGTGGTTTTCAGGTAAAACCGGGGTGTCCCGATGCTCTTTCTCGGTCGCTGGGATTGCAATTTCTTTGCCGCGGCCGTGCAACCATAGGGCTTCGCGCGCGAGTTCGGTATCAGCGACGGCTTCGCCTTCTGTACCCCGGCTTAACAGAACGCCGATAGGCCCGGCCGTACCCGCCTGGCTGAAATAGTCGGCCAGTGTATCGCGGTACGCGGTATGCGTGTAGTTGACGAGCCGAAGTGCGGGCTGGCTGAATGGTTGCAGCATCTTGGCAAGCGTATGGGCCGAGTTCCTTACACCCAGGATAGTGCGCAGCGCCAGTTGCTTGGCCAGGGCAGGGGCCAGCACGTCGATGGAGGCGAAGGCCAGTCGGCTACGGACAAGTGCGTCCTCAATGCTTCGCGTATCCGGTGCCGGCTGAATGCCCAGCTCAGTCAATATTTCGGCTGTGCTGACTCTGCCAGGCTCGCTGGCGATACCATGGATGAGCACCGGTATGCCTTGCTTGCTGAGCAGCAGCGCCAGCAAGGGTACGAGGTTCGCGCGCCGGCGAGCTCCGTTATAGCTTGGGATCACCACTGGTGTGGCAAAGGGACAGTTCAAATAATCGATTGCGCCGTGGACCGCATCCAGCATGCCCGCCAGTTCTTGGGGAGTTTCTCCCTTGATACGATAGGCGAGTAGCAGTGCGCCGAGCTCCAGGTCGCTGACCCGATTTGCGAGAATCGCGTCGTAGACCAGATTGGCGTCCTCATAGCTCAGTCCGCGACCGCCGCGTGCACCGCGGCCCACCTCTCGAATATAGGCGGCGCATGAAAAAGATTCCGGTGGGTTCAGCATAATGAAAGGTGTTCTTAATTTGAATGATGTTCTAAGTTGGAATGGTGTTCTGAACTGGATGACAGGTCATGGGCTCAGGTCGTTCAAGAAACGATCCCGCCAGACAGAAAGGTTGTTTTTTTTAAGTACGCCCATCATATGCTCGTATCGCTGCTTTCTTTCCTCCAGCGGCATGTTCAGGGCCCGATCCAGGCCGTCTGCCATGCCTTGCACATCATAGGGATTGACCATCAGCGCGCCTTGCTGCATTTCGGCTGCGGCACCCGCAAACTCGGACAGTACCAGCACCCCGGGATCGTTTGCCGGTTGCGAAGCCACGTACTCCTTGGCGACAAGATTCATGCCGTCGCGCAGGGGCGTCACCAGCCCCACCTGCGATACCCGGAAAAACGACATCAAGAGTGTTCTTTCGTATGAACGGTTCATGTAGCGGATCGGTGTCCAGGAGAGTTCGGTCCATTTGCCGTTGATGCGCCCCGCGGTGCTTTCAAGCTGACGCCGTATCTGGCGGTAGCCCTGGACGTCCTGCCGGGACGGCGGAGCTATTTGCACAAGCGTTACTTTTCCGCGGTGCTGCGGGGAGCCTTCCAGCAAACACTCGAAAGCGTCAAATCGTTCGACCAGGCCTTTGCTGTAGTCGAGACGGTCGACACTGACGATAAGCTTGCGATGTTGCAAGCCTTCCTTCAAGGCGTCCAGCGGTTTGGAGTATCGGGATTCCTTGGATAGTTCCTTGATCTGGTCGGGCTGGATTCCGATCGGATAGGCGCCCACCTTGATGCTGCGCTCGCCCATTTTGAGCGTGTTGCCGTTCAGCGTGGCGTCGAGATATCGGGTGGCATAGTCGATGAAGGCCTGCACGTCGCCTTGTGTCTGGAAGCCCACGAGATCGTAGGCACACATCGATTCGACGAGTTCACGATGCGAGGGAATAGTACGCAGCACCGAAGGACTGGGAAAGGGAATGTGAAGAAAAAAGCCGATCTTATTCTTGATGCCAAGACCGCGACATGCCTGGCCGAAAGGGATGAGGTGGTAGTCGTGCACCCAGATGATATCGTCACTCTTGACGGATGACGTCAATAGTTGGGCGAATCGCCGATTAACGGCACGGTAACCGGTGTAGTCCCGTCGGATATAGCGGCTCAGATCGATCCGATAGTGGAAAGTCGGCCACAACACGCCGTTGGAGAAACCGCGATAGTACTGATCGTATTCCCGCTGTGTCAGCGCGACGGTTACGAAATCGATATTTTTGTCGCTGTGGGTTATGGGCAACTGCACCGGTTCTGTTTCGATCTCCCCATTCCAGCCCAGCCAGATTCCGCCCATTTCCCGCAGCGCGTCCAGGACTCCGACAACCAGTCCTCCGGCCGAGCTTTTACCCTCGGTGATCGATGCGACGCGATTAGATACCACGATCAGCCTACTCATAGCCATGTCTCCCGTCTAGTGACGCATTGCCGCCATTGGAAACATGAGCAGCAAGAAGTGAGCTCAACCATGCGGTGAGTGCCGGCGGGTCGTCCAGCCGCCAATTGGCTTGCGTATCGCCCGGGCCGATCTTGATGCTGATTCCGTCCAGGGCGTTGACAATTCCGAACGCGGATTCGTCGGTAAGGTCGTCGCCGACGAAGAGCGGGATGCGTCCCTGAAACGGCGCGATGCCCATGAAGTGCTCAATGGCCTTGGCTTTGCTTGCCCCGCGCGGCTTTATTTCCACGACCATTTTTCCTTCCTGGACTTCGAACACAGAATGATGCTTGAGTAAGGCGTCGGCAGCAAGCCGGCGTATTTCGTCTTCAAATTCAGGTGCGTTGCGGTAATGAAGTGCAACGGACAAGGCCTTACGCTCCAGTATCGTTCCTGGCAGGTTGCGTAGTCGGTTCTCCGCCATGGCGCTTATGTCTTGCAGGCTTTCCTGCGGTACATTCAGCGTTTCGATCTTTCCGTCCGGCATTCTTATTCGTGCTCCGTGCAGCGCGGCGTAAGGCAGGATCAGCGGTCCAAGAAGGCGGTCAATGTCGGGTGAATCGCGACCCGACACGATGGCCAGTGAACCGGCACTTGCCCGGTAAAGGTCGTCAAGCAGATGGAGCGTGGCCACGGGAACATGCGCCTCGTCCGGTGTCGCAGCGATGGGTGCCAGCGTGCCATCGAGGTCAAGGAATATGGCAAGGGCGGCCAGCGCGGGCCGTGGCGCCTGTGTGGCGGGCAGCTTCCCGCTGCTGTGCAATGTCGGATTCCCTAGTGGCTTGTTATTCGTGTCTGTTGGCATGATTGGAATATCGCTCAATAGATGCTGTCGGGCGGGAATGCATTCTATAGATACCAGTCATGCGCGTCGGACGCAAGCATTCTTGCGTCCGCATTCGTCCTATTCGATGTTCTGCGCCTGCTCGCGCATCTGTTCGATTAGCAATTTAAGATCGATGGCCGCGCGCGTAACGCTCAAGGCGCTGGCCTTGGAGCCCAAGGTATTGGCTTCGCGGTTCATTTCCTGAAACAGAAAGTCCAGGCGCTTTCCCGCGCTACCGATGTTTTTCTTGTCTTTCCGACCCATGGTTTCGCCGGTGCTTAGCAGGTGCTGGAGTTCGGCGATATGCGAGCGCAAGCGGGATAACTCTTCGGCCACATCAATGCGTAGTGAATAAAGTGACGATTCCTGGGCGATGCGGGCGGACAGTTCCGGACCGCTGATCAGGGCGAATCCATCGGGGCTTACGGCGGCCAACGTATCGCGCAGCTTGTTGCTGAGTTTATCCTGGTGTTCCACAAGCAGGGCCGGCAGCTGGACCTCTACGTCGTCGACAATGGTGCTGACCGCCACCGCGCATTCGCTCATTATGGCGGCGAGGCGTTGGCCTTCACGCTCGCGGGCGGCCTGTAGTTCTGCGAGCGCCTGAGTGGTGGCCTCAGCGCACATGGCGGTCCATATCTCGGGGTCGAAGCTGGCGTTTTCGGCGGAACTGGACGCATTGAGAAGCTCGGAAAGGCGTGGCGCCGGCACATCCGGAATGACCCGGCGTGCTGTCTGCAGTTGCGCGGCCAGCATTGACAGGTAGTCGGGATCGAGGCTGGCCATGGCGCGGGTCTCGGTGCGTGCATAGTTGACCCGGATTTCGACTTTTCCCCGTGTCACCACCGCTCCGAGCTTTTCCCGGATGATATTTTCCGCCATGCGAAGGTCTTCCGGCAGACGGAAGTTGATATCCAGAAACCTGCTGTTGACGGTGCGGAATTCGACGGTGACGCTGCCTTGTGCCGATTCGGCGCGTGCGTTGCCAAAGGCGGTCATGCTACGGATCATGAGGGGGAATTCCTGTTGTGTGCGTAAAACCATATTGTAAGGCCGCGCTGGATCACGACCGCGATGGCGCGAGGATTGCCTTTCACCGCGCGCAGCCCCAACGCTTTCGGCGTGAGAGTATCATTCCCTCCTGATCCTCGACATTATTTTGGAGTCTCTCTTGTCCGAATCAACGCCTAACCCTGCCTATAACACCGTTCGTCCGACGGGCCGCGCAACGACTGAATTGCGGCCGCTTTCCATCGAGACCGGCTATACCCGCCATGCCGAAGGCTCGGTATTGATCAAGGCCGGCGACACGCATGTCTTGTGTAACGCAAGCGTACTGGAGAAAGTGCCGTCTTTCCTTAAGGGTAAAGGACAAGGATGGGTCACTGCGGAATATGGGATGCTTCCACGCTCGACACACACACGCTCCGATCGCGAAGCGGCTCGCGGCAAGCAGAGTGGACGTACCCAGGAGATCCAGCGTCTGATTGGCCGCAGTTTGCGGGCCGTATTCGACCTGAACGCCCTGGGTGAGCGCACGCTGCATCTGGATTGCGACGTATTGCAGGCGGATGGGGGCACACGCTGCGCCAGCATTACCGGCGCGTGGCTGGCCGCCGCAATTGCTACGCGCGGATTGTTGCAGCAAGGCCTGGTCGCGTCCAACCCTTTGATCGACCACGTGGCCGCCGTATCAGTGGGATTGGTCAATGGCCGGCCAGTGCTGGACCTGGATTACATTGAAGACTCGGGCTGCGGCGCCGACATGAACATTGTCATGACGGGCGCTGGTCATTTCGTAGAGGTGCAAGGAACCGCCGAAGGCCAGACCTTTGATCGGGAAGCACTGGACGCCTTGCTGGATCTGGCCCGGGACGGGATTGTCGAGCTGGTGGCAGCCCAGAAGCTGGCTCTGGGCTGAGCGTTTCTGCCGAGAGAACGCTAACCGAGAAAGCGGCCCACCATCTGGAGCTCTGCAAGACTCCAGACTTTTTCGATCAGTGCCTGGCTTTCTTCCTTGCTCGCGGCGTTTCGGTAGGTTGCAAGCCTGAAGGCCTTGTCTTCAATCTCGTTCCTGCTTAGTGTGTTCCCCGGGTCTCCCTTTGGTTCGTCGACGCGAGCCGTCAGCGTGCGACCATCGCGGGTCTGCACGGTGACCTTGCCTATCCACTGGCGGGGATAGGCGGTATCGACTTCGTCGTCGAGTTCCATCGATACCCGTGATCGGAACGCGGCGACCGCGGGATCATCCAGACCCGCGTCGAATTCGGGCAGGCCCGCACGGCGTTGTTGTGCGATCAGCCCCAGCACCGAGCCCATGGAGAATTTGGACTGGTGGACCGAAGTCGGGTTCGTAACCGGACCCAGTACGTCGATAGCGCCTTGGTGTACATGGGCGACGACGCTGGCAATGTCATCGATCGACAGGTCATTTGACTGGACGACGTCCAGCAGCGCATCGGCAGCGGGATGCGTGTGGCGACAGGAAGCATGGAACTTGAACGAGGTCTCAAGGACCGTCCAGCGCGTTCCCAATCGGTCAGTCAGTTTTGCCGGGTCGGCATCCTGGGACATGCCGGCTCCCATGCCTTGCGGGCCTTCCAATATATGCTGTGCACCGGTAAATCCGTCGTGCGCCAGATACGCGGCGGTCATTCCGTTTGCCGCCGCCTTGGCCGTATGCAGTTGCTTGGAGTCGGCGGCGTCGCGCAAAAATTCCCACAAACCGGCGGCCTGTGTGCCGGCTGAGCCCAATGCATGAAGCATTTGCTGCTTGTTCAGGTTCAACAGGCGGCCCACAGCCACGGCGGCCGCCAACGCACCTGCAGTTCCAGTAGTGTGAAAGACCTTGTAGTGTGATCGGCCCAGGAATTCACCCACGCGTATTCCGACTTCGTAGCCGGCCACGCAGGCCACTAGAAGTTCTTTGCCGGAGCGCCCTAACGCCTGGGCGGTGGCGATCGCCGGCGGAAAAACCACCGCGGCGGGATGAAATACCGAACCGTTATGCACATCGTCCTGTTCGACCATATGGGCGGCTGCCGCGTTGACCATGGCAGCGAAAAGCGGACTGGTGCTTCGGCGGGTGACCATGTTCTCGGAGGGACCGCTGGTGGGGCCCATGGTGTCGGCGAACTGGGCAATGGTTTGCACGGCGCGCGCACTGGAACCAGCCAGTGTCGACGCAAGGCAATCGAGCATCAGGTCTTCAGTGCGGCGCAGCACATCGTCCGGGATGTCTTCGTAAACAAGTTGAGCTGCGAATTCGGCGAGTTCGGCACTTGGATGAGTCATTTCAGGATTCCAGCCAGGTTACGGTAAAGGGTGAACATAGGTTCGTAGGCTTAAAACGAGCGGGGCAGGCCCAACACGTGTTCAGCCACGTAGGAAAGTATAAGATTCGTTGAAATGGGCGCTACCTGATACAGGCGGGTCTCGCGGAACTTGCGTTCGATATCGTATTCATTGGCAAAGCCGAACCCGCCGTGGAACTGCAGGCAGGCATTGGCGGCTTCCCACGATGCGTCGGCGGCAAGAAGTTTGGCCATATTGGCCTGGGCGCCGCAGGGCTGATGCGCATCGTACAACCGGCAGGCCTCGTAGCGCATGAGGCTGGCAGCCTCTACATTGATGTGAGCGCGGGCAATGGGAAACTGCACACCCTGGTTTTGGCCGATGGGGCGGTTGAAGACGATGCGTTCTTTGACATAGGCGGACACTTTATCAATGAACCAGTGCCCGTCGCCGATACATTCGGCGGCGATCAAGGTGCGTTCGGCGTTCAATCCGTCGAGAATGTACTTGAAGCCCTTGCCTTCTTCCCCGATCAGGTTCTCGGCGGGAATTTCGAGGTTGTCGAAGAACAGCTCATTGGTTTCATGATTGACCATGTTCAATATGGGGCGCACTTCCATGCCCTTGCCGATGGCTTCGTGCAGATCAACGATGAAAATCGACATGCCTTCGGATTTTTTCTTCACCTGATCCAGCGGGGTCGTGCGTGCAAGCAGTATCATCAAGTCGGAATGCTGTATGCGTGAAATCCATACCTTTTGCCCGTTGATCACATAACGATCGTTGATCTTGACGGCGGTCGTCTTGATCTTCGTGGTGTCGGTGCCCGTCGTGGGTTCGGTTACGCCCATGGATTGCAGGCGCAGTTCGCCCGTGGCGATGCGTGGAAGGTAGCGCTGTTTTTGTTCAGCGGAGCCGTGCCGCAACAGGGTGCCCATGTTATACATCTGGCCGTGGCACACGCCTGAGTTTCCGCCGCTGCGATTGATTTCTTCCATGATGACCGACGCTTCCGTCAGGCTCAGGCCCGAGCCGCCGTATTCTTCGGGTATCAGTGCCGCGAGCCATCCCGCTTCCGTCAGGGTGTTGACGAATTCTTCGGGGTATCCCCGTTCGTGGTCCACCTTGCGAAAATACTCGGGGGGAAACTGGGAACATAGGTCGCGTATGGCGTCGCGAATTTCCTGGAAGGGCTGGATGGATTGTTGCATGGCGTGATGGCGTCCGGTTTCATTACAATGGCTATCACTTTGCCCGAATGCTTCCTGCTTGCCAATTATTGCTTGCTTAAGCCTGGGTTTGCCAATTTTGAAGAGAATACCTATACATGGCGATGCACTTTGATTTGACCGACATGCAGCTCATGGTCAATGTTGCCGGCGCCCAAAGCATGACAAAGGGCGCGGAACGATCATTCTTGTCATTGCCCGCAGCCAGCAATCGGGTCAAGAACCTCGAGAATCACCTGGGGACAGCGCTTTTTTACCGCAATAGCCAGGGTGTTACGCTTACGCCTTCAGGCGAAGCGTTTGTGCGGCATGCGCGTGTGGTGCTGCGCCAACTCGAGCATTTGCGCGGCGATATACAGGAGTACGCCAGCGGTGTTAAAGGGCGGGTCAGGGTGTATGCCAATACGACGGCAATGAATGAATTCATGCCTGCAATTTTGGCCAACTACCTTGCCGCGCATCCCGACGTCAATGTCGAACTGCGCGAACGGCTCAGCTACCTGGTTGTCAAGGCGGTCGCCGACGGGACGGCCGATGTCGGCATTACCGCCCAGGTCGGCGGTGGCGAGAGTATTGAGTTCCTGCCTTATCGGACCGACCGCCTGGCGCTTATCACGCACCAGGATCATCCATTGGCCGCGAATGCAACGGTTGATTTCGATGAGACCTTGGTCTATGACTACGTTGGGCTCTCCGAAGCCAGCGCCATTCACGCATTCCTGCTGCAGGCGGCGGACGACCTGGGCCGCGTACTGCGTTTTCGGGTAGAGGTCAGCAATTTCGAGGCGGCGTGCCGCATGATTGCGGCACAGGTGGGAATAGGCGTAATTCCAGAGTCGGCTGCGCGGCGCTATGTAAAAGATTTACCCCTGAAAATAATCACCTTGAACGATGCATGGGCGTTACGGCGCCTGCATATTTGTGTCAAGCAGTTTGATAAGCTGCCGGTTTTTGCCAAGGAACTTGTTTCCTTGCTGGTCAAGGACGGCGCAACGGAGAAAGGCAGTGAATAAAGTAGTATTGGCGTCGAACAATCGAGGCAAATTAAGGGAATTCTCCGCCATTCTCGAGCGGGCCCACATCACCATGGTTGCGCAAGAGGAACTCGGCGTGTCAGAGGCAGAGGAACCGCACCTGACTTTCGTCGAAAACGCGCTGGCCAAAGCCCGGCATGCCAGCCGGATCACCGGCCTGCCGGCCCTGGCCGACGACTCGGGCCTGAGCGTGGCTGCGCTTGATGGCGCGCCCGGGGTGTATTCCGCCAGGTTCGCGTCGATGGCGGGCGGTGAAAAATCCGATGCGGCTAATAATCGGTATCTGGTGCAGCAATTGGCGGGTGTCGAAGATCGCAGCGCCTGCTATGTGGCGGTGCTGGTGTATTTGCGGTCCGCGGACGACCCCATGCCTGTCATCGCCCAAGGTGTATGGCAAGGGGAGATCGTGGATACGCCCAAAGGCGGTAACGGCTTCGGCTACGATTCCCACTTCTTCCTTCCCGCACTGGGCAAGACGGCAGCCGAGCTCGATCCGGCGGAAAAGAACCGTTGCAGCCACCGCGCCCAGGCCCTGACGTTGTTGTTGCAGGCTTTGAACGACCAAGCCGCCGCGACCAAGACGTCCTAACTTCGAGACCCAGGTGCATCCTATTTCCGCTCAAGTACCCGAAGAAAGAATAAAAAAACCCGGTGTCGTGCCTCGCATCAGCGCCTCGTCGGCGCTTACCAGTCTTCCACCTTTGTCCCTGTATGTACATGTGCCTTGGTGCGTGCGCAAATGCCCTTATTGTGATTTTAATTCCCATGAATTAAAGAATGAGGTGCCCGAGCGCGAGTACCTGGCTGCCTTGCAGGCCGACCTTGAGCAGGCGCTACCCCTGATATGGGGACGGCAGGTCGTGTCTATTTTCATTGGCGGTGGTACACCCAGTTTGTTGTCAGCCAAGGCGCTGGATGAAATGCTGGCCATGTTCCGCGCCTGCCTGAATGTGCTTCCCGATGCCGAAATTACCATGGAAGCCAATCCGGGCACCGTCGAGGCGGGACGCTTTGCCGATTACGCGGCCAGCGGCGTGAATCGCATGTCTTTGGGCATCCAAAGCTTTGATGACAGGGCGCTCAAGGCGCTGGGCCGCATACACGATGCCAGGCAAGCCCGTGAAGCGATCGAAGTCGCACAGCGTTCGGTCGATCGGGTCAACCTGGACCTCATGTACGCCTTACCGGGACAATCCATCGAGGCCTGTGCGAAAGACTTGCAGCAAGCCATGGCGTTTCAAACGGGTCATTTGTCCCTTTATCATTTGACGCTTGAGCCCAATACGGTTTTTGCCAAATACCCGCCTGTTGTGCCCGATGACGATATCAGCGCGGCCATGCAGGATCTCATCACCGAGGCGACCAGTGCCGGCGGCTGGGAACAATATGAAGTGTCGGCTTATGCCAAGCCTGGCCAACGCTGCCTGCACAACCTCAATTATTGGGAGTTCGGCGATTATCTCGGTATCGGCCCAGGGGCGCATGGCAAATTGTCGTTCCATGACAAGATAATACGGCAGGCCAAGCTGAAGAATCCTGCGTCCTGGATCGAGAAATCCGTCCGTCGCGACGGCAGTCATATTGCTGAAGAACGCATCATCGGGCCGGCCGAATTGGGATTCGAATTCATGTTGAATGCCCTGCGTCTTAAAGACGGCGTCGCGTCGAGCAGTTTTAAGGAACACACAGGTTTATCGCTGCTTGCCATCAAGCCCGCCGTCGACCGTGCCCGGGCCAGAGGGTTGCTCGATCCCGAGCTTGGCCGTTTCCGCGCCAGCGCCCTGGGCTGGCGGTTCTTGAACGACTTGCAGGCCGAATTTCTTGAGTAAGCACGCCTGGGTCGCTTCATGCACCGCAATTTGCCCCATAATGGTGCGTAATGTACCGTTATGGGGAATCATGAAGGCGCGTTCTCGCAGCATGCGCCGTTATGGTCTATTTAAACCTGGCATGATCATTGCGTAAGGTTATTTGTCTTTTCCTAATTTTCTCGATTCTATTGGTGCAGGAGCCCCTATATGTCCACCCCGGAAGAAGTTGTTAAGCTAATTGCAGATCGTGAAGTCACTTTTGTCGACTTTCGCTTTACCGATACGCTAGGTAAAGAGCACCACCTCACTGTGCCCGCCCACACGGTGGATGAAGAGAAAATGGAAACAGGTGTGGCGTTCGACGGCTCGTCCATTGCCGGATGGAAAGGGATCGAAGCCTCCGACATGGTGTTGATTCCTGACGCAAGCACGGCGCACCTGGATCCATTCCGGGAAGAAAACACACTGATTCTTACCTGCGATGTGGTGGAACCGTCCGACCTCAAGGGCTACGACCGCGATCCCCGTTCGCTTGCCAAGCGTGCCGAAGCCTATCTCAAATCCAGCGGCCTGGGCGATACCGCTTACTTCGGTCCCGAGCCGGAATTCTTTGTCTTTGACGGAATTACCTGGAATGACGACATGTCAGGTTGTTTCGTCAAGATCAAGTCCGACGAAGCCCCTTGGTCCAGCGCCATCGACATGGATGGCGGCAACCAGGGACATCGGCCGGGCCTGAAAGGCGGATATGTGCCGGTATCCCCGGTAGATGGTTTCCAGGATATGCGCTCCGAAATGTGCCTGCTGCTCGAGCAGCAGGGCGTTCCCGTTGAAGTGCATCACCACGAGGTTGCAGGCCAGGGCCAGCTGGAAATCGGCACCCAGTTCAGCACATTGGTCCAGCGTGCTGACTGGAACCAGATCCTGAAATACACCGTCCGTAATGTGGCCCATGTATACGGTAAAACGGCTACGTTCATGCCCAAGCCCATTGTCGGCGACAATGGTTCCGGCATGCACGTACACCAGTCCATCTGGAAAGACGGCCAGAACTTGTTTGCTGGCAATGGCTATGCTGGCTTGTCCGAATTCGCGCTGTACTACATTGGCGGCATCATCAAGCATGCCAAGGCGCTGAACGCAATCACCAATCCGGGCACCAACTCGTATAAGCGCCTGGTTCCCCATTTCGAAGCGCCGGTCAAGCTGGCTTATTCGGCTCGGAACCGCTCGGCGTCCATACGCATTCCGTATGTCAGCAGCCCCAAGGGCCGCCGCGTCGAGGCCCGTTTCCCCGATCCGCTGGCCAATCCCTACCTGGCATTCTCGGCATTGATGATGGCAGGGCTGGATGGCGTGCAGAACAAGATCCATCCCGGAGATCCGGCCGACAAGAACCTGTACGACCTGCCTCCGGAAGAAGACGCAAAAATCCCGACGGTTTGCGCATCGCTCGAAGAGGCCGTTGCCGCGCTGGACCAGGACCGCGAGTTCCTGACTCGTGGCGGTGTATTCAGCAACGATATGCTTGACGCCTATATCGAACTCAAGATGGCCGAGATCACGCGCCTGCGCATGACTTCTCACCCCGTCGAGTTCGACATGTATTACAGCATCTAAGAAAAACGCCGGCTCCGTACCCGGGCTGGCGCGGCATTGCCTGTCATAGGCAATGTCAATCCGACCTTCGGGTTGTAAAGGCGGATCATGGACGTAGCGAGTTACGATTTATTGTCGACGGCAGTGTTGCTTTTGCGGGCCGGTGGATCAATTCAACACGCCAATACGGCGGCCGAAGAGTTATTCGGCCTGTCGCGTCGCCAGCTTGCCGGCATGCAAGCCCAGCATCTGTTCAGTTCCGACACGTCGCTGCAGAGTCGGTTTCCGGATGCCATTGATGGCAAATTCGGCATTCTGCGGCAAGACCTCGTGGTCGACTGTTCGGGTGTTTCAGTGCCCATAAGCCTGGCGATCGTTCCTTTGCATAAGCAGGAATGGGCGGCGCTCCTGGAGCTGCGGGTTATCGAGCACCATATTCTGATTGATCGGCATCAGCAACTCAGCAAGGAGCTGGCCGCGCAAAGGGAGTCTTTGCGCAACCTGGCGCACGAGGTGAAGAATCCGCTGGGCGGCATACGGGGCGCGGCGCAACTGCTGGAGGCCGAACTGGATTCAGATGCCTTGCATGAATATACCCAGGTCATCATTGCCGAAGCCGACCGGTTGGCCGGCCTTGTTGATCGGCTGATCGCACCTCAGGGCGAAACGCTGCGCAAGGCGGACTTCAATATTCATGAAATCTGCGAGAGGGTCTACACGCTGGCCAAGGCTGAGTTTTCCCAGATCGAAATTGTCCGGGACTACGATGCGTCGGTGCCCGACCTGCATGGCGATTTCGCCCGCCTGCTGCAGGCCTTCCTGAATATGACGCGAAATGCGGCACAGGCGTTGTCGGAGGATCCGGACACTCGCGCACCCAGGCTGACCTTGCGGACCCGCATCGGACGCCAGCTGTTGCTCGCCACCCGCCAGGCCAAGCTTGGCATTGTGGTGTCCGTCATCGATAACGGACCTGGAATACCCGCCGAGCTGCATGACAAGATATTTCATCCCCTGGTCACTGGCAGGGCTAGCGGTACCGGGTTGGGCCTGAGCCTGGCCCAGGAGTTCGTGCAACAACATGGCGGAATCATTGAGTTCGATTCACGCCCAGGTCATACCGAATTCCGGATGATTCTGCCTTTGGAGTAAAGATGAAACCGGTATGGATTATTGACGATGACCAGAGCATCCGCTGGGTGCTCGAGAAAGCGCTGGCCCGGGTGGCCATTCCCGCCCAGACTTTTGCAAGTGCCGCCGAAGTGCTGGAGGCGCTTGAAGCCGGAAGCCCTTCTGTATTGGTGACCGACATCCGTATGCCGGGCCAGGATGGCCTGAGCCTGCTGCATCGCATCAAGCAGGACCATCCTGACTTGCCGGTGATCGTCATGACGGCCTTCACCGACCTGAACAGTACGGTCGCCGCTTTCCAGAAAGGCGCGTTCGACTATCTGCCCAAGCCTTTTGACGTGAATGCCGCCATCGCATTGATACAACGCGCCGCTCAGTCGGCCGGTGCGGATGCCGAAGACGGCGCCGAACGCCACGCCGTGTCGGCCAGCGGCGAAGGCATCATGCTGCAGTCTTCTTCCCCCGCCATGCAAGAGGTTTTTCGTGCGATAGGTCGCCTCGCCGCGTCGAGCGTGACGGTATTGATCACAGGTGAATCGGGCACGGGCAAGGAGCTTATCGCAAAAGCCTTGCATACTCACAGCAATCGCGCCAATGGCCCTTTCGTCGCGTTGAACGCAGCAGCCATACCCAAAGATCTGCTGGAAGCCGAACTGTTCGGCCACGAGCGCGGTGCGTTCACGGGCGCTACGCAACAACGCAGGGGGCGCTTTGAAGAGGCGCGTAACGGTACGCTGTTTCTCGATGAAATCGGCGATATGCCATTTGAGCTGCAAACCCGGTTGTTGCGCGTGCTGGCGGAAGGTAATTTTTATCGCGTCGGCGGATCCCAGGCCATCAACGCCGATGTCCGTATTGTTGCCGCGACCCATCAGCCCCTTGAGCAGCGGGTTGCGGAAGGGCGTTTTCGGGAAGACCTGTTCCATCGGCTCAATGTGATTCGCTTGCGGCTTCCCCCTTTGCGTGAGCGAAAAGAAGACATCCCCGCCCTGGTTCAGCTATTCATGCAAAACAGTGCCCGCGACTTGGGCGTGGCCGTGCGTCGCCTGTCACCGCAAGCCCAGCAGGTGATGACAAGTTTTGATTATCCGGGCAACATTCGCCAGTTGGAAAATTTCTGCCAGTGGCTGACGGTTATGTCGTCCAGCCAGGTCATTGAAGCCAAAGACCTGCCTCCGGAAGTTTTCGGTACGATACAAAGCGACGATAGCCACGCTGCGGCCGGCGAGTACGGCAATGTAGACCCAACCGGTGGCACATCCCATCGAGAAGCCCTCCCTGTCGCGACAAACCAGCCGGACGGGACCGTGAGACCGGAGGCCTCCTGGGCGAGCTTGCTGGGTCGTGAAGTCCACGCCAGGTTGGCGCGCAACGAACCGGCAATCATGTCAAGCTTCACGCGAGACTTTGAGCGCGTATTGATCGAGACGGCATTGCTGTATAGTCGGGGGCGCCGTATGGAAGCGGCTCAACGGCTTGGAATAGGGCGTAATACGCTCACCCGTAAATGCAGCGAACTCGACTTGAATGATGAAGCAGGCAATTAGGGCGCGTTGACGCCCGCGATACGGCCCTCGATCCGAGATCGGGCACACCGATTGCTATTGCACAACATCGTTCATCAAGGAGGGGTCATGCGTTTCATGACAGCTTTATCGCAATCCGTATTTCACTGCGCAGCATCCATTGCAGCATTGGGTTTTCTTGCCGTTGCATTGCCGGCCGGCGCTCAGCCCATCGGCACTTCCCAGCCGACATCATCGGCGAATACCGCATTGAATACGGGGGGGCAGGGCGACGGCCTCGGACTGCGGCTAGGGTATTACGACGACTACCGTAATATCAGCCTTTTTCATGAGACAGCGCCTTGGTGGAGTCACCAGTTGCAGAATGGCTGGGGCAGATTGGATTTGAATGGTGAACTGGGCCTTACCTATTGGGATGCCACGCACGGTCGTCCTGAATCGCTATGGCAGTTGAGTGCTACACCGATGTTGCGCTGGTGGCCCAATGAGTACGTTTACACGGAAATCGGTGTAGGCGCCACGGTACTGAGCCGTACCAGCTTTGCCGACAGGAATCTTGGTTCGGCATTCCAATTCGGTAACCATATTGGCGTTGGGGTGCTTATCAGTCAGGCACATCAATTAGGCCTTAGATTCTCGCACTTTTCCAACGCAGGGATTAAGGAACCCAATGACGGCCTGGATATCGTCCAGCTTACCTATACCTATCGCTACTAGGTAGAAGAGTAATCAGCTGGCTTCGCCCCGCAAATAAGCTTGCGCACGTTGAGCCATCAGCGCTTCGCGCTTGACGAAATCGGCGACGAAAGCATTGACCGGCGTGTGGTGTATGCCATAGGGGGTGTCCCACTGAGCAATCACGCCGTTCTTCATCACGCCGATACGGTCGGCGATGGCAAACGCTTCTGCCTGGTTATGGGTAACCAGTATGGCGGTGTGGCCAGTCTTTTTCAGGATGTCGCGAACTTCGAAAGCCAGCCGCTCGCGAGTATCGACATCCAGATTTGAAAAAGGCTCATCAAGCAACAAGAGTTCCGGCTCCGGCGCCAGGGCGCGCGCAAGTGCCACGCGCTGTTGCTGGCCTCCGGAAAGCTCGTGTGGATAGCGCTGCCCGGAATCCTCCAGGCCCGCCAGGCACAGCAGTTCATCGACGCGCAGCTTGCGTCGCTGCCTGTCCCACCTGCGCAAGCCGAAAGCGATATTCTTCTCAACGCTCAGGTGGGGAAACAGCGCGTAGTCCTGGAACATCATGCCAACATTGCGGTGCTCGGGCTCGACTTGTTCGCTGTCAGAGGAAAGCACCGTGGCACCCAGGGATATGGAACCCTTGCGTAGCGGCTCGAAACCCGCTATTGCACGCAGTACGGTAGTCTTGCCGCACCCTGACGCGCCCAGTAGGCAGCCGATATGGCCTTTCTCCAGGCTGAGCGTAAGGTTGTCCACGACCGGCACGATGCCATTCTGGGTGTCATAAGCCAGCGATATGTTATTGAGTTTGAGCAGTTCTGACATACTAGTGCGCTGATTTGAATTGGGTACGTGCCAGCAGGATTACCGGCAACAAGCCTGCAAGGACGATGGCCAGTGCGGCGACGGATCCTTCTTCATAGGTCCCGCGGGCCGCTTCGGCATAAAGCCAGGTCGCCAGAGTGTCGAAATTGACCGGCCGCAACAGAAGCGTGGCGGGGAGCTCCTTCATGGCGTCGACGAAAATAAGCAGGGCTGCCGCGCCCAGGGCGGGACGCAACAAGGGAAGATGGATGCGACGCAAGGTGCCGCTGGAGGTTTCGCCCAGCAGGCGTGCCGCCTGCTCCATGGACGGTGGAATGCGAGCCAGCCCCGACTCTATCCCGCCTATCGATATGGCAAGAAAGCGTATGACGTAAGCGCATACAAGCGCCGTCGTGGTCCCCATCAGCAAGAGGCCGGGATCTGCATTGCCGAGTAATTCCCAGACCTCGGCGCCCAGGCTGCCAAGGAATACGATGGGACTGAGCAGGCCGATGGCCAATACGGTTCCCGGTATGGCGTAGCCGGAAGTGGCGATCCGGGCGCATAGCCGGGGCAGAGTGAACGGTGCGCCGTGCCGCAAGGCGCGGGCCGCCCATGCAACCACCAGTCCGCAGGCGATGGTGGCAATGGTAGCGATCAGTGCGATCTTGACGGTGTTGTAGCCGCTCATCAATAGCTGGTCAGAGACCGACCCGACATTATTGAAGTGCTTGAAGGTTTCATTCAGCAGGTATAAAGCGGGCGCAACGAAACCGATTATGACGGGAGTCCAGCCCAGCATGAACGCAAAGGCGGCCGCAAGGCCTTTCAATTTACGGGGCTGCATTGCCCTGGCGCGTTGTGTACTGGCATAGCGTTGGCGGCGGCGTCCATGGCGTTCAATGAGTATCAGCAGGACGACAATCGCCAGCATGGCAAGGGCGATCTGGGCCGCTCCGGCCAGGTCGGAACGCGTAACCCACGTCGTATACACCGATACCGTCAGCGTTTGGACACCCAGGAATTCGGAGGCGCCAATATCGTTCAACGTTTCCAGCAAGGCCAGGCTGACCCCCACGGCAATGGCCGGGCGGGCCATGGGCAACGCAACGCGAAAGAAAGTGCTGCGGCTGGATTCGCCCAGCACCCGGGCTGCCTCGAGAAGACTGGCTGCCTGCGTGGCGAACATGATACGGGTACTGAGATACACGTAGGGGTACAGCACGAAGCCCAGCAGGAAAATGGCCCCTGGCAAGGACCGTAGGTCCGGCAGCCGGAATTGGCGCGGGCTGTCGTAGCCCAACACGTCGCGCAACAGGGTCTGCACGGGACCGATGGGGTGAAGAATGTCGAGGTAGGCGAAGGCGACGATGTAGGTGGGAACCGCCAGCGGCAGCAACAGCGCCCAGGATAGAATGCGTTGGGAAGGAAACTGGAATGCGGTGATCAGCCAGGCGCTTCCCACCCCCAGGCAGGCGACCAATACGCCCACGCCCGCCAGCAGTAACGTAGTATTGAGAAAAGCGGTGGGCAGGACATAAGAGAGCAGGTGGGACCAGTGCTCCGTCGTACCTTGCAAGGCGTACCAGCATAGCGTGGCGATGGGGGCGAGCACGCACAGCGCGATCAGTATGGTGCCGACCCGCCAGCCAAGGCCAGCCTCACATGAAAAAAAACGGCGCAGATGCAACAGCGGAAGTTCCTGCAAAAAACGGCAGAACGCGGGCGTTAAAGCCCGCGTTCCAGGAAGCAGCGTCGGCTTCTTAGTTGTTGAATCCAACCTTGTCCACCAATTCGCTGGCTTGCTTGCGATGCTTGGCGATTTCGGTCAGGGATAGTGGATCGACAACCAGAGGACCGAAACTTGCGACAACAGGGTCCAGCTTGACCCCTTCTTTGATCGGGTATTCATAATTGGCGTTAGCGTAAAGGCCTTGAGCTTTATCAGAGACCAGGTATTCAAGCAGCTTGACGGCGTTTTCCTTATTGGGTGCATGCTTGGCTACCGACGCGCCGGAAATATTAACATGAGTGCCGCGGCTCTTTTCATTGGCGAACGTCGGACGTACGACCTTGATGGCGTCGCCCCATTTGCGCGCATCGGTACCGGGTTCAGCGTTCTTCATGCGGCCGACATAATAGGCATTTGCAATGCCGATATCGCAGATGCCGCCCAGGATGTCGCGCGCCACGTCGCGGTCTCCGCCCGAGGCCTTGCGTCCGAGGTTGTTCTTGACGTTGCGCAACCATGCTTCAGTGGATTCCACGCCATTGTGCGCGATCATGGCGGCAATGAGCGCCGTATTGTAGGGATGCTGGCCCGACCGTATGCAGACCTTGCCTTTCCATTTGGGATCGGCAAAGGCTTCATAGGTAAGGGCATTGACGTCGAGATCTTTTGCGACATAGGCCACCCGGTCGCGCAGGGACAGCGTATACCATTGGTTGTCGGCGCCGCGCAGATTGGCGGGAATGGTGTCGTTCAAGACTTTGGATTGGACAGGCTGTGTAATGCCGGCGTCGACCAGATCAAGCAAATTGCCGATGTCCACAGTCATGAGCAGGTCGGCGGGAGACTTTTCCCCTTCGGCCTTCACGCGCTCGATAAGGCCGTCCTTGACGAAGACCGTATTGACCTTGATGCCCGTGTCTTTGGTGAATTCATCCAGCAGCGGCTGGATCAGTTGCGGTTCGCGCGTTGTGTACAAACTGACATCGGCCGCGACGGCTGCGCCGGATGCGGCACAAAGGGCGGCAAAGCCGGCCAGCATTAATGAGCGAAACAAGGGCCGCGGCTCTCGGTTTGAACGCATGGAGCATCTCCTGGACGAATATAGATGGGAAATGTGAACACCGTGTTCACTAATGGACAGTTTAATGCTGAATAGAAATGATTCTCATATGGATGCGGTAAGATACCAGAGTATGGGAAACTATTCAATGAAAAAGCTTGCCGTCGGCCCGCTGTCTGGCCATTTCTGGCGCTTGTTTGATCCATCTTAAATTACCCTTGGTTTTCATTGGACCGCCCCTGTATTCAGCGACGTTCACGCTGTAATATCCCTCGTACACGCCGGGTTTTCGGCATGTCCTTTGTCCGGCACGCTAAAATCGGGCCTTCAAGCATTTACTTTACGCGATCACATGGCAGCCTTTAATACAGAGCAGGTTCTCAACGTACGTCACTGGAACGATACTTTATTTTCCTTTACCACCACGCGCGATCCCGCCCTGCGTTTCCATAATGGTCACTTCGTGATGCTGGGCCTGGAGATCAACGGCAAGCCGCTCATGCGCGCCTACAGCATTGCCAGCGCCAACTACGAAGAAAACCTCGAGTTCCTCAGCATAAAGGTACAAGACGGTCCGCTCACGTCGCGCCTGCAGCACTTGAAGCAGGGCGACACGATACTGGTCAGCAAGAAGCCGGTGGGTACACTGGTCGTCGATGATCTCAAACCGGGCAAGCATCTTTATCTGTTCGCCACCGGCACGGGTCTGGCGCCGTTCATGAGCATCATCAAAGACCCCGATGTCTATGAACGTTTCGATAAAATCGTCTTGCTGCATGGGGTGCGGTTCCAAAGCGAACTCGCGTATTCCGACTATATCCAGAATGAACTGACCCAGAACGAATATTTTGGCGATATCGTCCGCGAAAAGCTTATTTACTATCCATCGGTCACCCGCGAGCCCTTCCGCAACCAGGGGCGGATTACCGATATGGTCGAATCCGGCAAGCTTTTCAACGACATCGGCCTTCCACCGCTTAATCCCCAGACTGATCGCGCCATGCTTTGCGGCAGCCCCCATATGCTTGCCGATATCAGCGCCATGCTCGACAAACGTGGTTTCGTGGTATCCAGTGGAGTCGGACAACCTGGCGATTATGTAATTGAACGGGCTTTTGTCGAAAAGTAGCCGTATGGGCCACCGGGGGGCTTGTTAATTCAAGCTATAGGTGATTACACTCTGATAGTTGTTTTATTGACTTTACAGAGAGCACACTTATGGCCAAGCAAATTATCCATACTGATGCGGCCCCGGCCGCTGTCGGTCCGTACTCGCAGGCTGTCGCCGCGGGTCCCGGAAAAACGGTATTCTTGTCCGGGCAGATAGGTCTCGAACCCGGTACCGGAGAGCTCGTTTCCGAAAACTTCGAAGGGCAGGTGCGTCAGTCTTTCGCGAATATGCAGGCCGTCATCGAGGCAGCCGGCGGTTCACTGGAACATATCGTCAAGCTGACCCTGTTCCTGACCGATCTCAGCAAGTTTGCCAGCGCCAATGCCATCATGGCCGACATTATTCCGCAGCCATTCCCCGCACGCTCCACGATCGGAGTCGCCAGCCTGCCCAAGGGCGCGCAGTTCGAGGTTGAAGCGATTATTGTCATTTGATCCCACGAAGCAGGGTGGTCGCTGTGGCCGTATCTGGCACAAAAGCGCGTGCGCCGGGACAGGCTGCGACGGGTCCCGGCTCGCTGCTCGAGCGCAAGCTGTTGCATCTGGGCTTGCGGGATCCGGTTGATTTCGTGGTGCATCTTCCCCTGCGCTACGAAGACGAAACGCACATAACGCCCATCATGTCGGTGTACCCGGGTGCGCCGGCGCAGGTCGAGGCGGAAGTCATACGCAGTGAAGTGCAGTTTCGTCCGCGCCGCCAACTCGTGGCTGTCGTCGAGGACGACACGGGTTCACTGCTTTTGCGCTGGTTGAATTTCTATCCCAACCAGCAAAAGCAAGTGGCGGTGGGCAAGCGTGTACGCGTGCGTGGCGAGGTGCGCGCCGGTTTTGGGGGCCACGAGATGGTCCACCCCAAAATCACCGTCGCCGGCACGGCACTGCCGCAAGCGCTGACGCCGGTATATCCGACCACTGATGGCCTGTCCCAAGCCAGCCTGCGCAAGGCCATAGACCAGGCTCTGGTCCGTGCCGATCTGTCCGATACCTTGCCGCCTGAAATTCGCGACCGCTACAAGCTTATGCCGTTTGACCAGGCGATCCGTGTGTTGCACCATCCCTCGCCCGACATTTCGTACAGCGATTTGATTGAACGGGGACATCCTGCCTGGACCCGTATCAAGTTCGATGAGTTGCTGGCCCAGCAGATATCACTGGCGGCAGCCCGCGCCGCTCGCCGACGTCAGAGGGCGCGTGCGCTGGAGGGCGATCATGGGCGCTTGCCGGATGCATTGCGGGCCAGTCTGCCGTTTACACTGACCGCCGCGCAGGAGCGCGTCATCGCGGAAATTTCCAGCGACCTGTCGTGCTCTTTTCCAATGCACCGATTGCTGCAGGGAGACGTCGGCAGCGGCAAAACCATTGTGGCGGCGTTTGCAGCGGCCCAGGCAATTTCCAGTCAGAGCCAGGTTGCCATCATGGCGCCTACCGAGATCCTGGCCGAACAACACTTTCAGAAGTTGGTGGCATGGCTCGAGCCTTTGGGCATTACGGTGGCCTGGCTTACCGGAAGCCTGTCCAGCAAGGCGCGCAAGGCGGCCATCGAAGCCATCGAATCGGGGCAGGCGCAGTTGGTGGTGGGCACCCAGGCCCTCATCCAGGATAAAGTCAATTTTTCCAATCTCGGCCTGGTTATCCTGGATGAGCAGCATCGATTCGGAGTGGGCCAGCGACTGGACCTGAGCCGCAAGGGTGAAGAATCGGAAGGCAGCCTGGCCATGATCCCGCACCAGTTGAGCATGAGCGCGACCCCGATTCCACGCACCCTTGCCATGACTTTCTTCGCGGACCTGGACGTTTCGGTGATCGATGAGCTGCCCCCCGGACGGAGTCCGGTGCTGACCAAGCTTGTTTCCGATGCGCGGCGTGACGAGGTGCTGAGCCATGTGGTCGCCGAGGTGCGCCGGGGCAGCCAGGCATACTGGGTATGCCCGCTGGTTGAAGAAAGCGAGGCATTGCAGTTGCAGACCGCGGTGGACACCCATGCCAGGCTGGCCCTTGCCTTGTCGGGAATGCGGGTGGGGCTGGTACATGGCCGCCTGCCTGCAGCGGAAAAGCAGCAGGTCATGCAGGACTTTCGGGCCGGCGCCATTGATCTGCTGGTCGCGACGACGGTCATTGAGGTCGGCGTCGACGTGCCGAATGCTTCTCTTATGATTATCGAGCATGCTGAACGTTTCGGCCTTGCGCAACTGCATCAACTACGTGGTCGGGTAGGGCGGGGCAGTCAACAGTCGGTCTGTGTGCTGATGTACCAGTCCCCCTTGTCGGCCGTGGCGCGACAACGCTTGCGCGCCATGTACGAAACCGCCGATGGTTTTGAAATTGCCCGACGCGATCTTGAACAGCGTGGTCCTGGCGAATTCCTTGGCGTTCGACAGTCCGGCCAGGAGCTCTTGCGTTTTGCGAGCATCGATACCGATGCCATGATCGCCGAGCAGGCCCAGGAAGCGGCGCGCGAGCTGCGCGATCGTTTCCCGGGACATGCACGCTGTCACCTGGAACGGTGGATGCGGGGCAAGCAGGACTTTTTGCGCAGTTAGCGCAGCCTGATCCTTATTTAGAACGAGATAGCTAATGACCTTGACCGAATTGAAGTACATCGTGGCCGTGGCGCGGGAGCGGCACTTTGGCAGGGCTGCCGAAGCGTGTTTCGTCAGCCAGCCGACCTTGTCCGTTGCCATACGCAAGCTCGAAGACGAGCTGGGTGTGGTGCTGTTTGAACGCGGCGGTACCGAGGTGGGCGTAACGCCTATCGGATTGCGCGTCGTCGCACAGGCACAGCGGGTGCTTGAAGAAGGGGCCAATTTGCGCGAGATTGCCCGGCAAGGACATGATCCGCTTGCCGGGCCACTGCGGGTGGGGGTCATCCATACCATAGGCCCCTATCTCTTGCCGCGCTTGGTGCCGACCCAGATCACTGCCACGCCCCAAATGCCGTTACTCTTGCAGGAAAACTTCACGGCCCGCTTGCTGGAACTGTTGCGGCAGGGTGAAATCGACTGTGCCATCGTCGCCTTGCCTTTGCCGGAGTCGGGCTTGATGGTGCATCCTTTATACGATGAACCGTTTGTGGTGGCAGTACCGACGAATCATCCCTGGACGGCACATAAAGAGATCGATGCGCGCACGCTCAAGAACGAAACCATGCTTTTGCTTGGCACCGGACATTGCTTCCGTGATCAGGTACTGGAGGTCTGCCCGGAGCTATCGCGTTTTTCGGCATCCAGCGAAGGTATACAGCGCACCTTCGAAGGATCGTCGCTGGAAACCATACGGCACATGGTCGCAGCCGGCATAGGCGTGACCGTATTGCCAACCAGCGCGCTTTCCATGCCTGGCCTCGAAAACAATCTGCTGGCTTACATTCCTTTCAAGAAACCCGTGCCCGACAGGCGCGTCGTACTTGTATGGCGCAAAAGTTTTCCGCGTCCCACGGCCATAGACGCCCTTATCGCTGCGGTTCGCGCCTGCAACTTGCCCGGTGTGAATTACCTGGATGCCGTAACGGCGCCGGCGTCCGGCGCCGCATGATGATGAATAACACCGCGCGCCGAGGTCCGCGATTTGTCATACCGACATGGTATCCTTGGACGAGCGTTTTCAATCAAAAACCACTTGGGGGTCTGTATGGCTAAAGCGGCAAAGCTGGGCAATAAAACAGAAAAAATGAGCGACAAGGGTCTACCCATCGATATCGGTATCTCGGATAAAGACCGGTCAGTGGTTGCGGCCGAGCTCTCTAAAATGCTGGCCGATTCGTACACGCTATATTTGATGACCCATAACTTCCACTGGAACGTCACCGGGCCCTTGTTCAATACGCTGCACACGATGTTCATGACGCAATACACGGAAGAGTGGCAGGCACTGGATGCCATTGCCGAGCGCATCCGGGCGTTGGGACATTACGCGCCAGGCACCTATGCCCAGTATGCCGAACTCTCGTCCATCAGCGAACCGTCAACCGTTCCTTCCGCCGAAGAGATGATACATCTGCTGGTCAGGGGCAACGAGGCTGTGGCAAAAACGGCCAGGGCGGCCTTCAAGAAAGCCGATGGCGTCGACGATCAGCCGACTGCCGATCTGCTCACCCAGCGCCTGGACATCCATGAAAAGAACGCCTGGATGTTGCGCAGCTTGCTGCAATAACCATAGAGGAAACCCTGTGCCGAATGACGCCACGGGGCTGCCCTTTGGGTGTATGCTTTCCCGCGTACCTTAGGAGGCTATATGAAAATTCGTTTTACTCCAGTTGCTACTGCCCTGGGCTTTGCCGCAGGCATGCTCCTTTCGTCGGGCGCCATGGCCGATACCATCAAGATAGCCATTGCCGGCCCGTTTACCGGACCGGTCACCCAATATGGTGCAATGGTTAAGCAAGGCGTCGATACCGCTATAGAACAAATCAATGCCGCGGGTGGTGTGCTCGGCAAACAGCTTGAAGCCGTTTCCATCGACGACGGTTGCGAACCCAAGCAGGGTCCTGTAGTCGCCAACCGCGTGGTGAACGACGAAATCAACTATGTGGTCGGGCACGTGTGTTCGGGCGCCACCATTGCCGCTACCACCGTCTATAACACCGAAGGCGTCCTGATGGTTACGCCTTCGGCGACCGCGCCGGGCGTCACAGACGGCAAGAACTTCGACATGATCTTTCGCACCATAGGCCGGGACGATCAACAAGGTCCTGCCGCCGCGAAATTCATCATCGAACAAATCAAGCCCAAGAACGTTGCCATTATTCATGACAAGCAATCGTATGGGCAGGGTATTGCCAACTCGGTAAAAGCCGAGCTTGAAAAAGCCGGTATCAAGATTGCGTTTTTTGAAGGCATCAATGCGGGCGATACCGACTATTCGGCCATCATCACCAAGCTTAAAAGCACTGGGGCGGACTTCGTCTACTACGGCGGCTATCACCCTGAAATGGGCTTGCTGTTGCGCCAAGGAGCCGAGCAAGGCCTGAAAGTCAAGTTCATGGGGCCTGAAGGCGTCGGCAACCCGGACATCAATGCCATCGCCGGTGCCGCGGTCGAAGGCATGCTCCTGACCCTGCCTGCCGACTTCACCCAGGATCCCTCCAACGCGGGCATCGTCAAGGCGTTCAAAGACAAGAAGCGCGACCCCAGTGGTGCTTTCCAGCTGACCGCCTATTCGGCAACCAAAGCCATTGCCGATGGCATCAAGGGCGCAGGTGTTGACGATCCCGTCAAGGTGGCCGCCTATCTGCATGCCAACTCCATCGCTACCCCAATCGGAAAAATCTCCTGGAACAAGCAGGGCGATCTTACCGAGTTCAAGTTCGACATCTTCACGTGGCATAAAGACGGCAGCAAATCCGTGTACAAATAGGCCGTTCAACGTCAATAACAATAAGGGCGCCCAGCAGGCGCCCTTATTCCTTACTGCTACTGTGCCATTCTGTTATACAGAATGCTATCGCACCCGATCAATCGATAAGTCGCCGACCCGTCGCCGCATCGAACCAATGCAATGGGTGCACGCCATCCGATCCGACCTGGACGGTCTCGCCCAGTTGCAACGGAAAGTCCTTGGTCAGCCCCACCGGGCAACGCAACACGACCGCGGTATCCGCATGCCGTCCGTGTATCAACTGTTCCGAACCCAGAATTTCCACCATTTCGATGTCTATCGGGATTCCTGGCGCATGCAGCGTCATGTGCTCCGGACGCATACCCATGATCACCTTCTGGTTTGCCAGGGATGCCGGGACCGATGCGGCATCGATCTGCAGCACTGCGCCGCTTTCGTCCTTGACCTGGCGCTGCGCATCGATGTGTACCGGAACCAGGTTCATGGGCGGTGAGCCGATGAAGCTGGCGACGAAGATCGATGCCGGCTTCTCGAATACCTCGATAGGCGTGCCGATCTGCTCGGGTATTCCTTTGTTCATGACCACCATGCGCTGGGCCAGGGTCATGGCTTCGACCTGATCGTGCGTGACATAAAGGCTGGTGGTCTTAAGCTTGAAATGCAGTTTTTGGATCTCCAGGCGCATTTGCACGCGCAGCTTGGCATCCAGGTTCGACAAGGGCTCGTCGAAGAGAAATACTTTTGGATCGCGAACGATTGCGCGTCCCATAGCGACACGCTGACGCTGTCCGCCCGACAGCTGGCGTGGCCGGCGGTCAAGCAAAAGCGACAGTTCCAGTATCTGGGCTGCCCGGTCTACGCGGGATTGGATTTCCTGCTTGCTGAATTTACGTATCTTCAGGCCGTAGGCCATGTTCTCGAAGACCGTCATGTGCGGGTAGAGCGCATAGTTCTGGAACACCATGGCGATATCGCGTTCCGCGGGCTCGAGCTTGTTGACGACCTTGCCGTCGATACTGATGTCCCCGCCCGTGACGCTTTCCAGTCCCGCGACCATGCGCATCAATGTTGATTTGCCGCAGCCAGACGGGCCGACGATAACAATGAACTCGCCATCGGCAACTTCCATGTTGATGCCATGTATGACAGCTATGTCGCCGGGATAAGTCTTGGTTACGTCGCGAAAACTCAGTGTAGCCATGTGTTTGATTCCAAAATCGGTGCGCCGGACAAAGCGGGCAGGTTTAATAGTGCGTACAGTGCTCAGCGCTTATTTCTCGGCGTCGACCAAGCCTTTCACAAACCATTTCTGCATGAAGATCACTACCGCGGCAGGTGGGATCATGGCCAGCAAGGCAGTGGCCATGACCAGGTTCCATTCGGTCACGCTGTCGCCGCCGGCAATCATGCGCTTGATGCCTATGACCACCGGATACATGTCTTCTTGTGTGGTCATGATCAGCGGCCACAGATACTGGTTCCAGCCGTAGATGAACTGGATGACGAACAAGGCGGCGATGCTGGTTCGGGACAAGGGCAGCAACACGTCCTTGAAGAACCTCATTGGCCCGGCTCCGTCAATACGCGCGGCCTCGATCAGCTCGTCAGGTACTGTCAGAAAGAATTGCCGGAACAGGAAGGTAGCCGTGGCGGATGCGATAAGCGGCAGGGTAAGGCCTGCGTAGGTGTTGAGCATGCCCAGGTCGGCCACCACCTTGTAGGTAGGCGCGATACGGACCTCAACAGGCAGCATCAACGTGACAAAGATCATCCAGAAAAAGAACATCCGGAAGCGGAAGCGGAAATACACCACGGCAAACGCAGACAACATGGATATGGTGATCTTGCCGATGGCAATGGCCAGTGCCATCACCGTGCTGACCCACATCATTCTTGCTACAGGTGGTGTGTTCGCACCGTCGCCAAACAATACGGCGCTGTAGTTCTCGATGAAGTGGCTGCCGGGCAGCAGCGACATGGGGGCTTGCGCGACTTCCTGTGCGGTTTGCGTAGACGCCACCACCGTGACATAGAGTGGAAAAGCGATAATCGCCACCCCGATGATCAGGATGATATGGGACAGGATATCCAGGTAGGGACGGCGTTCAATCATGTGTAGCCTTGCCAGCGGTAGAAGGGTGTGTCAGTAATTGACTTTACGGTCAACGTAGCGGAACTGCACGACGGTAAGCAATACGACGATCATCATGAGAATGACCGACTGGGCCGCCGATGAGCCTATGTCCAGCCCTTTGAATCCCGCGTTATATACCTTGTAGACGAGGATCGAGGTACTGTCCCCCGGTCCGCCCTGGGTCATGATGTCGATGATGGCGAATGTATCGAAGAATGCGTAGATCACGTTCACGACGAGCAGGAAAAACGTTGTCGGTGACAGCAATGGAAAAACAATAGTCCAGAATCGGCGCAAGGGACTGGCGCCATCGATGGCCGCGGCCTCGATGAGCGAGCGGGGAATGGACTGCAGCCCGGCCAGGAAAAATAGAAAATTGTAGGAAATCTGTTTCCAGACCGACGCCATTACCACCAGTATCATGGCGTCATTGCCGTTCAGGCGCGGATTCCAGCCGATACCGACTTGCGCCATATAGACGGCCAGTGTGCCGACGGAAGGCGAAAACAGAAAAAGCCATAGCACGCCAGCCACTGCAGCGGCGACGGCGTAGGGCCAGATCAATAGCGTCTTGTAGATGCCGGCTCCGCGCACGACACGGTTGGCGATGACCGCCAGCAACAGCGAAATCGTCAGGCCCAGCACGGCCACCAGGACGGAAAAAACCGAGGTGACCTTGAAGGAGTTCAGGTAGTTGTCATTGGCGAACAATTCGGCAAAATTGCTCAAGCCCACGAATTGGGACGACAGGCCAAAGGGATCTTCGAGTCGGAACGACTGCCACACGGCTTGGCCGGCAGGCAGGAAAAAGAAGACGATGGTGATGACCAATTGCGGCGCCAGCAGCAAATAGGGCAGTGTCTTATGGCTGAAAACGACACGTTTTTCCATAGGGAGGAATCTTATATTGCCATGGTGGTCCGGCTTGGGCCGGGCCAGTGGCTGGGGTGAGAAAAAAGGGCGCCATTGTCGCACAAATGAAAACCGCGAGCGCCGCCGCCTTGGGGCGCCGCTCGCGATGGCGATTTTAGTCCAAACCCTTACTTGACGCTTTTCTCGAAGCGCTCGAGCAGTTCGTTGCCACGCTTGACCATGCTGGCCAGGCCCGCTTCCGGAGTGACCGAACCGGAGAAGATTTTTTCCATCTCGCCGTCTTCGATGTCGCGAATTTGCGGCAAGTAACCCAGGCGTATGCCGCGCGAGTTTTCAGTCGTGGTTGCATCCAGCTGCTTGACCGCTACGTCCGATCCGGGATTCTTGGCGTAGAAGCCCGATTTTTCGGTGAGCTCGAATCCGGCCTTGGTCACGGGTACATAGCCAGTGCCTTGGTGCCATTGGGCTGCCTTTTCAGGGCTGGATAGGAATTTGAAGAACTTAGTGACGCCCTTGTAGACTTCGGGGGATTTCTTGGCGAACACCCACAATGAGGCTCCGCCAATAATCGTATTCTGGGGGGCGCCTTTCACGTCGGCGTAATACGGCAGCGAAGACGTACCGAATTCAAACTGGCCTGTCTTGATGATGTTGGCGCGGTTGCCGCTGGACCCGGTGAACATCGCGCACTTGCCCGAGGTGAACAAGGAGTTGGGCGCATCGCCGCGACCGCCGTAGGTGAAGGTGCCTTCCTTGGACATCTTGGCCAATTCAGTCATGTGACGCACGAACAGCGGGTTTGTCACTTCCAGCCGTGCATTCAGTCCACCGAAGCCATTGTCCTGAGAGGCGTAAGGAGTGTTGTGCCATGCGCCAAAGGTTTCAAGCTGGATCCAGGCGGGCCACGAAGTGGTGTATCCGCATTCCAGGCCGGCTGCACGTACTTTCTTGCCTGCTTCGGCGACTTCCGCCCAGGTTTTAGGTGGCTTTTCGGGGTCGAGGCCGGCCTTCTTGAAGGCGTCTTTGTTGTAGTAAAAGACAGGTGTCGAGCTATTGAACGGCATGGAGACGAGCTTGCCATCGGGTGCTGAGTAGTAGCTGGCGACAGCGCCCAGGAAGTCGGCTGGATTGATGGGGTCACCGGCTTTCTCGGACATTTCCTGGACCGGCTGGATGGCGCCTTTCGCGTACATCATGGTGGCCGTACCGACTTCGAAGACCTGAAGGATGTCGGGAGCGTTGCCAGCACGGAATGCGGCAATGCCGGCGTTCATCGATTCGCCATAGGCGCCTTTGTATACCGCGTGTACGACGTAGTCGGATTGGCTTTTATTGAAATCGGCGACCAGCCCGTTGACGCGCTCGCCCAAGGCGCCTTCCATTGAGTGCCAGAAGTTGATGTCCGTGGCAGCATTGGCGCTGCCCATGGCGGCGATCGCGCCGGCAATCGATAATGCTAATAGCTTTGCTCGCATGAGTCTTTTCTCCTGAGTTTCCCGGCCAATCTGAGTGGTCGTGGCCGAGTAAGGTGGATAGTCTATGACATGTTTATTACTTTGGCGTGACTGTAACGAAGTTGAGCCGGACAGGTCAATGTAAATATATCCAGGAAAATGGTTAAAACCGTACAATATCGAGCCTATGACTAAAGAACTCACTATCGCATTTATTGGCGGTGGCAATATGGCTACCGCTTTAGGGGCCGGACTCATCGGCAAGCGCTGCGGCGCGCACGATGTCCATGTCATCGACACCAATACGGCCGTTCTCGATCGTTGGGCCCAACAGGGTGTTTCGGTGGCTTCGGCGCCGGATGAAACGCTCGCGACACGGCGGGTCTGGATTTTCGCTGTCAAGCCGCAAGGCATGCGCGAGGCGGTGGAAAGCTGCCGGCGCTTCCTGCGGGAAGATACGCTCATCATCAGCATTGCCGCAGGCATTCCCGCCAGCGCTATTGCGCAATGGTTGGCGAACGAGCACGGCCCATGTACGCGGATTATCCGCTGCATGCCCAATACGCCGGCGCTCATCGGTGCCGGTGCCAGTGGCCTGATGGCGATGGATGGCGTTACCCAAGACGACAAGCTGATGGCCCAGCAGCTGCTGCGGGCGGTGGGCGACACGGTCTGGGTCGATGACGACCATGGCATTGATGTGGTCACGTCATTGTCGGGCAGCGGCCCCGCCTATGTATTCCTGTTTCTCGAGGCTTTGATACAAGGAGGCGTCAGCCAGGGGCTGTCCGAAGACAAGGCCCGTACCCTTGCCTTGGCGACGCTCACCGGCGCGACCCAACTGGCCGCTTTATCGCACGAGAGCCTTGCAGTCCTCCGTGAGCGCGTCACATCCAAAGGCGGCACCACAGCGGCAGCCGTAGCGGTGCTGCAAGACCGCCAGTTCCCCGACGTTGTCCAATCGGCAATGCAGGCGGCCACAGCCCGGGCTGCCGAACTGTCAAGTGAGTTTTCCGGATAAGTTGCAGGCTTATAAACGCATGCGGTAAGGGCTTATCCGTAGTGACATAGCCATGGTGAGTCGGCAAAATACGCTAGCCGTTCGAGGCGGAAGGTAATCATCATGGCTGGCCGTAATAAAAATACTTGTCTTCGGAACATGAAGCCAGTTGCGGCGGGCTAAACCCGGAGATCTGTAGGCATGAAGTTCATAAGAAAAGTTACACCCCTTGTGGTGGCCATCAGCGCTATGGCATTTGCCGGTAGCGTTTACGCAGCCGATACGATCAAGATCGGCATCCCGCAACCCATGACCGGGCCGGCAACGCAATACGGCGACCAGATACAGGCCGGCGCACTGACCGCCATCGAAGCCATCAATGCCGCCGGCGGCGTCAAGGGCATGCAGCTCGAGCCGCTACTCATCGACGACGGTTGCGAACCCAAGCAGGCCGTGCCAGCGGCCAATCGGGTCATCAATTCCGGCGCCAAATTCGCAGTCGCCCATGCTTGCTCCGGCACCACCGTTCCGGCCGTGAATGTGTACGAGCAGGAAGGCATTGTGGCCATCACACCCGGAGCCACTTCGCCGCTGGTCACCGACACGATCAAGCCGCATTACTTCTTCCGCACCATAGGCCGCGACGATCAGCAAGGTCCTTTTGCAGCCGGCTATATCGCCAAGCAGCTCAAGCCCAAATCCGTTGCCATCCTGCATGACAAGCAAACCTACGGTTCCGGCGTGGCCAGCCAGGTTCGCGACAGCCTTGCCAAAGATAATGTCAATGTTGCCTTCTTCGAGGGCATCAACGTTGGCGACAGCGACTATTCAGCCGTTATCACCAAGCTCAAGTCGCTTAATCCCGACCTGATCTATTTCGGCGGATACCATGCCGAACTGGGCTTGTTGTTGCGCCAGGCGCGCGAGCAAGGGCTCAAGACGCAGTTCATGGGTCCTGAAGGCGTTGCAAATAAAGACCTCGTGGCCATTGCCGGTCCGGCCATCGATGGCCTTCTGGTCACATTGCCCGCCGACTTCACCAAGCTGCCCGGCAACGAAAAAGTTCTCGAAAACTTCAAGTCCGCCAAGCGCAGTCCCGATGGTGCTTTCACACTCACCTCGTATGCCGCCGTGCAGATCCTGGCCGACAGTATCAATGCCGTGGGCACAGACCCTGCCAAGGTTGCCGATTACATGCACGCCAATCCTTTCAATACCGCTATCGGTAAAGTCGAATACGACGCAAAGGGCGACCTAAAAAAGTTTGAATTCGCCGTCTTCAAGTGGGACAAGGCCGGCAACATGGAGCAGCTGAAGTTCTAATTGCCGTACTCTGTGCTCCAGCCCCGCGGGGCTGGAGCATTTCTTTTCTTCCTCGGCCAGTAGGTTGCAATTTTCCCGCTGCCGCATTGGAATACCCGTTTTATGTCTGAACTCCTACCCCAGCTCACGCAACAGCTATTCAATGGGCTGTCGCTCGGCGCTATTTACGCGCTCATCGCTATTGGCTATACCATGGTCTATGGCATTATCGGCATGATCAATTTCGCGCACGGCGAGATCTACATGATCGGCGCCTACGTCGGCCTGGTCACGCTTTCGGCCATCGGTGTCAACAGCGGCTTGCCTTTGCCGGTCATCATCCTCATCATGCTCGTCATCGCGGTGCTGGTCACCGGCGTGTACGGGTATGCAATAGAAAAAGTCGCCTACGCGCCCTTGCGCGGGGGGCCTCGCCTGGTGCCGCTGATTTCGGCCATCGGCATGTCCATCTTCCTGCAAAACTGGGTCGCCATTGGCCAGGGCGCCCGCGATATGGCGGTGCCCGCGCTAATCACCGGATCGGTGCAGTTCAAAATGGGAAGCGATTTCGTCGTCACGGCACCTTATTCCCGGATCATGATCATCGTGGTCACTGTGGTGCTGATGGTCGCGCTTTCGCTGTTCATCAAGTATTCGCGCATCGGCCGCGCATCGCGTGCGTGCTCGCAAGACCTGCGCATGGCTAATTTGCTGGGCATCGATACCAACCGCATCATTTCCTTCACCTTCATCATCGGCGCCATGCTGGCCGCCGTGGGCGGCGTACTTATTGCGCTCGCCATCGGCAAGCTCAATCCTTTTATCGGCTTTCTTGCCGGCATCAAGGCGTTCACCGCCGCGGTGCTTGGCGGCATAGGCAGCATACCCGGCGCCATGCTCGGCGGGGTATTGCTTGGTCTGGCTGAAACATTCGCGGCGGCTTATATTTCGTCACAGTACAAAGATATCGTTGCCTTCGGCCTGTTGGTGTTCATCTTGCTGTTCCGCCCAACCGGCTTGCTCGGCAAACCCGAAGTGGAAAAAGTGTGATGGGTAACAATATAAAAAATGCGCTGATCGCCGCCTTCATGGCCGGGGTCATTATTGCGCCGGTCTTCGGGTTGCAGATAGCCCGAGTGGGGATGCAAACGCACCTGGAACCCGATTGGGGCATCATCCTGGCCGGCATGGGAATTGTGTTCGTATTCCAGCTTGTGCTGCGGCCGTTCTTTGCACGCGTCTTTGCCAAGAAGGCAGTGAAGCGCGCACTTCCCGTACTTTCCGATCAGGCCAGGCGGGGGCTGATATTCCTGCTGGTGGCCATTGCAATCGTATTTCCGTTTACCACCGGACGTGCCCAGGTGGACATCGCTACGCTGGTCCTTATCTACATCATGTTGGGCCTGGGCCTGAATATTGTGGTGGGTTTCGCAGGCTTGCTCGACCTCGGTTTTGTGGGCTTCTACGCGGTAGGCGCGTACACCTACGCCTTGCTGTACCACTGGGCTGGCTGGGGCTTCTGGCAGGCCTTGCCGCTTGCCGGCGCAATGGCAGCCTTGTTCGGCTTTGTGCTGGGCTTTCCGGTATTGCGACTGCGGGGCGATTACCTTGCCATCGTTACACTGGGTTTTGGCGAGATCATCCGTTTGCTGCTGATCAACCTGTATGGGTTCACCGGCGGGCCAGACGGAATTTCCGGCATCCCCAAGCCAACCGTCTTCGGTTTCCCCATGGCCAGGCGGGCCGCCGAAGGGCAGACCACTTTCCACGACCTGGTCGGATGGGAGTTCGCCACGCAGGATGTCATCGTCTTCCTGTACCTGATGGCTCTTGCCCTTGCCTTGCTTGCACTGTTTGTGTCCAACCGGGTCATACGCATGCCCATAGGCCGGGCTTGGGAAGCCTTGCGCGAAGATGAAATCGCCTGCCGGTCGCTCGGCTTGAATCCCACCCGTGTCAAACTGTCGGCATTTACCATGGGTGCCATGTTCGCCGGCCTGGGCGGTGCATTTTTCGCTGCCCGCCAGGGGCTGGTAAATCCAGAATCGTTCACCTTCATGGAATCCGCGCTTATTCTGGCCATCGTTGTATTGGGCGGCATGGGCTCTCAGGTCGGTGTCATTCTGGCGGCTATTGTGCTTACCGTCGTGCCCGAAATAGCCCGGGAGTTCGCTGAGTACCGGATGTTGATTTTTGGGTTGGTGATGGTGTTAATGATGATGTGGCGCCCGCAAGGACTGTTGCCTGTTAAACGTCCGCATGTGGAGCTGAAGGTATGAGCGATGTACTGCTTGAGGTATCCGAACTGACCATGCGGTTCGGCGGACTGCTTGCCGTGGACCAGGTAGCGTTCCAGGTAAAGCGCGACGAAGTGTTTGCCATCATAGGCCCGAACGGTGCGGGCAAGACCACGGTGTTCAACTGCGTCGGTGGTTTCTATAAACCGTCGTCGGGCAACATCATGATGGACGGCAGGCCCATTTCGGGCTTGCCCAGCCACAAGGTGGCACAGCAAGGGCTGGTGCGCACGTTTCAAAACGTGCGCCTGTTCAAGAACCTGACTGTGCTCGAGAACCTGTTGGTGGCGCAACATACGCGTATCCAGACGGGCCTGCTGCCCGGCTTGCTGAAACTGCCGTCCTATCGTAAGTCCGAGGACGATGCCTTGCAGCGCGCCGGCGAATGGCTGGACTTCATGGGTATCCGGGAATATGCCAATCGCGAAGCCGGCAATCTGGCCTACGGTCACCAGCGTCGGCTCGAAATTGCTCGTTGCATGATCACCAAGCCCCGCCTGCTCATGCTGGACGAGCCTGCCGCCGGCCTTAACCCCCAGGAAAAACGGGAACTCCAGCAGCTTATCGATCAGTTGCGCAGGGAATTCGACGTGGCCGTCTTGTTGATCGAACACGATATGAGCCTCGTTATGGGTGTATCGGATCGCATCATGGTCATGGAGAACGGGCGGCCCATCACCACAGGGTTGCCTGCGGAGGTTCGTGTCGACCCTCGAGTCATCAAAGCTTACCTGGGGGAAGAATAAGTGCTTAAGCTCCAAAACATACATACTTATTATGGTGCCATTCAAGCGCTTAACGATGTCTCGGTCGAGGTCAACAAGGGTGAAATCGTAACCCTCATCGGCGCCAATGGCGCAGGAAAAACCACGTTGCTCATGACGGTCTGCGGTTCGCCGCGCGCGCGTAGCGGCTCGGTATTTTTCGAGGATGAAGACATTACCCAGGCCGAAACGCACACGATCATGCGCAGGGGCATCGCCATTTCACCCGAGGGGCGCCGCGTATTTCCGGAACTCACGGTGGTCGAGAACCTGAAGATGGGGGGCTTTTTCCTGAGCTCCAGGGAAATCGAAGAAGGTGTCGATCATGTCTATACTTTGTTTCCCCGTTTGAAAGAGCGTTCAAATCAACGCGCCGGAACCATGTCGGGGGGAGAGCAGCAAATGCTGGCGATTGGCCGCGCGCTCATGACCAAACCCAAGTTGCTGTTGCTTGACGAGCCCACGCTCGGACTGGCTCCCCTGATCATTGCCCAGATATTCAACATCATCCGCACCATCAGGGACGACGGCGTCACGGTATTCCTGGTCGAACAGAACGCCAATAAGGCCTTGCAGGTTGCGGACAGGGGTTACGTGCTGGAAACCGGCAAGGTTGTGCTTGCCGATACCGGTGCCAATTTGCTGGTCAACGATGAAGTGCGCAAGGCTTACCTGGGCGCCTAGAGCATTTTCGGTTCCCGTGTTTACGGGACTTTGCTTTAGTGACGCTGTCCTGTTTTGATGACGTTGTCCGGGGTGGGTGTGGGCAGTCCGGCACGGCGTGCTTGTTTCCGCGTCTGCCTCGTCCAGCCGGGCGTCTGCCGAACTCCCATTGCTGCGCTCCGGTCAGACAGCGGCCGACGACACCCCCGGCTTCCCTTCGTCAGCCCGCGGCGCACGCCTACACGCCGGATTGCCCACACCCACCCCGGACAACTGCGCGATAGGAAACTTGCCGGCCTTATGGCCTGATTCCAGTTCTAAATCAAATATGCATTTTGTCGCCTTGCTCAAGAACGAAAAGCCGTCCCCAGTGCCCCCGCGCTGCAGCGAGCTTTGTAAACACCTCGACCAAAAATGCTCTAGACATAATACGCTCGTTAGGCAGAAGCGGCCCGGGTTCGCCTGCTTTCGGCTATGACAGGCCCTGCGCACTCAATGCTGTGCGGACTCCGGGGTCTGCGTCCATTCGGGCAGCGAACGCTTGCAAATTCTTCATGTTGCCGATGTCCACGTTTTTAGCATGGGCCCAACGCAACACGGTGTAAAGGTAGGGGTCTACGACGGATCGTTTTCCTGTGACCCACTGCCTGCCTTCCAGTTGCTTGTCCATGACCCCAAACAACTGCACCAGTTTCGCAGCGGTCTTGGCAATGAGCTGATGCTGGAAGTCCGCGTTTTCGGTGTAGTAGCCAACGGCAAATATGGTACTGAATGTACGGTGCAGGTCTGCGTTGCAGAACCCCAGCCAGCGCCGTGTTTCGGCTCTCTCGCGCGGGGTGTCGGGCATCAGGGCGGCTTCGGGGTGAAGCTCGGCCAGGTACTCGAGGATGGCATTGCTTTGCGTCAGGACGAAATCGCCGTCGACCAGCACCGGGACTGCGCCGAGTGGATTCAAGGCAAGAAAGGGGGCTTGCTTGAGTTCATCGCGTCCCACGGACTGCGTTTCATAGGGCTTTCCTATCCATTCCAGAACGATATGCGAGGCCAGGGGGCAGGCGCTGGGGAGGTAATACAGCTTCATAGGGACAAACTCCGTGAAAGTTCCGCGCTACAGGCAAGCGCGAGGATAAAGGTCAAGGGTCAAGGTGCTGGCGTAGGAAGGCTTCCATGGCTTCATAGAACTCGAATTTGTTCTCGTCGTTATGGAAACCATGGCCTTCGTTATCCTTGACCATGTATTCAACGTCCACGCCGCGCGAGCGCAAGGCAGCGACCATCTGGTCGCTTTCGTCTTTATTGACGCGCGGATCATGGGCCCCCTGCGCAATAAACAGGGGGGTCTTGATCTTGTCGGCATTCAGCGCCGGCGACGTTGCCTCGAGGCGCTCGCGATCGGCGACCGGGTCGCCCACCATGCTGTGCATTTTGGTGAGCATGGGCTTCCAGTAGGGCGGTATGGTATTCATGAACGTAAGCAGGTTCGACACACCTACATAGTCGACGGCTGCCGCGTACAGGTCGGGTGTCGAGACAATGCCCGCCAGCGTGGCATAGCCGCCATAACTGCCGCCATAGATGGCGATACGCGCCGGGTCGGCAATGCCTTGATCGATAAGCCACCGAACTCCGTCGGTAATGTCGTCTTGCATGCCCAGGCCCCACTGGCCAAAGCTGGCTTCCCAGAACTTGCGCCCATAACCGGTTGAGCCCCGGAAATTCATTTGCAGCACGCAATAGCCCCGGTTGGCCAGAAATTGCGCTTCCGCATTGAAACCCCAACTGTCCCGCAGCCAGGGTCCGCCATGGGGATTGATGATGCACGGCAATTTTTCCGGCTTGCGGCCCACCGGCAGCGTCAGGTAACCATGAATGGTCAAGCCGTCGCGCGATTGGTACTTTACAGGTTGCACGGCTGCCATATCGTCTTCGGGCAGCGCCGGGTTGATGTCAGCCAACTTGTCCAGCGTGTCGCTATTCGCGTCGTAGATATAGCGGCTGCCCGGCGTGCGGTCGTTATAGGCTGCCACGATGTACTTGGTTTCATCGCGTGTACCGCTTTGCAGCGCGATCTCGTATCCGGGCAGCTTTTCCAATACTCGGGCGTAGCGCTGCGCGCTGATATCGTCGAAGAAGCGATATCTGGGTTTGTCGGTCTGGTACACCGCTACGGTGAGCACCTGCCGCAATCGTGAGTAGCCTGCGCCGTCAAGGTCTACACCGTCCACTTCGAACACCAGCTCTTCGATATCAGGATGCGCCGGGTCAATAATGACTAACGCCAGGCAGTCTCGCCCGCGGTTGCTTAAGGCGTAGAGTTTTTGATTATCGAAGGTGAAAAATTCCGGACTTACGACGGTGCGGAAATCGGTAGAGAGAATAGGACGAAACGGGTCGGCCTCGGTGTTCCGATACAGCAGGGTGCTATCCAACCCGTCACTGGCAATGGCGGCACGCACCAGTCCCTGGTGGTCGGTTTGCCATCCCACGATATTGCCCGGGTTCTCGGCGACGAGCACCAATTGACCGGTAAGAATGTTCGCCCGGTAGACGTCGAATACTTCCGGATTGCGCTGGTTATGGCTGATCAGGACGTGTTCAGGGTCGTCGGGAAGGTCGTCCTCGATGCTGGCGCGTACTCCTGAAAAAGGCGTCAAGTCGGTCAGTTGTCCGCTTTTGGCGTTGACGGTCAATATGTGAAAGTTCTCATCACCCTTGAAGTCCTTTTCGTAGATGACAGTGTCGGCGCCTTTCCAGAAGTACTGGCTGATGTCGCGCTCGCTTTCATGAGTCAGCTGTCTGGGCGTTCCGACAGGGGTGCTGCCATCGAGGTCCTGCACAAAGACGTTCATTCGCGCGGGGCCTTCGCTTACGATGGCCGGTTCCATGAACCCAAGCATCGTCCCATCGTCGGAGAGCCGGAAAAAACCCCTGGCCGGGTTGCGGAAGAAGTCGGTGACGGGATAGATTCTTGGCAGCATAAATGAAAATCCGGTGGTGCGGAATAAAGAGAGAATCCTATTACTATATAGGATAGGCCGCTATGATGTGGCGGCTGTCTTATACTAGAAAGAGGATGTCTTATGGCGCAACGCCCTGTGCAAATTGTTTTCCTGGACCGCGAGACCATATCGCCGCAAACCGTCCTGCGGCCGGTGTCGTTCGAGCACGAGCTTACTATCTATGGCCGTACCACCCGTGACAAGGTGGCCGAGCGCATCGCGCACGCCGATATCGTCATCACCAACAAGGTGCCTCTGCGGCAAGAGGCCATAGAGCAAGCCGGCAATTTGAAAATGATAGCGGTTGCGGCGACGGGCACCGATAACGTTGACCTCGTTGCGTGCGCACGCAAGGGCATCGTGGTGTCCAACATCCGCGGATATGCCATCAACACGGTACCGGAGCATGTATTTGCGCTGATCTTTGCACTGCGACGCAGCATCGTGGCGTACCGCGAATCGGTGAAGGCAGGGCGCTGGTACGATGCCCAGCAGTTTTGTTACTTCGACTACCCCATCAAAGACCTGGCCGGTTCGACGCTTGGGATCGTGGGCAACGGCACACTGGGCAAGGCAGTGGCCAGCATCGCACAGGCTTTGGACATGCGTGTTTTGTTTGCGGCCCGCAAGGGTGACACCAATCAGTCCGCCGGCTATACGCCTTTCGATCAATTCCTGGCCGAAAGCGACATCATTACCCTGCATTGTCCACTGAATGACCACACCCGGGACCTCATCAGTACTCGCGAATTTTCGCTCATGAAGCGCAAGCCTATCTTGATCAACACAGCACGCGGCGGGCTGGTCAACGAACCGGCCCTGGTGACTGCCATGCGCCAGGGGCAAATTACTGCCGCCGGCTTCGACGTGACAACACCGGAACCGCCCGACAATCAAAACGCATTGGTACAGCTTTTGGACATGCCCAATTTCATACTGACGCCGCACGTGGCATGGGCCAGCGAGCAAGCCATCCAGACCCTGGCTGACCAGCTTATCGACAACATCGAGGCTCATTACCAGGGTTCTCCCCGCAACGTTGTCGCAGCGCCCGCGTCGGTCTAAGCCACATCATTCTTCTTCACCCCGTCTTTATTTAAAGGTTGTTTCATTATGCGTGTCGTGATTGCCCCTGACTCCTTCAAAGAAAGCCTCAGCGCGTGGGACGTGGCACAAGCCATTGCCGGCGGGGTGCGTGAAGCCATGCCTGACGCCGACGTGGTATGCGTGCCCATGGCCGACGGGGGCGAAGGGTCGCTGGATGCCGTCCTGGCAGCAACCTCGGGAGAACGGCGCCATGCAAGGGTGCGCAATGCCAACGATCAGGCCTGTGACGCCAGCTGGGCCTGGCTGGGCGATGGCAAAGCCTTCATAGAGATGGCGGCGGCGGCAGGCCTGGAGCAGATTCCGCCGGAGCAGCGTCGTCCACTGCAGGCGACCAGTTATGGCGTCGGCCAGTTGATACGCGAAGCGCTAGACGCGGGCGCCCGTCATATTGTCCTGGGCCTGGGCGGAAGCGCCAGCAACGATGCGGGCGCTGGCCTGATTCAGGCGCTCGGCGCGAATCTGCTTGATGAGAATGGCAAGGAACTTCCTCTGGGCGGTGCGGCGCTGCAGCGCCTGGCCCGTATTTCCCTTGACGGTCTCGATACGCGCCTGAAAGACGTGAGTTTCGAGATCGCGGTCGATGTCGACAACCCGTTGTGCGGGCCGCGGGGTGCTTCCGCGATCTTCGGGCCACAAAAAGGCGCAACCGTGGACGACGTAGCGGTGCTCGACGAGGCGCTGGCGCATTTTGCGCAGATATGTGCGGCGCAGTTGGGCAAAGACGAAAAGAACACCCCGGGCATGGGGGCAGCCGGTGGCCTGGGCTTTGCCGTGAAAACGTGCTTTAACGCCTCTTTTCGGCCGGGCGTCGAGCTTATCGCCGAATTGTCAGGGCTTGCCGAGGCACTCGATGCGACAGACCTGGTGTTTACCGGCGAGGGCCGCATGGATGCCCAGACGCTGCTGGGCAAGACGCCCGCCGGCGTGGCCAAGTACGCCAGTCGGCGTGGCATTCCCGTTATCGCCATTGCAGGGTCGCTGGGAGAAGGGTACGAAGCACTGTATGAAGTCGGTATTACCGCCGCGTTCAGCCTTACCCCTGGACCCATCACGCTGGACCATGCGTGCAGCAACACGTCCGACTTTCTGCGCCAGCGCGCCGGGGACTGCACGCGCTTGTGGTTGGCGGCGGGGCGGGCGGCGCAACCCGCCAAGGCCAGCCGTTCATGAGCACATCTTTCAGACCCGATTTTTCCCTGCAGGGGAAAACCGCCCTGATTACCGGCTCGACCCAGGGCTTGGGGCTTGTCATCGCCAGGGCTTATGCCGCCAGTGGTGCACGCGTCATCATCAATGGACGCGATGCCGAACGCGTCTCGACGATAGTAAAGGCCCTGATTGCGGAAGGCCACGATGCGTATCCCTTTGTGCAGGACATAAGCCGGCTTGCCGATCAGGAACTGGCTTTCTCGCAGTTATGCAGGAGTATTGGTACGCCCGATATCCTGGTCAACAATGTCGGCATCCGGATTCGCAAGGCACTGGGCGAAGCAACGCTCCAGGACATCATCGAACTGATCAATGTGGATCTGATCGCTGCCGTGCAACTGTCCAGGCTGGCCGCCGGGGCCATGGCCGATAATGGTCTTCAGGGCCGGCTTATCACGCTGACTTCGATTGCCGGCGAGCTGGCCCGGTTGGGCGATGCCATTTATCCCATCGCCAAGCAGGGTTTGTGCGGCATGATACGGGCCCTTGCTGTGGAGTACGGACCCAGCGGCATTACCAGCAACGGAATAGCGCCCGGCACGTTCGCCACAGAGTCCAATGCCGAGCTCGCCGCCGATCCGGTAAAAGGGCCGGTTGTGGTGGGCCGCAATCCATTGGGACGATGGGCGCGTCCCGACGAAATCGGCGGCGCTGCCGTATTCCTGGCGGCGCCTTGTTCTTCCTACGTGAATGGACATATCCTCGTTGTCGACGGCGGATTCTCCGTCACGTTCTGATTCCTTTTTCGTAGCCTTTTCTCCGAGCATTTATTCATGAGCCGTCCTGTTCGTCTTGCCATCAACGGCTATGGCCGCATTGGCCGCTGTGTACTGCGTGCGCTGTACGAGTCGCCCCTGAAAGACCGTCTTCAAATCGTTGGCATCAACGAGCCGGCCGATCTGGCGACCATGGCGTATCTATCCCAGTTCGACTCGACGCACGGCGTATTTCCGGGCAAGGTCGAGCAGGGTGCGGACTGCCTTATCATCAATGGCAGCGATATCCACGTTAGCCACGCGCGCACGCCGGAAGAAGTGGATTGGGTAAACCTTGCCCCGGATATCGTGCTGGAATGTTCGGGCCAGTACAGCGCCCGCCATGAAATCCAGCGCTTCATCGACGCGGGATGTCCCCGTGTCCTGGTTTCGCAACCGGGAAACAGCGCCGGCGATGTCGATGCTACCGTCGTCTTCGGCATCAATCACGAAGCCTTGTCCGGCCAGGAGCGCATTGTGTCCAATGCTTCGTGTACCACTAACGCCGTTATTCCCGTATTGTCGGCGCTGGATGATGCATACGGCGTCGACCACGCTTTCCTGACGACGCTGCATTCGGTCATGAACGATCAGCCTCTTATCGATGGTTACCATCACGCCGACCTGCGCCGCACACGATCGGCCATGCAGTCTATCGTCCCCGTGGCAACGGGACTGGCGCAAGGTGTGGAGCGGCTTCTACCCCAATTGGCCGGCAAAGTGCAGGCCAAGGCCATACGGGTGCCGATACTTAACGTGTCCGCTATCGACATGATGGTGAAACTGGACCGTGATGTCACCGCGCAGCAGCTGAACGCGCTATTGATGGAGGCGACGAACCGCTATCCCGGCCTGCTATCGTATTCCAATCATCCGCATGCCTCGATAGACTTCAACCACAACCCCCATTCCGCGATTATCGACGGTAGCCAGACGCGTACCAACGGCAACGGTTTTGCCAACCTGTTTGTCTGGTTCGACAACGAATGGGGATTTGCCAACCGCATGCTCGACGTATCTGCCGTGTGGTCGGAGCGGTTCTAGGCGTCAGCAGCGTTACGGGTGGAAGCGTATAGTTGTGGGGCTACGGCAGCGTTCACCTACTGGCATAAGGAGCACACGATGGCGGCAATGCGTAAAGAAACAGATTCCATGGGCGAGATCGACGTTCCGGCCGAACGATACTGGGGGGCGCAGACCCAGCGTTCAATCCAGAACTTTCCCATAGGGGTTGCCCGGTTTCAATGGCAGCCGCCCATCATTTCGGCGCTGGGCATCCTGAAAAAAGCGGCGGCTCAGGCCAATGCCGATCTTGGCGAGCTTCCCGGCGATATCGCCGAACTCATCGTCAGGGCGGCCGACGAAGTTATCGATGGGACCCTCAACGATGAATTTCCTTTGGTCGTATTCCAGACCGGGTCGGGTACGCAGTCCAACATGAATGCCAACGAAGTGATCGCCAACCGTGCCATTGAACTGGCTGGGGGCGAACGAGGCAGCAAGACGCCTGTGCACCCGAACGATCATGTCAATCGGGGCCAATCATCGAACGATACGTTTCCCACGGCCATGCATATCGCGGTGGCGCAGGAACTGGCCGTCCAGCTCTTTCCATCGGTAGGCAAGCTGCGCAATTCGCTCGCCATGAAGGCGGAACACTTCGATGACGTGGTCAAGACCGGGCGCACCCATTTGCAGGACGCTACGCCCATAACGCTGGGCCAGGAGATCGGCGCTTGGGTAGCCCAGATCGATTTTGCCCTGGACCGGATCCAGTCCGACCTGCCGGGTATCTATGACCTGGCAATAGGTGGCACCGCCGTGGGGACAGGCCTGAATTCGCACCCCCGTTTCGGTGAGGTGGCCGCCGGCCGTATCGAAGCCTTGACCGGCCTGCCTTTCCGGTCTGCCGACAACAAATTCTTTGCCTTGTCGGCACACGATGCACTGGTCAGTTTATCGGCATCGCTGCGCACCTTGGCCGGCGCGCTGATGAAGATGGCCAACGACGTGCGATGGCTGGCCAGCGGGCCACGCTGCGGCATCGGTGAACTGGTCATACCCGATAACGAGCCGGGGTCATCCATCATGCCGGGTAAGGTCAATCCAACGCAGTGCGAGGCCATGACCATGGTATGCGTACAGGTGTTCGGCAACGACGCGGCTACCGCATTTGCCGGCAGCCAGGGCAATTTCCAGCTGAATGTCTATAAGCCGATCATGGTCCACAACGTACTGGAAAGCATAGCGTTGCTAAGCGATGCGTGCCTGGCGTTCAACGATTATTGCGCCGTAGGCATAGAGCCCAATCGTGAACGCATTGCCGATAACCTTGAGAAGAATCTTATGCTGGTAACGGCGCTGAATCGCCATATCGGCTACGACAAGGCGGCCGCCATTGCCAAGAAGGCGCAGAAAGAACAGACTACCTTGCGCGCGGCGGCACTCGAACTCGGGTATGTCAGCGCACAGGAATACGATGCCTGGATCGTGCCCATCAACATGACACAGCCGGGTTAACGCAGGCGCTGCAACAGGAGGTGTAGCCATGACATCGCACGCGGGACGCAAACATCCGGAAGTCCGTATAAGACGGGCTTACGACCCGGCGGACTCTGATGATGGCTACCGCGTTTTTGTCGATCGGCTTTGGCCGCGTGGCGTTTCGCGCGATCAACTCGTGTTCGACGATTGGAACAAAGATCTCGCGCCCAGTCCCGCCCTTCGGACGTGGTTTGGACATAAAGTTGCCAACTGGGAAGAATTCTGCAGACGCTATCGTTTGGAGTTGCAGGCATCGGAACAAAAGCAGCGCATGCAGCAGCTGATTTCGTCGGCCAAAGGTGGGCCGATTACCCTGATATACGCAGCCAAAGACGTGGACCACAACCACGCCCGGGTCTTGGCAACTGAAATAATGGGCCTATACTGAGTGTTCCCTCGTCAAGGAGGCCGACATGATCAGGATCAGGGCGATCATATGCGCCATGCTGCTCGCCGCGCTGGGCTTTTCGTGGCTGGTGCCGGGAGTGGCCATTGCGGCGCCCGACACAACCGTTCCTGCCAATTCAACCCCCACCGTCCTGGTGCTTCAGGTGGATGGCATTATCAGTCCTCCATCCTCCGACTTCATTGTGCGCGGCCTGCAGCAGGCCGCGCAGGAACAGGCGGCGTTGATCGTTATTGAACTTGACACGCCGGGCGGGCTGGATTCGTCCATGAGATCCATCGTCCGCAGCATCCTGGCATCGCCAGTTCCGGTGGCCACGTTCGTCGCCCCGGGCGGAGCACGCGCCGCCAGTGCCGGAACCTTCATTCTTTACGCCAGCCATGTGGCGGCAATGACGCCGGCCAGTAATCTGGGCGCCGCTACGCCCGTTTCCATAGGCGGGGGCGATACGGCTCCCGCGTCCGATGAAGGCGCTGAAAAAAAATCTGACGGCAGCACAATGACGGACAAGGTCACCAATGATGCGGCGGCCTATATCCGCAGCCTCGCACAATTAAGGAATCGCAACGCCGACTTTGCCGAGAGAACGGTGCGCGAAGCCAGCAGCCTGCCGGCGCAGGAAGCCCTGAAAGCCGGTGCCATCGACCTCATTGCTTCCGATACCAGCGATCTGCTTCAGAAAATCGATGGCCGAACGGTCACGTTGGGCTCGGGCCAATCTGTACAGCTGGAAACGGCCGGTGCCGCCATTGTGCGCATCGTCCCGGATTGGCGCAGCCGTGTACTGTCCTTGCTGGCGAATCCGCAAGTTGCACTGATTTTAATGATGGTGGGCATTTACGGCCTGTTCTTTGAATTGACCAGTCCGGGAGTCGCCTTGCCGGGTGTCGCAGGCCTCATTTGTCTTCTGCTGGGCCTCTACGCATTTCAAATGCTGCCCGTGAATTGGGCGGGGGTGGCGCTTGCCGCAGCCGGTGCGGCGATGATGATTGCCGAGGCTTTTCTGCCCAGTTTCGGCATTCTGGGGCTCGGGGGCATCGTCGCGTTCGTCCTTGGTGGCTTATTCCTTACGGATACCGGAATCCCTGAGTTCGATGTGTCCCTCCCGTTTCTTGTGGGCTTTGCGATTTCCTGCGCGGGCCTGATCATGTTGACGGGCATGATGGTATCGCGATCACGTCGAAGCACGATAGTCAGCGGCCGTGAACAGATGCTTGGGACCGAAGGCGTTGTAAGCAGTGTGGTCGACGGCACCGTCTATGCCGAGCTTCGTGGCGAGAGCTGGCGGGTGCGCAGCAAAGAGCCATTGTCGCTGGGCGACCGTGTCCGGGTGGTCGCCATGGATGGCCTGACTCTTCAGGTGACACGTGCGGGGCCGGCACCAATGATTCGACATTAACCTAGGGGGTTAACCATGTTTTACGGCGTAAATATTGCCTTGACCGTTATCATCATCGTCGTACTGCTGGTGATGATCAATGCCATCAAGATCCTGCGCGAATATCAACGCGGCGTCATCTTTACCCTCGGTCGATTCACCAAGGTGAAAGGTCCGGGACTGATCTTCGTGATACCGATATTGCAGCAAATGGTACGAGTGGACTTGCGGGTCGTCACCATGGATGTGCCTGGTCAGGACGTCATCTCGCGGGATAACGTTTCGGTAAAGGTCAATGCCGTCCTGTATTTCAGAGTCGTGGCCCCAGAACGGGCGATTATCCAGGTCGAGCATTATCTCGAAGCCACCAGCCAGCTGGCGCAAACCACCTTGCGCGCGGTACTGGGCAAGCACGAGCTCGATGAAATGCTGTCAGAGCGTGAGAAGCTTAATCTCGATATCCAGCAAATATTGGATGCACAGACCGACTCGTGGGGAATCAAGGTTACTAACGTCGAGATCAAGCACATCGACCTGAACGAAAGCATGGTCCGAGCCATTGCGCGCCAGGCCGAGGCCGAGCGCGAACGCCGTGCCAAGGTCATCCATGCCGAAGGCGAAAAGCAGGCGGCACAGGCCTTGATGGAAGCGGCCGAGATACTCGCCGTTCAACCTTCCGCGATGCAGTTGCGCTACCTGCAGACCCTTACCCAAGTCGCTGGCGACAAAAGTTCTACGCTTGTTTTCCCCATACCCGTCGATTTACTGTCGACCCTGGTGAACAAGAAGATCTGATTGTCAGGTGGCGCCTTCGGTAAGCAATTGGCCTATGGCCGCCCCCACGCGCAGATCGTCCAGTTGTCCAAAATGATGCAGTCTGATATAGCCTTTTTGGTCTATCAGGATCAGGCTGGGGGTTCCCTGCAGCCCATATGCCTGCATGGTCAAAGGAACGGGATTGTCGGGCGAGTGCCGGTCTATGCCCACGGGAAAAGGTATGCGGTACTCATGGATGAAAGCCTTGAGAGACACCGGCCCCATGGCGTCATGGTGTTCGAACACGGTATGCAGACCGACAACGCGCAGTTTGTCCAGCGGAAAAGCGTTGTGTATGGCTTTGGCCTGCGGAATGCCGTGGCTGACGCAGCCCGGGCACAGCATCTGGAAAGCGTGTACGACCACGACCTTGCCCCGGAAGGAGTCCAGCGTCAGGTCGTCAGGGGTATTCATCCACTGGCTGACCTGCCAGGCTGCGGCGTATTCGTAGGATGGAGCGCTCATACGTACCTCATGGATAAGGGTCAAGGAGCAATCGGCGATGTTATAGGTTAAGGTTTTATTTTTCTGGAGAAAAGCAATGCAGATCGGGATGGTGGGTTTAGGCCGAATGGGCAGCAATATGGTGCAGCGCCTGTTGCGTAACGGGCACGACTGCGTGGTATACGATGCTCATCCAGCTGCGGCAAAGCCGTTGGTCGAGCTTGGAGCCACCGCGTGCGCCGAGCTGCAGGACCTCGTCGCCCAGTTGGCCGCCCCGCGAACGATATGGCTTATGGTCCCGGCCGCCGTGGTCGACAAGGTGCTCGCGCAATTGACGCCACTGATGCAGGAATACGATATCATCATTGACGGAGGCAATTCGTCTTATCACGATGACATACGACGTGCGGCCGAGCTGGCTGCGCAGGGCATCCATTACATGGATGTGGGTACCAGCGGCGGCGTGGCCGGCCTCGAGCGAGGCTATTGCCTTATGGTGGGTGGCGAAGCCGCTACGTTTGCCCACCTCGAACCCATATTTGCGGCATTGTCGCCGGGTGCGGGCACAGTGCCAGTCACTCCTGATCGGGTGCAGACCAGCGCCGACCAGGGTTATTTGCACTGCGGCCCACACGGGGCCGGCCATTTCGTAAAGATGGTGCACAACGGCATCGAGTACGGAATGATGGCGGCGTACGCCGAAGGGTTGAATATTCTGCACAAGGCGAATATTGGCAAGCAGGTACGTGAGTCCGATGCCGAAACGACTCCGTTGCGCTACCCCGAACATTTCCAGTATGACCTTGATTTGCCTGAGATCACCGAACTGTGGCGGCGTGGCAGTGTCATTGGGTCGTGGCTGCTCGACCTTACTGCCCGATCGTTGCAAGGCAATGCGGCGCTTGAGGACTACACCGGTCATGTATCCGATTCCGGAGAAGGGCGCTGGGCGCTGGCGACGGCGGTTGACCAGGGCGTGCCCACGCCGGTTCTCAGCGCGGCGTTGTTCTCGCGGTTTGAATCGCGTGGCAATGCCGAATACGCCAACCGCGTCTTGTCAGCCATGCGGAAGCAATTCGGTGGACACATAGAAAAGCCGAAAGGTTCCGGATCATGATTCCGTCCCGAAACGACGGCCATGCTTCCGATTGCCTGGTGCTGTTCGGGATGACGGGCGACCTGGCACAGAAAAAGATCTTCCCCGCCCTTTATGCGATGGTAAAGAAGGGCAGATTGACGGTCCCCGTCGTCGGTGTGGCGTCGTCGTCATTGACCCGTGAACAACTTCGAGCGCGTATCGAAGACAGCGTTCGGCTTGCCGGCGACATCGACGATCGGCCCGCGCTGGAACGTCTGCTGGATCTGGTGCACTACGTAAGTGGCGACTATAAGGACCCGGGCACGTTCGAGCGGCTGAAGAAGGTTCTTGGCCATGCTGCGCGCCCGATTCATTATCTGGCCATTCCGCCGTCGCTGTTCGCCACCGTCATGACCGGCCTGGCGGCGGCGGGACTGGCGGATGGTGCGCGCGTCATTGTGGAAAAGCCATTCGGTCGCGACCTGGAATCGGCACGCCGGCTTAACGAGGTGGCATGCTCGGTGTTCCCGGAGGACGCCATATTCCGGATCGATCATTTCCTGGGCAAGGAAGCGATCATGAATATCCTGTATTTCCGCTTTGCGAATTCTTTTCTTGAACCTATCTGGAACAGGGATCACGTCGAAAGCGTGCAGATAACGCTGGCTGAAACCTTTGGCGTCGAGAATCGCGGTGCCTTCTACGAAACCGCCGGTTGCCTGCGCGACGTTATCCAGAATCACCTCTTCCAGATCGTGGCCTTGCTGGCCATGGAGCCGCCGGTCTATCAGGACTATGCGGCGGTGCATTCTGAAAAGGCGAAGGTATTCCAGGCAATGAGGCCGGTACAGGCGGACGACCTGGTGCGTGGCCAGTATCGCGGTTACCGGGAAGAGCCTCATGTCGACGGGCTATCCGATGTAGAGACGTTCAGCGCACTGCGACTGTTCATCGATTCATGGCGCTGGTCGGGAGTGCCATGGTTCCTGCGTTCCGGCAAGTGTCTTGCCGAGGATGTTGCGGAGGTCCTGGTGCAATTAAAGGCGCCGCCGCAAAAGCTTTTTTCAGACTCGCAGCCCGAGAACGGGCGGGCCAACTATATCCGGTTTCGTATCTCACCGAATTCGGCGGTGGCCCTGGCTGCGCGGGTCAAGCGATCAGGCAAGGAGTTTGTGGGCGACCAGCGCGAGCTGTATTTGCTGGACGTGGATCCGTTCGAGGAAATGCCCTACGAACGTCTGCTGGCCGATGCCATGGCCGGCGAGCGGGCCCTGTTCACCAGCCAGCATGCCATTGAGTCGGCGTGGAAAGTGCTTGCACCCGTGCTGACAGACCATCATGCTTCATGGCCGTATGATCCGGGTAGCTGGGGGCCGGAGCAGGCCGATGCGCTTATCGCCGACTACGGCGGCTGGCACAATGCCGATCCGGCTTGAATGCTTACTTGACGAGTGCTACGGGAATGTCGACCAAGCCGAGCACCTTTGTGGCCACAGAGCCCAGGACAAAACCAGTGACAGCCCCCAGGCCGCGGGTTCCCATGATGATCAGGTCGCATTCCTTTTTCTTGGCGACGTCTGCAATGGTCTGGGCGACCGGGCCGACAGCAATTTCTTCGGTATAGCTTGCGCCGGCCTCATCCAGCAGGGCCTTGGCGGATAGCAAGGCGTTGCGGCCTTCGTCCTGGTAATAATCATTGAGCGCTTCAATGGAAAAGAAGCGCTTGACGTTGCCCGAGACGATAGGCGGATGCACGGTGAGCACGTGCAGGGTGGCACCCCCGAATTCGTTAGCGGCTTTGATGGCGGACTTTACAGCCCGATTGGATGATTCGGAGCCGTCTACCGGAATAAGTATGGTTCTCATGGACACCTCTTGAAGAATTCGCTGCAAATATCGCCTGTTGGCTTCGGGTAGCATAACAGGGGCAGCTGTTTTATATTAGAAGATAGAGTAAACGGCGTCATGATTTATATCAAGAATGCGTAGGCCTTTTTACTCTTCTTAAGGCTATCGTCTGGAACGGCTTGTTCAACATGGCCGTGCGAATTTTTTGTGGAGGTTTATGACCGTCAGGATTGAAGATTATGCTTTGTTGGGCGATTGCCGAACAGCGGCGCTGGTGTCCAATGAGGGCTCTATCGATTGGCTGTGTTTCCCCAGGTTTGACTCCGCAGCGTGTTTTGCCGCATTGCTGGGCACGCGTGACAATGGCCGCTGGAAGATAGCGCCGTCCGATCCGGTTAGGCACACGGAAAGAGCCTACCGCGACGGTACGATGATACTGGAGACGACCTTCACCACCGATGGGGGCGTGGCCACGCTTATCGATTTCATGCCCTCAAGCCTTTCGTCGCAAAGCGTAGTACGCATCGTGGTTGGCGTAAAAGGCACGGTTCATTTTGATATTGATTTGCTTATCCGGTTTGACTACGGTCGTACCGTCCCCTGGGTCGAAAGCCCCGATGCGCAGACACATACCGCGGTAGCCGGCCCTGACCTGCTGGTGTTGCGCTGCCGCGTCCCGCTGGAGGGACATGGCCATGAAACGGTAGGAAGCTTTACCGTTACCGAAGGCGAGCGCGAGGTATTCACGCTGGTGCATCAGCCGTCGCATGAACGGCTATCCGATCCTTTCGACGTCAGGGCCGCTATGGCCCAAACCAAGTATTTCTGGCAGGAATTCTCCAGCCGTTGTCCAGACGTCGGTCCCTATACGGACTTGGTAAAACGGTCTCTGCTGACGCTCAAGGCCCTTACCTATTTGCCGACCGGCGGCATCGTCGCGGCTGCGACGACGTCCTTGCCCGAGAAGTTGGGCGGCCAGCGCAACTGGGATTACCGGTATTGCTGGTTGCGCGATGCAACGATGACGCTGCTTGCGTTCATGAGTCTCGGTTATTTCGACGAAGCCCATGCGTGGCGTGATTGGTTGACACGTTCCGTAGCGGGGAGCCCCGACCAGATGCAGATCATGTATGGGCTTGCCGGCGAGCGGTATCTGCCCGAATACGAGTTGCCCTGGCTAAGCGGCTACGAAAACTCCCAGCCCGTTCGCATCGGCAACGCCGCCGCCACACAGACCCAGCTGGATGTGTACGGCGAGGTAGCGGATGCCATGGCGCAAGCGATAGAAGGTCATTTGCCTCCGCATTCGCGTATCGAAGCCATTGCTGAAGCCATCGTGCCTTTTCTCGAGCAGGCTTGGCGGAATCCCGATGAAGGCATTTGGGAAATTCGAGCGCAGAAGCAACATTTCACGCATTCCAAGGTGATGGCCTGGGTAGCGTTTGACCGCATTTCAATGGTGGCGGGCGCCATGAAGAACGGGAAGGAATTTGCTGCCAACTGCCGGCGCATCGCCGACGAGATCCACGCCGAAGTCTGCAGCAAAGCCTATGACCCTGTGCTTGGCAGCTTCGTACAGCATTACGGCGCCGATTGCCTGGACGCCAGCCTTCTGCATATTGCCCTGACCGGCTTTCTGCCCGCCGACGATCCACGCGTACTCGGCACCGTGGCTGCCATCGAGAAGCGGCTGATGAAGGATGGCTTGTTGCTGCGTTACGATAGCGAAGCCGGCGTAGATGGCCTACCGCCGGGCGAAGGCACTTTCCTGGTTTGTTCTTTCTGGCTTGCCGACGTTTATGTGCTGCTAGGTCGCGACCATGACGCGCGCGCACTGTTTGATCGTCTTGCCGGGCTGTGCAACGACGTTGGTTTGCTGGCAGAGCAATATGATCCGCATGAGCGCCGCATGCTGGGCAATTTTCCACAGGCATTCAGCCACGTGGGCATTATCAATACCGCACTCAACCTGCACCGCGCAAGAGCGCCTGCCGCCAAACGCGCCCATCAGGAAACCGCTGAACAAGCCACGGCGCTGGACAACGATATCGGCAACGTGTCGGTGACATAATAGCGCTGCTTGTAAACGGAACCTTCTGACTATTATGAAAAAGCTACATCGCGACAGTCATGTCGAAACACTGGTAGTTCGCATTACCGGGCGCGTCCAAGGGGTGGGCTTCCGAATTGCGGCCGTGCGGCATGCCCATATGCTGGGAATCACCGGTTGGGTGCGTAACGCCGACGACGGCTCGGTTGAAGCATTGCTGCAAGGGCCACATGACCAGGTCGACCGTATGTTGTCCTGGCTGCACATGGGCCCGCCCGCGGCCCGGGTTCAGGAGGTGGCTAGCCAGGAAGAAATCACCGAGCGTTATTTCGACCGGTTCGAACAGATCTGACCCCATGCCGCAGTTGCAGCCATGTTGATCAGGCGTGTTTTTTGACCCAGGCCGCGTATTGGTCCATCCAGGCTTGCAGGAAATCTTTGCTGGCGGCGCCAATATCGCCGCGCTCGTCGAAGAGCCCTTCTTTTGCATGAATGAAGGCTTCGGGCTGGCCAAGTGTGGGAACATCAAGGTAAGCGAGAATATTGCGCAGGTGTTGTTGGGCCATGGCTGTTCCTATGGCGCCGACTGATGCCCCGATGACCCCTGCCGGTTTTCCAGCCCATGCGCTCTGGCCATACGGACGGGACGCGTTATCGATGGCGTTCTTCAGAACACCCGGTATGGACCGGTTGTATTCAGGGGTGACAAAAAGCAGGCCCTGGGACGCGGCAATTTCGCGTTTGAGCCGCTGAACGGCTGGCGCCTGATTGTTGTCGTCATCCTGATTATAAAGAGGCAAGTCGCCGATCTCGAGCTGCTTGAAGGAGAAATCTTGGGGGGCCAACTTGACCAGTCCATCGGCAAGCTTGCGATTAAAGGATTCCCGACGAAGACTGCCTACGATAACTGCGATCTGGTATTGACTCATGGTGACCTCCGGTTTGTTTTAGCGGCAAGCCTGTGAAACAGACGAGGATGAACATTTGGACTAGCTGCCTTGCGAGAGGCGGGCCTGCAGTGCCTGCAGTTGGGTTTCGAGCCTGTCGATACGGCGCAGCAAGTTGATCGCGACGGCGAGGCCTTCTGCATCGAGTTCGAAATCATCGCGCAAGCGGCGCGCCTTGCGGGCTATGACAATACAATCAACGGAAAAAAAATAATTATCGGGATCTTTATTTGCGGGTTCGAGTATGCCTGCCTCGACCAGACTCAGCAGCGCTTCATTGCTTAAGCCCGATACTTGCACAAGGTGGTCCAAAGAGCAAATATCGGATGCGTTCAGCCAGACGCTTTCGGTTATATGAACGGTCATGATCAGCCTCCTGCATTCATCTGCGCCCATGGCTTGTAGGCCGACGCACTGGCGAGCTGCGAAAACAGCTCGCGCTCATGGGGGGTCAGGGTCTTGGGCACATCGATGCGCACAACCGCATATTGATCGCCCTGGGCGCCGTTGGCGGAGGGCAGGCCCCGCTTGCTCAGGCGCAGTTTGCGGCCCGACGTGGTGCCGGGTGGGATGGTCATTTCCACCGGCCCGCCCAAGGTGGGCACCTGCACGGTGGCGCCCAATGCCGCTTCCCAAGGCGCCAGGGGCAAATCGATGTACAGGTCGCCGCCACTTACCCGATAGAGCTTATGGGGCTGTATGTTCATGACGAGATAAAGATCGCCGGGCCTTCCGCCGCGCACACCGGTGCCGCCTTTCCCGGGCAAGCGCAAGCGTTGCCCTTCGGTTGCGCCCTTGGGAATGCGAACGCGAAATGTCTTGGGAACATGATGCAACAGACCCTGGGCGTCATGCTCGGGGATAGACACGCTGATCTCGGTTTCGGCGCCACTGTATAGTTGATCCAGGGTAACGGGGACCGGTACTTCAAAGTCGGGTCCATGCATAGGTGACTGGGTCCGTCCGCGGCGATCCGGGTGTTGGGCGGCGGCGAATGCCGCCAATATGTCCGCCAAATCGACATCGGCGAAATTGCTGTTGCCTTCCTGGAAATGCTCCTGCCACTGATGGGGTGGAACAAAGTCCTCGCCAGGACGGTGACTGCCCAATTCGTCGTATGCCGCGCGTTTTTCAGGGTCTTTAAGGGTGGAGTAGGCGACGGAGATGTCCTTGAATTTCTCTTCGTTTTCCGTGCCGTTGGACATATCGGGATGATACTTGTGGGCGAGCTTGCGGTAAGCTTTCTTTATGTCGGCGAGCGTGGCATCGCGTTCGACGCCCAGCACCTTATAGTAGTCAACGTATTTCATCAAACCCCCGAAATGCCCCACGAACGGCTGGATTACAGCACAGCTTGGTGCCGCAGCAACTGATATGCCTATTCTAACGACGAAAAATTTCCTGGCAAGGAGGCAAAGCTGTCCAGGATGTCTTCGCGCAGTGCCTGTTCGGCGGCACGCACGTCGCGTGCGTTAAAAGCGTCCAGGATCCTGCGGTGGATCGGTAAGGTGAGATGCAGCTGGCGTTGTTCCTGCTCGCTCAGTTTGATGGCGGGTCCCAGTCGCAGCCACAACGGTTCGATAATGCCGGTCAGTACCGGGGATTCAGCCATGCGCACAATATGTAGGTGGAAATGCGCGTTAGCCTTCAAGAAGTGGTGCAGGTCATTGTTTCGAGCTGCGGCTTCCATCTGGCGATAATGACTGGACAGCGTTGCCAGTCCTTCGCTGTCTGCCTGTTTCACCGCCCGCACCACCGCCAGACCTTCGAGGGTCTGGCGGATGTCACGGATGTCCGCAAGTTCCCGTGGCGAGAGGGTGGGTACGCAAAGCGTGCGCTTGCCGACCAGGACACCCTGTGCGGCAAGGCGCTGGAGTGCGTCGCGCACAGGCATGGGACTCGTGCCCATGGCCGTCGATAACTGGCGTAGAACCAGTTGGTCGCCAGGACGCAATTCGCCGGTGATCAACTTCTCGGTGATCTGGCGGTACACCTGCTCCTGGAGTAGAGCGGGTGACGCGAGGTTTTCAAACTGGTTTTGGCGAGTCTCCGGGAGCACGCCGTCAGGCCGAGAGGGAGGCTTGGACTTCATCGAGCGTCTTTGCGAACCGTGCCACCATGTCGGTGACCTGCTCGGGAGTGATGATCAGTGGTGGGCAAAACGCGATGGTGTCTTGAATGGCCCGGACGATCAGGCCGTTCTCGTGGGCACGCCCGTAAACGGCGGCGCCGGCCTTGCCAAGTGGATCGAAGGGGCGCCGGCTTTCTTTGTCGGCCACGAGTTCCACGGCGGCAATCAGGCCTATCCCGCGTACTTCGCCAACCAGCGGATGTCCGGATAGCTCACGCAATGCGGCCTGCATGATGGCTCCTGTTGTCGCCGCATTTTCGACAAGTTTTCGCTCTTCGATGATGTTCAGGTTCTCGATGCCCACCGCGGTGGCGACCGGGTGGCCACTTGCCGTGTAACCGTGCCCGAAGCTTCCCAGCTTGCCGCTGTGGTCCGAAATGACCGACGCAACGGTATCGTTGAGCATGACGGCGGCCAGCGGCTGATACGAAGATGTAATCTGCTTGGACAGCACCATGATGTCAGGTTCGATTCCAAAGGCATCGGAACCGAAACGCTTGCCCAGGCGCCCAAAGCCGGTAATGACTTCGTCGGCGATGATGAGCAGGTCATACTTGCGGCAGACCGCCTGAATCTTTTCCCAGTAGGTATCGGGCGGCACGATGACGCCGCCGGCGCCCATGACGGGCTCTCCGATGAACGCCGCTACGGTTTCAGGGCCTTCCTCGATAATCAGGGCTTCCAGGTCGGCGGCCATGCGGCTTGCAAAGTCGATTTCGGATTCGCCGGGCCGACCTTCCCGATAAAAGTGTGGGCAGCTGGTGTGCTTCATTTGCGGCAAGGGAAGGTCGAAATCGCGATGGTTGCCAACCAGCCCTGTCATGCTGGCTGACGCCACGGTAACGCCGTGATAACCACGCTGGCGTGAAATGATTTTCTTCTTATTAGTCCGTCCCAGTGCATTGTTGTAGTACCACACCATCTTGACCACAGTGTCGTTGGCCTCGGAGCCTGAGTTGGTGAAGAACACCCGGGACATACGGCCTTGGGTGTAGTTCACCAGCTTTTCGGCCAGCTCGATGGAAGGTGTGTGGGATTTGTGGGTGAAGGTATGGTAATAGGGCAGCTTTTGCAGTTGCCGGGTGGCGGCATCGACCAGCCGCGGTTCCCCGAAGCCCACCGCCACACTCCATAAGCCGGCCATGGCTTCAAGGAATTTATTTCCCTGGTCGTCATAGACGTAGATGCCTTCGCCGCGTTCAATGATGCGGGGCCCGATGGTTTTATGGGCGACGTCATTGGTATAGGGGTGCATCTGGTGTTTGATGTCGCGGCTCTGGGCGGGGGAAAACGAAGGCATGGCGGCTCCTGACGGGTGAAATAACGTTTGATATATCATATATTAATTCATCATCTTTTTTCTTTAGTGAGTTGCTTGCGTGAAGATTATTTTTGCCTCCGCCCATGATGTGGACCCCGATACCTGGATAAATCCATTGAAAGCGTTGATTCCGGATGCGGAAATTCACCCATGGGTCGACAACGGCCCGACGATCGATGCGCAACTTGCCATCGTATGGAATCCTCCTGCCGATATTTTCTTGCGTGAGCCGGCACTTAAGGCGGTGTTCAATCTCGGCGCCGGGGTAGACGCCATCATCAAGCGGCCGGGTTTGCGAGACGATGTCGCGGTAGTCCGGCTGGAAGATGCGGGAATGTCCGCCCAGATGGCGGAGTATGCGGTGTATGCACTTGTACGCGCCTCGCGCCAGTTTGACCAGTACGAGAAACAGCAGGAACAGCAGGTCTGGCAACCTTTACCCGATATCCAAAGGCAGAAATGGACGGTAGGCGTGATGGGCTTGGGTGTCATGGGAACCCGGGTAGCGCAGACGTTGGCCGGACTCGATTATCCGGTCGCAGGATGGTCGCGCAGCGCTAAAGAGATAGCGGGAGTGGAGAGCTTTTCCGGAACGGACCAATTGCCTGCGTTCCTTGCCCGGACCCGCGTATTGATCAATACGCTGCCGCTCACCGCTGAAACGACAGGCATCCTGTGCCTCGACACACTACGGCAACTGCGTCCAGGAGCCTATCTTGTCAACGTTGGCCGAGGTGAACATCTGGTCGAGGCGGACCTGCTGGCCTTGCTGGATGCCGGACATATCAGCGGTGCGACCCTGGATGTGTTTCGCGAGGAACCTTTGCCGCAAGGACATCCGTTCTGGCAAGACCCTCGCATTACCATCACCCCTCATACTGCAGCGGCAAGCCTGCGCGAAGAGACGATCGCCCAGGTCGCCGGCAATATCAGGCGCTATATGCGCGGCGAACCCCTGACGGGAGTCGTGGTTCGGGATCGGGGCTACTGACCTCGATCCGGGATCCGGGCACGTGTTTTGCTGTGGTGAGCTCGCCCGCACGCAGTGATCGCATCATCTGGTTCTTGCGCGGGCCATGAAACCAGCCAAGCCCGAGGTATCGAGGAGTCGACCATGCAACGAGAACACACTGAACCTTTGCCCTACCAAGTAGCCCGCGGTCCCGCGGTACCTGCCCATGCTTCCGCCACCTCGTGGCCGGCAATCTTCGCCGGGGCGGCAGCGGCTGCCGCGCTTTCCCTGATCCTGGTGCTGTTGGGCATGGGCTTGGGCCTGTCTTCCATATCGCCGTGGTCATCGGAAGGCGCCAGTGCCACCACAATCGGCATTTCCACAGCGATATGGCTGGCTCTCACACAAATCATCGCATCCGGGATGGGAGGCTATCTCTCGGGGCGGCTGCGCGTACGTTGGGCTGATGCAGATCGCGACGAAGTGTATTTTCGTGATACGGCGCACGGCATGCTTAGTTGGGCGGTCGCCACCTTGGTGACGGCTGCCTTCCTCGGCTCAGCCATCGGGGGACTGGTCAGTGGCGGCGCCAAAGCCGTCGGGTCAGTCGCATCCGGAACCATGACTGCCGTAGCTACCGGCGGGTCCGCTGCGATGGCCGGCGGACAAGAAGGAGGCGGCGCCGGGGGTGGCCAGCTGGACTATTTCGTCGACAGTCTTTTCCGTTCCGACACGCCTGCGGGCGATGCAACTGGTAACCAGGGCCGCAACGAGGCGCTGACTATTCTTGTTAAAAGCGTAGGTAGCGGTGAGTTGACTCCAGAAGACAAAAGCTACCTCGCACGTCTCGTGGCGCAACGAACGAACCTGAGCGCACAAGAGGCGGAGGCCCGTGTTGATGAGATATATGCCAATGCTGTCCAAACACTCGAGAGTGCCGAGACAACGGCTCGGGAAGCCGCCGATACGGCGCGCAAGGCCGCAGCGGGTACAGCGCTGTGGACATTCGTTGCTTTATTGTGCGGTGCATTCTTTGCCAGCTTATTTGCTGTCTGGGGTGGCCGGCGGCGCGATGCGATAGACGGCTGATCAATCACGTTCAAACCAAGGAGTCTGATATGCGTTCATTGCTTCTGTTTTTCCTGGGTATACCTATCCCCATCATTATCCTGATTGCACTGCTGACGTAGCGCTATCGCAAAGGAAGCTGCAGCCCACTCTGAGGAGAGCGAAATGCATAAAAGAGAGTTTCTGGCCCAAGGGGCCTTACTGCTCGGCGGGGCTGCATTATTGATGTCGGGTTGCACCACAACGCCGATGTCGAGCCAACCTAAAAACGCCGCGGCTCGACGGCAAGAGATTGACGACGGCGTCAATGCAACGCTGGACCGCCTCTACAGCGTCGTTCAAGGCTCTCACGAATTGGTCAATAAAGCGGATGGCGTCTTGATTTTTCCGTCCGTACTGGCTGGCGGCTTTGTAGTTGGCGGCGAATACGGAGAAGGGGCCTTGCGGGTAAATGGCAAGACCGTCGATTATTACAGTACCGTCACCGGTTCGTTCGGCCTGCAGATCGGGGCGCAGTCCAAGGCAATCATTTTTTTATTCATGGCGCAGGAAGCGCTTAATAAATTCATTCAGAGCAAAGGGTGGACGGCGGGCGTCGATGCCTCCGTCGCCATCATCAAAGTTGGCGCCAACGGACAACTGGATCTACGCACGGCCACCGAGCCGGTAAGTGCGATCATACTGACGAACGCTGGCTTGATGGCGAACCTTAGCGTGGAAGGCACCAAAGTTACGAAGCTGCAGGACTAGCCCTTTCTGGACTGTTATTGACCTGCGTCATGGTTTTTCGCAAGATCCGGCCTGCCGCGGGGCAGAAAAGGCTTATAGTTGGTTTGGTATAAACGTCCAGCGCCAAGGTCGTTGCCAACAAGCCAAGGTAGTCCTACGTGAAAGAAGTCATCAGTCAGTCCCCGGTCGCCGACTGGGATCCCAGGGCGGACGCCGTCCTGAACGATCAAATTGCCGTTTATGATCAAATGCGCCGCACATGTCCCGTGGCGCATAGCGAATTTCTTCAGTGGTCTGTGTTCCGACATGCCGATGTGGTGGCAATACTGAATGATCACGAGACGTTCAGTAGCGAGGTATCGGCGCATATGTCGGTCCCCAACGGCATGGACCCGCCGACACATACCGAGTACCGCCGTATTGTCGACGCCTACTTCACGCCGGCCTATATCGATACCTATGCGCCGATTTGTCGCGACATCGCTTCCACGCTTGCCAGCACGCTGCCCCGTGGAGAAGTCGAACTCATGGGCGATTTCGCACAAACATTCGCACTTCAAATGCAAAGCGCCTATCTGGGATGGCCGCAAGACTTGCACGAACCTCTGCGAGCCTGGATACAGAAGAACCGCCAAGCCACGCTTGCCGGCGATAGGCCGGCGATGGCCGCCATTGCCTTCGAATTTGACGGCTACATCAGGGATATGCTGGATGTCCGCCGACGGGCCGGCGTCGACGCACCCGCCGACATCACCACCAGCCTTCTCAGCGACAAGGTGCATGGCAGGCCCCTTACCGACGATGAAATTGTGAGCATCCTGCGCAATTGGACGGTCGGAGAACTGAGCACCATGGCATCCTGCGTGGGCATCATTGCCTACTATCTTGCATCGAATCCTTCCGTCCAGGCGCAATTACGGGAACAGCCTTCGCTGTTGCCGGCTGCCATTGACGAAATACTGCGCATGCAGGCGCCGCTGATCGCCAATCGCCGAATTGCCACCAAACCGGTGAATGTAGGGGGCCGTCAATTGGACAAGGGAGACCGGCTTTCGCTGATCTGGGCATCCGCGAACCGCGATGAGGCAGTCTTCGGCGACCCTGATGAATTCAGGCTGGACCGGGACCCCGACGAGAATTTACTGTACGGCAGGGGAATACATGTGTGTCCCGGCGCGCCGCTCGCGCGGCTGGAACTGCACCATATTACCGAGCAATTGCTGCTTCATACGGACCACCTCAGCCTGGTGCCGGGAAAGCCGGCCCAGCTGGCGGTTTATCCGGGCGGAGGCTTTTCAGTGCTGCCCTTGTGCATAGCCTGAGGCCGGAAATCCTGATCATCGACGGCTTGGCTCATCCATGTTTCCCAGCCATTCAAGCCAAGTTGCCGTAGCGTTTCCTGGTTGCGCTCATAGATGACGGCCGCATCGGGAAACGCCGATATGCCGTTGGCGATGCTGGATTCCCGCAGCAGATGCAGAATGGGATAAGGGGCGCGGTTGGTGTAGTTCTCGATGTCGTCGGGTGCGCTGTCGGCGAAGCAATACTGAGGATGGAAGCTGGCGATTTGCAGCACGCCGGTCAGGCGCGTCCGTTTCAGGGCGCGATCGGCACGCGGCAGGAAACTGTTGTAGTCGTCGAAATCCCTGAAGGCATCAGGGACGACGAGCAAGGTGGTATCAAGTTGTGCCGGATCGGCGGCGTCAAGATACCGAAGTTCTGTTACAAGGAGGTCCAGTATGTCGGTATCTTCGCGGGCACGGCTCACCACGTAACGAATCTGGTTCTTGGCATAAACGCTTTTCGCGAATGGACAGAGATTCAGGCCGATAACGGCGCGTAGAAGCCAGTGCCTGGTGGCGTCTAGAATAGTCTTGTCGTCTGCTGAGCTGGGCATGGCTTATGTCAGTGAAAATCGTCGACTTTGGCGCGCATGCGCTTGACTTCGCCATGCAAGGTCTTGCGCTGGACACGTCGGCGTTGGGATGCACGGGTTGGACGGGTAGGTTTGCGTGCTGCCTGTTGTTGCAGTGCGCCACGTATCAGGGACAACAGGCGTTCGATGGCATCGGCGCGGTTCTTTTCCTGGCTCCGAAAAGACTGCGCCTTGATAATGATGACCCCTTCTTTGGACAAGCGTCGGTCGGACAGCGCATGCAACATCGCCTTGCTTTCATCGGGCAGGGAAGAGCGGTCGATATCGAAACGCAGGTGCACGGCGCTGGACACCTTATTTACGTTCTGCCCACCGGAGCCCTGGGCACGAATCATCGTGAACTCGATATCGCGTTCGTCAATGAATATATTGTCTTGTACATGCAGCATAAGCGTTTGTCAGCGGTATTCGCGATAACGCCGATCAGGGCGTTGGTTGAGCTGTCGTGTTCAAGCGCCGGTTCCCGGGCGCTTTCGAGTTCGGGAATGGGGCTCGATATGATAGTCCACTTTGGCGACAGGGCGCTTGTTCATGGCGTGCCTTCTTTCATGTCGCGACTTGATCTGCAAAAGGCATGCCGATTGCTGAATTGATGGTCTTGTGGGCCGCTGCATCGGTGGTGATGCAGTGATGACAGGAGATTCAACATGCATTTCAACAGCGTTGAAGAACTGGCAAGCCGTGTGCGTGGAGCGGCCTTGCCGCTGGATACACCTGACGACCTCGACCCGCTGATCCATGCCGTCGGTGACGCGCGCTACCTGCTTTTAGGCGAAGCCTCGCATGGAACGCATGAGTTCTATACATGGCGGGCCGAGATCACCAAGCGACTGATACTGGAGAAACAGTGTTCTTTTATTGCCGTCGAAGGCGACTGGCCCGATTGCTATCGGCTGAACCGATATGTGAAAGGCTTGGCAGAGTCGGGAGATAGTGCCGAACAAGTCCTGCGCACATTCGACAGATGGCCCACGTGGATGTGGGCAAATCGCGAGGTGGCTGCACTGGCGGAGTGGTTACGCGCACATAACGAGGCGCTGCCCGCCGACGACCGCGTGGGGTTCTATGGGCTCGATGTGTATTCCTTGTGGGATTCAATGACGGCGGTGGTTGAGTATCTGGAAACGGTGGATCCTGCGCTCGCCGGCTCGGCAAAGGCCGCCTATCTCTGTTTCGAACCCTATGGAGAAGACGCACAAGCTTATGCCCGTGCGACGGTGCTCGTACCGACCTCTTGTGAAGAGGAAGCGGTGGCGGTATTGCGCGCCTTGCAGGACAGGGAGCCGGAATACGGGAGGGACGGGCGGGAGGCCTATTACAACGCCGAACAGAACGCATTGATTGCGCGGGGAGCTGAAGAATATTATCGGGCGATGGTTCGTGGCGGTGCAATGTCATGGAACGTGAGGGATCGCCACATGGTCGAGACGTTGGAGCGGCTGATGAGCCATCATGGCGAAAAGTCGAAGGCGATCGTGTGGGAACACAATACCCATATAGGCGATGCACGCTATACGGATATGGCAGGCGCCGGCATGGTGAATGTCGGTCAGTTGCTACGGGAAAAACACGCGCAGGACGCAGAGGTTTTCCTGGTCGGGTTTGGCACCTACAGCGGCACGGTTCTCGCCGCGTCGGAATGGGGTGCGCCTATGCAGAAAATGCGGATGCCCGACGCCCGGGCGCACAGCCTGAAAGAGTTGCTTCATCGTGCGGGGCAAACGAGCACTGCAGACGCCAGGCGACGGAGCGCGAACATGATGTTGCTGTTTGACGGCGGCCCGGATGGCGGGATTGCCGGATTGGATGACCCGATACACCACAGGGCGATAGGGGTGGTCTACGACCCGCGGGCCGAGCGCCGGGGAAACTATGTTCCGTCCCGAGTCCCGCAGCGGTACGATGCCTTCCTGTTCGTGCACACTACGAGAGCACTCGATGCGCTCCATATGCCGGCTTCGAACGCGGCGGACATGCCCGAAACCTATCCCAGCGGGAAGTAGCCCGATTACTTCTTCTTTTCCTGTTCTCCTGAGCGATTGTCCACGGGTGCCGTCCCGGGGATCGCATTACCCGGATCGGCCGCCTCTTCCGGAGTAATTCCCGGTGGAAAATTGCCTTTATTCGGCCACGCATTGGGATCGACGGGGTGGTTGCCCAGCGTCCTTCGGTCCTTCTCTTTAGCGTCCTGGTCTTTCTGTGAAGACGAGGTGGCGGATTCTTGACCGGGACGGTGATCGGCTACATTCGAAACCTCTTTTTTTTGCCGATCTGTGGTCGGTACGGACGAATTGGCAGGAGTTTCGGGGAGTTCGGACATTTGAGATCCTCATTGAAGCAACATTAACGATAGGGTATTAACAGCCAGCAAAATCAATGCCTGCCTGACAAGATGGTGCCGCGGCATACGGGTTGCTTGCATGTCTCGTCCACCCCGTGTTCGCATTTAACAGAGGAGTCCAACGATGCGCTTTGATCCTAGTGAAGGAATAAATGCCCATGTACCCGCTGAACCGCCCGACATGCCGCCTTCAATGCCGCCGGAGCGTCCTCCGGAAATAGAGCCGCCAGGACCCGACGATGTGCCTCCGCCTGGGGATCCGAATGACATACCTCCTGGCGAACCGGATCGCGGAATAGAGCTTCCACCGCGGGAAATACCGCCGGATGAGCGGGTGGCCTAGCCGCTATATAAATCCCCTTTCATCAAGCTATCAGATAGCTTTCAATTTGCTTTCACCGATTAATGGCTGTCGTCGGAAATAGCATCAATTTTGTAAAAAAAAATATAGATTTAGGGGGAAAACCCTGGGGAACCAAGGGGAAACCAGGGTTTTTTGTCGCGCTCGAGACTATTACCATTCTGGTCTCACGATGCTCTTGCTTGTTGATCAGGCCACGAGCATTGTCTTTATTGTGCGCGTGGTTATGTCGCGGACACCCGTTACCTAAAATTGAGGAGGAGATTTCATCCCTATGCGGCTTCAAAACAAACAGGACTTCTGGTCCGGAATCATGTTCATCGCGTTAGGCGTGGGATTTGCAGTAGGAGCAACCAGCTACTCCATGGGTACGGCTGCCCGCATGGGCCCCGGCTATTTTCCCTTTTGGCTAGGTGTCTGCCTCGCCGTATTAGGCGCAGCCGTCATGCTCGGCTCCATGTCCAAAAAGGCGGAAGAGAATGAAGTCGAGAAATTCGACTGGAAAATTACCTTCGTGGTCATTGGATCGGTTGCGCTGTGTGGCAGCGTACTGGACTTCCTTGGTGTCTATATCTCGGTTTTCCTGCTGGTGTTCCTCAGCAGCTACGCCAGCCACGTATTCAATTGGAAAGTCGCGGCGATCAACGGACTTTGCATAGTCCTGTTCGTCTGGGGGGCGTTTATCAAGGGTCTAGGTTTGATCTTCCCCTTGTGGCCTAGTTTTCTAGGCAATTAAAGGGGATTTGAAAAATGGAACTCATTGAACATTTATCGTTGGGCTTTTCCGTCGCGCTCTCGTTCGAGAACCTGGCGTATTGCCTCCTGGGCTGCCTGTTGGGCACATTGATCGGCGTGTTGCCGGGTATCGGCCCTGTGCCTACCATCGCGATGCTGCTGCCCATTACGTACGTGCTACCCCCCGTGGCCGGCTTGATCATGCTGGCCGGTATTTATTACGGCGCCGCCTATGGCGGATCGACCACCGCAATTTTGGTGGCGCTGCCGGGAGAAACGGCCGCGGTGGTAACCGTGCTGGATGGCCACCAGATGGCGCGCAATGGGCGTGCCGGCGCGGCCCTGGCCATTGCCGCACTGGGCTCCTTCTTTGCCGGTTGCGTGGCCACCCTGGTTATCGCCGCTTTCGCGCCGCCCTTGGCCGAAGTCGCATTCAAGTTTGGCCCTGCGGAATACTTTTCGCTGATGGTATTGGGTCTGATCGGTGCGGTCGTGCTGGCATCCGGTTCGCTGCCCAAGGCCATCTGCATGATATTGCTGGGCCTGTTGCTGGGCATGGTCGGCACCGACGTGAACTCGGGCGTTGCCCGTTACGACTTCGGCATTCCTGAACTGCAGGATGGCATCGACTTTGCCGTGGTCGCCATGGGTGTGTTCGGTTTCTCCGAGATCATGAACAACCTGGAACTTAAAGACCAGCGGGTAGACCTGACCGGTAAAGTCGGTAGCCTGTATCCCAACAAGCAGGAGTTCAAGGAATCCTGGCCCGCCGTCGTACGCGGTACGGCCGTCGGGTGCTCGCTGGGCATCCTGCCCGGCGGCGGCGCGGTGCTTTCGTCCTTTGCCTCCTACACCTTGGAGAAAAAGCTGTCGAAAAACCCTGAGCGCTTCGGCAAGGGACACCCCGCTGGTCTTGCCGGCCCGGAATCCGCCAACAACGCCGGTTCGCAAGCGTCTTTCATTCCGTTGCTGACCCTGGGTATTCCAGGTAATGCGGTCACGGCCCTGATGATTGGCGCCATGACGATCCACAACATCCAGCCTGGCCCCCAGGTCATGACCAGCCACCCCGACTTGTTCTGGGGCCTGATCGTGTCGATGTGGCTCGGCAACCTGATGCTGGTGGTTCTCAACCTGCCGCTGGTGGGCTTGTGGGTCAAGCTGCTGAACGTGCCTTACCGCATCCTGTTCCCGGCCATCCTGGTGTTCTGCACGATCGGTGTGTATTCGCTGAACTACAACGTCTTTGACATCTGGATGACGGCGGCCTTCGGCCTGATCGGATATATCTGGAGCAAGCTCAAATGCGAAGGCGCACCTTTGCTGCTGGGCCTGGTGCTCGGACCCATGATGGAAGAGAACTTCCGGCGGGCCTTGCTGTTGGCCCGGGGTGACTACACCACGTTCGTGACCCGGCCCCTGTCGATGTCCTTGCTGATTGCCGCAGCAATCCTCGTGGTGCTGGTGGCCCTTCCTTCCATCAGGAAGAAGCGCGCCGAAGCCTTCGTTGAAGAGGACTGATATGTAGCCGGTGAACCCGCCACGCTAGCGGTAAGCCCGCCCCAAAGCCTGGAAGTCCATTCCGGTCTTTGGGGCTTTTTTATCGCTGGCCCGACTCAATTAAAAAAGCGCCCGCCTCCGGGGGGCAGGCATATCGATTGCTCGTTGTCACGACACGGAATAATGTTACGGAGAGAATGATGAGAGCACTCAGATGGCATGGCAAACACGATATCCAATGCGATACTGTCCCGGATCCCATTATTGAGCACCCTCGCGACGCGGTGATCAAGGTGTCGGCGTGTGCCATCTGGGGATCGGATCTCCATTTGTTCGATGGTTTCATGCCGGGCATGAAATCGGGCGACATCATGGGCCATGAATTCATGGGCGAGGTCGTTGAAGTCGGTAAAGACAATCGTGCGCTGGCGGTGGGCGACCGGGTGGTCATACCGTTCACCATCTTTTGCGGCGAGTGCGAGCAATGCAGGCGCGGCAACTATTCGGTGTGCGAGCGGAGCAATCGAAACCAGGATGCCGCGGCGAAAGTCTTTGGCCACTCTACCGCCGGCCTGTTCGGCTATACCCATCTGACAGGCGGCTATCCCGGCGGCCAGGCCGAGTATGTGCGGGTGCCGTTCGCTGATACGACGCACGTAAAAGTTCCGGATGGGCTGACCGATGAACAGGTGCTGTTTCTTGGAGATATTCTTCCCACGGGCTGGCAGGCCGCTGTGCAATGCGATATTGAGCCTACCGATACGGTAGCCATATGGGGCGCCGGACCCGTGGGGCAAATGACCATACGCAGTGCGGTATTGCTGGGAGCCAAACAGGTGATCGCCATAGACCGCGTTCCGGAGAGACTTGCGATGGCCAAGGCGGGGGGCGCGATTCCGATCAACTTCGACGAGGAAAGCGTCCTGGACCGCTTGAAAGAACTGACGGGAGGGAAGGGGCCTGAAAAGTGCATTGACGCCGTCGGCATGGAGTCGCATGCCACGCGTTCGGTAGACGCCGTTTATGACCGCGTCAAGCAAGCCGTCATGCTTGAATCCGATCGGCCTCATGTACTGCGGGAAATGATTTATGTGTGCAGGCCGGGCGGCACGCTTTCAATACCGGGCGTCTACGGCGGCCTGATCGACAAAATACCGTTCGGCGCCTCCATGAACAAGGGACTGACCTGGCGCATGGGACAGACTCACGTCAATCGCTGGACCGACGACTTGCTGAACCGGATAGTGCAAGGCCAGATAGACCCCTCCTTTGTCATCACGCATAGCGTGGGCCTGGAGGAGGGGCCGGAAATGTACAAGACGTTCCGCGACAAGAAAGATGGCTGCATAAAGGTGGTCCTCAAACCCGCTTTGGGCTAGAGCTTGCGGCTGGCCACTCCTGAGTTCCCGACCAGGCCGTTGGCGCCGCGCAGCGGCATGCGGGGCGGCCGGACGGCCTCATGGCCGGCCTGGATGCGCCAGAGTGCGCTGTAAAGTCCATCTCGCCCGCGTAGTTCCGCGGGACTGCCATCTTCGACAATCGTGCCGGCGCTTAACATGATGATGCGGTCGAAACCATCCAGCGTGGACAAGCGGTGTGCCACAGCGATGACCGTCCTGGCTTCCATGAGGCTCCGGAGAGCCTGCTGGACATCGCGTTCGGACCGGCTGTCCAGCGAGGCAGTGGCTTCGTCAAGAATCAGTATCGCTGCGTCTTTCAGAAAGGCTCGTGCAATGCCCAGGCGCTGGCGCTGTCCACCCGAGAGTGTCGCACCGCGTTCGCCCACGATGGTTTCGTAGCCGTGCTCCAGATTGCGCACGAATCCGTCGCAATGCGCATTGCGCGCCGCGGCATATACCTGTTCGTCTGTCGCGCCGGGCCGCCCGTATCGGATGTTCTCCATGATGGAGCGTCGAAACAGGCTAATTTCCTGCGGTACGACGGCAATACCTGCACGCAAATGGTCCTGGGCGAACTCCCCGACCGGGCGGCCGTCGATAAAAACGCAGCCTTGCTGTACATCATCCAGCCGCTGTATCAATCCAATAAGCGTAGACTTGCCGCCACCCGAAGGACCCGCTATGCCCAGGCGCTGGCCCGCCGGGATAGTGAGCGTGAAGTGGTCGAACACTTGGCTTGCGTCCGGGTATGTGTACGAGACGTCGCGAAATTCGATGCGGCCGTGTCGCGGCGCCAAGGGCACAGCATCGGCGCGATCATGCAGATCGTGCTTCTGACCGATGATGCGCAGCATCTCGGTAATCACGCCGAATTCCTGGGCTGTTCCAACCAGCGCCAGTGCCAGGTCGCGCGAGCCATGCAGAATGCGGAATGTGAGGGCGCTGATCAGTACGACATCGCCGGCCGAAAGGCTTCCGTGCTGCCAGGCTTGTAGCGCCCAGGTCAGCATGGATCCTGCCATCAGCCACAGGCACACGTCATGGATGACCCTGGCCTTTTCAAGATACATCCAGCTTCTGCGCTGAGCATACGCCTCTTCGCCAAAGGCGGCATTCAATCGTGCCCGCTCCCGCCAACGCGCGGAGAAGGCCTTGATGGCCCATACGTTGGACACAGTGTCCACCAGTTCGCCGCCCACTTGTGCTGCCTGCCGACCGTATGCCTGGTGAAGGGAACGCCCCCGTATGCCGAAAACGACAATAATCGTGGCGACCACGGCGACGAATCCGACCAACGCGATCGCCATCCGGTAGTCGATGATGGTCAGTACGACGACCGCGCCAATGAAATCCACACAGGGCGGCATGACGTTCCAGATGAAGGTGCTGAATATGGCACCGGAAGATCCCGCCGTGGCGGTGATACGACTTCCCAGCGAACCGGACAGCTGCTTGCTGAAATAGTGCATCGGGTGGCCGATCAGGTGATCGAACAAGTCGGTCCGGATGTCGACGCCGGTGGCGACCACCGTACGGCAGCCTAGCCAGCCGGATAGCCTCCAAAGCACATTCTCGACGGCAATAAGCGCGACGAACATCAGCAGCGGCGACCACACGTCGGCCGTTGCCCTTTCTGTGGCGGCCATGGCGTCCACGATCAGTTTCATCCCGTATTGCACCGCGACAGCACATGACCCTGCACCAATGACAAGGCCTGCTAGCGCCCCAAAATGCCAGGGCCTGGCTTTTACATAGACAAGCAGGAACGCCAAAGGGCTGTGCGCCCCGGACAGCGGCGTCATGGTCGGCACCTCCTGTTCTGTTATCCGCTCAGGCTGCGGCGACGATGGACTTGTATGGACGCTGTTGCTTTGTTTCCCGCTCGGCGATTCGAGCATAGACCGTGAGCGCCTGGGCCACGACCTGGTCCATGTTGTAGTAGCGGTAGGTTGCAAGCCTACCCACGAACGTTACGCTCGACGATGCATCGCCCAGCTCCTGGTACTTGCGGAAACGCTCGAAGTTCTCTGGGCGAGGTACCGGATAGTAGGGGTCGCCTTCCGAACTGGGGATCTCATAGGTAATGCTGGTTTTCCGATGTTGTTGTCCGGTGAGATATTTATATTCGGTTATACGAGTATGCGGGACATCTTCGCCCGGATAGTTCACGACTGCGGCGGGTTGGAATTGGGACTGGTCCAGTGTCACGTGGCGGAAATCAAGCGAGCGGTAGGGCAGCTTTCCATAGCGGTAATCAAAAAATTCGTCGATGGGTCCGCAGTAGATCAAGTGATCGTACTTTACCGAAGCGGGAATGTCCTTGAACGCCGTGCCGGTCGCCACTGTAATGTTAGGGTGATCGAGCATGCTGTCGAACATGCGCGTGTAACCGTGCAACGGCATGCACTGGATGCTGTCGGTGAAGTAGCGGTCATCGATCGACGTTCTGGCAGGCACGCGAGCAGTCACCGACTTGTCCAGTTCCGAAGGATCCAATCCCCATTGCTTGCGTGTATAGCCACGGAAAAATTTTTCGTATAGTTCGCGGCCGACCGTGCTGACCACAACGTCCTCCGAGGTATGAATCTCGGGAAGCTGCTCGGCGCGTGCCGCCAGAAACCGGACTGCCTCATCCTCGCTGAACTCGCCTCCGTACAACATCCGCAGCGTCGTCAGGTTGATCGGCATCGGTACCAGCATTCCATCCACCTGCGCCAGGACGCGATGCTCATAGGGCCGCCAGCTGGTGAAATGGGAAAGATACTGGAACACTTTTTCCGAGTTCGTATGAAAAATGTGCGGCCCGTATTTGTGGACCAGCAAGCCGTCGTCGTTATGGAAGTCGTAGGCGTTGCCCCCAATATGCGGGCGTCGGTCAATGATCAGTACTCGTTTGCCCAGCCCGCGCGCAAGCCGCTCTGCGAGAACGCTGCCGGCGAAGCCTGCGCCCACTATAAGATAATCGTACTCGGCGGATTTGGTTCCAGGCGTACCATATCGGGTCTGCGATGTCGACACGCTTTACTCCATGAGGCGTCGCATCTGATGCCATGTGCGATCCCACGACATCCCGTCAAGGATCAAGTCGGCTTCGTGCAGAAGGTTTGTGCGGTCGCCGGCTTTCTGCAGGGCTTGCTGGATGGCGTCGGTAAAGTCGTGCGCAGTTCGTGCAATACTTACCATCGAACTGCCGCCATAGCTGCGCACCACATCGCTGATTAGCGTTGATACTACCGCTCGGCCACCGGCCAAGTATTCCGGAGTTTTTGTCGGGCTGATGAATCGGGTAGCTTCATTCAGCGCAAACGGCATCAACGCGACATCCCATCCTGCCAGATAGTGAGGCAGCTCGTCGTAGGTTTTAGCCCCAAGGTAATGAATATTCGGCCCCCGAGGCAAGCTGTCGGAGTCGATTTTTACTACCGGCCCTACTAGGACCAAATGCCAGTCCGGCCGTAGTGCTGCCAACTCATCGATAAGGACAATATCCAGCCGTTCGTCCAGGACACCGTAAAAACCCAGGCGAAGTCGGGGTATGTCGGCCTGATCGATGGGGTCGGGAAGTTGTCCGCGCGCCCGGGCGAAGTGCGCGACATCGACACTGCTCGGAAAGGCGTGGGCATTGCCGTGCAACAGACGCTTGGCTTCATACAAGCTGTGGCCGCCCGTAAATACGATATCGGCGCGCTCCATCAGGCGCCGCTCGAGTTCGACCAGACGGGGAGGGGCTCCGCGAAAGGCTGATAGTTCGTCCATGCAGTCATAGACAACGAGGCGTGCATGCAAGTGCTCCGAGAACGTAAGGCTCATCGGCGTGTAATACCACAGGATGATGTTACTGCCGGTTCCCAGGCCGAGATGCTGATCCAACAGCCGGCGCTGCTCCTGCTCGGGGTGTGCTTTTGCGTCAATGCCCAACTGTGGGACGAGCACCTGGATACCTTCTGCTACGTGGCGAACCTCAAGCCATGAATCCGCCTCATCCGTATAGATAGGCTCTTCAACGTACTGCACGTTGAACTCTTTTGCGTAGCGGGACATCAGGTGTTGGGGACGTTGGTAGACGAAATCCCAACGTAGATGGGAGAAGCATATGAGCGTCGGCTGATCGCCAGCGTACGCCGGAGAGATAGCGGAGGGGAACATGTCAAGAGCCTTATTAGCGCTGCGAAGGAGGAGAACAACAACCCATGAGCTTGGGAGCAGCATCGGCCTGCAGATAGCAACTGGCGTGCCGATAAGCGCGCCATGCGGCGTATAAATTGCTGGCGCGCAAGATCACAGCACTGTTATAGGATCGGTCTCGGACACCGTCCCGGTGGCGTACCCGATAGCTGAAAGGAGGCGTATTCAATGAACCGCAACACTTTGCCGATAAGCCTACAAGGCGTACGCATCATGGCTGTTACCACCTTGATTGGCTTTGCAATTTTTACGACAGCCGTGGCACAAACGGTCGATAAGGCGGTTCCGCCGGGATCCGATGAGACCGCGAAGACCAAATTGCTTGAAGCGGGCGCCAAGGTGCTACAGGGAAACCAGCCACTGGACTCGATGGACGTTTACCTGGTGGGTTTCCATCCCATGAAGGACGATCCGGAACATCAGATGGAGGCTCATCACTTCTGCAACCAGGTGAATCAGGACTTCGCGCAGTGTGTACTTTTCGATGGCAACGAGGCCGGCTCCAACTTGAACGGTGTCGAGTACATCATTTCGCAAAGTCTGTTCGATGAATTGCCCGACGACGAGAAGAAGTACTGGCATCCCCATAATGGAGAAATATTGTCTGGCCAGCTGATCGCGCCGGGCATACCGGACGTCGCCGAGAAACAGCTGATGAAGGACAAGATGAACAGCTATGGCAAGACCTGGCACTTCTGGCAAAGTGCTGCGTTCGGCATGACCGCCGATAAACTACCTCTGGGAGAGCCCATGCTCGCATGGTCGTTCAACCGCGATGGGGAAGCGATCCAGGCATTGATCGAGCAACGTGACCAACGTCTGGGCGTGCGCACGGATGAAACCCGCGACAAGCGTCGCGATCTGGTCGAACTGGCAAAGCCGCAATCGGGCGTGGATGCGTTAAAAGATGCATTCTCGCATCCTACGTCGGCTATTCCCGGTGTGACCGACCAGGATCACGGTACGAGTCCTTGACTCGCCGTTTGGATTTTGGCAAAAGCCCGTGATTCTTCAAAGCGGGCCGTCTGAATGAGCAATTCTGTCGCCAGCGGCTCGTAAATGGGCCGCTGGCCACGCTCGTCGGCATAGCCCAGCAAGCCGGTGGGGCAATGACGGTTATTTGACCAGCCGGGGTAGTCCGTGACGGGATACAGGCAAATGCCACCTACTGGCACACCGCTCTCCCTTGCGGCGTTCACTTCATCGCATACATAGCGCAGCCACGGTACCCGGTGCTCGGCTTCTGCTCCGGTTTCAGCAATGAATAATGGTCGGCCGTATCGTTGCCAGTTCTCTCCCAGAATATCCTGTAAGGGGCGGTACAAGGGTTCGCCGCGCTTGATGCCGGCACCATTGAGAAACCACTGATTGTGGGGGTAATAGTTGATACCCAAAATATCCAGATAGTCGGGCTTGCCGCCGAGTTCTGGCATCAGGTGGCCGGCGACCATATCGAAGGCCTGGTACTGTGCCAGGCGGGCGTTTTCGGCATGAACGCGCTGGCGAGGTCCTTTGGGCAATATGTGTATGGCCGGGTCCACGCTGACGAACCGGGCGCGCGAATCCACTGCCCGTATCGCTTCGATTGCCGCGATGGTTGCCCTGACCAATTGTCGCTTCAACTCCATGCCGCGCCGACGCGCAAACGGACCGATCTGGCCAGTGTCGCCGCCCGCCCAGGCCCAAAATGAAATCTCATTGACCGGGCAGTAATACGGCACTTCGCGGCATTCGTCACGCACGACCGCAGCCAAGGCGCCGGCAAACCGGGCGAACCGGTCAACAAAAGCAGACGACCAAATATTGATATCGTCAGGCCACCCATAGTGGCAGACATCCCAGATCGGCTGCACGCCGGCGACCTTCGCCGCCCGCAATTGCGGAAGAAAGCTGGACCAGTCATACAGACCTGCGGATTGTTCGACCAGATGCCATCGCAGGCCGTCGCGTACCGTGGTGATCTTGTGCCGAGCCATGGACTGGTAGTCGTTTTCGGCGAATCTGTCATGGCGGGTGCCGCGCAGCAAGTCCAGGCGGCGACCGTCAGCTCGCCGATGCGTGGAGCATTCAAATCCGCCTATAAAATAGCTGCTGAATAATTGCGCCATGCCGTCGATTTGTTCTTGCATAGGGCTCCGTCCTGTGCCGCCGGCGCAAGCGGGTACGATTATCGATCAGTGTTTCGCAGTCGTGTCCGGAGCGGCGTCACGGGCCAGGAACTGTCGGGTAATCTCGGCAAGGTGGTCGCTTAACCATTGTGCCATCGCTTCTTCCTGCGGCAGAATAATTTCGCAGACACGCTTGGTTTCGGTGTCGCCGGCCAGTTCGGCCGCGACGATCAGCGACTTGTAGGATGCGATCTCCATATGCTCGAAGGTATAGCTGGCCATGGTTGCCTTGACCACTTCGTCTGACACGAACATCCCGCTCAGTCCTTGGGCTGTCGCCATGGCCTTGGCAGCCATGTCTTTCATCGTGGAGCTATCGTCGCCGAGGCGATCCAGGCATTCCCGTATCATGATCGCCTGCTGCCGTGTTTCCTCACAATGAGCCTGAAGTTTTGCACGCAGCTGCGGGTAGTTTTCCAGCCGCTCGGCCGTTTTTGTCAGCATGGTTTCAGCCTGCTTTTCCATGGCATGGGCGTCTCTAAGCCAGTCCAATAGGTTCGCTTGTACGTCGTTCATTTGATTCCTCCGGAGGTAAGGGTTTTGCGATACATCCAACGGTGTGTACCGTCGATATTCAGCAAGCGACATGCCGCTGCCGCCACGATTGCCCTGCTGACAATTCTTGCCCGGCAACCTCGGCGATAACGACTAGCCAGTCCTCGATAAACCGCTCGATCCCGAAACGCTGAACCGCTGTCCGTCGTCCGGCCTCACCCCATCTTCTTGCCAACTCGGGTTCGTCAATGAGTTGGCGCATTACATCGACAAGAAGCCTTTTGTCGTTATGTACGTAGCCATTTTTCCCATTGACAATAACGGTGGGCAATTCCGTTGCCGCCACTCCAACGACCGGCATGCCAAGCAACATGGCTTCCACCAGCGCCAGGCCCAGGCTTGTGTATCGGATAGGCGTGAAGAAAAACCGATATTGCGCCATGGTCGTTGCCACATCAAGATTCGATACTTCCCCCAAGCCGCCCATTTCTTCGCTTTGCATCCCGATCAGGTCCAGCGGTACTTGTTGGCGAGACCATTCGAACAGGTCTGCACCCATACGCCTGCCTCGTTTACGGAGACCGTTGATGACGGTAATTCCCGCCGGTTTTTGCCCGGAATACTGGATCGAGCGATTCGTGGGGATGCCGTGCTCAACCACCCTGGTCGGCATGCCGCCGGCATCCCAGTTCAGCTCGTTGTAGTGAGTGACATGGACCAATAGCCCACGGTCGTGACGAAACCAGTGTTCAGTATCGACAGGAAATGGGCGGGGTGGGTCGTGTTCGATGTAGATGGATGGGAGTGCTCGCTGCGCTGGTGTAAGCAGACACAGGGCGTCCTCCTCGTAGGCGGATTTTGACTGGTAGATGACGCAGTCGAAATGCTGCCGCGCGATATCTTCGGGGCGAATCTGAGCGACATTGTCCGGCCAGGGGATTTTGCTGCCCAGCGGTGCATAGCCTGCGCGTCCATCGGGCTGTACCGGAATGACGAATTCGTGGGGGACCTGCGTTAACGCATACAGGTAATTTCCGTGAACATGCCAGGTCAGTATGCGCAGCTTGCGAGGTGATTCTGTAACGGTCTGGTCCACACTTGCCTCCGGTCGGTTTATTCCTTCCATGGGGAAGTGCCGAGCAAGTTCCATACCGAATAATTGCAACAAGGCCCGGGCTGCTGCCTGGGCCTTGTTCGGGAATCAGATTACCTGGATGGACTTGGCCTGGGGACCTTTGGGACCTTCCGCCGCCTCATAGGAAACCCGTTGATTTTCTTCGAGTGACTTATAGCCTGAACCGAGAATATCGGAGTGATGGACAAACAGATCTTTGCCGCCGCTTTCAGGTGTGATGAAGCCAAACCCCTTCTCGTTGTTGAACCATTTGACCGTGCCCGTTTGTGTTTGCATCTTTACGTCCTTGAAGTAAAAGGGAACATGCCCCATCAAAAATGCCAGTTTCCAGTCGAATATGTTCGTCGAACGCGGCGGAGAGCGCTATTCATCGTCGGTCGGATAGACCTTCAAGGAGAAATCGAGTAGGCACATGCATGACGCAAAGGGAGCCACGGAACCCGGCTCAACCGCCAAGCGTGCGATCCTGTTGACGGAACCACTTAAGGGCCTCGTTTATATGAGAGGGTTCGAAGTCGGGCCAGTAGGCATCGATCACAAAGATATCGGCGTATACCGACTGTACCGGTAAAAAACCGCTAAGGCGACGACCGCCTCCCCAACGCACAATGAGATCAAGGCGTGAAACGTCATGGGAGCGGAGCTCCCCAGTCTTCAAACCGTTCAAGTCCCACTCCCAGCCGTAATTGACAAGCAGGTTGACCTTTATACCTTTGCCCTGGCGCCGAGCATAGCGCTTTAGCTCTGCAGGAAACATCCGGGACTCATCGTCGCCCACCACCAGCAACGCGACGTCTGTTTGCGCGACGGCCAGCGCGAAATCAATACAGGCTTTGCTGAAACTTTCCCGTTGAGTCGCCGGGCGCCGGGTGTTGTCTTGAGTGAATCCGTAGATCGAAATTTCTTCTATTCCGATTTTTTGACAGATATCGATGAGCGCGAATCCTGGTTCGACGCCAAACGCATAGCCCTCTTGCTTTCCGAGCCCGCGCGCGAGCGCCCAGCGCCGGTTGCCATCCGGGATGAAACCTATGTGCCGAGGGACTCTCCCATTTGTGGTGATACTCATTTCTTTGGTCGCTATGGTGGCGGAGCCGTGAAACTACCCGCAGTGCTTGGAAGACGTGTAGGCCGTCCTTATCAGCCCGGAGCAAACGCTGTGCCCTGTAACGGTCGTGTACGGGCAGTGGGCCTTCTTGGGCAACATCATGGGTCCCCATGCGGGCGCGCATCTTGCTGAAAAAAGGTGACTTTCAGGAGGAACGACATGGGACCGATAAACAACCTATGGGATAACGCCGGCACGCCGCTGGACCAGCAACGATTTACATGGCGTGACATGGTGGGTAACCCTATCAGCAAGCTCGATGATGACGCTTTTACACGTGTCCGCATTATTTTATTGAACGGTCTCGAGCTTGATGCGCTGCGTCTCAAGCACATCGCGGCGCGCTTTAACGACGAGCTGCGCGTACCGTTGGCCAAACTGCGGCGCGTTGAGCAGCACCAAGCCACAATGATCAACTGGCTTTTGTCTGCCGACCATTCGCCATTGGAAACCACCATTGCCTACGAGCAAGTAGCCATAGAGGTCACTGCCGCGGTGGCTCAGGCCGAGCCTGATCCGTATCAGGCGCAAACGTACCGGTTTGGCCTCCTGGAGGACTTCGACCATCTTTATCGCTATAGTGCGCTGCTGGACAGACTGGAAGGGAAAGACGCCAACAACATCTTGCAGGGCTATACCGACATCGTGCCCGGGCGGCCTACGGTAGACGAGCACCGCGCGCCCCAGGACGATGTGCGGCGCCACTACGAGCGAGGTAACACGGCACTCATCACAAAGCTGCATACCACGCTGATTACCGCTGCTGAATACCAGACCCATGACTATTACATGAACATCGGCCCACTGTTTGCCGATCCCATGGCTCGACAACTGTATGCCGAAATCGCTTCGATAGAAGAACAGCATGTCACGCAATATGGGTCGCTCCAGGACCCAGGTGAGTCATTGCTGGAGAAAATTCTTATTCATGAAGCCACCGAAGTCTATACCTATTACAGCTGCGTGGAGCAGGAAACGAACTCGCGGATAAAGGCAATATGGGAACGCTTTCTTGATTATGAGTTGGGCCATCTGGCTATGGTCAGCGAGCTATTCAAGCAATACGAACGGCGGGATCCCGCCGAAGTATTGGGGCAGGTGATTCCGACGTCGCTGCAGTTCGCGTCGCAACGCGAATTTGTCCGCACAGTGCTGTCTACCGAAGTACCGCTGCGTGCGAATGGCACTGCCTTCGTCGACCAGCAAGATGAAAGCCAGGCATCGATCCGGGCCAGGACCATATTGAACGCCGAAGGATCGCCCAGTGATAGCGTGGCGGCCGGATATCAATGGTCGCCGGGCACCGAGCTTAGCCGTAACCACGATAATCCCATCCGAAGGAACTGACATGGAAGACAACACAAAAATCGGCATGAACCGCACTGGCATGCAGATGTCGCCGGTAGAAGGTCCCTCGCAGGCGCAGTTTGCATTGTCGCAGCCCCCCAGCTCGGAGGGTGGTGCCTCGGCCTTATCGGAAGTACGGGCTCAGTACGTTGCACAATCGCTGCGTGTCGGCTCGGTGCCGTTGCCCGGCACGGGAAAGGGAGTGTTGGCAACGACGGTGGACAAGATAAAGGGCAAGAACCCGGAAGTGCTGATCAACAAGCTGGGCCAGCGCCTCGCGTTCGAAAGATCAGGCGTGCGGCTGTACCAGGCGCTGATCACAAAGGTGGAAGCGTCAGGGCATATCCGCCGCGCCGAACTTCGTACTGACCTCTTGCATATCTGTAGTGAGGAAGCGGCACACTTTCATCTGCTGACAGGCGTGATGGAAAATTTGGGTGCGGATCCCACGGCACAGACGCCCTGTGCCGACGTAAGTGCCGTCGCATCCCTGGGCCTGCTGCAGGTCATTACCGATCCGAGAACGACAATTGCCCAAAGCCTCGAGGCCATCCTGACGGCCGAGCTGACCGATAACGCCTGTTGGGAGTTGTTGTGTGACCTTGCGGCAGAATCAGGACATGGCGACCTGGTCCAGCTATTTCAACAGGCGGTGCAGAGCGAAGCGGAGCATCTGGTTCTGATCAAGAAATGGCTGCGCGAGATGGTCCTGAGCGAAGCTGCGTGACAGCGAGTCAGGCCGGGTGCAGATGCGCTGCCAGTGGGATCATGGCAGCGCATGGCCATGCTGCTATCAGAGTCCCAGGGTCGTCAACATAAGGAAAGTGGCAAACAACACAAAGTGCGTCATTCCATCGATTGCATTGCTTTGGCCATCGTTCAAGTTAATAGCCGCCGCAATCAGCGTGATCGCGATCATTACTGTCTGCACGGGTGTCATGGCCATCTGGAACGGAGTCCCGGTGAACAGGGCCAGTGCTTCCATCACGGGGACGGTAAGAATGACGGTAGACAGCGAGGCGCCCATGGCGATGTTTACCACCGACTGCATTCGGTTAGCCAGAGCAGCGCGAAGCGCCGTCATAATTTCGGGGCACGCCGAGATGCAGGCCACAACCAGTCCGATAACCATCGGCGGCGCCCCTAAGCCGCTTAGTCCCACATTCAACGACTTGGACATGATCTCGGCGATTGCACCAATCACCACAATGCCGGCTGCCAGCAGCACCGCGGACTGGATGACTGTGGTGGCCGGACGCTTAACCAGGCGGGATCCAGCACGCTTTTCAGGGTAGCTATAGCTGAAAAAATAGCTATGCGTACCGACTTGCATGCGCAGGAACAGGCCATACAGCATCAGCATGGCCACAATGGTGAATGCTGAATAGAGGTGCCAACTGGCATGGGGAATGAATTCGGGCACCACCATCGAAATTCCCATGGCGGTGAGTATCATCACGCCGTATGTCTTGCCGGAGTCGTCGTTATAGGCTTGCTCGCCGTGCTTCAGGCCACCCAGTAGGGCGGCCAAGCCAAGGATGCCATTGATATCGAGCATAACAGCGGCATAAATTGTATCTCGCACCAGAGTGGGCGACGGCTCATGGTTCATCATGATCCCCAGCACCACGACCTCAACCAGTACGGCGGAGGAGGTGAGAATCATGGTGCCGTAGGGGTCCCCGACTTTTTCGGCCAACACTTCCGCATGATGGGCAACGCGTAAGGAAGCACCGACAATAGCCAGGATCAAAACCGCCGCTACCGTAAGCGCGATAAGGCGTCCTCCGCTCAGCAACGGTTCCTCGAACCAGTAGGTCACGGCACCAGTCAGAAGCGCCAGCACTACAAGCCGTTCGTTTTTGATTGTTAGAGTGAGCTTCTGTACTGATGACGCCTCTTGCACTATCACTTCCCCTGGCTTCTTGTATCCGGCGCCGCGGCCAGACCGCCAGTTGACAGCAAATGGCGTTCCTTGCTGAACGGCGCCCAAGCGAGCATGTGCTGGAAGGTGAAACGCTTATACAATCGTGGACTCAATGTCCAATACCCAGGCGACCGTGCCGGAAGAACCCTCCAGACCCTCAGAAACCACAGACAGCCCTCGGGCGCTCATCACAGCGTTGGGCATCGGCCAAATCTGCGCATGGGGATCGCTGTACTACAGCTTTCCCTTGATTGCGGAGGCGATGATGGCTGAACTGGGCTGGTCCAAGACGGATGTATATGGCGCAGCCACGATAGGCCTGGTTCTGGCCGGGTTTCTCGCCTATCCCGTCGGTGTCGCTGTTGATAACGGGCACGGCCGGGCACTCATGGGGGGAGCGTCGCTCATGGCAGGCGTGTTGCTGGCCTGTTGGTCGCAGGTCGACGGCTTATTGGGTTTCTACCTGGTTATCGCCGGCATCGGGGCCCTGCAGGCGGCGGCGCTCTACGAACCGGCCTTTGCCGTGATTGCTCGAAGGGTCGGAACAAGCAAGGCCAGGGCAGGCATTACCGCGATAACGCTGTGGGGGGGATTTGCCAGTACCGTTTTTATTCCCCTTGTGCAATTCTTATTGGATCATTGGGGGTGGCGCGACGCTCTGCTTGTGTTGGCGCTGATCAATGGCTTGGTGTGTGCGACCGCATATTTCGGCTTTATCCGGCCCGACAAAGATGCTGTCCATTTCATACATTCCAGCCACGGACCAGCACTGACCACCGACAAGCAAGAAGTCAGGGCCACGTTCCATAAGCCGGTTTTCTGGTTATTGATGCTGGCGCTTACTGCTTACGCGGGCGCCTTCACGGCCTTTACCTTTCACATGTACCCATTGCTGCTTGAAGGGGGGCTGTCGACCAGCGATGTGGTCTGGGCCATTGCCACCATCGGTCCCGCCCAAGTGGCGGGTCGAATCCTGATCAGCATCTTTGGCTCGCGAATGTCCATGCGGCGCATCGGCACCTTTGTGGTGGCTGTATTTCCCTTGGTATTTTTAGTCTTGGCGCTACGGCCCTCCAGCATGTTGATTGTCATAGCCGTATGTGTCGTCTATGGCGCGAGCAACGGTATCTTTACCATCGTGCGTGGATTGGTAGTGCCTGAAATGCTAAGCCGCCGGGCCTATGGCGCGATCAACGGCTTGCTGACGTTTCCCAGCACGCTGGCCAGAGCCTTTGCGCCTGTAGCCGCCGCACTGCTCTGGTCCAGCACTATGTCCTACGGTGTGGTGGTCTGGTCCATCGCCGCATGCGCCGCACTCTTGACCCTCAGTTTTTGGCTGGCGGCCTGGACTAGTCATTCCATGTCAAGGGGCCACCGCTAATCGCAGCGCGAGCGCGGCGAGCGTTAAAAGCAAAACAGGCAAGGTCAGCACGATGCCTACCCGGAAGTAGTAGCCCCATGTAATCGTCATGCCCTTGCGCGCCAGGACGTGCAGCCACAGGAGTGTCGCGAGGCTGCCGATGGGCGTGATCTTCGGACCCAGGTCGCTGCCGATAATATTGGCGTAGATCATGGCTTCTTTAATCACTCCCGTCGCCTGGCTGGCGTCGATGGAAAGCGCGCCCACCAGTACGGTGGGCAGGTTATTCATGATGGAGGAAAGCAGGGCGGTCAACACGCCAGTGCCCAGCGTGGCGGCCCATAAGCCATGGCTGGCAAAGTAGTCGAGCAAGCCGGCGATCATTTCGGTCAAGCCGGCATTGCGCAGGCCATAGACGACCATGTACATGCCCAGGGAAAATATCACGATGGCCCATGGCGCCTCCCGCAAGACTTTGCGGGTGCTGATCACATGTCCGCGTCCGGCGACGACAAGCAATGCTGCGGCGCCCAGCGCCGCGATCGCACTGACCGGTACACCAAAGCCTTCAAGGGTGAAGAAGCTGACCAGCAGCAGCCCCAGCACCACCCAGCCGGCCCGAAAGGTTCCGATATCCCGAATTGCGGTACTGGGCAGCTTGAGCTGATCGTCGGTGTATCTCGCCGGGATGCTCTTGCGAAAATACAGCAAGAGGACAAGCAGGGTGGCGGCAACGGAAACGACATTGACCGGGACCATTACCGCGGCATATCGTGCAAAGCTGATATCGAAAAAGTCTGCGGAAACAATGTTGACGAGATTCGAAACAATAAGCGGAAGGCTGCCCGTGTCCGCAATAAAGCCCGCCGCCATCACAAAGGCCAGGGTGGCCGCCGGGGTGAACCCAAGCGCCAGCAGCATGGCCATGACGATAGGCGTCAGGATCAATGCGGCACCGTCGTTGGCAAAGAAAGCGGAAACGGTGGCGCCCAGCAAGATGATCAAAGCGAACAACAGACGTCCCTGGCCGCGGCCCCATCTGGCGACATGCAGTGCCGTCCATTCAAAGAAGCCGGCTTCATCCAATAGCAGGCTGATAATGATGATGGCGACGAAGGTGGCGGTGGCATTCCAGACAATGTGCCAGACGACGGGTATATCGGACAGGTTCACCACGCCGAAAACCAGCGCCAGCATGGCGCCGATTAGTGCGCTCCAGCCTATGTTCAAGCCGCGCGGCTGCCAAATGACCAGAACAATGGTGACAACAAAAATCAATAGCGCTGCAAGCACGTTGGGGTTCTCTTTGGCTAGCGGGTTTTTGGGGTGGCAGCACATGGATCGCCGCCGCAGCAGTTTTCCGTAAGGTATGCAAGAAGTGAGTTCATCGTCTCAAATTGAACTGAATAGAAGACGAAACGTCCCTCTTGACGGGACGTTAACAAGCCGGCATTGACCAATTCCTTCAAGTGAAAGGAAAGCGAAGAGGGAGGGATCTGCACCAGTTCCGACAGGCGCCCGGCCGCCAGGCCAGCGGGACCGGCCTGGACGAGCTGGTGATATGTTTCCAATCGGGCTTCATGGGCAATAGCTGCCAACGCCCGTACTATGCTTTTGGTTTCCATTAATCGATAATACTCGAAATATTGAAATGATAGAATTACTGCTGTACCAAAAGGAGTTCCATGAGTACCGTAACGATTTACCATAATCCCGATTGCGGGACTTCGCGAAACACGCTGGGCTTGATTCGCAATGCAGGCATAGAGCCTACCGTAATCGAATACCTGAAATCGCCACCCTCATCCGAGGTGCTTGCCGATTTAATCCAACGCGCGGGGTTGACGGTGCGTCAGGCGTTGCGCGAGAAAGGCACGCCGCTCCTTGAATTAGGCCTCGACAATGCGACGCTTACGGATGCCCAACTGCTCGATGCGGTCCAGGAGCATCCCATCCTGATAAACCGGCCTTTCGTCGTTACCCCGATCGGCGTACGTCTATGCCGACCTTCGGAAGTGGTCCTGGATATTCTTCCCAAAGCGCAACAGGGGCCCTTTACCAAAGAGGATGGCGATGTTGTCGTGGGATCGGGCACTTATTTACCACCCCAAGACATGACGTTGCCTGTGCTCGACGAGGCGCTGCTCGATACGCCCACTCACGGCAAGCTATCGCTGCACAGCGGGGCGACGCATCCGCCACGCATACTGTTGTTGTATGGGTCATTGCGTGAGCGGTCGTTCAGTCGCCTCCTTACCGAAGAGGCCGCGCGCATCCTGACACGCTTGGGGGCGGAGACTCGAATTTTCGATCCACATGGCCTGCCGCTGCCTGACAGCGTTACCGCCGACCATCCCAAGGTCGCCGAGCTGCGTGCCTTGTCCACCTGGTCGGAGGGGCAGGTATGGTGCAGTCCCGAACGCCATGGCACATTGACGGGAGTGTTCAAGAGCCAGATCGATTGGCTGCCGCTGGAAATTGGAAGCGTGCGCCCGACGCAAGGCCGCACCCTGGCTGTAATGCAAGTCAGCGGCGGGTCCCAGTCCTTCAATGCGGTCAATGCACTGCGTGTACTGGGCCGTTGGATGAGAATGGTCACCATCCCCAACCAGTCGTCCGTCGCGAAGGCCTTTCAGGAGTTCGATGAGGCGGGGCGAATGAAGCCGTCTCCCTACTATGACCGTGTCGTAGACGTGATGGAAGAGTTGATAAAGTTCACCTTACTGGTCCGGGATCGCAGCGATTACCTGACTGACCGGTACAGCGAGCGCAAAGGCGTCGCGGCAGAGGTGGCACGCCTGGCATCAGCTGCGATGGATCAAGAACGCTGATTCGCCGGCGCTTTTATGCGTCATTTGCCGTGACTCAGCACACCTGGTTGACCGGCTTGGTACCCGTTGCCCACGCTTCCAGGCCTGTGCACAGGATTTCGCCCATCGCAATTCGGGTGTCTAGCGTACTGCTGCCGATGTGCGGTAAACCGAAGACATTGGGCATCGTGCGGTAAGCAGGGTGGATGTTTGGTTCGCCCGCAAATACATCGAGGCCGGCAGCGGCGATAGCTCCACTTTCCAGCGCCTGGATGAGGTCTTCGTCTTGAATGATGTCACCGCGCGATACGTTGCATACGATCGCGTTGGCAGGCAGGCGCCCAAGTATGTCGGCATTGATGATTCCTCGCGTGGAGCGGCTTGCCGGGCACGCAATGCAAAGGAAATCGCTGTGCGCGGCGAGCGTTGCCAGGTCGTCGTGATAGCGGGCACCTGCCTCGATATCGGCCGCTAAGCGACTTCGATTGTGATAATGAATCTGCATGTTGAAGCCGCGAGCCCGTGTGGCGATCGCGCGGCCGATACGGCCCATGCCAAGTATGCCCAGCCGTTTTCCCCAGACGTCATGGCCGATCAGTTGTTGCGGGCTCCAGCCCGTCCAGCGGCCTTCACGAATGAGGGCACTGCCTTCGATAACCCGCCTTGCGGCGCCCAGCATCAGCAGCAATGCCGCATCGGCGCATGATTCGTTAAGCACGTCAGGCGTGCTCAGCACTGAAATGCCTTTCTCGCGCAGGGCGTCAAGGTCCATGTGGTCTGTTCCTACCGAGTAGGTGCAGACCACTTTGACGGAGGAAGGCAGCTGCGCGACGACGTCTTTGTCGACGCGGTCTGTTGCGGTAATGATAATCGCGTCCATGCCCTCGGCGCGCGCGACCAGTTCCGCTGCGGTCAAGATCCGGCCTGTCCCATTGTAAGTTGCACGGAATCGCTGGACGAACAGATCCAGGACTTCCGGTGGAAAACGACAGGCGACATAGACGCGCAAGCTTTTATCCATCATGGAATTAATTTGCCTTGGCTCCGGAGGCTTCGACGATAGGACCCCACTTCTTGTGATCGCGCGCGATGGTCGCTGCGAACTCCGCTGAGGTGCCGCCCAGCGGTTCAGCGCCCTGAGCGTTCATGGCTTTCTTCAACTCGTCGGATGACAGGACTTTATTCATTTCCGTATTGACCTTTTGCACGATATCGTCAGGAGTGCCGGCAGGTGCAAGAAGCCCGTACCAAACCGTGACGTCGAAGTCTTTGTATCCCAGTTCCGCGACTGTCGGTACATCGGGCAATATGGTGCTGCGTTCGCTCGACGTAACAGCCAGGCCCCTGATCGTGCCCGCACGCAGTTGCGCGAAGGCCGACGGGATCGACGTGAACAGGATAGGCACTTGGCCGCCTAGCAGGTCCGCCATGGCCGGAGCGGAACCTTTATAGGGGACATGCTGCAACGTGACTCCGGCTTTCTCCTGGAACAACACGGCCGCGAGGTGCGTAATGGTGCCCGCGCCCGGTGATGCGTAGTCGATGCTATTGGGCTTTGCCTTTGCCGCCTTGGTGACGTCTTCCAGCGTTTTGTATGGAGAATCAGCGCGGGTGACGATGATGACTGACGTGCCAGCTACATTCACAATAGGGGAAAAATCCTTTACCGAGTCGTATGACAGGTTCGGATACAGCCACGGCGCCACGGCCAGGTTATCGACCTGGCCCATGACAAGGCGATAGCCGTCAGGAGTGGCCCGTGCCGCGGTGGCAAGGCCGATGGTGCCGCCGGCGCCTGCCCGATTCTCTGCAATCACATTCCACCCCGTCTGTTCCGACAGTTGGTTGCTGACCAGCCGGGTCATGCTGTCAGTGCCGCCACCCGGGGTGAAGGGGACGATGATGCTGATCGGATTAACGGGATAGGTCTGCGCCATGGTTGGTGTCACGAACGCTAAAGACGCCAAGGCGAGAAGAAGTTTTCGAGTCATTGTTTTTGTCTCCATCTTTCTGTTATGAACTGCTCTCAGGCAGAAGTGCAACGGGTTGTTGAAATAACGCCAATGTCCTGCAAATGCTCGATTTCAGCGGCCTTTAGCCCTATGGACATCAGAACGTCTTGGGTGTCGGCGCCCAGCTCGGGCGCGGGGAGCCGGCACGAACTTTGTGCTTCGGTAAATTTGATTGGAAAACCCAGCATGCGAACGTCGCCGTGTCCAGGGTGGTTGACAGTTATAGTCATTTCCTGGTCCTTGACCTGAGGATCATTGAAGACATCGGGCAGGCCAAGCACCGGCCCGCAAGGCACGCCGAATTCGTTCAGGCGCTGTATCCAGTACTCGCTCGAGTGCTCACGCGTGCGCGTCTCGATAATCTCCTTGATCTCTTGCCGGCGCTCCATGCGTAGCGCATTGGTGTTGAACTCGGGCCGCTCGCGGATATGCGACAGGCCGGCCGCGTCAAGCAGCTTGTGATAAACGCCGTCATTGCTGGGCGCAATGGCTACCTGGCCGTCGCTGGTCTGGAACAGGCCATAAGGCGCAGCGATGCCATGGTCGTTGCCGCTGCGAGGCGGCACGACGCCACTGGCCAGGAAGTTGGACGCGTGAAAGCTCAGCATGCTTACCATGCTGCTGAGCAGGCTGACGTTGACGGAGTCGCCGCGTCCGGTCTGCTTGCACCGCAAAAGGGCGGCCGTAATGCCTAGCGCTCCATGCAAGCCGGCAATCAGATCGCTGATGGGCGGACCTGCTCGTAAAGGCGGGTCGTCTTCAGCACCATTCAAGCTCATGAAGCCGCTCATTGCTTGTGCCACGAAATCGAAAGCCGGTCGGTCGCGATAAGGTCCGGTGTCGCCGAAGCCGTTGATGCTGCAATGGATAATGTCTGGACGGAGTTCCTTGAGGCGTTCCGGTCCAAAGCCCATTTTTTCCATGACACCGGGTCGGTAGTTCTCGACCACGACATCGCAGGCGGAGATCAGGCGGGCCAGCAGGGCTTTGCCTTCCGGGCTGTATAGGTCTATTCCCAGGGATTTCTTGTTGCGGTTGTAATTGGCGAAATACCAGCTGATTCCGTCGCGAATGACGCCTTGTTCGCGGACGGGATCGCCCGATTCAGGCGACTCGATTTTCAACACCTCGGCGCCAAGATCGGCAAGCAAGGCTGTGCAATAAGGACCCGAGATAATGCGGGTCAGGTCGAGGATGCGGATTCCAGAAAGTGGCATGGCTTCAACCCATTGCGCAGGCGGCGTCTTCGTAGCCGTGCAGGCGTAGTCGCGGCCCGGCTTTCATCACCTGCCCCGGCAGGCTGCGGCCCAGGATGGATTCCATACGGCTTGCCACGTCAATGAGCTTCCCGAGGTCGATACCAGTCTGTATGCCCATTTCGTTGAGCAAATAGACAAGGTCTTCCGTGCAGATGTTGCCGCTGGCGCCAGGCGCGAAGGGGCAGCCGCCAAGTCCGCCCAATGACGATTCGTAGCTGTCGATACCTGCGTTGAGGCCGGCTACGACGTTGACCAGTCCAATGCCACGGGTATTGTGGAAATGCAGCGTGAGCTTCATTTCCGGGAAGGCATCGCGCAGTGCCAGGACCGTGCGTGTGACCAGCCTGGGTGTCGCCATGCCGGTTGTGTCGCCCAGGGTGAGCGCCCGGAAGCCGAGTGCGTGGAAATTGCCCGCAATTCGCATGAGCGTATCGAGGTCGATGTCGCCCTCGAAAGGACAGCCGAACGCGCAGGCAATGGCACCTTTCTTTATGATGTCCACGTCCTTGACACGTTGTGCGATGGCGGAGATATCTTCCAATGACCGGTCAATCGAGCGATTCAGGTTTTTCTCGTTGTGGCTCTCGCTGCATGACAAAAACACGACGATTTCATCAGCCTTGGCGGCGATGGCGCGCTCTACGCCTTTCAAGTTGGGCGCGAGCACGGCGAACCGCGAACCCGCCGGACGATGGGCGCCGGCCAGAACCTCAGCGGCGTCCGCCAGTTGCGGCACTGCCCGTGGAGAAACGAAAGAAGTGGCCTCAATATGCCGCACTCCAGCAGCCATCAGGCCGTTGATCAACTCCACTTTGGTGCCGGTATCGATGAATTGGTACTCCATCTGCAGTCCGTCACGCATGCCGACTTCAATTACCTCGACGCTGGCTGGTATGTTCATTTCCTTCTCCATGGTGCTGGAATCGCAAGCCTGTTACCGCTGTGCGCGTATGGCTTGTATCGTATCGAGCTGGATGTATCGCAACAACCCGCATTTATTCATGGAGACATCGCGTTTCGCGATGATTCATTTCTGAATCAAATGATCAAGAAGACTTTGCGCAGCGGCTGACAGGGTTTCGCCCGGCCGCACGCAGAGCTTTAGGCGTCGGGAGGCCCAGGCATCGTTGAGCGGCACGATCCGTATTCCGCTACAAGCATACAGGGTGGTGGCCTTGACGGGCATAATGCCAATGCCCAGCCCGGCGTCCACCATCGAAATCAGCGCGTCATAGGACGTTACCTGGAATGCCAGCTTCAGTGTCCGGTCTGCCGCAATGGCTTCGCGCGCCAACAGGATGTTGGCAGCACTGCCGCGATGCATGCCGACATGGTCGTATGCCAGGGTGTCGATGAAATGAACCGACTTTCTCGACGCAAGGGGGTGGTCGCACGGAGTGACCAACACCATGCGATCCTCGTGATAGGGAAACGTAGTGAGGCCATATTGATCATCCGCCTGGCTATAAATACCGATGTCCGCGGTGTTTTCGGCCACGGCGCGCATGACTTCAGTACTTACCATTTCATTCAAATCCACCGTCACGCCGGGATGTTGATTAAGAAATAGGCGCAATGCCTGGGGCAAAAATTGAGCAATCGATGAAAGATTGGCGGCGAGACGGACGCGGCCGAATGTGCCTTGGGCATGCCCGTTCAGCTCGCTGGACAAATCATCGGCATGATGCAACAGATTGCGCGCCCCGCGAACCAGGGTATGGGCCGCCTTCGTCGCCTCGACGCCTCGCGGGCGCCTGATGAACAGATCCATGCCCAGCATCCGCTCCAGTTCCGACAAGCGCTTGCTCAACGCCGACGCCGCAATATGCTCGCGCTTCGCGGCGGCTGCAATACTGCCTTCTTCAACGACAGCAATAAACAGCTGGAGGGTATACAGGTCAAACCGATAGGGCATGCAAAGTCTCGGAAGGAATGCCGCGGCAGGCGAGCCCCAAGGTTATACAACGTAGTGTATCCAGGCGCCAACTATCCGGCATCGGGCATAGTCGTACTCTGGCTTATTTGCTGACCGCCTTCCATTTGCCGTCAACCTTACAGAAAACGGCCTCGGTCGCGTTGTGCATGGCTTGATGTCGATTCTCGACGCGAGCCTTGCGGCAATGGCTTCGACCTTGTGGGTCTTTTGACGGTGTGATGCTCCCGCTGTTGCCGGCACTGCGATTTTCCCATGTGACAGGAGTGCCATCCGTTCCATTGTCAAGTGCCTGGTTCAGGGTCTTGAGCAATAGATCGGTGTCGGCTTTCTTGAATTTTGTGATCGGAGATTCGTGGAGAAAGCGAAGATCGGACTGTGCTTGTGCCGATGTTGCAGCGCAACCGAGCAGAACCATGGTCAGGAATAGCTTCATATTCATCTTTCTCTCCCGTGCAACGCTAGTTTCATGTCCATTATTTCCCTTTGCGAAGGCAACGTCAACGCCGACGTAGCACGCCGGACCCTTTATTGATCTGTCACTCAACCGGTTCGATCTCACCCGGCTTCCAGGTCTTGTCAAAACAAGCCTCCAGTGGGCCATAGAGTCGCAAGAGTGTTCCATCCCTTGCCGGGTAAGCTGTGCGCAATTGTCGGGCGTGTCGGTGTCGTGTGTTATGGCCGGACTCTTCTTGAAATAAGAAATAACCACACGCAGCAACGATCTGAGCCAGAATCCGAGCAAATCTGCCGGTTTTATTTGATTTTTAGTTTTTGAAATCTAGATGCAGAGTCGGGCCAGTAGCTTTGCGTATGACATGCTTTTTTCTTCTTGAAAGTGGAATGAGGGCTTGATCAATGATTGACAGCAAATCGTATGGTGAGTCCGCTAGGCCCGATACGGACACGGGATTGATGGGTGATAGCAGCGACATGGTGTTTATCAAAGGCGGATCTTATCTAATGGGATCTGATTTGCACTACATCGAGGAAGCTCCAGCACATCAAGTAACTGTAGGCGATTTTTGGATAGGTCGTACATTGGTCACCAATCGCCAGTTCATGGCTTTTGTCCAAGAGACCGGATATACCACTGTCGCAGAACAGTCTCCAAATCCTGCTGACTACCCAGGTGCTTTACCCCACATGTTGCGGCCTGGTTCATTGGTCTTCGCCCCTCCTTTGTGCATAGATGGGCTGGAGAATGCTTCTCAGTGGTGGCGCTATGAATTCGGTGCAGACTGGCAGCATCCCAGAGGACCCATGAGCTCGATCAAGGATCAGTTGGACCATCCTGTTGTACACGTCGCATATGCGGATGCCATGGCGTACGCCCTCTGGGTCGGCAAGGATCTGCCTACCGAGGCTGAATGGGAGTTTGCCGCCCGAGGAGGGCTTGAAGGAGCAGACTTCGCCTGGGGCGATGCTCTGATGCCTGGCAAGCAGCATATGGCCAATATCTGGCAGGGATGCTTTCCGCTGGAGAACCGTTTGGAGGATGGCTACTATCGCACATCACCAGTTGATGCGTTTCCCGAAAACGGCTATGGCCTTTTTGACATGATAGGCAACGTGTGGGAATGGACAAGCGATTACTGGACCCGACACCATCCGGAACCAGCCAAAAAATCGTGCTGTATTCCGAGCAATCCACGAGCAATGGATGTACAGGCGAGCTATGACCCATCGGAGCCCACAATCAGAATCGCGAGACGTGTACTGAAGGGTGGTTCGCATTTATGCGCTCCCAATTATTGCCGGCGCTATCGGCCGGCGGCCCGCCACCCCGAGCCGGAAGATACGTCGACCAGCCATGTTGGTTTCCGTTGTGTGAACAGGTCGGGGACACTAGCATGAACACAGACCGCTACATACACTCTTGAGTAAAGGATTATCAAATGAAGATGAATCGTTATTCTCTCTTGCTCGCAGCTTTTGTATTGGCAGCACGACCTGGTAACGCTGACGTATGCCCAAGCTATTGCCATGGAACTTAATAAAGTCAAGGGCACAGGAATACGCGAGCGTGACGAATCGACGCGGACCATGCGTACCGATACGGGACAGAAGCCCGGAGGCGCCATCGAGAAAACGGTTCGCATGATTGCCGATGTGGTCGCCGTCAATCGTTCCGCCCCTACCGTTACCTTGCAAGGTGCCCAACACACTGTCGAGCTATTGGTTAAAGATCCTGCTCAACTTAAAGAAATCGAGGTTGGCAATCGGGTCGAAGCCGTGTACGTCGAAGCAGTTGCCTTGCAGGTGACAGGATCAGGTAAGTAAACCCAAACAGCATCACACCGACTGGTTGATGCGATCGAAGCGGCCAGCGTTGAAGTCATTGATCGCTTCGACGATTTCGGCTTGCGTGTTCATCACGAACGGGCCATGCCCCACGATGGGTTCATCGATCGGTTCGCCCGTCAACACCAGAAGGGTGGCCTCGTTATTGGCTTCCAGGTAGAGGCGGTCGCCTTCACGTTCCAGGAGCGCCATCTGGGCGTCGCGTACGACCTCGCCGTTAACCAGCACCGTGCCGTGCAGTACCACGACGGCCGTGGTGTGGCCTTCGGGTAGCGTCAATCGCGCTTCCTTGCCTTGGCCCAATCGCATATCCCAGACATTCATGGGAGTGAAGGTCTGGGCCGGCCCCTGATGGCCGTCATAATTGCCGGCAATCACACGCACGCTGCCAGCGCCGTCAGGCAATGCAACGGATGGAATTTGTTGGGCGACGATGCTTTGATAATGCGGCGCGCTCATCTTGTCTTTCGCCGGCAGGTTGACCCATAGCTGCACCATCTCGAACTGTCCGCCCGATTGCGTGAACGCCGGCGAATGAAACTCCTCGTGCAGGAGCCCGGAGGCTGCCGTCATCCACTGTACGTCCCCGGGGCCAATGGTGCCGCCGCTGCCGGTCGAGTCCTGATGCGTCACCTCGCCCTTGTACACAATGGTCACAGTTTCAAAACCCCGGTGTGGATGTGAGCCTACGCCGCGCTTTTCAGTCGGCGAGCTGGCGGGCTTGAATTCCGTTGGTCCCGCGTAGTCGAGCAGCAGGAAGGGGCTCGCGTGTTGGCCCAGCGTGTCGTACGAGAACAGCGAACGCACAGGAAAGCCGTTGCCGACCCAATGCTGGCGTGGGTTGCTGTAGATGCCAAGAACTTTCTTCATGACTTGCTCCTTGAAGGATTTGCAGTAAGAACTGCCATGGAGAGAAGATAACTTATGAACGATAAGTCTGGTAGTCGGATTGCGGCATCCCAGTTGCTGGGCCAAGAAGTGGCCTCGCGTAGCGTGGGCACTGGTAACCACACTCTTTTATACTGGAGATCAACATGTCCCATGAAAAGTTTCAATCATGCATCGACGCTTGCTATGCCTGCGCCACCGAGTGCGACCACTGTGCTGCTTCATGCCTGCAGGAACAGGACGTTAAAAGCATGGCGCGCTGCATCAGGCTGGACATGGACTGCGCGCAAATTTGCCGTCTTGCCGCCAGCTATATGGCTAGAGGAAGCGAGTTTGCCCAGGCGCTCTGCCGCCTGTGCGCAGATGTATGCCAAGCGTGCGCGGATGAATGCGGCAAGCACCATATGGAGCACTGTCAACGCTGTGCCGAGGCCTGCCGCAAGTGCGCCGAAGCGTGCAGGCGGATGGCCCAGGCGGCCTGACTGCGAGTGCGTGGGGCTCTACTCCACGCTGATCTTATTGTCCGACACGATCTTGCGAAACAGCGCCGTTTCTTGTGCGTAGAAGGCATCAGCCTGTTCCACGTTCAGTGGTTTCGCCACGCCGGAACCGCTGCCTTCGATACCGGCTTTGACTTTGGGGTCGGCCAAGACTTTGGCAAGTGCGGCTTGCAGTCGGGCGACTTCGGCATCGGGGGTGTCGGCCTTGACAAGCAAGCCGGCCCAGGTCGGATAGAGGAAATTTTTCAGTCGCGGGTCGACTTCAGCCAGTGTCGGGATGCTGGGCGCCAAGGGGTTGCGTTCGGCTTGCGCCACACCCAGAGGTTTCAGCTTCCCGTCCATGATCAGGCCAAGCACGTTCCCGGCCAGGGGAAGGAAGGAGATATCCACTTGCCCGCCCATCAGGTCCTGGACCAGCGGTGCAGCGCCGCGGTATGGAACGTGGAACATATCGGTGCCCGTTTCCGACGCGAGGACGGTGCCTGTAACGTGGTAGAGCGATCCAATCCCGACGCTGCCGTAGCTGATCGGTTTGGCGGACGAGGCTTTGGCGTTGTCGAGCAGTTCTGTGATCGTGGCGGCTTCAAGGCTGCTGCGGCCGACCAGTACTTGGCTGGTCGTGGTCACCGGCCCGACGAGACGAAAGTCTTCCGCCTTGTAGCTCAGCGCCTTGTTGACCGCTGGAGCGAGAATGACTTCGTTGGGCGAGCCCAGCAGCAGCGTATGTCCGTCGGCGGGACGTTGCAGCAGGCGATTGCTGCCAACAGCGCCGCCGGCGCCGCTCAGATTCTCGACGATAATGTTCTGACCCAGGGCTTCGGCCAAGGCGGGGGCCACCGTTCTGGCGATGAAGTCGGAGCCCCCTCCGGCCGGGTAGGGCACCACGATGCTGGTTTGTGTGGAAGATTGTGCGACAGCGGGCTGAGTGAAGGAAAACAGGGCGCTGCCGGCGATGCCGAAAGCGAGTAGCGGCTTGATCATGAGGTCTCCGTTGGTCTATTTATAGAGTGGGGGTTATCGAGCTATGGGGTCAGGCGACAGGCGATGCTCGACCAGGGCTGTCCAAAAGCTGGCCGCGGGGGCCAGGCACTCGTCGTTGAAGTCGTACCCCGGGTTGTGCACCATGCAATGCGTCAGGCCGGTTGCAGCGTCGTGAGCACCAATGTGGCCATTGCCGATCAGCAGATAACAGCCGGGGCATTCTTGCAGCATGTAGGCAAAATCTTCGCTGCCCATAAGAGGGTCGATGTCGGTGACGACCTTGTCGTCGCCGAATAGCTGCCGGGCCACTGCCACGGCGCTTTGCGTTTCGGCCGCTGTGTTGACCAGGACAGGGTAGCCGCGCTGGTAATCGACTACTGCCGTTGCGCCGAAACTTTCGGCTTGCAGTGTGCAGATACGGGTGATGAGCGCTTCCAGCTGTTCGCGCACCGGGGCCGAAAAGGTGCGCACGCTTAATTCCATGTATGCGCTGTCCGGGATGACGTTGTAGGTAGCGCCTGCATGCAGTTTTCCGACGCTGATGACTACGCTTTGCAGAGGGTCGATAGTACGCGAAACGATGGTTTGCAGCGCCATGAGCGCGCTGGCGGCCGCAATGGTGGGGTCGATGGCTTGATGCGGAACCGCGCCGTGGCCGCCCTTGCCGCGGAATGTGACGATGACCCGGTCGGCCGACGCCATCATGACCTCGTCCTTGAACATGAACTGACCGACAGGCCAGCCCGGCATGTTGTGCATGGCGAACACCGCATCGCAGGGAAATCGCTGGAACAGGCCTTCCTCCAGCATCCGGCGTGCGCCGCCACCCCCACCGAGTTCTTCGGCGGGTTGGAAAATAAGATGAACCGTGCCGTCGAAGGAGCGGCGCCGGGCGATGGCGTCGGCCGCTGCCAGCAAGATGGCCGTATGGCCGTCGTGGCCGCAAGCGTGCATGGTGTTGGGTGTGCTGCTGGCCCAGGCGAGGTCGGTGGTTTCCTGGATGGGAAGGGCGTCCATGTCGGCGCGTAATCCTATGCTGCGCGTCGATGTGCCATGGCGCAACGTGCCGACGAGTCCCGTACCGGCAATGTTTTCAGTCACGGTGTACCCAAGCGCTTTCAGGCGTGCCGCCACAAGCCCTGCAGTGCGATGTTCTTCGAAGCCCAATTCCGGATGGCGGTGGATGTCGCGCCTAAGCGCGATATAGTCATCCCAGTCGTTGGGGGGCAGTGTTTTAGTGTCCATTGCTCAATTATTGATGAGTGCCCGCAGTTCGCTATACTGACAAATTGTTTTCGATGACAACCTCCAGTTATCACGCCAAGAAATGAAACAACATCACCTGAAGGCACTCCTGGCGGCCGCCCAGACTGGGACCATACGTGCGGCAGCGCGTCAACTTAACCTGTCCCAAGCGGCGCTGACGAAATCCTTGAAGGAGCTCGAAGGCGAAGTTGGGGCAGAGCTGTTAATCAGAAGTTATCGCGGCGTGCAATTGACGGCCGCCGGCAAGATTTTGCACGACCGGGCCAAGGTCGCGCGACAGCAACTCGATATCGCCCAGTCGGAAATTCACGCATTGACCGGTCAGGGACAGATAAAGTTGTCGGTGGGTGTGACACCGATGGTAGTCCTGTCCGTGCTGCCCGATGTCTGGGCCCATTTTCGACGTTTGAGGCCGCTGGTAGCGCTGAACCTTCGCGAAGGCTTGCCGTCTATCGTTGCACCGGCCCTGGTGGAAGGTGAAATGGATTTCGCCGTCATCATGGCCGAACCCGCCCTGGTTCCCGAGGCGCTCAGCTTCGAGCCGCTGGTGCGCACGGCTTTTTACGTGGTGGGCCGCAAAGGCCACCCCATGGCCGGTACCGGGGACGTCCAATCGCTCATGGACTATGAGTGGATTCTAAGTATGCACGCGGGCAGTTATAGCGAGCGCGTGGTGAATTGGATGATCAGCCGCGGGCTGGCACCGCCTCGCCGCATCCTGGACACCAATTCCACTCTGATCAATTGGCAACTGGTATCCAGCACCGATATGCTCACGGTATTGCCTGCCGTGTTCTTCGAGGATCCGTCGATAGGGGCGCAGACAGCAGGGCTGGTCCGCTTCGACGTCGACCTGCCCGATGCGGTACTGGGCATCTTGCGTCTGAAGCACGCGCCACCGTCGACGGCGGCGGCTACCCTGGCCGACCTGTTCAGGCATTATTTGCGGCAGCAGCAATCAGGCGGCGGGGCCGCCTTGGGCGACATCAAGCCGCTTTGACGCGCGAACAGCCCAACTGGCGTGAACGCATGCCTAATGGCAAACTGCCCGCGCGCGGTCTTTATCGTTGTTACGAGAAACTCAACTTTTTTATTTTGCTGGAGCAGGTTTCATGAAATTATGGTTAGCAGCGGCGGCCTTGACTGCCGCATCATCCTTTGCACTGGCTGCCGGTACCGCCATCACCGTCTGCCAGGATCCCAATTGCGGCTGCTGCTCCGGCTGGGTCGAGCACATGCGAGAGTCCGGCTTTGACGTTACGGCCATCAAGACCGTCGACATGGCGTCAGTCAAGCAAAAACTCGGGGTGCCCGCGCATCTTGGTTCGTGTCATACGGGCGTGGTGGAGGCGACCGGCCAAGTCATAGAAGGGCACGTGCCGGCCAGCGCCGTCAACAAGCTGCTTGCAGACTCTTCAGTGAAAGGAGTTTCGGCGCCTGGCATGCCGCTGAATGCGCCAGGCATGGGCGAGCTGGACGGCAATCTGGTTACCGTCGACTTTACCGGTAAACCGTTTTCCAGGGACTAGCACGGCTGAAAAAAATGGCTCGTGTGTGAATGACGCAGGCAAGGTCGTCGACGTTCAGAAAAACGCCAGCCACACGCCTGCGATGACAACCAGGATTACCGTAGCCCATCCGATACGATCTACATAGCGGTGGAGCAGGGCCTCCATGCGGGGGCCGCCACGGGCCAGCAAGCCCGCGACCATAAAGAAACGCATTCCACGGCCAATAAGGGAAGCGAGGACAAATGTCGGCATTGCCATTGCCATGGCTCCTCCCGCAATGGTGAACACCTTGTACGGAATTGGCGAGAAGCCCGCCACGAATATGGCCCAGAAACCATAGTCCTTGAACCATGCGACTGCCGTCTCGTAAGCCGGCCAATAGCTGGTGGTCTGTAGCCACGGCTGGATGGCATCGATGGCGTAGTACCCAATCAAGTATCCCAAGACTCCGCCGAGCGCCGAAGCAAGCGTGGTGATGAAAGCGAACCACCAAGCTCGTTTCGGATTAGCCATGCACATGGGCGCAAGCATGACGTCGGGCGGAACGGGAAAGAATACCGATTCGCAGAAGCTCAGCGCCCCAAGGAAGATCGGGGCCTTTGGGTGGCGCGACCAAGCCATTGCGCGAGCGTAAAGCGGGGAAAATATTTTCATGTGGGGGTAGTGGTTCGCTGCGGTGCGTGCAGGGCGTCTATGGTAGCAGAAGCGTCCTTGACATAATGAATTCCATGGCTACCTGCTCAGAAATATCTGCATACGAAATCGTCCTTAGCGGAAACGATGTTATAGGTGAATAATAGTGCACGATACGGCGCGAAGCCGTTACCTGCAACGACAATGGCTTTGCAGGAACGAGCCTGCAACTCACCTATTTGGCGTACGCCATGAGTTAACAATAAGCGGCGATTTTTCAGCCAGCTATTCGATGGATAGGATAACTATCAGGAAATCGATCATGGGAATTGCGCGCTTAATTGTCTCGGTTTCGGTCGCCATGCTGCTCGTTGCTTGTGCGAGTAGGCCAATCAATGTGCCTATTACGCAGGTCGATCCACAAAGCGGCTACCGTCCCTATCTTCTACTACCAGAGCGTAAGAATAACGACCTGACTACGTTAATGATACTGTCATTCTCGGGTGGCGGAACCCGGGCCGCTGCATTCTCTTACGGTATGCTGGAAGAACTGCGGCGAACCGAGATCGTTGTCCAAGGTGAGCATCGCCGGCTGATTGATGAAGTTGACATCATCACGGGCGTATCGGGCGGAAGCTTCACGGCGCTGGCTTACGCGTTATATGGCGAGCGGTTATTTTCAGAGTACGAGACGCGTTTTCTTAAGCGTGATGTCGAGGGCGCGCTCATTGCCCGTATGATCAATCCGTTTAATTGGTGGAAATTCATCGGAGGTAGCGCCGGGCGCTCGGAGCTTGCCGCTGAATACTACGATGAGATCCTGTTCGAAGGCGCGACATTCGCCGACTTGCTTGATAAGCCCGGCCCGGTTGCCCTGGCAACAGGCACCGATCTGTCAAGCGGATCACGCCTGATCTTCTTTCAGAATGATTTCGATCTGCTCTGCTCTGATCTGAACAAAGTCCGCCTCTCGCGTGCCGCGGCAACGTCGTCTGCCGTCCCTGTCGTGCTATCTCCTGTCACGTTCAATAACTATGGTGGAACGTGCAATTTCCAGTACCCCTTATGGGTCAAGGAGGTTTCCGATCCTGAAACGCGGGCGCGTCCTTCAGGTCGCGCCTACCAACGTTATCGCGAAATGCAAAACTTTCAGAACAGTAAAGATCGTCCCTATATTCATTTGGTCGATGGCGGCGTTTCCGACAATATCGGAGTGCGCGCTGCGCTGGAGTTTCTCGAGGAGTTGGAGGCCAGTTCAGCCTACGCGGAGCAGCTCCGCTTTGGCGATATTCGACGGATCGTTTTAATGGTCGTCGACTCTAAATCGGCGCCACACACCGACTGGGATAAAAGGGAAACCCCACCCGGTTTTGTTACCCAACTTTTGCAGTCCACGAGTGTACCGATCGAAAAATACTCTTTTGAGACGGTCGAGATCATGAAAGACATGGCCGAAGTGATGCTATGGAAGCGCCAACTGAAAGTGGCGCAAGCCCGGCTTGCGGGTTCGAGTGAGTCGCAAGCTGAAGCCAGTGTGCCGACCCTCAGTCTTAAGGTAATTGCGGTGAGTTTCGACGAGATTGACGATCCTGTGGAGCGTGCCTATTTCATGGAGCTGCCGACAAGCTTCGTGCTTGAACCGGAAGAGATCGACAAGTTGCGCAATGTGGCGGGCCAGATTCTAAGAGAGTCCAACGACTATGCGGATGTAGTGCGATCTTTTAATGTAATTCCCCAATAGAGGTGTGAAAATTGCGCTGGAATGCCGAGACCGCGCAACCGATAGCATCTCGCTAAAGCGAAAAGGCACCTTCAGATCATGACCGCCATGCGCTCGTGGAACGGACTGAAAGGGTGGAAAGGCTCAGTGCCGGTGGACATCCTTGCGCTCATTCTGCGCACCCGGCTCCTGCTGATTGCTGCGCTTTGCCTTAGCGGTTGCGTACAACTCGGGCCCGACTTCGAGCCTCAGCGCGAAGCATGGGCCGGGCAATGGAACACGCCGGCGCTCCAACAAGCCACCCAAGCGCGCCTGCAACCGGATTCCCGACAGTGGTGGCAGGTGTTTGATGATGCGGTCCTGGATTATCTGATGGCCCAGGCCGATGCGCACAATGCGGGCCTGCGGATTGCGGGCTTGCAGATCATGGAGGCCCGCGCGCAGCTCGGCATCGCCAGGAGTGGTCGCTACCCGCAAACGCAGCTTGTTGGCGCAGATGCCTTCTACCAACACCGATCATCGCGCTCGGCGGAAGGAAACGCTCGCCCGAGTAACTTCTGGCAGTACAGCGCCGGCTTCGATATCGGCTGGGAGCTGGATTTCTGGGGACGTTTCAGCCGCGCCATTGAGTCGGCGGATGCGTCGTATTTCGCGGCCCAGGCCAACCGGAACGATGTGCTGGTGCTGCTGCACGCACAAGTGGCCGAGAGCTACTTTTCGCTGCGCACCATCGAGGCGCGCCTGCGCATAGCCCGCGCCAACGCGTCAATCCAGAAACGCAGCTACGAGATCACGGAGCGGCTATTCAAGAGCGGCGAGACCGACGAGCTCGACCTTCAACAGGCGAAGACGCAATACCTGAGCACGCTGGGCACCATCCCCGGGTTTGAAAGCCAGATCATGCGGACGCGAAATGCGTTGGCTGTCCTGATTGGCCGGCCTCCCGGGCCTATGCCGGAATTGCCGGCACTGTCGGCCAAGGCGGAGAGCCTTCCCTTGATCGACCGGGCGGTCCTGCAGGATGTGCCCGCCAACCTGCTGCTTCGTCGTCCCGATATCCGCGCCTCGGAATTGCGGATCGCGGCGCAGTCCGCGCTGGTCGGCGTGGCCGAGGCAGATCTCTATCCATCGCTGGCCTTGCTGGGCAGCATTGCGTGGTCCGCCACGTCGTTGGCGGGCACGGGTGGCAGCATGGCGCTGCTCGCCGGCCCCACCCTGAGCTGGAATGTGTTCGACCATGGCCGTCTGAAGAATAATGTGCGAGTCCAGGACGCCCGGCTTCAGCAACTGATCGTCGCCTACCAGGACGATGTGCGCCAGGCGGCGCGTGAAGCCGACGATGCGGCCAGCAGCCTGATCAAGGCGCTGGAGCGCGACAGCATCCTGCGTGACTCGGCGCAGGCCGCCGGACGGTCATTGACGCTGGCCAACGCGCTTTATCGCGAGGGTTATTCTGACTTCCAGCGCGTGCTCGAGGCCCAGCGCGCCCTGGCCACCCAGCAGGACGCCTACGTGGTGAACCGTGGCGCCGCCGTAAGCGAGCTGATTGCTTTGTACAAGGCCCTGGGCGGCGGCTGGCAAAGCGAACAGCCGCTGCTGGACCCGCCCACCCTCGACCAGATGCGGCGGCGCACCGACTGGGGCGATCTGTTGTCCGAGTCGAACCATTCTTCCGCCGCCTTCCCTGTGGAAAAGGTGCGATCCAATGAGTGAAACCCCGCGTCCCCCCGCCGCGCCTCCGCCGCCCGAGCAACCCGCACCGACGCCCGCACCGGCACCTGCCGCCGACCCAGCAAAGAAGGGGCTCAGGTGGGTCTTGCTGCTGATAATACTGAGCCTTGTCTGGTATCTGCTGGCTGACCGGTTCACGCCCTATACCCAGCAGGCGCGGGTGCAAGCCTTTGTCGTGCCCGTAGCCTCGGAGGTGTCGGGCCGCGTGACCAAGGTGCACGTGCGTAACAATCAGGACGTTCGGGCCGGCGCCATCCTGTTCGACGTTGACCCCGAGCATTACCGGATCGCGCTCGATCGCGCCCGCGCGGACCTGGAGGCGACACGCCGGCAGATCGGCGCCAGCACGGCCGGCATCGATTCGGCGCAGGCATCATTGCGTGCCGCGCAAGCCAATGAAGTCAGGGCGCGCCAGGACAGCAGCCGGCTCGAGCGCCTGTACCGCGAAGACCGGGGCACGATTTCGCTACGTCGGCTGGAGGTCGCGCGGGCAAACCTGGCGCAGGCCGTCAGCCAGGTCGCGGCCGCGCGGGCGGAGGTGCAGCGGGCGCGCGAGCAGGAAGGGGGCAACGAGCAAGACAACGCCAAGCTCCGCAGCGCCGCCTCCGCCGTGCAAAAGGCCGAGCTCGACCTGGCCAATACGCAGGTGCGCGCGCGCTCGGCCGGCCTGATCACCGACTTGCGCACCGATGCAGGCCAGTTCGCCGCCGCCGGCAACCCGGTCATGACGCTGATCGCCATCCACGATGTCTGGATCAGCGCCGAGATGACCGAGAACAATCTTGGCCATGTCGAACCCGGCACTGCGGTGGCAATCGTCCTGGATGCGCTACCGGGAAGAGTCTTTGAGGGCCGCGTGCGCAGCGTGGGATATGGCGTCAATGTCGGGCCGGCAGCGCCGCCCGGCAGCCTGCCGACGGTACAAAACAGCCGCGATTGGCTGCGCCCCGCCCAGCGTTTTCCAGTCGTTGTCGAAATCAACCCGGGAGAATTGCCTACCTTGCGCGGCGTTCGCGTGGGCGGCCAGGCAGAAGTCATGGCATTTCCAACCCCGGGCAATCCGCTCAATTTGCTGGGTCGCTTGTACCTGCGCCTGATGAGTTGGCTTTCTTATGCCTACTGACGCTTATGCCTGCTGATTCCGATCCCCGTAGCCAGCGCGCGTTGCGCTTGGCCGTCGGCACCGCGCTCTGCCTGGCCATCGGTTTCGGCCTGGACCTGCCGATCCCCATGGTCGCACCGGTGCTCGGCGTGTTCCTGCTTGCCTCGATGAACCGGCCCCTATCCTTCAAGGCCGGACTGGGCCTGACGCTGGTCGTGTTGTTCACTACGGCAAGCGGCCTGGTGCTAAGCCCTTTGCTGCGCTACTACCCAGTCAGCGGTGTACTGCTGATCGGCGTGGGCCTCTTTCTCGCCTTTCGTTACGGTGTGCGCGGTGGCAACAATCTGGTGTCCATGTTCCTGGTCATCGGCCTGACCATGATTTCCGCGGCCGGGACAATCGATTTCAGACTGGCCGCCACGGTGATAGAAGCCCTGGTCAAGGGATTGCTGGTCGCCGTCCTGGTGCTGGGTCTCTGCCACTGGCTGCTTCCAGAGCCGTCGGAGGCGCCGGCACCGCCACCGCCCGTGGCCTTGCCTGAGCCCGAGGCCAGCCGGATGGCGTTGCGCGCCGCACTAGTCGTGCTGCCGGCGTTTCTGCTGGCGCTGACCGACCCACTGGGCTACATGCCCATCATTCTGAAGTCGGTCAGCCTGGGCCGGCAGAGCTGCGTCACCGCGGCGCACGGTGCCGCACGCGAGCTGCTCGGCTCCACGCTGCTGGGCGGCGCGCTTGCGATTATCTTCTGGTGCGCCCTGAGCCTGTTCGTGAGCCTTTGGATGTTCTTCCTGTGGATGCTACTGTTCGGCCTGCTGGCCGCTCGCAAGCTCTATCGATTAAGTCCGACGCGGCATCCGCCCAGCTTCTGGCTGAACACGCTGGTGACGCTTGTCATCCTGCTTGGCCAATCGGTGCAGGACAGCGTTGCTGGCAAGGATGTCTACACCGCCTTCGCGGTGCGCATGGGATTATTCATTGCCGTCACGCTTTATGCCTGCCTGATGCTGCACCTGCTCGAGCCGCGACCCTGGGCGCCGCGCAAACACGGATTTTTCCGCCGCCATTCGTTTGGATCACTCAAGAGGAGCTAGCCATGTCAACACTAGACAATCAAGCAGAACTCGTCCCCGCAAAGGGATGGCGCTTCAAATGCGGGATCGGGATTTTCATCTTGGCGCTTTTGCTGTGGTGTCTCATTCCGATCGCGGCCAGCTTGGATGTGCCCGGTTCACGCATTGCGGCCCTCAGCGCCACCGTGTTCATCGCCAACAAGATTCTGTTGATCGGCTGTATCGCCGTCATGGGCAAGGAAGGATTTCAGCAGCTCAAGGCAATCCTGTTTGGCCACGCGAAGCGGCTGGCGCCCGTCTCGAAGGTCGGCCCAGTGCGCCACACCGTCGGATTGGTGATGTTCGTCCTGCCGCTGCTAACGTCGATTCTGGAGCCTTACGTCGACCACATCCTGCCGGGCTTCAGGCCCAACCTGTGGCAACTTCAGGTCCTGGGCGACATCATGTTTATCGCGAGCTTCTTTGTGCTGGGCGGCGACTTTTGGAACAAACTGAGAGGGCTATTCGTTCGCACCGTCTAGGGAGGTTATAAGCTGTAGTGTTGCCTGAGCTTCGCGATCGATAGTTGAACTGGCGCTGGTCGTGGTGCCGGAGACTGTCGGTGAAACTCACAAGCCGGCCATTTATTAAGTAGATAGTACGAGAGCTGGCGATGTGATATTGGCGTTTTATTGCCCAGGATTTCTTTGAATTCCAGGTGCCCGGCGTGCACTGCTTATTGTGTTTTTGCCTGGCTGATTTGCTAACTTGAAGAGGTGGCAAAGTGAATGTCCAGATAGCATCCATAGTATTGAGTGGAATAATCCTTGTTCCAGTTGTCCAAGCCCAGCAGTTCGTCTATCCCGCAAAAGGACAGTCTTCGGAGCAGCAGAAAACCGATGAGTCGAAGTGCTATTCATGGGCCGTCGATCAAACAGGTTTTGATCCAGCCAAGTCCTCCCCCCAAGCAGCGTCACAGTCGCCACGGACAGCCACAGGGGTCACTCCTGGTGCAGGCATTCGTGGTGCAGCCAGAGGCGCCGTTGTTGTAGAAGTGATTGGTGGCGAGGCCGGTGCGGGAGCTGCGGCAGGAGCGGTTGCAGCACGCGGCGAAAACCGCCGCAGGAATGCTGCCGAGAACAATCAAAACGCAGCGGCCGCATCCAGTCAGCAGCAAGCGTTCGCAAAAGCCAAAAGTGCATGCCTCGAAGGGCGCGGCTACACCGTAAAGTAATCTCGGGTTGCGGTTATCAGGTATTGGGCCACACTTCCTCCAAAGCCATTAGCGCAGCGGCGACGGGTGGGTCATTCATGCGTTCGCGCAAGCATACGAAGCTCAGGGAGCAACTTAAACTCACCATGTCGGCAATGGCGAGCCCGTGCGCCTGGGCTTCGCGCAGGGCGATATGGTCGCGTACCAAGCTCAGGCCAACTCCCGATTTGACCAGATCTATCATTGAGGCTTCCTGATCAACCAGGGCCACGTAGTTCACATCCAGCCCGGTCAATGATTGCGGGCCAAACACCAGCGCAAGCAGCCGATGGTGCGCCGACGCTGGTGGCGTTGCGAGCCAGGGCAGTGCGGCCAACTGGTGCCAGTCTTTGTCGCGAACCTGAGATTCCCAGCCGGTGGGCGCCAGGACCTTGTAGGCAAACTGATTCAGAGTCTTGCACAGTATGGTGTCGGGAAGCGCCTGGACGCTGTCGGGAATACTTAGGTAGAAGCCGGCATCGAGCTCTGCGTCCATGACCCGTTGCAGCACTTCGCCGCTCATGCCATGGGCGAGAACGATCTCCAGATATTGGTTGCGGCTTAGTAGTCCTTTTAATAATACGCCCAGGCGAATGAACTCGGGATCCAGAATAGTCCCGATCCGCAGGCGTCCACGAATTTCCTTGCTGAGTTGGTGCGCGGCAATCTTGAAGCTGGATTGGGACTGCAGGACTTTTTCTGCAAGAGGCAGCAAGGCAGAGCCGTCGGGCGTGAGTTCCATGCCTTGGGCTGTACGCATCAGCAGACGCAAGCCAGTCTGTTCTTGCAGCTTCTTTATATGCAGGCCAACGGCGGGCTGGGTGATGTGCAGTTTCTGCGCGGCTCGAGTCAGACTGCCTTCGCGAGCCACCGTAACAAAAACTGTCAAAGTCTGGATATTCATAAAGCATTATTAGTTATTCTAATAATTGATGCAAGAAATACTCGGTGGCTTTCTCCTGGCGCGATTGCTACAGTAGCCTGAATTAGAAGGAGGAGAACATGTCCGACGTGGAATTTGATTATGTCATCGTAGGGGCTGGGACGGCGGGCTGCCTGCTCGCCAATAGACTCAGCGCAAACTCGTCCAACCGCGTGCTATTGATTGAAGCTGGTGGTAAAGATAACTACCACTGGATACACATACCGGTTGGCTACCTGTATTGCATCGGCAACGCGCGGACCGATTGGCTATATAGCACCGAGCCGGATCAGGGACTCAACGGCCGTGTACTGCGCTATCCCCGGGGTAAGGCGTTGGGCGGCTGCTCAAGCATCAACGGGATGATATACATGCGTGGCCAGGCCCGCGATTACGATCATTGGGCGGCTCTGTCTGGCGATGACGCCTGGTCCTGGAAAAGCTGCTTGCACGACTTTCAGGCGCATGAAAGCCATTATCGGCTGGATGGTGTAGGACCTGGCGCGGCTGGTAATGACCAGTTTGCCAAGTTTCACGCCGCGGGCGGCGAGTGGCGTGTGGAAAAGCAGCGCTTGCGCTGGGACATCCTTGAAGCATTTTCGAAAGCGGCGCAACAAGCGGGTATACCTGCAACCGACGACTTCAATCAAGGGGATAACGAGGGTGTGGGTTATTTTGAAGTGAATCAGAAGAATGGTTGGCGTTGGAATGCAGCCAAGGCTTTCCTACGGCCTGTATGCATGTCGCGGCCTAATTTCACCCTATGGACGTTGTCCCAGACCGATCGCTTGCAACTGGAGCGCTTGCCCGATGGTCGGCTCAAGTGTGTCGGTCTTACTGTGCGCCGTGGCGGACAGGTGGTCGCTGTCAAAGCGAGGAAAGAAGTTGTATTGAGCGCAGGAAGTATTGGTACGCCCCAGTTGTTGCAATTATCGGGCATTGGTCCTGGCGAGCTTTTGCAGCGGCATGGGATTGAGGTGCTTGCCGACCGGCCTGGAGTAGGTGCGAATCTGCAAGACCATCTACAGATTCGCACCGTGTTCAAGGTGCACGGAGTCAAGACATTGAATGTCATGGCGGCCAGCCTGTGGGGAAAAGCCATGATCGGGTTGGAGTACGCCGTCAAGCGTAGCGGACCCATGAGCATGGCGCCCTCCCAATTGGGCGCGTTTACCCGCAGTGATTCTTCACAGGCCTTTGCAAATATCGAATACCATGTTCAACCTTTAAGCTTGGAAGCCTTCGGCGAACCATTGCACGGCTTCAATGCCTTCACCGCCAGCGTTTGTAATCTCAATCCGGGTAGCCGGGGCACGGTGCAAATTAAAAGTCCGCGCGCAGAAGATGCGCCAGCCATTGCACCCAATTACCTAAGCACAGAAGAAGATCGCAAGGTAGCAGCGGATTCCCTGCGGATTACTCGCCGTATCGTTGCCCAGCCGGCCATGTCGGCGTATTTGCCCGAAGAATATAAACCGGGAGTCCAGTTCCAGTCCGACGAAGAGCTGGCCCGGCTGGCGGGTGATATTGCCACGACGATTTTTCATCCCGTGGGTACGGCAAAGATGGGGAGGCCGAATGATCGGGAAGCAGTGGTCGACGCCCATTTGAAGGTGATTGGTGTAGAGGGGCTGCGGGTCGTCGATGCCAGCATCATGCCTACCATTACCAGCGGCAATACCAACAGCCCGACGCTCATGATTGCTGAAAAGGCTGCACGTTGGATATTGGCTGGCGTTTGATTGCAGGTGGTTAGCAGGCGGGGCGCGTATCTTCGTTGTCTAGCCGCCTGACTGCTTTACTTGTAAAAGAGGTGATCGCAGAATGATCTGCGTGGTCACCGACAGGTGCCGCTCCAGTTCTTGCAGGGCTGCAGGCGTATCGCGGCGCAACACCGCATCCATAATGCGCCTGTGCTCTTCGCGAACGTCACGATTGTCGGTATCCAGCGGGACGGATAGTCGGCGGTAGCGTTCGCTCTGCTCGTAGAGCAGCTTACGCAAGCGGTGCAGCCAGGCGCTGGGGCATGCGCTGACCAGTGCCTCGTGGAATTCTCCATGAGCCTGGTTCCAATTATCGGTCACTCGGGCTACAGGATCCGATGGGCTGTGTTGCAGGCGCTCCATACGGTGTGCGGCGCCCACTATTCTGGTTTCCCATTCCACATCGCCCTGTGATATGGCTTTGCTCAGGCACAGGGATTCGATTTGAATCCGGGTTTCGGTCAGATCGATTAAATCTTCCGCGCTAATAGTGCTGACGCGATACCCACGGTGTGCTTCAGCATCAACCATGCCTTCCGCGCTGAGGCGTGATAGGGCCTCGCGTATGGCGCCCAGGCTAACCTGAAGCCTATCTTCCAGCGACTTGATGTTCAGTTTTGCGCCCGGAGACAGGCGGCCATCGAGAATCTCCGTGCGTATCAGATGGCGAGCGGTCTCGGCTTGGGTCAATTTAGGTGTCGTGCTCATAGAATCTATATTTTATACGGGTTTATTCTAATAAGATAATAATATATTATTTATCAATAAGTAGATACTTGATGATATAGTGCATCCATCTGCATAACAGGAGGGTCTACATGAAGGTTTCCCGTTTTTTGTCTGGCGGCCGCGAGGGTTGGGCTGTCAAGAATCCGGCAACAGGGCTATGGCACGGGTGTACGCAAGAAGATCCGCAATACCCGGGTTCGGTTGATTCGCTGATCAAAACAGATCCTGGCGCACTGGTATCCGCCTGCGAGTTTATGGTCCAGAAACCCGCTTTGGACTTGTCCGAAATGCAATTGTTGACGCCATTGGGACAGGCTCCCAAGATTATTTGCGTAGGGCTTAACTACACCGATCACTCCACTGAAAGTGGTTTCGAGCAACCCGACTATCCGACATTGTTTTCCCGTTTCAATACAAGCCTGATCGCTCATGACGAACCCATTATTTATCCGGCCCTTTCCAATACGCTCGACTACGAGGGCGAGCTGGCCGTCATCATCGGCAAGCCAGGCAAGTGCATCAGCCGGGCCCATGCACTGGATCACGTGCTCGGCTATTCGGTGTTTAACGATGGCAGTGTGCGCGAATATCAGTTCAAGACCCCACAATGGATAATGGGAAAGAACTTTGATGGAACAGGCGCGTTCGGCCCTTGCCTGGTCACGGCCGATGAACTCCCTGCGGGAGCGAGCGGCCTTAAGCTGGAAACGCGCCTGAACGGCCAGACGGTACAGTCGGCCAACACTCAAGATATGGTTTTCGATGTTGAGTCGCTCATTGTTACGATCAGTGAAGTCATGAGACTGGAGGCGGGTGACGTCATCGTCGCTGGTACGCCCGCTGGTATTGGGCATGCACGCGAACCAAAGCTGTACATGAAGCCCGGAGATGTATGCGAAGTTGAAATAGAAGGGATAGGGCTTCTAAGAAATCGGGTCCAGCACGCAGGTCTGGCCTAAAAAATGTAGTAACAATAATCAAAATACCAAGGAGACAAAAACATGAAGCTCAAGCGAATCGTCGCCACAGCCGTACTGTCCGCCGTAGCTGGCCTGGTGGTAGCCGGCAACACTTATGCCCAGGAATTCAAGGCGCGCAATATCCGTTTCGGCCACGGCATGGCCGACAACCATCCAGCGGGCCTGGCCGCCAAAGCGTTTTCTGCGGAAGTGCTCAAGGAAACCGGTGGGAAAACCAAAATATCCGTTATCGCCAATCAGGCTTTGGGTCCAGATCCACAAATGTTGGGTGCTTTGCAGGGGGGCGTGCAAGAGTTCTATACGGGCAGCGTCCTGGCCATGCTGGGGCAGGTCAAAGAGCTGGGGTTCCAGGATGTTCCCTTCCTTTTTGAATCAGAGGCCGAGGCGCATGTCGTTTTCGATGGCGCGGTGGGCGACTATCTGAACAATAAGCTTAGCGCAGTGGGGATACACGTGCTGGGATGGTGGGAGAACGGCTTTCGCCACATCACAAACTCCCGCCGTCCCGTCAATACACTGGCGGATATCGAAGGCTTGAAGCTGCGCACGCAACCCAATCCACTGACGCTGGATGCATTCAAGGCGCTGGGCGCCAACGCATCGCCGCTGGCATGGTCGGAATTGTTCGTTGCCTTGGAAACTAGGGCATTCGATGGACAAGAGAACCCCATCGTTCTCATGAATACTCAGCGCTTCTATGAAGTACAAAAGTACATGACCCTTTCGGGGCATGTCTATTCACCGCTGGTCTTTGCTGTGTCCAAGAAATTCTGGGATGGCTTGTCTTCCGAAGAGCAAGCAATTATGACGGCTGCCGCAAAGAAAGTAACCGCTTACCAGCGGGATCTGACGGCGTCAGAGGTGGATGTTGCCCTGCAGAACATGGAAAAAAATGGCATGCAGGTAACCCGTTTTTCTGATGCTGATTTGCAGAAAATACGTGACCTCGTTCCGCCGGCGATTGCACCACATCTGGAAAAGATAGGCCCCGAATTCATGACGTTGCTCCGCAATGAAATTGCCACCGCGCGCGCAAACAAAAAATCATGATGCCGACAAGTCAATTGCCGGAGGCGTTCACGGCGCGGCTTGGCCAGATGTTGGGAGAACGATTCTCGACCAGCATGGCCTTGCGGCAGCAGCATGGCCGCGATGAGTCCATCTTTCCCGCCACGCTGCCTGATGCCGTTGCGTATGCTCGCGATACGGCGGAGGTGGCGGAAATTGTACAGCTGTGTGGCACATTCAATATTCCCGTCATACCGTATGCGGCGGGATCTTCGTTGGAAGGGCACACGCTGGCGGTTCATGGTGGCCTCACGCTGAACCTCATGCAAATGAATGGCATCCTCGGCATCAATGCCGAGGATCAAACCGCGACGGTACAGCCGGGTGTCACGCGCGAGGCGTTGAACGCCGCTTTGCGTGATACCGGCCTGTTTTTTCCGGTTGACCCGGGGGCCGACGCCAGTATTGGAGGAATGTGCTCCACCCGAGCTTCCGGTACAAATGCCGTGCGTTACGGAACGATGCGCGAAAACGTCGTAAGCCTGACGGCAATCGTGGCCAGCGGCGATATTGTCAAAACGGGACGCCGTGCCAAGAAGTCGGCCGCAGGCTACGACCTGACGCGTCTTTTTGTGGGGGCCGAGGGCACGCTGGGCATTATCGTGGAAGCCACCGTCAGATTGCATCCGTTGCCTGAAAGCACAATGGCAGCCGTTTGTGCGTTCCCGGATATCGATGCGGCCGTTCAGTCCGTGGTTCAGATTGTCCAGCTCGGTGTGCCCGTGGCGCGTTGTGAGTTTGTTGATCCGGTTGCCATCAAGGCGCTTAACGTGTACAGCAAAACAGGCCTTCCCGAGCAGCCTCATTTGTTCTTCGAATTCCACGGCAGCCAGTCGGGGCTGAAAGAGCAAATTGCGCTGGTTCAGGACATTACCCAGGATCATGGTGCCGCAAGCTTCGTATGGTCGGCCAGCCCCGAAGAGCGAAGCAGGCTCTGGGCAGCCCGGCACAACGTTTACTTTGCCGCATCTCAGTTGCGTCCGGGCGCACGCTCTGTGGTAACTGACGTTTGCGTACCCATTTCCCGGCTGGCGGATTGCGTCAATGAAACCATACAAGACTTGCGGGAATCGCAAATACTGGCGCCGGTCGTGGGCCATGTGGGCGACGGAAATTTTCATGTCCAGATGTTGGTTGATGGGGCATCCCAGGATGAAATTGACGGTGCCGAAGCACTCAATGCCCGTTTGGTTTCCCGAGCGCTCTCCATGGACGGCACTTGCACGGGCGAGCATGGCATAGGCCTGCACAAGCAAGGTTTTCTGATCGACGAACTAGGATCGGCGTCGGTCAATGTCATGCGACAGATAAAGCAGGCGCTGGATCCCCGGAACATCATGAATCCAGGGAAGATTTTCTCTCTATGACGGCCCTTCAAGCGCGCTGTCATCCCTGGAGCCATTGTCGGGATATCCAATAATGAAAAAATTGACAGATTGGTACTACAAGATTCTTGAACTTGCGATGGTGCTATGCCTGGCGGCAATGTGCTTCATGGTATTCGGCAATGTGGTCCTGCGCCATTTCTTCAACTCCGGCGTCAATATTGCAGAAGAACTGTCGCGATTCATGTTTATCTGGCTGACCTTTCTCGGTGCCATTGTCGCCATGCGGGAAGGCGGACACTTGGGGGTCGACATGCTGGTCAGACATCTATCGGGCGTACCACGTTTTGTCGCCGTATTGCTAGGGCAGGTACTCGTGCTGATGTGTTGCGGCGTGTTGCTGTGGGGACTGCTGAAACAGCATGATCTGAACGTTGCCAATACCGGGCTGGTGACCGGAATTTCCATGAGCGTCGTATATGCGGCTGCCTATCTCTGTGCTGCGTCGATCGGCTTACTGACGCTGTTTAACATTGCAAGGCTAGTAACGGGCAGGATGTCCACTTCCGAGCTGATTCCTTCCAACTATATCGACTAGCGGAATACGAACATGTTGATTGCAGTCTTTGTCGCGTCCCTGCTGGCCGCCATGGCCCTTGGGGTGCCAATTGCCTTCTCCCTGATGGTTTGCAGCATGGCCATGATGTGGTACATGGACTTTTTTGATGCCCAGATCTTGGCGCAGAATATGCTCTCGGGCGCGGATAGTTTCCCCTTGATTGCCATTCCATTTTTTGTGCTTGCGGGCGAGCTCATGAATGCGGGAGGAATTTCCCGGCGAATCGTGGAGGTGGCTGGCGCCTGGGTTGGGCACTTCAGAGGCGGGCTGGGTTATGTCGCCATTTTTGCGTGTGTCATCATGGCGTCGCTGTCAGGCTCCGCCATTGCGGACACCGCAGCCGTAGCGGCACTGCTTATCCCCATGATGCGTCGCGCGGGCTACGACGTACCGCAGGCGTCGGGCTTGATCGCATCGGGCGGCATCATAGCTCCTATCATTCCGCCGTCCATAGGGTTCGTGATGTTGGGAGTGGTTGGGAATATTTCGATCACTAAGCTCTTTATTGCCGGTATTGTCCCAGGTCTTATGATGGCATTGGCCCTGGTTGCGACCTGGGCGTTTCAGGCCAAACGCGGTGAAATGCCTCGTGGCCCCAAGACGTCTTCACGTCAGCGATGGGCCGCGACCTTGGCGGGCTTTTGGGCTTTGCTTATGCCGGTGATCATTGTTGGCGGACTGAGAGCCGGATACTTCACGCCGACCGAAGCAGCGGTTGTAGCGGTTTTCTACGCCTTGTTCGTGGGCTTTTTCGTATACGGCGAGCTTAAACTTTCACAGCTGTATGGGCTGTTGCTGGCTGCCGGCAAGACAAGCGCCATTGTGATGTTTCTGGTGGCTGCTGCACAAGTTTCAGCCTGGCTGATTGCCGCCGCCAATATTCCCATGGCGGTGGCCGAAATCCTTCAGCCGCTAATTGACAGCCCGATACTCTTGATGCTGGTCATTATGCTGCTGATATTCACTGTTGGTACCGTGCTTGATTTCGCGCCCACCATATTGATATTGATTCCAGTCTTGATGCCGACGATACGCATGGCGGGTATTGACCCGGTGTATTTCGGGGTGCTGTTCATCATGAATAATGCGATTGGGCTTATTACGCCGCCTGTCGGGACGGTGCTTAATGTCGTCTGCGGTGTCGCGAAGGCGCGTATGGAGCCGGTTATTCGTGCCGTAACGCCTTATTTGCTTGCGCAACTGGCAGTAATGCTGCTGCTGGTGCTGTTTCCACAGCTGGTTCTGGCACCGCTGGAGTTTATGACACGCTAGGCTCGCCGACGTCGGCACTCGATGATAGTTCTACGAGGAAAGCGATCAGATATGCGTTGCTCGATAACAGATGTACGGGTGTGTCGATATGACCTCCAGCGTATCCGTAACGCTGAATGCGAACGGGGTGACGAGCATAAGCGGTTCTTTGCGTATCTCTTGCCACGCATAATGCTTAGGGAATTCAAATCGCGGGTGCACAAGAATTGCGGCATCCAGTGCGCGCTCCAGAATCCGCGCGTACAAAGCCTTGGACGAACCAGGTTCGATATAAACTTCAACATCAGGGTGATTCGAGAACCACCGTTTAAGCGTTTCCGGAACAATGCCAATGATCGCCGTGGGAGTCGCACCGAGACGCAGAGGGCCCGCCGGAAGATCCGTGTCAGACGCCATCGCATGCAGATCATGCGCATCGTTCAGTATTTTCTTTGCCAGTTCCAATACGCGTTGGCCGGCCAGGGTAGGCCGTACTGTTCTGCCCGACCGCAGCAGAAGTTGACTACCTACCGATGCATCCAGTGTACGAATGCGTTGCTGTACTGAAGCCGGCGTGAGGTTCTGATACCTTGCTGCTTCCGCTATAGAGCCCAGTTCCACTACATATACGAAAGTTTGCAAGAAGCGCAGATCCATCTCATGCCTCGCTTTGAAAGATGCTTTTTACGTATGCTGAAGCAGTTTAGCGTCGCTTGTTTCGCCTCATGCGAACGTAAATAATAGGGCGACTCTAACGATCGTGTCACGTCGTTGTTGAGTAAGCGCTGTTTGCGGGTGAGTCACTATACGAGCCGCGCTATTTCAGTGAAAAGTGTCACAACCTCAAAAAACATGATCACAGGAGACTCAATGAAGAACCGAAAAATCGTAGCGTTGAAATGCGCCATTGCAGCGCTGGGCATGAATTGCCTGGGAAGTGCCTTCGCCGGTACCTTTGTGTATGTTTCCAATCAGCACGACGGAGATATTTCAGCGTACGAGCTCGTCACTGCCGATGCGCCACGCCTGAACCCCATTTCTGAAGCAAAGGCCGCCAATCTGGTGATGCCCATGGCAGCCAGTCCGGACGGCAAATTTCTGTATGCAGCAGTGCGCGCGAAACCATTTGCGCTATATAGCTACCGAATCAACGCGGGAACGGGCGAACTTCAATGGATTAACACTATCCCCATGCCTGACAGCATGGTCAGTATCAGTGTTGATCAAACGGGAAAATGGCTACTTGGCGCGGCATACGGTGGCGACACCATCAGTACGCATAGAATCACTGCGTCCGGAACACCTGAGCCGGACGCAACGCAATTCTTCAAAAGCGGTGGATCCAAGCCGCACGCCATCAAGACGGATTTATCCAATAGCACCGTGTATGTGCCTCATTTAGGCACAGATGAAGTCCGGCGCTACGGGTTCAATGCCGGCAGCGATAAACCAATCGTCGAGCAGGCATCGTCCATCAGCACAGAGAAGGGGTTCGGCCCACGACACTTCGCAATCAGTCCAGACCAGTAGTGTCCCAACGTTTTTCAGAGTAGGGCGAGCTGTTTAGGCTCGAACTCTGGGTCGTCGTCGGGTTCGTGTTTTTCAAGTAGTTGATTTATGGGCATTGTTTCAAACATGGTTAGGCTTAGAA
>NZ_PDNW01000014.1 GCF_002849655.1 Pollutimonas subterranea
TACTCACCACGGTGCTCTTGCACCATGCGCACAGCGCGCTCACGCACCTCGGGGGAAAACTTGTTCTGCTTCTTCATAGCTCCATTCTCTCAGATGTTGGAGCCTCTACAAATCCCGGGGCGCTTCACTCAAGTACTGTGCGGGCCATAATGCCGTGTGCCTTAATTCCGTTGCAGCTTTCATAGGCCAAAAGCGATAGCCTCAATGCCGTTGGGCTGTCCATCAACTGTCGGCTTCACTGGAAACGCGCCTACGCCGGGGATTGTACCGGGACGTGTGCTGTGAAGCGTCGCAGCCTCTTCACCGGGATAGATGACGAAGGCGCCCCAGGAGCGCCTAATTGCGTCGCGGTACCCGACTCTTCTATCCGGCTGGAAACATGCAGGGGCACAGAGGTCGCAGCATTCAGACGCAGCGCCAATGACAGGGAATGCCTGCATATGTCGTCGATCATCGCCCGGAACGCGAAAACATCGAACTTTGCGGGGTAAACATCGACATTTGCAACCAGCAAATCGGTCTCATCGTGCCGACTTAGCTCGATTTCAAGCCTGAGTATTCCAGCCTGCGATTGAGTATTCAGGACGCCCTCACTCCGATCACGAGGAGATCCCTTGATCAATCGGCCAACTGGGACAAGGCGTGCATGCACCGTCGGGTCACTGACCTTTAGCGTGTACCAGTAGACGCGATCCTCGATCAAGTAAGGCGTGTCCGATGACGGGTACTCAGGCTGCGGGCTTGGCTGAAAGTCCAGCCCCTTCGGCCTCAACAATGCCGCGAATGACCCAACGGCCGGCGACGTTGACGACGACAGCAACGGCGTCGCCGTACGACTTTCCAACCTTCTCGTCCACGATAGCAGTGTCTTTGAGAACCTTCCCCTCGTCGAAGATGCGCCACACAAAGCAAAGGGGCAGCGGAGTAAAAGCCGCCTCGTGCCAGCTCGGGCGTTCGCGCCGGCTCGGCTAATAGACCGGAGTGAGCTCGCGACCCGTTGGTTGGGGCGCCCCCGGCAACGCGGCGGCCCCACAAAAACTAAATTCAGGTTTTTGCTTCTTCGAACACTTTTATTAAAAAGGTTGAGATCGGCCGCCCCGAGATGCAAAGGGTGCGGGCCGCTGGGCGCATCATTTCCCTTTTATTTCCGTTCTCCTCGGCGCAGACCATTTGACGGTTGGGGGAGGCCGCGTGGACCTAAATAGAGAGCCCACCGAATAGCGGGCGCCTGTTGTTGTGTATTTGTCGTGTTATTTCGCTCGGCAAGCTAGAAATGGACAAGGGCTTACAAGCAAAAAACTTGTGAGCCCTTGATTTCATTGGCCGCGACGAAATTCTAACTCGCGACTCTTTGCACCCCATGTAAGAAGTCCCATTTCACAGCCGTCCAGAGCGCCCGCTATCTTCGAACGGTCTACTATTCCACTAAGGTCCCACCGGCTTGTGAATGCCATAAGATCGAAAATCTTGGCGATTAAATCGATATTGACGGAAGTTAGCCACAATTGAGAATCGACAGACTTTATTCCCTTTCGACAGGCTTTATTCACGCTCTTCAAATGGCATGTCGCGAGAGCCACCCTACTCCACCGTCACACTCTTAGCCAGATTCCGCGGTTTATCCACATCCGTCCCCCTCGCGCACGCCGTGTGATACGCCAGCAACTGCAGCGGTATCGTGTGCAAGATCGGGGACAGTTTTCCGTAATTCTCGGGCATGCGAATAACGTGTATTCCTTCGCTGCTTCCAATCCTGGTATCCGCATCAGCAAACACATACAGCTCGCCGCCGCGCGCATGGACTTCCTGCATGTTGGACTTCAGCTTCTCCAGCAACTCATCCCGCGGAGCTATCGTGACAACCGGCATGGCTTCGGTCACCAAGGCCAGCGGCCCGTGCTTCAATTCCCCCGCCGGATAAGCCTCGGCATGGATATAACTGATTTCCTTGAGTTTTAAAGCGCCTTCCAGGGCAATTGGATAGTGCATGCCGCGACCCAGGAACAGCGCATTTTCCTTGCTGGCAAATCGATCGGCCCACGCCATGATTTGCGGTTCCAGGGCCAGTACGGCGCCGATGGCAACGGGCAAGTGGCGCAAGGCTTTCAAGGATTCGGCTTCTTTCTCTTCGCTGAGCTTGTCCTTGGTTTGGGCCAAGGCCAACGCAAGCAGGAAAAGTGCGGTCAACTGCGTCGTGAACGCTTTGGTGGACGCCACGCCTATCTCCACGCCGGCGCGGGTTATGTAGGCCAGCTTGCATTCGCGAACCATGGCGCTGGTGGCCACGTTGCAGATCGTCAAGGTGTGCTCCATGCCCAGGCCGCGTGCATGCTTCAAGGCGGCCAAGGTGTCGGCGGTTTCGCCGGATTGGGAAATGGTGACGACCAGGCTGCGCGGGTTGGGAACGCTGTCGCGATAACGGTATTCGCTGGCAATTTCGACGTTCACCGGAATCTTGGCGATGGATTCAATCCAGTAGCGTGCGGTCAGGCCGGCATAATAGCTGGTGCCGCAAGCCAGGATCAAGACGTTGTCGATGTCCTTGAAGACTTTATACGCTTGATCGCCAAACAGCTCAGGCGTGATGCTTTCGATGTCTTGCAGGGTGTCGGCCACGGCGCGAGGCTGCTCGAAGATTTCCTTCTGCATGTAATGGCGGTAAGGGCCGAGCTCCGCCGCACCGGTATGCACTTGCACGGTATGGACTTCACGATCCACGGCACGGCCTTCGCTGTCGGTAATCCAGACGCGGGCCAGTTGCAGGTCGACGACGTCGCCGTCTTCAAGATAGGTGATCTGATCGGTCGTGCCGGCCAGCGCCAATGCGTCCGAGGCCAAAAAGTTTTCATTGACGCCGCGGCCGACGACCAGTGGCGAGCCATGTCTTGCGCCTACTACACGGTGAGGTTCGTCGCGGCAGAATACGGCAATGGCGTAGGCGCCGGTAAGGCGTCGCGTTGCCTGCTGCACCGCTTCTAACAGATCGCCGGCATACAGGTGATCGACCAGATGGGCGATAACTTCGGTATCGGTTTGGCTTTCGAACACGTAGCCGGCAGCCTGCAATTCTTCACGTAGTTCATCGTGATTCTCGATGATGCCGTTATGCACCAGCGCTATGCGCGGCGAGCTCTTGGCATTCCCGGAAAAGTGGGGATGGGCGTTGTGGGTGGCGGGCGCGCCATGGGTCGCCCAGCGCGTATGTGCGATCCCTGTAAAGCCGGCAACCTTGTCTTTCTCGACTTGCGACAACAGTTCGGCGACGCGTTCCGTGCTGCGGGCCCGACGCAGTTCACCTTCGGCGTAGACCGCGACGCCGCAGGAGTCATATCCACGGTACTCGAGGCGCTTAAGGCCTTCAAGAAGAACAGGGGTGATGTCGCGTTGCGCCACGGCGCCAACAATTCCGCACATAGATAAACTCCAGCCGATGTAAAAGAGAGACTATTGTGCGCAAGCTGGCAAGAAATAAGGTTTCTTATTATTGTTCGATATGGTATTTTATTTCTATAGCTAGTCGCTATGAAATTTTGTTCCAAAAAGAGCATAAAAACGATATAAATGACTGAAGTCACACACTCCATTGAGCTCGACGACCTTGACCTTCGCATACTCGATCATCTCCAGGTCGACAGCTCCATGACGAATCAGGACCTTGCACAGCTCGTGCACGCCTCGCCGCCGACCTGCCTGCGGCGGGTGCGTCGCCTCGTGCAGGAAGGCATCATCCAAAAGCAGGTCGCCATCCTGGATCCCGAAAAGGTTGGCCATGGGCTGACCGCTATTATTGAAATTACGATGGATGTCCAAACCGCCGAACATCTGGACGCGTTTGAGGCCAGCCTGGCCGACGATCCGGCCATTCTGCAGTGCTATCGCGTGTCGCCCGGTCCCGATTTCATTGTCATTGCACAGGTAGCCGACATGCCCGCCTACCATGCGATGGCGCACCGGACGTTCACGTCGCGGGCCAACGTGCGCAATGTGCGAACTTTTTTCTCCATGCATCGAAGCAAGTTCGAGACGCGTATGACGCTGGCGAAAAAAGGCAGCTGAACACGCAGCGGCTAGCTATTCCGATCAAGCAGGCGTTGATATTCAGCCAGATAGCGCCCCGCCATGACACTGGCATCGTGCTCGCGCAAGACATAGTCGCGTGCGTTTTCGACGATGCTGGCGCGCAGGCCGCGATCGTTCAACACGCGATCCATGCCGGAGGCCAGAGCTTCGTCATCGCCCACCGCGCACATGACACCGCGGCCGTCTGCCAATATTTCAGCCAGGCCGCCCGCATTGGTCGCCACGACGGGAACCGAGTACAAGAAGGCATCGAGCACACTCGTACCCAGCGCCTCGTCCCGGGAACTCAGCACAAAGACATCCATGAGCCTATACAAGTCGTCGATGCCTGATTGAAAACCGGCAAACACATAGATATCCCCAAGACCCAGTTCGCGCACCAGTTCGCGTGCCTCGGTTTCTGTTCCACCACCCGCGCCCAGATGCAGGAAGACAAAATCGCTGCGCAACTGACGCAAGCGATGCACCGCGCGTATCAATGTGCAGGGGTCTTTCTCGGCGGTCAGGGCAGCAGCCGTTGCAAGCACGCGCTTGCCCGCCAGATCGAACTGCCGAGTAAACGCAGTGATATGTTCCTGGTCCAACGGCCGTGCCTGGATCGCGCTCGGGATGACGCTTGCTTCCAGGCCAAGTCGACGCGGCTCGGACGCGGCGGCCTGGCTGATGGCCACAAGCACATCGGCGCTGCGCCACTTCCAGGCGGTTTGCCGTTCGCGCCGCTTTACCGGAAAGGCGGTTCTCCGGGTAAAGACGATGCGGCGCCCCAGTAAAGGTTTCAGCAGTGCCAGCCAGGTCATCATATTGGCAGTTTGCGCATGCAGGATATCGTAGCGGCGACCATGGCGCAGCAGAAAGCCGCACAATCCCGCTACATTGGCGGGCTCATGCACGGCAAAGCCCTCGGCGCTGGCACGCCGGGTAAGCGCGCCGCCGCGGCGCGCCAGCAGCGCAACGTCATGCCCGGCATCCCTGAACTGTTGCATGCTCAGCAAGGTCTGCCTTTCGCCGCCGCGCCAGCCTCGCTCGAAGTTCATCTGCAGTATTCGCATGGCGTCCTAGTGTGCTGTTTGGTTAGTTCGTGCGTTCAAATTAGCCAAATAGCGCACTATAGTTCGAGGTCCAGAGACGGATTCAACTGCCGCCAGATATTGATCGAAACGGCAACCAGGGCGCAAGCAATGGCGGCCGACACGCCCAGCACGGCGCCTTGCGACTGGCTGATATTGAAGGCGATCGCGACCAGGGCCGTGCCAAAACTCTGCCCGAAAACCCGGGTGGTTGCCTGCATACCGCCTGCCGCCCCGCTGCGATGCCGCGGCGCACCGGCCAGCAAGGCCCGATTGTTGGGCGTCTGGAAGAAACCAAAACCCACGCCGCCCAATAACATCGCCGCCATGAGCCATCCGAACGCAACGCCGGCTGGCAGCATAATGATCCAGAATAGGCCGGTCGCCATCCCCGCCGCGCCAATGCCGCACAACACGGCAATGGAGTAGCGATTGGACAAGGCCCCCGCCACGGGTGCCATGACGGCAACGCCTATCGACCAGGCGCCCAGCAATAGGCCGACGTCACCGAAAGAGAAATCCAGTTCCTGGTGAAAATAAAACGGCAGCGAGACGAATGCCGCCATCTGCGCGGCAAATGAAAATGCCGATGCGCCGACGGCGAACGCGATGGGAGTGATGCGCAGCAAGTCGATAGGCACAATCGGCGCGACCTGGCCGCGCGAACGGCGCACCAATACCCACCCGGCCAAGCCCGCCACAATCAGGCAAAGCGCGGAACGTGTGGGATCTTTCACGATGGCATCCAGGCCGACGATCGACAGGCCAAAAACCGGCACGCTCAGCGCACAGGCAACCCAGTCGAATCGGCCGCCGCTGCGCGGCACTTCAGGCAGGAATCGAATGCAAAAATAAGCGGCAATACCGATCGGGATATTGACCAGGAATATCCATTGCCACGATGCCAACTGCAGAATGAAAGCGCCTACTGTGGGACCCAATACCGCCATCAAGCCCACCGTCATGGCGTTCACGCTGATCCCCATGCCCAGTTTATTAAGCGGATACGTATTGCGCACCAAGCCCCCAAACAAGCACATCAACATGGCTGAGCCCAGTCCTTGCACAATGCGCGATAGGGTCAGCGTCAGCAAGGAGTTCGACAAGGCCGATGTGATCGACGAGAGCAGGAATATGGTCATGCCGATGGCGAACATGCGCCTGAACCCAATGCGCTCGGCCACGGCCGACAAGGGCAGCAACGAGACCACCACCATGAGGTTGTAGGCGATGACCACCCACACCACGGCGGCCGGGTCTATATTCAGCTGTTGGGCAATAGCTGGCAAGGCGACGTTGGCCATGCTGGAATCCAGCACCGTGATGGTGATGGCCAGCAACAGCCCCAACGCGGCCCAATAGCGTTCGGGCGTTGGCAGTCCATCAGGCAGGTTTGAGGGCCGGGACCGTGGTCGAGTGGCGTCAGACACTATCAAGATTTCTTGACTGGACGTACCCAACCCTTGATAGTCTGCTGCGCCGGCCGCGAGATCGTCAACTGATCTGCAGGTGCGTCTTTGGTCAAGGTGGTGCCGGCCCCCAGCGTGGCTCCGCGCCCTACCCGTACCGGCGCCACCAGCTGCGTGTCCGATCCGATGAAGGCGTCGTCTTCGATGAAGGTCTGCGCCTTGTTCACACCGTCGTAGTTGCAGGTAATGGTACCGGCGCCTATGTTTACACGCTGGCCAATGACCGCATCGCCGATATAGGCTAGGTGATTGGCCTTGGAACCTTGGCCCAATTGGCTCTTCTTGATTTCGACGAAATTGCCGACGTGAGCCTGAGCGCCGATATCGGCGCCCGGACGCAGGCGCGCATAAGGCCCTATGCGCGCTTCATTTGCGACCTTGGCTTCCTGGATATGGCTGAAGGCCTCGACATGCGTGCCGGCGCCGATAACCGCGTCTTTGATGACGCAGTGCGGACCGATGCGGACGCCGTCGGCCAGCTCGACCACGCCTTCGAAAACGCATCCGACGTCAATATAAACATCGCGTCCGCATTTCAGCGAACCGCGCACGTCGAATCGGGCAGGATCAGCCAGCGTAACACCCTGCTCCAGCAATCGCCGGGCTTGCTCACCTTGCCAGTCTCGTTCCAGCTGCGCCTGTTGTATGCGGCTGTTTACGCCGAGGGTTTCCCATGCTGCAGACGGCTGTGCCGCATGTACCGGCAAGCCGTCTTGGACAGAAAGTCCGACGACATCGGTAAGGTAATACTCGCCCTGGGCGTTATTGTTATTGATGCGGCCCAGCCAGTTTTTGAGCCGGCCCGTAGGCGCAACCAGGATCCCGGTATTGACTTCGGCAATGGCATGTTCGGCCGGCGTTGCATCTTTGTGCTCGACGATACGCAACACTTCGCCGCTATCGTTGCGCACGATGCGGCCATAGCCGGTGGGATCGGCGAGTGTCTCGGTGAGCACCGCCATGCCCTGCCCTCGCGCTTCCAGCAGGCGCTGGAAGGTTTCCGCCTGCACCAGTGGCACGTCGCCGTACAGCACCAGCGTGGCATCCTGCGCAGCGGCTTGTCCCTCGAGCAAGAGGTCGGCCGCCTGCTGCACTGCATGCGCAGTGCCGTGTTGCGGCACCTGCATGACGAAGTGCAAGTCAGATTGGCCGGCAAACGCCGCCTTCACGCGATCGGCGCCGTGTCCGACGACAATGATGATACGGTCCGGATTCAGCCGCCTGGCGTTGTCCAGCACGTGCGCGAGCATGGGTTTGCCAGCCAGGGGATGCAATACCTTGGGTAAATCGGACTGCATGCGTTTGCCCAGACCCGCGGCAAGAATAACAATGTTGAGCATGAAATAACTTGAAAAATGAGTAATGGATTTATGGCTTTCGGGCTGCCGGCGCGCGCTTGCGGGCCGTCGTTTTCTTGGCGGCGGCTTTCCGCGGCGCCGACGATTCGCTCTTGGTTGACGCTTGCGCTTGCGTCCTGGTCTTGCCCAGCGTGGAGTCGGCCGATGAGCCTGTACTTGCCTGTTGCGCGGCGGCTTTCACGGCTTCGGCACCTTGCAGGGTCGCCGTTGTAGCGGCTGCCAGTGTGTCGAATTGCTTTTGCACCATGTCCCACCATGCCTGGGCCGCTGGCGCTGTGCCTGCTTTATCGGCGTCGGCAGTGTCTTGGGAAGGTTCGCTGGCAGCCTTGCCGGTTTTAGCGGCGGGTGGTGACTCGCCGCCTGCGGATGGTGGCGACATCATGCCCAGCGCCACCTCGAGCGGTGATGGCCCATTCGGGTTGGACGCCGCGCCCGCCGCCGATGTCATGAACGACTTCAGCGTGGCTATGGTTGAGCGCTGGACTTCAAGCCCTTGTATGGTGCTGGAGAGCATGGACAGGTTCATGCGCAACCAGTTTTCGACGGCCCGCAGGTCGGCGATGCGCCGCTCGAGATCCTCGGCCGAAATAGGCGCCGACATGGCCCCTGCATTCATGCCGCCGGTGCTGGCGAGCCCTTGCCAGGCTTGGCGCATCATTTCCATGCTGGCAATCAGCGGATTCTGGGCCATATCGCCGGTTTGACCGAAACCGGGCAATACAAACGGATTGTTGTTTTGAGTGACCATGTCGCCTCCTTGAGCACAATCGTAGGGACCCTGGCTGCGTATCGTTGTGTGCGCGGGGCCAAGGCTCACGCTAGCTTAAACTGAACCCGGGCCGCCGTCTAATTGCCTGGGCTCTCCAGCGGCCGACTTTATGGAATAAGACCTTCGTGTACGCGTTTTCGCAAGCCTTCCAAAACGACCAGCTCGGCCTCGCGCGTGAAGTCGCCTGCCTCGACCATGGCCCAAAGCTCGTCGATGTCGACACGCCGAATTTCGCTGACTTCGCCATCCAGGTTCCGGGGCGTCACCGATTCGGCCAGGACGCAATCGCTCACCAGTACATCTTCGACCTGATAGCCCTCCGGCAGGCGCCGGTGCATACGCAGGATAACGCGCAACGGAGACCTGTCCTCGATGTCGTTGGCGATCAGGCCCGCCTCTTCGTTGCTTTCCCGCAACAAGGAAACATCGAGGCTTTCACCGGCACCCGCCAGCCCGCCGACCAGCGTATCCCACATGCCGGGATCTGTGGATTTGCTTAATGCGCGGCGTGCAATCCATAGCTTGCCGTCCGGCGTCCATGCATTCAGATGGACCGCCTTGGTCAGCAGGCCCAGGGGACGCACGGCAGCTCGTTCAATGACCGCCAGGCGACGGCCTTCGCCCACGACGTCCAGCAATTCGTCACGCCACGTGCGCAGGCAACCGGCGTCCCGAAGGGTAACGGCCAGCTCCGCCATCACTGCATTCAAAGGTTTGCGTTGTCCGGCCGCCGCAGTGATGTGCACGGCCTCGTCTTCTATATGGATGCCCGGCAGGCCGGCAAGATGACGGGTGGCTTTGGCCGTGATCCAGCCGGCAACTTTTCCGGCGACCGTCAGCGGTCGCGAACCGGTGGGCGGCAGGTGTTGAATTCGTTTCGCAAGGGTTTGATAACGCGCGTTTATGGCGGGCGTCAGTGCGTGGGCGCGTGCATCTTTCATGCCATAATTGTAGTGGATGCTGGGTTACTTACGCATGTTTGCCCGACGACACATTTAGGCGGTTAACGCCGAATCAGCCCATCGTCAGCGCTAGTTCGCTATAATTCCGCGGTCTATAGGTGATTCGAGCAGGTATTACCCAAGTACAACATTTTAAACCTGCCGTTCAATAATTGTGTGTTCGTTCCGTGTTTTCCCGGTCATGAGGTTTGATCAAAGTCAACATTCGTCCAGAACACGTCGTATTTCGAGGTCAGCATGAAGAAGTTGAGAGGGTTACTGGGCACTGGCGCATTGCTAACGGCGTGCGCTGCCGGTGCGCAGGTCAAGGACATGCCGGGAGGCCCTAGGGTCAATCAGCTCAATCTCCACGAGGGGGTAACGCAGATCGCGCAGGAAATCATGTGGATACACTGGATGATGCTCATCATCTGTGCCGTGATTTTCGTAGGCGTGTTCGGAGTCATGTTCTACTCCATCTTCATGCACCGCAAATCGCGCGGCGCCGTGCCCGCCAAGTTCCACGAGCACGTAGGCATTGAAGTCGCCTGGACAGTCATCCCATTCATTATCGTGATCGCCATGGCGCTGCCTGCCACGCGCACGGTCGTGGCCATGAAAGACACCAGCAGCTCAGACCTCACTATCAAGGTAACGGGCTATCAATGGAAATGGGGCTACGAGTACATCGACGGACCTGCCCAGGGCGTCAAGTTCCTGTCCAACCTGGCTACTCCGCGCGACCAGATTGAAGGCAGAGCTCCACGCACTGACCTTTACCTGATGGAAGTCGACAATCACGTTGTCGTGCCCGTCGATAAAAAAGTACGCATTGTCCTTACCGCCAACGACGTCATTCACTCGTGGATGATTCCTGACTTCGGCGTCAAGCAAGATGCAATGCCCGGCTTCCTGCGTGACACATGGTTCCGCGCCGAAAAAATCGGTACCTACCGTGGCCAATGCGCCGAACTCTGCGGTAAAGATCACGCTTTCATGCCTATTGTCGTCGACGTCGTTTCGCAAGCCGATTACGAAGCATGGGCAGCCGAACAGAAGAAAGCAATGGCTTCGGCCGCCGATGATCCAAACAAAGAGTGGACCAAAGAAGAACTCGTAGCTCGTGGTGAACAGGTTTACACTGCAAACTGCGTAGCCTGTCACCAGGCAACAGGAAAGGGCCTTCCTGGCACATTCCCTGCACTCGACGGTAGCCAGCAAGTGCTTGGACCCATGAAAGATCAAATCCTCACCGTGCTCAATGGGCATCCCGGCACCGCTATGGCGGCCTTCCGCGATCAGTTGAACGATGTCGAAATCGCCGCTGTCATTAGCTATTCCCGCAATTCCTGGGGCAATGCCGGTAAAGGTCAAGATCCCGTCGTTCAACCTGCCAACGTCAAGGCCTTGCGCTAAGCCGACAGCACGTTACAGACACATTCGAATGTTTTTACCGGATATCCGTCATACGGCATCCGGTTGAGTAGGAAGGAGTTCCACCATGAGCAGCGTTACTGCCGATCACGTCCCAGCCAGCCACGGCCACGACGACCACGACCACAGGCCACACGGATGGCGGCGCTGGTTGTTTGCCACCAACCATAAAGACATCGGTACCATGTACCTGCTCTTTTCGTTCATCATGCTGCTGGAAGGCGGCGTGCTGGCGCTATTGGTACGTACAGAATTGTTCTCGCCCGGCTTGCAGTTCTTCCAGCCAGAACTTTTCAACCAGTTCACCACCATGCACGGCCTGATCATGATTTTCGGCGCCATCATGCCGGCGTTCGTGGGCTTTGCCAACTGGATGATTCCACTGCAAATCGGCGCGTCCGATATGGCTTTTGCCCGCATGAACAACTTCAGCTTCTGGTTGCTGCCCATCGGCGCCATCCTGATGACCGGCTCGTTCTTCGTGCCAGGCGGCGCCAATGCCGCAGGCTGGACCATGTATGCGCCCCTGTCGCTGCAAATGGGTCCCGGCATGGACTTCACCATTTTTGCCGTGCACATCCTGGGCGCTTCGTCCATCATGGGCGCCATCAATATCGTGGTCACCATCCTGAACATGCGCGCTCCCGGCATGACGCTGATGAAGATGCCCCTGTTCTGCTGGACCTGGCTGATCACCGCTTACCTGCTTATCGCCGTGATGCCGGTACTGGCCGCAGCGGTCACCATGCTGCTTACCGACCGTCACTTCGGCACCGCCTTCTTTAACGCCGCCGCCGGCGGTGACCCGGTCCTGTATCAGCACGTATTCTGGTTCTTCGGCCACCCCGAGGTCTACATCATGATCTTGCCGGCCTTTGGTATCGTGTCGGCAGTCGTACCCGCGTTCGCCCGCAAGCAGTTGTTCGGTTATGCCTCGATGGTGTACGCGACGGCAGCCATTGCCATTCTGTCCTTCCTGGTATGGGCTCACCACATGTTCGCCACCGGCATGCCGGTTACCGGACAGCTGTACTTCATGTACGCCACCATGCTGATCTCCATTCCCACGGGCGTGAAGGTGTTCAACTGGGTAGCCACCATGTGGCGCGGCTCCATGACGTTCGAAACGCCCATGCTGTTCGCCATCGGCTTTATCTTCGTATTCACGATCGGCGGCTTTACCGGCCTGATCCTGGCGGTTGCGCCTATCGATATTGCTGTCCATGACACCTACTATGTTATCGCGCACTTCCATTATGTGATGGTGGCCGGATCGCTGTTTGGGATGTTCGCCGGGGCTTACTACTGGATGCCGAAGTGGACGGGCCGCATGTACAACGAAAAACTGGGCAAACTGCACTTCTGGTCCAGCATGATTTCGTTCAACATTACCTTCTTCCCCATGCACTTCCTGGGGTTGGCTGGAATGCCGCGCCGTTATGCCGATTACTCCGCGCAGTTTACCGACTTCAACCAGATCGCAACGATCGGCGCCTTCTGGTTCGGGCTGTCGCAGCTGATATTCCTGTACGTCATTCTCCGGTCGTATGCCGGACACGGAAAGCCTGCCCCGGCCAAGCCCTGGGAAGGCGCAACGGGCCTGGAATGGACCGTGCCTTCACCCGCACCCTTCCATACCTTTGTTGTCCCCCCCGTAGTCAAGTAAGGTAATTTAATGACACCCGAACAACGCCGGAAGAACCGCCGCACCGCTATCGTGCTTATCGTCATTGTGCTGGCGATCGTGGCGTGGACCTTCTGGCGCAGCGGGTCCCTGGGTGGAGGCTAGCCCGGTATGACTCGAGACATTCACGAACTTTCCCGGCGCAAGCTCAATTTCTTCCAGACACTGAAGGCCGTGGCCTGGGGATTTTTTGGCGTGCGCAAGGGCAAGGGCTACACCGAAGACATTTCCAAGCTCAACCCGGTGCATCTGATTCTGGCCGGCGTGCTGGCAGCCATAGTATTCGTTGTGGCATTGATCATGGCTGCCCGGTGGTTTATTTCCTATTTGACCTAGCATTTTCAATTTAATAATTCGCATCAGGAGAACACCATGAGTGCAAGTCACTTGGCTCAGGGCAACGAGGCACCTTACTACTACGTGCCTGCCGATTCAGTACATCCCGTACGCGCAAGTTTCTGCTTGCTGCTGGCTCTGGTGGGTGCCGCCTTCTGGATCAATAGCTACGAAGTGGGTTTCTGGCTGTGCATTGCCGGTATTCTTGGCCTGTTCGTGGTACTGTTCGGCTGGTTCGGCGACGCCATTCGCGAATCCGAAGGTGGAATGAACAACGCTCGCGTCGATCACTCCTACCGCTGGAGCATGGCTTGGTTCATCTTCTCTGAAGTCATGTTCTTTGGCGCATTCTTCGGTGCCCTCTGGTACACCCGCGAAGTCACCACACCGTGGCTCAGCAATATCGACCACCAGACATTGCTATGGCCGAACTTCTCCGGCACGTGGCCTAATTTGGGACCAGCTGGCGTTGTACCGGAATTCAAGACCGTGGGGCCTTTCTGGTTGCCTACAATCAATACGGCGCTGCTGCTGACGTCCGGCCTGACCCTGACTATTGCCCACCATGCCTTGCGCGCAAGCCATCGCGGCAAAGCAATTTTCTGGACCGCACTCACCGTCATACTGGGCTTTACGTTCGTCGGAGTTCAGAGCTACGAGTACATTCACGCTTACCGCGACTTGAACCTGCGTTTCGATTCCGGCGCGTACGGCTCGCTGTTCTACATGCTTACCGGTTTCCACGGTTTCCACGTCATACTGGGCGCCACATTCCTGACTGTGATCCTGTTCCGTCTCATCAAGGGGCACTTCACCGCCTCGCATCACTTCGGGTTTGAAGGCGCGGCATGGTACTGGCACTTTGTCGACGTGGTTTGGCTGGGCTTGTACTTGTTCGTATACTGGTTCTAGACAGTAACGATGTCCGTTAAAAAAAGGCTGGCATTGCCGGCCTTTTTTCTGGAATGGCGGTTCGTGCCCGCCAGCGGCTAGCCGGCGGCTATGCCGGTGCTTTGAATCCAGCCCATATGATGGGCGAACAGCACGAACAGGAACAATGCTATCGACAGCCCGATGCGTATTGTTAACGCGTTTACGGTACGATTGGTTCCGCCTTTGTCGCGCATGAGATAGAAAAGCGCTGACGCCAGACTTCCTAAAATACCCAGGAACGCCAGGATTACTACAAAACGCATTTTACCCTCCGCTGAAAGTAGAATTATTGCAGACATGGCTCGCTCTCACACAGGTTTTCGTATTGTTGCCGCATTAATTCTGCTGGGCATCATGGCGGTTGTGTTCACGTCGCTGGGCAATTGGCAACTGGACCGGGCCGCCGAACGTGAAACCATCAAGGCTGCCATACAAACCGGTCGCAGCACGCCCGCCTTGCACCTTGATGCCGGCACGCCCGCCAAGGAACTTATGCCATGGCGCCCGGCCGCCGCGCAAGGCGTGTGGCTGCATCCACTTACTGTACTCCTCGAGAATCGCAACTACCAGGGCCAGCCGGGTTATTGGGTGGCCACGCCGCTGCTGGTCGATGAACGAAGTAATTCCGCCGTCCTGGTACTGCGCGGCTGGATGCCCCGGCCCATGCGCCCAGGTGTAGCCATGCCGGTCGTCCCAACCCCAGGGGGCCTGCAAAACGTAAGCGGCCAACTGCTTGAACGCGTACCGCGTCTTTTTGAGTTAATGTCTTTGTCAAAGGACGATGGCAGCCAATTGCCGTCCGCCCTGCCCGATGCTGCAACACCCGTGCCGAAAGTCCAGAACCTGGATATTGACACCTATGGCAAGGCGACCGGCTTGAGGTTTTTGCCGACAGTCCTGGCCCAGGCCGGCGAATCCGGGGCGGTTGCTGCCGATGCACAGTCCGGCACACCATTGCAGCACGAATGGCCAGAGCCGTCACTGGATTCTGACAAGAATCGCGGCTATGCGCTGCAGTGGTTTGGCTTTGCCGCCATTGCCGCCGGCGCCTGGCTTGTTATTGCGTGGCGCGCCTTGCGCCGAAAGATTAAGCTTCCGACCTTGTAAGGAAACATTGTGGTCAGCCCTACTGAAGTTCCATCCAAAGAGCCCTCCCGACTCCGGTCAAAGGCACCCTTATTCGCCATACTCGCACTCTGCTTGGCGCCACTGGTTTTGGCCTTGCTGGCGTATTATGTGCCGGCCCTCGGGCTGCGACCAGAGGAGTCCAGTGCCTATGGTGAACTGATACAACCGCAACGGCCCATGCCCGAAACGGCTGCATTGCCGCTCACCACGCTGGACGGCCAGCCCGCCGACCTGAACAGCTTGCGCGGGAAATGGCTGCTGGTTAGCGCCGACGAGGGCGCCTGCCCGGAATCCTGCGTTGAAAAGCTGTTCATCTTGCGCAATTCACACGCCAGCCAGGGCAAAAATGTCGAGCGCCTGGCTCGCGTCTGGTTCCTGACCGACGATGCCCCGGTTTCCGACCAGATCAAGCAAGCCTATGTGGGTACCCATATGCTGCGCGGCGACCCTGAAAAGCTGGCTGCCTTCCTGGCGCCCCAGGCCAGTGCCGCTGAACGCGACGCCGCGCTGAAGGCGCCGATGTGGATTATCGACCCACTGGGCAATCTCATGATGGAATTCCCCGCCGATGCGGATCCGGTTTCAGTACGCGACGACATCCGGAAATTGATACGCAATTCGCGCATAGGTTGATCAGGCATGCAGGAACGAATTATCAAGCGCTACCGGAAACTAGTATTTTTGACCTGGTTCCTGACGCTGGACCTGATCATGTTTGGCGCCTTCGTTCGCCTGACTGATTCGGGGCTGGGCTGTCCCGACTGGCCGGGCTGTTATGGAAAGATCACGCCTATCGGTGCCAGCGGCCATATCGAACAGGCGCTGCAAGCGATGCCGCATGGCGCGGTCAGTTTTTCCAAGGCCTGGATCGAAATGATCCACCGTTATGTCGGTTCCATACTCGGCATGATGATTATCGGTATCGTCTACATGGCCTGGCGTTATCGCGCCCAGTTGGGCCATACGCCACGCCTGGCCATTGTGACCTTGATTGCAGTCTGCATACAGGGTGCATTCGGTGCCTGGACCGTCACGCATCAGCTCATGCCTGTCGTCGTGACCAGCCACTTGCTGGGAGGCATGATACTGCTGGCGCTCATGACTTGGCTGGCGGCCCGAGAAAAGCTCCACCAGCCGCTCACCGTGCAGGCACTGCGCTGGCGTCCCTGGATGGTGCTCGGGGTCATGCTGCTATTTATACAGATAGCCCTGGGAGGCTGGGTCAGCACCAACTACGCGGCGCTGGCCTGCATGGACTTCCCGAAATGCCATGGGGTATGGGTTCCGCCCATGGACTTTGAAGGCGGCTACTCGCTGATCCGCGGCCTGGGTCTGCTGCCCTCGGGCGAGTTCATATCCCAGTCCGCCCTCACCGCCATACACTGGGTGCACAGGAACTTCGCATTCGTCGTGTTTGCCTACCTGGGCATACTCGCAGTAAGAATGCTGGCGGATCCCGGTTTGCGTGGCCCTGCAAAGCTGGTCCTGGCCTTGTTGCTGGCCCAATTGCTGACAGGGCTGACCACCATTTTCTTTCAGTGGCCGCTCCTGATCGCCGTATTGCATAACGGCGGCGCGGCAGGGCTGGTCCTGGCCTGCGTCACTCTTCTGGTTCGCCTTTCGCGCGACGACTATAGGGCTAAAATACCAGCATGACTTCCGTTCACGCCCCAACGCCCGCCATTTTCCGGCAATACCTTGTTCTGACCAAGCCTCGCGTCACGCAGCTGGCCGTATTCTGTGCAGTGATAGGCATGTTCCTGGCCAGCCCCGGCCTGCCCGATATGGGCAAGGTCGTGGCCGGTACCGTGGGCATCTGGTTGCTGGCCGCCGCTGCGTTTGCCGTCAACTGCCTGATCGAGCAGGAAATCGATGCCCGCATGCTGCGCACCGCGCGACGCGGAACCGCGCGCGGCACGATCAGCAACATGCAGGTGATCATGCTGTCGGGCCTATTGGGCGGGCTGGGCATGCTGGTGCTGTATACCTTGGTCAATCCATTGACCATGTGGCTGACCTTCGCCACATTTGTTGGCTACGCCATCATCTACACCATTATCCTCAAGCCGCTCACGCCCCAGAATATCGTCATTGGCGGCTTGTCCGGCGCCATGCCGCCCGCCCTGGGCTGGGCGGCGGTTGCCAACGCGGTACCGGCCGAGGCATGGGTGCTCGTCCTGATCATTTTCATCTGGACCCCGCCGCATTTCTGGGCACTGGCCTTGTACCGCAACAACGATTACGCCAAATCCGGCTTGCCCATGCTGCCCGTCACCCATGGCAAGCAGTTCACGCGATTGCACATTCTGCTGTACAGCTTTGTGCTGTTTGCCGCCACGCTCCTGCCTTATATCGTGCGCATGAGCGGCCTGGTCTACCTGACGGCTGCCATCATTCTCAGCGGCATCTTTATCTCGTACGCGTGGCGCCTGCATAAAGAATATTCCGATGAGCTGTCGCGCAAGCTCTTCCGCTTCTCCATCCTGTACTTGGCGCTGCTGTTTGGCGCGCTGCTGGTCGACCACTGGGTCGCGCTCATCTGATCCACACCACGAGGTATTCATGTCCAGTTTTTCAAGCAAACGTCGCATTCTCTTGACCACCACCGCGGCACTGGCGCTGTCTGCCGCCCTGGCCGGTTGTGGCAAGAAAGAGCTGGTCTTCCAGGGTTCGGACATTAGCGGTACCGCATTGGGCCGCGACCTGGACATGATCGACGACAGTGGCAAGCCGCGCACGCTCGATGATTACAAAGGCAAGGTTGCCGTGGTGTTCTTCGGCTTCACCCAATGTCCCGACGTATGCCCCACCGCCATGGCGGAACTCTCGGAAACCATGGATCTGCTGGGCGCCGACGCCGCCAAGGTGCAAGTCCTTATGATCAGCGTCGATCCGGCCCGCGATACGCCCGAAGTGCTGTCCGCCTATGTCAAGGCGTTCAATCCTTCTTTCGTGGGGCTGACGGGCACACAGGAACAGCTCGGCAAAACCGCCAAATCGTTCAAGGCCTATTACGCCAAGTCGTCGGGCGGCACCGCCGAACAGTACGGCATGGATCACGCCTCGTCGTTCTACATTCTCGACCAAAATGGCGAAGCCCGTGTACTGGTCAGCGGCAACGCTTCGGCAAAAGACATCGCCAGCGACATCCGGCAATTGCTATAAGGCCTTGGGGCTCAGATCCGGCAGCGGTTCATGCTGGCGCTCGCCGGACTGGAACTGCTGCCACACTTCCAATGCCCGCAAACGCTGCTTGACCACTGCATCGATCTTTTCGCGCAAGGCGGGATCCCGCGCCAGCAAGGTGGCAAAATCCCCCTCGGTCAACATGAGCAGACGGCTATAGCCCAGCGATGTCACCTTCGCCGCGAATTCAGTGGCTGCGGCGAGCGCCATTTCCCCAAAGATTTCTCCGCTGCCCAACTCAACCGTCGTCTGGTCCGGCAAGTGAATAGTCACTGCGCCAGAGGCCACGAAATACATGACCCGCGTGCGGCCCATCTGCATCGCAATTTCTTGATCGGGTACGGCAAGCCGCGGTTTCAGCAACTTGCTGATGGATTTCAATGTTTCGACGGACAGCCCTTCGAACATTGGCACCCGCTTGATCAAATCGGCCGCACTCATGGCGATGTCCAGCGCGGGACGCTTGTCGATGTGGCTCCAGCGTTGATCAATCTGCTTGACCAGATCCGCGTACATCTCGCCGGTGATAAGAAAGTGCGACAGCATGTCGCGATAGCGGGCGCGCTCAAGCGCCCGTGCCATGCGTCCCAGGTAGGACTCCTGCAGCCAATGCGCAAAGATTGGATACTGCAGGTTCAAGGCTTGCAATGCGGTTTCCAGCAATAGCAGACGGCGGTGGTGGGCCTTGATGATGGCTTCAGTGGCCTCCACGCCCAGCAATGGCTGTATTTCCTTTTCGGCGAACTGGATAAGGCGCTGCGCCACCGACCGTTTGTTGATCAAATTGGCAAAACGCTTGGCCAATTCATGCGCGAGCCATCCCTGGAAGCCGAAAAGGTAATGCACCCGTAAAGACAGCCGGAACGCCGTCGAATAACGCAGGTCAGCCGCGATGGCGGCATCGAAGCCGCGCAAGCCGCCCGTTCGCACCGCCTCGCTCATGCGCTCGGCGCGGGCCAGTAGCGATTCCGCCGTCCGCCAATCCACGACCTGTGATTTCAGCGTGTCAAAGAACATTTCCTCCTCGCGCGATGCCAGCATGGCCAGTCCCATTGACACTTTCTGCTCGTGCGACAATTGCCCGACTTCACTGCCGTCCACGCTTGCCTGTGCCGCGTCGAAAATGGCGTGTACGCGCCCTTGGACATCGCTTCCTATATGCTCGTGGACGGCGATTTCATCGGTCTTGGTACGCAGGTCTTCCAGGGCAATGACCAGTGCCTGGTTGCGCAATGTACGATCGAAGGGGGAAAGCTCGTTCAGGCGCAGCTTGCGTATCAGGGGACGCAGGCTTATCCCGTTGACGAACAAGGTCATCAGCACGAATCCAGTGGTTGCCACGGCTATGAATTGGCGCGCCTCGTATGGGATGTTTTCCTGCTCGGTCACGGCAAGGGCCAGCGCCAGCGAGACGGCCCCACGCAATCCGCCCCACCACATGACGACCCGATATGCCGCACTAACCTTGGTGCCGAGGCGCGTGAGCCCCAGCACAGGCAGAACACCGAAGACCATCACCGCCCGCGCCACCAGTGTGACGGCAAAGACGAGTAGTATCAGCAATACCTGGGTCCAGGTGATCGCGGCCACCATGCGCGGGATCAGCATGGCGGCAAAGACGAATATCAAGGAGTTGGCCCAGAAGCCAAACTGTGCCCACGACGCCGACAACTGCTCGAACGTCGTGGGAGACATCCGTGTACGTCCGGTGGAGCCCACCACCAGCCCGGCGATCACTGTGGCCACTACGCCCGACACGCCCAAGTAGTGCTCGGAAATATAGAACGTGAGGTACGCCAGGGCGATGGTAAGCGTCACTTCAGCGGTTGGCCAGCCGCGCAACCAGATAAATAAGCCGCTGGCTAAGCGCCCCATCAGCAAGCCCACCACTCCGCCCCCCACAAAGCTGAAGACAAAACGGTAGAACACGTGACCTATTGAGAGCTCACCGCCGCCCGAAAGCATGGTCACCAATACGGAATACAAGGCTATGGAAGCGGCGTCGTTGAACAAGGACTCACCCTCCACCAGCGTCGTCAGGCGCTTGGGTGCACCCACTTCGCGAAAGACACCAACCACGGCAATAGGATCCGTCGTCGCGACAATGGCGCCCAGCATCAGGCATACCGCCAGGCCGTAGCCTGAAACGGTATCCAAAGAGAACCCGACCGCCACCGTGCAGACAATGACCGCAACGATGGCCATCATTAGGATGGGGCCTATGTCATCCATTAGCCGGCGTACGTTCAGGGCCAGGGCGGTCTCGAACAGCAGGATGGGCAGGAAGACAAAGAGAAAGGTCTCTGACGATACCTCGAACTGTTGCAGGGAATCGAGAAAGTCGGACATGACCAGCGGTGCCCAGCTATGCACATGAATGATCAATCCCAGCACGAACCCGACAATGGCCAGCAAGACCGAATAGGGCAGGCGCAGCCGTCCGGCGACCGGCGGCATAAAGGAAACCAGGGCCAATAGCCCAGCCAGGCCAAACACCAGATGTCCTATTTGCATATCCCATCCTTGCAACGCATTACGCCTTGCTAGGATATCGCTTTTTTTCTGCGCCGAAGGCGCCGACCACACTATTTTCTATGGGGCGCGCCATAAAAAATGGGACACCCGAAAGTGTCCCATAAACATCCGCTTCAAAAGGGAGGGGAAGAGGAGAAGCCGAAGCGGACGATAGACGAATGGCTCGCGCATCGCACAGCAAACACATTGCCTATATTTATTAGTCAATGCGGTTGCGAATTAGTTCGGCTCTCTCATAATTCAAATGTAAAAAAACTTGACGTTACAACAGCTTACGCGGCCAGGGCGATGCGCAGCTTCTTGAAGGCAGCCACTTCGATCTGACGAATACGTTCGGCTGAAACACCGAATTCAGCGGCGAGGTCGTGCAAGGTGGCGCCACCATCGTCTTGTAGCCAGCGCGCCTGCACGATACGCCGCGAACGCGGATCAAGGGCTTCGACGGCATCGGTAAGGCCGGCGCCCTGCAGGGAATCGAGCGCGCGGCGCTCGAGTATGCTGGATGGCTCTTGGTGCCCTTCATCGGACAAATATGAAATTGGCGCGTACGTGTCATCGTCGTCGCCCGGCGCTTCCAGGGCCATTTCGCGCCCGGACATGCGCACTTCCATCTCGCTGACGTCTTCCGGCCGAACATTGAGTTCGCGCGCAATAGTATCGACCTGGTCGGGATCCAGCGTTTGGCCGTCGGGACGCATGCGTCGCAGGTTGAAGAACAGCTTGCGTTGCGCCTTGGTGGTAGCCACCTTGACCATGCGCCAATTGCGTACGATGTACTCGTGAATTTCGGCTTTGATCCAGTGCACGGCGAACGATACCAGCCGCACGCCGCGATCGGGGTCGAAGCGCTTGACGGCCTTCATGAGCCCGACGTTGCCTTCCTGGATGAGATCGGCGTGCGCCAGGCCGTATCCCAGGTACTGCCGGGCAATGGAAACCACCAGGCGTAAATGGGAAGTGATGAGCTGGCGAGCCGCATCGAGGTCGGATTCGTCGCGTAAACGCTTACCCAATGCCAATTCCTGCTCGTGCGTGAGCATGGGTAGACGATTGACAGCGCTTATATAGGCCTCGATCGTGCCTAGCGCACCAGGATTGGAAATAGCCATGGCCAACTGTTGATTGGTCATAGCCAAGGATTGGGTACTATGGTTCATAGGCCGAACGGTCCTTCGTAGATTGGTGATTATCTAATATTAGCACTCTGGCTTGCAGACTGCTAATACCAGGTTAGAGGCCCGCGCCTTCCAAAAGTTCACCGCGAGATGATGGCGCGCAGCATGTCTACCAGCCGATCCGCATGATCGGGATCGAGCTTTTCCAGCACCCGGCGCTGATGTTCCATAGCCTGCTCGCACAAGCCATGGATAAGCTTGGAGCCCTTGGGGGTGATGCTTACCAGGGTCTGGCGCCGGTCTAGCCGTGACGCCTGCATACTGACGTAACCCTGCTCTTGCAGACGCGGCAATACCTTGCTGAGCGTGGGTTGCTTGGTGACTGCCAATTCCGCCAATCGACCCACCGTTTCGCCATCGCCTTCAAATAGGCTGCCCAGCACCCGCCATTCCGTCACGGTAAGGCCGGCTTTTTTGACCTCAATGTGAAATTCGGCAGAGATACGGTGGCTGGCCTGCGCCAGGACCGAAGCCAAGTATCGATGCACAAAACGCGTCGAGTCCATGGTTTGTACTGGTGGGGATTCTTTATCTTGCACAACGTTCAGGCTTTTCTTCCGCATATGGGTCGTAATGGTAGCCCGTAATGCTGGTTTAAGAACCATTCAGCTTGAAAAATAATGGTAAGCACTTATACCCAAATAGCTGTTATCTATACTAAATTTAATCGGTATATGAATATTCATATTTTTATTGACGCCGATAAAATTGAAGCCTAAAGTATTATGAAACGTCGTTCGCCATTTCTCCATCGACGAGATCGGCGGCAGATCCGCCTCGCGGCGGCTGCACGACATAGTGCCAGGAGACACCATGGCTGAACGCTCATTCAAGAAAGAAGTACAGCAACTTCGCATCGGGGCAGGGGAAGAATTCCGTGGCGAAGGAATCCTGGCCGTCACCAAAGGCTTGCTGCAATCCGGTGTCGGCTATGTCGCGGGTTATCAAGGATCCCCTATTTCCCACCTGATGGATGTGCTGGCGGACGCCCAGGAAATCCTCGATGAGCTGGGCGTGCATTTCGAAGCCAGCGCCTCGGAAGCGACCGCGGCAGCCACACTGGCGGCTTCGGTCATGTATCCCATACGCGGCGCCGTCACCTGGAAGTCCACAGTAGGCACCAACGTGGCGTCAGACGCCCTGGCCAACCTGGCGTCCGGAGGCGTCACCGGCGGCGCGCTGATTATTGTGGGCGAAGACTACGGCGAAGGCTCATCCATCATGCAGGAGCGCACCCACGCCTTTGCCATGAAGTCGCAGATCTGGCTGCTGGATCCACGCCCCAATCTGGAAAGTATGGTCAAGGCGGTCGAGGATGGCTTTCAGCTGTCCGAGGCCAGCAACACGCCTGTCATCCTGCAATTGCGCATACGCGGGTGCCACGTGCATGGGCGTTTTATCGCCAAAGACAACCAACGCCCCCCATTCTCGCTGCGTGAAGCGCTGGAGAACCCGGTACGCGACGTCAGCCGCATCGTATTGCCGCCCGCCTCCTTCCTGCATGAGCACGAAAAAATCAAATCGCGTTGGCCGGCCGCCGTCAAATTTATTAAAGAAAAGCAACTGAACGAATTGTTCGACGGCGACGACAAGGATATCGGGCTCATCCTGCAGGGAGGCTTGTACAACGGTGTCATCCGCGCTTTGCAGCTACTGGGCCTGGCCGACAACTTCGGCAACAGCCGCATCCCGCTCTATGTGATGAACGTGACCTACCCGATCATCGACGACGAGGTCCAGGCCTTCTGCCAAGGTAAAAAGGCGGTCCTGCTTATTGAAGAGGGCCAGCCCAACTATATTGAGCAAAACCTGCACACCATCTTGCGGCGGGCAGGTATCGCCACGATATTGTCAGGAAAGGACTACCTGCCCATGGCAGGGGAATACACGACGGTGGCCATCCGCGACGGCCTCCAGGGCTTTCTGACGGCATGCAAACCCGAACTTCTCCCAAGCATTACGCCTGCAAACGAGCCCGCCGCAGCGTCCATGTCCGTATCGCAGGCGGTACGCCCGCCCATCACTGAAAAAGTCATTACTTTCCAACGCAAGCCTGGCTCTTCGCCGGTGAACGACCTTGCACAAGCCGTGCCGGCGCGACCGGCCGGATTTTGCACCGGCTGCCCTGAGCGGCCGGTTTTCTCCGCCCTGACCCTGGCGCAGCAAAAGCTGGGCGACCATCACATTGCCTGCGACATCGGATGTCATCTTTTTTCCATTCTGCCGCCCTTCAACTTGGGCGCCACCACCATGGGCTATGGACTGGGCGCGTCCAGCATCGCGGCATTCAATGTCCCGTCATCCAAGCGGCCCATATCTATCATGGGCGATGGCGGGTTCTGGCATAACGGCCTGGCTTCAGGTGTGGGCAACGCTGTCTTCAACAAATACGACGGCGTCATTATTATTATTGATAACTATTACTCCGCAGCCACCGGCGGCCAAGACATTTTATCGTCCCGCGCGGGCAATACGCATCGCTCCACCAACAACCCTATCGAAAATGCCGTACGCGGCGTAGGGGTCAAATGGCTGCGCACGCTGGACCGGACCTATGACGTTGCCAAGGTCCAGGCCACCATCGAAGAAGCGCTCACCACATCGGAAAAAGGCCCGAAAGTCATCATTGCACAGTCAGAGTGCATGTTGAACAAGCAGCGCCGCGAAAAACCCCTGTTCAACCAGGCCGTGAAGAGCGGACAGCGTGCCATCAAGGAACGCTTCGGGGTGGATCCCGATGTCTGTACCGGCGACCACGCCTGTATCCGACTATCGGGCTGCCCATCGTTGACGGTCAAGGATAGCGGCGATCCGCTCAAGGAAGACCCTGTCGCCCATATCGACAATAGCTGCGTCGGTTGCGGTAATTGCGGCGAAGTCGCCCACGCCGCGGTGCTTTGTCCCTCATTTTACCGAGCTGACATCGTCCACAACCCCAGCCGATGGGACAAGTTCATGGCGCGCATGCGCGGACGATTTATCCACTATCTGCAGTCCCGCCGTAACGCCCGGCTGAATGAATATTCCTTATAAACCTGAATCCATGAGCGATCGAACCCTGTTCCGTTCCGGCACGCCGATCAAGATCGCCATTCTTGCCATGGGCGGGCAAGGTGGTGGTGTATTGGCCGACTGGATCGTCGATATGGCAGAACACGCCAAGTGGTGGGCGCAGACGACTTCAGTCCCCGGTGTGGCGCAACGTACCGGCGCCACGATTTATTACCTCGAGATGCTGCCCGAATCGACCGTCAAGGCGGCCGGACGAGATCCCGCGCTGGCCATGATGCCCACACCCGGCGACGTCGACCTGGTCATCGCCGCCGAACTCATGGAAGGAGGCAGGGCAATACAACGCGGCCTGGTCACTCCTGACCGAACAACACTGATTGCCTCGTCGCACCGCAGCTATGCCGTCGCGGAAAAGGCGGCTCACGGCAATGGCATCGCCGACCCCAACACGGTCATCGACGCCGGTAACGAGGCCGCAAAAAAATTCTACTGCTTTGATCTCCAGGCATTGGCTGACCAGGCGGGCAGCATTATCAGTGCCAGCCTGTTCGGTGCCGTCGCCGGCAGCGGCACCCTGCCCTTCAGCCGCGCTGACTTTGAACAAACCATCCGGCGTGCCGGCGTGGGCGTTGATGCCAGCCTGACAGCTTTCGCCCTGGGATTCGACGCGGCGGCACACGCGCTCGCGGTTCCGGCGCCTATCGACACCAGCCGCCCCATGCCCGAGGTTCCCGAGCACGCCGAAAGCCCGCACATGCAGTTTCTGCTCGACGACCTGAAACAGAATTTCCCGGTACAGGCTCACGCCATGATGATCGCCGGCCTGCGCCGCACGCTGGACTTTCAGGATTTGCGCTATGCACGCGAATACATGGAGCACATGCGTCGCATCTGCGCACTGGACACGCAGTTTGGCGGGCTGGGCAAATCCTGGGCACTTACCTGTGCGGCCGCACGCTACGTGGCGGTATCGATGTCCTACGACGACGTCATCCGCGTAGCGGACCTTAAAACCCGCAGCGCCCGCTTCGAGCGCGTCCGCGGTGAGGTCGGCGCGCAAACAGGCCAGCTGGTCTACACCACCGAGTACATGCATCCACGCCTCGACGAGGTCTGCGGGACCTTGCCGACAGCGCTGGGCCGGGCGATTGAAAACTCACCCGCCGCCAGCCGCTTTATTGGCCGCTTCCTGCGCAAGGGACGTTTCCTGCGCAGCGGCACGCTGGGCGGCTTCCTGCTGCTGTATTCATTAGCTGGAATGCGGCGCTTCCGGCGCGCCACCTTGCGTCATCAGGTGGAGACCAACAGCCTGCAGCAATGGCTGGCACTGGTTTCCACAACCGTCGAGCATGACTACGAACTGGCGGTCGAAGTCGTCAACTGCCGGCGTCTGGTCAAAGGCTATAGCGATACGCATGAACGGGGCAATAGCAAGTACCAACGGCTTAGCCAGGCAGTCGGGCGCTTGTCAGGGCAGCCCGATGCGGCCGGCACGCTGCGGGCCTTGCTGGCGGCCGCGCTTGCCGACGACAAAGGAATAAAACTCGATGAATTGCTGGGTAAAGCCTTGAGCCCGCACAACAGAGACATACCATGGCCCACCTGATTCTGACCGTCACCGACATACAAGTCGAGACGCCAATTATTCGCTCATTGGTCTTGGAAGCCGCCAACGGGCAAGCCTTGCCCGCGTTTACCGCGGGCGCGCATGTGAAAGTCACGATTCCGGGACAGGCGGTACCTCGTTGTTATTCTCTCGTATGCCTGGACGCCGATCAAACCTCGTTCGACGCACCTGAACGTTACCGTATAGGCGTGCGGCTTGAAGAGCCTGGTACGGGCGGGTCACGGCATATGCATGGCCTTAAGATTGGCGACACGCTACAGGTGGAGGGCCCGAAGAACGACTTTCCGCTGCACGACATGGCCACCGGCGAGTCTCGCACCGTGCTGATTGCAGGCGGCATCGGCATCACGCCCATCATCTCGATGACGACGGCGCTGCACCATGCACAACGCCCATACGAATTGCATTACTACGGCCGTAGTCGCGACCAGATGGGTTTCCTGGAAGCACTTACCGCCCGGCATGGCGACGCCTTGCAGATCCATGCGGACGACGACGCAACGACCCAGCTGGCGTTGCGGGACCTGCTGCAGAAGATGGAACCCAGCCAGCATCTCTATGTTTGCGGACCCAAAGGCCTGATCGACGCCGTTATCGAGCAGTCGCGCAACCTGCAATGGCCGCCGTCACAGGTGCATTTCGAGGTCTTTACCAGTGCGGCAGCCATGACCGGCGACAAAGCATTTGACGTGGAGCTGCGCCAGTCAGGGCGCACGCTGCACATACCTGCGGATAAAACGATACTCGACGTACTCGAAGAGGCCGGCTGTGATCCGATGTACGACTGCCGGCGCGGGGAATGCGGAGTGTGCCAGGCGACCGTCCTGGAAGGAATTCCCGATCATCGCGATCACTACCTCTCCGACTCAGAGCGCAAGGCGGGCGAGGTCATGCAAATTTGTGTTTCACGCAGCCATTCTGATCGCCTGGTATTAGACCTTTGATTCATAGGTGCCCGACATGAACTACCGCAATAATCCCGCTGCTGTCGCCGCCCTCGTGCGGCCCACCGAGGTTCACAAGGATATCTTCATCAGCGAAGAGATCTTTGAGCTTGAAATGGAGCATTTGTTCGCCAATACCTGGGTGTACGTCGGACACGCCAGCCAGATACCCAATGTGGGTGATTTCTATACCACCATGGTGGGCAACCAGCCCGTCGTCATGGTGCGGCATACCGATAAAACCATCAAGGTCTTGCATAATCGCTGCCCGCACAAGGGGGTAATGGTTGCCGGCGACACCTGTGGCAACACCGGCAAGTTCTTTCGCTGTCCTTATCATGCGTGGACGTTCAAGACCGACGGCAAGCTGCTTTCGATCCCATTAAAAAAGGGCTACGACCCCGAGGTATTCAATGACTGTGAAGCCAGCCAGGGCATGGCCGCCGTTGAGCACGTTCATGACTACCGTGAATTCGTTTTTTGCCGGCTCAGTCCCCAAGGCCAGTCGTTTGATGAATTCTTCGGCGAGTCGCTATCCACGCTGGACAACATGATCGAACGATCGCCGGAAGGCCGGCTGGAGGTCGCTGGGGGCGTGCTTCGGTACATGCACGATTGCAACTGGAAAATGCTGGTCGACAACCAGACCGACACGTGCCACCCCATGGTGGCGCATGAATCGTCGGCCGGGACGGCTGTCCGGGTATGGGAAGAAGCGCCCGAAGGCACGCCCAAACCCATGGCCGTCGAGCAATTCGCCCCCTTCATCTCACCCTATGAATTCTTCGAAGGCATGGGAATTCGAGTCTGGGAAAACGGTCACGGCCACACTGGCGTCCATAACTCGATTCACGCCGCATACTCGGAAGTGCCGGGCTACCAAGAGGCCATGAACCAGGCCTATGGCAACGAGCGCGCGGCACAGATCCTGGCCAACACCCGGCACAACACCACCTATTTCCCCAACATCATGGTCAAGGGGCCTATCCAGACCTTGCGTATCTTCAAGCCCTTGGGCGCCGACAAGACACTTGTCGAATCATGGACCTTCCGGCTGGTCGGGGCACCCGACAAGCTGCTGGAACGCACCTTGATGTACAACCGTCTCATCAACGCACCCACGTCCGTAGTGGGGCATGACGATCACGAGGTCTACGAACGTTCGCAGCACGGCTTGCACAGCAGAGGCCGCGACTGGGTCAACGTTGCCCGCCTGTACGAGCCGTCTGAGGCCGGCCGCAAGAACGAAGCCGTCAACGGCACAAGTGAATGGCAAATGCGCAACCAGTACCAGGCCTGGGCTCGCTACATGACCGCCACCATGAAGGAGTCCGCATGAGCACATTCAACGATCAGCAGCTCTTTGCCTTCGCCTATGGCGAAGCCCGGCTTCTCGACGAGCAGCAATTCGAGGCGTGGCTTGCCCTCTTCACCGAAGACGGGCATTACTGGATGCCGCTGAGCCACGGCCAGACAGATCCGCTGCTGCAGGGCTCGCTCATGTATGAAGACAAGTTGTTGTTGCGCGTCCGTATCGAACGGCTGGCGGGCCAACGCACTTACTCGCAACAGCCAAAGAGCCGTAGCCATCATCTATTGCAACAGCCCACGATCGAGTCCGGCCACCCCTGGCATAAGCCTGAACAAGGACAATATGCGCTGCGTACGGCCTTTCACTACGTAGAAAGCCGGCAGGATCAACAAACCACATACGCCGGCTGGTCCACCTTCGAGCTGATCGACGTCCAGGGCGAGCTGCGCATCAATCAAAAACGCGTGGACCTCGTCAATTGCGACTCGGCATTGCGCAGCATTCAACTGTTCATGTGATGAGGCCGGCATTGTCCACCACGGTTTACCAGGCTTTTGCAGAAGCCGCGCAACAATGGCCGCAACACCCCTTCCTGTGCGTAACGCCCGAAACAGCGCATGCGTACGGCATTGCCGCCGGCGAAATCAGCTATCGGGATGCGCAAGCCAGCATCGATGCGCTCAAGGCAACCTTCGGGGCCGCCGGTTATGGCCATGGCCACCGCGTCGGCGTGTTGCTCGAGAACCGGCCGGCCTTCATCCTGCATTGGTTCGCCCTGAACGCCTTGGGCGTATCCGTCGTGCCGATCAATATCGACATGCGCGCCACCGAGCTGGAATATCTGATCGACCATTCGGATATCGTGCTGGCCATCGCCTTGCCCGAACGCCATGCACTGTTGCAGGCGGCCGCCCAGGCAGCGGGGCGTTCACTATTGCTCATGGAAGCGAACCAGCCACCGCCCGCCGCTCCTGGCGACGCCCCATTTTCCACTTCGCGTATCGACATGTCGACGGAATGCGCGCTGCTTTACACCTCCGGCACCACAGGGCGTCCCAAAGGCTGCATACTGCCCAACGAGTATTTCCTGGCTGCGGGCCGTTGGTATGCCCAAGCGGGCGGACTTGCCGCCTTGAGCCCCGGCCGCGACCGCATGCTGACGCCGTTACCGCTGGTACACATGAATGCCATGGCGTACTCGGTCATGGCAATGGTGATCACGGGCGGATGCTTGATTGCCATCGACCGATTTCATCCGAAAACGTGGTGGGACACGGTACGCGAATCACGAGCCACGGTCATCCATTACCTGGGCGTCATGCCCGCCATATTGATGAAGGCACCAGTAACCGACCAGGATCGCACGCATCAGGTACGAATGGGCTTTGGCGCGGGTATCGACCGCTCATTGCATGCACCGTTTGAGCAACGTTTCGGCTTCCCATTACTGGAAGCCTGGGCGATGACCGAGACCGGCGCGGGCGCCGTGATCATTGCGAACCATGAACCGCGTTTCGTTGGCTCCAGCTGTTTCGGCAAAGAGAGCGACGATATCCAGGTCCGTATCATCAATGACGCCGGCGAGCCCGCCGCAACCGACGAAAATGGCGAGCTGCTGGTCCGCCATGCGGGACCCGACCCCAGGTTCGGTTTCTTTGCCGCCTATCTGAAAGACGACACGGCAACCCGGCAGGCGTGGGAAGGCGGCTGGTTCCACACCGGCGATATCGTCCGGCGCAACCGGCAAGGCTATCTGCATTTTGTCGACCGCAAGAAGAACGTGATCCGACGCAGCGGGGAAAACATCGCGGCCGTCGAAGTGGAAAGCGTGCTGGTCCAGCACGCGGCCGTCAAGGCCGTCGCCGTCGCGGCAGTACCAGATGAGGTACGCGGCGACGAAGTATTGGCCTGCATTGTGAGCCATGCCGCCCTGGACGCCAGCCAGGCCACGGAGCTTGCCCACGACATCGCAAGATGGAGCCTGACCCAGCTGGCGTACTACAAAGTGCCCGGCTATATCGCCTTTGTCCAGGAATTGCCATTGACCATCACCAACAAAGTGCAGCGTGGCGAGCTGAAATCGCTGGCCCCAACCCTGCCGGGCACTCCGATGTGCATTGACACCCGAGCGCTGAAGAAACGACAGGAACCGGTCGCATGAAGCCGGCGCGCGCCGGTTATGAAGGCATAGTGGCCGCCGTACCGGTCACCGTGCCCTATCAGCGATATTCGATCAACAGCGCACATTGGTGGCTGGGCAAGGCGCTGGGCGCGCTGCTGCGTGAGTCCGGCATTGCCAAGCACGATATCGACGGGATGTGTGTATCCAGCTTTACCCTTGCTCCGGACACCGCGGTCGGGCTCACGCAGCACCTGGGCATGAGCCCCCGATGGCTGGACCATATCCCCATGGGGGGAGCAAGCGGCGTCATAGGCCTGCGCCGCGCCGCGCGGGCCGTTCAGGCGGGTGATGCCAACATCGTCGCCTGCCTGGCGGGCGACGCCAACCAGGTCGATTCGTTCCGAACCACCGTCAGCCAATTCTCGCGTTTCGCTCAGGATGCCGTCTACCCTTACGGCGCTGGCGGCCCGAACGCCAGCTTTGCTTTGCTGACCAAGCACTACATGCGCACAAGCGGAGCGACGCGCGAGGATTTCGGCAAGCTTTGCGTCGCACAGCGCGACAATGCCCTGCGCTATCCCCATGCACTGATGAAAAAGCCCTTGACGCTGCAACAATACCTGGACGCTCGTGAAATCACCGAGCCCATACATCTGTTCGATTGCGTGATGCCCTGCGCGGGGGCGGACGCGTTCCTGGTCATGCGTGAAGAACAAGCCCTTGCACTACAACTGCCTTTTGCACGGATCCTATCCACGATCGAGCGGCATAACGCGTGGACTCAAGACGCCATCCAGACACGCGGAGGCTGGACCGTAGATCGAGAAGACTTTTACGAGCATGCAGGGGTAGGTCCCGCCGACGTCGACGTTATGCAGGCCTATGACGACTATCCCGTGATCAACATGATGCAGATCGAAGACCTGGGATTCTGCGCAAAAGGCGGCGCACCCGAATTCGTGCGCAGCAATACCTTCACCATAGACGGCAGCTTCCCCTTCAATACCAATGGCGGGCAGCTTTCTGTAGGCCAGGCGGGCGCGGCCGGCGGCTATCTGGGCATAGTCGAGACCTTGCGCCAGCTTACCGGCCTGGCTGGAGCCACCCAGGTGGCAAATGCCAAAATAGGTCTGGTCAGCGGATTTGGCATGATCAACTATGACCGCGGCATTTGCACCGCCGCCGCCCTGCTGGCCAGGAGTAACCCATGAGCCAGGCCCTTACCCGACCGCCGCGTAAGAATCCGCTGGCGCGCACCCGGCAAGCGACGCGACCGCCCGGCACGCGCAGCCGCCGCGCATTAGGCCTTACCGCGGCGGCGGCCGCCGGACGGTTCGATCTGCAAGTATGCCGGGAGTGCGCGGCGGTACAGTATCCGCCCCGCGAGGTTTGCCATTCCTGCCTGTCGGATCAGCTGCACTGGCAAGCCGTCGACCCGAATGGCGAACTGCTGGTCACGACCACTTTGCACCACAGCAACGACCTGTACTTCCGCGAGCGGCTTCCATGGCGCATAGGCACGGTGAAGATGGCGGCTGGTCCATCCGTCGTTGCGCATGTTCACGGCGATTGCCGCGACGGCGACAAGGTTCGCCTGGCGCTCAAGCTGGACCGTAGCGGACAAGCCGTCATCCTTGCACTTCCACAACAGGCGACCCCCAACATGGCAGACGACAAAATACTGCGCGAAACGTCGTGCGACCCTAAGTTTCGGCGGGTACTGGTCACCGACGGTAAATCCGCCGTAGGGCTTGCCACCATCGAATCCTTACTGGCGGCGGGTGCCACCACCGTGTTTGCCGGCGAGTCGCAGCCATGGAAAGCCTCTGATAAATTCAATGCTCTGTGCACCGATGATCGCGTACAGCGGCAGGACCTCGATATCACCGACTCCGATTCGGTTGAACGCCTTTCGCGCTCCATAGGCGGCAAGGTGGATATCCTGATCAACACAACAGGCTACGAGCGTGAAGGCGGCATACTGCACAACCGCGACATGAGCAAGGCGCATGAAGCCATGGACATCAACTGCATGGGGCTTATGCGGCTGGCGCAGCATTTCGGACCGGCGATGGCCGGCCGTGCCGGTGATGGCGTGAACAATGCGGTCGCCTGGGTCAACATCATGTCCATCTATGCGCACGTCAACCTGCCCTCGCGAGGCATTTGGTCGGCATCCCAGGCGGCGGCGCTTTCGGTTTCGCAGTGCCTGCGCAACGAGTTCCTGCAGTCGGGCATCCGGGTGGTCAATCTATTCTCGGGCCCCATCGATCACGAATGGGAGCAGTTGACTCCCCCGCCACGCGTCAGCCCCAATGCCATAGCCGCCGCCATCGTGCGTGCCCTGCGAGATGGCGTTGAAGACGTCTATGTAGGCGATATCGCACACGAATTCCAGGTGCGTCTGCACGATAACCCCAAAGGCTTGGAACGCGAGCTGGGCACATGAAAGGAGACCTCATGACAAGCACCGTACTCACCCAATTCATGGCCGAGCTTTTGTCCGGCAAAATAAAGATAGTGGACCTGACCGAAACCCTGACGCCGGACTTTCCCACTATCACGTTGCCGCCCGAATTCGGACAAGCCTGGCCATTTCGCATCGAAGAGATCTCCCGCTATGACGAACGCGGACCCGCCTGGTACTGGAATAATTTCTCGATGTCCGAACATACCGGCACCCATTTCGATGCGCCCGTGCACTGGATCAGCGGTAAAGACCAGCCCAATAATTGCGTCGATACCATTCCGCTTGATGCCTTTATCGCCGAGGCCTGCGTGATCGATTGCTCAGTGGAATCAAAAGACAACCCCGACTTCCTGCTGACCATAGACTTCATCAAGCAATGGGAAGCGCAACACGGCCAAATTCCGGCCAGGTCCTGGATTTTCATGCGGACCGACTGGTCCAAACGCGATAAGCGCACTGAATATCTTAATCAGAAAGAAGACGGCGCCCATTCACCGGGTCCCGATGCCGAAGTCGTCCCATGGCTAGTCAAAGAGCGCGATGTGCACGGTTTCGGTACCGAGTCGGTCGGCACCGACGCAGGACAGGCGCAGCATCTTGATCCTCCCTACCCCTGCCACTACTTCATGCATGGCAATAACCGCTATGGCCTGCAATGCATGACGAATCTGGATCAGCTGCCGCCAAAAGGGGCCGTCATTTTTTCCGCACCGCTGAAGATCCGCAGCGGCTCCGGCAGCCCTTTGCGCGTCCTGGCCCTGACACCGACATCACCCCATTAAGCGGAGAAGCAAACGTGACCGATGCTCGTGTAGCGGTGGTAACCGGCGGCAGTGCCGGTATTGGCGCCGAAATTTGCCGTCAGATGCTGGACCGCAACTATGAGGTGATTTCCATGGCGCGCCGGGCGCCCGACTTCACTCACCCGCGGCTGCATTCCGTACAGGTGGACCTGCTGGACGCCCAGGCCACGACGCAGGCCTGCGCGGAAATCGCCCATCAATACCCGGTGAGTCATGTTATTCACAACGCGGGCGTGATCTGGCCCAAGCTGCTGGGCGAGGTCTCGCTTGATGACCTTCAAGGCCTGACGCAAATTCACCTGGGCGCGGCCATTTCGCTGGTCCAGGCTGTTCTGCCTGGCATGGAGGACAGGCGTTTTGGTCGAATCGTGCTGATGTCATCACGAGGAGCACTGGGCCTGCCCACGCGAACCGCGTACTCCGCGACCAAGGCAGGCATGATAGGCATGGCGCGAACCTGGGCGCTGGAACTCGCCCCGAAAGGCATCACGGTCAACGTTGTGGCCCCGGGCCCAATACAAACCGACATGTTCTACGACGTCATACCGGAAAACAGCGAGCGAGAAAGAAATATCGCGCAAGGCATACCCGTGCAACGCCTGGGCCGCGTCGACGACGTGGCGCGGGCCGTCATGTTTTTTTCCGACCCCGAAAACAGCTTTATTACCGGCCAGACGCTCTACGTTTGCGGCGGTGCCAGCGTAAGTTCAGTAACGATCTAAAAAGCAGAAAGCAGCATCCCTTTTTCCACCGGAGATCAACCCATGCTACTAAAACGACTTTCCATCTCTGCTGTCATTTTCGCCGCGCTCGGCATCACGCCAGTGCTGGCGCAGGTAAAAATAGGCGTTGTCACCTCGGCGACCGGCCCAACCGCGCTGATCGGCATCCCACAAAAAAATACCGTGGCCCTATTGCCCAAGAAAATAGGCGATCTCACCGTCCAGTACATTTCGCTGGACGATGCCAGCGACCCCACCCAGTCCGTGACGAGCTTCAAGAAACTGATTACCGAGGAAAAAGTGGATGCACTGATTGGGCCATCCGGATCGCCCAATGCCATGGGTGTCATCCAGTTTGCAGCGGAATCAGGAACGCCTATGCTGGCACCCGTTGGCACGGCATCGGTGGTTCTGCCTATGACGCCCGAAAAAAAATGGGTCTTCAAGACCACCCAGAACGATGACATTATTGCCAAAGCCCTAGTCAGCCATATGGCCAAGTCCGGCATCAAGACGGCCGCCTTCGTCGGCTTGAACGATGCCTACGGCGAGAATTGGTTGAAAGTATTCACCGACCTGGCCGCTAAGAACAATATCAAGCTTATAGCGACCGAACGCTATCAGCGCTCGGACAGCTCGGTCACTGGCCAAGCCTTGAAGGTGCTGGCCGCGAACCCAGATGCGGTGCTCATTGCAGGCACCGGAGCGGCGGCAGTCCTTCCTGAAACTACCCTCGCCAAGCAAGGCTACAAAGGCAAGTTCTATCAAACGCACGGCGCGGCCCTTCCCGCTTTCCTGAAACTTGGCGGCAAGGATGTCGAGGGAACAATATTGGCGGCCAGCCTTATGCTGGTTCTGCCGGAAATCGACGACAGCAACCCGTCGAAGAAAGTTGCTGAAGATTACATTGCGCGCTACACCAAGGAATACGGCAGCGCCCCCGCGACGTTCGGCGCGAATGTGTACGATGCGGGACTGCTGCTTGAGCAGGCCATTCCAGAAGCCGCCAAAAGCGCCAAGCCAGGCACCAAGGAATTCCGCAGCGCCTTGCGGGACGCCCTTGAAAAAACACGCGAACTGGTCGCCACGCAAGGCGTCTACAACATCACCCCCGAAGACCACAGCGGCTTCGATGACCGTGGCCGCGAACTGATCACCGTCAAAGACGGGGAATGGCGTCTGGTTAAGTAAATTACACGTTGGATTAACGCCGCCAGGGCGTTAATCCAACGTCTGGCTTACTGGGTTTGCTGGCGCCGCCATTCGGTAGGCGATACCCCATAGCGACGCCTGAACGCGTGGCTGAAGACGGTGGAATCTGAAAAACCGTGCTGATAGGCAATTTCGCTGACTTGCTTGACCACGGTTCTATCCGCCAGAAAAGAACGGCAGCGTTCAAGCCGTGTGCGCAAGATGTAGTCGGCCGGGGTAAGCTCGTGGTCTGCAAATAGCTTGTGCAAATAACGGCGCGAAACACGAAAGCGCGTTGCCAGACCCGTGGCGGAAAGCTCGGGATCATGCAAATTTTCAGCGATGTACTGGCTTATTTTCCTGAACTGCGCCTGCCTGACCTCGTCCATGGCAGACATGCCACCGTTGCCGGATTGCTCGCATAGATTGAGGCCTATCATCTGCAAGATGATCTTGGCGATGTCGCGTGTGGCGGCATTTGACAGGCCAGGATTTTCTGCGAGGGCGAGACGCAGCGTGTCCATGGCCACACGAGCGCTTCCGTGGCTTGCACTAAAAGAACGTGCCACCGCTTGCGCCAGATAAGGCTGCCACACCGTCATTTGCGGTGCAGGAATTTGCAGAACCAGAAAATGTGCATCTTGGTCGACGGTGACCTCGTAGGGCCGCGCCGTATCGTAGAGACCCCATTCTCCGGGATTTAGAACGGCCGAACGCTGGTCCTGGACGACTTCGCTACGGCCCGACAGCTGCAATGTAGCCTTAAAGACGCTTTGGTCAGATCGGTCGGCAAGCAGTCGTGTGCGCCGCACGCGCTGTGCGGAAGTAAAGAGTTCGGTGACCTGTAGACACCCTATGGTATCGGTAGCCGCCACATTGATGAAAGGACCGGAATTACTGGCGTTGACCTCCAGTTCTACAAAATACTCGCACACGCCCTCACGCCATGGGCTATGGCTCTCGAAGCGGCGCGGCGAAGTGCGAAGTAGCATCGGCGTACACCCTCATCCCTGAGAACTGAATCAGCTGATGGCGGCCAACTATGCCGTTGAATTCTGTTAGATCTTTATACCTAAAATAGCCCGCCAAAGCCATGAGTGAAAACCTGTACTCGCTGCATATGGCAATACAAATTCACTCCGATGCAACCTCGTTCTGCCCAAAAGTATAGGTGGATAGTTCGTATCCCAGCACGCTCAGCTGTCGGCTTAATTCTTGGCGAATGGGCACGACATTATCAAAGCGATATGGACGGGACGCGCCCACCTCACCGGCAGTGAACGGGCTGAAGTCAATCAACGATTGCTGTGGGCCATAGGTGGCCACTATCCAGTTAAGCACACCGGCCAACTCCGCGTTGCTCAGGTGAGACTGCGCCGCTCCCGGTACGCGAATCATGTAGGCGCGACCTGCAGGCAAGCGGCTTAGCAGGCCTATGGAATTGCGGAAACTGGGAACAGAGCGGCGATCCACTCCCTCTCCATCGTAGCGGTGGCAGCCAGCGCACTGCAACATGTAGTCTTTATAAGCGTCAGCACTTAAGACATAGGCCTCATTGGCCGCGGCAGGAGCGGTCTGCGCATAAGCATGCCCCACGATGCTCAGTGCCACCGCGCCGCCCATGTTGCCAAAAAATCTCCAAAAATTAACCATATAGCAACCAACCGGCTTAGTCTTTTGCCAAACTGATAATTACTGAAGTGGTGCAATGGAAAGTACTATTATCGTTGGCCATGCACCAGTTAACATCGTTGTGCAGGAAGAACTCATAGCCCGGCCGCTCTCGTGTTTGCGATGAGCATAGGCATCTTCCACATGCTGTCTTCCCGCAGCAATCATGGTAGCTGACCAAGTAATTCTTGCCGTCCTTGGGATTATGGCAAGTGCCTACCCATGAAATCGGTGAGGGTGTGGTTCCTGGAGGACATGTAGTGGCCGAACCCCCGCAACACGAACACAAGAACCCATCTACCGCGCAATAGCGCCAATAATCACAAGAGCTCAGGTCTTCGTCACTTGCACTTTCCAAATCGGAAGACGTACCCGCAGCGCGCGCGATGGGCAGCACTGGCATAACGAAAGCCGATCCCACCATGATTTTCCCTATTGAACACAAGACGCTACGGCGCGACGCAGTATGAGCCACTTTGCGAGCCACGTTTTCCCCGAGTTTATCCAGCCAATGCATTGACGTTCTCCTTGCGTGACACTTGGGTTTCCCGCAGATCGCTATTTGCCAGAAATTCCTGAGCCGAAGCCACTCCGAGTTCTTTTGCGGTAAATAAACTTTCCAATTGCTCGCGCGAGTTAATCAGTCCCTTGGCCCGCACAATGCCTTGGTCGTCGAGCAGTACCGCGTAGGGCAGCTTGCTGATCTGAAACCCCATGCCCAAACTGGTCGACAGCAAATACGGGAACTGTTGCAGTGCTGCTTGCCGATAGAACGCAAGATGCTCAGGCATCTCGCCGTCGCTGGCCAGTACGATATTCAACCACTGCTTCTCGCTTGCCGCCACTGACTTGAGAATGGGAATAAGCTTTTTACATACCGGGCAAGTAGGAGACAGAAAAAACAGCAACTGACTCTTGGCACCCGGGGTTCCCACCCATTGTTTACGCCCGAGCAGGTCGACCAATTCGAACCGGGGCGCAGGCTCGCCGATGCCCGGCCCCTTGTCCATGGTCAGCGCGCCCATAGGTGCGACACGCTCATACAGCACACCAATTTGCCGCGATAAGGCAAGTACAACCAGAACGAGGCCAAGCACGACAGCCCATAAGATTACATTTGAAATCATCAACCCATTCATGGGGATCTCCTTAGAGTTTTTGAAGCTTGGTATGGGAATCGATCAGTTGGTTCAGTGAAAAATAAAGCCCGAGAACGGCCAGGGTCGCTCCAACGAACGTCAAACCATCCGTCCAGGCCAACATGCGTGCAACGGCCTGGTTCGCCAATAGCGCAGGAAGAGCAAGTCCCAATAGCAAGCCGTTGCGTGCAACCAGCCACCATGTCAAGCCACCTGGCTTATCTGTGTAGCCACCACATCCGCAATCAATATCACGCCTGCCCCGGAGTAGATTGATAGCCATGCCCAAAGTACCCGTCAACAACAGCAGCTCGGCGACTACGGCCCCCATGGGACGAGTGGCCGGAATCAGCAGCAAGATTCCAGCAGCGATTTCCGCCGTAACAAACACTGCGGCAAACGGTACGATCAGGCCCATGGGCAGCAATGCATAGTCAGATACAACGCCCTGGAAACCAATGAAGTTGCGCAGTTTTTCCAGCGAGCCCAGCAAAAAGATGCCGGCCAGGCTGGCCGCACTGACGTGGATCAGTATCGGATCGATCATCATTTCCCTCCACTGCCCGGATGGGGCAGCACCTGTAGTGCTGCTTCTCCAGCGCCTTCTATTGTTTTTAAATATTCGGGTTGAACGGCGCTGATATCGTAGATGTTCACATTGCCGCCGTCTAAGGTCAACAGCCGGGGTGAGGCACCCTGTACGATCGACATCGACAATGCATCACGACCTGGCACACGCGCTATGCGCGTCTTCGATGCCAAGTCATAGACCCAGATCTCGGCTGCGGGATTCTTGTGCGACCCCTCTTTACCATCGGGATGCATGAACACATACAGACGTTTACTGGCCTGTTCCACATCAATCAGGTTGTAGCCGCCGGGTACCCAGCCCTTCGCCTTGTCGGCCTCGCTAAGCAATGACCACACCGGTTCGAACTTGATTTCATTTCCATGGAGGTCGGCGGTATAGACATTCCCGTGAAAGGAAACAAAGTAAGCCTTGTCGTTCAACAGGCCTGGCGCAATAAAAATGGGATCATCCTGTACCGGAAACATACGCGTGCTGCGGTGCTGACTGGCCACTTTTCCTTCGGCATCCAGGTTTATGGACAACAAAGAGCCATCGCCGCAAATGGTCATGAAGCTTCGTGGCTTGTTCGGCAACGGAATAACACTCCAGCAACCCGCCGTGGAAGTGATCTCGGTGGCAAACTTTTCTTTGGCAACGTCGACCACCGTGATTGAAGTAGCCGGCGTCGCATTTTGTAAAACGATGAACTCGCCGTCTGTGGTTTGCCTGAAGATCCCGTTGTAGTTCAATGCCTGGGCTCGCTTGGCGGGGATAATTATTTCTTTCTTGAATGTCAGCGCGGAGCCATCCCAGATTTCCACCACATCGGTTCGTTTTCCACGAGTCACGCGCTCGTGATAGGTGGTCATCGTGTAGATGTTTTTACCGTCTTTGGAGACCTGCATATGTCCGTTATAACTGGTGGGCACCATGCCCAGGAACTTACCTGTGGCACCATCATAGATATTGAGCCGGCTTTCGGTCAGGTGCTGGAACACCGAATCCATGACGTAAATCCGATGTGATGCATCGTTCGAGAGCTTATGGCCGCCGCTAAGAGTCTCAAGCGGCGCCTGTTGCTGACCCGATGCGATTCCTGACGCCGTCAGAAGGGTTGCCATAGCCAGCAACTTGGCTGCACCCGGCTTGCGTCTAAAAACAGTAATCATGTAAGTTTGCTCCTGGCAGGTAGACGTGTAGTCAGAATGCATACACGTAACGAAGCTGCACTCCGCGCATACGCGGGCCATTTTCTACTTTAAGGTCATGGATGTACTGAAGCTGGATCTGGTTTGCCTCGTTGATCTGGTGCGTGGCTTCCAGCGCCAGTTGATGACTGTTATTGCGCGTTACCATGGTTTCGCCATTGACCTTTTCCCGTCCACCGGTTTCGTAGCGATACCGCAAGCCGACATACGTATCTGGTGTCAGATTGGTCGATGCCAGGGCCATCAAGCGTATGGAAGGTGATTTCTTCAAGGTCTGGCCGTAATAGTTGTCGTTATTCCCGTAGAACTCGAACTCGGCGATAGCCTCAAGATATGTGGACTCGCCTATGCCTTTCACAAAGGCAAAGTCCTGGATGGTAGTCCAGCGATTCTTGCCAGGCGACACATCGGCCTGAGACCCACGATAGCGACCCGTAGGAATCGTTATAAAAGGTTCCCACGCAAACCAGGTTTTGGTTTCCTCATTGTTATAGAACCAGAAGGCCGCACCGGCCACGATATCGCCAAAGCCGGAAAGACGATCGTCTGGCATGCCGGGAACTTTCAAGGTTGTGCGGTACGACGGTGCAATGAGTTCGTACTGCACGGTGGTTTCGCCTACTTTTCTAAAATGCATTTGCCTGTAAACCAGCGCCTGAACATCCAGTTCGGGGCCGTCTTCAATGCGACTACCACGGTTATAAAATCCGTGGCTACCAAGCGTGGCAAAGTATCCCGCTATCAGGTTTGTTCCAGGCGGCGCGGGGATCCAGTCTCGCGCACTTGGATCGCCGGCCTGTGCTGCCCCAGCCATACCAAGACAGGCAACCATCGCCAAGGCCTTTATTCTTATATCGCCTGCTTTTATCATTATTGAAATCCCCTTTTAGTGATATACGCCAAGGCGGCTTATTATTCTTAACGCGCCGCCGCATACGCCATGCAAACTGATTTTTTCTTCAGATACATGTCAATAGCGGCGGCACCATGCTCGCGCCCGATTCCAGATTGCTTGTACCCGCCAAAGGGCATGTGCGGATCCAGCATATTGTGTGTATTGATCCAGACCGTACCGGCCTGCAAGCGCGGTATCAATTGGTTGACGCGCGTCAGGTCGTTGCTCCAGATGCTCGCGCCCAGGCCGAAACGCGAGTCATTAGCCAGCTGTATCGCCTGCTCTTCGGTGTCAAAAGTAGCTGCTACGACCACTGGCCCAAATATTTCCTCGCGTGCGATCCGGGCATCGGGCGCAACATCGGCGAATACAGTGGGTCTTACGAAATAGCCCGTGCTCTCGTCGGGTTCTCCACCCGTCATAACAGTGGCGCCTTCCCGCTTGCCGATATCGATATAATCGAGCACCCGTTTGCAATGGCGTTCAGACACCATCGGACCTAGTTGCGTAGTCGGGTCGAATCCCGAACCCATTTTCATGCTGTCAGCCAGGTCGGCCAGGCCGCCTACTACTTTTTCGTATATCTTTTTTTGGATATATAAACGTGAACCTGCGGTACATACCTGACCTTGATTGAAGAAGATGGCATTTGCGGCACCCTGAATAGCCAAATCAACATCGCAGTCGTCCAGCACGATAACGGGCGACTTGCCTCCTAGTTCAAGCGAGACCCGTTTCATATCGTCCATGGCTTGCCGACCTATTAGCTTGCCCACCTCGGTAGATCCGGTAAAAGCGATCTTGTCGATGTCTGGATGCGCCACTAGCGCGGCGCCCGTTACCTCGCCGCGGCCTGTAACAACGTTGACGACACCGGGAGGGAAGCCTGCCTCGAGCGCGAGCTCTGCCAAACGAATGGCGGTCAGCGGAGTTTCTTCGGCGGGCTTCAGCACGACGGTACAGCCGGTGGCCACGGCCGGTGCGATTTTCCAGATGGCCATAAGCAAGGGGAAGTTCCAGGGAATAATGGCAGCTACCACGCCAACCGGCTCCGGTCGGGTGTATGCATGGTAATGAACACCTGGCGGAAACGGAATGGAAACATTCAAGGTTTCACCAGAAATCTTGGTCGCCCAGCCTGCCATGTAACGCAGCCACTGGGTTCCAGCCCCGACTTCCAGGCCGTGTGAAAGTGCCAACAGTTTCCCATTATTGAGGGTTTCAAGGCGAGCCAGTTCATCAGCATGAACTTCCATGAGCTCCGCCAGATTCAATAGTAGTTTTTCACGCCCGGCTGGAGACATATCGCGCCAATCCGGATGGTCGAAAGCCCGGCGTGCCGCTTGCACTGCATCGTCGACCTGCTTTGGTCCGGCCTCGAGCTGCTGGGCGATTACTGTGCCAGTGGCGGGGTCGTAAACCGGGATAGTCGGGCCGTCGGACTGCGTATAGGGACGGCCATCGATTATCATGTGCTCGCGAATTCCGTCAAATGCTGAACTTCCTGGTAGTAACGTGGCTGACATAATTCTGCTCCGGACTCTGAGGTATGGAAGCAGAATAGCAACGTCAAAGCGCAAGGTCGTGTGCTGGTGTGCACCGCTACATGTCAGTTTGCGCACCTCGTGCCATGAATCCGTGGAACCCCGGATCAATGCCCATAAAGAACCGGATCGACGCGGCATATGTATGAATCGACTATGCCGTTTAGAATAGCCTCCGAACGGCAACAACGCCCCATCAGGATGACGCCCCATGTCTCCTTGCATACTCATTCTTTAACGGAGAACCCGCCCATGTCCTTCAGAACGCTTGCGCTTACCGCGACGCTGCTTGCCGCTATGGCCACCGCCCCCGTATTGGCTCAGGTCAAGATAGGCGTGGTCACATCGGCAACCGGTCCCACCGCAATGGTCGGTATCCCTCAAAAGAACACGGTTCCGCTGCTGCCCAAAAAAATCGGCGACCTGACGGTTGAATACGTTTCGCTGGACGACACCAGCGATCCTACCCAATCGGTCACCATCATCAAGAAGCTGCTCAGCGAGGAAAAAGTCGACGCCATTATCGGGCCTACCGGTTCGCCCAACGCCATGGCGGTTATCCAGTTCGTGGCCGAATCCGGCACGCCCATGCTGTCGCCCGTGGGTACGGCTTCAGTGATTCTGCCCATGACTCCCGAAAAGAAATGGGTTTTCAAAACCACGCAGAATGACGACCTGATTGCCAAGGCGCTGGTGCAGCACATGGTTGGCACGGGCGTTAAAACCGCCGGCTTCATCGGCTTCAACGATGCCTATGGCGAAAACTGGCTAAAGGTATTTAGCGACCTGGCCAAGCAAAACAACATTAAGCTGGTTGCGGTTGAGCGCTACGTTCGTTCCGATAGCTCGGTCACCGGCCAGGCCCTGAAAGTATTGGCGGCCAAGCCCGACGCGGTGCTGATCGCCGGCACCGGCACAGCGGCGGTACTGCCCCAAGCCACGTTGGCCAAGCAAGGCTACAAGGGCCAGTTCTACCAAACCCACGGCGCTGCGTTGCCCGCATTCCTGAAGCTGGGCGGCAAAGATGTGGAAGGCACAATCCTGGCAGCGGGCCTGATGTTGGTACTGCCAGAAATCGCCGACAGCAATCCTTCCAAGAAAATCGCACAAGACTACATTACCCGCTACACCGACATGTATGGCAGCGCGCCTGCCACGTTCGGCGCCAATGTATTTGACGCGGGCTTGTTGCTTGAAAAGGCCATTCCGATTGCCGCCAAAGCGGCCAAGCCAGGCACCCCGGAATTCCGCAGCGCCTTGCGCGATGCCCTGGAAAACACTCATGAATTGGTCGCCACTCAAGGCGTCTACACCATGAGTCCCGAAGACCACAGCGGCTTCGACGAACGTGGCCGCGAAATGATCACCGTCAAAGACGGCCAGTGGACACTTCTAAAGTAAGGCACGACAACGATAGGCGTGCCGGAGTCCTGATGGCGCCGGGGAGTTCAATACTCTGACGATTTGCCGGTCAATGCCACCCCGGCCCTCAGCATGAAGTATGAAAAGGCGTCGATCCAGCGCCCGATCATGCCACGGCCCTGCAATGCTTCCTCGGTAACGAGCCGGGCGTTGTTCTGCAGTTCTGTTTCAAGCGCCGACTTCAGCTCGTCGGCGAAAGCCGCATCCTGGACGTAGACGTTCGCTTCACGCGCCAGCAGCAAACTGAACGGATCGAGGTTCGATGAGCCCACCATGGCGCAGTCGTCAATGACCGCGACCTTGGCATGCAGGTAGCTGGCCATGTATTCGTGGATTTCGATGCCATCGTCCAGCAACTTGCAGTACATGTAGCGGCCGGCCCGGTATTGCATGGGGTATTCCGATCGCCCTTGCAACAGCAGCCGCACCCGCACGCCACGGCGCGCCGCATCCTCCAATGCCTTGCGCAGGCGACGCCCCGGAAAAAAATAGGCATTGGCAATCAGGATATCGTGGCGCGCGTGCTCCATGATACTCAGGTAGGCATCTTCGATCGTCTGGCGAAAACGCAGGTTATCGCGCAACAGCAATGCCGCGCGATGCCCGGGGCCGTCCAGGGGAACGGCAGGCGCCTTAACGCGAAGGCTACGCCACTTGCCCCATTCCTTCAGGCGCCGATAGAAGGCCGCCCAGTCGTCGCGCCGCCTCCATGCCATGCGCAGCCACAGGCCGCGCTGCGCCCGCGCCAGGTCGTCCACGATAGGGCCCCGCAGGCGAACGGCAAAGTCGAACCGGGGGCGCGCACCTTTTCCGTCGTCCGGTACATCCACATAATCGTCCAGTATGTTTATACCGCCCACAAAGGCGATACGCTCGTCGACCACCGTCACTTTCCTGTGCAGGCGACGCAAGCGGCGCAGATCGAACTTCATATAGCGCAGGCCGGTGGGCTCCGGCCGATAGATGCGGAATTGCGCTCCCATATTAGCCAGTCGCACTCCGATCTCCCTGGCATGCTCGTGGCTTCCGAAGCCGTCGATGACCACGCGCACTTTAATACCCCGTGCACAGGCTTCGCGCAGATGGTCCAGCACCAGCAGACCGGTCTTGTCCAGGTTGAATATATAGGTTTCCAGATGGACTTTGCGCTTGGCTGCGGAGATGGCCGCGCATAGGGCGGGGAAGAACTCCTCGCCGTTATGCAAGAGATCGATATGATTGTCCTCGTGCCACTTCAAACGCAATGGTTTACGCGCCATGGATGCGTCCCTTTCTAAAACGCGTCGATTGCATGCCCATCAAGGGGAATGGCTTTGTTCAGTACCGTCGCGCCAGTGCGAGACGTCGAGTATGCGCGTTCACGGCAATTCAAGTTCGGCGACCAGCGGTGCATGGTCGGACAACTGCTTCCAGGGCGAACCGTGCAACACCCGCGCACTGCGTACGGCGAAGCCGCGCTGGTAGATCCGGTCCAGGCGCAGCCATGGGAACGCAGCGGGAAAGGTGCGAGGCGGAGGGATAAGGCGCGCCGCCCCATTGATGCCCAACTGATGGACTTGCTGGGCCAGGGGCAAAGGCTTGGGAAATGGACGCAGGCTGTTGCGCCAACGCGCCACCGAGCCCCGTAAGTTGCCGGGTTCGCCGTTTTGCGGGGCGATGGCGAACACCTCGTACAAACCCAGTTGCTGAACGAACAATGGCGCCAGGCGATTGTTCCAGTCGTTGAAGTCGCCCGCGACCAGCACCGGCTCATCGTCCGGGACCAGACGTTTGATGCGTTCGACCAACGCGGCTACCTGCCGCGAGCGCCCGCCGGCGAACAGACCCAGATGGACGACCAGGCAATGCACCGGTGTGTTGTTGATTTCCACCACCGCATGCAGAATCCCGCGCTGTTCCATCTTGTGATCGGAAATGTCCTGGTTTTCGTGTTTCAGTATGGGGAAACGCGATAGCAGGGCATTGCCATGATCGGTATGATCGCGCACGGCATTACAACCATAAGCGGCCTCCATGCAGAGCACGGCACCCAGCGACTCATGCTGCGCATGAAGGCTGGACCGGGATTGATTTCGGCCCTGTACCTCTTGCAGGAAGGCCAGGTCGGGACCCAGGTTGTAGAGCCCGAGCCGCAACTCGGCCAACGACTCACGGCTGCCCATTGCCGAGCGGCCCTTGTGAATGTTGTAGCTGACGACCCGGATTACCGACACTGCGGTCCTTCCTCTTGTTACTGCGCTGGTTTGGCTTCGGGGCTGCGCAAGCGGATGTGCAATTCGCGCAGCTGCTTTTCGTCGACCGGTGAAGGTGCCTGGGTAAGCAAGCATTGGGCGCGTTGCGTCTTGGGGAACGCGATAACGTCGCGTATGGATTCGGCGCCCGCCATCATGGTCACCAGACGGTCCAGGCCGAACGCTACGCCGCCATGCGGAGGTGCACCGTATTGCAAGGCATCGAGCAGAAAGCCGAATTTCTCGCGGGCTTCCTCGGCGCCGATATTCAGGGCACCGAACACTTTGCTTTGCACATCGGCGCGATGGATACGAACCGAACCACCACCCACTTCCCAACCGTTCAAGACCATATCATACGCCTTGGCCAACGCTTGGCTGGGATCGGTTTCAAGAAAGTCTTCGTGCCCGTCTTTGGGGCTGGTGAACGGATGATGCGCCGCAAAATAACGGCCTTCGTCCTCGTCATATTCGAACATGGGGAAATCAACGACCCACAACGGCTTCCAGCCGGCTTCGAACAGCCCGCTTTCCTTGCCGAACTCGCTATGGCCGATTTTCACGCGCAACGCGCCAATGGCGTCGTTGACGACCTTGGCCTTGTCAGCGCCGAAGAAGATCAGGTCGCCGCTTTGGGCGCCGGTGCGTTCAATCAGTTGGGCCAGGACGTCTACATGGATGTTCTTGACAATCGGCGACTGCAGGCCTTCGGGAATGGCGGCGGCATCATTGACCTTGATATAAGCCAGGCCTTTGGCACCATAAATGCCCACGAACTTCGTGTAAGCGTCGATTTCGCTGCGGGGCATCGAGGCGCCGCCGGGCACGCGCAAGGCCACGACACGGCTGGCCGGATCGTTGGCAGGCGCGGAAAACACCTTGAAATCCACTTCGCGCATCAAATCGCCAACGTCGACGAATTCCAGCTTGACGCGCAGGTCCGGCTTATCGGAGCCGTAACGGCGCATTGCCTCTTCCCAGGTCATGGTGGGAAAGGAACTTGGCAATTCCACTTGCTGGACGCTGGCGAATACATGACGGATCATGCCTTCGAAAATTTCACGTATCTGCACTTCGTTCAGGAACGACGTTTCGCAATCGATCTGGGTGAATTCAGGCTGGCGATCAGCGCGCAGGTCTTCGTCGCGAAAGCACTTGGTGATCTGATAGTAGCGATCGAAGCCGGAAACCATCAACATTTGCTTGAACAATTGGGGCGATTGCGGCAAGGCAAAGAACTCGCCGGCATTCACGCGGGAAGGCACCAGGTAGTCGCGCGCGCCTTCAGGCGTGCTCTTGGTCAGCATGGGCGTCTCGATATCGATGAAGCCCAGGTTATCCAGGAACTTGCGCACTTCGATGGACACACGGTAGCGCAGCATCAGGTTGCGCTGCATTTGTGGGCGGCGCAGATCCAGCACGCGGTGTGTAAGCCGGGTCGTTTCCGACAGGTTGTCGTCATCGAGCTGGAACGGAGGTGTCACCGACGCATTCAGGATTTCGATTTCGCGGCACAGGATCTCGATTTCACCGGAAGCCAGGTCGGCGTTGCTGGTGCCCTCAGGACGCTGGCGCACGAGCCCCGTGATGCGTACGCAGAACTCGTTGCGTATGGATTCGGCGGTCTTGAACGCTTCCACGTTATCAGGGTCAACCACGATTTGCGCCAGTCCAGCCCGATCGCGCAAATCGATGAAGATGACTCCGCCGTGGTCGCGGCGACGATGGACCCAGCCGAACAAGGTCACTGTCTGGTTCAAGTGGTCTTTATTGACCTCGCCGGTATAGCAGGTACGCATCAAGGATTACTCCGTATATAAATTCTTAAACTGGACTCAGGGCTTATCGTTGCCGGGATGGCGCGCTTCATCGGCGCGATCAATATCGTGGGCGGCATCGATGATCGACACCGCCTCGTTGCCGGCCTCGAGGCCCTTGATAGAAACGGGCGCTACAACGCCCATGGAAACAATGTACTTGAGCGCCGCGTCGACACTCATATCGAGCACCTGGACTTCGTGGCGCGGCATCATCAGGAAAAAACCGGAAGTCGGATTGGGCGTTGTCGGCACGTAAATACTGACATAGTCGTCACCCAGCTTCTCGGCCACTTCACCGGTGGGGGCACCGGTAAGGAATGCAATAGTCCATGCCCCATGCCGGGGATACTGAACCAGAACCGCCTCGCGAAAAGCCTGGCCATTTGGGGCAAGAATGGTATCGCTGACTTGCTTGACCGAATTATAGATGGAGCGCACCAGCGGAATGCGGCCCAGCAGTTGCTCCCAGCGGTCGACCACCGCGCGGCCCAGGAAATTCGCGCCCAGCACGCCGGTAAGCAATACCACCACCAATACCAATATGAGCTGGAAGCCGGGTATGCGGTGTCCGAACAGCGACTGCGACGACAAGAATGCCGGTACGACGCTTTCCAGCGTGCTGAACAGCAGCGCAATAACCCACAGCGTGATGATCAGGGGAATCCAGATCAGCAGGCCGGTGATGAAGTATCGCTTGAAAAAACGCATGCAGTGCTTGGGCTACGGCATCAAGTAGCGGCGGGGCCGGCGGGCGTCGCCGCAGCAGCGGCCGGTGCACTGGCCGCCGGCGTGCTGCTGGCGGCGCCACTGTCGGCGCTTTTACCGCTGTCCGCCGTAGGGGCCGCGGCCGATGATCCGGCGGTCGGCGATCCGGCGGCCGGCGTCCCGGCCGCCTGAGCCGGGGCACCACCGCCATTATTGCGGAAATCGGTAACGTACCAGCCGGAACCCTTTAGTTGAAACCCGGCGGCGGTAACTTGTTTTGTATAGGTACTTTGCCCACATTCAGGGCAGTCTGTCAGGAGCGGGTCCGACATTTTGCGCAAAACATCCTGCGCATGTCCGCAGGCGCTGCATTTATAAGCATAGATAGGCACGTAACAGTCCCAAGAAAGTTCACCAAAGGAAAAACCCGCTTGCGGCCGCCCCGCCGTGCGAGAACGGGTAGACGCGGCGAAGCATAGAAATCCCTTAATTTTAGCCGGTTTTGCCAACGGCCATTATGGGGCTGCGCCACCTACCGGGGCTGCACGCTAAAACGGTTGGGGCAACAGGAACATGACAGCCGCGACAAGCGTCGGCACAGCCGCGGATGCCAGCAGCTTCAGCGGCGAAATGGCGCCATCCGGAAACGTACCCTTCAATATGGAGAAGCCGGCCGGGTTGGGCGCATTGGCAATTACGGTAAGTCCGCCGCCCGTTACAGCGCCGGCCACCAGCATGTAGCGCCACAGTTCGTTGGTGCCTTCAACCAGCGAGCCCAGATAAGTCAGCGCCGCGTTATCGGTCACCGCTGTGAGCGCGGTGGCACCCCAATACAGGACCGTCGGCGACAAACCGGCCAACAGATCCTGCAGCCACCATTTCTGCAGGCCGCCCAGGACGACCAGGCCGGCAAGAAAAAACCCGACCATCAATCCTTCCCGGATCAACAAGGGATTCTGATGCCGCTTATAGGCATGCGCGTACCCGATGAAAAGCATGAGGAAACCGAGGAAGATAATGGGATGATGTGCGGAAATTACCACCCCTACCAGGAATATCGTGTGGATGGCGATCACTATCCAGGGCACTGGGGCGCGGACCGGTGCATCGTCGGTGGGATCACGCCCTATGCTGCCATCCAGGAGATGCACGCGACAGATGAAGGTAAGTACCGCTGCGTTGATGATGACAGCCGCGGCGGCTCGCCATCCGAAATGAGTCGCCATATAGGCCGTATCCCATCCGAACGTCTGCGCGACCATAAGCACCGGTGGGGCGGCATAGGCGGTTAGTACGCCGCCTATGGAAATATTGACGAACAACACGCCGATGGTCATGTACTTGAAGCCGGCCTGACCGGGACGGCGAAAGTAAGCGTCGCGCAGCAACAGCGCGGCCAACGTCATGGCCGCGGGCTCGGTAATGAAAGAGCCCGCCAGCGGTACGAAGGCCATGGTCATGAAAAACATGGCAAGTTCATTGCGAATCGGCAGCATGCGGGCCAGCGCCTTCACCGACATGCCGACCACTTCAAGGATAGGACGGCTCGCCGCCACCACCATGATCGCAAAAACGAATGCGGGTTCCGTGAAATTGCGCGTGTCAATATAGGTGACGGTTTCGCCCACCCCCGAAAGCAGCGCCATCACGGCCAAAAGGACACACGCCCACACTCCGAATACCGCTTCCACTTCTGATAGCAGATGCCACAGCCCCGCATGCGCGCCGCCGCGGTTGGCCAGGCGTGCAAAGACAGGCACCGAAAAGGTGTGGACGATGGCGATCGCGAATAAGGCGGTAGCCAGATACTCCATGAAATTAGGCATGTATCACTCTTCCAATACTAAACAGATGGGTGCAAATTGTCGCATGAACTTACAGTCATGCATCGTCGTACCACTTGGCCCGCCGCTGGGCCGCTTGTTGTTATTCCTGTTTTCTAGACGGTGATAGTCCCCGCCAGGGCTGCCACAAGCAGCAACACGCCTATGCTCATATTGGAGCGGAACAGCATGAAATTACGTTCCGGGCGAGCCAGGTCGAAGACCCGCATCTGCCAGGTAAAGTGAGCGGCAATCCCGGCCATGACCAGATAATAAGGCCAGGCCATTTGCATGGCTGAGCCGGCCCATACCCAAAGCGCGACGGTCGCAACGTAGAAGCCGCTGATCCAGATTTTTCCCTTGTCTTTAAAGCGCAGCGCAGTGGAATGCAGCCCCAGCTGCTTGTCGTCCCTGACATCGACATAAGCATAAATGGAGTCGTAGCCCACCTGCCACAATACCGCGCCTAGCCACATGGCCACGGCTGAAAGCGGAACGGCATTTTGTGTGTCGGACCATGCCATCAGCATGCCCCAATTGAAGCCTATGCCCAGCACCACCTGCGGCCAATAGGTAAATCGCTTGCACAGCGGATAGATGATCACGATGGGCATAAGCGCGACGGCCAGCCATCGGCTGTATTCGTTCAAGGCCAGCAGCAGCATGGCGCACACCACGAGCTGCGCCAACACAAACCACAACGCATTTTTCAGCGTGATCTGGCCGCTGGTCAATGGCCGGAAACGGGTACGCTCGACCTTCTTGTCGATGTCGCGGTCAAAAATATCATTGAAGCAACACCCTATGCCGCGCATCAACAGCGCGCCCAGGGAAAAAATGAAGAGTCGAAATAGTGTGGGCCAGCCATCGGCGGCCTGTACCAGGGCCGCCATGCAAGGCAGCAGCGTAAGCCAGGTCCCGACCGGCCTGTCCAGCCGGCACAAGCGCGCATAGGGCCCCCAGGAACGTGGCAGCCAACGCTCCACCCAGTCGTCGGGCCGCATATCGGATAAATCAGGCGAAGTTCTGGCACCCGTATTGGGGTTCTGGGTGGAATCTGTAGAAGAAGGGGTCATTGCACAATATAGAACGGGATTGCTGGCCGGAAAGCACCGCGCCGCGGGCAAGAGGGATCGCGAAGATCCCACTCCTTGCTGATTCTACCGCGTCTAAAACCAGATGCTTATCCCGCACTACCGCGACATGGCAGGTGACATTATGATTGGGACACATCTCCTGGCCGGGCAAGGTAAGCAATCAGTTCCGGCACAGCGGCCTGGGCCAGCCCAGCGTCGCTGGCTTGCGCATAAACTTGCTGGATAGCCGACGCTGCTCCGCGCGGCGCCCCCACATCGTCCGCCATGGCGGTGTAGTAACCCATGTCCTTGAGCGCATTGGAAATGGAGAAACGAAAGCCCGAGGCATCGCCCGTTTCGATATAAGGACGCAATCGATTGAACACCACACCTGCTCCGCCACCATTGCACAACACATCGGTGAACACATCGGCATCTACGCCGGCAAGCTTGGCGCATGCCGCGGCTTCGGCAAGCACGGTGGAAAATCCCAGCGATACGAAGTTGTGCAGAAGCTTGAGCTGATGGCCCGACCCTACCTTGCCGGCATAGACGATGTTCTCGGCATAGGCCTGCAATATAGGAAGGCAGCGGTCGAATAAATCCCGTTCACCACCCACGATAAGGTTCAGCTTGCCCTCGGCGGCTTCTTTGGGCGTGCGGGTCATCGGCGCATCCAGGAACAGGCCGCCCGCATTTTGTACGGCATCCGCTATCTTTACCGTGGAGGAAGGAATAGCAGTCGAACAATCGATGACAATAAGCCCGGGTTTCAAGCCTTCAAGCAGCCCCTCTTTCCTGAATAGCACGTCTTCCACCTGCGGTGTGCCGGTAACGCAAAGAATCACGACATCCACCGCCTGCGCCAATGCCATGGCCGTATCGACGGTTGTTGCACCGGCGGCAAGCAGGTCGTCGACCGGCTGGTTTCCCGCGTGCTCGAGCAGAGTCAGGTCATACCCGCGACGCAAGAGGCTGGCGGCTATGCCGTGGCCCATCAATCCGACGCCTATCAAGCCTATCCGTGTTTCACTCATTTTCAGTTTCTCGTTATATGACATTATTGATTGTGCCCACGCGCCGTGAACCGGGTACTGGAGCCCGGCCGCGCCGCGCAGGCTTCCTGGTCTTAAACAGTACTTTTGCTACGTATCCCGCCAGCGCAGATGTATTTGATTTCAAGATAGTCGTCGAGGCCGTACTTGGACCCTTCCCGCCCGACTCCCGATTCCTTGGTGCCGCCAAAAGGAGCCAGCTCCGTCGAGATAATGCCTTCGTTCACGCCCACAATGCCGCACTCCAGCGCTTCGGCCACGCGCCATGAGCGTTCGTAATCGGTTGTGAAAAAATAAGCCGCCAGGCCGAACGGCGTGGCATTGGCCATCGATACTGCCTCTTGTTCGGTGGAAAAACGGATCAGGGGTGCGACAGGCCCGAACGTTTCCTCTTGCATCAGCTTGGAGTTCGTCGATACGTCAAGCAGGATCGTGGGCTGGAAAAACAGGCCGCCCAACGCGTGCGCCTGCCCGCCCGTCAACACGCTGGCGCCCTGCGACAGCGCGTCGCTGATGTGTTCCTGAACCTTGCTGATGGCCGCGTCATCGATCAAGGGACCGAGGTCCACATTGTCCGTCATGCCATTTCCAACCTTCTGGCTCTCCACGACTTCTTTCAAGCGGGCCGCGAACGCATCGTAGATGCCGTCCTGCACGAAAATTCGATTGGCGCATACGCAGGTCTGCCCCGCATTGCGGAACTTGGAGGCCATGACCCCCGCAACCGCCTGTTCAAGATCGGCGTCGTCGAACACGATGAACGGCGCATTGCCGCCCAGCTCCATCGACACCTTTTTCATGGTGGGGGCGCATTGAGCCATGAGCTCTTTACCTACGCTGGTGGAGCCCGTGAACGACAGCTTGCGCACCAAGGGGTTGCCGGTAAGTTCGCCACCGACCACCGATGAATTACCGGTCACGACGTTGAATACGCCGGCAGGTATGCCGGCCTCCAGGGCCAGCTCGGCGAGCGCCAGTGCTGAATAAGGAGTTGCCGTGGCCGGCTTGACCACGATCGTGCAGCCCGCTGCCAGCGCCGCCCCCGCCTTGCGCGTAATCATGGCATTGGGGAAGTTCCACGGAGTGATGGCGGCGACGACACCCACCGGCTGCTTGATCACAATGATGCGCTTGTCGTTGGTCGCCGCCGGGATCACGTCGCCATAAGTGCGCTTGGCCTCTTCGGCAAACCACTCGAGGAAAGAGGAACCGTAGGCGATTTCACCCCGCGACTCTTTCAAGGGCTTGCCCTGCTCCAGGGTCAGGATAGTTGCCAGGTCTTCCTGATGCGCCATGCATAGCTCGTACCAGCGCCTGATCAACCTGGAGCGGTCCTTTCCGCTTTTTTCGCGCCAGGCCGGCAAGGCATTATTGGCGGCTTCAATAGCCTTGCGCACATCGGCGGCAGTCAGCTTGGGCACGCTGCCCAGGACACTGCCATCGGCGGGATTGCTGACAGTAACGGAATTGCCGTCGGAAGCATCTATCCATTGGCCAGCCACGTGGCATTGCTGGCGGAAAAGTGTTGGGCGATCAAGTTTCATGGTCCATCCTATTTAGTGGTCATGCGAGAAGATTGCTGGGCGTACGGCCGTGCCGCACATCGTCAAGGCCGTTGATCAGGAGCCACCCCATTGCGTCCCTGGTTTCGTGTGTCGCACTGCCTATATGCGGCGTAAGAAAAACATTGTCTAATGTGCGATAACGCTGATCGATCTCGGGCTCATTGGCAAACACATCCAGGCCGGCAGCAAAGACCCGGCGGGAAACCAGTGCCGCGATCAGTGCGTCGTCGACAACCAGGTCTCCCCTGGAAATGTTAACCACGACAGCATTCTCGGGCAACAGGGCTATACGACTGGCGTTTATTGCACCCTTGATCTCGGGAGAGCCAGGCGCCGCAATCATGAGGATGTCGGCCACTTTTACCGCCTCGTCGAGCGTGCCATGAAAGACGGCGCCGGACTCATGTTCAGGCGACAACCGCGTACGATTGTGATAGTGGATTTCCAACCCGAATGGACGGGCTCGAGCCGCGATTTCGCGGCCGATTCTTCCCATTCCGAAGATCACGAGCCGCCTGCCTGTCAGGCCTCTTCCCAGAAGTTGCGTCGGCCCCCAGCCGGGCCATTGGCCGCTACGCACCATGCGATCCGCCTCGTAGCCACGTCGGCAAGCGTTCAGCATGAGCATGATGGCGATTTCCGCGCACGCATGGCTCAATACATCGGGCGTATGAAGAATACGAATTCCCAATGCCCGCGCGGCGGCCATGTCAATGTGGTCGTAGCCGACCGATAGTGTTGCCACATACTTCAAGGTCGGCGATAAGGCCCGCAATACCTCTGCTGAAATAGTCTCGGTCGCACTCACAAACAGGACTTGCGCTCCCCTGGCGTTCGCAATGATCTGGCCGGCCTCCAATATGGAATCGTCTTCGTTCAGGCGTAAATCGTAGCGATCGTGAATAGCGGCTTCCACCGCGGGTGTGAAACGCCTGCATAGGTAAGCACGGGGAATTGCGGGAGAGTCCATTTCTTGTCGCCTCTAATATTGTGTATTTATAATACCAATTTATATGATGAGTTTGTCAAGAAAATTAGCCAAATGGTATTATGCTCACATAACGGCATAGGAAGCGCGAACATGGTCAAGGCTCCAAGCAATTCTCAAAAAGAAAGGGCGCCCGCGGAAATGACGCTGGCTGATCGCGTTACCCATATACTGGAAAGCCAGATACGTAGCGGTGCTTATCCCGTCAACGCGCGATTGCCCACCGAGCAATTCATGACGCAAGAGTATGGCGTCAGCCGTACAGTAGTACGCGAGGCAATATCGCGGCTTAAATCTGAAGGGCTGGTCGAGACGCGCCAGGGCAGCGGTACGGTGATCCTGGACCCAAAAACCAGCGAAGCATTCCGCCTGGGTCTCCCGGACACCAACCCCGCAAGAGGTGTGCTGCGCATTATCGAACTACGCCGCGGAATCGAAGCCGAAATGGCCGCACTCGCCGCCGAGCGGCGCAGCCAGGCGCAAATGGCCGACATCAATAAAGCCTTGGCGCATATTGACCGGGCCGTGCAGAAGGGCGGCGACGGTGTTGCTGAAGACTTGGCCTTCCATATCGCCATTTCGCGAGCGACGGGCAACCCGCACTACACAGAGCTGCTGGGCCTGCTTACCAGGGCACTGCACGATGCCATCCGTGTGACGCGCGGCAACGAAGCTCAACGAACCGACCTCGCTGATGACGTACGCGCCGAACATGAGTCCATCCGGGCCGCCATCGAGGCGCGCAACGTCAATGAAGCCAGGGCGGCGGCTTTTCGCCACATGGAAAATACAGCGCGCCGTATAGAAACCGTTGACGAAAGCTATTGGAGCGGGGCCAGCGGCGCGGCCGCCCACAGGCTGGCACGCGCTAGCCTTGGTGCTGTCGTGCGCGAGCAAAAGAACATCGGGCGCGGACCGAAGTCCTGACATTTCCCGACCGGTGACTTGTCATGCACGATATTCCCGTTCGATAAATTAAGCCGCCACCCTCCTTTTTGTGTGATATATTCGTCATACAATTTATCAGCCGCAGTACCTCGGCCGTTTATAGCGGTTGCGGTACGTCGGCTTGACGAGGAGACAAGAATGACCGCACAACGTGGCACCTCTCCCTGCAATGGCAGGTTCACATGAACCAGGTGACTCGACCCCTTGTCGTCCTGACTGACCAGATCCACCAAGATGCCTACCGCCGCTTGTGCGAACACGCCGAGGTAACAGTTCTCGATCCATCGTTATCCCCGGATAAAGCCAATACGGCCCTGCGCACAGCACTTGAGCATGCCCAAGGACTTATTGTTCGGCGCCAGCTACCAATGGATATTTTTGACGCACAACACGACTTGCGTGGCGTGGTACGGCATGGTGTTGGCCTGGACTTCATCCCGGTCGCGATGGCCACGGCGAAAAAACTGCCGGTGGCGAACACCCCCGAAGTCAATGCTAACTCGGTAGCCGAATATGCCATAGGCGCCATGCTGGCTGCCGCCCGGCGCTTTGCTGAATTCGACAAGAATGTGCGGGATGACAGGTGGGACTCGCGTCGCAACGCCGGCGCACTGACCTTTGAATTGAAAGACCGTTGTGTCGGGATCGTGGGCTATGGCGCAATCGGCAAGCGGCTTGGAGAAATCGCCTTTCATGGTTTTGCAATGCGAGTCATCGCCCATACCAGGACTCCATCCAGATTGCCCGCGCATGTGAGCAGCGCGGACTTGAAGTCCTTGTTTTCAAGCAGTGATTTCATTGTGCTTGCTTGCCCATTGACCGAAGCCACCCGAGGGATGATCAATGCCGAATTGCTGGCCCATGCCAAGCCGAACGCCATGCTGATCAATGTAGCCCGCGGGCCGGTGGTCAATGAAGCCGACCTGATTACCGCTCTCGAGTCAGGCCGGATCGCGTCGGCCACCCTCGATGTCTTCGAGGTGCAGCCCTTGCCGTCGACAAGCCGTTTACGTGCCCACCCTCGCGTGACGCTTACACCTCATCTGGCTGGCATGACACAGGACGCAGAACGCGCCATGGGAATGCTGGCCGTGCAAACACAGCTTGCACTGATCCGTGGCGAACGCCCTGACAACGTTGTCAACGCAGAAATCTACATTCAACAGGAGACATAATGAAAATAACCCGCATCACTGCCATTCCCTTGTCTTACCGCCTTCCTGAAGGCAAGACAGTCACCATGGGAGTAGGCAGCACGCTAAAGCGCGATGCCATAATTATTCGAGTCGAAACGTCGGAAGGGATTACCGGCTACGGCGAGTCGCATCCGGGCCGCAGTCCCGGCGCCATCGTCAGCCTGATCCACAATACGCTTGCACCATTGCTGCAAGGTATGGATGCTACCGACGTGGTGGGGGCGTGGCAACGCGTACATCGCATGCAGTTCTCCAGTCATGGACTCGGTGCTGGGGCGGCCCTTGCCCACTCGGGCATCGACATGGCTTTATGGGATATACGCGGCAAGGCGGCCAACATGCCTCTATACGAATTATTGGGCGGATCGCGTCGTCGCATTCCCGCCTATGCGGGCGGCATTTCCTTAGGCTTTCAGCCTGCTGCAGCATTAGCGCAAGAGGCACAGAGTTATGTGGACGCCGGCTACAAGGCCGTCAAGCTTCGCCTGGGCGATACCGTAAAGGACGATATAGAACGGGCGACGCATGTGCGCAGTGTACTGGGCGACGACATAGACATCCTTGGCGACGCCAACACGGCCTACACGATCGCACAAGTACGCCGTGTACTGCCGGCACTGGCTGATATAAAGGCCGGCTGGCTCGAAGAACCCTTCGCTTGCAATGACTTTGCCTCGTATCGCGAAGCGGCGCGCATCACACCGTTGGTACCCATTGCCGCCGGCGAAAACCACTTTACGCGTTTCGAGTTTGCGCAAATGCTGGAGGCCGGCGCCGTGCAGGTATGGCAACCTGATCTTTCGAAAACGGGGGGTATTACCGAAGGCATTCGTATCGCGGCCCTGGCTTCCGCTTTCCGAATTCCACTACACGCCCATAGCTCTGCAACTGGACTGAATCATGCTGCGACGCTGCACTTCCTGGCCGCCACAGAGAATGCCGGCTATTTCGAGGCGTGCGTATCTCGATTCAATCCCTTCCGGGACATGTTCGGCACCACCTTTGAAATCGGCACCGACGGTTGCGTGGAACCCTCGTCAGCGCCAGGCCTCGGCGTAGAGGTCGACGAGGCGATATTCAAAGATTTTCCTTTAATAGACGGACCGGGCTATGTAGTGAAATTCTAAAACAAAGGCCAGAGGGCCGAAGGAGACAAACCATGAAAAAAATATCCATACTACTCACAGGCGCATGTTTGGCGCTATCTGCCAACGTTGCGGCATTGGCAAGCACGGCCGACGCCTACCCTGAAAAACAAGTTCGCTTGGTCGTGCCCTACCCGCCTGGCGGCTTCAACGACACACTGGCCAGGACGGCCAGTGAATTTCTCACCAAGAAGTGGAACCAAGCCGTCGTCGTCGAGAACCGGCCTGGTGGGAATACACTTATCGGGAACTCTACCGTGGCAAAGGCCGACCCCGACGGCTATACCTTGCTGATTACCCCGTTGCCTTTTTCCGCATTACCGGGCTTATATCGGGACAAGATGCCTTACGACGCGATCAAAAACTTCGAACCCGTAATTTGGGCGGGCAGCACGCAAAACATTCTTACCGTACGTGCCGACTCGCCATTCAAAGACGTGCAGAGCCTTATCGAGCATGCCAAAAAGCACCCCGGTGAGATCAACTATGGCTCTACGGGCTCTGGCTCGTCCAATCATCTGTCCATGGAGCTTTTCCTGGACATGACCAATACGAAAATGACACACATACCTTATAAAGGTAGTGCTCCAGCCGTTACAGCCTTATTGGCCGGCGATATCGACGTGCTTTTCGATAACCTGCCTAATGTCTATCCAAACATCAAGGCAGGCAAACTGGCTGCCCTGGCTTCAACGGGAACCAACCGGGCCCCATTGTTTCCCGAAGTGCCGACCGTGGCAGAGGCCGGCGTGCCAGGATATGAAGTCACCGTCTGGTTCGGCATGCAAGCGCCCGCAGGCACGCCGAAAGATGTAATCGGCAAAGTGAACAAAGACTTGGTCGAAATGCTGCGCCAACCCTCGATCGTCGAGAAATTCGGTTCACAAGGCGTTGAAGTCGTTGCGAGCTCACCCGAGCGTTTCAAGACCCTCGTCGCCAGCGAAGTCGTGAAATGGACCGGAGTCATAGACCGCGCCGGCATAAAGATCGAATAAAGCCGCCCCCTAATGGATTACGGCCGGATCAATCCTTGAGATTGATCCGGCCGTAATCATTGTCACTGCAACAGCGCCTGGCGGGCAGGCGGAGGAAATCAGCTTTCCTTGATCAATTTACCCAAGATGGCGATGCCTTCGCGGATCCTGGCTTCGGAAACCGTCACAAAGCTCAAGCGCATGGTATTGGTCTGAGGATGGGAACCTGCGAAGAACGGCGCGCCGGGCACAAAGGCAACATTTTGCTCGATAGCGCGAGCCAGCAATTTGCTGCCGTCGATGTGTTCGGGCAATGTGACCCAGATGAACATGCCGCCTTCGGGCCGCGTCCAGCTGACCGTCGTGGGGAAATGCTCGTCCATGGCTTCCAGCATGTATCCGCATTGCTCTTTGTACAGGTCCCGCACCATGGGCATATGCGTCGTCAGGAAACCGTCTTTTACGGTTTCGTAGACGGCCATTTGAGTAAGGCTGGCAGTATGCAGGTCAGTGGCTTGCTTGATCTGTACCAGCTTTGCAATGATGGGCTTGGGCGCCACGATGTAGCCCAGCCGCAAACCAGGAGCCAGGACCTTAGAAAACGTGCCCAGGCGGATGACGGTGGCACCAGCGGCGCGCCCCAGTCCCAACAGGCCAGGCAAGGCCTCACCCGCATAGCGCAGGTCGCCGTAGGGATCGTCTTCGACGATGGGCACTTGGGCAGCGGCACACCGCTCGACCAGTGCCTTGCGCCGCGCCAGGTCCAGCGTCAAGCCCGTGGGATTCTGGAAGTTCGGCAGAACATAGATAAATCGTGCGCCAGCGGTGCGCTCGTCGGTCAATCCTTCGGGAACCAGACCGCCGTCGTCGGTTGGAACCGCGACATATTCGGGTTCGAACAAGGAAAAGGACTGCAGCGCGCCAAGATAGCTGGGCGCTTCGACCAGCACCTTGCTGCCCGGATCAATAAACAACTTGCCCAGCATGTCCAGCGCTTGTTGCGAGCCGGAAACGATAAGCACTTCGTCGGGCGAGACATCGGCGCCGACGCGCTTCAGGTCTTCGGCCACCCAGGCACGCAAAGGCGCATAGCCTTCGGTGGGGCCATACTGCAACGCCGTCTCGCCCTTGGTTTCCAGAACGCGATTGAACGCGGCCTGCATGACGTCGATCGGGAACCCTTTCGGCGCCGGCAACCCGCCCGCGAAAGAAATAATCTCGGGACGCTCAGTGACTTTCAGAATTTCTCGGATTGTCGAACTGGTCAGTTGTTGCGCGCGCTGTGAAAAAGTATAGGGGAGGGTGTACGAGTCCATGATTCCGAAAAATTCCCGATAAAGAACAAAATGGTAACCCCTTAGATTACCGCAACTTCGTTGAAGATTCAGCGATTCGACGGACACATGCCCGTTTCACAACTTTTTACGAGGCCAGTACGCCACAAGACCGGCGCAAGCACGATAAACGTGGCTTGCGCCATGCCGGTGTCAACCTTTGAGGTCCGTGCGTTCGCTGTCGCTGCCGCTACGCCTGTCCCTGCGGACAATGCGCAACAACCACCAGAACAGGGAAAGCGAGCAAAGCAGGCCTATCCCGAAAATTGCCACTACGATCCATTCGCCTGCTGTCATAGTCACGCCTTTTTTATAAATCAGAAGCTAGCCGGCGCTCAGGACGTCGGCCATGGCGTCGGTAAAGTAAGCGATATTTCGGGTGTTCAAACCCGGCACACTGATGCGGCCTGAATCGATGATGTACACGCCGTGCTTCTCGCGCAGGGCCAGCAATTGCTGGGTCGACAAGCCGGTATAGGTGAACATGCCGTGCTGTTTCACGAAATAGCTGGAGTCGTAGCCCGGCAGCTTTGCGCTCAATTGGCCGTGCGCTTCTTTGCGTACAAATGCAATGCGCCGGCGCATTTCTGCAACCTCTTGCACCCATGTCGCATAGAGATCAGCGTCGTTGAGTACATCGGAGGCGATCTGCCCCCCATGGGCCGGCGGGCTGGAATAGTTGCGTCGCACCGCCGCTTTCAACTGGCCCAGCACCCCATCGGCTTCCTCGGCGCTGCCACACACGACCGACAGGCCGCCGCAGCGCTCGCCATAGAACGACAGGTTCTTGGAGAAGGAATTGGCCACCACGAACGTCAAGCCTGCGTCGGCCATGGCGCGCACCGCAAAAGCATCTTCGTCCAGTCCTGTACCGAAACCCTGGTAGGCCATATCCACAAAAGCAATGAGCTCGCGCTCGGCAAGGACAGGAATAAGCTGCAGCCACTGCTCCGACGAGGGATCAACGCCCGTGGGATTGTGGCAGCATGGATGCAGCAACACGAAGCTCTTGCGCGGCAAAGCCTGCAGCTCGGACATCATCTGGTCGAAACGCAGGGATTTGGTTTCCGGGTCGTAATAGGAATAGGTATGGGTCGGGACGCCGGCGCCCTGAAAGATGGAATGATGGTTGTCCCACGCGGGGTCGCTGATCCAGATCTCGCTATCGGGATAGGCCAGATGGAGGAAATCGGCGCCAACCTTCAGCGCACCGGTGCCTCCCACGCTTTGTATCGTGGCGATGCGTTTTTCCTGCACAGCCCGATGGTCGGGGCCGAAAACCAATTTTTGCACGGCCTCGCGGTAAGATGCCAACCCTTCCATGGGCAGGTATGGACGCGGCGCCGGATCGGTGGCACGGCGCTGCTCGGCAGTTTTCACGGAAGACAGAACCGGAATGTGGCCTTCGTTGTCATAATATAGGCCCACAGTCAGGTTGACCTTCTGGGGATGGCCATCCCGGTGGAATGCCTCGTTAAGCCGGAAAATGGGATCGCCGGCGTATTTTTCCAGGTGTTCGAACATGATTGCGGGGTCTCGGTGAGGAAGGCGAAACAAAATGACAGAGGGCCGCCCTGTGAGGGCCACCCTGTCTGCGTTCCTCATTATAGAGAATCAGCTTCGATCTTCCATTGACACTTTCTTGTATATGCGAACACCATGACCACCACTACCGAACCATCCGTATTCACGCTGCGGCAAGGCACGGCTCCCCTGCTGATATCAATCCCTCATCTGGGTGCACAGATCCCCCAGGATATCGCACAGCACATGTCGCCGGCAGCCCAGCATCTGGACGATACCGACTGGCATCTGGACCGCCTGTACAGCTTCGCCGACGCGCTGGGCGCCTCAGTGCTGATCCCCGCGAATTCGCGCTACGTGATCGACTTGAACCGTCCGCCTGACGGCGCCAACCTGTATCCCGGGCGCAAGACCACCCTGCTCTGTCCCATCGACACCTTCGATGAGCAAGCCCTGTATCTGGACGGCAGGCAACCCGCCCCGGCCGAACAAGCACGTCGCCGCGATAAATACTGGTACCCCTATCACGCAGCCTTGCAGGCGGAACTTGAACGCATCCAGTCCGCCCATGGCCAGGCCTTGTTATGGGAAGCGCACTCCATACGGTCGCAGGTGCCTCGTCTGTTCGAAGGCACGCTGCCCGAATTCAATTTCGGGACCGCCGATGGCCAGAGCGCCGCGCCCGGCCTCGCCGAAGCGCTGGCCGCCACCATTAACCAGGAAGGCCGCTACAGCGCGGTGGCCAACGGCCGCTTCAAAGGCGGCTACATCACGCGGCAATATGGCCAGCCGGCACAGGGCATACACGCGATCCAGCTTGAACTGACACAGATCGCCTATATGGCCGAAAGCCGTCCTTATGCTTACGATGAGGAACGGGCGGCCGCTGTAGCGCCCGTCATTCAAAACGCCATCCAGCAGGCGCTGGACTGGATCAATCTTTCCGCAAAGACAGACACACCATGAACCCAAAGCAGATAGCCACCACGGTGGTGCAACATGGAAGAACGTGAGGCATTTTTTAACGCACTTGCCGAACAACATTGGGCAGTCTCGGACACTCTGATACCCGCCCAGCTCTACGAAAGCCTATACCACGCCTGCCGGAGAAAATGGGAGGCCGGGCACTTCCGCGAAGCCCGTATCGGACGCCAGCATAGCGAGTCCCTGCGCATGGAAATCCGCGGCGACTCCATCTGCTGGATGACCCCGGACAACGCCGGCACGGAAGCGGACGACTTCCTGGCCTGGGCCGATACGCTGCGGCAAGAACTGAATCGCGAGTTCTATGCCGGCTTGAACAGCGCGGAATTTCATTTCGCGCGCTATTCCGAAGGACGCGGCTACAAGAAGCATCTGGACCAGCACCAGCAGAATACGCAGCGTCGCATATCGCTGGTGCTGTACCTGAACCACCAGTGGAGCGATACCGATGGCGGCGAGCTATGCCTGTACTCGCCGGACGATGACACCGTGGAAATCCGGCGCATCCTTCCACAGCCCCGTCGGCTGGTCGTGTTTCGCAGCGACCTCATTCCGCATGAAGTCCTGCCCTGCGCGCAACCTCGATGGAGCCTTACCGGCTGGTTCAGGAGCGATCATATTCCCGACTGATACCACTGGATAGCTGCCAGGGCCAGCGCATCGATGGAGTCGGTAATGGGTACATCCAGCTGCGCGCGCAGCGCGTGCGGAATGGCCAGGGGCAGTTCCGTGCAGCCAAAGACCACGGCATCGGCGCCTTGCTTTTGCAGCAGCCTGACGCAGTCCGATGCGGGCGCGTATGCCTCGTCGAGACGATTGGCCTTGACATGCATGATGGAAGGAATACACGACGTCGCCATCTCGTCGTCGGCCGGTGTAATGCACTCATAACCTTGCTCTTGCAACGCATTCTGGTACAAGCGCAGCTTCAGCGTAACAGCGGTTCCCATCAGCCCGATGCGGCCGCTGTGTATGCCCTGGCGATGCAAGTCGTCAATGACTGCCTGCACAATGTGCAGCACGGGCAAGTCGGTCGCCGCAGCGAGCCGTTCGTACCAAAGATGCGCCGTGTTGCAGGGAATGGCAATAGCCATGGCGCCCGAACGCTCAAGCAGCCTGATGCCGTTGAGCATCCAGGGATAAGGATCTGGACCATGCTTGGTATAGCCCGCCGGCCTGTCAGGCACCCGGGGGTCATTCCATAGGATGGCAGGAATATGGAGCTGTTCGGATGGCGCAGGCGTAAGGGCGATTAGGCGGGCCATGAACGCAGCCCCCGCCATGGGACCCATGCCGCCCAGCACACCCAGAAACCGCCCCTGGAATTCGTGGCTCATGAAAGGGATCAGTGCTGGAGAATCTTTGAAAGAAACAAGCGTGCGCGCTCGGACCGCGCTTCGAGATCGCCAAAAAACTCTTCTTTTGTGCAATCTTCGACGATTTTGCCCATATCCATGAAAATGACGCGGTCCGCCACTTTGCGCGCGAAACCCATCTCGTGCGTGACGACCATCATGGTCATGCCTTCGCTGGCCAGATCCACCATGACGTCCAGCACCTCATTGACCATTTCCGGGTCCAGTGCGGAAGTGGGTTCATCGAAAAGCATGGCGACCGGATCCATGGCAAGCGCCCGTGCAATCGCAACCCGTTGCTGCTGCCCGCCGGACAGTTGCCCCGGGAATTTATCTTGGTGGGCCCTCAAGCCGACACGATCAAGCAAACTACCTGCCCTCGCAGCTGCTTCGTCCTGGCTGCGTCCCAATACCTTTACCTGTGCAAGCACCAGATTCTGTGTGACGGACAGATGCGGAAACAACTCAAAGCTCTGGAAGACCATGCCAATGCGGGCGCGCAGTTTGGGCAGATTGGTATCACGGGCACCCACCGAGACACCGTCGACAATGATCTCGCCCTTCTGGAAAGGCTCCAGGCCGTTGACCGTCTTGATCAGCGTAGATTTTCCCGAGCCCGAAGGACCGCAGACCACGACCACCTCGCCATGCGCGATGTCAGTACTGCAGTCATCCAGCACTTGCGTGCTGCCATACCACTTGCTGACATGCTTTATTTCTATCATTTGGACTCCAATCCTGCATAAGCACTAGCGGGCAATGTGCGTGCGTTGCCGTAAATAGCGCACAAAAAGCGATGCGCCGTAGCTCATAATGAAATACACCACGGCGACGAACAAATACATTTCTATCAGCCTGCCATCGCGTTGCGCAACCTTGGAAGCAGCGCCTAGAAAGTCGGTAAGCGAAAGCACATAGACCAGCGAGGTATCCTGGAACAGGACGATTGTTTGCGTCAGCAGGATGGGCGTCATATTGCGAAATGCCTGCGGCAGCACAATACTGGCCATGACTTGCCAATAAGTCAGGCCGAGCGCCGACCCGGCTGCCACCTGCCCGCGTGGGATCGACTGTATGCCGGCGCGCATGATTTCGCAGAAATAGGCCGCCTCGAACAAGGTAAAGGTGATCAACGCCGAGGTGAACCCGCCTACCGAGATGGGTCTATCGGCGCCGGTGAGCCACGCGCCAATATACGGCACCAGGAAATAAAACCAGAATATGACGAGAATCAGGGGCAAGGCGCGCAGCAAATTGACGTATACGCCCGCCGCCGCCGCGAGCGGACGTATGCCGGACAGCCGGCACATGGCCAGCAAGGTGCCTAGTACCAAGCCCCCGGCTGCCGACAGCACTGTCAGTTTCAGCGTAAAGGCCATTCCGTCGCGAAACAGATATACCCACGATCGTTGGATGATGTCGAAATCGAAGCCGTTCATGGCGCGGCCTCGGGAGACGTTGAAGCGGCGGCGATAAAACCGGGTACCGAAAGGCGGCGCTCCAGCCATGCCATGCTGTAGACGACGACCAGATTGAGCAACAGGTAGAACAGGGTCGCCGCAGCGAAGGTTTCGAACACCTGAAAGCTGAATTCCTGCATGGACCGGGCCGCGCCCACCAACTCGAACAAACCAATGGTAAAGGCGACCGAGGTGTTCTTGATCAGGTTGAGGAGTTCGGAGGTCAATGGCGGCAGGATGATGCGAAAGGATGTGGGCAACAACACGTAGCGATATACCTGCGCCGGCTCAAGACCTAATGCCCGGGCCGCCATTTCCTGTCCGGGCGGCAGGGACTCGATGCCCGCCCTTACCTGCTCGGCCACCCGCGACGAGGTATAAAACCCGAGGCACAGCACGGCCGGAATGAAGTTGCCCCAAGGCGGGGCGATGCTTTTGATGGCATCGCCTATGTTGGCGGGAACCAGCTCGGGAATCACGAAATACCACAGAAACATTTGCACCAGCAAGGGCACGTTGCGAAATAGTTCTACATAGGCGGCGCCGATACGCCGGATCCATGGCAGACTGGTAGTGCGCGCCACCCCTATGACGGTGCCGAAGGTCAGCGCCAGCGTCCATGCCAGAATGGCCGTGCCTATCGTCCAACCGAGGCCGGAGAGCAGCGTGTCCAGATAGGTGCTTCCCCCCGGCGCCTCGTCGAAAAAGACCAGCCAGTTCCAGTTGTAATTCATGTGCTGGAAGAATTACTTGTAGTCATCGGGGTTGGGTGAGTCGGTAGGGTTCTGTACCACGCGCTTGAGCTGGTCGCTCATGGGCCAGTTCAGGTTCACATTCTTTGGTGGAATGGGAGACTCAAACCACTTCTTGTAAAGCGTGGCCAGGGTCCCGTCTTTCATCATGCCGATAATCGCGTCATCGACCACCTTCTTGAATTCTGGGTCGTTCTTGGGCTCCATGATGGCATAGGGTTCAACCGTGTAGGCATTCTTGCTGATCACCCAGTCGTCCGGATTACGGGAAGTGGCGACGAGACCCGCCAACAGGATATCGTCCATGAAGAATGCCGCTGCACGCCCGTTGTTGACCGTCAGGAAAGCCTCGCCGTGGTCCTTGGTGGGAATGATCTTCAGATCCAGTTTCTGTTCTTCGGTGGCCCCCGTCAGCCACCGAATATTGCTGGTGCCAGCCGTGGATACGACAGTCTTTCCTTTTAAGTCGGGAAGATCGTTAAGACCTGACGATTTTTTCGAAACGAAACGCGTCGCCGTAACGAACGTGGTGGGGGCGAAAGTAACCTGTGCCTGGCGTTCCTGGGTATTGGTAGAGGAACCGCAGTTCAGGTCGACGGTGCCGTTGGCCAAAAGGGGAATTCGCGTTGAAGAAGTAACAGGCACCAGCTTGACATTGATTTTTTCCATACCGAGCTTGGCCTTCACGGCATCGACCACCTTGCTGCAGATGTCCATGGAATAGCCGATGGGCTGCTGCTTGTCATCGAGGTAGGAAAACGGAATGGAAGCATCGCGGTGGCCCAAGGCGATTTCGCCCGTGGTCTTGATTTTGTCCAGCCTGCCATCGGCGTGCGCCGGGGCAGTTGAAGCCAGTGCCAGCCCTGTCAGCAAGAATACTATGGATTTCTTCATGTTGAATTCCTTGAGGAGTCGTGGGTGAACAATGCCATCATAAAGAGTTTCTTCCCGAAAGAAGCCGACGCATTTTTCACGTTTTCCCTTATACGGCGTTTACCTCAGGGGCAAATACCTGGCGGTAACCAAACAGGCCCACAGAACCTCCGGTATGTACGAAAACAACATTCTCATTCTTCTTGAAGTGACCGCGACGCACCAGATCGATGAGTCCCGCCATGCCTTTTCCGGAGTACACCGGGTCCAGGAGTATGGCCTCCAGTTCCGCTGTAAGGCGTAAGGCTTCTATCATCGAATCAGTCGGTATGCCGTAACCGGCACCCACGTAGTCGGAATTGGCGACGACGTCGGCGCGCTGTATCGATGCCGGTGGCAACCCCATGTAGTCTGCGGTGGCCTGGACCAGCTTCCAGACGTTTTCTTCCTGTTGCTGCCGGGCGGCGCGCACGCTTACGCCATACACCGGAATTCCGCTATTGCTGGAGCGCAAACCAACCACCAGGCCCGCCTGCGTTCCCGTGCTGCCCGTGGCATGAACCACATGGTCGATACGTACGCCCATCTCGAACGATTGGTTCAGCAATTCTTGCGCGCAGCCGACATAGCCCAGCGCACCAACAGGATTAGAGCCGCCGCCCGGAATGACATACGGCTTGTGGCCGGCGCCGCGCAGTTCGCCGGCGAGGTCTTCCATGGCTTGCTGCATATTGCTGCCTGCCGGCAATCGCGCCACGATCTGCCCACCCATCAGGCGATCAAGCAGGACATTGCCCGACTCTTCGTATTCTTCTGGCGCGTCGGAAACCCGCTGTTCAAGCAATATCTTGCATTTGAGGCCTAGGCGGGCGGCGGCCGCGACAGTCTGGCGAGCATGATTCGACTGAACGGCGCCCTGGGTAATCAAGGTATCGGCCCCCTGCTCCAGCGCCTGCGCAACCAGGAACTCAAGCTTGCGTGTCTTGTTTCCGCCTGTGGCCAGGCCCGTACAGTCGTCCCTTTTGATGTAAAGATTCGGTCCGTCCAGATGCCGCGTAAGGTTGGGCAGGAATTCGAGCGGCGTGGGGAAATGGCCGAGGCGAATGCGGGGAAAGGCGGCTAGATGCATAGGTCAACTCCAGGCTGGGGCAAATCATGCAATCGTACCGGCCACAAGCCTGTTTGCCTACTATTACATCGGCCATGGCATATGCGCTTTCGGCTGGCAGGCGCGTTTCCCTATTCTTTCAATGCCTTGTCGAACCACTGAACGGCTCGCGTCCAGCCATCTTTGGCGGCATCGGCCTTGTAGCTGGGGCGATAATCGGCATGGAAGGCATGTCCGGCTTCCGGATACACCACGAACGTGGATGCCTTGGACGCCTCGTTGCCTTTTGCCAGAACTTGTTTCATGGCGTCGATGGAATCCTGCGTAATGCCGGCGTCTTTACCGCCATACAGGCCCAGCACAGGCCCGTGCAATTCGGCGGCAACGTCGGTCGGTTGCGTAGGGTGCAAGGCGTCAGTATCGCCTACCAGCTTTCCATACCAGGCCACACCCGCCTTCACTTTGGGATTGTGTGCCGCGTACAGCCACACTATGCGGCCGCCCCAGCAAAACCCGGTGATTCCAAGGCGTTCGGTGTTGCCGCCATTTTTAGCGACCCACGCAGCCGTCGCATCCAGATCGCCAATCACCTGCTCATCGGGCACCTTGCCGACAACCTCGCTAAGTAGACGGGAGATCTCCGTATACCGTGAAGGATCGCCTTGTCGGGAATAGAGCTCCGGAGCAATGGCCATATACCCCTGCTTCGCGAGCCGCCTACAGACATCCTTGATATAGTCGTGTACCCCGAAGATTTCTTGTACGACCAATATGACGGGCAGCACAGTCTTGCCTTCCGGCGCCGCGCGATAGGCGGGAATACTGCCGTCCTTCACCGGAATCTTCACTTCGCCGGCCACCAGGCCTTTCGTGTCGGTCTTGATGGCGGTCTGCGCCACCACAGGTCCCGCCGCGATTGCGAAGCCGCCGGCGAGCGAGGTAACGATGAATCCTCGCCGAGTCATGGCCAGCGGGGGCAAAAGACTGTCGAAATGGGTGTCCGGCAAACGGCTCATGGTGATCCCCTTTTAGAAACCGGCACGGCCGGCCCACATAACGTGCACTGTAACGCAGTGCCGCCATATCGTGGGCTCCGAAAAAGTAAGAAAGGTTGAACTCAGGCTATTCGCTGTCGACCCGCACAGGTTGTACACATTCGGCGACACGCTGCGCGATATGTGCGAGCGCCTCCTCGACTTGATCGACAAGAATCAGGCAAAGATCCCCGTCGGCCAGGCGCTCAAGGGCCGTATCGATGGCCAGGAACTCTCCGCGTACTTCCTGTATATCCGTGCAGAGGGAAGCGTTGACGAGCCCTTGGCGCAGAAGCGCAACGACTTCCCCATCGGTACGTCCACGCTGGCACATGTCCTGATACAGGATTACGTCGTGGAACGCATCGCCCAGAATCTCGGTCTGGCGACGGATGTCGACGTCCCGCCTGTCGCCGGCTCCGCTGATGACCACCGAGCGCCGTTTGGCCGGCATGGTGTCGATGGCCTTCACCAGGGCCTGGATGGCATCAGGGTTGTGGCCGTAGTCCGCGATGATCGTGGCGCCGCGATAAGAAAACAGGTTGAAGCGACCGGGTGCCGTGTCGGCGTCGCTGACGAACGACGCGAGTCCGCGCTGCACGCTATCCCAGTCCAGTCTCAATGCCCAGGCGGCGCCCAAGGCCGCCATTACGTTTTCCACTTGAAAGCTGATGGCGCCATTGTGTGTGAGAGGTATCGCACTCAGTTCGAAGCGCCGTTCAAAATCGCCTTCGGCCAGCACAATATCGCCGTCTTCCACACAGACCACCGGACGGCCCTGCGCGCGATGCATGGCAAGCACGGGGTGATTGCGATCGCTGCAAAAGTAGGTGACAGCGCCAGGGCAGTTGTCTGCCATTGCGACCACCATGGGGTCGGCGGCGTTCAATACCGCAACCCCATCGACGGCAACATTCTCGACAATGACCCGTTTGACGATGGCCAGGTCTTCGACGGTGCTGATGAAGCTCAGCCCTAGATGGTCGCCCATGCCGACATTGGTCACCACCGCCACATTGCACCGGTCGAAACCCAATCCTTCCCGCAATATTCCGCCCCTTGCCGTTTCGAAAACAGCGGCGTCCACGTCAGGATGCAGGAGTACGTTGCGCGCGCTTCGCGGGCCGCTGCAGTCGCCGGTATCAATACGTTTTGAGCCTATATAGACGCCATCCGAATTGGTCATGCCCACGCGCTGACCGCCATGTGCGATCAGATGCGCAATCAGGCGCACGGTCGTCGTCTTGCCATTGGTCCCCGCCACGGCGACCAGCGGAATGCGGCCATCTTCGCCGGCGGCGAACATCTCGTCGATGATCGCTTCGCCTACGTCGCGGCCCTTGCCAAACGACGGGCTAAGATGCATGCGCAGGCCTGGCGCGGCGTTCACCTCAACAATACAGCCGCCCTGCGTGTCCAACGGTTCGTAGACGTTATCGCTCACGAAATCGAGCCCGCAGATGTCCAGGCCCACCATCTGGGCCGCCGCGACTGCGCCGGCGGCGAGTTCCGGATGCACGTGATCGGTTACGTCGGTAGCAGTTCCGCCCGTGCTCAGGTTGGCATTATTGCGCAAGGTGACCAGAGTGCCCTGGGCAGGGATGGAGTCAGCTCCATAGCCCTGGGTCGCCATCGTCGCCAAGGCTATATCGTCCAGCCTTATCTTGGTCAATGATGAGCCATGGCCCTCACCACGCAGCGGATCGGCGTTGATCAACTCGACCAACTGCGAAATGGTGTGCTCGCCATCGCCTGTCACTTGCGGTGGATCGCGCCGCGCTGCCGCGACGAGCTTGTCACCCACCACCAGCAGGCGAAAATCGTGGCCTGGAAAGTACTTTTCGACAATAACGTCCCGGCAATTGGCGCGCGCGCCTTCATAGGCGGCCAGCACTTGTTCGCGTCCCTGGACATTGACAGCCACACCCTTGCCCTGATTGCCGTCGCGCGGCTTAAGGACCACGGGCCCGCCCAACTCGCAAGCCGCCGCCCAGGCATCCTCGGCGCTCGTCACCAGGCGTCCGCCCGGCACCGGCACGCCCGCTGCCGCAAGCAGCGTCTTGGTAAGTTCCTTGTCCTGCGCAATTGCCTCGCCGATCGCTCCACTGCGATCTGTCTCGGCGGCCTGGATGCGCCGCTGGCGGCTACCCCAGCCGAACTGCACCAGGCTGCCCCGCGTCAGGCGCCGGTAAGGGATGTTGCGCTTGACGGCGGCCTGCACGATCGCACCGGTGCTTGGACCCAGGCGCTCGTCCTCATTCACTGCACGCAGGCGGGCCAACGCATCGTTTACGTCGAAAGGACTGTCGTGCATGGCAGCCAGGCATAGCTCCTGAGCCAGTTCGAAGGCCAGGAGGCCCACTGCTTCCTCGCTGTATTCGACAACCACCTGATACACGCCGGGTTCTATCGTCAGGGAAGTCCGGCTGTAGGTAAGCAGGCAGCCAGCCTTGGTCTGCAGGCAGAAGGCGGCCGATGCCAGCGCATGGGCAACTGATCCCCGCTGCTCCTGTCCCGGCGGCTTCAAGATATCGAGCTCGGGAAAGCGCACGCGCATCCGGGTTTCGAATACGTCCATATCGTCGATGACGCACTCTGACTCGGTGCAGGCCACAATGGCTTCGATCACCGTCTGCCGGCACCAGAGATTCGGGCCGCGCAGGGCCCGTACACGTGAAACTTCCATCAGCCTGCCTTCCTTATTTCCACTGGTGCCCAGAGGGCCATGCGGATGACTTCAATACTCGACCGGTTAAGCGGACTCCGCCGAAGTCATCGTTGTACGTTCCCATACCAGTTCAGACGCTTCAAGCCCAAACGCTTCGATGCCGGCGCGTATCAGATCCGTTCCTATACCCAGTGCCCAGGCGGCAGCGATACCGGCCAGCAAACCGGATACCTCGCAGTCGCGCGAGTCGTGCTGGGTCAGGGGTACGCTGGCCGTGTCGGTCAATAACAACTCGTTGCCGCCGTCGGCCAGGACTATTTGCGAGGAACGGATAAATACCGCGCGCCTGCTCTGCTGCAAATGCTCCAGCATAATGGGCGATACCGCATCCATGCCGTAGAAGATAACTTCGCCGTCGCACAAAGATGCCATGTCGGCCACTGGCGGGTCATCGGCATTGAGCACCGCCACGCCGCCTGGCAACACCACATCGACCTGGGTGCGCAACACCTTGGCCAGATATTCGGCATCGGGAACGTAAAACTCAGGGTATGTCTCGTCGGGGTCAAGATTGGTTACTACGCCGACCTGACAGCGGTCATAGGCAAGGCCTTCACTCAGAATACTGCGGTAGCCGTTCTCGATGACGGCGGCCTGGACCGCCCGATTCATCAGCACGCGGCGACCGGCGGCCCAGTTGGCCCCATCGGTTTTCTGCACGTGGCGACGGGCAAAGAACAGTCCGTCGCTACACGCAAGCCCGGTGTATTGACCATTGAGCTGCAACAAATGGGCCACCAGGCGGGCCACAGTGGTCTTGCCCCGGCTTCCGGCGATCCCGACGATCGGGATGTGTCCCGTGTCGCCGTCGGGAAACAGGTGATCGATAATCGCCCTGCCCACAGGACGCGGCTCGCCGGCTGCTGGCTTCAGGTGCATCAATAAACCAGGCCCTGCGTTCACTTCGACGATCGCGCCGCCCTGGGCTTCAAGAGGCTGGGAAATGTCGCGGGCAACCAGGTCCACGCCCGCGATGTCCAGTCCAATCACGCGCGCCGCCAATATAACGGTCGCCGCCACGCTGGGGTGCACGGTATCGGTGACATCGATTGCGACATTGCCGTTACGCTGAATCAGCACGCGCACGCCATCCCCGGGAATGGAATCGGGCACCAGGCCCTGGCGCCCCAGCTCGAGCATGGCTGCCGAGTCCAGGCGTATGAAATTGAGCGGCTGATCTTCACTGCGCCCCCGGCGCGGATCGGAATTCAATTGGCTTTCCATCAAGGTGCGCACGGTGTGTATGCCGTCGCCCACGACGATGGCGGCGTCTCCGCGCGCGGCGGCCACCATGCGATCGCCCACCACCAGCAGCCGATGCTCATCTCCCTGGATAAATCGCTCGACCACCACACCACTGCCTTCATTGACGGCGATGGCATAGGCCGTTTCGATTTCCGCACGGGTCATCAGGTTGGTAAACACACCACGCCCATGGTTGCCGTCACACGGCTTGACCACAACCGGCAGTCCGATCGATTCCGCGGCATCCCAGGCTTCGTCCAGGGTGTCCACCAGGCGCCCCTCGGGTACCGGCACGCCGCAAGCGCCGAGCAGGCTTTTGGTCAGGTCCTTGTCGCGGGAAATGCTCTCGGCAATCGCACTGGTGCGGTCCGTCTCTGCCGTCCAGATGCGGCGCTGAAAGGCACCATATCCCAACTGCACCAGGTTGGCTTCACTCAGGCGGATGGTCGGAATATCACGGTCGTCGGCGGCATCCACAATGCAAGCCGTACTGGGTCCCAGCCGCAACGCTTCGGCAAGCTCACGCAACTGGTCGACGGCGGCCTGAACGTCGAACTCACGGTCTTCGATGGCGGCCATCACCAGATCGCGCGCCGCATAAAGCGCCGCCGTGGTGACAGACTCATGCCAGGCGCGCACAATTACCTTGTACACACCTCGGGTCGAGGTCTCGCGGGCACGGCCCAGTCCGCCGGGCATTCCGGCCAGGCTTTGCAATTCCAGCGTGACATGTTCCAGGATATGAGCCGGCCACGTTCCCTGCTTCAAGCGCTGCAGGAAACCGCCGCGCTCACCGACGCTGCACCGGTGCTCAATCAACGATGGCAACCAGGCACTGAGGCGCTCGTAAAAGCCGGGGATCGTATTCGACGGATAATCTTCAAGCTCGCCTATGTCAACCAAGGCTTCGATAATCGGACGATAGGCCCAGATATTCGGCCCCTGCAAAGACATCATACTGATGAATTCTATGTATTTCTTTTGCATCGAAAGTAAAAAATGATGTAGCGAGGGTACATTACCGTTCGTGTAGCGTATTTAACGGCAAATCATGCGGCGGGTGTTTGCAATTCGTATCCGAAGAGCAGAAAATCATCAGGCGAGACGCAAAAAAACGACACTGTTAATTCATTGCTTCACCACTGGGCCACTGCGCCGTGACAATAGCGCCCACTTCTTACTCAGTATGCCTATCAGCCTGCGAATCGCGCAAAATCAATGAAGACACCAATAAACGATTTCGGCCATGCCCTCGATGACCTGCCTGCGCCCTGGCGTTCGTCCCTAAGCGAACGGCTTACTGACAGCGAGGTGGTGGTTTCATGGCTGAAAGTGGATCTCGATTCCCACCTGAATTTCGCGTCGACTGTACTCGCGGTGACCAGCTTGCAATTATTAGTCCTGGCGCCCGACCAGACTGAGTGGCAGGCCTGGGCTTATCGGCCGGACTTGGCCCTTCGTCATCACGATCATGCTGGCATCGGCACACTGGAATTGCACGACAGCGCGGCTCGCTTGGCGGTCTGGCGCTATACCCTGGGTCACCATGCCGCTGCCCTGCAATGGATCGGCAGCTTCGAGCGTCAGCGCAATCTGGCCCTGGGCATCGCCGCCCCGGTCATCCGTGAGGCCGAGGTACGGCCCGCCAGCGCCACGCGCGTCGACGCGCCGCCATCCACCTGGGCGCTACTGCGCCTGTGGCGCTTTGCCAAGCCTTATCGGCTGTTATTGCTGACCGGCTTTCTCCTGACGCTGGCGTCCACCGCGGCCGCATTGGTGGCTCCCTACCTCACCATGCCGCTGATGGACAAGGTACTGATTCCCTTTCAAAATGGGGTGCCCATAGATTGGAGCCTGGTGCAGCTTTACCTTGGGGCCTTGCTGGCCTCCTCGTTGCTGGCATGGGTGCTGGGCTGGGCGCGCACCTTCATCCTTGCGTGGGTGAGCGAGCGCATTGGCGCCGACTTGCGCACGACGACCTACGAGCACCTGCAGAAACTGTCTTTGCAGTACTACGGCGGCAAGCGCACGGGCGACCTGATTGCGCGAATCGGCTCGGAGTCCGACCGCATCTGCGTCTTTCTTTCGCTGCACCTGCTCGATTTTGCCACCGACGTGCTGATGATCGTCATGACCGCCGCCATTCTGTTTTCCATCAATCCATGGCTCGCGGTCGTTACCTTGCTTCCCCTGCCCTTCATAGCCTGGCTCATTCACCTGGTGCGCGATCGCTTGCGCCGCGGCTTCGAAAAAGTGGATCGTATCTGGTCGGAAATCACCAATGTGCTGGCCGACACGATTCCCGGCATCCGCGTGGTCAAGGCATTTGCCCAGGAACGCCGTGAGGTATCGCGTTTCAGGGAGGCGAACAACCGCAATCTTGTCGTCAACGACCGGGTCAACCGGATCTGGTCATTGTTCTCGCCCACTGTCACCCTGCTGACCGAAATCGGGTTGTTGGTCGTGTGGGCATTCGGTATCTGGCTGGTGTCGCACAACGACATTACCGTAGGGGTGCTGACCGCCTTTCTGACTTATATCAGCCGCTTCTATTTGCGGCTCGATTCCATGAGTCGCATCGTCTCATTCACACAAAAAGCCGCCGCTGGCGCAAAACGTATTTTCGATATCCTGGACCACGTATCAAGCGTGCCCGAAGCGACCAACCCCGTTCATATCGAGCACGTAAAAGGCCGTATTGAATTGCGCAACATCGGTTTTCGTTATGGCAACCGCAGCGTCATGCGAGGCATCGACCTGGATATCGCACCCGGCGAAATGATAGGGCTGGTCGGCCATAGCGGTTCAGGAAAGAGCACCCTGGTGAACCTGATCTGTCGCTTCTACGACGTATCCCACGGAGCGATTCGCCTGGATGGCGTGGATATTCGCGCACTGCCCATTTCCGAGTACCGCCGCAACATCGGGCTGGTGCTGCAGGAGCCCTTCCTGTTCTTCGGCACGATTGCCGAAAATATCGCCTATGGCAAGCCGGATGCCAGCCGGCAGGAAATCATTGCGGCCGCACGCGCGGCCAATGCGCACGAATTCATCCTGCGCTTGCCCCACGGCTACGATTCCCTGGTGGGCGAACGCGGGCAAGCCCTCTCGGGCGGCGAACGCCAGCGCATCTCGATTGCACGAGCCTTACTCATCGACCCGCCCATACTGATACTCGACGAGGCTACCTCATCGGTGGACACCGCCACCGAGAAGGAAATCCAAAAGGCGCTGGATAACCTTGTGCGCGGCCGCACCACTATTTCCATTGCGCACCGCCTGAGCACCCTGCGCCAGGCTGACCGCCTGGTGGTGCTGGACCGGGGAGAAATCGTGGAAGTGGGCAAGCATGATGACCTTATGGCCCGCAATGGGCACTATTTCAAGCTGCACCAGGCTCAGGCGGCACAGGCCGAAGCCGGCTCGGACAGCGAAGCCTGGGACGACGACGCAGAGCAAGTCAAATCATGATGCAAGCGACACGACCATGACAACCACACACTTTGAGCTTAGCCGCGATCCGCACGGGCGCCTTGTCCTGAAGATCGATGGACGGCTTTATGACACCATCGCGCCCGTGCGCAGTTTTCCCATTTCGGCAGCGGACGAGGGCATTGCCCTGGTCGGACCCGACGGCGCGGAACTGGTATGGATCGATAACATGGCCGATTTGCCCGATGGCACGCGGGCCTTATTGGAAGATGAGCTGGCGAGCCGTGAGTTCATGCCCGAGATAAAGCGGATACGGCACGTCTCCAGCTTTGCCACGCCCAGTCACTGGCAAGTTGAGACAAACCGTGGCGCCGCCACGCTGCTGCTCAAGGCCGAAGAGGACATTCGCCGGCTTTCCGCAAACACACTGCTCATCGCGGATGCGCACAGCGTGCAGTACCTGATACGCGACGTGACCAGCTTGGATAGAGTCAGCCGCCGCCTGCTCGACCACTTCCTGTAAGTCAGCGATCGAACGCCAGTCCGCCGGTGCCGGGGCGTACCCGGCGCGCGCACTCGCGCGTCGTGTCTATACAGCCGCCATCCCGATAGACATCACGGGGATCGCGCAGTCGTAGCATCAGGTCCACGATACGATCCACTTCGCCCGGATCTTGCATGGATTGGGCCACCCGTGCATCAACAACATCATCGTCCACCAGCAACTTGCCATCGGCATTGCGATATGTCGCATTCCGCCAATGGAATAGCTCCACACACTTGGAGCGCAGCGTGAAAGGCTGGTCGCGTTTCCAGAAGTTGGTAAAAAGACCATCGCCCAGATAGAACACCCACGAGCCCTCATAGCCCTCGACATTGGACGATTGCTCGTCGGGATTTCGAAACCACAGCCGGTCGCCCGGTATGTAGTAGCAAGGGGGCAAGGGCTGCGCCATGGATCCGTATTCGTACAGGAATACATCGTGAAACTGCCCCGACATAATGGCCCGCGTTTCCCATTGCTGCTGCAGCTTGGCCAGGACGGCGGGATTGCACTCGGCAAGTTCCTGCGCAATGCTCAGCAAAATGACGTACTCGGTTGCCCGATAGCAGGAAAAAGAATAAAGCTTGCCCGAGCGTTCGGGTTGGGTGGTTTTCTGCAGCGCTTCGATCAGCGGCTTGCCCGGCTTTACCGTAAAGCCGCTGGACAGGTCGTAGTTCCAATAATCCTCCGGGCGCTCGGCATGCTCCGTATCGAAGGCAAGGGCGGTACTGCGCGCGTTCTGAACGATATTCCGGCGAATATTGACCGCCGATGCAAACTCTTCAAAACTGGGGAATTCGAACCGGACGGGGCTCGCCAGCAAGGCCAGCACGATCTCCCGTTCCAGATCGTCGGGCTTGTCCGTGGTGGACAAATTCAGCTGCTGGCACAACAGCGTCGTGTCGAACTGCGGCGTATAGCGCTGCGCGAAGTCATCGGTAAGCGTCACGCCAACACCCTCGCCGTCATCGCGATGGCATACGAAGCCCTTCAGGTCCAGCTTGTCCAAATAGTCCAGCAAATGTTGCGGCCCACTGCCGCCTCCATTGCCTGCGGACAAGTGGATTCCGCAAATGGGTATCGCGACGGGGCAACTTACCATGCTCATTGGGGAGCTCTTCTAGTAGGACACAGGGACCGGCTGGCCGGGAAAGCGCAATATTACCCCCAAAAATACCTGGTCAGCGATCGAATATTTCGCTTATCGCCGTGTAGGGAATGGCCTCATCGGCAAAGCTGAACGTTCCGTGCTCGCGCATCTCTTGAGCTGCGCGCATGAATGCGCCCAGCGCCGCTCGGCTAAGTGCGCTGCCCACGCTCACCCGCTTCACCCCCATGTCCTGGAGTTCGGCCAGCCCCAGGCTTACGCCGTGCAAACCCATTACGACGTTAAGCGGGCGATCAATGGCGCCCAGCACGGTCACGATCTCGGCCTTGCTGGTCAGGCCAGGCGCATACAGGACGTCGGCGCCGGCCTCCTGGTAGGCTTGCAAGCGCTTTATGGTATCGGCAAGATCGGGGCGACCATTGAGATAATTTTCGGCGCGCGCCGTAAGCGTAAACGGGAACGGCAGCGCACGCGCGGCCTCGACCGCAGCGCCAATCCGCGCCACGGCCAGGCCGAGGTCGTAGATGGGCGTATCGGGTTGACCGCTTGCATCTTCAATGGAGCCGCCGACTACACCGCCTTCGGCCGCCAGGCGTATGGTTTCGGCCACCGTGCCGGGATCATCGCCGAAACCATTTTCCAGGTCTGCGCTGACAGGCAGTTCGGTGGCTGACGCAATCTCGGCCACGTGGGCCAACATGCGCTCGCGGCCCACGCGGAAGTCCGGCAGTCCCATCGTAAAGGCATATCCCGCGCTGGTCGTAGCGAGTGCTGGAAAGCCCAAGTGCGCCAGCAACCTTGCCGTGCCGATATCGAAAGGATTGGGAATAATGAAGGCTGTTTCTTGTTGGTGCAGCGCTCTAAAGGCACGCGCCTTTTCATCCTGTGTCGCCATGATTCCTCCTTCCGGTTTATTGGGCGTCAGCGCTTGAGCGGTTCGCCAGGCCCGACCCTGTCTACGATAAGCTGGTAATGCTCGGGACGACGATGGCGAGCAAAATCAAACACATTTTTCCTGAAGGCTTCCGCCAGCGCCAGATCGGCATTAAATGAGATTACCTCATCGTCTTCAGTGCTGGCCTGGGCGACAATTTCGCCCGTCGGCGCCACGATAACGGAACCGCCGATCATATGATGCCCGTCTTCGTAGCCGCACTTTGCCGCCGCCGCTGCCCAGACACAATTTTGATAGGCACTGGCCTGCAAGGCAATAAGGTGATGATGCATTCTAAGATGGACAGGCTCCGGCCAGTGGATGTTCTGCGATGGGGTGTTGTAGCCCAACACGACCACTTCAGCGCTCTGCAAAGCCATGACGCGCCAGGTCTCGGGCCAGCGGCGATCATTGCATAGACACATACCCATTTTCACGTCCTGGACATTCCACACGCCGAATGTCTCGTTGCCGACATCGAAGTATTTTTTCTCTAGGTGCTGGAAGGGAGCGTCCGGTTTGTGATCATCATGGCCGGGCAGATGGATCTTGCGATACTTGCCTATTATCGAAGCCGACTTATCGACCAATATCGAGGTATTGAAGCGCTGACCATCGGGAGTTAGTTCGGCGTAACCCAGGTAGAACCCCACTCCGAGCTTTCTGGCTTCATCGAATAGCGGCTGAACGGCGCTATTGGGCATGGCCGCTTCAAAATAGCGCTCTTCGGCCTCTTGCATCGACATCCAGTACCGGGGAAAAAATGTGGTCAGGGCCAGTTCGGGAAAGACGACGAAATCAGCGCTTCGGCCATGCGCTTCACGCAACATCTCAATCAGTCGTTTGACGACGCTGCCGCGGTCGTCGGCCAGATTCACCGGCCCCATCTGAGCAACGGCCAAGCCGAGTTTTCGGTGAGGTGCACTCATGGCATTTCCCTTATGTAGACAAAACAGCAAGCATGCCTACAACCGCACTAACCGTAAACCCTGCGCCCTCACGACCCGCAACCAGGACCCGAAGCCGTCAAAATTGAATAAATCCTTGCTTTACTTGAACTTGGCAGCTTTTCGTCGGCGGAGAAGTGCAAGGTCAATAGCCCTCGGTTATGGTGGAAGATCAAAGTTTGATGGCTTCTTCTTCAATGACTTTTTTTACCGCATCCAGCAATCGTCGGCCCATTAATGGAAGCGGGTCAACATTGGAATAGGTCGCCCATATGGTCAGGTCGTCTACCGCAACAGGTTTGACTTCCAGATATGGCAAGGTTTCGGCGGGAAGACTCCACATATCCACCAAGGCCATGCCAAGTCCATGTGTCACACACGAGACTGCGCTCGATGGTGAGTGAACTTCAATAGTCGTTCTGGGATGCCGGCCTTCGCCGAAGAAACTGCTTACCATCCGTCCCGCAGGGGCATCAGCCGGATAGCTGATCCACGGAAAGCCTACCACAGCGTCGGGGTATACGATGTCCAGATCGCCAAGAGGATGACCTTTCGGTGCAATACAGACAACCGGCGCCGTGCCTAATGCAACAGAGGTCAACGATGGGCTATCGGACGGTTGTAGCGAAATGCCCAGGTGAGCTCGTCCGGCCAGGAAGTGCCCAACCATTTGATCGAACGTGGCGGTGCGGAAATCCACTTTGGCTCGTGGGCTTTTGGCATAAAGATGCTGCAGGGCACATGGGATCATGCGCTGCCCGAATGTTGCGCTACCGAGGAGCTTGAGTGTGCCAAAACCGGTTTCGCCCAGACTCACTGCCAAGTCATTGACGGACTGTATGCGCTCATAGATATGCTCGACTTCCATGAACAAGCGCGTCGCTTCGGGAGTCGCGATGAGCCGTGCCTTCATACGGTCGAAGAGCTGATAGCCGAGACGGCTTTCCGTGAGTGCCAGAACCCGGCTGATGGCCGGTTGAGATACGTACAGCATGCGCCCGGCAGCGCTGATGGAGCCAGTCACCATGATCGCCCGGAAGACTTCGATCTGCCGCAGGCTCAAGGGTACTCGCACAGTCTTCCGATCATGTTCCGGCGCGCTTGTTGCGGGGTGGTCGGTCGGCGGCGAGTTGGGCATCAATATATCAAGGTTATGGGTTAGGCACATATTTCTATGAATGCGTTGGGCAAATACAGTGATAGCTTGTAGCTTTCATCGCTCACCAAGGGAAGAAACATGCGCACTTGTTCGATTTTCAAGAGTATTACCGTCGCCATCATAGGGTTTGGCGTAGTCTCCGCGACGCACGCTGAAGGTACGTATCCACAGAATGCGATCAAGTTTATCGTACCGTCGGCGGCAGGAGGGTCTCCCGACGTGCTATCGCGGGTTATCGCCAATGCAATGGCAAAAGATCTCGGGCAATCGATAGTAGTAGAAAACAAGCCGGGCGCCGCCGGCAATATCGGGATCATGCAAATCAAGAATGCACCCAATGACGGCTACACGGTCGGTTACGGCAACATCAACACGCTTTCAGTGAATCAAGCCCTGTTCAAGAACTTGCCTTACGATGTCAACAACGATCTGGCGCCGATTGGCCAGATGTTCAGCCTGTATAACGTTCTCATTGTGCCCGATCAGTCGCCAGCGCAATCGATTGACGATCTCGTGAAAAGTGCCCAGGAAAATCCGGGCAAGCTGTCGTACGGTGCCTCGGGAGTGGGCACAACAGGGCATATGGGAGGCGAACTTTTTAAAAGCCTAGCAAAAATTGACACCCTTTTCGTGCCTTACAACAGCGGCCCCGCCGCTCTGCAAGACCTGATCGGCGGCCGCCTGGACTACATGTTCTCCAATTCATCCGAAGCCATTCCATTGATCAAGTCCGGCAAGGTACGGCCGCTGGGCGTCAGCAGCGTAAAACGTCTGGACTTGCTACCTAAGACGCCCACGGTATCGGAAGCAGGCATTACCGGCTACGAAACCGTCGCATGGGGCGGGATAGTTGCCCCCGCAGGTACACCCCCCGAAGTCATCAACAGGTTGAACAAGTCTTTGCAAGCGGCCTTGAACGATGAGGACGTCAAAAAATCGCTGGCGACGTTCGGCGCTGACGCCTCGTACAGCACTCCCACGGATTTCAAAGCCTTGATAGACAGCGAAGCAAAAAAGTGGGCGTCCATCATCGAAGATGCCGGCATCAAGAAACTAGATTGATAAGGCGGTCTATGCCAACAGATTTCATTATTTCAGGCGCTACACTGGTCGATGGATCGGGAGCTGCTCGGTTCCGAGCAGACGTCTCCGTGTCGGATGGGCTTATTGCAGAAATCGGCCAATTCGACAAGGGCGAAGGAGTACTGGTAAGGGCAGCAGAAGGCCTGGTCCTGACGCCCGGCTTTATCGACTCCCACACCCATGATGATGGCTATTTGCTGGCCCATCCCGACATGAAACCGAAAGTCTCACAAGGGGTGACCACGGTAGTCACAGGCAACTGCGGCATCAGCCTTGCGCCGTTGCCTTACGGCGACGTCATTCCGCAGCCCCTGGATCTCTTGGGACCACCAGAACTTTTCCGGTTCAAGACGTTTGCAGCCTGGATATCGCAACTACGGCAGACGCCAGCCGCAGTGAACGTTATTCCTCTGGTCGGCCATACGACCTTGCGCGTCGCCAGCATGGCGGACACGGGCCGTGCAGCGACGCAACCGGAAATTGAAGCCATGCAGCATCTCTTGGCCGAAGCACTGGACGCGGGCGCCTTCGGGATGTCCACCGGCACTTTCTATCCTCCCGCATCCAACGCACCCACCAGCGAAATCATCCAGGTAGGCGCGCCCATGAAAGAACGTGGAGGTCTGTACGCGACGCACTTGCGCGACGAAGCCGACCATATCGTTCCAGCGATGGAAGAAGCACTCGAAATCGGCCGTGCCTTGGAAAGCCTGGTGGTTTTCTCGCACCACAAGCTTGCGGGCAGCAAGAATCATGGACGCTCAGCAGAGACACTGAAGCTGATCGAGGATGCGGGCAGGCACCAAGCCGTATGCATCGACTGCCACCCCTACCCCGCAACGTCGACAATGCTTCGTCTGGACCGCATCATGATTTCCAAGCGGACTATGGTGACGTGGTCCAAAGGTTATCCAGAAGCGGCGGGCCGCGACTTTGCCGATGTCATGCAGGAGCTGGGGCTGGATGAACAAGGTACGATGGACCGGCTGATGCCTGCAGGGGCAATCTATTTCCTTATGCATGAAGACGACGTGGCCAGAATCATGACGCATCCCATGACCATGGTTGGTTCCGATGGCCTGCCGTTCGATTCGCACCCACATCCCAGACAATGGGGCACGTTCACCCGCGTCCTGCGCGCCATGGTAAGGGAACAGAACCTCATGACACTCGAACAGGCCATACATAAGATGACGGGCTTGGCCGCAAGCAATTATGGCCTTGAAAAACGCGGGCTGCTTCGTCCCGGCTATTTTGCCGATCTGGTACTGATGGATGAAGCGCTCGTCACTGACCGTGCCACGTTCGATGCGCCGATACAAACCAGCCAAGGCATAAACCGCGTATGGGTGAACGGAGAACAGGTCTGGACCGGCTCGGATGTGTGCGGCAACCGTCCAGGGCGGGTCCTGAGTCGTGTATCGTTTAATCGACTTTAGACCTCCAACGCTACGGCTTCCGATGCATTGAATCGCTCCAATACGGAAAGAGCCAATGCATCGACAGAATCCGTCAGTACAAGCCCAAACTCTTCACGCCGGTGGTGCGGCACTGCCAGAGGCAGTTCCGTACATCCCAGTACCACCGCTTGGGCACCCCGCCGTTCCAGTGCGGTAATCCCTTGTGACGCCGGGGAAAACGCCGCATCGATCCGATTGGCCTTCACTGCAAAGATGGCGGGTACGCAACAAGCCAGTATTTCGGCTTGTGAGGGAACCAGCGGCTCGTAGCCCGCTGCAATCAGATATCGTTGATACAGGCCCAACTCCAGTGTGGCGGCCGTACCCATGATGCCGATTTTGCCACCCTGAATGCCCTGACGTCGCAAATCCTCGACGACCGACTCCACGATATGCATCACGGGCACGCCGACCGCCGAGTCAAGCGCATCGAACCATAAATGAGCGGTATTGCAAGGAATGGCAATGCAATCAACGCCAGCCCTCTCTAGAAATCGCATCCCCTCCAGCATGGCGGGCAAAGGGTCTGTACCGCCACTCAGTCTTGACGCTGAGCGATCCGGTATCCGGGGATCGTTGCGCAGCAAAACCGGGATATGTTCCTGATCATTGCGTGCAGGAGTTAACTGCGCAAGGCGATAGGCAAATGAGGCACCGGCCAATGGCCCCATACCACCAAGAACGCCCAGCGTTCTTCCCCAGCCCGTCGCGGCGGAATTCTTTAGAATTACTTGCATGTCAATGTCCGTTCGTGTGCAGGCGCAATCATGGGTGCCATACGGCATGCCTGCAGGGTGCCAGCATGCGCGTATGTCGTCCTGTCCGCAACTCGAACATGGAGGCCGCATAAATGCATGGAGACCTCATCCGGAGAGTGGCAAGCCGATGACTTTAAAAAGAAACAAAGCCTTCTGGCCGCCTTTCTTTTTTATGGCGCATAACCCAGAATTATGAGGCGTCCTCGAATATTGATAGGCCGCGACAAAACATTCACTACAACGTCAACATTGCGCGGACTCGCCGCCACCGCAATCAATCACACAAAACAAGCCACCGGAGACAAGCCATGCAACAGCAAAACGTTCAACCGCGCCGGAAATTCCTTAAAGCCACCGTCGGCGGCACCCTGGCATTGGCCAGCGCCGCGTCGGGAGCGCAATCGTTTCTTTTCACGCCAAATCAACGCTATCCCGATCCATCCATCTTGATCCTCGATCCCAGCTTTGCGAAGTATCGCATCTACAGCAGCACGGTCGAGCAGGTTGCAACAGGAATGCGTTGGGCAGAGGGGCCGGTCTACTTCCCCAATGAAGGCTATGTGCTGGTCAGCGACATTCCAAACAATCGGATCATGAAGTACGACGAGTCCAATGAGACGTTCAGCGTATTCCGTGACAACGCCAACTATGCTAATGGCAATGCGCGCGACCGGCAGGGTCGCTTGATAAGCTGCGAGCATTCCGTCACCCGCCGGGTCGTACGCACCGAGCATGATGGCCGGGTAACCGTGCTGGCAGATCACTACGAGGGGAAGCGATTGAATGCACCGAACGATGTCGTGGTCACCTCCGATGACACCATCTGGTTTACCGATCCGCTATTTGGCATCAATGGCGAATGGGAAGGCTCGAAAGCCACGCCCGAACAGGCCACCACGAATGTGTACCGCCTGGGTACCGACGGAACGCTCACGGCCATCATCACCGACATCGTCAATCCCAACGGACTCGCCTTTTCTCCTGATGAGAAAAAGCTGTACGTCGTCGAATGGAAAGGCACGCCGAATCGCAGCATCTGGAGCTATGACGTGGCGTCCGATGGCACGGTGTCAAACAAGGTGAAGCTTATCGATGCGTCAGACCACGGCGCACTCGACGGATTCAAGGTCGACCAGGACGGCAACCTTTGGTGCGGCTGGGGCAGCAACGGCGCGCTCAACTCTGATCCTGTCGATGTCGATGGCAGGAACGTCTACACGCTGAAAGGCAACTCGGAAAATCTCGATGGCGTCATGGTGTTCAACTCCACGGGCAAGGCCATCGGTTTCATCAGGCTGCCGGAACGCTGCGCCAACCTGACATTCGGCGGCCCGAAAAATAACAGGCTATACATGGCGAGCAGCCATTCCCTTTATGCCTTGTTCGTGGAATCACACGGCGCAGCCTGACTCATCGACCTGCGCTTGCGCCTGCCAATGGATGAAGCGTCGCTGTCAGATTGCCGCCTCGTGCACCTGATGATGCGACGCCATACGGACGCAAAGGTCGAACGCTTGCTGCAGCCCTTCAACGTTCGCTATTCCCTGCCCGGCAATGTCGAATGCGCTGCCGCTGGCCGATGTCACCACGGGCACAGGCAGGCCGCCATGCAAGGTAACGCCATGATCGAAGCCAATAAGCTTCATGGCGATCTGCCCCTGGTCGTGGAACATTGAAACGACGGCATCAAAGTCGCCCCGGCGGGCTGCAATGAACACAATGTCGGGCGAGAATGGGCCGCGGGCGTCCAAACCCAGCGCTTGTGCCTGCTTGATGGCGGGAGCAATCACTTCGATCTCTTCCATCCCGATCGAGCCGCCATCACCGGCATGCGGATTCAGGCCTGATACCGCAATGCGCGGTTTTTCGATTCCTGACTGGCGCAGGGCCGAATCGACGATTTTCACCGCCTCGCAAATACCTTCCTGCGTAATGAGATCGGCCACCTCGCGTATCGGTACATGGGACGTCACGCGCGAGGTCCATAGGCCACCGGTTATGTTGAACTCGGAAACGAAGCCAGGCACTTGCAAGCTGCGTTGCATGTGACGAAGTTCGTCTTCTTCGGTCAACCCGCCTAATCGCAAGGAGTGCTTGTTCAGCGGCGCAAATACGATTCCGTCGACCACGCCGCGCTTGACCGCTTCCAATGCCATCTCCAGAGCCAGAAAAGAGGCGCGTCCCGCTTCGACGGTAGACTGGCCTGGCGCTGGCGACTTGCCCTGCAGCCAATCATGGCGCAGCAGTGTGACCCGACCGGTCTCGTATCGGACTTCCTCGAGGTCGTTAACGATCAGGGAGTCCAGTTCAATACCGGCAATGCGCTGTGCATCCGCGAGCATCACCGGATCGGTGATCAACAGCAGGTCCGCCGCGGCCCTGTTTTGCGGGCGCGCCAGCAGCTTTACAGCCATTTCAGGACCGACACCGGCTGGGTCGCCCAGCAGAACGGCGAGACGAGGACGTTTGATGCTCATACGTTTTCCTTTAATTTGCAATAAAGCGCGAGGCCTCTCCCGGCCTGGCCGTCGATCGACCCAAGCCGGCACTCAAGCAGCTTAAAGGAAGCACCTATTCCAATCCAATAGAATAACGGCAACATTACATATAGTTTTATATATAATTCCATCATGCCTACCCCGCCGGGATATCCCCCTTTGATTCTGCGTTTACGAACGCGCCAGCTTGCGTTGCTGAGCCTGCTTGATACCGAACGCAACCTGGGACGCGCGGCAACCGGCCTGAACATCAGCCAGCCAGCGGCTAGCAAGCTGCTGCAACAGGCGGAAGACGCCTTCGGCGTTCCGCTATTCCAGCGCCATGCTCGCGGCATGACGCCAACGCCCTACGGCGAAGTCATGGTGCGTTATGCGCGCCGAATGTTGACTGATTTTGACTACATGCATGAAGAAATCATCGCCTTGCATTCGGGCTTGCAAGGCGCGTTACGGATCGGGACCGTACCAGGCGCCATCCCGCAGTTGCTCGCTCCGATGCTGGTGGACTATAAACATCGCCATCCCCGCGTAGCGGTTTCGATACTGGTCGACACCAGCGACATGATGATACGTCAGCTGGCGCGCGGCGAAGTCGATTTGGTATTGGGCCGCCTGACCACGGGACACGGCGATGGCGATTATTCCAGTGCCCCGCTGCTGAATGAGGCACTTGTCGTGGTGGCACGCGCCTCGCATCCTCTTGCCGGGCAAGGCAGCATTTCCTTTGATGACTTGATATCGATGGAATGGATACTTCAGCCGCCCGGCGCCCCGCAACGAGTCCGCTTCGAAGCGGCATTGCACGAGGCGGGCGTGGACATGCATCTGAACATCACCGAAACAGCCTCGACCATCGCAACCACTGCAATGCTTGAAATGTCGGACATGTTGGCGGTCATGCCGGCCTCATTGGCGGAACACTACGGACGCCTGGGCGTCATACGGGTATTGCCGGTGGACCTGCCCATACGCTTGCAACCCATACATCTCATCACACGGCAAAACCAGACGCTTTCGCCAGCCGCGACGCAATTCGTAGCCGCCATGCACAAGCACGCCCAAATCATAGACAAGGCACCCACATGAATGATCCTACCGCCCTTTTTGTGCTCGGCCATGCCGGAACCGGCAAATCCTTCCTGACCACCCACTTCGTTCGACGGCAACGTGAAGAAGGACGAGCCTGGTGTGTGCTGGACAAAGACGTGGTCAGCGAAATTTGGTCGGGCTCGATGCTGGCGGCCCTGGGGCAAGATCCCAATGACCGCGATAGCCCACTATTCAAGGCGAAAGTTCGCGACCTGGAATATCAGAGCACGCTGCGCATCGCAAAAGACCAACTGGACATCGGGCTGGATGTGATTTTTCCAGGCCCGTGGAGCCGGGAAACCGCCTCCTCGGCGCTTTTCTCCGTACAGGATCTCGGGTTTCCCCCACAGACCAGGCTACGTCACATATGGCTGGAGCTACCGCTGGCTGTACGAAGGCAACGCATTGTGGACCGGAATGACCCGCGCGACCAATGGAAGCTTGATCACTGGGACGCATACACCACTGCATTGAAGCGTCCATCCGCCGTGCAGGACGGACGGGTGCCCGTCCTTGACGCTAGTCTCCCCATTGCAGACCAAGTCGCGCAACTGGCTGCGCTGGTCCGCTGAACCGTCCTAATCCCAGCGATCTGCTGATACAATAAATTCAACCTATAAAGCAGGCCACGTCATGCGACCCAGGCATGCGCAAGGAGCTTACCAATTCCTCAAAGAGCCTCAGCCTTAGCCCCGTTCCGGCATGCCACATTCCGCGCATTATGGACGGCGACGCTAGCTTCCAATCTTGGCGGCTTAATCCAGGCGGTGGGCGCCGGCTGGCTCATGACAACAATCTCCGACTCAGACGACATGGTGGCCTTAGTGCAGGCGGCAACGACGCTGCCCATCATGATCTTCTCGCTGGCCGCCGGCGCACTCGCCGATAACTTCGACCGCCGCAACATCATGCTGGCGGCCCAAATCCTCATGATGCTGGTGTCCGCCGTCCTGGCGGTGTTTGCCATTTCGGGAATGCTTTCACCCTGGCTGCTGCTCGCCTTCACGTTTTTTATCGGTTGCGGAACCGCGCTGCATAATCCGTCATGGCAGGCCTCCATGGGCGACCTCGTTCCGCGCGAGCACTTGCCCGGCGCCGTTACCCTGAACAGCATGAGCTACAACCTCATGCGCAGCGTCGGACCCGCCGTCGGCGGCATGATCGTCGCGCTGGCCGGCGCAGCATTTGCATTCGCCTTGAATGCCCTCAGCTACATCGCCTTGATCCGCGCCTTGTGGCTCTGGAAGCCGCAAAGGCCGGCCCGCACCCTGCCGCGCGAAGCTTTCGGCAGCGCCATCTCGGCCGGCCTGCGCTACATCGCCATGTCGCCCAATTTATTGAAAGTGCTGTTCCGCGGCTTCCTGTTCGGACTGGCCGCCGTAGCGGTACTCGCTTTATTGCCGCTGGTAGCGCGCGACCTTGTACAAGGCGGCGCCTTCACCTACGGCATCATGCTGGGCTGCTTTGGTGCCGGCGCCATCGGCGGCGCCATGCTCAATGCGCGGGTGCGGGAAAACTGGCGTAACGAAACCATCGTACGGGCCGCCTTCACCGGTTTTGCCATAAGCGCGGTTTTGCTGGCATTAAGCCGGGACTTGTGGATAAGCTGCCTGGTCCTGCTGCCCGCCGGCGCCTGCTGGGTAATGACGCTATCCCTCTTTAACGTAACGGTTCAACTATCGACGCCGCGCTGGGTCGTGGGCCGGGCCCTGGCGTTATATCAAACCGCCACTTTCGGCGGCATGGCGGCAGGCAGCTGGCTTTGGGGATTGACGGCCGAAGCGCACGGCGCCGACCAGGCCCTGATCGTATCTGGCGCGGTGCTGCTGGGGGGAGCATTGATAGGGCTGCGCTTTGCCTTGCCCGAATTCGACAAGCTGAATCTCGACCCACTGGACCGCTTCAACGAACCCGAACTGAAGCTGGACCTCAGCTCGCGCAGCGGCCCCATCATGGTGATGGTGGATTACGAGATTGCACAGGCCGACATACCCGCCTTCCTGACGGCAATGGCGTTACGCCGGCGAATACGCATTCGCGACGGTGCGCGCCAGTGGGCCTTGCTGCGCGATCTGGAAAACCCCCGCGTCTGGACGGAAAGCTACCATGTGGCGACCTGGGTCGAATATGTTCGACATCATCAGCGCCGGACCTTTGCGGACGCTGTGGTGTCGGATCAGCTGCTGGCGTTGCACCGCGGCAAAGAATCTCCGCGGGTCCACCGCATGATCGAGCGTCAAACAGTACCGATACGCGACGATACACCGTTGAAGGTGCATGAGCCGCTGCCTTGAGCATCGCGTGAGGCGGCGGCCAGACTCTTCAGTTGCGCTCTTCAGATGCCGGCAAACCGCCATAATTTCGCCCATACACGTCCATACCCATTGCCTGGATCTGCTGTTCGATAAGAACGTTGAAGGGCGTCAAAACCGAACTGAAATCCTGGTCAGGCTCCAGACGCGCCAGCGTACGCACCACCGCTTCGATCGTGGACACGGCGGCCGGCTCGCGGGTCTGACGCAGCCTGTAGCTGGATGGCGGTCCGTTTTCCAGGCTCAGGCGCGGCAAAGTCGCCAGTATGGGATTGGCATACAGTATCTTGCGCGCTTTGCGCCACGTGCCATCGGGCACGATCAACAGTGCCATGTTCGGATCTGTATGGTCCACCAGCGGCTGCGGCGCCACGGCGCCGTCTCCCGGGAATAACAAGAAAACGGAGTGGTATTCGGCCACGATGGCATCCAGATCGGGGAAATGTTCGCCTACCAGTACCTGTGATCGCTGCAAGCCCAGCGCCGCCAGCCGCCCCGTATTCAGGGCGTGGCGATATTCCGATGGATGTTGAAGTAGCAACACGTGCGTACGGTTGGCCACTGTACGCACGTGGGCGCACAGGCAATGTGATGCTGGCCGCAAGCAACGTTCGCATCGGGGCCGCGATGGGGGAGACGGATTCAGGGGTGAATTCAGTTGAGTGAACCTTAAGATCAGTCGACGATAAACAGTTTCGCGCCCGTGATGGTTGAGGAACGGTGCTGTTCTGCTTGATCAGCTACTTGATAACTCATGCCCGGTATGAGCAAAAACTTCCGACCATCCTCGAGCTCAGTGTGTAATTCGCCGTCCAGGCAATACAAAACGTGCCCCTTGCTGCACCAATGGTCGGCGAGATAACCAGGGGTATATTCTACGATCCGCACACGAATGTCTCCAAAATACTGTGTGCGCCAGATTGCTTGGCCGATCTCACCGGGATGTACCGTTGTGTCGATCTCCTCCCATTTGGTAACTCCGAACGGAATACTATGCATTTCCATAAGTGCCATGGTTCCTAAAAAAGCAGGGTGGATGCCAAAGAAAAACCCCTACTAAACAATAATAGGGGTCTACTTGCGTCAACAGAGTGGACAGTGCCCTAGAAAGGCACGTCGTCGTCCATATCGGCAAGGTTAGCCGCAGGCGAAGCTTGCGGCGCTGCAGGACGAGGCTGCTGGGCGGGACGCTGCGCGCGGGGCTGGGCTGGCGCCTGGTTGTATTCGTTGCCGCCACCGCCCATGCTGGCGTCGCCTTCGCGGCCGCCCAGCATTTGCATTTGATCAGCGACGATGTCGGTGCTGAAACGGTCGGCGCCCGTATCCTTGTCTTGCCACTTGCGAGTTTTAAGGCGCCCTTCCACGTACACCGAGCGGCCTTTTTTCAGGTATTCGCCGGCGATTTCGGCGAGGCGGTTGTAAAACACGACGCGATGCCATTCGGTTTCTTCACGCTTTTCACCGCTGGCCTTGTCTTTCCATTGCGACGTGGTGGCAATGGATACGTTGCAAATGGCTGCGCCGTCGGGGCTGTAGCGGACTTCGGGGTCTCGTCCGAGATTGCCGACGAGAATGACTTTGTTGACTGAGGCCATGACAATACCTTTACCTTGAAATTTTCACATTAACGCTATTATCGACGATAACAGCACTACTTTCCATATACTTGCGTACTATTGCGCTGGACCGAAACAGCCGCCTCATGACGGTGATCTGAATCCGCGGGCGGTCAGGAACCAGGCAAATGCCAAGCCGGCGGAAACCAGGAAAACGGCAGACGAGCGGTCATGAGAAGCCAGCAGCCCGCCCACCACTCCGCCTGCGAATATGCCCAGCGACTGCGCCGTATTGTAGAAGCCCAGTGCCAGTCCCTTGTATTCCGGGGGCGCCACGCGGGAAACCAGCGATGGCTGCAACGCTTCCAATATATTGAACGCAATAAAGAACCCCACCAGTGTGGCAACCGTTCCAAAAAAACTGCTGCTGGCCAGGGGCATCAGGGCCAACACCACCACCAGCCCTGCCACGGCGACTTCCATGGCCACTTTGTGGGCGTGCCGGGTCTCGGTATAGAAGACCGCCGGCACCATCAAGACGAAGGACAGCAAAATGACCGGCAGGTACACTTCCCACAAGTTCGCCGAATCGTAGCCGCCCAAGGTGGAAAGCAGTCCGGGGGCCACAATGAAGAGCGCCATCAGAATGAAGTGCAGGCAGAACACACCAAAGTTCAGGCGCAATAAATCGGAATGGCCCAGCACATCGCGAGGGCTAGCTTGCACGATGGGCGCTTTCGCCTGGGGTACGGAGGGTACGGCAAAAGCGGCAATCAGCAAGCACACGAAGCCCAGGATGCTGATGGCCCAGAACAGTCCCGACAAGCCGAATTCGCCGACCAGCATGGGCGACGCCACCAACGACACGGCAAACGAAATGCCTATGGAGCCACCCACCATGGCCATGGCACGCGTACGCACTTCGGGACGGGTGGCATCGGCCACCCATGCCGTGATCGCGGCGGAAATCGCCCCCAACCCCTGCACAACGCGCCCAACGATGATCCAGTCGACATTCGATGCCAGGGCGCAGATGACGCCCCCGATAATAAAGAGCACCATGCCGAAGACGATGACGGGTCGACGCCCGAAGCGATCCGACGCCATGCCCAGGGGGATCTGCATGAACGCTTGCGTCAGGCCATAGGCACCCAGGGCCAGTCCGACGCGGGCCGCATCGTTGCCTCCGGGTATCGCCTGGGCCGCCACCGCGAAAATGGGCGTGAGCAGGAACAGCCCCAGCATGCGCGAGGCAAATAGCAAGGCCAGCATAATGCTGGCGCGCCGTTCGACGGAAGTCAGCTTGAGCTTGGTGCGGGGAGATGCAGCGTGATGGGTACTAGGGGTGCTCATGAAAAACTCGGTAAATTGAACGCCATGGCCGGCGCTGTATCAAAACATATCAGAACCCGGCACAGCGCACGTAACAGCGCTGCGCGTTATAGTAGCAAGTTAGCCTTTGAAAGACCTTCGTGAACTTGATGGAAGCGATCCGCATCCGGGGCGCCCGTACGCACAACCTGAAAAATATTTCTGTGGACCTGCCACGTCACAAGCTCGTGGTGGTGACCGGCCTGTCTGGATCGGGTAAATCGTCACTGGCATTTGATACCTTGTACGCCGAAGGCCAGCGCCGTTACGTGGAAAGTCTTTCGGCCTACGCCCGGCAGTTCCTGCAACTGATGGACAAGCCCGACGTCGATCTTATTGAAGGACTGTCGCCGGCCATATCGATCGAACAGAAGTCTGCCGGACACAATCCGCGTTCCACGGTTGGCACGATCACCGAGATCCATGACTACCTGCGGCTATTGTACGCGCGGGTCGGCACCCCCTATTGTCCCGAACACGGCTTGCCGCTCCAGGCGCAGAACGTCAGCCAGATGGTGGACAAGGTCCTGGGCTGGACACCCGAAACGCGCCTGGCCATCCTGGCGCCACTGGCCCGTTCCCGCAAGGGCAGTTTCGAAGAAGAATGCGCCAGCTTGCAGGCCCAAGGCTTTGTCCGGTTGCGCGTGAACGGTGAAATGGTCAACATCGACCAGCTTGCGCCCCTGAAGAAAACAGAAAAGCACGATTTCGATGTGGTGCTGGACCGCTTGCGCGTCAAGCCGGAAAGCCAGCAGCGCCTGGCCGAGAGCTTTGAAACCGCATTGGGACTGGCCGAAGGCCGCGCCATAGCACTGAATATGGACACAGGCGAAGAACACGCCTTTTCCAGCCGCTATGCCTGCCCTGTGTGCCACCATAGCCTTACGGAACTCGAACCCCGCCTGTTCAGCTTCAACAATCCCGTGGGTGCATGCCCAACCTGCGACGGCCTGGGCAACGTCGACGTCTTCGATCCTAAACGCGTCGTAGCTTTCCCCGACCTCAGCCTGGCCAGTGGTGCGATTCATGGCTGGGACCGGCGCAATGCGTTCACCCATACCCTATTGACCAGCTTGGCTGCCCACTACGAATTTGATATCGAGACCCCATTCGAGGAGCTGTCGGCAGAAGTCCGCCAGCGTGTACTGTTCGGTTCGGGCGACGAAGAGATTTCCTTCCTGTACTTGAACGAAAAAGGTCGAACGACCGTCAAGAAGCATCCCTTCGAAGGAATTATTCCCAACCTTGAACGACGCTGGCGCGAAACGGATTCCAGCGCTGTGCGCGAAGAGCTCGGCAAATACCGGCACAGCAAAGTGTGTTCCGCTTGCGAAGGCTCGCGCCTGCGCCCTGAAGCGCGCCATGTCCTGATCGGCAACGAGAAAGGCGCCGCCGAGCGCCGCGGACGCGCCATTTTCGAAGTCGAGGCATTGTCGCTTTCAGCCTGTCTGGTCTGGTTTCAGGAGCTGGCGCTTAGCGGTGCGAAAAAGGAAATCGCCGATCGCATCGTTCGCGAGATCGAGGCGCGCCTGCAGTTCTTGAATAACGTAGGACTGAGCTACTTGTCGCTGGACCGCAGCGCGGACACGATTTCAGGCGGCGAGGCGCAACGCATACGCCTGGCCAGCCAGATAGGCTCCGGGCTTACCGGTGTCATGTATGTGCTTGACGAACCGTCCATAGGCCTGCACCAGCGCGATAACGATCGGCTGATCCTCACGCTCAAGCATCTGCGCGACCTTGGCAATAGCGTCATCGTGGTCGAGCACGACGAAGATATGATCCGCTCGGCTGACTTTGTACTCGACATGGGGCCCGGAGCGGGCGAGCATGGCGGGCAGATCGTTGCGCAAGGAACACCGGATGAGCTGGCGAGCAATGAACACTCGCTGACCGGCCAGTATCTCAGCGGCAGGCGCCGCATCGCCATCCCGCAGCGCCGGCCTGTCACACCTGACCTTCCCCGGCTGCAGATCAAGGGCTGCCGCGGCAACAATCTTAAATCCGTAGACCTGTCCATTCCGGCCGGCCGCCTCGTGTGCATCAGCGGGGTCTCCGGGTCGGGCAAGTCGACCTTGATCAACGATACCCTGGCCACGGCGGTTGCCCAGCAGTTGCACCGCGCGCAAACCGAGCCGGCGCCCTACGATACGCTGGAAGGCTTGTCGCAGTTCGACAAGATCATCAATGTGGATCAAAGCCCCATCGGCCGCACACCGCGCAGCAATCCGGCCACCTATACCGGCATGTTCACGCCAATACGCGAGCTGTTTGCCGGCGTTCCCGAGTCCCGCACACGTGGCTATGATCCGGGCCGCTTTTCGTTCAACGTAAAGGGAGGCCGCTGCGAAGCCTGCCAGGGTGACGGCGTCGTCAAGGTGGAAATGCACTTCCTGCCCGACATGTACGTCCCGTGCGACGTCTGCATGGGCAAGCGTTACAACCGCGAAACGCTGGAAATCCGATATCGCGGCCGCAGCATCAGCGAGGTGCTGGACCTTACCGTGGAGCAGGCCCTGACCTACTTCGACGCGGTGCCCACGGTATCGCGCAAGCTGCATACGCTGATGGACGTCGGCCTGTCGTACTTGCGCCTGGGGCAAAGCGCCACCACTCTTTCGGGCGGTGAAGCACAGCGTGTAAAGCTGTCCCTGGAACTGTCCAAGCGCAGCACCGGCCGCACCTTGTACATCCTTGACGAGCCCACTACCGGCCTGCATTTCCAGGATATTGCACTGCTGCTCGAAGTATTGCGCAAGCTGGTCGAAGGCGGCAATACCGTTGTCATCATCGAACACAACCTGGATGTCATCAAGACGGCCGATTGGGTCATCGACATGGGCCCGGAAGGAGGCAACGGCGGGGGCAGGATCGTGGTCGAAGGCACCCCGGAAGACGTCGCCGCATGTCCGGCGAGCCACACCGGCGGTTACCTGGGTCCCTTGCTGAAACAGTAAGGCCGTACAGGGCGATAAACCGGCCTAGCCGGCGTCCATGGTGAATAATTGCCGGTGTTCGCGGATCGCGTAACGGTCCGTCATTCCGGCAATATAGTCGGCAATTGCGCGGGCCTGATCCAGTGGCTCGGTTCGTCGGTATTCGCTGGTCAGCAAACGCGGCTCATTCTGGAAAGCGACGAACAGCTCACGCACGATATTGCGCGCCTTCACCGACATCCGCATCACCCGGTTATGCCGGTACAGGTTTTCCATGAGAAAGCTCTTTAGCGCATCGGCCTGGCGGCGCATGGAATCGGAAAAGGCCGCCAGGGGGGGCGCTTGCCTGACGGCGTCCACGCTATCGGGCTGGTGCTTGCGGATATTGGCCAATGTGGTTTCGGTCAGGTCGACAACCAATGTATTGATCATGGCGCGAATAATTTCGGCCACGAGTCGGCGCTTCTCGATATCGGGATACTTGTTCTTCACCTGGGCATGGTGCGTGGCGAATATTTCCAGCCCCAGCAATTGGTCGATGGAAATCAAGCCTGACCGGATGCCGTCGTCGATATCATGATTGTTATAGGCGATTTCATCAGCCAGGTTGGCGATCTGGGCTTCGAGCGACGGCTGCGCGCGTGCGACAAACCGTTGGCCTATGTCGCCCAGCAAGCGGGCATGCTTGATGGAACAATGCTTGAGAATGCCTTCACGTGTTTCAAAACACAGGTTCAAGCCATTGAATGCGGCATACCGCTCTTCCAGCTCGTCGACAACCCGCAAGCTTTGCAGATTATGTTCGAAACCACCCGCCCCCGGCGCTAATTCGCGCATGCAGGCATTGAGCTCGTCTTGACCCGCATGTCCGAACGGCGTGTGACCCAGGTCGTGCGCCAGCGAAATGGCTTCGGTCAGGTCTTCGTGCAGGCCAAGGTTGCGTGCAAGCGTGCGGGCTATCTGCGCCACTTCGATGCTATGCGTAAGCCGCGTGCGGAATAGATCGCCCTCGTGGTTGATGAAGACCTGCGTTTTGTATTCGAGCAGGCGAAACGCATTGCAATGAATGATACGGTCCCGGTCGCGCTGGAACTGGCTGCGACCTGTGGGTGGCGCTTCGGCGTGGCGGCGCCCGCGAGTCTGGTCAGGGTTGCAGGCGTAAGGCGCGAGGGTGCTCATGTCGGCACCTGGTGCTGTGCCAGTGCGGCCTTGTCGAGCACGCGGCGCAGCGCTTCGGGCGGCACCGACTCAAATGTGGCCCGGCCTATTTCCGGGATAAGGACAAATCGAAGCCGACCGCCTTCCGTTTTTTTGTCGACCTGCATAAGTTCGATCCAGCGATCGGTGCCCAGATCGGGAGGCCGTACCGGACAACCTATGGCAGCAGCCAGGGCCCTGACACGCTCCACGCTTTCGGCGGACAAGCCCGATGTGAGCGCCGACAGTTCTGCCGCCTGCACCATGCCGCAACCCACCGCTTCGCCATGGAGCCACTCGCCATACCCCAGGCCCGATTCGATTGCATGTCCGAACGTATGGCCGAAATTCAGGATGGCCCTCAGGCCTGATTCTCGCTCGTCCTGCGACACGACATAGGCCTTGAGCTCGCAAGAGCGCTGGATCGCGTAAGTGATGGCCTGGGGATCGAGCGCGCGCAGGGCGTCGACGTGCTCTTCGCACCAAGCAAAGAACCCGGCATCGATGATCAGGCCATACTTGATGACTTCGGCCAGGCCGGCGGCTATTTCGCGCGCGGGCAGGGTCGCGAGCACATCGGTATCGATCTCCACGGCCACGGGCTGATAGAACGCCCCAATCATGTTCTTGCCCAAAGGGTGGTTGATGCCGGTTTTGCCGCCCACCGACGAATCGACCTGCGCCAATAATGTAGTGGGAGCCTGAATAAACCGAATGCCCCGCATATAGCTGGCTGCGGCAAATCCCCCCATGTCACCAATAACGCCGCCACCCAGGGCGACCAACACCGCCTTGCGATCGAGGCGATTTTGTAACATTCCGTCAAAAATCAGATTCAACGTTTGCCAGTCTTTATAGGCTTCGCCATCCGGCAATTCGATGTACACCACCCGCTTTCCGGTCTTGGCGAGTGCCTGGGAAGCACGTTGCCCATATTGAGCGTAGACGGTGGGATTGCTGACCAACGCGATCGCTGTCGCGTCGTCGGGCATGCTTTCCGCCAACGCGTCCAGCCGGCCCGCAGCGATGTGGATGGGATAGGAACCACCTGGGGTCTCGACCTGAACGGTACTCATGAACTCACCTCGTAGTGTTGAAGCAGGGGAACGAGGCAGCGCACCACCTGGGCCACGGCCATGGAACCGGTGTCGAACGTAATACTGGCCACTTGCTCGTAGAGCGGTTCGCGTTCCTGAAGGAGGGAACGCAACCGCCCCTTGGGATCGGGCGTTTGCAATAGCGGGCGATTCCGGTCGCGCGATACGCGACGAAAGAGTTCGTCCGCGCTGGCGCGCAAATAAACAACAACCCCGCGTTCCATTAAATATTCACGATTCTCGGGAGCAAGAACGGCACCGCCGCCTGTGGCCAGTACAATACCGCGTCGACGGGAACATTCGTCGAGCGCGGTGGTCTCACGTCTACGGAAGCCTTCTTCGCCCTCGATGTCGAAAATTAACGACACCCTGACGCCGCAACGTGCTTCGAGCTCGTGATCCAGGTCGACGAATTCACGGTCCAGGATGCGAGCCAGGCTTCGACCTATTGTCGTTTTTCCGGCTCCCATCATGCCCACCAGGAATAATGGTTGATCATAAGGCAACACCACTACTGCAGGGTCTTCCGGCCCCCCTGCCATATTGTTGTCCGGGCCTGCGCCCATAGGAAAAGAATCATTCATTTGTGTATTATCCCACTTGCAATCCGACCGTACGCCGCTACACTGCATTCTTCGGTTACATAAACCTGATGCGTAAATCATAGTCTGACCGCGGTTAGACTTAAAATCGCCCGTAATGAGTTCTTCTACCAATTCCCCAAAAAGTAATCCCGACGTGTCCCATTCCTGGATTGGCCGCTTCTTCCTGAAGGCAGCCATATTCCTAGCGGGTCTCGGACTATGCGGCGCCCTGCTCGGTTCGCTTGCTCTGGCCCTCGCCTGGCCCAATTTACCTGATCTCGGGGCGATGATCGATTATCGGCCCAGGGTGCCCCTGCGCATCTACTCGGCCGACAAGGTGCTTATTGGCGAATTTGGCGAAGAACGACGCAACGTGTTGCGCTTCAACGAGATTCCCGATGTCATGAAGTCGGCGATTTTATCAGCCGAAGACGACCGCTTTTACCAGCACGGCGGCATAGACTGGTCCGGCGTTGCACGAGCCGTCCTGGCCAACCTGACGAACATGTCCAAGAGCCAGGGCGCCAGCACCATCACCATGCAGGTTGCGCGCAACTTTTATCTATCGTCCGAAAAAACCTACACGCGCAAATTCTACGAACTGCTGCTCACTTTCAAAATAGAGGCGACGCTTACCAAGGACCAGATTCTTGATCTCTATATGAATCAAATCTACCTGGGCCATCGCTCCTATGGGTTTGCCGCCGCCTCACGCGCCTATTTCGGCAAGCCGCTGGGCGAGATCACGCCCGCTGAAGCGGCCATGCTGGCCGGCATACCGAAGGCACCCTCGCGCTTCAACCCGATTGCCAACTTCGAGCGCGCCAAGTCACGCCAAGGCTATGTACTGGGGCGCATGAAAAACCTGGGATACCTCACAGAAGAAGAATTCCAGAAAGCCACGAACCAGGAAATCGTCATCAAGTCGGCGCTTGGCACGCCCGCAGGCGGCTATTCCGTGCATGGCGAGTACGTCGCCGAACTGGCGCGCCAACTCTTGTATGGCGTCTACCAAGACAACATCTACTCACGCGGCTTCAACGTATACACCACTGTCAACGCGGAAGACCAGGAAGCCGCCTACGAGGCCGTGCGGGAAGGGATCCTCGATTACACCCGCCGCTCGGTCTACCCCGGCCCCGAAACAACGCTGGACCTTCCCGAAGGCATCGAGAACGACCCGACCAAGCTCGACGCCATACTCGACGAGTTGCAAGAAAAGTATTCCGACAATGGTGATGTGCTTACCGGTGTCGTCCTGAATGCCAGCCCCACTAAAATCACCGTCGCACGCAGTGCCAAGGAGATCATCGACGTCACCGACAAGCGCGCCCTGAAGATCGTAGCGCGTGGGTTGGTGAAGAATGCCAAGGAAAAAGTCCGCATCCAGCGCGGCTCGGTGGTCTACCTGCACAAGAACGGCGAGCATTGGGAAGTCATCAACATGCCTACTGTGCAGGCGGCGTTCGTGGCCGTCCGTCCTCAAGACGGGGCCATCAAAGCCTTGGTCGGTGGTTTCAACTTCCAGGAAGGGAAGTTCAACCGCGTTACCCAGGCGTGGCGCCAGCCCGGATCAGCATTCAAGCCCTTCATCTACGCCTCGTCGCTGGAACGCGGTCTTACCCCGGCCACCCAGATTTCCGATGAACCGTTTGTGCTGACAGCGGCGCAAACGGGCTCCAAGGCATGGGCACCCAAGAATTACGGCCGCACCTACGAGCCCATGCTGACCATGCGCCAGGGGTTCTATAAATCCAAGAACATGGTCTCCATACGGATTATGCAAGCCGTAGGCCCAAAGTATGTTCAAGACTACCTGACTCGTTTCGGCTTCGATCGTGAGCGCCAGCCCGCGGTGCTGCCGCTTGCATTGGGCGCCGGCAGCGTTACACCGCTGCAACTGGCCGGCGCCTATTCGGTGTTCGCCAATGGCGGCTACCGTGTTCCCCCTTATCTGATTGACCACGTCACCGACAGCAGCGGCAAGGTCATCATGCAAGCGAAGCCGACCATCGCGGGCGACACGGCAGCTCGCGCCATCGACCCACGCACGGCATATGTCATGAACGATATGATGCGCGGCGTCGCCACATCGGGTACGGGTGCGCGTGTACATCGCGAACTCAAGCGCAACGACATCGGCGGCAAGACGGGGACAACCAATGAATCCCACGATGCCTGGTTTGCAGGCTTTACCCCCAAGCTCGTGAGCGTGGTCTGGATGGGCTACGATCAACCCCGCTCGCTAGGGTCCGGCGAAACGGGTGGCGGCGCCGCCCTGCCTATCTGGCTCGACTACATGCGCGCCGCGTTGAAAGGCCAGCCTGAAATCCCGCCCGGCCCAATGCCTGCCGGTCTTAGCAAAATCGACGGCGATTACTACTTCTCAGAATTCCCTCCAGGACAGGCGGTGGCCCGTGTCGGTCTACCGACTCCGTCCGAGACGCCTGTGGACGGCGGCGGGCTGGATGCCATCGGGACCTTGCTGCACGACCTGACCAGCGGTAGCGGACCACGCCGCGAGCAGCCTCCTGACGTCCCCTTTTAATTCATACGCCCCTTGCGGCAGTCAAGCCAGTTCCCGAAAAGATTGCGAAGGTGCCCCCAATATTGGGGGCACCTTCGCGTATGATTCCATTGTCGATCAAAACGATCAACATACTTGTCATCCGCCTGTCTTTGGAGTCCTATCATGCAAGCGCCACGTGCCCCGACTGCCGCCCATACCTTTTGTCGCCTAGCAGCCAGCGTCGCTGTATTTTCCACGTTGCTTGCCTGCGGTTATAAGGGGCCGTTATACATGCCGCCACCTCCTGCACCGGAAGCGTCGCTCACGACGCCGCCCACACCAGCAGGCGTGCCCGACTCCGGTACCACAAGCGGCGGCAACGATGGCAATGCCGACGCTGCCTCCACCAGCCCCGTGCGCGCGCAATAGTCCTGCATCGTCGCCAACCTTCTCTTTCCATTAGCGCCAACCATGACCGTCTCCCCGCACTTCGAGTTCCGCGACGGCGTCCTGCACGCCGAAGATCTTCCTTTGACCAATTTGGCCGAACAATTCGGCACGCCGCTCTATGTTTATTCGCGACAGGCCTTGCATGATGCCTGGGAGGCTTATCGCACAGCGGCCCGTGACCGCGATGTGCTGGTATGTTTTGGCATGAAGGCAAACTCCAACCTGGCGGTGCTTAACGAGTTCCGAAAGCTGGGGTCCGGTTTCGACATCGTATCGGGCGGGGAACTGGCGCGGGTGCTAGCCATCGGAGGGGATGCCTCCAAGATCGTTTTCTCGGGCGTCGGCAAGCAGGTCTGGGAAATGCAGGCCGCTCTCAAAGCCGGGGTAAAGTGTTTCAACGTCGAGTCCGAGGCTGAGCTTGTCCGGTTGTCGGAAGTGGCACAGCAATCAGGGGCGGTCGCACGCATATCGCTGCGCGTGAATCCCGACGTCGATGCCCAAACGCATCCCTATATTTCCACCGGCCTCAAAGAAAACAAGTTCGGCATTGCCATCGAAACCGCGGTAGCGGTCTACCAACATGCCGCCGCCCTGCCCAATATAGAAATTGTCGGAGTGGATTGCCACATCGGTTCGCAGATCACCGAGATCAGTCCTTATCTGGACGCGCTGGACAAGCTCATTGTTCTTATCAAAAGCCTCGCTGACAAAGGCATCGAACTCAAGCACCTCGACCTGGGCGGCGGAATCGGCATCCGCTACACCGACGAAACGCTGCTTTCGCCCACCGTGCTCCTGGACAAGGTATTCCAGTCGCTCGAAACTCACGGTCTTTCCCATCTTCAGCTTGTCCTGGAGCCAGGGCGTTCGCTCGTCGGCAACTCAGGGGTCTTGCTGACCACCGTCGAATACCTCAAACACAGCGAGGCCAAGAACTTCGCCATTGTGGATGCGGCCATGAACGATTTGTTACGCCCAACGCTCTACGACGCCTGGCATAGTGTGGAAGCCGTGGTACCGCGCGAGAATACAGCTAATGACACGGTCTACGATATTGTGGGTCCCATTTGTGAAAGCGGCGACTGGCTCGCACGTGATCGCAGCCTGCATCTGGAGCAGGGCGATGTCCTGGCCATTATGTCCGCCGGTGCGTATGCATTCACCATGGCAAGCCAATACAACACCCGGCCGCGCGCTGCCGAAATCATGGTCGACGGTTTGAACGCCCATGTCGTTCGTCCCCGTGAAACACTCGAGAGCCTGTTTGCCATGGAGACGCCGCTGGACTGATCCTTGCCGAGCTTACTGCCTCTAAAGAAACCCAGGAATCGACCGTTAACGTTTGGTAGTTCACAGATACATTGATAGCCATCCGTGAACCAGCGTAGATACACGGTCATTACTGAAAAACGATATTTTTTGTCATAATGCAATCAAGTTTTCAGAAAATTTCAGTATTATGCTTAATCGGTATTTTTGATCGTAGCTTCCTGGGAAAAGGCCCGTAGAAAAACAAAATATGACGGCTCGAAACGCGCTTCGCAATACCTTCCTCAAGAAGCTCACTACAGTAGCCGATCAACTGGTTTACTATTTCTCACTCTATGCAGTACCGGCCGCCATCGTCATTTTGTCCGGTCTGGCCTTGTACGGCTTGAACAGCCAATACCCGCTCACGCATGGCGACCGCGTCTCGATCCGGCTTCTGCCCGAAGGCAGTTCCCAATACACACCGTCGCGAGCCCTGGCGGCACTCCATACCCTGCCCGCGGTGCCCGTAACGAAGGCATCATCGCCCAGCTGGTTTCTCGTGGACTTGCCGGCATCGCCTGATATCGATGACGCCGCGCTCCACATTCCCTCGCCGCTTACCCAAACGCTGGAGTGCTGGAAGGCTGACGCTAACATATTGCGCACACTGGGCAGCGCAAGCCGAAACGCAGAAACCGGATCAGTGCGCACCAGCAAAATGGGCTTCGCCGTATCACTGGGCTATGTTCCCACGCCGACATCGCTCTTGTGCTATGCAAGCTTTGTCCAGACCGGCACACTATCGGCCGAGCTCTGGAGCCAACCCGACCTTCGCGCCTCAACCAGCCGCTTCGATCGAGGAACAGGGCTTCTGGAAGGTGGTTTGCTTACCATCGCCTTGTTCATCCTGGTTATCGCTATCACCAATCGGGAATGGGTCTATCTACTACTGGCAACATGGCTCGTCGGTAACCTGCGGTTGGGTGCATTCGCACTGGGGTGGGACAGCCTATGGCTGGGCCATTCCATTCCGCTGGAATGGATGCCGCTGATCAGGCAACTGACCGTTGCGGCCTATTATCTGCTTACTTTCTCCCTGCTGACACAACTCTTTCGCGATAACCTCCGATCGCGCTTCTCGCGCTTGTGGCGTGCGGCCAAATGGGCAGGCCTGGCGCTGCTCATCGGCGCACTGGTCCTGCCCTATACGTCCTTCCAGCCCCTCATGTGGGTGACTTGCGGGTTCGGCATACTGGTGGCGGTCATCATGCTTATGCGCTGCACATATATCGCGCGAACAAGAGCATGGATGTGGCATCTCATCATATTGGGCATGTCGCTATGCGTCCTGCTGTCCGGTATCTTGCTGGCCGTTTTTGGCCGTACTACCTTCGTCGACACCTTCACGAGTGTCATTGCGCTGCTGCTCTCCAACATTATGGTCGCCTTGGCAGTCGCGGAACGCATGCGCGAGGAGCGCAAAAAACGCGTACGCGCCCAAACAGAGCTGGTCAGCAACTATGCCGTATCTCCCCTGGGCATCTTCACGCTCAACCTCGACGGAGCTTTCGTACGGGCAAATCCGGTCCTTGAACAGATGCTCGGCTTCTCCCTGGACAGAAGCAAGGCGCAACGCTGGACAAACTACTTCCCGCCCCAAGACTGGGCCGCGTTGGCCGAAAAGACCCAATCGGGTGAAGAAGTCGAGATAGAACCGTTGGCTGCAATCATCCAGTCCGGCATACCGCAGCATTTCGTGATTCGCGTTGCGCTCGCCGATAACCAGATTGAAGGGTCGTTACAGGACATCACTTCGCGCACCGAAACGATCAATCAATTGCGGCTCCTGGCCGATAACGACCCGCTTACCAACGTACTGAATCGGCGTGGCATCGAGAAGGTACTGAATACGTCTCTTGAGCGCCTGAGCGTCGGCGAACCGTGTGCGCTGGCTTACATCAATCTGGATCCTTACAAGCGCATCAACAGCCTCTTTGGCCATATGTCGGGCGACGAAGTGCTCCAGCAAGTCTGCGAGCGCATCAAAAAAGCCTTAACCACCAAACAGCAAGTAGGCCGTATCGGCGGTGACGAGTTCATCATTTTGTTTCCCGACTCGACCATCGCCCAGGCGCGGGTTACGGCCGCCGATGTCATCCAGCGGCTCAATTCCACCGCATTGTACGTGGGCGAACGGGCGTATCAAATAAATAGCGCCATGGGAATCATTGAAGTCACCTCCAACATGGATTCCAAGGACATGATTTCGGCCGCCGGTCGGGCCTGTCGGGACGCCCGCAAGCAGCATCGCGACATCGTGGTCTACGAACAAGACTCCGAAGAACTGCAGGAACATACCGAAGAACTGCGGCTTTTCGATGAACTCGAAGGCAGCGACTCGCCGCGTGGCCTCTATCTCGAAATGCAGCCCATCATGTCGATGAAGAATCCGCTGCAGACGCTTAACTTTGAAGTTCTCTTGCGCGTGCGCAATTCCACGGGCACCCTGGTTCCAACCGGCAAAATAATTGCGGCTGCGGAAGAAAGCGGCACGGTAACCATCATCGATAAATGGGTATTCTCCGCAACGCTCGAATGGCTGGCCAAACATGAAAGCCGACTGACCAAAACCGAGATGGTGAACGTCAACCTGAGCGGCGTGTCCTTGAACGACGACAAGTTCATTGATGCCTTCTTCGCCATACTCGCGCGCTACGAACATCTTGCCAGTCGCCTGTGCGTCGAAATCACCGAAGGCGTGGCACTGCAAGATCTCGACCGAACCCGTGTGTTCATGAAGCGCCTGCAGAAAATGGGCGCATTCGTAGCGCTGGACGATTTTGGCGCCGGCTACACCTCATTTTCGTACCTGAAGGAATTGGCGGCCGATGCCATAAAGATCGACGGTGCACTGATCAAGGACATGATGGCCAATGAAACCAACACCGCCATTGTCCGCACCATTGTCGAACTCGCCCGCAACCTGGGCATGAAGAGCATCGCCGAGTGGGCCGAAGATTGCGCGACCCTGCGCGCGCTGCAAGACATGGGTGTCGACTACGTTCAGGGCTTCGTCGTCTCCAGGGCCAAATCGCCCGCCGACATACTAAGTGCCAATACCCTGGCGGATCTGATCGATGATGAGGAAGTCTTGACGTTTATCCGTGAGATCTCCACCGAGAACCGGGATGACGACGACCGGCATCAGCCAAGCAAGCAAGCCCCCGCGAACTGGTTCTAGTGCTAAACAGCGCAATAGCGCAGCCGGCCACGCCATAACGTATAGAAGGGGCTTGATCAGCCCACCGCGTAGCCGGTGACTCGGGTTGGCTGACTCATAAGCGTCACGCGTTGCGGGATGGTCTTGGTGCACTTTTCTTCATACATGCGCTCGTCGGCCATATGCATGGTTTTCGTCAATGAACCTGCTTCCGACCTGAGCGCCATGCCCATGGAAATATTGATTCCCACTTGCTGGAAGGATTCCTTGAGCCGTTTCATTAATGCTGCTGCGCCGGCTGGCGTTGCATATTGCGCCACCACGCCGAATTCATCGCCGCCCAGTCGGCCCACCGCATCGTTGGTGCGCAACACGGCTGAGATGGTTTGTGCGGTTAGCCGGATGAGATCATCGCCAGCCGAATGGCCACGAGTATCGTTGACCGTCTTGAGATAATCGAGATCGAGCATGAATATGGCAGCGTCGCTGCCGTCGTTGCCTGTCATTGCGTCGATATGGGCGAGGCGATTGATCCAGCCGGCACGGTTCAGCGTGCCGGTAAGTGGATCCAGGAAGGCATCGCGCTGCAGTTCCAACATAAGACGTTCGGCCAAGCCGAGCTCGGCATGCAGGGCAAGCGTAAGGGCCAGCGCGGTCAGGCAGGAGCGCACCTCATTGGTACGCCGCGCTATGCTGAACGGCCAGTCGTATGCCAAGCCTATGACGCAGCCTGGGCTTTCCGCCCCGGGAGCTTGAAGATCGGTGCGTACCAGGTAGGCCGCGCTGGAACCGGTGGCGGTGTCCAGTGCCAGACACGCCTTCTCGTGTTCCATAACGTGGCGATAGAAGAAACCGTCGTTAAGAGGATCGGGAATCCAGTCCCCTTGAAATAGTGATGCGAGATCGGTTGATGAGAGAATCTCGAAGCGCCCGGAGGTCGCAGACAACGCGCTTTGCCCGGTGCTGTATCCGACCAGCCATCCCTCCAGTGGCACGAAAACGTGCAAAACCCTTAGCTGAGCAGCAAGCGCTTTGTTAGCTAAAAGAGTTGCCCGAATCTCGATACCCGGACCTTCTTTAATTGTAGACATAATTATTTTTTTTTAGATGTTCGTCTGATAACAAGCTTGAAGTGGCGTTAAAGCCCTAGCGCTACAGCTTGAGAGCCCCGCCCCGTCATTGCCGGAACATTGCAACGATTTCGACATTTCCTACGTCTTGATACTGATTTTAAAGCAATTGTATTAATTTGCTAGCATTATTTCTTACAATTCAAAGGCCGCGACGATACCGGCCTTTAACCGGTCGCGTCGCGGCCTCTGTGTCAGGATCTGGGCTTCGTCCGGCAAACTCTGTCTACAACTCCCCGTATGAGTGCAAGCCGGACAGGAACATGTTTACACCCAGGAAGGCGAAGCTGGTGATCAACAAGCCGGCCAAGGCCCAATAAGCGGCCATCGTGCCCCGTAGACCCTTCATCAGCCTCATGTGCAGCCATGCGGCATAGTTCAGCCACACGATGAGGGCCCATGTTTCTTTGGGATCCCACTGCCAATAGGTGCCCCAGGCGTCAGCCGCCCACAGCGCGCCCAGAATAGTGGCAACCGTAAAGAAGGCAAAGCCTACTGAAATCGCCCGGTACATGATGTCGTCGAGAATTTCAAGAGAGGGCAATTTGTCGGCGATAGGACGGCGAAACGCCAGAATAGTCCCCACAATAAGCGCACCGATACCGAAATAAAGCATCCATGTGGCTGACAGCTCGCCCGAGCTGAACATCATGGGCTCGGCGCAAAGAACCGCGCCCAATACAAAGACCGGCACAAGCTTACCCCAGGACCGCGTCTGCCCATGCTCTTTGACAAGATAGGCAAACCCGACCATGGCAGCCAGGGAAAAAGTGCCATAGCCGATGAAATTGGCTGGCACATGCAGCTTCATCCACCAGCTTTTAAGCGCTGGTACCAGGGGCTGGATCTGGAACGCATCGCGGGTGAAGGTATACCAGAGGAGAAACACCACCGACGACGTAATGACCAGCAACACGAATCCGCCCAAGGCGCGTGTCGCGTAACGGCGCTCGTAATATAGGTAGAACAACGCCGTAATCAAGGCAAACAACACAAAGACTTCGTACAGGTTGCTGACCGGGATATGACCGATGTCAGGGCCCAGCAAGTGCCCCTCGCGCCAGCGCACCAGCAATCCCGTTACCCCGGCGTACACGGCGCCCCAGGTAAGGGCCGTGCCCACCCAGGCGGCGGTCGAGCTGAAAATACCGATCCAGTAGCAAATCGTGGCCAGTACGAAGAGCGCACACATCCATAAGATGGCGGACTGCGAAGAAAACAGATACTGCAGGAAAAAGACGTTCTCGGCACGCGTGATATCGCCGTTGGCCAACCCGCTGCCATCGCTGTACAGCCAGATGGCGAACAAGGCGCTCAAGCCGCTGGCCAGCATGATGGTACGCAAGGGGCGCCATAGCCACGCCATCCAGCTGAACCACACTACTGCCCCGGCAAGAATGAGCTTTTCGTAATAATCCATGCTGTCGCCGTACGCGCTTAAGGCGAATACAGCACCCGCTGTCAGTAGCAGAAAGAACGCGATATCAGTCCAGTCGGGTTTGCCCCGACTGCCTCGGGAATCCCCGCTGGCGGTCATGGACTCTTGCCACATCGGAATATCGGATTTAATGATGGACTCGGACATAGAGAAAACCTCGTTACGTAGAGAGGCGTTTGAAGGCCTCTTTAAAGCGGTCGAACTCATGATTGAAATCCAGAGTACGCCGCTGTGATGTCATGGCCGCTAGCATGTCGCTGCCCTGCCCGGCCGGCCGTATCCATACCCAAATCCGGCGATCGCGAATATAGAACATGGAGAACACGCCAATGACAAGGAACAGGCATCCCAGATAAACCGTGTTCTTGCCAGGGCTGCGCGCGACCTGAAAAACGCTGGCCTCGACTTGCTCGAAACCCTTCAACGCCATGAATACCGGCGCCGGATAATCGGGCAGATTCGCCAGGGCCAATAAAGACATTTGCATCCATTTGTCGGCTTCCTCAGCCGCTGCGCCTTGGCGGTCTATCGGTGGCTTGCCGGCCTGCGCGCGTACGATATCATGCAGCTCCGACAGAGATAGCTGAATCATGGGAACCGCGAAGCCAAGGACTTTTTCACGATCCTGCTCGGGGACTTTTTCGATAATGCCATTGAAACCCGCTTTGGAGAAGGTTTCCAGGGCGCCGACAGCCGCTTTCTGCAACAAGGGTTGCTGCATTTCCTGGTTTGCATTCTTTTGTGCGAAACGCAGGGCCGCCTGATTCACCAGGGCTGGGTCCGCGAGTGCCGCGCGTAGCGCCATGAACTCGTCCATGGAACTCTCGGCATCGGCCGGAATCCGGATATACCGATAAGGTTGCGACGCCGTTTCACGCACACCAGCCAAAAATACTTGGCTACCGTCGAGCATCAAGGGCAGCATGTAGTTGGTGTATTCATGGGCCTGCCCGTCGCTGCCGACAATACGGTACTGGACACTGGGACCCACGTTCTTCATATTTTCGTTCTTGGCTCCGGCCGCGCTGCCGGTCACCGACGCCACGTGATCCATCATTTGCTTAGGCTGGGGCGCCACGTCGCCGGAAAGATTCTCGACGTTGATGACCCGCAGGCCTGAAAAATCAATAGTAAGTGGGGTTTGCCGGCCAGCGCCGCCCACAGTGATTTCCGTCGGCTTTCCCACGACTCCATTGATGTCGAAGGGCTGGTTGCGCGCGCCGACCAATGGATAGCCCACCAATTGCAGCGTGCTGCCGCCATCGTCAAAACTTGACTGGTATACCGTCACGCCTTTATAACGCAGGGGTTCGTTGACCTCGATGGTCTGGCTAAATGACTCGCCGGTTTCCGGATCGGTGACTTCGACCTCACTTTTGAAGCTGCTGGGCATGCCGGTTGAGTAGTAATCGACAAGAAACTTATTAAGCTTCAAGGTAAAGGGCAGCGGTTGCACCAGGACGCCCTCGTCGACACTGACGACACCGCTGCTGCTTTGCGACCCCTCGGGAATCAGCATATTGGCGCGGAAACTGGGATTGCGGTCGGACAGCCGTCCCGAATCGGGAACCTGTGAGATAAGCATGTTCTCCGTGATCGGCACTTTGCCGCCCAGCCATACCTGCAAACGCACCGGAAGCTCGCTGTCGAGCAGTCCGCCCACGCATATCACTACAATAGCCGTATGGGCGAAGATATAGCCCAATCGATTTGCACTGCCTTTCTTGGCCGCCAGCAATAGGCTGTCGCCGTCCTCGCGCACCTTGAATTTATAACCCTGCGAGCCCAGCCATTGTTGCAGGACCGACAAGCTTTCAGTGGGGCTTGCCGCGGACGTGGCTTCAACCCGATGATGGAAAGACCGCAGGCTGCTGCCGCGGACATACTCGCGAAATGATCGGGCGTCGCGCAGCATCTTCGGCGAATTGCGGAACACGCAGATGGAGGTGGAAACCACCAGGAAGGCCATGATCAGCAGGAACCACCAGCTATTGTAAATATGCCAGATGGAAAATTTGTCGAAGACTGAAAACCAGAAAGGCCCGAACTTATCGATGTAAGTATTGGCCGCCTGGTTTTGCTGGAGTACAGTGCCGATCAGGCTGGCCACGCAGATGAACATGAGCAGGCTGACGGCAAAACGCATCGAGCCCAGCAATTCGAAGACGTCTGCGCCAGTGCGACGCGTGGAAACGGTAGATTTCACAAGGCAAACTTCATAAAAAAGGGGACGGCAAAGGAGCCTTCCCCTATTCTAGACCTATCGTTGCGGGATACGTTCCCGAAAGATCATGTCAAATTAACGCAGACCCGCCGCGTAATCGGCCACCGCTGCGATGTCGGCATCGGACATGCGGTCGCTGATATCGTGCATGGGAGCACTATTGGCACGGTCGCCGCTGCGGAACAACTTGAGCTGCTCGGCAATGTAGGCGGGGTGTTGGCCGGCAAGCCGGGGATAGGCACCTGGTACGCCAGCGCCATTGGGCGAGTGACAGCCCGCACAGGCCGGCACTTTGCGATCAGGCAAGCCGCCGCGCCAGATATGCTGCCCGCGTTCCATAGTGGCTTCGTTGCTTGCCGTGGCGGCCGTCTTGGGATCAAGCGGCTGTTGCGCCAGGTAGTAAGAAATGTTCTGGATATCTTCGGGTGTCAGCGGCGCTGCGAAAGGCGTCATGATGGACGGGGCGCCGTTGGGGCCGCGTCGCGCGGCAGGCGCGGTACCGTCTTTGGACTTGAAGTCGCGCAGTTGCTTGGCCAGGTATTCATGCGGCATGGCGGCAAGATTCGGATTGACCGGAATCGTGCTGTTGCCTGCGGCGCCATGGCAACTGGCACAGGCCAGTATGCCGCGGGCGGCGTCGCCATTGGCAAAGAGCTGTTCGCCTTTGGCGGCATCGGGCTTGGCAACCGCTATATCGGCTGCATAAGCAATGGAAACTACGGAAGATCCCAGCAACAAGCTGCTGGCAACTACCATTCTGGAAAGCACACGCTTCATGAAGACCTCGACGATCGCTATTCGATCCGGGTGTCGTAAACACCACGATGACAATGCCAATTCCGTTAAAGGACTGCCCTAACGAAGATGACGCAACTGTTTCAAACGTGCGATTATACAATAGCGTTTAAATTAAACCGTACTAGGTACTTCCTGTGTCCATTCTGCATCGCGCTTCTTTTACCGTTTCGGCGGCCCGTCTCGACCAGCTCCCGCCTCCCACCACGGCTGAAGTCTGCTTTGTGGGCCGCTCCAATTGTGGCAAGTCTTCCGCCATCAACGTACTGACCAATCAACGCCGCCTGGCTTTCTCCAGTAAAACACCAGGGCGTACCCGCCTCATCAACTTGTTCGGTATTCCCGACCCCATGGACTCTGGAGCCCATCTGGGATTCCTGGTCGACTTGCCAGGTTATGGCTATGCGTCAGTGGCCCGCGAAGCCCGCGAGGAATGGGCCGACGTTCTGGGCGGGTATCTGCGCGAACGCTCCTCGCTGGCCGGCATCGTGCTGCTTATCGATATCCGGCGCGGCGTAACCGAACTCGATCGCCGTCTGGCGAACTGGATCGCCCCCACGCGCATCCCGGTCCTGGCCTTGCTGACCAAGGCAGACAAGTTTCCCTATGGCCAGCGCATCAAGGCCGTGGCTACCGTCAAGAAAGAACTGGCCGATATCGGCGCGCTGAACGCCATGCCATTTTCCGCCACCAAGCGCATAGGGCTCGATACCGCCGCTGCTCAAATCGAGAACTGGATTTCTCCAAAGGTTGTTCCATGACATCGTTTATCCTTTCCGCCGACTTTCCCGCCTCTCGCCCGCGCCGCAATCGCCGCGATGAATTTTCGCGCCGTCTTGTGCGCGAGAACGCCCTGACCGCACACGACCTGATCTATCCGGTTTTCGTCATGGAAGGTCAAGGCATCCAGGAAGCGGTCCCTTCCATGCCCGGCGTGCTGCGCTACTCCCCCGACACCCTGCTCAAGGTTGCCGAGGAATGCGTAGCGCTCGACATACCGGTTATTGCGCTGTTTCCTGTGATCGACGCAAGCCTGAAGACGCCAGACGGCATCGAGGCAGCCAATCCAGACGGCCTGGTACCTCGCGTGGTGGCGCAGCTGAAAAAGAACTTTCCCGAGCTCGGTGTGCTGACCGATGTAGCGCTGGATCCCTACACCAGCCACGGCCAGGATGGCGTCCTGGACGAGAACGGTTATGTATTGAACGAGCCCACCGTCCAGATACTGATGCGCCAGGCTCTCGTGCAGGCTCACGCAGGCGTCGATATCGTTGCGCCCAGCGACATGATGGATGGGCGCATCGGCTCGATACGCCAGGCGCTCGAGGCCGAGCAGCATATCTACACGCGCATCATGGCTTATTCAGCCAAGTACGCCAGTGCGTTCTACGGACCTTTCCGCGACGCCGTCGGTTCGGCGGCCAATCTGGGCAAGTCAAACAAGTTCACCTATCAAATGGACCCGGCCAATCGCAACGAGGCGTTGCGCGAAGTGGCCGCCGATATCCGGGAAGGCGCCGATATGGTGATGGTGAAGCCCGGCATGCCTTATCTGGATATTCTGCGGGACGTCAAGAACGCTTTCGGAATGCCGACGTATGTGTATCAAGTGAGTGGCGAGTACGCGATGATCAAGGCGGCCGCGGCGAACGGCTGGCTGGATCATGACAAGGTGATGATGGAGTCGCTGCTGGCGTTCAAGCGGGCAGGCGGCGACGGTGTGCTGACGTACTTCGCGATTGCCGCGGCGAAGTTGCTGAAGGAACGGGCTTAGCAACTATCGTTGGAGGTTTTTTTGCATTGCATGCATGCTGTTTGACGCAACCGAGTTCTTTAGATAGCTTTCTGGTTTAACGTGCGTGCTGCTTTGTCGTCTTGCTGAACACGCCGCTGTGGGGGTGATGGGGATATTTGCTCCACGTGATCCTATTCGGCGCCTTCGCGCCGAACCAGCACGGCCTGGCTCGTCCGTCCCCTTCGGGACTCCCTTCGCCTACGTCCTGCTGGGGGGCCACGTAAGTCGCCAATATCCCCATCACCCCCACAACGGCTGCATCGCATAAGTTCCCAAGGTTGCAAGGACGGCCGAAGTGCAACGGCACTTCACGCTATCGCACTATTTTTACCACTAGGAGTCGATCTTGCCGACGTCCTCTCAAGCTTCCATTCCACAGCGGGGCAGGTCCTGTGGGGTCCTGTTGCAGCGACTTTCGGGGCCGAGCTGTCAATGGCCATTACTTTTGACCCACTATTGGCCAATAAAATTGACCCACCCATTCTTTGCTAACTGGATGTTTTCTGCTTCAGTCGATAGCTCTCGCCGCCGAGCATAAAGATGTTTGAATGA
>NZ_PDNW01000015.1 GCF_002849655.1 Pollutimonas subterranea
CATCATTCAAACATCTTTATGCTCGGCGGCGAGAGCTATCGACTGAAGCAGAAAACATCCAGTTAGCAAAGAATGGGTGGGTCAATTTTATTGGCCAATAGTGGGTCAAAAGTAATGGCCATTGACACTCCACGTTGTCTGCTCAGGCATGCCCTCAGGAAAACGTGGGCAGTGCGCTGGCCATACAAAATAGCATCGGCTTCTCGCTCACGCTTGTTGCAATCTGGCTCGTGACAAGCCTGTATGCCAGCCTGGGCGCCCACGCAACATGGATCCTGCTGCCTGGACCGTTGATCGGCCTGTGGGCCATGCGAGGACTTGTGTACAGGCGTCGTGGACGTCTAGATCTGTAAGGTCAGTCGGGGCGTCCCGAATTCATCGCCACGCCACTATGCGCAGGGACTGAGCATTGCCACGTACCACACGCCACGAGACCCTCTACTGTCTTGTGCAGCAGGTCTTGGACTTTGATTGCTGCGATCGACATCGGCAAGGTTGCCGATCTGCCGGAGTAAATGGACCGGGTCATCCTAGGGTTTTTGAGCAGGGAATCATTACGAAATCCCGCCATTAATAAAACCGCTCGGTACATTAGTCGGCAAGACTACTCTTTGAGTTGCTGTTTACCGGGCGCTCGTTCAATGCACAAGAGGCCGCATCGCTCGGACTGGTGTGTCGTTTGACGGAAGACGGACAGGAACTTGAAGGTGCGCGGGTTCTCGCTCAGACCATATGTGGCAAATCCGCCGAAGTTGTTCGCATCGGGAGGACTGCATTTATGTACGCCAATGACAACGGCTATCGCCTAGCGGTTTCCGCAGCAGCGGACAGCTTCTGCAAGGTGGTGGCAACCGACGCAGCAAAAGAAGGCATTGCAGCCTTTGTGGAAAAGCGAAAGCCGATCTGGTAAGACTATTGCGGTCCTCGACGGACCATCCGGACGGGTTTGATATCGCTGCATCAAGAAGAAAAATTGGCACCTTTCTTGGCTAGTTAAGTTCTCACGTCCCACGAGGATCTTATTGTTGGAATACAAGTACTGTTATCCTTGGCGTTCACCGAGCAGCGCAATGGGTTGTCGATGCGACCAGCCAGTTTGCGCATGCTATCCATCAGAATCACCACAGGCATGCGCAGGCGCTTGACGAGCAATGACCAACATCGCAACAGAAGGGCATGAGGAAGAAGAAGGCGCTAAAGCCTGCGGTGGATGCCGCTCGGGCGAGCCCATGGATTTTGATTTCGACTATGCCTTCCAACCTATAGTCGACATGGATGATCGCTCGATCTATGCGCACGAAGCGCTCGTTCGCGGACCTAACGGTGAAGGAGCAATGTCGGTACTGTCGCAAGTGAACGAGGCGAACCGCTATCGCTTCGATCAGGCATGCCGGGTCAAGGCCATTACAACGGCTGCGCGACTCAATATCCGCGAGCGGATTTCCATTAATTTCCTGCCCAACGCCGTGTACAAACCTGAGGTGTGCATCCGCAGTACGCTGGAAGCCGCCCGCATGCACCACGTCTCGTTGGATCGAATCATTTTCGAGGTGACCGAGGGCGAGCGCGTACAAGATGGGCCATGGTTCACCACAATACTGCGAGAATACCAGCGTTGCGGATTCCTGACAGCCATCGACGATTTTGGCGCGGGCTATGCCGGGCTGACGCTACTGGCTGATTTCACACCTAATCTGATCAAACTGGATATGGCTTTGGTGCGAAATATCGAGCAGAGTCATTCCCGGCAAGCGATCGTAAAAGGCTTGCTGCATACTTGCCAGGATATGGGTGTAACGGTGATCGCCGAGGGTATTGAATCGACCGGCGAGCGGGATTTCCTTTATGAGGCCGGTGTGCGCCTGATGCAGGGCTATTTGTTCGGTAGACCTGCTTTTCAGGCGGCCGGGACAGTGGACCCGGCCGCCTGGAGCAAGTAAGGGTCAGCCGGGCCGAGACGTAGCGCACTGGGACGTATGACCCATGCCTGCCCGGAGGCAGCTTACCTAAAATATCCCCGTCCATCGACGGGAGAACACTATGCGCAGGCGGCTTCTTATTCTTCTGGCGCTTGCGGCTTGCGCCCTATCGTATAACGCCCATGCGGATCTCATCGTCTGCAATAAAAGTCCCACCAAGGCAATATCCGTTGCGCTTGCTTACCAACGCGGCACATTCATTACCACGCCCTACTATGTCAGCGGCTGGGAACATATCACCCCAAGCCGGTGCGAATTCATGGGTCGAGGCGACGTGACGGGAAGCCAGTTTTGGCTGCATGCCGTCTCGGAAAATACTATTTTGCCTCTAGGTTCACGCCCGCAATTCACCCGTCTGCATGCATCGGATCAGGAGTTCTGCATCGCCGACAACGATTTTGAATATGAAAGCCGCGGAGCTGGTGCAACACACGACTGTGCCGAAGGTCGGCGCCTGGCGACTTTCCCCATCACGATCTGGCATACGTCCGACCTTACCGATCTGACCATTGATATCAATCCCGATGATTTTGTACCCCAAGCCTCCAGCCAGGGCAGCGGACAAGGCCCCAAGCTGCCTGACTTATACGGAACCATAGGCAGGACCGACCTCGCCGTCTATACCAACAGGTTTGCGAGCACAGAGGCCGAAGGAAGAGCATCGGTTCTTGCGAATTGCCGCGCCAACAGCTTTGGCGCCAATGATCCGTGCGAACCCATACGGTATTCAAGCTTCAAGAATCAATGTGCCGCCATGGCATTCGCGCCAAACAGTGGAGTATTCTGGGTCTTGCGTGGGGAGCCCGATTGGAGCGAACAGAAAACAGTCAGCGTAGCGCTCGAAGAATGCAATAAAAAAGACGGTGGACAAGGCTGCGCCAAAGCCGCTTCGGTCTGCTCAACCTACACCGCCTTATCCGCCCAGAAAGCGCAACAAGACGCACAGGCCCAACAGCAAATATGGAACATGCTCGGTGGGGCCTTGCGCGGTTTAGGGTGGTGAAGCCAGCGTCTCGACGCCGTCATTGCTCTTATAAACCTATTAGGTTAATATCAGTTCCATGGAGAAAGGCACCCCGCACACCAAGCTCGATCGTGTAAAGACACTTGTGCGAGACGGAAAGATCCGGGCCACATTCTCTTCCATATCCGATGCGGCAAAGCTAGGCATGAGTGTCGCCGATATGGGCGCAGTCATAGAGGCCCTTACCATCCAGGACTTTTACAAGAGCATGACCACGCACGCCGATCACCGGATCTGGCAAGACGTCTATCGGCCCCACACTGCGGCAGGCCCCGTCTACCTGAAGCTCACCGTGGTGAAAGACGTGCTAATCGTTTCATTCAAGGAGCTATGACCATGAAATGTCCTATTTGTGGCGGCGCCGAACTGATCTTCACTATCCGCGACCTTCCCTACAGTTACAAGGGTCACAACACAACCATTAACGGCATCTCGGGCCACCACTGCCCTGCCTGCGACGAGTTCATACCGGAGCAGACGGAGGGCGAGCGCGTCAGCGATGAAATGCTGTCCTTTAACCGTTGGGTGAACGAGCAGGCCGGCCTGCCTCAGAAGGTGGCGCGTGTCCGCAAGAAACTCAAGCTAAGTCAACGCGAGGCAAGCGACATATTCGGTGGCGGCGTGAACGCATTCTCTCGCTATGAGCGTGGATACGCTACGCCGTCGGTTGCGCTAGTCAAACTACTGGACGTGCTTGAGCGTCACCCCGATCTGCTGCATGAAGTGCGCGAGTCCAAGGTCGACGACGTCCACTTCGTGCATACGTAAGGAAATGGGTTGTCCCGGTCATGAAAGAGTGACTTAAGTGCCAGCACGCGCATGCCGAATTTGGCTGCGGTCACCGCCCAGAGAACCGGTTCAATCCCCCTACTTCTGGTCCTTTTTCAGGCAATCCGTCATGCAGCGGGCGTTCTGCGTATCTGGACGATCATCGACATAAAAACCGTCGCGATTAGGCATCTTGACCTTCGGCAGGCTTTTCGCATCAAGCGACGCATTCTCGTCCAAAATACCGTTCATGTGCAGGACGTAGGCAGTCACGCTGTAGACCTCGTCATCGGTGAGGCTTTGCGGTGCGGTAAAGGGCATAGCGCGGTGGATGTAGTCGTAGAGCGTCGTGGCGTAGGGCCAGTAGCTACCCACCGTCTTCTTAGGCTTGTCAGTGGCAAGGCTGTCCTGCCCGCCGACCAGAGCCGGCCAGAAGGCCACCCCTTTCAAATCCGCACCATGACAGGAAAGGCATTGTGCCTGGTAAACCTGCTTTCCCTGCATGACCGTACCCGAACCAGGCGGCAGGCCATTGCCGTCCGGCAGCACGTCGATGTGCCAGCCCGCGATTTGTTCGTCGGTCGCCGGTGTACCCAGCCCGTAGCCTTCTTGCGCCCCGGCGGCACCCACCGACAGCGCGGCCAACCCGGTCAACCCGGTCAACAAAGCAAATTTAAGCGCGCCCATTGGTCAACTCCCCGTTTGCACCCACACGCCATGGCTGGATGGAATTATTGTGATAGAACGACACTTGGCCGCGAGCTTCGGTAAGCTGTTCGAGAGTAGGCTGCACATAGCCGGAAGTGATTAATCAGGGCTATCCAGCCAAGCTCGACCACGTATTTGCCACGGGGGAACCCTTCATCGGACGCGCGTTGCCGATTCAGTTACAGCGCTTGGCCGATGGTCCTTTAGAGCAGTGCTACATCGACCTGATTTATCAGCCCATGCGAGACCCACAGGGGAAGATTATGGGCATCTTCGTCCAAGGACACGATGTTACCGACGTCCATGAACTCGCTCAGGAAGTTTCTTACCAGGCTGCTCACGATTCCTTGACAGGACTGTACAACCGCCGGGAGTTCGCGAAACAAAGCCGCAAGGTTGAAGGGATTACTGGGCCTCATGCCTTGTTGTACTTGGACTTGGATCACTTCAAATCGTTAATGATCGGGGTGGCCATGCTGCGGGCGATGCGTTACTGATACAAGTGGCTGCGGTTCTGCGACGACACATCAGGACGTCAGACTTGCTAGCGCGCTTGGGTGGCGACGAGTTTGCCTTGATTCTCATCGGCTGCACGGAGGAAGACGCCCTTGAGTTGGCGCATACGCTGCTCCGAGAAATTCGCAACATTCCATTCATTTGGAACAAGCGTCGCTACAGCACCACCCTGAGCGCCGGTCTTGTGAGATTTGGCGATCTCCAGTCCCTCTCGTTTAATGAAGCTTTGAGCTTGGCGGATGTTGCCTGTTTTCTCGCTAAGGAAAAGGGCCGGAACCGTGTCCAAGTTAGCTGTGCCAGCGACCTGGAGATCACCCAGCGCCAGCGAGATATGGACTGGGCGGACCGCCTTAAGGATTCCCTCCGAGAAGACCGGGTTGTACTGCATGCGCAGCGCTTTACCGCCTTGCAAGCCCGGCACCAAGATGGTCTCGAGTGCTGCGAAGTGCTGGCCCGCCTACTGGATACCGAGGGCAATCTGGTCGACCAGGGATTTAGCTTTGCGTTGGACGATTTCGGTAGCGGCATGTCTTCTTTTTCTTACCTTGAGCAGCTCCCCGTCCAGTACATCAAGATAGACGGCGAGTTCGTCAAAGGTATTTTGACCCGTCCGGCAGGAGCCGCCATTGTGGAAGCTGTGGTGAAAGTCGCCCGTGCCATGAACATCCTTACGGTCGCCGAGTCGGTCGAGTTTCCTGAGTTGCTTCCCCACCTGCAAGCATTCGGCATCGACTACGGCCAGGGATTTGTATTGCATCGGCCAGAGCCGCTTTGACGTCCTCCTCGCCCTCAGCCTAGGGCTGCCGCGGCTAGCGCGGGAAGGACGAGGATTCCCGAGCCACAACAGCTCGGGGTTCCTTTTGCAAGACGGCCACGTCCGGCCGCTAGAATGTTTTTGGCCGCCGGTGCTTCACGAATCCGACAGCCGCCTCGATACAAGAAGTAGAAATAGTCCCGCAACGGCTAATACTAGCCCAATAGTGAATCCAAAATGTGTCGGCCTTACCTATGAGCCGTCTTGGCATCCCTCAGCCGTAGTTATTTCAGAATATCGACTTTTCCGGACCGCTTGCGAGGACTCCCAAATTTTCGCGCACGTTGTGGCGGCCTATCAGAGCCGATCGATCTTTATTTTTTCGCTTATCGGTATACATCGCAACATCAACGTCTTGCATCAACTCTTCCACGGATGAGAAGTGCGAAACCTGAACAATCCCTAGACCTGCCGAAAGATCGATGGACTCTTCTGCCACCCTAAGGTTTTTCAATGCTTGTTTTAACCGTTGTGCAATCTGCTGGGCAACGTGCTCGTCCGTGGAAGGCAGCAGGATCAGAAATTCATCACCACCCCACCGGGCTAAAACGTCCGCGGACCGGGTTGCATCGCGCAGATTCAGAGCCGCCGCTTTTAGGATTGCATCTCCGAACTTATGACCCCGCGTGTCGTTGACATTTTTAAAGTCGTTCAAATCTAGCATCAGAAGCATTGATGGCAACGCAGCAGATGTCACACTCTCAATTTCCAACTCAAGTCGTTTTTCGAAGGCGCGTCTATTCAGAAGCCCTGTCAGGTGATCCTGATAAGCGTGCGAGTGAAGATCCCGACGCATCAAATCCAGCTCCTGTATAGCTTCACGTTGAGTGAACTGAAGGCGTCGCGTTTCCAGAAGCCGCATGACTTGCCTGCGTAACAGATCGAGGGACTCGACTTGTTTCTCCGTCAGAGTCCGAGGACGGTAATCAAGGACACACAAGGTTCCAAGAACGTGTGGACCCGATTTGAGAAGAGCACCCGCGTAAAAACGAAGATCTTTATCTCCAGAAGACACCAGAGGATTGCTCGATGTCCGGCAGTCCGCCTGGGTGTCTTCAATCACCAGAATATCGTGTTCAACCAGCCCATGCTGACAAATTGAAATATCAATGGCTGTTTCGCGGATGCCCAGGCCGATTTCTGCTTTGAACCATTGGCGCTCCTGATCTATGAAGTTTATTACGGCGATGGGAGCATCACAGATCGTGGCGGCTAAAAGGACAAGCTCATGAAACGCCTCTTCGTATTCAGTGTCTAGAATTCGGTAGCTTGCCAGCGCCCTCAATCGGCGTCTGTCGTTAACGGCAGAATCAACGTGCTGAAAATGATTTACTGAATCCAATCGAAAGCCTTTGAGACGCTGGTGTATGTCTCGAGTAACGCACTCCATTTGCTGTTAGCTAAGTGGGACGTGCACGACCAGAGCACCTTCGCGCTGGGAAAACATACCAAAAAATCATCCCGAAGGGTGGCTTTTAGCTACATGCGTTTGAACTGATTACGCATAGCTTTGTCGATTATACCTTCCTTGTGAAGAGCGCAGGCTACGGCGAAGGGCCTGCGCCCGATGCGGTTAACGGACGTGCCGTTGAATGGGATCCAGCCTATCTAGAACTCATAGACCGCTTTTCTCTCGATGGATCCCGGCATTTGAACATTTCGGTGCTTCAAGGAAGAAATAAGGCAATCTCTAAGACCTTGCAGTCGGGAATGTTGTGCGTAGCTCTACTGGCCGACAGTCTACGGGTTCCAAAATCAGCCACTATTGAACAGGTAAAACGCCACCAAGGTACTAGAAAACCAAAGAAGGACTATGTGCAAGTACGCTTCAGCGTCTGGCTTACTACCGTATCGAAACTGACGATCGAGCGACGGCGCAGAGCGCACTTGAACGCGCCAAGGCGAGCGATTGCGGATATTGGAAGGAAGGGGGGACTGCTGGAACATACGTAACTCCGTGGAGATGGAGTACCGTATAAAAAGACGTCGGCACCTTGGAGCACGATTGGAGCATAAGGCCATTTCTTATGCTCCAATCCCCCGCAGCGAAAAACAAAAGGCCCCGTAAAACAAGGGCCTTTTATCGAAGGAACTGGTCGGGGCGACATGATTCGAACATGCGACTCCTGCGTCCCGAACGCAGTACTCTACCAGGCTGAGCTACGCCCCGATTCTAATGAAGCTTGGCGCCGGCCATCGTGTTGACAGACCGTCCGGCACCAACGGGATTCAATGATCGCGGTCCACCGCGAACGTACAAAATTCTATCAAAGATTCTTGATGCACGGAAATAGGGAAACCGGCCAATGAGTGGCGCGCAAGTTCAGCCTCGGCCACCGCTGCGTCACGGGTATATTCCAGGGCGCCGGTGTCGCGGATGGCCTGTGCCACCGCCGCAAAATCGGCGACGCCCGTGCGGATGGCGTCCTGGATCAGTTGCTTCTGCGCGCTGGTGCCGATTTCCATGACGCGTATCAGCGGCAAGGTGGGCTTGCCTTCACGCAGGTCATCGCCCACATTCTTGCCCAGAGCATCGACGTCGCCGTTGTAGTCGAGCACATCGTCGATCAATTGGAAGGCGGTACCTATGTGGCGGCCATAGGCGGCGGCAGCTTCTTCTTGTTCCGCCGTGGCACCGGCCACGATGGCGCCGACCTGGGCGGCCGCTTCGAAGAGCTTGGCGGTTTTGTAACGCACGACCTGCAGATAGCGCTCGAGCGACACATCAGGATCGTGGACATTCAGCAATTGCAGTACTTCGCCTTCTGCAATGACCGTCGTGGCGGCGGAGAGCACCGACATGGCGGGCATGGACTGGGACTCCACCATCATTTCAAACGAGCGCGAGTACAGGTAGTCGCCGACAAGTACGCTGGCCGCATTGCCGAACACCGCATTGGCCGTGCTGCGTCCGCGGCGCATGTCGGACTCATCGACCACATCGTCATGCAGCAAGGTGGCGGTATGAATGAATTCAACCACTGCCGCGAGCAGGTGGTGGGTAGTGCCTTGGTATCCCAGAGCCTTGGCCAACATAAGCACCATGGCCGGGCGCATGCGCTTGCCGCCGGCACCGACGATATAGTCTCCTATCGTGCGTATCAGGACGACATCGGAATCGAGGCGCTGGCGTATGACCGCATCGACCGCTTTCATGTCGTTCGTAATAGGGGCAATCAACTCGGTAAGATTCAAGGCACGGTCCGGCTTAGGTAGGTGTTGATAAGATCGGCGGGTCAAGCTTGGGATTATACGTGACGGGAATTTACCCAAAGCCGTCATTACTGGCCGCAAATTGGCGATAATGCTCGATTGTTTACGATTTATCACGGAGATTGCTTGTGACATCCACTGATCTGAGCACGCTCATCGGTCGCGCCGAACGCGTTCTGGCGCAACTGGAAGCGTGGCTTCCCCCTGCTCCGCCGGAAATAGACTGGACGGCTCACGCCTTTAGATGGCGTAAGCGCGGCGCGCGTGGATGGCTGGATGCGGTCGCGCACGTGTCGACGATCAATCAAGAAGACTTGCAGCACATCGAGCGCCAGAAAGGCGTGATCGATCGCAATACTCGGCATTTCCTGCACAAGAAGCCCGCCAACAACGTACTGATGACCGGCGCGCGCGGCACGGGGAAGAGCTCGCTGGTCAAGGCCATGCTGGCGTCATACGGCGACCAGGGCCTGCGCCTTATCGAAGTCGACAAGGCCGACATGGGCGATCTGGGCGACATCGTGGACCTGGTCAGCACACGCCCGGAACGCTTCATCATTTTCTGCGACGACTTGTCTTTCGAGGAAGGGGAACCGGGCTACAAGGCGCTGAAGTCGGTGCTGGACGGGTCCGTCAGCGCTTCAGGCGACAACGTATTGGTCTACGCCACGTCCAACCGCCGCCACTTGATGCCGGAATACATGAGTGAGAATCTCAGCGCCAAGCATCAGGCAGACGGTGAAATCCATCCCGGCGAAACGGTTGAAGAAAAAATCTCGCTCTCCGAACGTTTCGGGCTCTGGCTGTCGTTTTATCCGTTCAAGCAAGACGATTATCTGGATATCGTTTACTACTGGCTTAACGAGCACGGCTGCTCGGCGGATGATATCAAGGCTTCGCGCACGGAGGCCTTGCAATGGGCGCTGGAGCGCGGGTCGCGGTCGGGCCGGGTGGCGCGGCAGTTTGCGCGCGACTGGGCGGCCCGTCATGCATGAGGCTGCGTCGGCGGCGCAGGCACCTGATTCCAAGCTCTTCATTGATGTCGCCGCAGGCTTGATTACGCGGCCCGATGGCTCGCTGCTGCTGGCCGAGCGCCCAGTCGACAAGCCTTGGGCTGGATGGTGGGAGCTGCCGGGCGGCAAGATAGAAGCAGGCGAAAGCGTGCTGGACGCGTTGGCGCGCGAACTCAAGGAAGAGCTGAACATCGATGTCACCGAGTCCACCCCGTGGATCACGTATACGCATGAGTATCCCAAGAACATCGTGCGCCTGTCCTTCTGCCGCGTCACGGGCTGGACCGGCGAACCGTCCGGTATGGAAGGCCAACGGCTGGCCTGGGTTGATCCGCATCAAACACTGCCGGTAGGCCCATTGCTGCCGGCAACGGAGCCGCCATTGCGCTGGCTGAGGCTGCCCGATCACTACCTGCTGACATCCATAGGCAATCACACCGGCCTGGATTCCTTTCTTGAAAAGCTGGGGACCGCCCTGCACAAGGGTGTGAAGCTCGTGCAGTTCCGTGAACCCGCCTGGGCAGCTGCCGGATCACCTGCCGACGTCTATAAGGCGTTTCAACAGGTGGCGCAGCGCTGCCACGACGCCGGCGCGCGTTTCCTGATTAATAGCTGTCATCCCGAAGAGTGGTGGAAGCACGCGGACGGCGTGCATTTCAGGGCAGGCGATGCAGGTTCGGCCGCGGCGCTTGCCTATGCAAGCGCAATGAAGGCCTCTACGGCAGCTCCAGCCGAGCCAGCGGCGGCACCGGCAAATACAAGCACTTCATCCAGACACCTTATCGGCGTATCGGCCCACACGGCAAGCGATCTGGCTGCCGCGCAGGCACTCGACGCGGATTTTGTCGTGCTGGGACACGTGCTTGCCACGCCGTCGCATCCCGATGTCGCCGGCATGGGCTGGGAACGGTTTTCCGACTTGGCCGCACAAGCCGGTCGGCCTGTTTTCGCCATTGGCGGCCAATCGCCGCGCACGATTAAAACGGCGCGCCAGTACGGTGCTCATGGCATCGCGGGGATTCGGTTCCTGGAAATCTGAATGATGGCTCTTCCGCCGGCGATGCATAATACGGGAACTTGCCGCATAGGTTGAAGATGTACTTGGATAAACGGCTCAAGCCAAAGGCCCTGTTATGACCGACAACACGCCGTTAATCACCGAATGGTTGGCCGGTCAGCATGAAAACATGCTGGCGCTGCTTGAAGACCTGGTGAACATAGATTCCAACAGCTACGACAACGCAGGAGTCGTAGCCGTGTTCGAACGCCTCCAGACATTTTTCGGCACGTTCGACGTGAAGGTTGCCTGGCACGAGCACAAAGGCGTGAAGAACGCTATTTCGGTGAAAATCCCAAGCCAGCAGAATCCGGATAAAAAAGCCATCATGCTAATGGGCCATTGCGATACGGTCTATCCCAAAGGCGAAACACAAAAACGTCCTTTCAAGATGGATGGAAAACGTGCCTATGGGCCAGGCGTCGCGGACATGAAGTCTGGCATTGCAATGAACGCTTTTATCCTGGCCGCCTACGCCAAGTTCGGGGGCACCCACTCACCACTTGTGGGCCTGTTTACCAGCGACGAAGAAATCGGGTCGCCGACGTCCAAATTCATCATTGAAACGTTCGCCAAAAAGGCAGGCACGGTATTCAACTCCGAGCCTGGCCGCGCCAATGGCGACGTCGTCACGGGTCGTAAGGGCGGCGTGTTTCTCGAACTGGACGTTTTCGGCAAGGCAGCCCATTCCGGCGCCAACTTTTCTGAAGGCATAAGCGCCATCAACGAGCTGTGCCTGAAAGTCATAGAGCTAAACAAACTCACTGACTTAGAAAAAGGCATCACGGTGAATGTAGGCCTGATTTCAGGCGGACATTCGATCAATACCACGGCTCCTGATGCGCGTGCCGGGATTGATTTGCGCATTTTCAATCTTGAAGACCGTGAGAGCGCCGTGAAAGCCATCACGGCCATTACACAGCAAAGTTTTGTGCGAGGGACCAGATCGGAACTGAAGATCATCGGAGAATTCAGGCCTTTCGTGCCGACCTCTGCATCGACGCAGCTTTATCAACTCTACCGCGAATCACTACAAACGCTTGGTCATGATGCCGGTGGGCAATTCAGCGGCGGCTGCGCTGACTCCGGTATTACGTCGAGCCTGGGATGCACAACTCTGTGCGCGACGGGCCCGGTAGGCGGCAAGCCGCATACACCCGATGAATACATGGAGATCAATACTTTCGTCCCAAGGTCTCAAGCTATTGCGCTGACCATCTCGAAATTGCCCGCCTGATCTCTCGTACCGGGCACCCGGCTGAATCAAAGATCGGCCGCCCCAGCCGCCTCCCACCCACCACCCAGCGCAGCGATCAATTGCACGCTGGCGACCAGCCTGTCGGCCGTCAGCTGCAATGCCGCCCGTTCGGTGCTGAGCGCCGTCGTCTCGACCTGCACCACGCTCAGGTAATCGATCAGGCCGGCGTCGTACTGATTCTGGGTCAACCGCAGCGACTCACGGGCCGAGGCCAGCGCGCGGCCTTGAGTGACCTGCTCCTGACCCAGCACATGCAATTGCACCAGGTAATCTTCCACTTCCCTGAGTGCTGTGAGCACGGTCTGGCGATAGGCGGCTACCTGGGCATCGTACCCGGCCCGCGCCTGGTCCAGCTGCGCCTGCCGGGCGCCGCCATCGAATATCGTCAACGCCAATGCAGGGCCTAATGACCAGAAGCTGGCCGGCGCCACGAGCCATTGCGCCCATTGTCCACTGCGAAAGCCTGCCTGCGCGCTGAGTGTCAGATCAGGAAACCAGGCTGCCTGGGCGACCCCTATCTGGGCGTTCGCTTCGGCAGTACGACGTTCCGCCGCCGCCACGTCAGGACGCCGCTCCAGCAATTGCGAAGGCAAACCGACCGGTATCACGGGTACGGTCCCCAGGATCTGGGATGCATTCAAGGCAAATGCCGACGGCGGCTGCCCTGTCAGCACGGCAATGGCGTGTTCCAGCTGGGCACGTTGCCAGTCCAGCGCCAGCAACTGGGTACGGGTATTTTCCAGCTGCGTGCGTGATACCGCCACATCGGCCGGCGCCGCAATACCGGCCGCAAGGCGGTTCATCGTCATGGTGAGGGATCGCTCGTAGGCCTCGACCGTCTGGCGCAACAGGCGCTGCTCGGCATCCATGACACGCAAGCGGAAATAGGTCTGCGCCAACGTGGACTGCATGCTCAATCTGGTATTGGCCACATCGGCTGCCGAGGCCTCGAGGCCGGCGCGGCTGGACTCCACGCCGCGGCGCACCCTGCCCCACACGTCGGCTTCCCAGCTGACATCACCGCTGAGCATATATTGATTGACCACCCTATCGCGGCCAAAGGAATCGGAACCGGTACTGATTCGGTCCTCGCTGCCGCTACCGGAGCGCGTGCCGGATGCCGATGTGCCTACCGTAGGAAACAGGCCGGATCGCGTCGACTGCAACAAAGCCTGCGCCTGCCGGTACTGGGCTTCGGCCTGCGCAATACTGAAATTCGACGTTTGCAGCGTGTCCATCAAGCTGCTGAGGACGGGATCGTTGAACAATTGCCACCAATCGCCGCGCAACGCCTGATCGCGGGGCTGGGCCGGAACCCAGCCGGCATTGGCCGCCGGAATGGGGCTGGCATCTTGCCCGCCAGCCAACCCGCCTTGGGTGGCAGACGTCGCTTGCTTGTAGGCCGCACCCACTTCCATGCCGGGCCGGCGGTAGTCGGGGCCGACCGTGCAGGCGCTCAGCAAGAGCAAGACGCCGCAGGCCGCCCACGGCAGGAGTCGTGGCGTCGTAGAGGTGTCAGGTGATGCGGACATAGTCATGGATTCAAGTACTCTTCGTCTCGTACAAGGCACGTGGCTTGCGTTTGCGGTTGGCCCAAAGGCGGAAACGATCCAGGTACAGATACACCACCGGCGTCGTGTACAGCGTCAAAACCTGGCTCAGGATCAGCCCGCCTACGATCGTCAAGCCCAGGGGCCGGCGCATTTCCACGCCCGCCCCCGACGCCAGTATCAGTGGCAGGGCACCGAACAGGGCCGACACGGTCGTCATCATGATGGGACGAAAACGTACCAGGCACGCCTGGTAAATGGCTTCGCGCGAGGACAATCCATCGCGTCGCTCGGCCAACAAGGCGAAATCGACCATCATGATGGCATTCTTCTTGACGATACCGATCAGCAGGAACACCCCGATCAGGGCGATCAGGGTGAACTCTTCACCCAGCATGATCAAGGCCAGCAAGGCCCCGATGCCCGCGGATGGCAGCGTCGACAAGATCGTAATGGGATGCACATAGCTTTCGTACAGCATGCCCAGCACGATGTACATGGTCAGCAAGGCCGCGAGAATCAGCCAGGGCATCTGGCCCATGGATTCCTGCATGGCCTGCGCCGTGCCCTGGAAGCCCGCCTGGATTTGCTGGGTCGGCAGGCCCATGCGGGCCACGGCATCGTCGATGGCCCGCGTAGCAGCTTCCAGGGACACCCCGGGCGCCAGGCTAAACGACACGGACTCCGCCGCGAACAAGCCCTCGTGGTTGACACTGAGGGGCGCATTGCCCACCTCGAAACGCGTGAAGGCCGACAGCGGGACACGGTTGCCGTCTTGCGTCACCACCTCTACACGCTTCAGCGACTCGGCGTCCTGCGCATACTGATCTTCGACGCCCATGACCACGTGATATTGATTCAATGGGCCATAGATCACAGACACCTGCCGCTGGCTGAACGAATTATTGAGCGTCGAGGCAATCAGCGACATGTCGACCCCAAGCCGCGTGGCCGCGTCGCGATCAATGATGAGCTCTACCCGTCTGCCCTTGTCTTCCACATCGGAATCGACATCGACGAGTTCCGGCAACGACGCCATGGCGCGCTGTACGCGGGGCAGCCAGGTCTTGAGCAACGTCAGGTCGCTGCCCATCATGGTGTAGTCATAGGAGCCGGCGCTGTTCTGGCGCCCGCCTACGAAAATATCCTGCTGCGGCACCAGCGTCAGGCGTGCTCCGGGCACACCCAGGAACTTGCCGCGCAAGCGGTTGACCACCTCGGTGGCGCTGACATCGCGTTCGGACAGCGGCTTGAGCTGGATCTGCATGAAGCTGGAGTTGCTGCCGCCGCGCCCGCCCGCATAGCCGCTTACGCTTTGGATCGCGGGATCCTGCAACAGTGTTTGCCTGAACCGATCCAGCTTGGGCAGCATGGCGTTGAAGGAGGTGCCCTGGTCCACCCGGAAGAAACCCAGCAATTGGCCGGTGTCCTGCTGCGGGAAAAAACCCTTGGGGACCACCGCATACAGATAAAAGTTCAGCCCTATCGTGGCAAGCAGCAACAGCAGCATGATGCGCCCATGTGCCAGGGACCACGCCAGGGAACGCTTGTAGCCGCTCCAGAACCTGTCACCCATGACCTGGAAGGTACGCGTAAGCATGCCGGCAGTCCGCGGCTTGTGCTGGCCCTTGGCGCGCAGCATATAGGCGCACATCATGGGAGTCAGCGTGACCGACAGCACCAGCGACACCAGAATGGAGACCGACAGCGTAACCGCAAATTCCCGGAAAAGCCGCCCCGGCAAACCGCTCATCAGGAGCATGGGGATGAAGACGGCCACCAGGGAAAGACTCATGGCCAGAACCGTGAAGCCCACCTCGCGTACACCCCGGATGGCCGCGCGCAATGGCGCGACTCCCCGCTCGATGTGACGCATGATGTTCTCGAGCACCACGATGGCATCGTCGACCACGAAACCCGTGGCAACAATCAAGGCCATCAACGAAATGGTGTTCAAGGTATAGCCGAACCAAAGCATGAGGCTGAAGGTGGTGATCAGGGAAGCAGGCACAGCTATCGCAGGTATGAGCGCCGCCCGCCAGTTGCGCAGGAACAGCAACACCACCAGCACCACCAGGACGACAGCGATGATCAAGGTAAGCTCAGCCTCATGCAAGGAGGCGCGGATACTGGGAGTGCGGTCTTGCGCAACGGTCAGGGTCACGTCGGCCGGCAGCATGGCCTGGAAGGCCGGAAGCTGATTGCGGATGGCGTCGACCGTTTCAATGATATTGGCGTCGGCCTGGCGCCTGATGACCAGGAGCACGGCCCGCTGCTCGTTGAAAAATCCGGTGTTGAAAAGATTCTCGACGGAGTCCTCCACCGTGGCAACGTCCTGCACGCGTATCGGCGAGCCGTCGCGCCAGGCCACGATCAGTGGCCGGTATTGCGCCGCCTTGGTCAACTGGCCGCCCGAACTGACCTGCCAATGATAGGAGTCATTCTCCACGCCGCCATTGGGGCGCATGGTGTTGGCATTGGACAAGGCCGCGCGCACCTCGTCCAGCGACACGCCCGCGCTGGTCAAGGCTTGAGGATTCAGGCTCACGCGTATGGCTGGCAGCGAGCTGCCTCCCACCTCGACCTCGCCCACGCCAGGCACTTGCGACACCTTCTGGCCCAGCACCGTGGAAGCCAGATCGTACAGGCGGCCCTGCGTCGACGTATTGGACCTCAAGGCCAGGACCATCACAGGCGCCGACGCCGGATTGACCTTGTGATACGTTGGATTGTTGCGCAGGCTGGACGGCAGCATGGCGCGAGCGGCATTGATCGCCGCCTGCACGTCGCGCGCGGCACCGTTGATGTCCCGGTCCATATCGAACATCAGGAAAATGCGCGTCGATCCCTCGGAGCTGCGCGAACTCATTTCGGAAACGCCCGCAATGGCGCCCAATGACTGTTCAAGCGGCGTCGCCACGCTGGAGGCCATGGTCTCGGGACTCGCGCCCGCCATGCTGGCCGACACGGAGATCATGGGAAAATCCATCTGCGGCAACGGCGCCACAGGCAGGAAAAAGTAGGCCAGGCCCCCTGTCAGCACCAGTGCCACGCACAGCAAGGTCGTGGCCACCGGGCGCATGATGAACAGGGTGAACCACCTCATGGGGCCGACTCCGCCGGGTTAGCGTCGGCCCGGCGATTCGCCTTGACTCGCTGCGCAATGCGGTCAAACATCAGGTAGATGACCGGCGTTGTAAACAAGGTAAGCACCTGGCTGCACAGCAGCCCACCGACCATGACCAAGCCCAGCGGCTGGCGCAGCTCCGAACCCGAGCCGGTGGCCAGCATCAGCGGAATCGCACTGAACAGCGCCGCCAGCGTGGTCATGAGGATGGGGCGGAATCGCAACAGGGCTGCTTCGTGTATGGCGGCCCGGGGAGTTAGCCCCCGCTGGCGCTCGGCATCCAGCGCGAAGTCGATCATCATGATGGCGTTCTTCTTCACGATGCCGATCAATAGAATGATGCCGATAATCCCGATCATGTCCAGGTCGGAACCGGTAATCAGCAAGGCCAGCAGCGCGCCGACCGCCGCCGACGGCAAGGTGGAAAGGATGGTGATGGGATGGATATAGCTTTCATACAGTATGCCCAGCACGATATACATCGTTGCCACCGCGGCAAGCAGCAGCCACAAGGTTGATGACAATGACGACTGGAAGGCCTTGGCGGCACCCTGGTATTTCAGCTCGACGGATGCAGGCATTCCGAGCGCTTGCTGCGCCACGCCGATGGCCTCTACCGCGTCCGACAGCGCAACGCCGGGTGCCAGATTGAACGAAATGGTCGTGGCCGGGAATTGCCCCAGCCGCTCGATGGACAACAGCGCATCGCGCTGGCTGATCTGTGCCAGACTGCTGATCGGCACCGGTGTGCCGGACGCCGTGGGCACGTGGATCTGGGCCAGCGCCTGCGGATTCTGGCGAAACTGCGATGCCACCTCCAGCACCACGCGGTACTGGGTGGACTGCGTAAAGATGGTGGAAATCAGGCGCTGGCCAAAAGCGTCGTACAAGGCATCGTCGATGGCCGCATTGCTCACCCCCAGTCGGGCCGCCGCATCACGGTCTATGGTCAATACCGTTTGCAGTCCATCCCCTTGCAAGTCGTCCACGACATCGACCAGCTCGGGCAGCGCCTGCAAGGCATCCACCAGGCGCGGCGTCCATTCAAGAAGCACGGCGTGATCCGGCTCGGACAGGCTCATCTGGTACTGCGTGCGGCTGATGCGGTCATCCACCGTAAGGTCTTGCACGGGCTGCATGAACACCTGAATACCGGAGAGTGATTCCAGGCTCTCGCCGAGTCGCCGGATGACCGTCGAGGCATTGTCGCTACGCTCTGCCAAGGGCTTGAGCGCGATCTGCAGGCGCCCGGTATTCAAGGTGGCGTTGGTGCCGTCTATGCCGATGAACGACGACACCGCCGCCACATCGGGATCCTGCAATATCCGGTCAACGGCCAATTGCTGGCGCTGCGCCATGGAACTGAACGACACGGTCTGCGGGCCCTGGCTGATGGCCTGGATCAGGCCGGTGTCCTGCTGCGGGAAAAATCCCTTGGGCACCGCCACATAAAGCAGTCCGGTGAACACCAGCGTACCGAAGGCGACCCACAAAGTCGCCCGCTGATGGGCCAGCACCCAGATCAGGCCACGGTCATAAGCACTGACCAGCCGGTCCATGGCGGCACCTGACCAGCGCTGGAAACGCCCATACTTCATCTCCGATTCCGGCTTGAGCAGGCGCGCGCACATCATGGGTGTCAGCGTCAGCGAGATTGCGAGCGACAGCAGTATGGCGACGGCCAGTGTGATGGCAAACTCGCGAAACAGGCGTCCAATCACGTCGCTCATGAACAGCAGCGGAATGAGCACCGCAATCAGGGACAACGTCAGCGACACCAGCGTGAAGCCAATTTGCGAGGCGCCCTTCAGCGCGGCCTTCATGGCGCTTTCGCCCTTCTCGATATGCCTCGCGATGTTCTCGATCATGACGATGGCGTCGTCCACGACAAAGCCGGTGGCCACCGTCAGCGCCATCAGCGTCAGGTTGTTCACGCTGAAGCCGGCCAGGTACATGATGCCGAAGGTCCCGACCAGCGACAAGGGCACCACCACGCTGGGAATAAAGGTCGCCGTCCAGCTGCGCAGGAACACGAAAGTAACCAGCACCACCAGCGCAATGGCCAGCAGCATTTCGATCTGCACGTGGTCGATCGAATCGCGTATGGTCTGCGTGCGGTCGGTGGCCACCACCACGTCCACACCCGCAGGCAAGGCCGTTTTCAGCGATGGCAGCATGGCCAGCACCTTATCCACGACCTCGATGACATTGGCGCCGGGCTGCCGCTGGATGTTCAGCAAGATGGCCGGCGTCTTGCCTATCCAGGCGGCCTGGCGCGTATTCTCGGCATCTTGCTTGGCCTCGGCCACGTCGCGCAAGCGCAGCGGCGCGCCATTCTCGTAGGCCACGATCAATTGCTCGTAATCTTCGATCGTCTTCAGTTGGTCGTTGGCATTGATGGTGGTGGAACGCTCGGGGCCATCGAGGTTGCCCTTGGGCTGGTTCACGTTGGCGCCGGTGATGGCCGTGCGCAGGCTGGACAAGGTAAGGTTGTGCGCCGCCAGCGCTTGCGGATTGGCCTGTATGCGCACGGCCGGACGTTGCCCACCCGCAATGCTGACCAGACCCACCCCGGAAATCTGTGAGAGCTTCTGGGCCACCCTGATGTCGATCAGGTCGCGGACTTCGTACAGCGGCAGCGTGGGCGAGGTGATCGCCAGGCTGATCACCGGCGTATCGGCGGGATTGACCTTGTTGTAGATCGGCGGAGCGGGCAAATCGTTGGGCAACAGGTTCGACGCTGCGTTGATGGCCGCCTGCACTTCCTGCTCGGCCACATCGAGAGCCAGGTCCAGGTCGAACTGCAGGGTAATGACCGACGATCCGCCGGAGCTCGATGACGTCATTTGCGTCATGCCCGGCATCTGCCCGAACTGGCGCTCGAGCGGCGACGTGACCAGCGCCGTCATGACATCCGGGCTGGCACCCGGATACAGCGTACTCACCTGTATGGTCGGGTAATCCACCTGCGGCAAGGCCGACACCGGCAGCAGGCGATAGGCCAGGATGCCCGATATAAGCAGCGCCACCATCGCGAGCGTGGTGGCAACAGGACGCAGGATAAAAAGGCGCGAAAGGTTCACGAACCGTCCTTACTGTGCGCTGGGTGCGCCGGAAACCGGCGCACCCGCGGCCGGCGCTCCGGTTCGGGGAGCGCGCGCCTTGGACGCCGCGCTATCGTCCGGGCCGGCCGGTGTCGCCGCTGTGTCGCTGACGACCTCAACCTTCGCCCCTTCGCGCAAGCGGTCCAGACCTTCCACTACGACACGCTGGCCGGCCGTGAGGCCCGAAGCCACCGCTACGCGTCTTCCGTCGACCCTGCCAATGACAATCGCTTGCACGTGCACCTTGCTTTCGTCATCCACCACATAGACGAACGCGCCGATCGAACCCTGCTGCACAGCCATAGTCGGCACGACCAGCGACTGGGCGGTGCCGACCCGCAGGCGCACGTTGACAAATTGATTCGGAAACAAGGACTCGTCTTCGTTGGCAAAGCGCGCCTTGAGCCTTACCGTGCCGGTGGCGACATCGATTTGATTATCCAGCGCCATCAATTCACCCGTAGCGATCTTGCGGATGTCGTCCCGGTCGTACAGCTCGACGGCCAGCGTTTGCCCGGCACGGATCTTTTCCTGCACATCGGGTAATTGCGCCTGGGGCAAGGTAAACATTACAGAAATAGGTTGCGTCTGCGTGATGACCACGAGGCCGTCGGTATTCGACGCGTTGATCATGTTGCCTTGGTCAAGTTTGCGTAAGCCCAACCGCCCTGAAATCGGCGCGATGATGCGCGTGAAACTCAGTTGCAGCGCTGCGCTGTCGACGGCGGCCTGGTCGCTTTTGCGCGACCCCAGGAATTGCTGGACCAGCGCCGCTTGAGCGTCCACCTGCTGCTTGGCAATGGAACTCTGCTTGAACAGCAACTGGTAGCGCTGCAGGTCGCGTTGCGCATTCTTCAACTGCGCTTCATTCTGCGTCTGCTGGCCCAATGCCTGGTCCAGTTCCACCTGATAGCTGCGCGGATCGATCTGCGCCAGCAAATCGCCCTCTTGGACCTTCTGGCCATCGCGAAAGGCGATTTTTTGAAGTTCGCCATCGACGCGGCTGCGTACCGTAACGGTATTGAAGGCGGTGACCGTGCCTATGGCTTTCAGCGTGTGATCGATTGGACCGGTTTCGACCGTGGCCAGCCTGACTGGAACCGGCATGCCCGCAGGCATCCCTCGCCGCATCGACTGCCCGCCCTGATTGGCGGGCGCCGTAGAGCCCTTGGCAAAAAACCAATAGCCGCCGGCAATCGCCAGCACCAGCAAAATGGCCCACAGCCAAAGGCCGCCGCGGCGACGGGAAGGTTCGGAGCTTGATTCCGACATGCACAGTTCTCCGGTTCATACGAAACAGCCGCCATTTTCGCCGATCGGAGACGCGACGGGCATCGAAATTCCGCATTTGTAATGCAACGCAACAACAATTTATGCGACGGCTATCCACGTAGCATGAGTAACGCCGGTGGCGTCTTCGATCAGGGAGCGCCGCGACAGCGGCGCGAAAGTGGGAGGCCGGGCGAGGGAAATGACGGGCGCTACGAACGGTGTGCTGTTTGCCAAACAGCGCACCAAGCCCTACACGTTACAACGGGCCAGTTTGAAGGGTACATCGGCGGTGACGGGCTGGGGCTTGAGTTCGCTGTCTTGCTTGGCAAACCTTACCCAGATCACGTATTTATTGGCGCTCATTTCGGGGAAAACGTTCAGGGCGGCATCCACCCATACCCGCAGAAGCTGGAACAACTTGCCGCCCAACATGTCCTGATAGGCGCCCTGGCGCGCAACCGCGTCGACCACGTCGCCGGAGTCCCGCAGCATACGCAGGATCAGGGCCAGGCCTTTGTACAGCGGCATAAAAGGCATGATCCACTGGCGCAGGTTGTCGGAACGCGCCTCGGGCGGCTTGATCTGCCATGAAAAATACGAAGGCATGTCGACCTGGGAAGATCCTCCGGGCACCGACACCCTGCCCCGCAAGCTTGCGAGCCATTCGTTATCGCGCAATTCCTGGCCGACCCGGCCTTGCGCGCCAAGCTCGGCCGCTGCCGCCTGGATCTCGGCAAGCATGGCGTCAAGCATTTGGGGATCGACGCCAGGATGCTGGCGCAGCGCTCCCAGCGCCGTGCGCTGGCGTTCAAGGTCTTGAAGTACGGCACCGCGCAAGTCGGTTCGATCACAGATATCGAGCAGGTCGAACAGTGTCGTAACCGCGATATGGTGATAGTGCGCGTCGATGCCTTTGGCGAAGAAAAATAGCCTGTCGAACAGATGCTCGACCCTTAACAGAGACCGAACACGCTCATTGCAAGGATATTCATAAAGAATCACGCGACCAAAAACCTTTTTAATTTAACGAGGGCTGCTGCTTGAAAACTGACCGGATGATTGCTGTGCCTGGGCACACCAGCTGACGTGCAGTGCCCAGGCGCGACGCTCGAGTTCTTCGACCTTGGTCTGCCCATCGTTCAACACTACATCGTCAGCCACGGCCAGACGGGCCTCGCGCGACGCTTGTGCGGACATAATACGCCCAATAGCCTCTGACGTCAGCCCGCTGCGGGCCTTCACCCGCGCAACCTGAGTCGCCGTATCACAGTCAACCACGCAGATCCGGTCAACCCGATCGCGCCACCGGCCCGACTCCACGAGCAAAGGCACGACGAAAACAAGATAACATCCTTGGGCGGATTCAGCCCTTCGTTTTGTAACCGATCCTATCAGCGGATGTATGATGGCTTCAAGCTGGCTACGAGCCTCGGGGCTTTCGAACACCAGCTCACGCATGGCCTCGCGATCCAAGGCGCCGGTGGGAGCGATGACATCGGGCCCGAAATGCTGGCGGATAGGCTCCATGGCCGCCCCGCCGGGTGCGGTGAGCTCATGGGCGATGACGTCGGTATCGACGATGGCGGCGCCCCATGAAGCAAAGAAGTCGGCAACACGGCTTTTGCCCGAGCCTATGCCGCCGGTCAGTCCTATCTTCAACATGCTGGGATACCTTTTCACCAAAAATACCAATGTAACTCAGAGCCGGTCAAGACAGAACCGGTCAAATGGGCATGATCAGGTAAGACCCGAGCAGCAGGCCAGCCGTTCCGCTGGCTGCCAGGAAAGGTCCGAATGGATAGGCGCCGTCCGGCGCCAACGAGCGCTGACGCAGCATGGCGAACAACACTGCGGCGACGCACGACGCCAACAACACCATGGCCAGCGCGCGCCATCCCAGCCATGCACCCAGGGCCGCCAACAGTTTGAAGTCGCCATAGCCCATGCCCTCGCGCCCGCTCAGGCACTTGAAGACCCAGAACAAGGACCACAGAAAGCCGTAACCCGCCATTGCGCCCGCAACGGCGTCGCCCAATGAAATGCCGAAACCACCCCACGCAAGCGCCAAGCCCGCCCACATCAACGGCAGGGTCAAGGCATCGGGAAGCAACCTGGTATGGGCATCGATCAGGGCCAGTATCAGCAGCGTGGCACTGGCGACAGCCAGGGCGAGGGAAAACAGCGTATAGCCGTGCACCAGCCCCAGGATAGCAAAACAGCTTGCCATGAGCACCGTACAAGCAGACATGATCTGGAAGGTAGCCACCACCTTTTGTGGAGTCGGCTGTAAAGCCCGCCCCAGCGCCCTGCGCAGGCAGGGAGAGTCCGGCTCGCCGCCGGCCATGAGCGCGGCAACATAAGCGTCGGCGACCAAGGCGCAATACGCACCGGCCAGGCCTCCGAGGACAGCGGCCGGCACAAGAGTCGCCATCGTGTAAAGCGTCTCTTGCATAGCCACCCCGCTTGCTAATGAGTCCGGCACCGCTGCGTTTCTACAAACGACGACTTACCGGTCGGGCAATAAATGCGTAGAATGCTCATTGCCCCCTGTTGACGGAAAATTGCCATGTCCTCCCCTGCCCAGCTCACCCGACTTTCGTTTTGCAAGCCCTTGGGCGCCGCCGTGTTCGCCATGGTTCTCGCTGGCTGTGCCCAGCAAAAAACATCGGGCTATTACGACACGCCGCATGACAACACCATGACCGATGCCCAGATGCAGGCGCAGGGCCGAGACGTGGCCAGGGCGCCATCGCAGATACAGTTGGGTTTCGGTAATGAAAATGAAAAGGCGAACAAACAGCAGTCCCCGCAACAGGCGGCGGAAAGCACAGCGGTAAAGGCGCGTGCCTTGGCAGAACCCAAGACCTTCCTGGGTACCGTGCCCTGCCTGGCCAATGCCGGCCCGGCCTGCTCCGCCTCGCGCGTAACGCTTACCCTGGCCCCCGCTGGACAGTGGCGTGCACGTACCGTTCTGCTTGATCATCCCGACGCCAAGAACAACATCGTTCAGCAAGGCTGCTGGAATGTCGTCGGAACGCAGCCCTTGCGCATTGTGCTGCAGATGGCCAACGAAGCCACTAAGGCCAACCTTTCGTTCGTCAACGACAATGTGCTGCGCATCAACATGATCAATGACATCAAGCCTACGCTTGATTACCACCTGACCCGGCAGCAAGACATTGATCCTATCGACGAAATTTCCAGCCAGGCACCGCTGCAGTGCGAATAACCGTTAAAACGGAACGCCTTGCGACATAATGCAGCGTGTTAATTCGACTGCATTCCTGACTTGCATTTTCTGGAAGATCCGGGCCCGATGGGCCTCGATGGTGCGCTGCGATACACCGAGTTCGGCAGCGATAATTTTGTTGGGCTTGCCCGATACCACGTAGTCCATGACGTCGCGCTCGCGTGGCGTTAACAGCGATAAAGGCGAACCGCCGTGACTGCGTCCCTGTAGCATGCTGATCTCCCGTCTATTGTCTATGCGCCATTCTGTCATGGCCAATAGACGGGGTCTCCTGTCAATTCTTACAGAACACTGCAACGGCGGCGCCGAGACACCGACTGCCGGTTTGCTGGCGCAGCGGTAATCGACCGGGTCAGATTTCCAGGTTATCGATGAGACGGGTACTGCCCAGCTTGGCGGCGGCCAGCACAACCAGGGGCTCGCGGGCCTTGATTTCGCTGGCGGTGGGCGCCAGCAGATCGCGTTGGCGCCGCAATGAAATGTAGTCGACCTGCCAGCCGCGATCGCGCAAATGGTCAATGGCGTGACGCTCCAGCGCGTCCAGGTCGGCATGGCCTTCCTCTACGCGCGTCTTGACGGCCTGCAATGCGGCATACAGCTGGGGCGCTTCGGCACGATGTTCGGGCTGCAGGTACATATTGCGCGACGACAGCGCCAGGCCATCGGTGTCGCGCACGGTTTCATGGGCCAGGATATTTACCGGCAGTTGAAATTGCCGGCACATCCTGCGCACCACCATCAACTGCTGGTAATCCTTCTTGCCGAACACGGCAACACTGGGCTGGACACAGGAAAATAATTTGAGTACAACAGTGCTGACGCCAGTAAAGAAGCCGGGACGGAATTCGCCTTCCAGTATTCCGCCAAGATCATCCGCCGGCTGTATCTGGAAGCTTTGCGGCTCTGGGTACATTTCCCGCTCGTTCGGCGCGAACAACACATAGACGTCGCGCTCGCGCTCGAGCTTCTCGATATCGGCGACAAGCGTACGCGGGTATTGATCGAAATCTTCGTTGGGGCCGAACTGCAGGCGATTGACAAATATGCTGGCAACGACCGGATCGCCATGCTGGCGCGCCAGCTTCATCAATGACAAGTGCCCTTGATGCAAGTTGCCCATGGTAGGCACGAATGCAACCCGCAACTGGCCGCGCAATTGGTCGCGCAGTTCTTCAATGGTGTGAACGACTTTCAAAAAAATCTCCGTGCGGAATAGGATGTGCTTGCCATGTCAGGCGGCGGCGCGTATATAGGACAAACGCAAATAAATGGGGGCGTAGGGTTCGGCCTGGGTGATATCCAGCAGCGACTCGCGCGCCAGCTCCAGCATGGCCAGGAAATGCACGACAAGGATGGCCGCCGAGTCGCCATCGACCACGCGCTCGCTGAAAAGCTCGGTGAATTCCATGAATCGTACGTCGCTTAACCGTCGCAGGATCTGGCTCATGTGGTCGCGCACGGATAACTGTTCGCGGGTGATGCGATGATGTTGGTTGAGCTTGGCGCGGCGCATGATGTCGAGCCAGGCGCTGCGCAAGTCGTCGGGACTGACATCGGGCAAGAGGCGTTCAACTTCCAGGTCCATGAATGCATGCGTACGCTGGAAGTCCCTGCCCAGCTGCGGCAAGGCGTCGAGCTTGCGCGCGGCCAGCTTCATTTGTTCGTATTCAAGCAAACGCCTGACCAGTTCGGCCCGTGGATCGTCGACCTCTTCGCCGCTATCGGATTTCTTGACCGGCAGCAACATGCGCGACTTGATTTCGATAAGCAGCGCCGCCATAAGCAGATATTCGCCCGCCAGCTCGAGATTATGCTTGCGTATCTGTTCCACGTAAGAAAGATACTGCTTGGTAACCTCGGCCATGGGAATATCAAGGACGTTGAAATTCTGCTTGCGTATCAGGTAGAGCAGCAAGTCTAGCGGGCCCTGGAATGTTTCCAGGAATACTTCCAGGGCATCCGGAGGAATATACAAATCGTGGGGCATGGCAAACAACGGCTCGCCATACAGGCGAGCCAAGGCTACGCTATCGACCACGTCGGGGGTGCTATCGATGGCCGGCTTGACCAAAGCATCCATTCCCGCGCCTCCAGCCCCGGACAAAGGCATGGGACCGATTAGTTGGTCTGGTACACGTATGGCTTTTGCGGAACACGCCCGGCACGATAACCGTCTTGAAGTTCCGGATCGATGTGCTTGTCCCAAAGACGTCCGCGCCCTTCGCGCTGACGCGCCTCGGTGTCAGGATGCTCTGCCTTGTACTTTTTCAGAAATTGCGTAATTTCCGACTCGAAATTCTTTGCCATAATGCGTAAAGACCAAATCTGGTTAACCGACGAAACCCAAGTTTACTTCACTCGAGCAGAACTGAGTGCCTGATGCCTCCTGAGACCGCCCACACGACACCCGAACCTTCCGTACATCCGATCTCCGCACGCGAACGCAGCGCCATCCGCATGATACCGTTTATCGTGGGCTGCGCCTTATTCATGCAGATGCTCGACGCAACCGTTGTCGCCACCGCACTGCCGGCCATGGCGCTTTCGCTAGACACCTCAGTCGTGCGCATGAACGTTGCCATCACCAGCTACCTGCTTGCCGTGGCGGTTTTTGTCCCGATCAGCGGCTGGGCGGCTGACCGCTATGGCGCAAAACGGGTTTTTATTGCGGCGATCCTGTTGTTCACCCTCAGCTCCATCGCCTGCGCCGCCTCTCAAAGCATTGCCCAGCTCGTTGTCGCGCGCGTGGTTCAGGGCCTGGCCGGAGCCATGATGGTGCCGGTCGGACGCATCATCCTGCTGCGCAAGATACCCAAGACGGAGTTGCTGAAGGCCATGGCCTTCCTGTCGCTTCCCGCCTTGCTGGGGCCCCTGATCGGGCCACCCCTGGGCGGATTCCTGGTGACTTACGCATCGTGGCACTGGATATTCCTGATCAATATACCGGTGGGAGTGCTGGGCATCGGCCTGGTGACGTATTACATACGCGAGGATTACCCGGTGACCGCCCCCCGGCTGGATTGGGTCGGCTTCATGCTGAGCGGCGTCAGCCTGGCCACGCTGGTTTCCAGCTTTGAAGCCATCGGCCATCAATCCTTGCCGCTGCTCCAGCTGTTGACGATGGTGGCGGTCGGCCTGGCCTGCGGCGCGCTCTATATCTGGCACGCGCGGCGCACCGAACACCCGATCATCGATCTGTCCTTACTGCGTGTGCCCACGTTTGCCATCGCAACGCTGGGCGGCAACCTGTGCCGCTTTGCCGTCGGCGCCAGCCCTTTCCTGCTGGCCATCCTGTTGCAGGTAGGCTTCGGGCTGACGCCCTTTTCGGCCGGCATGATCACCTTCACCGGCGCGGCGGGAGCCATGATCATGAAATTCGTGGCCACCCCGATCATCCGGCGTTATGGGTTCAAGCGCGTCCTCATCGTCAACGCCATTCTCACCGCGGCCTTCATCATGCTATGCGGGCTGTTCCGTGCCGATACACCCATGTGGATCATGATTGCCATACTTGTCATCGGCGGCTTTTTCCGCTCATTGCAATTCACGGCGGTCAATACGCTGACTTATGCGGACCTGGGCTCGGCCGAAATGAGCCGTGCGAGCAGCTTTGCCGCCATGGCCCAGCAACTGGGCATCAGCCTGGGCGTAGCCTGCGCCGCGGTCACCATGAATCTCAGCATGCAATGGCGCGGCGCATCGGCATTGGCGCTGACGGATATTATTTGGGGTTTCATCGTTATCGGCCTGATCACCGCCGCATCCGCCATTTCTTTCTCGCGTCTGCCGGCCACGGCGGGCGATAACTTGCACAAGACCAAATCGGTTAGCCGGGTTTGAGTAGAAATGCTTTACGCTTGGTGCAGTTCTTCCCGCAGAATGCGGCGCAACGCGTCCTCAGTGATGGCGCCCCCATCCTTGGAAGCGGCCGCTCGTAGCGTCTCATTAATCAGCGTCTGATAGCCCTTGCCCTGCTTTGCTGCGCGGGACTTGAATGCAGTGACCGTGCTGCAATCCACCCAAATTGTAATACGCGTCTTGCCATCATTGCCTAGCGGCGCGCCAATTTTGGCGCGGCCAAAGTCTTCGTCCGTCATCTCGCGGGTGTCAGGGTCAGTCAAGATTGCGGCATTGATCTCAGCGTCCTCTGCTGGTGTGGGCGAGATATGCCCTACTTTAAGTTTCGGCATAACGCTTTACCTCTCTATCGTTAGCTTTACGAAGGCTAATAATGCGGCGAACATCGTCGCGATCCACGAACACGACAACATATAGCCGTTTGCCAATATAGCCGGTACAAAGTTTGCGGCTTTCACCGTAAGGAAGACGGTCATCTTCGACCACCACAGCCGTTTCCCATTCGAGGCTCTCGGCGGCCGCGAGTGAAATGCCGTGTTTGGCTTCATTGGCGGCGCTCTTTGTGGGGTCGAATTCAATCTCCATGCACTTAAATATACATACAAAGCATGTATATCACAATAGTTTTGCTAGTATGCCCCCCCCGAAGCTCGCCTGACTCGCAACATGGTGCCACTCAAGGGAGTACCGACAACAGGCAAGACCATCCCAGTTTGGATGCGACACAACCAGTATCGAACTTGTGTCGCAGTTTAGGGGTATTGCTGGCGGGCGTGCACGACGTTCATAACTTCGATGGTCGAGTACGTCACTTTGTATACAACGATGTAGTTTGGGTGTGCGACGATTTCGCGTGTGCCGGATATACGACCAGGCTTATACAAGTAGGGATGTTCTGCAACCGGCAGCACGGCGCTTTCAATGTGCCGTCACGACCTTTATAGTGCGCGTGTTTTATCCCTGGCTTGGTGGCGTTTTTCCGCTTCTTCGATAATGGCGTCCATGTGGGCCATGACTTCATCGTGCGGAATGCGCGGGCTAGTGTCTGCCAAGCTAGCTTGCACTTTCGCACGAAACCAGCGGTCATAGCTGGCCGCTTGTTCTTCGGTCTCGAATTCCGAAACAATGGGAGAAAGGGCAACGCTCATGGAAAAGCTCCTTGTTGACTGCTCTAGTGTAAAAGAATTGGGCGCAACAATCACCCCCTACAGTCCAGAGGTTCGGTCTCGCCTTGAGTCGGAAGACGATCCAATCGGCCCATTATCCAGCAGCATCACGAGCTTGCAATCCAGCCGTGTCGCCAGCCGGAAGGTGATCTGCTGGTAGCGCAAGGTGCCCGATATAGGATGCTGGAACTCGCGCAGGCCGCCTTCTCGGTCAACGACGGCATGGCGCGTCCACCAATGCGCAAACAAGGAACTGGACTGCAGCAGTTCGTCCAGCAAGGCACGCACGTCGGGCTCGTCGGCATGTGCGGCCGCATCGGCCCTGAATTCCGCCACCACGCGGCTGGCGCGCTGGTCCCAGTCCACCACCAAGTGGCGGGCGGCAGGATCCTGAAATATATACCGCAACAGATTCGGCCTTGCATCCCGATCAGGCCAGCCATCGAAAAGATGCAATAAGGCGTCATTGCGAGCCAGGACATTCCAGCACCGATCCAGGATGTAGGCGGGTGCGATGATGCTGTGCACGCAATCGGCAAGCCCTTCGGGCAAGGGATGCGCATGCTCGCGGCCATGCTCCGGATCGGTGCATTCCGCCAGTTCGAACAGATAGTGCCGCTCGGCGCGCGCCAGGCCCAGCACCGATGCGAGCCTGGCCCAGACGCTTGGCGACACGGACACATCGCGACCCTGTTCTATCCAGGTGTACCAGGTGACGCTGATGCCGCAGAGCTGCGCGACTTCCTCGCGGCGCAAGCCGGGAGTACGGCGGCGCACACCGGCCGGCAAGCCCATGGTTGCAGGTTGCACGCGCGCTCGCGCGCTGCGCAGGAAGTCGCCCAGCGCTTTGCGCCGGGCCGAATTGACCTGATCCGCCGACGGCGGCGCGCCCTTGCTTTGCATGGCTCCCTTGTTTACTCCCGCTCTACCTCAAGAGGCTGGCAAGGCTGCGGCGCACATCGTCTTCATCGCGGCCGCTGCGCTGCACATAGTCCTTGACTTGGTCATCGGCAATGTTGCCGACATTGAAGTACTGCGACATGGGATGGCTGAAATAGAAGCCGGATACGCTGGATGCCGGATACATGGCGAAGCTATCGGTCAGCTGCATGTCGATGTCCTCGCAGTCCATCACGCGGAACATGTCTTTCTTAACCACGTGCTCCGGGCATGCCGGGTAGCCGGGTGCCGGGCGTATGCCCTGGTATTTCTCGGCGATGATCTCCGCGTCGGGCAAGTCCTCGTCGGGTACATATCCCCACAAATCGCGGCGCACCCGGGCGTGCAGGGTTTCGGCAAAACCTTCGGCCAGGCGATCGGCAATGGCCTTGAGCATGATGCTGGAATAATCGTCGTTATCGTCCAGGAACCGCTTGTCGTGCTTTTCGATGCCCAGGCCGCCGGTCACCGCGAACATCCCAATGTAGTCCGCCACGCCGCTGGACTTGGGCGCAATGTAGTCGGCCAGGCATTTGTAATCGACCCCTTCGCGCTTCTCCTGCTGCTGGCGCACATTGCGCCAGGTGAACAGGACTTCGGAGCGTGTTTCGTCGCGATAGACCTCAATGTCTTCGTCGTTGATCGTATTGGCCGGATAGAAGGCGATGACGCCGTTGGCCGTCAGCCAGCGGCCGTCCACGACCTTCTTCATCATCGCCTGTCCCTCTTCGAACAGCTTGCGGGCCTGCTCGCCGACGACCTTGTCCTGGAGAATGGCAGGATACTGGCCGAACAGGCTCCAGGTCTGGAAAAACGGCGTCCAGTCCACAAACTTCAGGATCTCGGTGAGATCGTAGTTCTTGAACGTGCGACGGCCGATGAACTTGGGCCGCGGCGGCGTGTAGTTGGACCAGTCTATGGAAGGACGTCCCGCCCGGGCGTCGGCCAGGCTCACCATGGGCGTCGCCTTGCGGTTGGCGTGGCGCGTACGCACCGTTTCGTACTCTTCCGCCAGGTTAGCCAGCCAGGTGTCGGCGCCGTCGGACATCAAGTGGGTGGCCACGCCCACCGAGCGGCTGGCATCCGGCACGTAAATGACCGGTCCTTCGTAATTGGGCGCTATCTTTACCGCCGTATGCACGCGGCTAGTCGTGGCTCCACCTACGAGCAGGGGCAGTTTCCGGCTGCGGAAATAGTCGTCGCGCTGCATTTCCGACGCTACATAAGCCATCTCCTCCAGGCTGGGCGTAATCAGGCCCGAGAGCCCCACCATGTCGGCCTTTTCTTCCTTGGCTTTGGCCAGAATCTGGGCGCAAGGCACCATGACGCCCATGTTCACCACTTCGAAGTTATTGCACTGCAAGACCACGGTAACGATATTCTTGCCGATATCGTGCACATCGCCCTTGACGGTAGCAATCACGATCTTGCCCTTGGCGCGCACATCGCCGCCGGCTGCTTCGATCTGGCGTTTCTCTTCCTCGATGAAGGGCACAAGGTGAGCGACCGACAGCTTCATGACACGCGCCGATTTGACGACCTGGGGAAGAAACATTTTTCCCGCGCCGAACAGATCGCCCACCACGTTCATGCCATCCATCAGCGGTCCTTCGATCACCTGGATCGGACGCCCGCCCGCATCGGCGATTTTCTGGCGCACTTCCTCGGTGTCTTCAACGATAAAGGTCGTAATGCCATGTACCAGCGCATGTGAAAGCCGTGCCTCGACCGATTGATCGCGCCATGCCAGGTCTTCTTCCTTCTTCGCGCCGGAACCCTTTACCGTTTCGGCCAGCTCGACCAGCCGCTCGGTGGGGCTGCGCTCATCGGCGGGATCGGCCTTGCCCAGGGGCACGGGCCGATCCAGCACCACATCCTCGACCATGTCCCGCAACGTGTTGTCCAGATCGCTGTACACGCCCAACTGGCCGGCATTGACAATGCCCATGGTCAGCCCTTCCCGGATCGCGTAGTACAGGAATACCGCATGAATGGCTTCACGCATGGCTTCATTGCCGCGGAAGGAAAAACTGACGTTGGAGATACCGCCGGACACGCGCGCGTGAGGCAAGTTTTCCGTGATCCAGCGCGTCGCCTCGATGAAGTCGACCGCGTAATGATTGTGCTCGTCGATACCGGTGGCAATGGCAAAGACGTTGGGATCGAAAATGATGTCTTCGGGCGGAAAGCCGACTTCATTGACGAGAAGGTCGTAGGCACGCTTGCAAATAGTCTTGCGCTTTTCCAGATTATCGGCCTGCCCTTCTTCATCGAAAGCCATGACCACGGCCGCGGCGCCGTACTTGCGGCACAGGCGCGCGTGCTCCAGGAATGGACCTTCGCCTTCCTTCATGGAAATGGAATTGACAACCGCCTTGCCTTGCACGCAGCGCAGTCCGGTTTCAATGACGTCCCACTTGGAACTGTCGATCATGATGGGAACCCGCGCAATATCGGGCTCCGAGGCGACCATGTTCAGGAAGCGGTGCATGCAGGCGGCCGAATCCAGCATCGCCTCGTCCATATTGATGTCAATGATTTGTGCGCCGTTCTCGACCTGCTGGCGGGCAACCGTCAGGGCCTCATCATATTTTTCTTCGCGTATCAGGCGCAGGAACATCTTGCTGCCCGTCACGTTGGTGCGTTCGCCGACGTTCACGAATAGCGAATCGCGATCGATATTCAAAGCTTCCAGACCCGACAATCGTGTCTTGACGGGCACCACAGGCGCCTCACGCACCGGCAGGCCGGCTACTTTATCGGCAATGGCCTTGATGTGCTCGGGCGTGGTTCCGCAACATCCGCCAGCCATATTGACCAGGCCGGACAAGGCGAACTCTTCAAGCAGCGCCGAAGTATCGGCGGGCGCTTCGTCGAACCCCGTGTCCGCCATGGGATTGGGCAGGCCCGCATTGGGATAAACGCAAAGATAGGTGTCGCACAGCTTGGACAGCTCGGCCACATAAGGACGCATCAACGCCGCGCCCAGTGCGCAGTTCAGTCCTATGGTGACAGGCCGGGCATGGCGCACCGAATTCCAGAACGCTTCAACGGTCTGGCCCGACAGGATCCGTCCGGAAGCATCGGTGACCGTGCCGGAAATCATGACGGGCAGGCGCACGCCGCGTTCTTCAAACACGGATTCGACGGCAAAGATGGCCGCCTTGGCATTCAAGGTATCGAAGATGGTTTCGATCAGGACGATGTCTATGCCGCCGTCGAGCAAGCCGTTGAGCTGCTCGCTGTAGGCCACGCGCAATTGCTCGAACGTGACGTTGCGCGCTGCCGGGTCGTTGACGTCAGGCGAGATGGACGCTGTCTTGGGCTGCGGCCCCAGGGCGCCCGCGACGAAACGCGGGCGATCGGGGGTGCTGAAGGCATCACAGGCCTGGCGTGCCAGCTTAGCGGAGACGACGTTCAGCTCGTAGGCGATTTCGGGCAGGCCGTAGTCGCCCTGGGCGATGGAGGTGGCGCCAAAGGTGTTGGTCTCGATGACATCGGCGCCGGCTTCGAGGTATTGCCGGTGGATTTCGCCGATTATGTCGGGACGCACGAGGGAGAGCAGTTCGTTGTTGCCTTTGACGTCCTTCCCGTGATCCGCGAAGCGTTCACCCCGGAAGTCGGTCTCGCCAAGTTTGTATTGCTGGATCATGGTGCCCATAGCACCATCGAGGATCAGGATACGCTTGGCGAGCTGGCGCGGAAATTCGGCGCCATGGGTATAGGAGGAGATGGGGTAAGGCAAGGACGGATAGGGCACTGGTTCACCTGGCAGTGGGCAGGACAGGCATACGGGAGGGGGCATGCCCTGCGGGCTTTGCATAGTGCTTTGGGTGCGTTATGCAGGGAGCTGTTTATTTAGTACGAGGATGTTTAGGTCTATTGTATCGTTCTGGTTTTTTTGGCGCCGGCGTATTCTACGAGTGACAGCACCCGTACAAGCATATAAGCATTTCCAGAGCTGATACCGTAAAGGGTATGTCGAACCCGAAGCCAGGGCCAGGAAGATCGACGCACGACATAACTGCATCTACAATAAGGGTCATGAATATCGAATTCGACGCCGCAAAAAGCGCGCGAAACGCTAAAGAGCGCGGCCTCCCATTTGATATGGCCGCAAAGTTAGATTTCGATACAGCGGTCATCAAGCCTGACATCCGCCGTAACTACGGAGAGCCACGATATCAAGCGTTCGGCCTGATTGACGACAGGCTTTATTTCTTGGCCTTTTCAGTGCGCGGTGATGCGGTGCGAATCATCAGCCTGCGCAAGGCCAACGCCAGAGAGGTACGTTTTTATGAGCAAGAAATCCAATCCCACGTTGATCGATGACGATGCCCCGGAATGGAGTCAAGAGGACTTCAAGACGGCGAAGCGGCTATCCGAAATGCCGGCTGACTTTCAGCAGGCCATCCGCCGTGCGCGTGGTCCGCAGAAGTCGCCACGCAAGGTACAGACTGCCGTGCGCTATGACGCTGACATCGTCGAAGCCTTCAAGGCAGACGGCCCAGGCTGGCAGACACGCATGAATGAAGCTTTGCGTGATTGGCTCAGGACCCATCAACGGGCGTAGACCCCGCCCGCCCCGCGTACGCGGGCATCTGAGGATTACGTATCGCATCGTCATGTTGAGTGACGCTGCTTCGCCTTGATCACGATGGGACTTTCACCCACTAGAATAAGCCCATGCTGGGCACGCCTCTCGGCTTGTCTCCCCGTTCCAGCTCCTTTGCACGGCGGGCTCATAATTCGCTTACCCGACATCCCGCACCCCGGCGTTACGTTTGCGATTAGTGGCGACTTGACGAGGCGTTTTTGGGGGCTCGCTTTCTTGGATCGGCGATCACTTTGAGACATGGACACTCCGAAGCCTTGAATCCTTAAACTTATGGATTCTTAGGTTCTTGGATTCGTGGATTTCTGAACCCTTAAATTCGTGAGTTCGAGAGTTCGTGAATTCGTGAATTCTAAACACAGTCCACGATGACCGGTTCGCCATAAGCCAGTTTCATCGTGGTTGATGCGGCGTGAAGCGCGATATCGTGGACGGAGGTGTGGCGCTGGCAGGCCAGCAGCATGCGGATGGTCCCGGCGTGGCAAATTACGATGGCGTCTTGCCGGGCGGCCAGTATCTGGGTGTGGAAGGCGTGGACGCGATGCGCCATTTCCAGGACGGTCTCGCCGGCGCCGGGCCGGTATGTGACGAGGTCCGCGGTCCAGGCGTCGATTTCGCTGCGGGCGATCTGGTCCCAGCTTTTTTGTTCCCAGTCGCCGAAGTTCATTTCGACGAGCCTTTCGTCGAAGGTGAGCGCCGAGGCGCTCAAGGCGGCGGCAAGGGGCTCGGCCAGGCATCGGCACCGCTGCAGCGGGCTGGAATACAGGGGAAGGCCTAGTGGCAGCTGTGATAACTTCGCTTGCGAAGCAATTGGGGGGGTGCTGAGGGCACCGAGGACGCGCTGCAGCTCCTGGGGGGCGACGGTGATGTCGGTGGCACCGTAGCAGACGGTGGGCGGCAGGAGCGGTACTGGATGGCGGATCAGGTAGAGACGCATGGCCGTCGGTCTGTCAGTGGGGCGTACTGCTGTAAATAAAAGCGAGGATGCCCAGGTAGATGCCAACTTCGGAAAGCTGCTGGACGGCGCCCAGGCAGTCGCCGGTGAAGCCGCCGATGCGGCGCTGGAAGTAGCGGGCCAGCCATGCTGTGGCAAGAGCACCGGCGGCAATACCGGTCAGGATGGCGGGCCACGGAATCCAGCCGCCCAGGGCTATCGCGGCCAATGGCAGCAGCGTGGTCATGGCGGCTATGGTGATTTCGGGGGCGGTCATGGATTGGGCCAGGGGCTTGGCCTTGCCTTCGTCCCTGGCGTATTCCATGCGCCAGATCAGCACTGCTGAGAACAGGCGCGACAAGGGATGGGCAATGAACAACGCGGCAATAACGGCCTGGAACTGCAGGTGCGCGAGGATGGCGCATTTCAGGAGCAGCAGCAGCCCGATGCCTATCGCACCGTAGGCGCCGACGCGCGAGTCCTTCATGATTTCAAGGACGCGCTGCCGGGTGTAGCCACCGCCAAAGCCGTCGCAGACATCCGCGAATCCGTCCTCATGGAAGGCGCCGGTCAGGTAGATGCCCGCGATGGTCGATAGCAGCACCGCGATGGCGGACGGCAGGATCAGGGCAGACAGAAAGTAAACGGATCCGGTGACGGCGGCCACCACCAGGCCGACCAGCGGGTAATAGCGCGATGCGTGTTGCAGCCAGGCCGGCTCGTACCCGACCCAACCCGGTATCGGTATGCGGGTAAAAAACTGAAGCGCAATGAAGAAGAGCCGCGATTGGTGTACGGTGGCTGCAATCACAATGGCTCCGACTTCACACTCACCTGTGCCGAATCGAAGGTGGCCATCTCACAAAGGAAATTCACGGCGGCCTGCACAATAGGCAAGGCCAGCGCGCAACCGGTGCCTTCGCCCAGGCGCAGATCCAGCTGCAGCAGCGGCGTGGCATCCAGTTTTTCCAATACGTGGCGATGCCCATGCTCGTCGGAGCAATGGCAGAACACGCAGTAATCCGAAATAGACGGCTGCAGCCGCGCAGCCACCAGCAAGGCGGATGTCACGATGAAACCGTCGATCAGCAATATCATCCGCTGCTCGGCGGCCTTCAACATGGCGCCGGCCATCATTGCAATCTCGAATCCGCCGAACGTGGCGAGCACATCCAGGGGCTCCGATACGTGCGCATGATGCGCCACGGCCATCTCGATAACGCGCCCTTTGTGGAGGACCGCATCCGGTGACAGGCCCGTACCCGCTCCAACGCAATCGGCAATAGGCGTGTCGGCGAGCTTATGGATGATGGCGGCGGCCGCCGTCGTGTTGCCGATGCCCATTTCGCCAAAGCCCAGCACATTCACCTTCGTGGCCAAGTCATTGACGAGCGCCATGCCGTGGCGCAGCGCCATGTCGCATTCGCTGGCTGTCATCGCGGGGGTGTTCGAAAAGTTGCGGGTGCCCGGACCAACCTTGCGCGAAATGAGACCGTCACGCTTGCCGAAGTCGTGATTGACGCCGGCATCGACGATGTGCAGAGCCATGCCATTCTGGCGCGCGAACACATTGATGGCCGCGCCCCCTGCCAGGAAATTTTCCACCATCTGCCAGGTAACGCTTTGCGGATAGGCGGACACGCCCTCGTCGACCACTCCATGGTCGCCGGCAAAGACCAGCATAGAGGCTCCCTGCAGCCGTGGACTTATCGTCTTCTGGATCAGTCCGGCTTGCTGGGCCAGTGTCTCGAGCATGCCCAGGCTGCCTCGCGGCTTGGTCTTGTTGTCGATGGCGGCGGCCAGGGCCTGCGAGAGCGCGGCATCCCGGGTTGGCGGCACATAGGGAAGATCCATGAAGGTCACATCCAGAGTAGGGTTACGGGGCGGCATTATAGGAGGCCTGTGATATATTTCGCGACGACAAAGGTGCTTTCGGAGTAGAAAAACGCGGCTGTAGCCTTATACCGCCCACACTCTGCGAAAGTTAAACGGGAAACAGATGCGCGCTTGCACTCAGCAAGACTCAACGCGCCCAGACTGTGCTGCCCCCGCAACGGTAAGCATGCCTCGCATGCCAGCCCGACACCGGCCTTGATCATCCCTTAGTCCATTTCCAGTTCCGTTTTTCCGGCCGCAACCACGCGTCCGATGCTGAGCCGAAAATGTCTTATTGCTTACAACGTGCGGGGACGCGCGTTTTCCAGGGTCTTTCATGCCTTTCATCTTAAACCGGCAAGCGTTTGCCGTACTCACCACCTTCATCTCCGCGACCGCCTGCGCCCAATCGGCCAGCCCCGTCTACAAACTTGACCAGATCGTCGTCACCGCATCGCGTAGTGCCCAATTGCAGAAAGACGTGCTGGGCGATGTAAGCGTCGTCAGCAAAGACCAGCTACGGAAAGCCGGACAGGATAGCGTCGCCGAAATTCTTTCACGGCAGCCGGGCGTCCAGTTCTACAGCAATGGCGGCCCTCAAACCACGACAGGCGTATTCCTGCGCGGAACCAGTCCGACCCAGACACTGGTGCTGATCGACGGCATACGGATCAACAGTTCCACCCAAGGCGGCGCCAACTGGGGCGCCATCGACCCGAACACCATAGAGCGCATCGAAATCGTGCGCGGCGCGGCCAGCAGCCTGTACGGGTCCGACGCAATTGGCGGCGTGGTCAACATCATCACGAAGAAACCGGATGGCGATCGCCCCTTGAGCGCCTGGGGCAATATCGGCTACGGTTCCTACGACACCTTCAAGTCCAGCATTGGCATTTCGGGCGCCCAGAACGGCTGGGACTATGCCCTGTCGAGCAGCATGGCCGACAGCAGCGGGTTCAACGCCACCAACCAAAACAACACCTTTAGCTATCATCCGGACCAGGACGGCTACCGGCAAAACTCACTCTCCGGCTCTCTGGGCTATACCTGGAAGCCGGGCCATCATGTTGGGCTCACGGCCTATAACGGCTATATGAATGGCGACTACGATGCCGGCGAATACGCGCACCCGGCCTATGGCATCACGCGCCAGCAAGCCTACACACTGACCAGCACGGATGATATCAACGATCATTGGCAAAGCGTCCTGCGCTTCGGCATGAGCAAGGAGTATGTCGAGAACCGCGCTTATGACTCGCATTACAGCAGCCTGCAGCGTTCCTATACCTGGCAGAACAATATCAAGCTTACCGAGAACCAGCAGATTTCCACCGTGCTGGAGCGTCTGGAAGAACGCCCGTCGCATTCGTCGTCAAGCTATTCGGTCAATCGCCGCGACACAAACTCGGCGGGCCTGGTCTATCGCGGCGACTTCTCGGCGCATCACCTCCAGGCCAGCGTGCGTAATGACAATATTTCGGGCTATGGCAACCAGGCCACCGGCGGCTTGGCGTATGACTACGATTTGAACGATCAATGGAGCATGGGCGTCGCCGGCAACACCGGGTTCCGTGCCCCGACGTTCTCGGACCTCTACAGCCCCTATGCGCCTAACCCGGACTTGCAGCCGGAGAAATCCCGCAATGTGGAGTTGAATCTGCACTACCAGACGGACGATACGCGGCTGGGCCTGGTCGCCTATCAAAACAAGATACGCGACCTGATCACGCTGGACGCCAACCGGAACTGGGCCGCGTACAACATCGATTCCGCCACCATACGGGGCGTGACGCTTACGGCCGAACATGATGTGGGCAACACCGCCTTGCGCGCCAGCGCCGATTTCATGAATCCACGCGACGATGCCAGCGGCAAGCAGTTACGCTGGCGTGCCAGGCAGGTTTACCGTGCCAGTATCGACCATCGCTTCGATGCCGTAACGGTAGGCGCCGAGTATCAGTTCACCGGCAAACGCTACGACGACGCCGACAACCAGATCAGCTTGGGCGGGTATGGCCTGCTCGGACTGACCGCCGGCTATGATTTCAGCAAGAACGTCGGCGTCCAGGTACGCTGGAACAACATCCTGGACAAGGACTACACCAATGCCTATGGCTACAACATGCCGGGCTCCAACGTGTTCGTGAATGTCTCTTTCCGGATGTAGCCGCATGAAGACCGCCGCGTGGAGCCGAGGAATCCTGCGGGTGATGCGTGCCTGCAACCTGGCTGCTCTGCCGGTCCTGGCTGCGCTCTCGCTTCACACTGCGGTCGGTGCGGCAGAGCACGCGGCGCCCGCGCATGCCATCACGCTCACGCCGCACATCACGGAGCTTATCTTTGCGGCCGGCGCAGGACATCTGATTGTCGCCACCGTGACCAGCAGCGACTATCCGCCCAGTGCCCTTGCCATTCCCCGAATTGGCGACGGCATGAACATCAGTATAGAGAAGGCCCTGTCCTTCCGCCCGGACCTGGTGGTGGCGTGGCAGGCATCGAGCGCGGCGCTCACACTGGCTCCTGCCTTGGATCAATTGCACATACCGCTGCTCTATTCAACCCCGCGTACCCTGGGCGACATCCCCCGCGAAGTCAGGCGATTCGGCGCGTTGTTCCATACCCAGGACATCGCCGAGGCGGCCGCGCAGGACCTGAACACACGCCTGCAGACATTGGAAAACGACTACTCCACCCGCACGTCTGTTCCCGTCTTCATAGAGATCGGGACCAATCCCGTCTACACCGTGGGCAACGATCCTTTGCTCAATGATGCCTTGCGCGTCTGCGGCGCGCGAAACGTCTACGCCGATGCCTTCAGCGCCGCGCCGCAGGTCAGCGCCGAAAGCGTCTTGGTGGCGCAACCTGCCGTCATCATTACGTCGGCGACTGATACCGACGCGCTGCAAGCCGCCACGGCGCGCTGGTCCAGGCTGCACCTGCCGGCAGCGCTGCGGGGCCATGTCTATGGCATCGATCCCGACACGCTCTTCCGGCCCGGGCCCCGGCTGATCGACGCCGTTGAAGCGCTGTGCCAATACATAGATAAATCACGTTAGCGCCATAAATGGATTATGCTTTTATATAGGACTCGCACAGCCCAACGCGAATATTTTCGTCGTTGCGGTCTACCCACCCGCGCATAGAACCATGAATCAAGCAGATACCCTTACCATTGCAGGCCGTTCGTTTACATCACGCCTACTCGTAGGCACCGGAAAATACAAAGATTTCGAACAAACCCGCCAGGCCATAGACGCCAGCGGTGCCGAAATCGTGACCGTCGCCATACGCCGCACCAATATCGGCCAGAATGCGGGCGAACCCAATTTGCTCGACTTCCTGCCTTTGTCCCAGTTCACCATCCTGCCCAATACGGCGGGCTGCTATACCGCCCAGGACGCCGTACGCACGCTGCGCCTGGCGCGCGAACTACTCGACGGCCACGACCTGGTCAAGCTGGAAGTGCTGGGCGACAAAGATAACCTGTTCCCCAACATGCCCGCAACGCTCGAAGCAGCGCGCACACTGGTCAGCGATGGCTTCAAGGTGATGGTGTATTGCACGGACGATCCTATCCAGTGCCGCATGCTCGAGGATATCGGTTGCGTTGCCATCATGCCGCTGGCCTCCCTGATCGGCTCGGGCATGGGCATCCTGAATCCATGGAACCTTCGCCTGGTCATCGACCAGTCCAAGGTCCCCGTACTGGTGGACGCGGGCGTCGGGACTGCCTCCGATGCCGCAGTGGCCATGGAATTGGGCTGCGATGCCATACTGATGAATACCGCCATTGCCGGGGCAAAAAATCCTGTCCTCATGGCCAGCGCCATGAACAAGGCAGTGCAGGCGGGACGTGAAGCCTTCCTGGCCGGCCGCGTGCCGCGCAAGTTCTACAGCGCCGATCCCAGCTCGCCCACCGAAGGCTTGATCCAGTCCAAGGCTTGACCCCATGATCCCGAATACCCTTAGCATCGCCGGCGTCGACCCCTCCGGCGGTGCCGGCATACTGGCCGACATCAAGGCCATGAGCGCCCTGGGCGCGTATGGCACGGCCGTGGTCGCCGCGCTTACCGCGCAGAATACCCAGGGCGTGACCGCCATCTCGGCGGTTCCCCACGAATTTGTCACCGCGCAGATCGACACCCTATTCGCCGACGTGCGCATCGATGCCGTGAAGATCGGCATGCTGGGACAGAAGCTGGTGACGCGCGCCGTGGCCGAGCGCATGGAGCACTGGAAGCCCGCCCACTTGGTGCTGGATCCGGTAATGGTGGCCAAAAGCGGCGACCATCTGCTGGAACGTGCCGCGGTCAATGAGTTGCGCGACAGCCTGCTGCCGCAGGCCACCATGCTGACGCCTAATTTACCCGAGGCCGGCGTGTTGCTGGGCTCCAGTCCCGTGGATTCCGTCCGCGAGATGCGGCGCGTAGCCGAAAAATTGCGTCGCCTGCTAGATGATCGCGGCGAACGATGGGTGTTTCTGAAGGGGGGGCATCTTCCCGGCAATGACACCATCGACGTCCTTCACGACGGCGATCGCATGATCGAGCTTCCCGGTACCCGCATCATCACACCGAATACCCACGGCACCGGTTGCACGCTGTCGGCCGCACTGGCGGCACTGCTGCCCCAAGTCAACGACGTGCCGGAAGCAGCAAGGCGCGCCAAGGCCTATTTGGTGGCTGCCATCGCGCGGTCGGGGGAACTCAGCGTGGGCAGCGGGCATGGCCCGGTGCAGCACTTTCACGCATGGTGGCCGGCGCCCTGAAGACGGGTCGGTTGCGCAAATGGGCTATAGTACATGCCATCGGCGCCCGCCCTGTATGGCACTCGCGGGCCATCCGGCATACAATTTATTACCCTTTTGTTTTTCTTTATAGAAGCTATGAACGTCACTGCGCTTTCAGAAATCGAACAAGCCCGGTTCAAAATGGTCGAACAACAGATTCGTACCTGGGAAGTGCTTGATTTCAAGGTACTGCAAGCCCTTTTCGAAGTGCGGCGCGAACGCTTTGTGCCCGCTCCCATGCAAGGCCTGGCCTTCTCCGATGTCGAACTTCCGCTCGTCATTAACGCAGTAGACACGCGCGAGACCATGCTCTCGCCCAAGGTCGAGGCCCGGCTCGCACAAGAACTGCAGCTCAAGCCCACCGACTGCATTCTTGAAATCGGCACCGGCTCGGGCTATCAGGCGGCACTGCTGTCCAGGCTGGCCCAGCAGATCACCAGCGTTGAAGTCGACAGTCGGCTGGCCGCGTTCGCGGTGCAAAACTTGCAACGCAACCATATCGACAATGTCACGGTTGAAACCGGCGATGCGCATGCGGGCTGGGGCACTACCGAGTACGACGCCATCCTGGTGACCGGTTCCGTACCCGTCGTACCCGACGCGCTGAAGTATCAATTGCGCATCGGCGGACGCCTGGTCGTGGTCGTGGGCCAGAACCCCGTCATGACGGCCTGTCGCATCACCCGCACCAGTGCCGCCAGCTTCGACACGAAAACCCTGTTCGACACGGTGATCAAGCCATTGCGCGGCGCAACCGTTACTCAGTTCAAATTCTAGAATGCCCATAGCCTCCCGTTACGCGAGGCTATGCTTCGCGCTGGCATTAATCGCCGGCGCCGCCCCGGTGCACGCCCAGGACCTGCTGCAGGTATGGCAAAAGGCGCTGCAACGCGACCCGATTTACGCCGCCAACAGCGCCAGCCGCGATGCCGACCAGGAAAGAGTCCCGCAGGCGCGCGCCCGCCTGCTTCCGTATATCACGGCAGACGGCGTCGCCGAGGTTGACCACCGCCGCCGCTTGCGCGACCTGAGCAGCAGCAACAGCCAGCGCCGCGCCTTTTGGGCACTTACCCTCGTGCAGCCGATCGTCAACATCGGCGCCTGGGGCGAGCTCAAGCGGGCCGACTACATCGCCAAGTCAGGCGACGTGGCAAAAGCGGCATCCTACCAGGACCTGGTCTTGCGGGTTTCGCAAGCGTATTTCGACGTGTTGGCGGCCCAGGATACCTTGCGGGCGCTGGAGGCCGAGAAAACGGCCGTGCAGTCGCAGTTGCGCGCCGCCCGGCAGAGCTTCGAACTGGGTAGCACGACCATCGCCGATACCTATGAGGCGCAGGCGCGCCTGGACCTGCTCAATGCCGGCGAGTTCCAGGCCCGCAATGTATTACAGGTCAGCGCAGACCAGCTCGCCCGCATCATCAACGAGCGGCCGGGCCCATTGGCGGAGCTCGCGCCCGACACGGTGTTACCTGGGCCTACACCCAATCGCCTGACCGACTGGACAGCGCAATCGTCGCATGCCAACCTGGCGGTCGCGCAGGCCGACCTGGCGGCAAAGATTGTTGAAAAACAAATCGACATTGCCAAGAGCCAGCACTACCCTACCCTGCAGTTGCAGGCGCAAACGGGCAGTGCGTCGGACAACGGCCTGTACAGTCCGGACGGCGGACCGCGATCGCTGGACACCACCGTCGGCCTGCAATTGTCCATTCCCATCTTTACCGGCGGCGAGATCTCATCGGTCGTGCGCGAACAATCGTCGCGATTGCAGCAAGCCCGCTACCAGCTTGAAGACGCCCGGCGCCAGGCGATCCAGTCGACCCAACAGTATTTTTCCGGTGTCACATCGGGCCTGGCCCAGATCGAGGCGCTTCAGTCTGCCGAAAAGTCCAGTCTGGCCTCGCTCAACGCCAACCAGACGGGGTACGAGATAGGCGTGCGCATCAACATCGACGTCCTGAACGCCCAGCAGCAACTGTACGAGACCCAGCGAAGCTTGTCCCAGGCACGCTACAACACGTTGATGAACAGCCTTCGGCTGAAGGCCAGCAGCGGCATCCTTAGCGACCAGGACATTGTCGCCATCAACCACCTGCTGACCATCAAGCGCTGATTACCGGGCATCAAGCCCGGGCGCGGCTTAGCCGCGTATCTTGGTCAACAAGCGCGTGGTCGAGCGTTCGAACTCGAATGGAATGGCCACCGCCCTGCCGCCCCAGCTCTTGACACTGGCGGTTTCGGGAAGGGTATCCATGTCGTAGTCGCCGCCCTTCACAATGAGGTCCGGGCGCAGCTGTTCGATAAGGGTTTGCGGCGTGTCTTCGCCAAAGTCGGTGACCACCGACACACAAGCCAGTGCGGCGATCAAGGCGGCGCGATCGGCCAGCGTATTGAGCGGCCGGTCTGCGCCTTTGCCAAGGCGCCGCACCGAATCGTCGGTGTTCAGCGCCACGATAAGCGTGGCGCCCAGTTGCGCCGCCTCGTCCAGGTAGGTGGCATGCCCCCGATGCAGAATATCGAAGACCCCGTTCGTAAAGACCAGCGGGCGCGCAAGGCGCCCGTCCTGGACCGCAGCGATGCAGTCTTGCCGCGAAAGCATCTTGGACTCGAAGCGCGCTGCCATTATGCTGGCGTGCCGTCCTTCAGCAAGCCCTTGCGATACCTGTTCAGGTCTTGAACTGTATTGAAGCTGGTTTCCATCAGCAGCGACATATTATGCAGAATGCGCGAACTGACCTTGCCTTCCCATTCCTTGTCGAAGTGAATCTGGTTGTCCAGCCAGTTCTCGAGCCAGCCCGGCGTCGGCAGCTTGGACTGCACCGTGTCCAGCGGATACATGTCTTTGTTGACGTGCAGGTTGGTGGGGTGCAAAGCCTGCGGCGTACGATGCGCCGAGGCCATCAGGACGCCGATCTTGGCGAAGGCCATGCGGGCGCTGGCGCCGAATTCCTTGCTTTGATGCATGAGGGCGCGCTTCATGTAGCGCAAGTAGGCGCCCGCATGACGTGCCTCGTCTTGCGCAATGATTTTGTAGATGGACTTGATGACGGGCTCGGTATGCCAGTCGGAAGCACGGCGATACCAGTGGTTCAGCCGGACTTCGCCGCAGAAATGCAGCATCAGGGTTTCCATGGCAGGCGCCGGATCGAATTCAAAGCGTACTTTATGCAGCTCTTCTTCGGTAGGTACCAGTTCCGGCCGGAAACGGCGCAGGTACTCGATAAGGGCCAACGAATGCTTTTGTTCCTCGAAGAACCATACCGACATGAAGGCACAAAAATCGCTGTCGTCGCGATTGTCGCGCAGGAACATTTCCGTAGCCGGCAAGGCCGCCCATTCGGTAATGGCGTTCATTTTGATCGTGTAGGCCTGGTCGTCCGTCAGCTTGGTGCCGTCGAACTCATCCCAAGGAATATCGGTGCCCATGTTCCAGCGCACCGCTTCCATCGATTTGAACAATTCAGGATAAAGCATAGGAATCTCTCTTAAATATGACGCGTAAGCGCCCAAATGGCTACACCCAAAGCCACCGCCAGAACGGCCGTCAGCACCGTCAAGAGCCGGTTCGTCTGTTGCTGGGCCAGACGAAGGCGCTCAAGCTCCAAGTTTAACCTAGGCCCGGTGTCAGGCCTGTTAAGGTTGGTGTAGACCAGCCGCGGGATCTGGGGCAGGAGCTGTGCCCACTGGCTGGCTTCTTTGTCGAGGCGTTTGCGCAAGCCTGGCAGGCCTATGCGCTCGTGCATCCACTTTTCGAGGTAGGGCTTGGCGGTTTGCCATAGATCCAGGTTGGGATCCAGGTCGCGCCCCATGCCCTCGACGTTCAGCAATGTTTTTTGCAGCAGCACCAATTGAGGCTGGATCTCGACGTTGAACCGGCGCGACGTCTGGAACAACCGCAGCAGCACCTGCCCCAACGATATTTCAGAAAGGGGCCGGTCGAAATACGGCTCGCAGACCGCGCGCACCGCGCCTTCGAGATCTTCTTCCCGCGTGGTGGCGGGAACCCAGCCCGACTCGATGTGCAACTGCGCCACCCGCCGGTAATCGCGCTGGAAGAATGCCAGGAAATTCTGCGCCAGATAGTTTTTGTCGAATTCGGATAGAGACCCGACAATACCGAAATCCAGCGCAATGTAACGGCCCAGCGTTTCAGGCGCATCCGACACATAAATATTACCCGGATGCATGTCGGCATGGAAGAAGCCGTCGGCAAAAACCTGCGTAAAGAAAATTTCCACGCCGGTACGGGCCAGCGCTTTTATATCGATATTGGCCGCCTCCAGCCGCTGGATCTGGCTGACTGGAATGCCGCGCATGCGCTCCATGGTGAATACCGTCGTCGCGCAATATTCCCACACGACTTCGGGCACCATGAGCAAGTCGCCACGGCCCGTATCAGGTCCGAAGTTGCGCCGCAGCTGGCTGCAATTGGAGGCCTCGCGAATAAGGTCGAGCTCGTCGTGCAGATAGATATCGAACTCGGCAACGACCTGGCGCGGCTTCAGGCGACGCGCATCGGCAGCCAGGCGCTCGACCAATCCAGCCAGCGCGCGCATAAGCGTGAGGTCTTTCTCGATGGCCTCGCGCATGCCTGGACGCAATACCTTGACGGCCACTTCGCGGCCATCATGCAGTACGGCAAAGTGCACCTGCGCGATGGAGGCCGACGCAACCGGGTCGGCGTCAAAGTGCTTGAACAGGGTATGTGGCGAGGCACCCAGAGCCGCCTCGATCAGTGCGGCCGACTGGTCCGACGGGAACGGCGGCACGCGGTCCTGCAGCAGCGCCAGCTCAATGGCGATATCCAGGGGAATCAGATCGCGCCGCGTGGACAGCACTTGCCCGAACTTGACGAAAATGGGTCCCAGCGATTCCAGTGCCACGCGCAGCCGTACGCCGCGGGCCATCTTGGGCTTGCGGCCCAGCCGGACGATACGCAATAGACCGTAGGCGATGGGATGCTTGATGCTGGACAGGACGAGATCGTCGAGCCTGTAGCGCAAAGCAACGATGATGATGTGAATGAGCCGGAGAAAGGTGAACATGCTCAGCCCTTCTGCAAAGGGCTGACGGCGGTCGCCGCAGGACGGCCGCCAAGGCTGCGGCCTGCAGCGTGCACCGCTGGCGGCTTGAGCCTGGACACGCGTGCATCGAGCTGGTCCAGCCTTGCGCACATGGCTTGCAATTGCGCGGTGGTGTCGTCGAAAGCTGGCCGGCTTGCCATCATGCCGCTTTCATGGGACAGGAATTCACTGACATTGCCGGCCAGGCGCTCGGCCGATGACTGCATGCCTGCGGCGATGTCCTTTCCGGTCTGCAGCAGGCGCCGCGCGGCCATGTCGCCAACCAGCCTGGACAGGTCCTCTTCGGGGTCCCAGCGCAGGTCGCGCGCCAGGTCCGACACCAGATGCGCCAGCCCCGCGTCGCCTTCGATATGCATGAGCTCGGTGAGCAGCGATGGATCGCGGGCGCGAAGCACTGCGGGCAACTGCGCTATCTTGGAGGCCGGAATCGTAAGTGTGACATCCGGCAAGATGGCCGGATCGGAGGACTGGACCAGCCCCCCCGCTTGCACGGTCAGGCTGGTCTTGATGTTGCCCACGATGAAACGTGCCGTCTTGCCGGCGTGGCGGCTTAGTCGGTCTCGCGCCCAGTCTTCGCGCTGCAGCAGCTTGTTGAGCATGCGGGCATGGATCGCCGCCGGAGCAAGAAAGGAGGGCAAAGGAAACATGTTGGTGGTATGCGGCAAAGCCGGTTCAGGTGAGCGTGTAAGGCAAGAACTCAAGTTTAACGGTTTTACGTGACATCAATCCTGAGAACCCGCGATGAGTCCGTGCCGGCGCGCTATGGCAAAGGGGCACCATTGCGGTGCCCCTTTTCGCGCCTTATATCTTTATCACACGCTTAGCTGGCGTACTCGACGGGGATTTGCTGAATGCCTGCCAGCAACCAGCCTGCGCCGTCGCCCTTATACAGGTTCCAGACTTCCTCGAAGCGGAAGGCTTCGGCTTCCTTGGCTTCGCGCAACATGCCTGAATAGCGCACGCTGGCCAGGTGGCCGCCCGAAACCGCCTCAATACCCAGCAGTTCGGCATTGAGCAATACGACCTGCGTTTCGTTGCCTTCGCTGCGTGCCAGGATTTCAGGCTTGACTTCGGCAATGAGGTCGTCGGTCATGTATTCGCGCAGTTTGTCGAGGTCGCCGCTGTCCCAGACTTGCTGTATTTCGATGAACTGCTTCTTGGCATTGGCCAGGAACGTGGAGCTGTCGAAATCGCCGGGAATGAACCATTTGTCGTCCACCGGAGGCGCAGGCACCGCGGCAACGGCAGCAGCCGTGGCGGCGGATGTTGCGGCAGAAGTCGCCGCCGAGGCAGGCTGGCTGGACTCGCGCCAAGTATTCTGCGACTGCGTTCCTTGCGACTGCGTATGCTGGCGATGCAAGGGGTTGGGGGCCGAGCCGGCCTGTTGCATGGCCGGACGCGCTGCGCCGCCACGCAGCTTGCGCACGATGAAGATGACGGCAAACACAAGCAGGCCGATCAGCAACATGCTGGACATCATTTCAAGAAACGCGCCGGACAAGCCCATGCTGGAAAGCAATGCGGCAATACCAAGGCCGGCTGCTATGCCCGCGATGGGGCCCAGAAAGCGGGACATGCCGCTTTTGGCGGCTGTGCCGGCGGCTGCGGCGCCCGCTGCAGGCGCTGCATTGCGCGTCATGTTGTTGGCGGCAGGCGGCGTAACGGCCTGGCGCTGCTGCGTTACGTTGGAAGACTGCCGGCCGAAACTTTTGCCGCCGCCCGCACGGCGCGCTTCGGCGTCGAAGGACACCGAAAGCATCGCGCCGGCCGAAACGACCATCAACGCAATGGCTATAAACCGTGAAAACCCATGGGTCATGTAGTGCTCCTGTTGTGTGGGGCGCTGACCGCGCACCACCGAAATATAGATTTCGTCTTAATGAATTCAGTGACAGCAAAAAAATCTTACTGGAACCTGAACGTTAGCATAAATTAAGACGCTGCAACACACAAAAAGTTCCTTCGCACGAGAAGACAAGCCTTCGCGAAGCAGCCATACTGTGTGACGCGATGGGAATCAGCCCAGATTGACGCCTTCGTGCAAGGCGACCATGCCGGCGCTGAGATTGAAATAGCGAACCCGCGACAGACCGGCGGTTTCGAGCATGCCCGCAAGCGTGGCCTGGTCGGGGTGCATGCGTATGGATTCGGCCAGGTAGCGGTAGCTTTCTTCGTCGCCCGCCACCTTCTTGCCCAGCCACGGCAGGATATTGAAGGAATACCAATCGTAGGCCGGCGCCAGCGGCTTGGCCACGCGCGAGAACTCCAGCACCAGCAGTTTGCCGCCCGGCTTGAGCACGCGCCGCATTTCCGCGAGCGCACGGTCTTTGTGCGTCATGTTGCGCAAGCCGAAAGCGACGCTTACGCGATCGAAATAAGCCGATGGATAGGGCAGTTTTTCGGCATCGCACACCGCTGTGGGAATAAGCATGCCGCTGTCGGTAAGGCGATCGCGCCCCACCCGCAGCATGGAGTCGTTGATGTCGGTAAGCCAGACTTCGCCCGAAGGACCGGCCCGCTTGGCGAATGCGCGTGCCAAGTCGCCCGTGCCGCCGGCGATATCGAGCACCTTCATACCGGGGCGCACATCGGCGCGGCCGATAGTGAACGCCTTCCAGACACGATGCAGCCCCACCGACATGAGGTCGTTCATGACGTCGTAACGACTGGCCACCGAGTGGAAAACCTCGGCGACCTTGCCTGCCTTTTCTTTTTCGCCTACGGTCTTGAAACCGAAATGCGTGCTGGCTTCGGCGGACGAAGCGGATGGGCCGTTATCTGGCGAGGGAGTACGGGTATTTTGCATGGTTTGATTATCGTACAACATTATGTCCCGCCTCACGGCAAAAAAACCGGCACCGCATGACCGTTTTCACAAACCTGAAATATTGGCGCCATATTATGCCTAGTATGCATTTTTCCTGAACTATCATTCATCTTCAATACTGACCAGACCCTATGAGCACCACCATACTAGTTGTAGAGGACGAGCCGGCGATCCAGGAGCTGATCGCGGTAAACCTTTCGTTTGCCGGTCACAAGGTGCTGCGCGCCTTCGATGCCGAACAGGCTCAAACCTTGATCCGCGCCGAGCTCCCCGACCTCATCGTGCTGGACTGGATGCTGCCCGGTGCTTCCGGCATCACGCTGGCCCGGCAATTGCGCTCCGACGAGCGTACGCGCCAGGTGCCCGTCATCATGCTGACCGCCAAGGGCGCCGAGCACGACAAGATCGAAGGGCTGGAGGCCGGTGCCGACGACTACATCACCAAGCCGTTCTCGCCGAAGGAACTGATGGCACGTATCAAGGCGGTTCTGCGCCGGCGCGCGCCCCAGCTGACCGACGATCTGATCCAGATCGGCACCTTGCTCCTGGATCCGGCCACGCACCGGGTCAGGGGCGGAGAAATATCGTTGACCGTCGGTCCCACCGAGTTTCGCCTGCTACACTTTTTCATGACGCACACCGAGCGCGTCTTTTCGCGGGCACAGTTGCTGGACCAGGTCTGGGGCGATCATGTCTTCGTCGAAGAACGCACGGTGGACGTACATATCCGGCGCCTGCGCAAAGCCCTGGAACCCAGCCAGCACGAGAACCATATCGAGACCGTTCGCGGCGCGGGCTACCGGTTCACCGCCCAGCCGCCCAAGTTCGCATAGCCCTGCCATCAAACACGCTCACCACGATTCCCCTTGAAACCTTGCATACATGACTAAGACATTAATAACCATAGGTATATGGGCGGCATTGGGGTGGTTGACGGGATCATGGCTGGGAGCAAGCACCGGCTGGGCAGTATTTGCCTTCGGCCTGCTCCTGATGATATTGGTCAGTGGCCTGCAGCTCTCGCGCATCTCGAAGTGGGTCAGGAATATCGAGGAGCCGCCCCCGCCGTCTGTCGGGCCCTGGGACGAAGTGCTGGCGCCCATATACCGCAAGCTGCGCCAGGACAGGAAGGAAATCGACGAGCTCACCCGCCAAGTCGATGTCATTATGCTCGCCGCCGAGGCCTTGCCCGACGGGGCCATAACCCTGAATGAGTCGATGCTGTTGACCTGGTGCAATCAGACTGCCTGCGATCATATCGGTCTCCAGCTGGAAAAGGATCGCAACCACAGCATTTTCAACATACTGCGCGCTCCTGAATTCAACCGCTACGCGCGACAAAGCACCTGGCCCGGCCCCGTATTGCTGCACCTGCAGAACGAGGGCCAGGAAAAATCCCTGCTGGTGCAACTGGCGCCTTATGGCGTAGGCCGGTTCCTGATCGTCACGCGCGATGTCACCCAGGTCGAAAAACTGGAAACCACGCGCAAGGATTTCGTGGCCAATGTGTCCCATGAGCTGCGGACGCCGCTGACTGTGCTGTCCGGCTTCCTGGAGACGATGCGCGACATGCCTGCCGAGTCGCTGAGCGCCGAACAGAAAGAGCGCTACCAGAACATGATGCTGGAACAGGCCGAGCGCATGCAGGCGATCGTGGCAGACCTGCTGACCTTGTCCACGCTGGAGTCCGCGCCCACGGCCAGTGGCGAGCCGGTGCGCATGAGCACCGTCATTCACGAGGCGTTGCGCCAAGCGCAGATACTGTCCCGAGGACAGCACGTCTTTATCGAGAATATCGCCGAAGACTTGTGCGTTACCGGCATGGAAACCGAATTGGCGTCGGCTGTGTCCAATCTTCTGACCAACGCTATACGGTATACCCCCAAAGATGGCACGATCACGGTCAGCTGGTACCGCACGGAAAGCGGCCACGCCTGCTACTCGGTGCAGGACACCGGAATAGGGATTGCGTCGCAAGACATTCCACGCCTGACCGAGCGCTTCTACAGGGTGGACCGAGGTCGTTCGCGCGCCACCGGCGGCACGGGCCTGGGCCTGGCCATTACCAAGCATGTCGCCATGCGCCACAACGCCGAACTGACCATACACAGCCGCCTGGGGGCGGGCAGTATTTTCTCTGTGGCATTTCCTCCGAACCGGGTCAGTATCGAGGAGTCGTAGGGGGTACGTCAATTGCAGCAATATTTAGCGAAATAACATTAAAATGGCCGCTGACCTGATATGGAGCCTTTGATGTCGCAAACTACCATCCCCCCATTCCACCTTGCATTTCCTGTGCGCGACCTGGCTGAGGCGCGCACATTCTATGGCGAATTGCTAGGCTGTCCCGAAGGCCGTTCATCCAATGAATGGATAGATTTCAATTTCTTTGGCCACCAGATCGTCACGCACCTGGCGCCCGATGAATGCGGCAGCACGGTTACGAACAATGTCGATGATCACAACGTTCCCGTACGCCACTTCGGCGCGGTACTCGACATGAACGTCTGGGAATCGCTGGCCGAGAAGCTGAAAGCCGCCGGCACCAAGTTCGTCATCGAGCCCTATGTGCGCTTCAAGGGCGAAGTCGGCGAGCAAGCCACCATGTTCTTCCTTGATCCCTCGGGCAATGCACTGGAGTTCAAGGCGTTCAAGAATATTGAGTCCCTGTTCGCCAAATAAGGGCGTCTCACCGCATGCCGTGGGAAATCGTGCCGCAAGGCGATCGCTGCCTGGTGCTGGTCTTCGGGGACCAGGTCAATATCGAGATCGGCCTGAAATGCGCCACGGCCGCGGCTGCGCTGCGTGCCGCCCGCATCGACGGCATCAGCGACATCGTTCCCACGTTCAATTCGGTTGCACTGCATTATCAGCCCCGCCCATCCGGGGCGGACACCGGCTTCCGGCACCTGGCCGGCGAAATCGATAAAGTCCTGGAGCAGGCATTCGCCCGGAATGCCGCGCCCATTACACCCCGGCAAATCAACATTCCCGTATGCTACGGCGACGCCTATGGCCCCGACCTGGCCCACGTTGCGCAGCACTGCCATCTTTCGCAAGACGAGGTAATTCGCCTGCACAGCGAGACCCCTGCGCACGTTTTCATGCTGGGATTCGCACCGGGCGCGCCGTATATCGGCATGCACGACCCAAGGCTGGCCATCGGCCGGCGCAGCACTCCGCGCACCGACGTACCCGCCGGTTCAGTGGCCATCGCCAACTTGCAAACGATGATCTATCCCAATATGTCGCCGGGCGGCTGGCATATCATCGGCGCAACGCCGCTGGTGTTGTTCGATCCATTCGAAAGTCCGGCCGCCTTGCTGGCGCCCGGAGACACGGTCCGGTTTATTCCCATCAGCGCCGAAGAATTTCTTGCCGCAAGGCACGAGCGCGCATGAGCATCACCGTTATAAAGCCGGGCTTGCTGTCAAGCTTCCAGGACCTGGGCCGATTCGGCCATCAGCACCTGGGCGTACCGGTGGGCGGCGCAATGGATGGCCGGGCCCACCGGCTGGCCAATCTGCTGGCCGGCAACACCGGGGATGAAGCTACGCTTGAGGTCACACTGGTCGGGCCCACATTGCGCTTTGACGCAGCGGGCTGCATCGCCATCAGCGGCGCTCACCTGAGCCCCACGCTTAACCAACAGCCCATACCCAATAATCGTCCGCTGATCGTGCGTGCCGGCGATGTCCTTGCGTTCGGCGCCCGGACCGCTGGATTGCGCTCATATATCGCCTGGAACGGCGGCATCGCACTGCCTTCGGTGCTGGGCAGCCGCAGCACTTACCTGCGCGGAGGCTTCGGCGGTTTCCATGGACGGGCGCTCAGGAAAGGCGATGTGCTCAACATGCTGGGCGAACTGGACGCAAGCGCACTCGACGACCTGGAGCAGGAGCTCTGGAGGATCAAAGTGTATTTGCCGGCGATACTGGGCCTGGTCCCCAGGGCGTCGATACGTGTCATGCGCGGCGCGCACACCCCGCTGTTTACCGATGGCTCGATTGCCGATTTCTTTGCCGGTGAATACCGCATCGGCCCACAGTCCGAGCGTATGGGCTACCGCCTGCAGGGTGCGCAACTGTTGCTCAAGAGCAGCACCCAATTGCTGTCGGAAGCCACCAGCTTCGGCAGCATACAGGTCCCGCCTGACGGCAATCCCATCATCCTTATGGCGGACCGCCAGACGACCGGCGGCTACGCAAAAATCGGGCATGTGGCCACCGTCGACCTGCCCGTTATCGCGCAATGCATGCCGGGCGAAACCCTAAGCTTTACGGAAATTGCGCTGACTCAAGCCCAACGGCTGGACAGCCAAAGGGAAGAGGCCTTCGCGCAATTGCACCGGGACCTGTCCCCTCTGCGCGCCCTATTCGAGCGCTAAGGCCGTGGCCCGGCTATCCACCACAGTGAGTATGGACAAAAAGCCGCTGATGTCGAAGACTTCGTGCACATGAGGCTGCATGCCGCACAAGACCAGGCGACCGGACTTCTGCTTCAAACGCTTGGCAAGTAAAAGCATCACCCGCAATCCGGCGCTGGAAATGTAGTCGAGCCGGCCCATATCGAGGACCCACCGGTGCTCGCCTTGTTCGACCAGGGCCAGGAGTTCGGATTCCAGCGCTGCGGCATTGGCGCTATTGATCTGGCCGGCCGTGGACACGACCAGTACTTCTCCGATTTTTTCGCTAGTAAGGCTCATGGGACTACCATAATGTTGGAAGTAAATTGTTGATTGAAGAATCAAATAGTATCTGGACAATATAATACGCGACAAAACACGCTGGCCATACCAGTACGCTGTTTGGCTACCAAACAGCGTACTGCCGTAGTCGGAACCTTCAAAGGTCATCCCCGTGAAAAAAATAACGCTGCCGCCGCTCCCGCCCAGCACGCGCCCCCCCGACCTGGCCTACGCCTCATCGGAGATACCGCCGCACTTTGCCCTGATAGGGCTGGCCCTGCAACATGCGGCAACGGCGCTTGCCCTGATCGCCTATGTGCTGGCCTCGGCAAAGATCTCGGGGCTGAGCGGCGACGTTACACGCAGCATGGTAACGGCCACCATCATCGGGATGGCCATGGCAACATTCTTCCAGTCCTGGGGCGGACGGCTGGGGTCAGGCACCCTGCTTGTGCATATCCCCGACCCGCTCCTTGTCGTGCTGTCGGGCATGGTAGCCGCGGAGTACGGCGCCGGAGGACTGGTCGCGGTCGGATTGGTGAATGGCGCCATGGCGCTGGGTGCCGGCTACCTGGTTCCACGCCTGCGGGCTGTTCTGCCGCCCACCGTAGCCGGCGTCGTCATCTGCATTGCCGGCCTGTCGCTGACGGCATCAGCCTTGTCGCACACCACCGGCATGGGCCAGACGGGTGAGGTGGATGGCCGCGACGCGCTGATAGGCGGCTGTACGCTGCTGGTCATCATGGCACTGTCCATATGGGGCAGCCGCCGCGTCAAGCTGTTTGCCTTGTTGTGCGGCCTGATTACCGGTGTGGCACTGGCGGCCATCCTGGGCAATCTTCACGGTGTCGAGACATTGGCGACAACCCCGGTATTCGGCCTTCCACATATTCCCGTCCCGGTGCTTAATGTCGACCCCGGCCTGCTGGTGGCTATCGGCCTGCTGGCCGTCATGACGCAACTCGACACCTTCGGCAGCGTCGTGCTGATGCAGAAAATGAACGACAGCGACTGGCGGCGCGCGGATATGAACATGGCCGGCCTCGGCATCAGGGCCAACGGCCTGGCGAATCTGCTCGGCGCATGGCTGGGAGCCTACCCCAACGCCACCTCGTCCGCCAATATTGCGCTATGCCATATAAGCCGGTCCACATCGCGCTGGATCGGCCTTGGCACGGCAGGCGTGTTGGCGCTGCTGGCCTTCCTGCCGCAGGTGTCCATGGCCTTGACATTGATTCCCACTCCCGTCATCGGTGCGGTTGAAATCTATGCGGCCGCCTACCTGGTGGTCTCGGGCATTGAACTCATTGCCTCGCGTGCGCTGGATTCGCGAGGCATCTTCATGGTGGGCCTTTCGTTCATTGCAGGAATGGGCGTCATTTTCCTGCCAGGACTGGCCGATACGGCACCCGCCTATGCGCAATTTTTGGTCAAGAACGGCATTATCGTTGCCGGGATCACCGCCATCAGCCTGAACCTGCTCTTTCGCCTCGGCACATCGCAACGCGCCACGCAGGTACTGGACACCAAGGCCATCGACATCCCGCTTACGCAGCAGATCGTGAATTTCGTTGAAAGCAAGGGCGCCGGCTGGAGCGCGCGCCGCGAGGCCGTAAGCCGTGCGGCGCAAGCGGCGCTGGAAGCTGCGGAAGCCATACAGTCGGCAGACGACCGCCAACTGGTGGAGATCCGCGGCAGCTTCGACGAATTCAATCTTGATATCGAGCTCCTGCACCGTGGGCCCCCGCTGATACTGGACGCATCCCGGGCCGCGTCCGACCCCAACCTGCTGGATATCGAGGACGAGGCGTTCAATGCGGCGCTGGACCAGGCGTTGGCGGGCGTATCGCACACGCTGCTCAAGCGCCTTACCGACAAGCTCAGTAGCGGAATTCGAGGCGAATATTCCTACGTCCGGTTACACTTCGATCATTAGCCTCTTTTTTTGACGCCATGTCGACACTTGCCACCCTGTCGCTGATCCCAGGCCCCCAAGCCATACCGCAAGCGCTGGCGTGGCTGGAATCCGTCGCCGAGCAGCAACATTGGGCCCCGCGCATGGCCTTCAAGCTGCAACTGTGCCTGGACGAAGCACTGACAAATATTGTCACCTACGGCTTTGGCGACCAGCCTGGGCGCGATGCGCAGGGGCATATTGCATTGTCCATAAGCGCAGAGGGCCAACGACTCGCATTGGATATCATCGATAATGGGATCGCCTACGATCCAACGCAGGGCCAGCCGGCTGCGCTTGCAGAGTCGCTTGACGACGCAACTATCGGCGGTCACGGTCTGCGGCTCATGCAACATTATCTGGAAGACATCGAGTATCGGCGCGTCAACGAGCAGAATCACCTGCGCCTGACTGCGACGCCTGAACCCGATCCCGTCGGCTGAACCATGCACGGGGCTTTTACCTGCATAGACCGCGACGCCATTGCCCATAACCTTCTGGCAATCCGGCGGCATCTGCAGGTGGAGCCGGGCGCAAAGCGCCCCTTAATGTGGGCCGTCGTCAAGGCCGATGCGTACGGCCATGGCCTTGAACACGTCCTGCCAGCCCTGCATGCGGCCGACGGACTGGCGGTGCTGTGCGCCGCCGACGCCTATCGTTGCCGCATGCTGGGTTGGACCAAGCCCCTGCTGGCCATGTGCGGCCACTTCACCCTCGATGAACTCAACGACCCTGCTCTTTACCCTTTGCATGTGGTGATCGAACATGCCGGCCAACTGGAACAGCTGGAGCGCCTTGCCGGCGGTGTTTCACCACATGCGTGGCTACGCCACGCCGGCCGGCTGCACCATGCCGGCTTTCAGGCGAAAGACTACCCACTCGCCTATGCCCGGCTCCAAGGGCTGTTGGCCGCCGGCCACGTGTCGGGCATCGGGCATTTCCAGCACTATGCCAATGCGGAGGACGCTGCGGACTTGGGGCTTGAACGACAGTCGTTCAAGCAACTGACGACTGGCTTGCCGGGCCGGATCTGTACCGAGAACTCCGCTGCTCTCCTAATCGATTCCGCATCGGCGGCGAGCACGGACTGGTTGCGCACCGGGATTGTTCTTTATGGCGTAAGTCCCTTGTCCGGTCACACCGGCCCCGACCTGGGGCTCAAACCCGCCATGGCCCTATATGCTCCGATCTATGGTATTCAAGAACTAGGCAGCGGCGACGGCGTAGGGTATAACAGTGCCTTTCGGGCCGACCGGGCGCTGCGTATCGGATTAGTGCGCTGCGGCTATGCGGATGGTTACCCGCGCACCGCACCCAGCGGCTGTCCCGTCCTGGTGGGGGGCATGAGGGCCCGCATTCTGGGCCGCGTGTCCATGGATACGCTCACCATTGATCTCACCAACTTGCCCCACGTGGCTACAGGCGACAGCGTCACGCTGTGGGGCACGGTGAACTTGCCGGTGGAAGACGTCGCACGTGCCGCCGGGACTATCGCCGCGCAGTTGCTCACCGGTCTTACAGCACGGGTGCCACGGCGGCTTGCGGGCGCTGCCTGAGACCGGGCGCGAACACCAGAAAGGCCAGGGTCGCGATCAGGTAGATCCCACCGGTCACGACAAGTCCGCCGGAAATTCCCATGGAAGCAAACAGGCCTCCCACCAGCAAGGGACCGAGCATCTGGCCGAATTTATCCGCGGCCCGCATAACGCTGGTGGCGCCGGCGGCGCCATAGTCTTGTACGGCTTTCAGGTCCAGCATATAGGCAGCCTGGGCGCCCCCCGCAAAACAGCTGGCCAACGCAAGCAATACCACGGCCGCCGCGGCGGCCAGCAGGCCGCTGGCAAAATACAGGCTAAGCAGGCCAGCGCTGCCTATCAGCCCGCCTGCCACGATCCAGTGTTTCTTGCTGGCGCTTTGATCCGCGACGCGGCCCATATAGGGCCCGATATAGATCACAAACAGGCCGTACAGCATGAGGACCCGCCCGACGCTGGAGGCCGTAGCCCCATACGCCTCGAGATACAAGGGAAGCGCGTAGGTAAGCAGCCCGACCTGGGCAATGGAAAAAGGAATGACACAACCCAGCAGCAATAAGCCGAAGTCCCTGGTCAGCAACAGGCGCCGCAGCGCCGTCCATGATTTCCCGGCCCTGGACGAGACCGCCTGCGCCGAGAGCTGGCGATAGGGCCACATCAGGGTAAGGACGCCCACCAACGGCAGGCACAACAGCGCCGCGCCAATATAAAAAACAGCAGCAAAACCCAACTGCTGCATCAGCATGGCACCCACTGCCGCGCCAGACAGGTGACCGGCAAACAGTCCGGCGATGACCGTGGCCATGTTGCGTCCACGATAAGCGGCGGGACTGCGCGTCACGATAAAACCCTGCAAGCCCATCCAGGCAAGGCCGTAACCCAGTCCAACCAGGCCGCGGGCCAATACCAAACCGGGCAGGGTATCAACGCCGGCGCAAGCAAGGTTGCCCAGGACCGATACCAGCACACCAGCCAACACCGGCGTCTGCCAGCCACGGCGGTCCGTCAGCCGCCCTGCTAGCAAGGCAGTCATCAGGCCGCAGCCCATTTCGGCGGCAATCGGCAATGCCATCAGGAACTCGGCCGCCGGACCGTTACCGCCATCGGGCAACAGGGTGCGCGCCAGGATAGGGAGGAAACTGAGTGGCAGGGCCAACGCAAACAGGAAGCCGAACATGACCGGCCGCACTACTTGTCCTACACCGGAGAGGTCATCCAGGCCTTGCGTTTCGCCCGTCGCCGTCTGCTTGCGCACGGCAAAGGCCCGATCCATGAGCAGTGTCAACAACAGCAACAGCTCGATGGCGGCAACCAACGCGACCACTGCGACCGTGGCTGCGTCCATAATCCGTTCACGCACGCCGGCAGCAATCAGGTCCTGGTCCAGCATCACGTCCAGCCGGGCCAGTACCGGACCGGTCCCTGCTGCCTGCAGGGGAAACACCAGGATGTTTTCGGAAGCGATATCCGCATCGGCCAACCCAGGCAGTAATCCCTTTGCATCGGCGCGGACCAATACCCGCCCATCGGCATCCTGCAGCTGCAGCTCCTTGATCAGCGGAAATGAACGGGCGAGCCGCATCATGGGCCGCTCGACGCCGGCAAGCCGCTCGGGCTCGATGCCGTAGCCCAGCACGCGGTTCAGGTCATGCCGCAGCCCTTCACCCAGCATGCGCGTGTTATCGCGGCTTACGCTTACCCATACATCGCGAAAAGTCTGGATCGTGTAGGCGGCATACAAGCCCTGTGCTAGCAGAAGCACCAGCAGAGGCGCCACCATCCTGGCCTTGCTGGCGGCGGCTACGCGGTGCAAGGGCAGTCCATAACGAAACGTCAGCACCAACAGCAAGGCAGCGCCCAGCGTGGTGACCGCCAATACCCTGAGGTTTTCAAGAAGCAATGCGCTGTCCCCCGCATTCCCGGCTTGCACCTGAAGCACGAGCGCCCCCGTGATGCGTCCGCCGCCCTCACCCAGCGGCAGCGCGAGCTGCAAGGCCTTTCCTTCGCGGCGTTGTACCGTAGCGGACCGTTGCGGCCCGGAAGAAAGGAGATCCAGCAGAGGGCCTGGTGTCGGCGCCTGAGCGAGCGTGGCGATCACACGCCCGTCAGCCAACACCACACTGGCGCCCAGCATATCGGGAACGCGGACCTGCAAATCGGCCAGCAATTGCGACAAACCAAAAAACTGTGGCAGGGGCTTGCCCAGGTCGAGCCCGGTTTGTATTTGCGCCGATGTCTGGCGAGCCATCAAGCCGACCCGCTCGGCCGTGTTGTCGGACACCAATCGATTCAGGGCGGAAAGACTCAATGCACCGATCAAACCCTGCGCCAGCAGGAGCACCACCATACACGCCAGCAATATGTCTCGCATGGGCCGGCGGCGCCTGGATACCTTGTGTAGCGGCTTGTCATTCATCATATTGCGGCCGACAATGCGGCACCACCTTGCTTTTAGGGTTACTGCAACCGCAATAGTAATTTACAATTTGCCGCAAAACTACTATTCCTCGCCCACACTCGGCGCATTTCCCGCCCAACAGAGCATCCATTCATGCGTTTGACCTCGTTGCGCAGCAAAATCTTCCTACTTGTCGGAATCACCCTCCTGGCAGGCGCAATTGCCGTCATGCTGGTCACACAGCGCGACGTGACGCGCACCGTGGTGGCCAGCGAAGAAGTGGCCGTACGCAATGTGCTGAACTTGCTGATTAAAGATAGCGAGGCCCGCTGGGGCGGCTTGCTCACCGACAAGATATCCACGGTGCGCGCCGGACGCGGTGAACTGGCCAGCCTGGGCGCCACCATGCGATCCGTGCTCGACATGTACGTCGAGCAGGTGGAGCAAGGCAGCCTTGACACGGAACAGGCGCAAGCGCTGGCAAGGCAATGGATTGCCGACATGCCCGTAAACGCCCAGCGCTTTGCCTTTGCCTTCGGGCCGGAACTCGTCACCCTGACCAGTAGCAGGCACGAAATGACCGGGCAGGACTTGTCGACAGTTACCGATTTCAAGGGCAATGCATTAGCCGCCGCAGCCTATCAGGAAGCACGAACCGTCGGCCAGAGTTTTGCCATTTACCGATGGCCGGCCTCAGGCGACCCGGGCGCGTCCGGTCTGCGTTATGCCTGGTTCGGCTACTTCGAGCCCTGGGACTGGCTGTTTGCCATCAGCGGTGACGCCCATGCCATCGTCACGCAGTTCGACCAGCGCCGCGATGAAATGGAAACGTCGATCAAGGAGGTGCTGCAGTCATTGCAGATCGCACGATCCGGATTTGCCTTCATTCTTACCGGCGAAGACCAACCGCTCGCCCCCTTGCCGCAGGCCCACACAGGACTATTGGACGAACAGGACACGGCCACCAGCCGAACGCTGCGCCAACTTTTGCGCAGCGTACCAAGCAATGGCGATATCGAAACCCTGCAATTCGATCCAGTCGATAACGGCGAACCCTGGCAAATCAGCGCAGCGCATTTCAAGCCCCTGGGCTGGACGATCGTGGCGGCCGTTCCTGCACAGGACCTTACCAGTGCGGCCACATCGCTGCGCAATCGCCTGGGCTGGATCTTCCTGCTGGTATTGGCGGTTACGCTGGCCGTTGCGTGGGCCCTGTCGGCACGGCTTACGCGCCCGCTGCAGCAGCTCAGCGATTTCGCCCGCGCTTTGCCGGACCAGGACCTCAGCGTGGCCAGCCCCATACCTGAACACATTTCTCGCCTACCCCTGAAACAGCCCGACGAAGTGGGACGCCTGGCCGCCACCTTCATCTTCATGGACCAGCAACTGCGCGAGAAAATCGCCAGTCTGCTGCTCGAAACCTCCAGCCGGGAGCGCTTCGAAAGCGAGCTGAATATCGCACGGGACATACAGATGGGCCTACTGCCCACTCCGCTGGCGAGCGAGGTCCTGCGGCAGGTCGACCTCTACGCCACCATGATTCCGGCCAAGGAAGTGGGCGGCGACCTATACGACTATTTCATGCTGCCTGATGGCCGCCTGTGTTTCGCCATTGGCGATGTATCCGGCAAGGGCGTGCCGGCCGCCTTGTTCATGGCCATCACCCGTACCCTGATCCGTGCCTCGGCCGAAGACGAAACCGATCCGGCCATGCTTATGGAACGCGTCAACAATCGCCTGTCGGAAAACAACCCTAACATGATGTTCGTTACCCTGGTGATCGGGGTTCTGGACCTCGTCACCGGCGACCTGGACTGGTCCAACGGCGGCCACCCCGCGCTGTGCCTGGTGCAGACGGACGGCCAATTACGCCTGCTGGAAGGACGTAGCGGCCCTGCCTGCGGCGTGCAGGAAGACCTTCCCTACCGAAGATTCTCAACCAGGCTTGAACCCGGCGAAATTCTCCTGGGCTATACGGACGGTGTCACCGAGGCGGTGGGGCCGGACGGCACGCTTTACGGCGAAGAACGTCTATTCGCCAGGCTTGCCGGACTGCAGGAAAGCAGCGCTGTGGACTTCTCCACCACGCTGCTGCAGGACTTGCACGAATTCGTCCAGCAAACCGAACAATCGGATGACATCACTTTGATTGCCGCAAAAAGGGCCACGCCATGATCCGCCATTTCATGCTTGCTTTATTGACGTGCGCCAGCCTGTTCGGCGCCCCCATCCTGCACGCCCAGATCGCGGCCGAACCCAGCCCATCATCCGCCAAGGTCTTTGCCACGACGCCGGCGACCAAAGCGGATGGGACGCGCTGGCGCCTGGGCTATGTGGAAAGCGGCGACTATGGCGATTATCCGTTAACACTGGGCGAGATCGCCGACGGCCTGCAAAACCTGGGCTGGTTGCGCTACCGGGGCAGCCGCCCCGATGGCTTGTCCGGCCAGGCACTGTGGCAATGGCTGGCGGCAAATATCGATAGTGACCATCTGCACTTCGTGCCTGACGCCTATTGGCAGCCCGGCAACTTCGATGCCGAAAAGCGCGAACCCATGCGCGCCGCGATCGCCGCACGCATCAAGGAGAAGAGCGACATCGACCTGATGATCGCCATGGGCACATGGGCGGGACAAGACATGCGCAAGCTGGGTCCGCCCCTGGCCACGGTCGTGGGCTCGACCAGCGACCCGATCGGCGCAGGCATTTCCGACAGCGTGCAAGACAGCGGCCTCGACCAGTTGCACGCGCGTATCGAGCCCGAGCGCTATCCGCGCCAACTGCGCCTGTTCCGGGAAATCGTCCCCTTCAAGACGCTGGGCATCGTCTATGAAGACAGCCCTGAAGGTCGGACATACGGCGCGGTCGCCGCCGTGGAAGAAGTAAGCCGCAAGCTGGATTTCAAGGTCGTGCATTGCCACGCCCGCTCCAGCAGCGTCCCGATCGAAACGGCTGTGGATAATGCGCTGCGCTGTTACAAGGATCTCGCCGAACAACATGTCGACGCTGTCTATGTCACAACGCATCGCGGCGTGAGCAGCAGCTCGATCGGCGCCATCGCCCGTGTCCTGGCGCAGGCCAAGATAGCCAGCTTTTCGATGGCGGGGTCGAAGGAGGTGGAGCAAGGAATACTCCTGAGCCTGGCCCAGGCCGACGTCTCGTACGTAGGGCTGTTCCATGCCGAAACCATCGCCCGGATACTGAATGGCGCAAAGCCCCGCGAAATCAGCCAGGTATGGATAGACCCGCCCAAGATCGCCCTGAACCTCGCCACGGCGCGCACCATAGGCTTTGACCCTCCGGTGGACATCCTGCTGGCCGCCGACGAAGTCTACGAGGCCCGGCCGTAGCAATCCGGGTGTAGCGCCGTATGTAAGGGCAGTAAGCCCTGCAGGCGGCCTTCGCCCCCCGGCAGGCTGTTCCACGTCTCCATCAAGCGATCAGCGCCGCTACGTCCGGATTGCAAGACGTAGTCGGCATAGGCCAGGTGGTGTGCATCATCGGCGTGCAAACCTCCATGTGCGACCGCAAGCACGTCCGCGCACAGCGCGCGCACACGCGTATCCGCCAAGCCATCGCGTATGGCCACTTGCCTGAGCCGGCCCAGTTCGTCCCAGCCCCAATCCTGCACCAGTTGCCACGAGGCTTCCGGCTCGGCCAGCAAGCCCTGCTGCAAGGCCGTCGGCGCAACAAGTACCGAACGGGCTTCCTGCCTGCCTGCCTCGCGCACCAGGCAGGCGTCGGCGAAGCCCGCGCCCGGCGCCCTGCCTTCGATATAGCCGTCTACGCCGCAGGCTGCAAACAAAGCCTCCAGGCCTCCGTCCCTGTCCCACGCAGCCAGCACATCGGCCAGGCAGGGCAGCTCGGCCAAGCGATAGCGCCATCGTGCATCCAGGAACTGGGCGATCTGCGAATGTTCGAAGTGCATGGCATGCGCGGTGATCGACGCGGGCTCTCCGTTATCGGTCCGCCGGCCAGTCCATAGACCGGTGCGCAGGAAATCGCTCAGGCAAGGGTCGCCGTCCAGGATCACCGTAGGCGCCGACTTGTAGTCATAACGATGAAGCAGGGGCAGGCTGCGCGATACCGTACCCGCCTGGAACATCCAGCGAAAATAATCGCCCAGGTCGCGGAATGGGCGTGCCGGATACTGGGCCAGCATCGCGTCGCCGACAAAGCGCGCCGGCTCGAACACCCGCGGCCAGATCGTGAGCCGATTCTCCTTGAGACCCGTGGCTGCACCGGATTCCAGCGGACTGTTGGCAAACAGCGCAATGCTGGCGGCCGCCAGGCCCAGCACCACATTCAAGGACCGGGCCGCGCCTGCGATCGGCACCGAGGTATTCGCGCCGTTCTGCGCCTTGGCATCCATGCCTTCCCAGTGATGCCAGCCGCGATGATCCCGCAGCTCGCGATAAATGGGCCTGGGCACGCAGACACGGTCATACCAGGCGGCATCGCGGGGGCAGTCGGGGTGTTGGGAAACATTCAGGACACAAGCGCCGTCCGCATCCAGGGCGCCCAGCGTATCGGCCAACTCACGATGCGCCAAGGCGCTCAGGCGCGCCAGGCCTCCGGGACCGCCTTCCACCGCAACGGTGGCGGTCTCCAGCAGATTGAAGCCATTGTCCAGGCCGCAGTAGGCCTCATCGGTTTGCAGGCCCACGCAGCGTCCGGAAAGCAGGACAGGCGTGGAGGATACGCCTCTTGTCCGTTTGATACGGCTCAACGCGTCGAAATAACGGTCGACCGGGAGGCTCGCGCCGCTGACCGCGTGCGCCACCACCATTTCCATTTCCAGCCCCAGGCGGGGCGGGTAGGCTACTGAGGCAAGGGATCGGCTACAGGAAGAGCTGGTAGGCGGGATTTTCGGATTCATTCCAGTAAGGGTAGCCCAGGCCGTCCAGGAAGTCCTTGAATTCTTTCTTGTCGGCCGGCGGCACCTGTATGCCCACCAGGATGCGGCCGTAGTCGTCGCCCTGGTTCCGATAGTGGAACAGGCTGATGTTCCAGTCCGGGCTCATGGCACCCAGGAACTTGATCAGCGCGCCGGGCCGTTCAGGGAATTCGAAGCGAAACAGCAGCTCGTGCTCGGCCAATGCCGATCGCCCGCCCACCATATAGCGCAAATGGGTCTTGGCCATTTCATTGCCGGTGAGATCCAGCGTGGGAAAACCTTTCTTGCGGAAACTATTGGCCAGCTTTTCAGGCTCCGCCGCCGAGGCGATCTGCAGGCCCACGAATACATGCGCCTGTTCCGCGTCGGAAATCCGGTAGTTGAATTCCGTCACGCTGCGATTACCCACGGCTTCGCAAAGACGCAGGAAGCTGCCCCGCTTTTCCGGCAAGGTCAGCGCGAACAAGGCTTCACGGGCTTCGCCCACATCGGCGCGTTCGGCCACAAACCGCAGCCGGTCAAAATTCATGTTGGCGCCGCAGGTAATGGCCACCAGCGTCTTGCCCTTCCACTTGTGTTCCGCGGCATAACGCTTGGCCCCCGCCAGCGCCAAGGCACCGGCCGGTTCCAGCACGCTGCGGGTGTCCTGGAATACATCCTTGATCCCCGCGCAGATGGCGTCCGTGTCGACCAGTACAAAGTCGTCGACGTATTTCCGGGTGAGCTTGAAGGTTTCGGCACCCACCTGCTTGACCGCCGTACCGTCGGAAAACAAGCCCACATCGGTCAGCGTGATGCGTCGACCGGCCTTGACACTGCGCCTCATGGCGTCGGAATCGACCGTCTGTACGCCTATGACCATGGTTTCGGGCCGCAACTGCTTGATATAGGCCGCCACACCGGATATAAGGCCGCCGCCCCCTATCGCCACGAATACGGCATCGATAGGTCCGCTGTGCTGGCGCAGGATCTCCATGCCCACCGTGCCCTGGCCCGCGATGACGTCAGGATCGTCAAAGGGATGGACGAAGGTCAGTTTTTCCTTTTTCTCGATTTCCCTGGCGTGCTCGTGGGCGTCGGAAAAGCTGTCGCCGAACAACACCACTTCGCCTCCAAAACCGCGCACTGCATCGATCTTGACGTTAGGCGTGGTAACCGGCATGACGATGACCGCACGACAACCCAGGCGCCTGGCCGACAACGCCACGCCTTGGGCATGATTGCCCGCCGACGCCGCAATGACGCCGCGCTTCAGGTCCGCCGGGCTGAGATTGGCCATCTTGTTATACGCCCCGCGCAGCTTGAAGCTGAATACCGGTTGCGTATCTTCGCGCTTCAACAGAATCTTGTTATTAATTCGAGCCGAAATCAGGGGAGCAAATTCTAGGGCCGACTCGATAGCGACGTCGTAAACCTTGGAGTTCAGGATGCGCTTAAGATAATCTGTTGACATGGAAAAAGAAGGGGTTCATAGGTAAACGAGCAGAATACCATAGCGTCCGCGACGCATCGGGGCAGGCGCAAGACGGCATTTCAGCGATACACTAACGCGCTATGGAAGCAATGTTGCAATCGTCGGTACACTGGCTGCTCCTTACTCTTGCCTTGCCAAGCGTAGGGCTCAGCGCCATTTTCATCGTCGCCCTCATCTCCGCGACCCTGCTTCCGCTGGGTTCCGAACCAGCCGTTTTCGGCTTAGTAAAGATTGCGCCCGACATGTTCTGGCCCGCCATCCTGGTTGCCACCCTGGGCAATACCACGGGTGGCGCCATCAGCTACGGCATGGGCCTGGGTGCTGAAAAAGCCTACGAGCGCTGGCGCGAAAAGCATCCGGAAAAACAGCATCACAAGGCCGGCGGCCGCTGGCACGACTACATCAGCTACTGGCTGCATAGACTGGGTCCGCCCGCTCTGTTTTTTTCATGGGTTCCCGTTTTCGGTGATTTGCTGTGCGCGGTCGCCGGCTGGCTGCGCCTGCCTTTCTGGCCCAGCGTCGCCTATATGGCGTTCGGCAAGTTCCTGCGCTACGCCATCATGACCGCAGCCCTCATCTGGTTCTTTCCCGGCAAAGTCTGAGCCGGTTTGGTCCAAACCTGTCGTTATCCCTTACACTATGTCTTTAAGGGCCACCTTCTTTTCCTTCCCCCATGAACGCCCCCATCGCCAGCCAATTACTCGCCGCTACGCTTCCTCTCTCGGCCACCACGCGCCTGCGTGAAATCCCCTACAACTACACGTCGTACTCCGATCGTGAAATCGTGTTGCGCTTGCTGGGGTCCGAGGCATGGCAAATGCTTTCCGAACTTCGCGAGGAACGCCGGACCGGCCGTTCGGCCCGCATGCTGTTCGAAGTGCTGGGCGACATCTGGGTGGTACGGCGCAATCCTTACCTGGTCGACGACCTGCTCGACAACCCCAAGCGCCAGAACCTGCTTATCCAGGCGCTGAACCACCGGCTGGGCGAAGTCGACAACCGGCGCGACAATAGCGTGGCCGAACGCGACAGCAAAGTGGCCCGCCTGCTGGCGGCGGCGCGCACCGCGGTAGCCGAATTCGAAGAAGAATTCAGCCGTACCCGGGACCTGCGCAAGAAGGCCGTACGCACCCTGTCGCGCATCACCGCCAAGGACAACATCAAGTTCGACGGACTGTCGCGCGTCTCGCACGTCACTGACGCCACCGACTGGCGTGTCGAATATCCCTTCCTGGTGCTCACACCCGACACGGAAAACGAAATGGCCGCGCTGGTGCGCGCCTGTATCGAGCTCGAGCTGACCATCATCCCGCGCGGAGGCGGCACCGGCTATACAGGCGGCGCCATTCCCCTTACCTGGCGCTCGGCCGTCATCAATACCGAGAAGCTCGACACCCTGGGCGCCGTCGAAGTCTCGCAACTGCCCGGCGTCGCCGACCCGGTCCGCACCATACACACCGGCGCGGGCGTCGTGACGCGCCGCATTGCCGAAGCCGCCGAAGCCGCCGGGCATGTATTCGCCGTCGACCCCACGTCCGCCGACGCCTCCTGTGCGGGCGGCAACGTGGCCATGAATGCCGGCGGCAAGAAAGCCGTCCTGTGGGGCACCGCCCTGGACAACCTGGCCGGATGGCGCATGGTCGACCCCGACGGCAACTGGCTGGATGTCACCCGCCTGGATCACAACATGGGCAAGATCCACGACGCGGCCGAGGCACGATTCCTGTTGCAGTGGTCCGACGGCAAAGCGCTGCCCGGCGCCCTGCCTTTGCGCAACGAAACACTGGTCATCGACGGCTCGCGTTTTCGCAAGGCCGGCCTTGGCAAAGACGTCACCGACAAGTTCCTGTCAGGCCTGCCCGGTGTGCAGAAAGAAGGCTGCGACGGCCTCATTACCTCGGCACGGTGGGTGCTGCACCGCATGCCCGCCCATACGCGTACCGTCTGCATGGAATTCTTCGGGCAGGCGCGTGACGCGGTGCCGTCCATTGTCGAGGTCAAAGACTATCTCGACGGGCCGGGCCGGGAACGCGGCGCCATTCTCGCGGGCCTGGAACACCTGGACGAACGCTACCTGCGCGCAGTCGGCTACGCCACCAAAAGCAAGCGCGGCGGACTGCCAAAAATGGTGTTGATCGGTGATATCGTCGGCGATGACGCCGATGCCGTCGCCATCGCCGCCAGCGAAGTCGTACGCATTGCCAACACCCGCCATGGCGAAGGTTTCGTCGCGGTCAGCCCTGAAGCCCGCAAGAAATTCTGGCTGGACCGCGCCCGCACCGCCGCCATCGCGCGCCACACCAATGCCTTCAAGATCAACGAAGACGTCGTCATCCCCTTGAATCGCATGGGCGAATACACCGACTCCATTGAACGCATCAACATAGAACTGTCCACGCGCAACAAACTGCGCCTGCTCGACAAGCTCGAAGACTTCCTCAATGGCGACCTGCCCATCGGCAAGATCGAAGATCACGACGATGCCGAGCACACCCGCGCCGAGATCCTCGCCAGCCGCACGCAAGACGCCATAGGCACGATCCAGGCCGTGCGCCGCCGCTGGACCTGGCTGCTGGACAACATGGATGCGCCGCTCGCCCAGAACATGGACGTCTTCGGCACCCTGGGCATGGACGAACTGGCTCCCATGCTCACCCAGCGCCTGGCCGAACAGCCGGACGCCCGCGTGTTCGACGTCGTGCAGGATCGCAGCATACGCGTGTCCTGGAAGACCGAAGTCCGTGCCCTGATGGAACGCTATTTCGCCGGCGCCGATTGCGCCGCCGTGCTGGCCGAACTGCAGGCCATCCACGACCGTGTGCTCAAAGGCCGCGTGTTCGTGGCCTTGCACATGCATGCCGGCGACGGCAACGTCCACACCAACATCCCGGTCAACTCCGACGACTACGAGATGCTGCGCGAAGCCAACGAGGCCGTGGCGCGCATCATGCAGATCGCCCGCGACCTGGACGGCGTAATATCCGGCGAACACGGCATCGGCCTGACCAAGTACGAATACCTGACGCAAGAAGAGCTCCAGCCCTTCCAGGACTACAAGCAGCGCATCGACCCGGAAGGCCGCTTCAACAAGGGCAAGCTTATGCCCGGGGCCGACCTGCGCCACGCCTGGACGCCCAGCTTCAACCTGCTGGGCCATGAATCGCTGATCATGCAGCGCAGTGAAATCGGCTCGATTTCCAACGCCATCAAGGACTGCCTGCGTTGCGGCAAGTGCAAGCCGGTGTGCGCCACCCATGTGCCGCGCGCCAACCTGCTGTATTCGCCCCGCAATAAAATCCTGGCCACGTCCCTGCTGATCGAAGCCTTCCTGTATGAAGAACAGACCCGGCGCGGCGTCAGCCTGAAGCACTGGGAAGAATTCGAAGACGTCGCCGACCACTGCACCGTTTGCCACAAGTGCTACAACCCCTGTCCGGTCGACATCGACTTCGGCGACGTTTCCATGGAAATGCGCGCCCTGCTGCGCGGCATGGGCAAGAAATCGTTCAATCCCGGAACGACCGCCGCCATGTTCTTCCTGAACGCCAAGGACCCGCGCGTCATCAAGGCCACCCGTACCGCCATGATAGACATCGGCTACAAGGCACAGCGCCTGGCCCATGACGTCCTTGCACTGCCCGCGCGCAAACAAGTCGCCGCCCCGCCCGCCACCGTGGGCAAGGCGCCCATGCGCGAGCAGGTCATCCACTTCATCAACAAGAAGATGCCCGGCGGCCTGCCCAAGCAGACCGCCCGCAAGCTGCTGGACATCGAGGACGCCGACTACGTCCCCATCATCCGCAACCCGGCCGCCACGACGCCCGAAACCGAAGCCGTGTTCTACTTCCCCGGCTGCGGTTCCGAGCGCCTGTTTTCGCAGGTAGGCCTGGCCACCCAGGCTATGCTGTGGCATGCCGGCGTGCAAACTGTGCTGCCTCCCGGCTACCTCTGCTGCGGCTACCCGCAGCGCGGCAACGGCATGACGGACAAGGCCGAGAAAATCATCACCGACAACCGCGTGCTGTTCCATCGCATGGCCACCACGCTGAACTACCTCGACATCAAGACCGTCGTCGTCAGCTGCGGTACCTGCTACGACCAGTTGTCCGGCTACGAATTCGAGAAAATATTCCCAGGATGCCGCCTCATCGACATCCACGAATACCTGCTGGAAAAAGGGATAGAAATGAATGGCGTGCAAGGCGTGCGCTACATGTATCACGACCCCTGCCACACCCCCATGAAGCTGCAGGAGCCCATGAAAACGGTCAAGGCGCTGGTGGGCGATACCGCCATCAAGACCGACCGATGCTGCGGCGAATCAGGCACCCTGGCCGTATCGCGCCCCGACATCTCGACCCAGATACGATTCCGCAAGGAAGAAGAACTCGCCAAGAACACCGCCACCATACGCGCCGACGGCTTCGAGGGTGAAGTCAAAATGCTCACCTCCTGTCCGTCCTGCCTGCAAGGCCTCTCGCGCTTCGAGGGCGACACTGGCATGGATGCCGACTATATCGTCGTCGAAATGGCCCGCCACATCCTGGGTGCCGACTGGATGCAGGACTACGTACGCGACGCGAATGCCGGGGGGATAGAGCGGGTGTTGGTGTAGCGGGCACGCTTCATGAAGCGCCGTACACTTCTTTTTCTTGCCCGCATGAGTGACGGCCAACGCATTACATCCATCATGGCCGGGTTTGACGTGGCCTGGCGCCTAGCGAAGGCCAAAAGATCGAGTTTCCGGCTGATCGCCAACTGTATTGGGAGCCAGACCCGGCAACGCTCCCAGTCGGTTGGGTGGCCCTTCCCGCCGTCGAGCAAATGCAAATTACCACCATTTACGACTTTACCTTTGACGAGCGCCTGGCGTCGCTGGGTACCGACGCTGCTGGACAGCGACTACGCGACCTCATGGGCCAAACCGCTACTCGTAGCGGCCATCATTCGGACAGCAGCCGACGTGCTACCATATAGTAATCCTGTAACACATAAGGGCGAGAGCCATGAGTGAAGCAACTTTTACTTTCCGGGTTGATGAGTCTCTTAAATCTGACTTTGCCACTGCCGCCAAAGCCCGCGACCGTAGTAGCGCGCAGCTCCTGCGCGACTTCATGCGCGAGTTCGTACAGCAGCAAGAAGATGTGGCCGCACAGAACGCCTGGTTCCGTCGTCAGGTGCAAATTGGCATTGATTCGGCCAATGCTGGCAATCTTATACCAGCAGCCGACGTTGAAGCCAAGTTCGCGGCCAAACGGGCGGCCACACGCCGCCGACTTGAAACGTCGAAATGATAGAACTGTACTGGACGCTTGAAGCTACCCAGGACCGCGAAGCGATATATCATTACATTGAGGCCGACAATCCTGCTGCCGCACTGGCCCTTGATGAGCTGTTCGCAGAGAAGGCCGGCCGCCTGATCGATCATCCCGGTCTTGGGCGTGCTGGTCGCGTCGCCGACACTCGCGAGCTGATAGTGCACCAAAATTACATTCTGGTTTACGACTTGGCCGACGGCCAGATACGCGTGCTCCGTGTGCTGCATGCAGCTAGGCAATGGCCGCCGCAGAAGTGAAACAAGCATGACTTCATCAGCAAGACCCCATGGGCCGCTGCGAATAAGACTATTCTTATTTACTTAACTTTCGCCCGCCATATTCAGCAAGGCCTATCCCCATCAGGATCATCGTCAGGGCAGCCGCGTGATAAACGTGAAATACCTCTCCGAGTATAGTGACTGCCAGCAATGCACCCCAGACGGGCAGCAGGTTGATGAACAAGCCGGCACGATTGGCCCCGATCAGCTCCACAGCCCGGATGTAGAAAACCTGCCCCAAAAAAGTCGGAAATATGACGATGTAAATAATCGCGGACCAACCGTGCATATCCGGGAATAGGGTCGCCCCTTGCGCCATTTCAACCATCAGCAAAGGCACGGACGCCAACGTTGCCCCCAAACAGAAAATGAACATCAAACTGGTCCAGTGCACCTGGGGCTTGCTACGTAGTGCAGCCGTGTAGACGCCATAGGAGATGATCGCGACAAGCATCAGCGCATCGCCAACATTGATATTCAGAGCAATCAAATCAGCGAAGTCACCCCGTACTGCGATGACGATCACCCCTACAAACGAAATCAAAAACCCTATCGCCTGCTCCACGCCGATGCGGCTGGCAAACATAATGAAGCTGGCACAAAATACGAACAGCGGCATGCCTCCCTGCAAAATGCTGGTATTGATTGCGGTGGTATGGATCAATGCGTAATAGAGCGCGACGCTGAAACCTGTGAACCCCATCGCCCCCAGCAACAGCAAATAGACCAGCCGTGACCGGATCACCGGCCAATCTGCAGCGATCTGGTGTCTCTTGAAGAAATACAGTGCCACCATCACACTTGCCCAGCGAATAGTGACGAGGACCATCGGCGAGACATGGCCAACCGCCAATTTGCCCGCGATTGAATTACCCGCCCAGAACAGGGTGGTCAATGCCAGGAGAGCATACGCTTTATAAATCACAGCAGCCGCTCAGTCATAGACGCACAATAGACAAATAGACAGTGGATAGTAGGTAGTAGGTAGTAGGTAGTAGGTAGTAGGCGGACAACACCGACAGCCCTTATTTTCACTCTTCATCGGCTTCGTCGTCCAATATCCACATCTTCAAGGCGCCGGTGGCCGCTGCGGGCCAGGCGAAATTTGAGCGCGCCCTGCGGTCGGCCTGGATCGGGGATACAAGCCCGCGCTGTCCGAGCGGGACGCTTACGGACAGCCAGTGGCTGTCCGTTCCGCGAGTTCGCGGGCGCCCCGATCCGGGCTGACCGCAGGGTCTGCCCCGGCGAAGCACGGGGCCGCAGCGATATTGAGCAGGGTCCGCAGCGGCCACCGGCGCCGCTTAAGAAAGAAGATGGCAGCTCCAACATGCGAGTCGCCACAGCATCCCAAATCAGTAGCGGGTCAATCCCCGTCGAACGAGCAAACCGTATAAATATCCAGCCCCGTTTCCTTCAGCGCCTTCGACCCGCCCAAATAAGGCAAATCGATAATCGCCGCCGCCTCCACCACATTCGCCCCAAGACGCTGCAGCAGCTTCGACGCCGCCACCATCGTCCCGCCCGTCGCGATCAAATCATCAATCAGCAACACCCGCTGGCCCGGACGCACCGAATCCGTATGCATCTCCACCGTTGCATTCCCATACTCCAGCGAATACTCCTCCGCCACCGTATCGAACGGCAACTTCCCCTTCTTGCGCACCGGCACGAAACCCAGGTTCAGCTCATACGCCAGCACGGCACCCAGAATAAAGCCCCGCGCATCCACACCCGCGACCAGGTCCAGACGCTGCCGCATATACCGGTACACGAACAAATCGATAAGCACCCGGAACGAACGCGGGTCTTGAAGCACAGGCGTGATATCGCGAAAGGTAATGCCGGGCTTGGGCCAATTGGGAACGCTACGAATCGCGTTGCGAACGTAGTCGGCAGGATCAATATGCATGTGTTTCGCCAAAACTGAAAATAGCTGAAAAGAAGACAGCCCCTATTTTCGCATGTGCACTGCCATGCTCGGGCCAGCCATAACTATACGCGGCTATACGCGGGCCATCGCACCGGCGGCTTTCACAATCCACGCTTTTACAAATAAACCACACAAGCAATGATGAAATCGGCCGCACCTTCGCCATCATTGCCCGTCCACAGCCATGGATGTACGTTTAAAATCATCGCATGGACAAAACACCCACCTCCGCACCAGCCGCCCCGGCAGGCGAAACACTGGCCTCCGCGCACCGCACCTTCGCCATCGAGATCGCCGCGCTGCAGGCCTTGGACGCCTCCCTTGACGACACATTCCGCCAGGCCGTCGCAATGCTGCTCGACTGCCAGGGCCGCGTCGTCGTCACCGGCATAGGAAAATCCGGCCATATCGCCCGGAAAATCGCCGCAACCCTGGCGTCCACCGGCACGCCGGCTTTTTTCATGCACGGCGCCGAAGCGGTCCATGGCGACCTGGGCATGCTGACCCGCCAGGACATCGTCCTTGCCATTTCCTATTCCGGCACCGGCCAGGAGCTCCTCACGGTCCTCTCGGTCGCCAAGCGCATGGGTGCGCCCCTTATCTCGATCACGGGCTATCCCGAGTCCGAACTGGCGCGCAGCGCCGACCTGCACCTTAACGCCCACGTCGAGCAAGAGGCCTGCCCCTTGAACCTGGCGCCCACCGCCAGCACCACGGCCGCCCTGGTGCTGGGCGATGCGCTGGCCGTAGCGTGCCTCGAGGCGCGCGGGTTCAGCCGCGAAGACTTTGCCCGCTCGCACCCGGGCGGAGCACTGGGACGGCGCCTGCTTACCTTCGTGCGCGATGTCATGCGTCAAGGCAGCGCGCTACCGATCGTTCCGGCCCATGCCAAGGTACCCGATGCACTGGTCGAAATGTCGGCCAAGGGCATGGGCATGACTATTGTCGTCGACGACAAGCAGGCACCGGTGGGCATCTTCACCGATGGCGACCTGCGCCGCCTCATTGCCCGCCACGGCGACATCCGCCTGCTTACCGTGGCCGACGGCATGACCCGCAATCCGAAAAGTGTGCCGCCCGGGGCTCTGGCCATCGAGGCGGCCACGCTGATGGATGCCGGCCGGCTGAACCAGATGCTCGTGCTCGACGATACCGGGCTATTATTAGGAGCTTTACACATGCATGACCTGCTCGCTGCCAAGGTCATCTAGAACCTGCGTGCCCAAATGAACTTTCCCACCATTTCACATCCCGCCGAAGCTCTCGTCCTGGCCAAGATCGCGCCCGCAGTACTCGAGCGCGCGCGCCAGGTCCGCGTCATGGCCTTCGACGTCGACGGCGTACTGACCGACGGCTGCCTCTGGTATGGCGAGCACGGCGAGCTCATGAAGCGTTTCAATGCCCTCGATGGCCATGGTTTGCGCCTCATGCGGGAAAGCGGCATCACCGTCGCCCTGATCACAGGCCGCGAAGGCCCTATCCTGGCGCGCCGCGCCGCCGAACTGGGCATTGCGCTGGTCCAGCAGGGCATACGCGACAAATCGCAGGCGGTCGTGGCGCTTGCCCGGGACCAGGGATGCTTGCTCAGCGAAGTCGGCTATATGGGCGACGACATCATCGACCTGCCGGCGCTGCAGCGCGTGGGCTTTGCCGCCAGCGTACCCAATGCGCCCGCTTATGTCTCGCAGGTGGCGCACTGGGTGTCGACCAAGCCGGGCGGATCGGGCGCCGTGCGCGAATGCTGCGATCTCATCCTGGCGGCACAAGGCCGCCTCGGCGCCTTTTTCTCGCCCACAGCCATGCTGATGAGCGGCGCCATCCAATAAGACCATGAAAGAACGCGCCCCCGCCCTTATTGCCGTAGGCTTGCTGATCGCACTGGTGTTTGGCACCTTCTGGGCGGCCGACTACGCGCAACGGGCCATCGCTATCGATCCCCCCCGACGCATCACGCACGAACCCGACTCGTGGGCCAACGATTTCGTCATGATACGCACCGACCCCGCAGGCGTTGCCATCAACCGCCTGGAAGGCACTTTCATGCAGCATTTTCCGGACAATGACTCCTACGAGATCACTAAGGCAAAAGCCATAGGCCAGCAGCCCAATTCTCCGATTACCATAGGAACGTCCGACACGGCGGTCATGGACCAGAATGGCGAGCGTATCGTCATGACGGGCAATGCCCATGTACACCGCATGCCGGGCGAAGGCAGGGCCGCCATGGACGTCACCAGCGACGTGCTTACCATCAGGCCGGATGACAATTTATTATTTACCGATCATCCGGCGCTGGTGGTCAATGGCAACTCGACCATGAACGGCAAAGGCATGCGTTACGATAACAATACCCGTCAGCTGCAAGTGTTTTCGGCGACCGACGTAAAGATCTCCGGCCAAGACTCGCAGCCAGGCTCTTCCACCAAACCTGATACGACAAAATAAAAACCATGAACCTTAAGCGACCTATCTCCCTTGCTGCGTGGCTGTTCGCATCCGCGCTGGTTGGCCTTGCGGGCACAACGCACGCCCAGGCGCCGGCTCAAGCGCCGGCCCAGCAGTCCGCTCCCGCTCCCGCCGCCTCGCCAGGCACCGCGCCAGCCGAAGAACCCGACACTCTGATCCTGTCCGACACCTTGAATTACGACGACATCAAGAAGGAAAGCGTTTTCACGGGCAATGTCATCATGACGCGCGGTCTCATGACCCTGCATTCCGACAAACTCACGATGCGCGAAGATGCCGAAGGCTTCCAGTTCGGCACCGCCACCGTCGAACCAGGCAAGCTTGTATTCATCCGCCAGGAAACCCCCGAGAAATTCGAAGTCCTTGAAGCACGCGGCCTACGCGCCGAGTACGATGGCAAGAAAGAGCAGATCGAAATGATAGGCCAGGCCGTGGTCACCCGCTACATCTGCGGCAAGGCGTTCGACAACGTCAAGGGCGAGCGCGTCATCTACCACCAGACTACCGGCACCTACCAGGCCTACGGCGGCGCAAATTCAGCCGCCGCGGGCGGCAGGGTTCGCTCGATGGCTCGGCCCCAGGCCAAAGCCGACGCCGCCGCCGCCGAATGCCGGGAAAAGTCGGCGCCGCGCAAATAAAACGCCGCTACGCAGCCAGCTTGCGCCCCGGCATTACCTGATATCAAAAAGCACCTGTTTATGTTTCCTTCGAACAAGCCGGCCTCCGGTGGAACCCGCTCTCCCAGCGCCGCTGCGGGCAGCCTGCATGCCACCGGTCTGCGCAAGACCTACGGCAAGCGTACCGTCGTGCACGACGTCTCGCTGTCGGTCGACAGTGGCGAAGTCGTGGGCCTATTGGGCCCGAACGGCGCAGGCAAGACCACCAGCTTCTACATGATTGTGGGCATAGTACCCACCGATGCGGGGCGTATCGAGATCGACGGCAAGGCTATTACCAGCATGCCCATGCACAAGCGGGCGCGCATGGGTTTGTCCTACCTGCCGCAAGATGCGTCGGTGTTCCGCCGCCTTACCGTTGAAGAAAACATCCGCGCCGTACTCGAACTGCAACTGGACGACACCGGCCGGCCGCTCACGTCCGCGCTTATCGGCGAGCACCTGGAATCGCTGATCGACGAATTGCAGATCGGCCATATCCGGCGCAATACCGCCATATCGCTGTCGGGCGGCGAACGACGGCGCGTCGAAATCGCCCGCGCACTGGCTACGCATCCGCGCTTCATCCTTCTTGACGAGCCCTTTGCCGGCGTGGACCCCATCGCCGTCATCGAAATCCAGCGCATTGTCCACTTCCTGAAGGGCCGGAATATCGGCGTGCTGATCACCGATCACAACGTGCGCGAAACCCTGGGTATTTGCGACCGCGCCTATATCATCAGCGAAGGCAAGGTGCTGACCAACGGCCATCCCAGCGAAATTATCGACAACGAGGCCGTGCGCAAGGTTTATCTGGGCAAGAACTTCAAAATGTAGCCGGGTGATTCGCCCCGGCTTGATCTGGCGCACTTGATTTACTCTGCATAATCTATACACTGAAATCATTAACAACGCATTACAAGGAGAACCATCACACCCCTGAACGCGCATACCGCGCACCCCTCATTTCTGCAAGGAGAGCACAATATGAACCTGAGTCTTACTGGCCGTCATCTAGAAGTCACTCCCGCTATCCGCGAGTACGTAATGAACAAAATGGCACGCATCACGCGGCATTTTGATAACGTTATCGACACCCAGGTCATTCTCTCGATCGAGCGTCTCAATCACACCGCCGAAATCACCATGCGCTTACGTGGAAAAGACATCCACTGCGAAGCCGTCGACGAAAACCTCTATGCAGCCATCGACTTGCTCGCCGACAAAATAGATCGGCAGGTCATCAAGTACAAGTCCAAGGTGCAAGACCACGCTCACGAGCCTGTCAAGCGGCAAGAAATTCCTGCCGTGGAATAATCCCATCCAGCTTTACGTGCGCCCCGGCCGGCACAAACCGCGCCCACTCTGACTAGCGCTTCGTAATCCTGGCAAACTGGCCTCAATCGCCTCAAGTGATTGGGGCCTTGGTTATCCTGCTTTGTATGGCGGCACCCAAACCCCATATAATAACCACTATGAACTTAATGTCGCGTATCTTGCCGCTGTCGAATGTTGTGCTTGATTTGGCTGCCACCAGCAAGAAAAGAGCATTCGAACAAGCCGGCCTGCTCTTTGAAAATCAGCACGGAATAGCCCGCACGGCAGTTTTTCAAAGCCTCATTGCCCGCGAACGGCTCGGCTCCACAGCGCTCGGCCATCACGTGGCGGTTCCGCACGGACGCATCAAGGACCTCAAGGAGCCTTGTGCCGCCTTCATCCGGCTGGCTGATCCGGTGCGCTTTGACACCACCGACGGGCGCCTGGCCAGCCTGCTGTTCATTCTGCTGGTTCCCGAAACGGCCACACAGACGCACCTGGAGCTGCTGGCCGAGATTGCCAAGCTCATGTCCGACCCCAAGCTGCGGCAAACCCTGTCCACCGAAACCGACCCGGCCGCCGTCCACAGGCTTCTCACCTCCTCGCCCGCCTAAGGCCATCCGCATGCTGACCATACATGAACTCGTCAGTGACAACGCGGACAAGATCCCGTTCACCTGGATCGCCGGCGCCAATTCGGCCAACCGGCTTATTCCAGACGTAGGCATGTCGGGCGCCGACCTGGTGGGTCACCTGAACCTGATCCACCCGGCACGCATACAGGTGTTCGGCGCGGAAGAGCTCTCTTACTACACACGCTTCGAGATCAGGCGTCGCGTCCATCACCTTGAAGACCTCGTAACGGGGGGGGTGCCGGCCATACTCATTGCCGACGGAATGGCCCCGCCCGACGACCTGCGCGACTTCTGCAACCAGCAGAACATCCCCCTGCTGTCGACCTCCATAGAAGCCGCCCAGCTGATCGACCTGCTGCGCATCTACCTGGGCAAGCGGCTGGCGCCAAAAACCACCGTCCATGGCGTGTTCATGGACGTGCTGGGCGTGGGCGTACTCATTACCGGCGAATCCGGACTGGGGAAAAGCGAACTTGCCCTCGAACTGATTTCGCGCGGGCACGGTCTGGTGGCCGACGATGCCGTCGAACTTTCGCGCACCGCACCGAACATGATCGAGGGCCACTGCCCGCCTTTATTGCAGAATCTGCTCGAAGTCCGCGGCCTGGGCCTGCTTGATATACGTACGATTTTCGGCGAGACGTCGGTGCGCCGGAAAATGAAGCTCAAGCTGTTGGTGCATCTTATCCGGTCCACCCCCGACGCCTTCGAACGCCTGCCTGTGCAGGACCAGACCGAAGACGTCCTGGGCATACCGATACGCCGCGTCATGCTGCAAGTGGCAGCCGGGCGAAATCTGGCGGTACTCGTCGAGGCCGCAGTACGCAATACCATCCTTGCCTTGCGCGGCATCGACACCATGGGCGAGTTCATCGAGCGCCAGGCCCTGGCCATCATGGAAAGCAGTCGCCGCGAATAAGGCCGCGCCGGCTGCAACGCGGCTTGTAGCCATTCTTCGAACACCCGGGATGCACGCTCTTGACCGCATCCTTCAACGTGGAAAACCCCCATCGTCATGTTGAACATTGTCCTGATCACAGGAATCTCCGGCTCCGGCAAATCGGTTGCCCTGCGTTTGCTTGAAGATGCGGGTTATACCTGCGTCGATAACCTGCCGGTGCGCTTTCTCCACGAATTCATTGCCAACACGCGCGAAAGCGGCCTGGAGCGTGTCGCTGTATCGATAGACGTGCGTTCGCCCGGCGAAATCAACGAGCTTCCCGACGTCATTACCGGTTTGCGGGCGATGGGCACCGCATTCCGGGTCATTTTCCTGGATGCCAATGACCATACCCTGCAACAGCGTTATTCCGAGTCGCGGCGCCGTCATCCCCTGACCAACCGCCTGCAGGCGGGCGGCAAATCGCCTTCCCTGCAAGAGTGCATCGATACCGAGCGCGAACTGCTGGCGCCCCTGCGCGAGCAGGAACACGTCATCGACACCTCCGACCTCACACCCGGACAGCTGCGCGCCTGGGTACGCGACCTGGTCCAGGCGGACCGGGCGCCTGTCGTGCTGACCTTCGAATCTTTTGCCTACAAACGCGGCGTACCCGGCGATGCCGACCTGGTGTTCGATGTGCGCTGCCTGCCCAACCCCCATTACGACAGCGCCTTGCGCCCGCTGACGGGACGCGACGAACCTGTGGCAAAATGGCTGGGGCAATTCGGCAGCGTTGAAACCATGATCGAAGACATTGCCGGATTTATCCGGCGCTGGCTGCCTCTTTACATGCAAGATACCCGAAGTTACCTAACGGTGGCGGTGGGATGCACCGGCGGCAAGCACCGATCGGTCTACGTTACCGAGCAGCTCGCCCAGCGCTTTGCCGATCACTCGCCGCTTTTGATTAGGCATCGCAACCAGCCGCCACCCGACCTGCCATGACATCACGACGCCTTCCCATCCCGCTTCTTGCCTTATGCATCATCCTCGCCATCCTGGCCGGCTGCTCCACGCCGAAGAAGACCGGCACCAAAGGCAGCACCACGCGCGGCGGCGGCTATTACATGGATGACGGGCCTGGCTCGAACATACCGCCCGGCATCGAAAACATCCCCGATGCAGTTCCACAGATTGAAGTACACGCCCCGGCAAACTTCCGGCCTTATGTCGTGTTCGGCAAGAAATATGTTCCGGTCAGCGACGAAAAACCCTTCCGCGAAGAAGGCACGGCGTCCTGGTACGGACGCAAATTCCACGGCAAGAAAACCGCCAATGGCGAAGTCTACGACATGTACGCAATGTCGGCCGCCCACCCCACGTTGCCCATACCCAGCTATGCCCGCGTGACCCACGCCAATACTGGAAAATCCGTGGTCGTACGCGTCAATGACCGCGGACCGTTCCACAGCAAGCGCATCATCGACGTTTCCTATGTCGCGGCCAGCAAGCTGGGCCTGATAGGCCCCGGCAGCGGCCAGGTCATCGTCGAAGCCATCACCAACGACGACATACGGAATACGCGAGTGGCCAGTACGCCTGCCGCGCCACGAACGGTCCGAGTCAGCGAGTCGCGGCCGGCCGAGACGCGACCGGCACCAGTGAAAATTGCACAAATGACGCAGCCGCTGCCCGACGCGCTCGAGGTACTGCGGCTCAGCGAGGCCCGACCTACCGAAGCCAACCCGGACGCCCTGCATGCTCTGAAGACCGACGACCAGATCGGCCATATCACCCCGGCCGGCACAGGCACCCAGGCCGAGGTGGTGCAGGACCAGCCCAGTCCCGGACAAATCTATCTTCAATTCGGCGCGTTCAGCGCCTCGCACACCGCCAACGGCCTGGCCCAAAAAATTAATCAGCAAATCAGCCAGGTTGAAAGCCGCCCGGCCAAGATCCGAACTGTCAACGAACTGCACAAAGTTCAGATAGGCCCTTATTCCTCACGCACCGAAGCCGTGAATGCGGCCTTTCGCATCCGGGAAGTCACAGGCATACAAGCCACGCTTGCCTTGAGCTAACGGATTTTCGGTGCAAGTGCTTACGGCTTGAGGCGCACGGTGGCTAGTAGGCTGGCCCAAGCTTCGCTCATGCAAAAAGGCGGGTGTGTCGGGGGCTGTGCAGGCGCCTCGCGCACGCCGTTTCGGTCAGTCCCATCGAGGAGGCGAGGCCGCGGCTGTCTGAGCCCGACGGGTGTCGGGCCACTGGCCCGACCGGGCGAGTTCCGCGGGCGCCTCGATGGCACTGACCGAAACGGGCACCCTGGCAACGCCAGGGCGTGACGCGTGAAGCCGAAACAGCCCCCGACTCACCCGCCTTTCTAAAGAACAGATAGCCGCCCCAACGCCTCGGCAATGCAGCCATCCTTATAGCCACCTCGACCAAAAACCCGCTAATCCGTCTTCTGACGCCCCAGCGCCAAGGCATACAACACATCGCGCGGCATTCCCGTGACCTTGGCCGCCACCTTGCTTGCATCGCGCAGCGACATGGTCTCCAGCAAGGCGTCCAGCAACACCAGGGTGGACGGATCGATATCTTCCGTCGCCTTGGCGTCATCCGCTTCGTGCACGATCAGTACGAACTCTCCCTGGCTGCGATGAGCGTCCTCGGCCAGCCAGGCCGCCGCGTCGGCCAACGGCATGGTGACCACCTGCTCGAAGCGCTTGGTCAATTCACGCGCGATCGTCAATTTGCGCATGGGCCCGCAGACCTGCAGCATGTCCTTTACCGCGGCGCCCAACCGGTGCGGCGACTCGAACATCACGATAGGTGCCGGCACGGCACACCAGCGCTGCAGCCACTTCTGGCGTGCGCCGGCCTTGGGCGGCATGAAACCGGCAAAGACATAGGCGGGATTTTCGTCGGACGTAACGCCGCTGGCCATCAACGCCGCAATGACGGCGCTGGCGCCTGGAATGGCAATCACGCCATAACCGGCATCGCGCGCGGCGCGCACGATGCGGGCGCCCGGGTCGCTTACCGCGGGCGCTCCCGCATCGGACACCAGCGCCACCCGTTCACCGTTGGACAAGCGATCGACAATGGCCTGCGCCGCTTCGGCCTCGTTATGCCGATGCGCCGCAATCAGCGGCGTACTGACGCCCCAGGCATCCATCAGCGGCCGGCTTGCGCGTGTGTCCTCCGCCGCGATCACGTCGCAGCGGGCCAGCGTCTGCCAGGCACGCAAGCTCATGTCGCCCAGGTTTCCTATGGGTGTCGCCACGACGTAGAGCGTGGCCGTGGGCCAGTGCTGCGCGTCCACGCGCTCGGTGAGACGTTTCCATGTCGCTGGAGTGTCCAAGAAATCGGGCGTTTCATTCATACTAGGAAACAAAGCCTTTAGAAGGATAAAAAGATGGCCCAGGACCCGAGCCCGTATGACCTGGCGCAGGCGGCGCAGAAGGTAGCGCTTCGGGCGCGACGGCGCGCGCAACAGCGTAAAAGCCGGCAAGCCTTGCTGACGTCGCAAATCGATGCCGAACGCCCGCGGCCGCAGCGTTCGCCCACGCAGAAAGCCGGCTACCAGGGCGAGGAACAGGCCGGGCGCCATCTGCTAGCCAGCGGCCTGATCATAGTAAGCCGAAACCTGCGCGCCAAGACCGGCGAAATCGACCTGGTGGCGCTGGACGGCAACATACTGGTGTTTATCGAGGTCCGCCAAAGGCACTCGCAGCAATACGGTGGCGCGGCCGCCAGTGTAAACCGGGATAAGCAGCGCCGCCTCATCCATACGGCACAGTACTTCCTGCCGCGCCTGACCCAGCGCTATTGCGGCGGCGTTACACCCGCCTGCCGCTTCGACGTCGTCAGCCTGGAGCCCGACGGCCTGGTCTGGATCAAGGGTGCATTTGCCCTATAGCCGCGGCTTGCGGCATGAGTGACACAAGATTACTTCCGTTCACGAATTTTGCATTCGAACATGAGATAATGGCCGCTATGGACATGACCTCTCACATGACGTCGCATTTCAACGACGCTATCGACGCCTTCAAACTGAGTGCGCGCGAACTCGCCGCGCCCTTGTCCGCGTCCGTAGACCTCGTCTTCGGATCGCTGGCCAATAACGGCAAGATCCTGGCTTGCGGCAATGGCGGCTCAGCGGCCGATGCCCAGCACTTTATCGCCGAACTCGTCGGCCGATTCGAACGCGACCGCCTGCCCTTGGGGGGCGTGGCGCTCAATACCGATACCTCCATCATGACCGCGGTCGGCAACGACTACGGGTTCGACGCCATCTTCGAACGCCAGGTCACGGCCCTGGGCCAGCCGGGCGATGTCCTGGTGGCCATCTCCACCAGCGGCAATTCCGCCAACGTCATCCGGGCCATCGACGCTGCACACGACCGCGAAATGCCGGTCATTGCCCTGACCGGCAAAGGCGGCGGAAAAATCGGCGAAATCCTGTTCGACACCGACATCCATCTTTGCGTACCGCACGATCGCACCATGCGCATCCAGGAAGTACACATCGTGCTGCTGCACGCCTTGTGCGACGGGATCGACGCGCTATTACTAGGAGACACGCTTTAATGTCTACATCACGACGCGCTCAACGCCTATGGCTGGCCACGCTTGCTCTCGCGGGCATCACCGCCCTATCGGGCTGCGGATTGCTGGTGGTGGGCGGAACCGCCGCCACCACCGCCACGGTTGCCACCGACCGCCGCACCGCCGGCGAACAGGTCGAGGACCAAGCCATTGAAATGAAAGTCGGCGCAGAAATGCGCAAGCTGTTCCCCGGCGATAACGCTCGCGTCAATGCCACCTCGTACGCGGGCCTTGTGCTGCTGACGGGCGACATCCCCGCGGGGCAAGATAAACAGCAGGCAACCACCGCGGCCAAGCAGGTCGAAAAAGTAAAGAACGTCATCAACGAAATCCGCATAGGTGAAATCACCCCGGTCAGCGTGCGCAGTAATGACACCTGGCTCACCTCCAAGGTGAAAGCCACCCTCATCAACACCAAGGGCGTACCCACGCGTACCATCGTGGTGACCACCGAACGCGGCATTGTTTATCTGCTGGGCAGGGTCACCGCCACAGAAGGACAAATGGCCGGCGTCGCGGCATCCGGGGTTACCGGCGTCAACAAGGTAGTAAAATTGTTCGAGATCGTTCCGGCATCAAGCATTAACGAACCCGTCGCCACGCCGGCGGCCCCCGTGCATAACGGAAACTCCGGCACCATGTCGGCGCAGCCACCCGGTACCGGGGCCAGCGACGGCGTGGAAACCATGCCGGTTCAATAAAATCAGGCTTTACGAATCAACATGAAAAAAGCATTCATAGGCATCGTTGTCGTGCTAGCCCTGGCCGGGGCGGGCATTTGGCAATTCGCGGGCTCGGCCAAAACGGTGCCCGACCTTACGTTCACGTCCCTGACGGGCGAAAAGATCACCACGCAAGACCTTCGCGGCAAGGTGGTGCTGGTCAAGTTCTGGGCCACCAGCTGTGTGACCTGCATTGCACAAATGCCCGACGCCATACAGAACTATGTCGATCTATCGCCCCGGGGCTTCGAGACCATTGCCGTTGCCATGCAATACGACCCGGCCAATTACGTCAAGAATTACGCCGAAACGCGCAAACTGCCCTTTACCGTGGCCATCGACTCGCGAGGCGAGATCGCCAAGGCATTCGGCGATGTAAAACTTACTCCCACCTCCTTCCTGATCGACAAGGAAGGCCATATCATCAAGCGTTATCTTGGCAATTACGATAAAGCCGCTTTTCTGAGCACCGTCAACAAGGCGCTCGGGTAAGTTGGGCAGCCAGCCGGGCCCATATGGCCAGTTTCATATTCAGCACCCGGGCATGCCCAGCATCCCGGGTTTTGCACATCTAACGGGCCACCAAGCCCCAACCTTGAAAAGCGGACATGACCACTACTAGCGATTCCACAAGCCACTCTTCCACTGTCAAGGCAGCCGTATTGTCGGAAGCGCTGCCCTATATACGCCAGTTCCACGGCAAGACCGTCGTCATCAAATACGGCGGCAACGCCATGATCGAAGAATCGCTGCAACGCAGCTTTGCCCACGATGTCGTACTGCTCAAGCTTGTGGGCTTGAACCCGGTAGTCGTGCACGGCGGCGGCCCGCAAATCAATGCAGCGCTCAAGCGCATCGGCAAGGAAGGCACCTTCATCCAGGGCATGCGCGTGACCGACGCCGACACCATGGAAGTGGTCGAATGGGTACTGGGCGGCCAGGTCCAGCAGGATATCGTCATGATGATCAATGAAGCCGGCGGCAAGGCCGTGGGGCTTACCGGCAAGGACGGCTGCCTGATCCAGGCCAAGAAGATGATGATGGACGACAAGGAACACCCGGGCCAGATGCTGGACATCGGTTTCGTCGGCGATATCACCCGTATTGAGCCCGCCGTGGTCAAGGCCCTGCAAGACGACCAGTTCATCCCGGTTATATCGTCCATCGGCTATGGCGACGACGGCACGGCCTACAACATCAACGCCGACGTGGTGGCCGGCAAGATGGCCGAAGTCCTGGGTGCTGAAAAACTCATCATGATGACCAACACGCCCGGCGTGCTGGACAAGAACGGCGAACTGCTGCGCAAGCTGTCGGCCCAGTCGATCGACGAACTCTTCGCAGACGGCACGATCTCGGGCGGCATGCTGCCCAAGATCTCGTCCGCGCTCGAAGCCGCGCGCAATGGCGTGAATGCGGTGCATGTGGTGGACGGGCGCGTCGCCCATTGCCTGCTGCTGGAAATCCTGACCGACCGCGGCGTCGGCACCATGATCAGTTCGCACTAATCGCAATGCGGGCACTCCGGACTGTTGTCGCGTCGCATCGGCCAGCGCGCACGATGCGCGCGACGGACACGGCGGGTTCAGCGCAAACTGTGTGGCTGTTCGACCTGGACAACACACTGCACGACTGCTCCAAGGGCATATTCGGGGCCATCGACAGCGCCATGGCCCAGGCGGTGGCGACCACGCTGAATATCGACATGGACGCGGCCAACGTGCTGCGCAAGACCTACTGGAAGCGCTACGGCGCCACGGTCATCGGCATGGCGCGCCACCATAACGTCGACGCCAACGCCTTCCTTGAATTAAGCCATAACTTCGAAGTTGCGCCGCTGGTGCATTGTGAAACAGGCCTGTCGCGCAAGCTGCAGCTTCTGCGCGGCCGCAAAATACTGCTTACCAACGCACCGTTGAAGTATGCGCGCGAAGTCCTGAAAACACTGGGCATCCTGCATCACTTCGAAGGGCTGTGGGCCATCGACCATATGCGACTGCAAGGGCACATGCGTCCCAAGCCATCGGCGGCCCTCATGCGTCAGGTCCTGGCCCGGCTGCGAGTGCCGGCCAGCCAGGTCGTGCTGGTGGAAGACACGCTGCGCAACCTTAAGACCGCCCGCCAGGTTGGCATGCGCACCGTGCATATCTTTCACCCGGGCACGCCTTTTTCCAGCCTGCACAAAGGCCGTTGCGACTATGTGGACGTGCGCGTCAACTCTGTCGGGAAACTGCTATCGGGCCGGCATCGGATTGGGCATCGGGGTGGCAGCCATTGCTGCGGTCGCCGCTGCGATGGCAGCCATTGCTGCGGTCAGCGCTGCGATGGCCTTCGCTACGGTGGGCACATACCGGGCACGCCGGATCGCGCTTGAAGCGTATGGTGTTCCACTGCATAGTCAATGCGTCCAGGCACAGCATGCGCCCGACCAGCGGCTCGCCGATGCCGGTCAAGACCTTGATGGCTTCGGCGGCCTGCGTACTGCCCACAATGCCCACCAGGGGGGCCAGCACGCCGGTGGTGGCGCAACGCAACTCTTCGACGTCATCGGCCTCGGGAAACAGGCAGTGATAGCAGGGCGCGTCATCGTGCCGCAGATCAAACACGCTGATCTGGCCGGCAAACCGTATGGCCGCACCAGACACCAGGGGCTTGCGCTGCGCCACGCACGCCCGGTTAACGGCATGCCGCGTAGCGAAGTTGTCGCAGCAATCGAGGACCAGGTCCGCGGCCGCCACTTGCTCGGCCAGATCGTGGTCGTCCAGGCGACGCACCAGCGCCTGCACCCGCACCTCGGGATTTAGCGCCGCCAGGGTCTGCTTGCCGGATTCGGCCTTGAACTTGCCGATGCGGTCGCTGGTATGCAGGATTTGCCGTTGCAAGTTGCCCAGGTCGACCTCATCGTCGTCGGCCAGCACGATGTGGCCAACCCCCGATGAAGCCATATAGAAAGCGGCCGGCGAACCCAGGCCGCCCGCCCCCACTATCAGCACCCGGGCCGCCAGCAGGCGTTCCTGCGCTTCGATCCCGAACTCGTCCAGCAGGATATGCCTGGCATAGCGCAGTAGCTGCTGGTCGTCCATTATTGTGCCTTGATCAGGCCGTCCGGTGTGATCCTGTAGCGCTCGAATTGGCCATCATTTGATTTCACTGGGCTTTTTTTTTCAGCGGCTGGGGCGGTCTTGCTGGCCGGCGAAACCAATTTTTCGGGAGTGCCGGACTTGCCGGCCTTGGCCGCTTCATTGGCCTTGTCGGCGTTCAGCGCCAGGGTGGGGTCTGTCTTCTTCACGGGCCGCCCTTCAAGGAAATTGATGGCCTGCTTCAGTTGATAGTCGTCGGCGCCGCCGAACTCGAACATCTTGGGTTCGATCTTGTTTTCTTCGGCCGCGGCCGTGGCAGCCGCTTCCTCGGCCTGCGCGGCGTTGACCAGATGCCTTTGCAGGTCGACTTCGCGCGGCAGGCGGAACAGGTCGCCCTGGGCGGTGTCATCGACTTCGATGTCGGGCTCGACGCCTGTTACCTGGATGGATCGGCCGGACGGCGTGTAGTAGCGTGCGGTAGTCAGCTTGATGCCGGTGTCTTCGCTGAGCGGCAGCACACTTTGCACCGAGCCCTTGCCGAACGTGCGGTTGCCCATGACTTTGGCCCGCTTATGGTCTTGCAAGGCGCCCGCCACGATTTCAGATGCCGACGCCGAGCCGACGTTGACCAGCACCACCATGGGCACCGTCTTGCTCCAGGGAGCGATATTGGCCAGGGAGTCGGAAGGGCCGCCGCTGAGGAATCCGCGCATGTAGTCCGACGGCTTGGCGTAGTATTCGCGATTCGACGATGGCACGCGGCCTTTGGTGGATACGACCATGACGTTGGGCTGCAGGAAAGCCGACGACACGCCGATGGCACTGTCGAGCAGGCCGCCCGGGTCGTTGCGCAGATCGAGCACCAGCGCTTTCGGCGGGGCCTTGGCGCCCAGGGCCGTCAATTGGGTGGCCAGATCGGAAGCGGTGCGTTCCTGGAACTGCGCAATGCGTATGTAGGCGATATTGTCATCCAGCATCTTGCTGCGCACGCTGCGCACCTTGATGAGATCGCGCACGATGGTCACGACCACGGGCTTGTCGCGACCCTGGCGCATGATGGTCAGGATAATGGACGTTTGCGGCTCGCCGCGCATCAGCTTGATGGCGTCGTTCAGCGTCATGCCCTTGGTGGGCTTGCCGTCGATATGGGTGATCAGGTCGCCGCTAAGAATGCCGGCGCGCGCCGCAGGGGTGTCTTCGATAGGCGCGATAACCTTGGGCATGCCGTCTTCGCTGCCGATTTCGATGCCCAGGCCGCCGAAGCCGCCTTGCGTAATGGCTTCCATTTCCTTGAATGCCTCGGCATCCAGGTAAGTGGAATGCGGATCCAGGTCGGCGAACATGCCCTTGATGGCGTCGTTGATGAGCTGCTCGTCGCCCACGGGCTCTACGTAGCTGCTTTTGATGGCCGCAAACACATTGGCGAACTGCTGTAATTCTTTAAGCGGCAAAGGTTCGCCGCGCTGCGCGGCCGCCGTTATGCCCAGGCTTATCAGTACGCCGCCAAGCGCGCCCGCCACCACCAACCCAAAACCGCCAAACCTGCGAGCGCTCATGCACATTCCCGAATTAATTGAACTCAAATTACCCGCCGCCACAACCCTGCGGAGTGCCGGATAAACGTCGTTATCCAAATAGTACCGAATTTACTGACGTAACCAAAGCAGCGGATTCACCGGCGTGCCCTGATGCCGGATTTCAAAGTATAGACCCGAGTCCACCTGCCCGCCCGTCGCGCCCACCGTCGCAATGGTGTCGCCAGTATCGACCACGTCGCCCACGCGCTTCAATAGGCTCTGGTTATGGCCATACACACTAAGGTATTTGGCGCCGTGGTCCACGATGATGATATTGCCGAAACCTCCGAGCCAACTGGCGTACACCACTCGTCCCGGTGCAATGACCCGCACCTTAGTGCCTTCAGGGGAACGCAGCACAATGCCGCGCCACAGCCCGCCGTCGGGCCGGTCGGCGCCGAAACGCCCCAGCACGTCGTTGCTGCGCACCGGATACGGCGCGCCTTTTTTCAAGCCCGCGAAGCCGCCGGGAGGCGCCAGCTGCGGCTGCGCAACACCGGGCGCGGTGCCCTTGATGGACTCGGTGCCCAGGTCTTCCGGAGGCGGCACCGGCTTGGGCGGCGGACGGGCAGCCGCCTCTTCGGCGGCGCGCGCTTCGGCACGGGCCCGTTCAACCTGCAGCCTTGCCCTTTCCGCCTCTTTTTCGTCCTGCAGGCGCCGTGCGCGCTCTTGCGCGGCCGTGGCTTCTTGCTCGGCCTTGCGGGCCGCCGCCCGCGCGCGTTCGAGCTCGCGGCGGCGCTCCAGCGCAGCCTGCCTGGCCTGTTCGGCTTTGCGCGCCTCGTCGGCCTTGCGTTTTTCTTCAGCCAGCCGCGCCTCTTCGGCCTGCTTGGCGATGGCTTTTTCCAGGCCTTCAACCAGGTTGCCCAGGCGCTGGTCGTTGCGCTGCAGGCGCTCAGCCTGGCTGCGCTGTTCCTTCAATGCGCCGCTGATGCGCTCCAGCACTTTTTCACGCTCGGCTTTCTGTTCTTCAAGCGCTTCTTTTTGCTGGACGGTGTCTTGTGCGAGCTTCACGAGCTCTTTCTGGTGGGTTTCCGACCTGCCCTGCAGCACGGCAAGCTCGTCCAGGGCGTGGCGCACGGCCCGCACGGCGTCGGCCTGCGCCTTGGAGATATAGCCCAGGTAGCTGAGGTCGCGCCCGATGGTTTGCGGATCGTCGCCCGACAGCAATGCCGTCCACGGCGACAGGCCGCCGGCATACTGGGCCCGCAACTGGTCGCCTAGTTCTTGCTGACGCGTTCCCAGTTGCTGCTTTTGCTTGGCGATTTGCGCCGCCAGTTTCTTGAGCTCGAGCTCGACGCGATCCCGCCGTTCGGCCAGTTCCGCCAATCGCCTGTTGGTGGACGAAATGGCGGATTCGGATTCCTTCAAGGCATCGGCCGCGTCCTGGCGCGAGGATTCCTGGCTATCGATTTCCTTTTGCAGGGCCTGGATCCGCGCGCGCAATTCGGATTGCTGTTTCCTGGCCTCGGCCTGCTTCTGCGCAAGCGTTGGCTCGGCCGCGCAGGCCATTCCCGCCCACAAGGCCAGTACGACAGAACCGAACACACGCCGCATGCTATTCCTTGGAGGCTTTGCCCTGGTTGGCCACGGCGGCCATTGCCGCCTCGATCTCGGCCGGGTCGCCCAGATAATAGTGGCGTATCGGGCGCAAGTCGTCGTCCAGTTCATACACCAGGGGCTGGCCCGTGGGAATATTCATGTGGACGATGTCTTCGTCTGAAATGCCGTCCAGGTGCTTGATGAGCGCGCGCAGGCTGTTGCCATGCGCGGACACCAGCACCCGGCGGCCCGCGCGGATGGCGGGCGCAATGGATTCATTCCAGAAAGGCAATACGCGCTCGACCGTATCGGCCAGGCATTCCGTGGCCGGCAGCTTGTCGGCGGCAATCTTGGCATAGCGGCGATCGAAACGCGGATGGCGCGGATCGTCGTGGTCCAGGGGATTGGGTGCAATGGCATAGGCGCGGCGCCAGATCAAAACCTGTTCATCGCCGAACTTTTGCGCCGTTTCGGCTTTGTTCAGGCCCTGCAGGGCGCCGTAATGGCGCTCGTTCAGGCGCCAGCTGAGCCCCGTGGGCGTATGCATGGCATCCATGGCGTCCAGGGCGATCCACAAGGTGCGGATGGCGCGTTTCAGGACCGAGCAATACGCCAGGTCGAACTCAAAGCCTTTTTGCTTGAGCAGTTCACCGGCCAGCCACGCCTGTTCGCGCCCGGTGTCCGTCAGGTCGACGTCGGTCCAGCCGGTGAATCGGTTTTCAAGGTTCCACTGGCTTTCGCCGTGTCGCATCAGAACAAGTTTATGCATAAGAAAAGACGCCTAAAAGTTGAAATTCGCTGTCCATTTTATAATCGTCTGATTCTGTCCTTTTTCCAAGGACATATTCGGGATATATCGTGGACTTTTTTCTTGATCAGAACAACCTTATTGTTATATTCGTTGCCATCGCATCGGGCGTCATGCTGATGCTGCCCAACATCCTGAAAGGCGGCGGAAAATCCGTCGGCGTGCAGGAAGCCGTACAGCTGGTGAACCACAAGCAAGGCATTTTCCTGGACGTACGCAGCCCTGACGCCTTCAAGACCGCAAGCATACCGCAGGCGCGCAATTTGCCGGCTGCCGATGTAACGAGCAAGCTGGGCACCTTGCCCAAGAACAAGCCTATCATCGTTGTATGCGACCAGGGCCGGGACTCCGCAAGAATTGCGGGCTCCTTGCGCAAACAAGGCTATGAAGAAACTGTCAGCCTTGCCGGCGGCCTGCAGGCATGGATCAAAGACGGCCTGCCTTTGTCCAAAAAGTCCTGATCGCTTGTTTTTTCATCTTGAGGAACCATCATGGCAACCGTAACAATGTACAGTACCGCCGTATGTCCATACTGCGTCCGTGCCGAAATGCTGCTCAAGCAGCGCGGCGTGACTGAAATCGAAAAGATCCGCATCGACTTGAACCCCGAGCAGCGCGCCATCATGATGGAACGCACGGGCCGTCGCACGGTACCGCAGATCTATATTGGCGACACCCATGTGGGCGGCTACGACGACCTGGCAGCGCTCGATCGCGCCAACGGCCTGATGCCCCTGCTTACTGCCTGACCCCCACGGCATCCATCAACCCACCCCTTTCAGGAAACACTATGGCCGACCAGAACCAAAACAGCCAGGAAAACCAAGATAGCCAGGACCCCAGTTTCAGCCTGCAGCGCACCTACGTCAAAGACTTGTCGCTGGAAATGCCCAATGCACCCCAGATCTTCCTGGAACAGGAAGGTCCGACGGTGGAAGTATCGATCAATGTCGGCGGCCAGCGCCTTGCCGAAACCGTCTACGAAGCCTCTGTAACGGCCACGGTGACCACGCGCATCGGCGACAAGGTCCTGTACCTGGTCGAAGCCACGCAAGCCGGTATTTTCGAAGCGGCCAACATTCCGGCCGACCAGCTCGATCCGCTCATCGGCATTGTGTGCCCCACCATGCTTTATCCTTACCTGCGTGCCAACGTGGCCGACGCCATCACGCGCACGTCGCTGCCGCCGCTGCACCTGGCCGAAGTCAACTTCCAGGGCCTGTACGAACAGCGCGTTGCCCAGCTGGCCGAAGAGCAACAGGGTCAGCAAGGCCAGCAGGACTCCGGCCTGATCCTTCCTCCCGGCATGACCCGTCAGTAATGACCCGTCAGTAAAAGGACACCATGAGCGCTACCACCCAGCGTATTCACGTCGCGGTACTCGGCGCGGGAAGCTGGGGCACAGCGCTCGCGGCACTGGCCTGCTCACAGGCCGACACCCTTATCTGGGCGCGCGACCCGGCGGCCGTGCTCGAACTGAACACGCAGCATCGCAACACCCGTTATCTGCCCGACATCACGTTGCCGCCTACCTTGCGTGCGACGGCCAGCCTCCGGCAAGCCATCGATCACGCATGCGCCGACGGCGTGGATCATGGCGTCATCATCCTGGGTGTACCCGTAGCAGGTCTGCATGAAATCTGTACGCAGATAGCCGCCATGCTGCGCCGACCTTGCGCCACGCGCATCACGCTGGCATGGACCTGCAAGGGCTTTCAGCACGAAACCGGCTTGCTGCCCCACCAGATAGCACAGGACGCCTTGTCCGACTGGCCAGAACTGAACCTGGGTGTGCTGTCCGGCCCCTCCTTCGCCCACGAGGTCGCCCAAGGGCTTCCGGTCGCGCTTACCCTTGCCACCCTGGGCCCACGGCACGAAAGCGCCGCAGGCGCCGTCCTGGCCGCACTGCACGGCACCAACGCCCGCATCTATACCAGCACCGACGTCATCGGCGTGGAGGTCGGCGGCGCCTTGAAGAACATCATGGCCATTGCCTGCGGCATTTCCGACGGGCTGGGCCTGGGCACCAACGCGCGAGCCGCGCTGATTACCCGCGGCCTTGCCGAAATGCAGCGCCTGGGCCTGGCCTTGGGCGGACAGGCAGAGACCTTTGCCGGGCTTGCCGGCCTGGGCGACCTGGTGCTTACCGCCACCGGTGCGCTGTCGCGCAACCGCCAAGTGGGGCTGGCCATCGGCGCAGGCGAGCCCCCGCAGCAAATATTGGCGGGCGGTGTTACCGCAGAGGGGGTGCGCTGCGCGCGCGCCGCCCTGCAGTTGGGTCGCCTGCACAACATAGATTTACCTATTACCGCCGCCGTCTGCGGCGTGCTTTTCGACGGCCTTGCTCCGCGCGAGGCCGTATCCAGCTTGCTCGCGCGCGAAGCCCGCGCCGAAGCGGCCTGACGCCCCCCTCAACAAGGAAACCCCGATGACTGGCTTCTCAACGCTGCGCCGCCACCTGAATTTATCCGTACTGGGCATGGCGACACTGGGCGCATTGCTGCTTGCTCCCGCCGCCGGCGCCGCCGACTGGCCCACCCGGCCCGTACAACTGGTCGTTCCCTTTCCGGCCGGTTCATCGCCCGACACCCTGGCGCGCGCCATTGCAGAGCCGCTGTCCAAAGACCTGGGCCAGCCGGTGGTGGTGGAAAACAAGCCGGGCGCCGGCGGCAATATCGGCACGCGCCACGCCAGCAAGGCCAAGCCTGACGGCTATACCTTGCTGCTGACCATCAACGGACCCATGGTCACCGCGCCCACGCTGTACAAGAACACGCTGGGATACGATCCCCTGACCGATCTCGATCCCATCAGCCTGGTCGGCACCAGCCCCAACGTACTGGTCGTGCCCAACGACTCGCCGGCCAAGACGCTGAAGGAATTCGTGCAACTGGCCAAAGACCAACCAGGCGCCCTGAACTACGGCACCGTAGGCCCCGGAAGCTCTTCGCATCTGGGAATGGCCATGCTGGAACACGAAGCCGGCATCACGCTGCAGCAAATTCCTTATACCGGGTTTCCGCAAATCACCACGTCGATCATTGCCGGCGATATCCAGGCCGGATTCATGGTGCCGGGCGTTGCCATGCCTCAAGTCAATGCCGGCAAGATGCGCGCGCTGGCCATCACCAGCCTGGAGAGCAGCGAACTGCTGCCCGGCGTGCCCACCATGGCCTCACAAGGCTACCCAGGCTTTGAATCGATTTCATGGGACGCCATCTTCGTGCCTGCCGGAACACCGGCCGATATCGTGAAGCGCTTGAACACGTCGATTACCGAAATCCTGGCCTTGCCCGATGTGAAGAAAAAGATGGCATCGTTGTACTTCACCCCCGCTGCGTCCACGCCGGCAGAACTGACCGCGATGATCAAGGCCGAAAAAGTTCGTTGGGACGAAGTGATCAGCCGCCTGAATTTGTCGCTGGACTGATCTGAAGGATGTAAAACGAGGACAAGCCGAGTTCCTGGCCCGTAACCCGTATCGCTGGATGCGTTAGCGGGTAAGGAGCTTCTTGCCGCGTCGAAATAGGGCTGCTATCTACAGAGCAAACACATCGTCCAGCGTTTTGGCATCCAGAATGTTCAGCGACCACGTTTCGAGCTGAGCTGGTGTAGCGGTATTGATACGTTCCCGTAGCGCTGGTGACAAGGGGCCGAATTTGCGAACAAGCTGGCGTTGTAGAAGCATGGTTTCGCCCTGGCGCAGGCCTCTTTTCATGCCTTTCTCGATACCTCTCTCGATACCTTTTTCCAGCCCTTCTTCCATCCCAAGAGCCATGCCTTTTTCCAGGCCACGCTTTTCACTCCGGCGTTCTATGCTGGTAACGAATGCCATTTTATGCTCCTGTTCTATCTTGATCATTGCCTGATCGAAGGCGGGTTCAAGTCCGGCGGGAAGTGTCATCATCCAGTCAACCAGGCGAAATATCTGCAAGAGGTTCTCGCGCCCATATTCGTATTGATACATCAACCGTACGATTCGGGTCTTGGATGCCAGGCGTTGCGTGCCGTTTTGACGGGTTTGCTGGGCCTGCAACTGGGCCATTACCACCACCGCAAACGGGTTGTGTTGCGCCTGGCGTACCAGTTCCTCCCAGCGATCCAGCCATGAGGCCAAGTGTACGACAGGAAAGTAAAACTGGACATGGCAGGCGTTCAAATTGCTCTGGGAATAGAGCAGGTGAGTGTTGCCACCGGTGCTGGCGGTCAGCACGCCCAGACTGATTAAGCTCGTCTGCTGTGGCGTGCCGTCGGGTGCCGCCCGATGTTTCGGATAATGATCGTTGATTCGATAAAAGTACTGAAACATGCGTTGGCCGAAACGCTGCAAAGCCGCTGCACCCATGGTGCCGCCCTGGTCGCACCAGCTTATCGGCATAGCGCCGCCTGGATATCGCGTCGCGGCCAATGGCCTGAAGCTCCTTATCCAGGAAAACGGGCGGGTCAGACCAATCGATCTGCCCGTGCAGCCAAGGCGCGAGTAAGGCCAGGAAGTCGGCAAAGTAAAACGCCAGCGCCTCTTTCCATGGGCTGTCGTAGTCGGCGGGCGGCGTGGCCATGGCGATGATCCTGGTGAATAATCAAGTCACACTCTAGGCCGAACTACTCCGTGTCAATAGGCGTAGTTCGCTCAAATGTCAGGGTCGGAAAATTCGGACTCAAGGGCCATACGACTTTCCATTTCACGCCTTTCACCCAAGCGTTCTAGCCGTCAAATTCATAAGCAGAATTTGAACCGAGCTTTTCCGGCGGATTCGATGATGGCGTGGGCACGATGGGATTAACGAGCAAAATGAGTCACGATTATCGCTGGACTGATCTGATTGACCTAAGGCGGGGCTGGCTCGCCCGCTGGCTACTTCAACGAAGACAGCATTTCCCGCCGCAAAATCGCATTGATGCGCGATTGATAGCCCTTGCCCTGCGATCGCAGCCAAGCTAGCACATCAGAATCGATCCGCACGGTGGTTGACGTTTTGGTAGGCTTGTAAAACTTGCCCTGTTCGGCATTTTTCCAGAATTCTGCCGACAGAGGTGGCATATCGCTGTAGTCGACATCCCCTTCACGGCGCGCCGCCAACGCCGCCAGTTCAGCCTTTTGCTTTGCGCTCAGTGGCGGTAGGTTGGCCAGTTCCACTTCGTGCTTAACGGGTTTCTTGCTCATAACGTCGCCTTTCTTTGCTATCGGCCGCTCTGGCCGAGACAATGCGGATGATATCGATGACCTGGCCGTCCTTGTTTACCTCAGAGACCGTGTGGGCGACCAGAAGCAGAAGATAGCCATCGACAGTCCCGAGCGTCTGCCAGCGTTGCTCGCCGTCCTGAACGCGCTCGGGTCCGGTTAACGCGAACGGATCGGCGAACACTCGCATCGCCATCTCGAAGCTCACGCCATGTTTGCGCCGATTGAATACCGCCTTCGCGGCATCCCATTCAAAGCGCATCAACATACAAAAACGTTACTACGAAATTGTATGCTATGCAATGGCATACTCCTGTACGGTTCGCCCTTGGAATTGTGGCTATCAACGGTGATTTGATGCCATAACATACGCAGAACAGGCCTATAACCATTTGATAGTAAATGGACTTTATTGTCTCGATGCTCTGACGCAATCTTATGAAATGAGGATCTGAACAGACTCGACCCCCGCTCCACTGGCTAGGCCAGCTAGGGTAGTGCTTCATTCTGTTTGAAACTTAAGCGGCAGTTGGGACGAATGACCTTTTGAAAGATATCGCGGGCCTTGGCGGTCCAGATAAATGGCCTGTGATTTCCATTGTGATGGGCGAGATAATCATCAATGGCAGCAGAGCTGCCAGTTTCTGGATAAATTGCAGATCACGCAAGACCTTGAAGGCCTCTACCCTTTTGCGGCTTAAGGCCGTGGGGCAAGCCGCCTTGCACATAGCGTTCGAGCCAGCGCCCGGCGAACGCTCGTTGTGCTCGACCGTGAAAGTCGTTCCAGCGTCCTCTGTTCGTCGGCGCTAAGCATGAGTGTCGGTGCGATACGTATATCAAGGCTCCGGGTACCTCATCAATGTCCAAGCAGACTTGATGCGCCAGTTCAATACACGTATGGTGATTCCGCTGCTACCCCTTGCCGAAGCGCTGAAGCCGGCAAAGACGCTCAACCCCTTGTTTAATATAGAAGGCATCGAGCACTCAATGGTGACCCAGTACATGGCTGCGGTTCCCGTCAAAGACCTCAAAGTCGCGGCATGGGCCCCAATCCGACGATCCGTCTAAACGCCGCCCGCGAACCCTGACTGTCGCCAGGCTTCGAACACCGTAACCGCCACGGCATTCGACAGATTAAGACTGCGCTGTTGCGGCATCATGGGCAGACGCAGGCGCTGCCCTTCCGGAAAAAACGTCATTTCCTCGGGCGTCATGCCGGCGGTTTCCCGGCCAAACACGAAAACGTCGCCCGGCAGGAATACGGTTTGGCCGATCAGCTGCGCGCCTTTGGTCGTCAGTGCGAAACGCCGCTCCGGCGCCCCGCCTATTTTTTCCAGGGCCAGCGCCAGGTTGTCATGCACCTGCATGGCGGCCCATTCGTGATAATCCAGGCCGGCGCGTTTCAGGCGCGTGTCGTCCAGCTCGAACCCCAGGGGTCGCACCAGGTGCAGGTTGGCGCCGGTATTGGCCGCCAGTCGGATCACATTGCCGGTGTTCGGAGGAATTTCCGGCGAGACGAGAACGATATGAAACATGCGTGGCGGGATGGGTCCGGTGGATCAGGAACGCGAGGTCCAGGCAAGAAGGTCGATGACCAGGTTCTTGAACAGCTCGCGCAACGCCTGGTAGCCGTCGGTAGGCCGCAGGGTGACTTCATCCATATACAGCTTGCGATTGACTTCCAGCTGCAGGCTGTGGCGATTATGGGCCGGGTCGCCGTAGCGGCGGACGAGTTCTACGCCTTTGTAGGGCGCGTTGATGGCAACCTCGTAGCCGCGTTCACGCAGCCACGCGGCGATAAATTCGCGGAATTCCGGCGCACTGGTGGTGCCGTCGCGGTCGCCGAGAACAAAGTCGGGGTGCACCAGGCCGGGCGTATCGGTGGCATAGGCCCCGGCAACGCTGGGCATGGAGTGGCAGTTGATGTGCCAGACTTTGCCATGTGCCGCATGGACGGCGTCAAGCGTTTGCTTGACCGCGCCATGGTATGGCTTCCAGCACGCGTCGATACGGTGCCGAACTTCGTTGATGGACAGCTTGCGATCGTACAGCGGCGTGCCGTCGTCCAGCATGCGCCAGATCAGGCCCTTGCCCAGGCGAACCTTGGGCGAGTCGGGCACAGGTTCAGGCCACGCCGCGTCCAGCAGCAAGCCGTCGATTTCTTCTTCACCGCGATTGGCGTCGATATAAGCACGCGGAAAGCGCGCCTCGATCAGGGGAACGCCCAGCGATGGGGCATCGCCCCACAGGTCGGCGACCCAGGTGTCTTCAGCGGTACGCAACACACCCGCCCCCACCGCGGAATCAAAATCCGGCGGGTAAGTCGTGCCGCTGTGCGGCGAATCCAGGACCAATGCTGCCGGTGCGGATTCCGGCATATGAAGCCGGTACGAAAGAGGATGGGTGTGTGAGCGCAACGTCATAGTAAGTACAACAAAAAGAGGTTAGTCGATGGAAATGCCGGCTTGCTTGGCCACGATGGCGCTCTGATCGATACGATCGGAGATCTGCTTGGCGTATTCGGCTGGCGTGTTGCCGATAGGCGCGGCGCCCAGGGAAGCAAGGCGTTCAATGACTTCAGGCGACTTCAAGACCTTGACCGTAGCCGCATTGAGCTTTTCCAGGATGTCGGCAGGCAGGCCGGCGGGGGCGATAAGGCCGAACCACGATGCATCGTTGACTTCAGGAAGGCCCACTTCGGCAAAGGTGGGAACGTCTGGCAATGCGGCTACGCGCTGCGGCCAGGCCACAGCCAATGCACGCAGCTTGCCGGCCTTGATGTGCGGCAGCGATGTGGGCAGGTTGTCGAAGAAAGCATCGACTTGTCCGGCCAGGGTATCGGTCAGCGCCGGGCCTGATCCACGATATGGCACGTGCAGCAGGTCTGTCTTGGAGGCCATCTTGAACAGTTCACCCATCATGTTGGCCACCGAGCCGTGGCCGGCCGATGCGTAGCTGAGCGCACCTGGCTCGGACTTGGCCAATGCCACGAACTCTTGCATGTTCTGGGCCTTGACCTTCGGGTTTACCGTCATGACGTTAGGAACGGCGGCAACGTTGGTGATGGGGGTGAAGTCTTTCTTGGCATCGAAGGGCAGCTGCTTGTAGACAGCGGGATTGATGCCGTGCGTGCTGACCGTGGCAATGCCCAGCGTGTAGCCATCCGGCTTGGCCTTGGCGATGGCATTGCTGCCGATCGAGCCGCCTGCGCCGCCACGGTTTTCCGCGATAACGGTCTGGCCCAGTTCAGCAGTCAGGCGTTCAGCCACGATACGGCCCACGACGTCGGTGGTGCCGCCTGCGGGAAATGGAATGATCAGGGCGATGGGGCGGCTGGGATAGCTCTCGGCCTGGGCGGATGCAACCATGGGCATAATTGCCAGTGCGCCGATCATAAGGCCGAGAATACGTTTCTGGTGTCGCATGGGGATGTAGCTCCTGTGGGTAAAACGGATCGTCGATGACGCCGCATGGACCGATTTTAGTTCGTAGGTATTGTTGCAGCGACGTAACAATGGCACAAGCGAAAGAAAGTGAGTATCATATTCCAGGTAGGAATACCTGGAACCACGCTGCTTTCACTGTCCATGACAAGGATCTTCTTTGCGCCGCCACTGCCCCTCACTGGTTGCCTTGCAAGCCTTCGAGGCCGTTGCAACCCACGGCAGCCTTACCCGCGCGGCGCAATCGCTGCATATCAGCCAGGGCGCGGTCAGCAAGCAGATCAAGCAACTGGAAACCTTCCTGACGATCGAGCTATTCCAACGGCAACGCTACGGCCTTGAACTCACCGCCGCCGGCCAGCGCTACTTGCAGGAGATCGCACCGGCGCTCAGCCGCATCGAAGCCGCCAGCCTGGAAGCCATGGCGCCCCCGGTCAAGGGCGGTGAACTGCGCATCACCTGCATGCCCACCCTGGGCGCGAAATGGCTCATACCCAAGCTGCCCGACTTCTTCCAACACTGGCCCGAGATCAACCTTACCTTCCTGCCCCACCGATACGGCTATGACTTTTCCACGCCGCAAGTCGATGCCTCCATGCGCTTTGGCGACGGCGTCTGGCCGGACTGCCAGGCCGACTATGTCGTAGGCAGGGCCATCGTGCCGGTGGCCAAGCCCGGGGTATTTTCCCTGCCGGTGGCCAGCCCCGAACAGCTCGCCGCCCTGCCGCTGCTGCAGCACGTATCGGCGCCGCATGCCTGGCATGACTGGATGCATGCAGTGGCGGCCCATCCCAAGCAATTGAATACGGGCCCCAGCTTCGACCAGTTCTCGCTATTGACCGAAGCCGCCATTGCCGGCCTGGGCGTGGCGTTGATCCCCGCCTGCCTTATCGAGGAGGAGCTGCGCAGCGGCAAGCTGGAACAGGTCTATGACATGGCGATCCTGGACCGCCAGGGCTACTACCTGTGCTACCCGCCTGATCGCGCCGAACTGCCCGAATTACAGGTATTCCGTGCCTGGCTGCGCGAGCAGGGCCTGGAAAACCAGGCACGCATGCGCCTGGCCTCGATGCATCATAGCCCTGGCTTGCCCGCGCCCGAATAAGGCGTGCGCGCCACGACCAGGCCATACACAGCCGCCGCCCCCGCCGACTTGAATTGCTGCGCAATGCGATGCAGCGTGCTGCCGGTGGTCAGCACGTCGTCGACCACGGCAATGACTGCACCGTCGACACGCGAGGGGCAGTCATACAAGTGCTGCACACTGCCGGCCCGTTCACGGCGGGTCAGATGCGTCTGGCGTCCTCCTTCCCGAGCGCGTCGCAGCAAGCCCGGCCGGCACGCCATATTCAGCTCACTGGCCAGGCCCCGGGCAATTTCGGCCGCCGGGTTGAAGCCCCGCGCCAGTATGGATGCCTTGCTGGCGGGCACCGGCACCAGTATGGCGTTTGCAGGCAAGGCAGGCGCCGCCGTGCGGACCGTCTGGGCCAACAAGCCCACCAGCATGGCGGCACTGGTAAAGCGCCGACCCGCTTTCAGGTTGTGAATCAGCAAGTCGCCGGGCGGCGCGTAATCGAAGGCGGCAATGATGCGATCAAACGCCGGCGCCCGCCCGCTGCAATCGGCGCAACAGGCCGGGTCCGCCAGGGCCAGGAAGCACACTGGGCAGCGCGCTGTGTTGGCATTTATTGAACGCAATACCGCGGCCATGCAGAACCGACACAGCGAGCCGCCGCGTGCGTCGCCCTGGCACAAGCCGCAAGCGCTGGGGATGCGCGCCAGGCATGCCCGGCCGGCCAGGTAAAGCCGGCGACGCATACCCCCACGGCGAGCCTGCCCAGACTCGCACGGCACGAATAGATCGGCCATAATAGATCCCTGATGCAAATCGGTCGCGCCTGGCGCATATCGCCGTGGCGGCCCTGACGCTATCTCAGCACGTTCCAGCCTCCCATTCCATACCTTTGCCGATAAATGTCACAGCCTCCTTCACTGCGCGTAAGCCCGAACCATGTCAGCCAGCAGTTCGCCCGGCGCAGTCCGCTTGATACCGCCCAATTCCTGTACGGCGAAATTGCACAACGGATGCTGCAGCGCCTGAGCTATATACGGATACAACCCGTCTTCGTGCTCGACGCCGGCTGCGGCGCTGGCCATGCTGTGGAACCCTTGCGCGGCCGCTATCCCGAAATGAACTACAAGGGCCTGGACAGTTGCGCCCCCTTGCTCGAGGCCGCGCGTCAACGCTACCAGGCCAAGCCCGGTTTCTGGCACAAGCTGCGCAACAAGCCGACGTTACCGGTGGAATTCATCAAGGCCGACATGGCCGAATCCGGCCTGCCCGCCGAAAGCCTGGACCTGGTCTGGTCCAACATGGCGCTGCACTGGCACCCCGAACCCCACCAGGTACTCAGCGAATGGCGACGCATTCTTAAGCCCGGCGCCCTGGCCATGTTTTCCTGCCTGGGTCCCGGCTCCCTGGCCGAATTGCGCCGCGCCATCGTCGACGCCGACCTGCTCACCACCACACCGCAGTATGTCGACATGCACGACTTTGGCGACCTGCTGGTCGAACGGGGCTTTTCCGACCCGGTTATGGACCAGGAAATCCTCACGCTCACCTATCGCACGCCGGAAAAGCTGCTGGAAGACATCCAGGCGTTGGGCGGCAACCCCAGCCTGGACCGCAAGCGCGGCCTGTCGGGGAAGCAATGGAAGCAAAGGCTGCTGGACGCGCTCGAAAACCAGCGCCAGCTCGACGGCACCATCCACCTGACCATGGAAGTGGCCTACGGCCATGCGTGGCGCTCGGCCAGCATGCGCGGCAAGCTCGGTGAAACCCGAATCTCGGTGGCGTCCATAGGCAAGGCTTCGCCAGGCAAGGCCTCGACGGAGCGCGCCGGCGACAAACCGGGGCCTACGGTCAGGCCCCGAAAAATAGACGAATAATCAGAACGCCCATAATAATAAGAACGCCTTGCCTACGTAAGAACGCCCCGCCTACGCGGGCCGTTCGTCCCGGCGGTCAGGAGGCCAGGTTCTTCTTGCGCGACGACTCGATACCCAGCTGCTTGAGCTTGCGATACAAGTGCGTGCGCTCCAGGCCGGTTTTCTCGGACACGCGCGTCATGCTGTGGTTTTCGCGGCCCAGGTGATATTCGAAATAGATGCGTTCGAATTCGTCGCGCGCATCGCGCAAAGGCTGGTCCAGCGAGATGCTGCCCAATAGCGAATTGTTCTGGTCGGGCACAACCTCGGGAACCGCCATGACCGGACTGCTTGTGACCAATGGCTGGTTCTGCTCGAACGCATGGCGTTCGGCAGGCACCCGCGCGTTAATGGCGTGCGATGCCCTTAACACCGGCCGGGCCAGGCCTGCCGCCACCGTTTTCAGCAGCTTTTGCAGCGTAATAGGTTTTTCAAGAAAATCCACCGCGCCGATGCGTGTTGCCTCGACCGCGGTATCCACCGTGGCGTGCCCGCTCATCATGATCACCGGCATATCGAGCAGGCCCTGCGAGCTCCATTCCTTCAGCAAGCTGACACCATCGGTGTCGGGCATCCAGATATCCAGCAAGACCAGATCAGGCCGAGCACGCAAGCGCGCCGCCCGCGCCTGCGCGGCGTTTTCGGCAAGCTCTATTGTGTGTCCTTCATCGTAAAGAATCTCGGACAAGAGCTCACGGATACCAATTTCGTCGTCAACAACCAGGATTCTGGCCATAAAGCGTCACCTACCTATTTTTTTCGCATTATCGTTCCCTTGCGTAGCTACGTCCAGCGACGCAGCATCGACAAGGCGCGTCAAGAGGATGGAAATGCGAGCTCCCCCTTCACGGCGGTTCGAAATATCGATTCGGCCGCCGTGCTCCTCGATGATCTTCTTAACTATAGCAAGCCCTAGACCTGTACCCGCCGCCTTGGTGGTGACATAAGGCTCGAACACACGTGCCAGCACTTGCGGTGCAAACCCAGAACCATTATCGGACACCGTAAGGCGCACTGCCAAATGCTCGGGCCCATCGTCGCTTTTGGTCTTGGTCAACCTAGTCTGCACATAAATGCGCGCGTCGGCAAGTGCATGGTCCTGAAGGGCCGCATCGCGCGCATTCGCCAGCAAGTTATGAATGACCTGGCGCAACTGGGTCACGTCGCCTTCGATCTCCGGCACCTCGGCATCGAAATCCACGGCAATGGGCACGCTGGCACCGTCTTCGCGAACCGCTCCCCCGGCGGGATCCCAGCCATACAGGCCCAGCACTTCGCCGATCAAGCCATTGATGTTGATATGCTGCATCTGCGCCGGCGGCGTACGCGCATACTCGCGAAAATCATCGACCATCTTCTTGAGCGATGCCACCTGGTTCACGATTGTATTCGTGGACCGCGTCAGGATAGCCGCATCGGCGTCGTTCAGGCGCCCGCCCAGTTTCATGGCCAGGCGCTCGGCCGACAATTGTATGGGCGTCAGCGGATTCTTGATTTCGTGCGCCAGCCTTCGGGCGACCTCGCCCCACGCCACAGTACGATTGGCCGAGATCACTTCGCTGATGTCGTCAAACACCACCAGGTAGCCGTTGCCCCGCCCGTCCACGCTCAAATGCGTGCCGCGCGCCAGCAAGGTCACGATGTGCTTCTTGGTTTCATTGTCGGCGGCCGCTTCCAGCTCAAGCTCGAACTGCTGCTGCCAGTACAGCTTCTCCGAGCCCACCGCAGTGTGCGCGGCAAAGGCCTGGCGTATCAGCTGAGACAAGGCGAAAGCGCCGTCCACGGTCTCCAGCGGCCGGCCTTTCACCGAGCGCAGATCGACACGGAGTATGCTTTGCGCGCCCTGATTGAACATGGTCACGCGGAACATCTCATCAAACACCAGCACGCCCGACGAAAGATTGCTGAGCACCGATTCCAAATACACATTGGATCGCTCAAGCTGCTGGCGGTTATTCTCGACCATATGCCGCGCCTCATCCAACTGACGCGTCATGGCGTTGAACGATCGCGTCAGCTGTCCGATCTCGTCTTTCTCGGGCGGCTCAGGCAATGGCCGGTAGTCGCCCACCCCCACCGCCTGCGTACCGGCGGCCAACGTCAGCAAAGGCCGCACCAGCCGCCTGGACACGGCCAGCGCCACGGCAACCGCCGCGAACACCGCGAAGATCAAGGCCAGGGTCAGCGTGATGCCGTACAACTTGCGCAGTCCCAGGCGCGACAGCGCCAGCTCCTGGTAATCGCGAAAGCCCTGCTGCACCTGGTTGGCATTGCGCGCTATCTGGTCGGGCACCGGCTGTATGACCTGCAGCCAGCGCGTGTCGGACGCCACGCCCAGCGTGGTTGTCAGACGGTCCGGCGTGACGATGGGCGTGACCACCCGCAAGTGCAGGCCGGCCTCGTCCGGCACATCGGGATCAGCACCGCTGGCGGGGACCTCATCGGCTTCGGCGGCCGAATAGCCCCGCGAAACCCGCAACTGGTTCATCACGCTGGATGGCGGCAGATCAGGCAGCAACTGTCCGTAGGCAGCCGATGAAAACGCCACCAGCCGGCCATTGCCGGTAAACACCAGCGCCTCGGACACGTCGCTACTCTCGCGCAGGCGGGTGATGGCCATGGCCATATCGGCATCGCTGCCGCTGCCCAGCCGGGTCGCCATATCCCTGGCGCGCGAATTAAGGTCGGCAAGCTGCGAATCGAGCGCAGCCCGTCCCAGGTTAAGTCCGGCCTCCAGCGCACTGTCGACGCGCACATTGAACCAGGACTCGATGGACTTGGACATGAATTGCACGGACAGCACGTAAATGAAGGCGCCCGGCAAGATTCCGATCAGCGTGAAATACAAGGCAAAACGGGCGGTCAGGCGTGCACCGAATTGGCGCCTACGTATCTGGCGCAGCAGGCGCGCGGCCAATATGGCCACCCAGGAAATCAGCGCAACGGCCAGTATGCCGTTGAGTATCAACAAGGCCTCGTACTGCTGGGCATACCGCGACGCATTGCCGGTTGACCACACCAGCAGGGCGAGCAAAGCCAGCGCGCTGCATGCAGCAACGAACAAAGCCAGCCGCAAGCCCCAGCGAACTAAGGCCGGGGCTCGTCGAGCGAGATTGAAAAAGTGAAATTTTTCCATGGGGTAGCAAGAGACCATGCACTGCTGTTAAAGGCATCGACCTGAAATGGCCGTGCCAGCAGCGAGGTGTTCAGACGCAAGCGCAGTCGTCCTTCGTAGAGTTCATCGGTTTCCAGGTCTTTAATATCGGCCACGTCCCAGCCGCGTATATTGCGCAGCAGCGACAAGGCATCGTCCAGCGATGATTCGGGCAATGACAAATCGCCCGACCCCACGCGCCACTGGCGGGTCAGGGCGTTGTAGACCACGCGCCAGGTCTTTTGCTCGCTGATCACCGTCTTGTCGAACCACCACCAGCGCTTGGACACGACTTCCAGGTCGGCGGTGAAATAAATGGGAACGCCCTTTTGCGCGGCATTGCGCAAGTCGCCACTGACGGCAAAGTCGATATCGGCGTCGATATACAGCTTGCCGTCGCGCACGACAGGCTCCACGCGCACCACGCGTTCGGCTTCCGGCTGTGCGCCGGCATCGACGAACGCGACCAGCGACACGCACAGGAACACAGACAGCAAGAGTCGTAGCATTACCACTCAGCGATACCCTATAAGGAAAATCTATCCGTTATTTTTGACGACTCATGCTTTCTTGGCAAACAAGGCATAGAAGAAACCGTCGGACGACAGTAATGGATCACTCGCCAAAGGCAGCAATTGTCCCGGCGCGGGTTTGCGGACGGCGTCAGCGTGGCGCGCCATGAATTGCGCCGCCTGCTGTTCGCCTTCTTGAGGAAAGATGGAACACGTTGCATATAGCAGATGCCCGCCCGGCTTCACTGTTTGCCACAAGGCATCCACGATGCCGGCCTGCAGGGCAGCAGTCTTGGCAATGTCGGTATCGCGGCGCAACCAACGGATATCTGGATGGCGGCGCACGACACCGGATGCCGTGCAGGGCACATCGGCCAATACCGCATCGAAATGACGCCCGTCCCACCACGCATTCACGTCCATGGCGTCGGCACAGCGCATCGTAACATTGGCGCCGCCCAGCCCCAGGCGATGAAGATTCTGCTCGACCCGCTCCAGGCGCATGGCATCGGAGTCCAGCGCCAGCAGCTCAATGTCGGCGAGCTCCAGCAAATGGGCCATCTTGCCGCCCGGGGCGGCACAGGCGTCCAGAACCCGCATGCCGGGCTCAACCGGCAGCAACTGCGCGGCCTGCTGGGCGGCGAGGTCTTGCACCGACCACCAGCCTTGTTCGAAACCCGGCACCGACTGGACCGGGCGTGGCGTAGAAAGAACAATCGCCCCCGGGGCAGGTGACATGGCCTGTATGCCTGCCGCATCGAGTTCGGCCAGCATCTTTTCCACCGACGAACGCCTGGCATTCACCCGCAGCGTCATAGGGCCAGGACGGTTGGCGGCCGATAACAATTCCTGCCATTGCGCCGGGTAAGCACGGCGCACCTGGGTGATCCACCACTTGGGATGATTGAAAACCGCTACCGGGTTTTGCCTGGCCTGGGCTAAAATAGCATTTCTTTCCCGGATAAAGCCCCTAAGCGTCGCATTAAGCAAGCCTTTATAGGACTGCAGCTTGCGTTGGCCGGCCACGGCATTTACCGCCTGGTCCACCACCGTATGCACGGCGTACACGGGTACATCGCGGCGCGCAACGTGGTCGGGCGACGCATCGTCGGCAAATTCCACCGCGGCATCCAGCAATGCCAGCGACACCAGCAGCACGGCGTCGAACAAGGCATTGGGCGGCGTGCGCTGCACCAGCAGCTGCTTTATTTCACGCACCAGGCCCAGTCGGCGCATTACATGAAACGCGATGGCCTGGCTGGCAGCGCGCAACGGCGCAGGAGTAGCCGCAAGGCTATCGGTCAACGATGCGCCCGCCAGCACGGCTTGCACATTTTGCGCGCTGGCCAGGATGGTGTCGGACAAGGTTACGGAGTTACGAGGGGGCTTGGAAGGAATATCGGTCACCGGGCAAAGACCTAAACAGGATTTGCTCTCGACTTTATCATCAATTGGCTAACGGTCATCTTTTTCTCTTTATCGAGCCTGCGGCTCAACGAGGTTATACATACATGAGTTCCCCAAAAGTCGGCTTTGTCAGTCTGGGATGCCCCAAAGCGCTGGTTGACTCCGAGCGCATCCTGACTCAACTGCGCACTGAAGGCTATGTCATCACGCCCGATTACGACAATGCCGACGTCGTGGTGGTCAACACCTGTGGCTTCATCGACAGCGCCAAGGCCGAATCGCTGGACGCCATCGGCGAGGCCATTGCCGAGAACGGCAAGGTCATCGTTACCGGCTGCATGGGTGTCGACGAATCGCTGATCCGCGAAATCCATCCTGCGGTGCTGTCGGTAACCGGCCCGCAGCAATACGAACAAGTGGTTCGCGCCGTGCACGAAGCCGCGCCGCCGAATCTCAATCACGACCCCTATATCGACCTGGTGCCGCCCCAGGGCATCAAGCTGACCCCGCGCCACTATGCCTACCTGAAAATATCCGAAGGCTGCAATCACCGCTGCAGCTTCTGTATCATTCCCTCCATGCGCGGCGACCTGGTCAGCCGCCCGATCGGCGACGTCATGGGCGAAGCCGAGCGCCTGGTCAAGGCCGGCGTCAAGGAATTGCTGGTCATCTCCCAGGACACCAGTGCCTATGGCGTGGACGTCAAGTTCCGCAGCGGCTTCTGGAACGGCCGTCCCATCAAGACCCACATGACGCAACTCAGCGAGGCGCTCTCGGAATTCGGCGTATGGACGCGGCTGCACTACGTCTACCCCTATCCGCACGTGGATGAAATCATTCCCCTAATGGCCGACGGCAAAATTTTGCCTTACCTGGACATCCCCTTCCAGCACGCCAGCCCCAAGATTCTCAAGCTGATGAAGCGCCCGGCCTTCGAAGACCGCACCATGGCGCGCATCAAGCGCTGGCGCGAGGCCTGTCCCGACCTTACCCTGCGCTCGACCTTCATCGTCGGTTTCCCCGGTGAAACCGAGGAAGACTTCCAGTACCTGCTGGACTGGATGACCGAGGCCCAGCTGGACCGCGTCGGCTGCTTCCAGTATTCACCCGTGCAGGGCGCTCGGGCCAACGACCTGGCCGATCACGTGCCCGATGAAGTCAAGCAGGAACGCTGGGACCGCTTCATGGCGCACCAGCAGGCCATTTCCACGGCGCGCCTGGCACAGAAAGTCGGCCGCGACATCGACGTACTGATCGATGAAGTCAATGAAGACGGCGCCATCGGCCGATCCAGCGCCGACGCGCCGGAGATCGACGGCAACGTCTTCGTGGACAGCGAGCGCGTGCTCAAGCCCGGCGACATGGTGCGCGCGCGCGTGACCGATTCAGACGAATACGACCTGTACGCCGAAGCCTGAGCGGCAGTGCAATGTGGCATCGCCCTACAAGCTTGAAAACATGAAAACTGCCAAAACCATGCCCGCGCTCAATCCCACGCGCCTGTGGGATCGCGTCGACGCCCTTGCCCAATACACCGTTCCCGGCCAACCCTGGACACGCCGTGCATTTTCCGACCTGTTCCTGCAAGGCCGCGCCTGGCTCAGGGCGGAATTCGAGGCCGCGGGACTGACGGTTCACCTGGATGCCGCCGGCAACCTGGTCGGACGGCGCGAAGGCCGCAACCCCGGCGCCAAGCCCATCGTTACGGGGTCACACTGCGATACCGTCATGAGCGGCGGGCGTTTCGACGGCATCATAGGCGTGCTCGCCGGCATCGAAGTGGCGCACGCGCTGCATGAACAAGGCATCACCCTTGAGCACCCCTTCGAAGTCATCGACTTCCTGTCCGAGGAGCCCAGCGACTACGGAATTTCCTGCGTCGGCAGCCGTGCGCTGGCCGGCCTACTGGACGACGCCATGCTTAATGAGCGTGACCAGGCGGGTGAAACGCTGGCCACCGGCATAGCGCGCATAGGCGGCAAGCCCGGGGCGCTGTCCATGCCCTTGCGCCCCGCCGGCAGCACGGCGGCGTTCGTCGAACTGCACATCGAGCAGGGGCCGGTGCTGGAAACCAACAACTTGCCTATCGGCATCGCCACGAATATCGTGGGCATCCGGCGTTTCAAGGTCGTGGTCGACGGCCAGCCCGACCATGCCGGCACTACCCCCATGGACATCCGCCGCGATGCCCTGGTGGGTGCGGCCCGCATTATTGAAGCCGTCAATGGCCATGCGCGCCGCATGCTGGACGGCCCGCACTATGTCGTGGCGACGATCGGACACCTGCTTCTTACGCCGAATGCGTCCAACGCCGTGCCTGGTCATGTTGAAATGATGCTGGAAGTGCGCAGCGACAGTCCGGCCGTCCTGGAGACCTTTGCGGAAGACGTCATGTCGGAGGTGCGCGCCAGCGTTGAATCCCTGGGCCTGCAGTTGGCCTGCACGCAGCTCAGCAATTCCCTGCCGACCGACTGCACGCCCTTCATGGTGGACCTGATCGAAGGCGCGGCCCGGGCACTGGGCTATGCGTCCATGCGCATGCCCAGCGGTGCCGGCCACGATGCCGTCTACCTTGCCAAGTCGGGCCCCATGGGAATGATCTTCATACCCTGCCTAAAAGGCCGCAGCCACTGTCCTGAGGAATGGATCGAGCCTCAGCAACTGCTGGACGGCACGCGCGTACTGTATGAAACCGTGATGGCGCTGGACCGCAGTCTGGCGGTGGACTGATCGTTTCGTCGAAGATTACAGCTCGAGAGAACCCTGCGGAGGCGTCCATCCCAGCCCGGCCCCCCGCGACCTTGCCACATAGACGGCGGCGTTCCGGTTATGGACGTCCAGGCGTTGATACAAGCCTTCCGTATGCGCCTTGGTCGTTGCCACCGAAATATTCAGGCGGCGCGCTATGGTCTTCAAGGCCTCGCCGCGAGCCAACAGCACCAAGACCTCGTATTGCCGCGGCGTAAGCCCCAGCAGCGACGACTCGTTGCGCACCGCTTCGAGTGTGACTTCGGGCAGAGCCGGAGCCGGCAATGACAATGACGCTGGTGCCGGCGCGCATGCTAATGCCGGCGTTGGCTCGGGGTCCAACATCCAGGGCGAAGACCTTCCTCCCGCCAGGATAAGCTCAATACAAGCCATAAAAACCTCGGGGGCCGCCGCCTTATCGACGAAGCCGCCGACAATGGGCGGCAAGGCGTGGTTCAGGGCTGGTGTCGGTTCGCCATCCAGCATCAGGATAATGCCTTTAGGCGAAAAAGCGCGTTCACTGGCCTGGATAAGCGAATCACGCCTTTCGGGCGAGGGTATGGACAGCAGCACAAGACCGCCTTGCTTGCTTTGATCGGGCGGCTGATCCAGCGTCGCATAGCCATACCCCTCGATGGTGGTATCGGGTAACACGTGCGAGAGCAATTGCACAATTCCTGTGCGCAACATGACATTCCGCTCTAACACGAATGGTACTTACTTAGCGCCCGAGAAGTTGAGGTCGTACGGCCAAGTGACTGATTAAACAGGAGGGCGGGCCGTCCCAAGGCTTGGTAGGATGGGAGTTCTCACACAACCGTCCATCTCGCCAAAG
>NZ_PDNW01000016.1 GCF_002849655.1 Pollutimonas subterranea
GTGGATCAGAAAATCCCGATGCGCGTCCAGGTGCTTGTGGCGCGACCCGTCATCCTTGTAGGCGCTGATTTGCTTCTCTTCCAACTGCAAATACTTACGCACCGTATTGCGCGAGATGCTCAGTTCCCGACTAATGGCACGGATCGACAGCCCCTTGCCCCGGTCATACAGCCCTTTGATCTTGTGTATCACTACCCACTCCTTCACTGACGCGCTCCCGTTGTCTTTTATATGGCAGGAACGCTACACGTTTCATGGCTTTGCAGCCACCGTCAGGTGGGTCAAAACTATTGGCCATTAGTGGGTCATTTTAATTGGCCATTAACAGCAAGCCAAGATGTTGGGCAATCACGCGAGAGTCTATGCGCGGTTCTGTTCTGACGGTTGCGACCGTGATAGGATCGTTTTGGTCTTTGGCACTCTCAGTGCTATTTGTGGTGGGGACGTTGTTCATTGCACACCCCCCTCATTGCTAGCTTGCCAGCCTTGCGGGTCCGCCATCCATTCACGCACTGCAGACAGACGCCACCGTGTGCATCGTGCAGACAGCTTTATGGGGGCGGGGAATTTGCCGGCCTGCGCGAGCTTCCAAGGCCAGCTACGGGATATACCCAAGAGGCGGGCTACTTCTTTATCGGTAATCAGCCGATCTTCGGGTCGTGTTTGTTGCAGTTCCATGGCCATATCCTTGTGGAAACAATGTTGTGACAAGGATATCTACAAGGGTTTTGCAGCTCCCCCCGAAACTGCAAACTATTTTTTCGGAGCTTCCGTCAGTACGTCATAGACAGTACGCCAGCCATACCCTACTTCAGGTCTACCATCTCTACCAGGATGATGACCTTCTATTCTCTTGGCGATCTGGCTTTTGCTGAGTTTAGGATTCTTTCCTCGGACTTCCTTAGCTTCTCTGAGAATTAGGAGGCGACGCTCTGTCTTTTGTTCGGCCCTATACGATGAAGCATTCCCCTTCTCGGAGCCCTTTTTTACTTTTCGTCCAATTGCTACAGACCCAGCTTCCCGTTCACGACTTGCCCATTGATACCATTGGCTCGCGCTCGTAACTAGCGTTTGGGATTCAGGGGATACTGTCACGGGCAATACGCCCAAACCTATCGGCTCAGACCATAGCGACGCCAAGGCCTGTTGAACGCTATGCAACGCCACTACTGCGACAAGCTCCCAGTTCTCAACATTGTTAGCCTTTACTTTCAACTCCTCCGGTAGGGCACAAATCGCTCTCCAAATAACGGTTCCATGCAGTTGCCAATTGAATCCAGGGGGCGGCAGCTCGTAATCCCAGCCACCCGCACCAATGCCGTTTATGTGCTCACACAGCACGTCCCTCATTGCTTCAACATCAGAAACGGTTCGGCGAGATAACAAGAAACAAATATTCCAGCAAATCGCATGCAAGCCCAATGCCTTTCCGTGCTCAGGAATCGCCCCCAGCCATTGCATCAAGCTCTTTTGATTATCGCTGAGAGTGCTCATGTCTCAAGCACGCTTTGTTGTCAGAGGAACGATATTGCTCCCCGCCTTGCTGTACAGATAATCTGCCCACCATTGCATCATCGTGGTGCGCTCTGCCAGGCGCTGCGAATGATCGTAAGCACGCCGTACCTGATTCCCGTCTTTGTGACTCAACTGGCGTTCGATTGCATCCTGGTTGAAACCATTCTCGTTCAGTATGGTGCTGGCCAGCCCCCGGAAACCATGCGTACTCTGCTCATCGCCATAGCCAATGGACGCCAGTGCCTTATTGACGGTGTTCTCCGATATGGAGAAGCCACGCTTTAGCCCCTCGAACATCAGGGGGCGACCGCCGGTATGCTGCTCAAGCTCTCGTAGTAATTCCAGCGATTGCCTGGACAACGGAATAATGTGTGGGATACCTGAAGCTTTCAGGGTTTTAGTGCCCTTGCGATGCGCCGATGGTATGCGCCATACCTTGGCTTCCCAGTCTATTTCCCCCCATGACGCCTGCCGTAGCTCGTTGCTACGCATGAAACACAACATAATCAACTTTGTGGCAATACGAGTCTGAGGTAGGCCGCCGTAGCTATCGATCAAGTTAATGAATTTGCCCAGCTCGTTCACATCCATGTAACGGTGATGTCTGGCGGGGGGCTTAGGCTTTAAAAACTCACTCAGGCCCGCTGCTGCATTCGACGCAGCACGCCCAGACACCGCAGCATACAAACAAACCTTGCCGATATGAGCAAGTGCCTTGTAGCAAGATTCACCCAGCCCTTTCGCCTCCATCTTGCGTATGGTATCCAGGATCTCCATAGAGGTAAGCTCGGCAATGGGCTTGTCTCCTATCTCAGGGTCTATATGTGTCGTGAAGAGGCTATCTACCCGTTCTGCATGCACATCCGACCAGCCCGTCATTTTCGATGCTCGCCATTCCTGAGCGACGGCCTTAAAACTCGTATCTTTCGACAACCGATCAGCAAGCGCCTTGCCTTTCTTGGCCGCCATCGGGTCCACGCCATCGGCCACCAAGTCTTTTGCTTCTTGGTGCTTGATGCGTGCCTTCGTGAGGCTCACAGAAGGGTACACACCGTAGGCCATTGTCTTGCGTTTGCCGTGATATCGATAGTCCCAGCGCCAGTACTTACCCGCCGCTTTCACTTCGAGATACAGGCCAGTGCCGTCCGTGAGCTTGTAGGGCTTTTCTTTCGGCTTTGCCTGCTTTGCTTGTATGTCGGTCAGTGCCATGACGGTATTTTCCTATCGCTATCTAAGCGTACCGTCAAAAGTACCGCCTAAGTACCGTCCATGTCAATCAATTGCTGTATACGGGGATAGGCAACAAAAAACCCGCAATGCTAGTAAACATGCGGGCCTTTATACAACCTTCAACTGCTATATATCTTAATTTGGCGTCTCCAGCAGGAATCGAACCTGCAATCTTCCCTTAGGAGGGGAAAGTTATATCCATTTAACTATGGAGACAATAAAAATCAGAGCCGAATTATAAGGCAGTCGGCATCAAATAAAAGCCGGGCATGCATGCCCGGCTTTCATCATGCTTGAGTAACGCTTATTTGAGCGAGATATTGCCTTTGGCGACAACGTCTTTGGCCCAATCATATTGCACTTTGATTTCCTTGGCGAACTCTTCAGGCGTGTTGCCTGAACCCGCAGCGCCTTGTTTTTCGAGTGCTTCAGTCACTTTGGGATCCTTCAATGCCACGACTGCCGCGTCGCGCAGCTTCTTGACGATTTCCGGAGGTGTGCCTTTAGGCGCCAACAAGCCGTACCACGCAGGTTGATTAAGCTGCGGGTATCCAACTTCGGCCAGGGTCGGCACGTCTTTCAGGGTAGGCAAGCGTTCCGGCCATGCAACGGCAATGGCGCGCAGATTGCCGGCTTGAATCTGAGACATCGAAGATGGCAGGTTGTCGAACATGATTTCGATCTGACCGCCCACGGCATCCGTTACCGCGGGACCTGAGCCTTTATAAGGAATGTGTACGGCATCGGTGTCGGTAGCAAGCTTGAATGCTTCGCCGAACAAATGCAACACCGAGCATGTGCCCGAACTTCCGTATGAATACTTTCCGGGATTGTCCTTAAGGACTTTGACGAATTCCTTGAAATCCTTTGCCGGGAACTTGGGATTGACTTCGATAACGTTAGGCACGTTGGCAAAGTTAGTGACCGGCACGAAGTCGGTCAGAGGGTCGTAGGGCAAATCATCGGGGCGGCAAGCGGGCAGCACAGCAAGCGTGGACACCGTTGCGATCGACAGGGTATAGCCATCGGGCTTGGCGCGAGCCGCCTCGGCTGCACCGATTGCGCCACCTGCCCCTCCTTTATTTTCGACTACCATGGTTTGGCCGAGCTCCTGGCTCATGCGCTGAGTGACGATACGCGCCACGATATCAGTGGATCCGCCTGGAGCAAACGGAACGATCACGCGTATGGCCTGTTCAGGATAATCGGCGGCGACTGCGACGCCAGCTCCGCCGAGGGAAGCAATACCGGCGGTCAAAGCCAATACTGCAAATCTATTTTGAAATTGAACCATTGGAAGTCTCTCTGTAAGAAATTTTATTTGAGCAACGAGACCGAAATTGTAGACCGGCTTCGCCAACTCCAAATTTAGGATAACAGTAATTTATTGTTGACGTCTGCTACGTTGTGCTACAAGCGCTATGTACGGGCCGGATGCGCATCGCGCAAATGCGCCTAAAATAGCGTCCCACAGTCGCGTTGCCAAGAACCCATGTCCGTCATTCAGCTTGTCCTCCCGGATTTTCTTTCTATCGCCTTGGGATGGATACTGTTTCACAGGTTACGGTTCTCCATGGACTTTTTCAAGGGTGCCGAGCAGCTTGTCTACTTTGTACTGTTTCCCGCCCTGCTGTTCCATTCCATTACCCAGACACCGTTAAGCCCTTCAGGCGCTTATTCACTTTTACAGGCCACTGTGGCCATTATGGCTTTCGGCGTGGCGATTTCCTGGCTCGCGGTGCCAGTATTAAAGCCAAGCGCGCTCGATCATGCATCCGTGGCGCAATGCGCTTATCGCTTCAATACCTATATTGGCTTATCCGTTGCCGGCGGCCTCGCTGGGACAGCCGGTCAGACCATCATGGCGGTTATCGTGGGGTTTGCCGTACCCATCGCCAACATGGCTGCCGTCCATAGCCTGGCACGTCAGAACGGGGGAAAGGTACTCAGGGAAATAAGCCGCAATCCCTTTGTTATCGCCACCGTACTGGCATTGCTGTGCAACATCCTTGCCATACCGATCCCGGAATTTGTCGACGCCACATTGGGCCGCCTGGGCGCGTGTGCCATTGCCCTTGGACTGATATGCGTAGGCGCCACGCTCTCATTGCACGGCGGAAAAGGCGCTGCCAAACTCATGACGTGGATGATCGCCGCACGTTTGCTTGCAATGCCCCTGGCCGCTATTCTGATCGGCTGGATCCTAGGTCTTTCCTTGCTTGAAAAGCAAATGCTGTTGCTTTTTAGCGCCTTGCCTACTGCCTCATCGGCACACGTGCTGGCGGCCCGGATGGGCGGAAACGGGCCTCTTGTTGCCGTCACTATGTCGCTCAGCACCTTGTTGGCCGCACTCACCATACCGCTCTGGCTAACAGTAGGCACTCATCAATAGAGTATGCACATGACATCAAACAGCGCGATCTTAGCGGAAAGATCGATACGTTTACCGGATGAAGAAGCCACTATTCAGCTGGCGACGCGGCTTGCTCCCATGCTTTGCGGCTCCCACCCGGCCGTAAATCCCGATCAACGGGGCGGAAGAATACATCTGCGCGGCGACCTGGGTGCCGGCAAAACCAGCTTCGCGCGAGCCTTTTTACGCGCCGCCGGAATCACCGGAAGAATAAAAAGTCCTAGCTATGCACTGCTTGAAAGCTATAATCTTTCTAACTTAAACTTCTATCACCTTGATTTCTATAGATTTAGCGACTCTCGCGAATGGATGGACGCTGGGTTTCGAGATATACTCCACCCCGAAGCGGTGGTTTTGATTGAATGGCCGGAGCAAGCGGGCGCGCTGCTGCCGCCCCCCGATCTCGACATCAATCTCGAATACGAAGACAACGGGCGACACGCCAGCTTGACTGCCCATAGCAACAAAGGAAAATTATGGCTGACGATACTTGCCCTTCCCGCCTAGGGATTTCGCGGCGCCGGCTCATAGCGACGGCCAGCACTCTTTTTCTCCTTCCCGTGGTGCCTCGCCTGGCCATGGCCGGAACGATACTGGCCGTGCGCACGTGGCCGGCCGACGAATACACACGTGTCACGCTCGAAATGGATAGCGAGCTGAAGGCGGAACACTTCACGCTCGAAGGACCGGACCGGCTCGTGGTCGATATTCAGGGTCTGACGATGAACCGGGCCATCAATGACTTGGTATCGAAAATCAAACCGAACGATCCGTACATTGAGTCGGTGCGCGTGGCGCAGAACCGACCCGACGTGATCCGGCTGGTCATGGATCTGAAACAGCCCATTGCGCCACAGGTCTTCACACTGAAGCCCGTCGGAGAATACAAGTATCGCCTCGTGCTGGACCTGTATCCGCGGGTCGCGCAGGATCCTTTGCTGGCCATCATGAACAACCAGGACAGCGACCCATTGGCGCAGGTGCTGGAAGAACTGGCGCAGAACAATCCGTCGCCCGCCCCTATTCCTTCCGTCGAGGGACAGAAGCTTCCGCCCGTCGTCAAAAGCCCGAATGTCCCGGTAAAGCCTCCCAGCGTTTCCCAGCCACGTGACGAGAACCGTGCCATCCTGGTGGCTCTAGACCCCGGCCATGGCGGTGAAGATCCGGGCGCCATAGGACGCAGTGGTACACGCGAAAAAGACATCGTACTGAGCATTGCGCGCCGCCTGAAGAAGCTCATTGACGCCCAACCCAATATGCGCGCCTACCTGACGCGCGATAACGATTACTTTGTGCCCTTGGGCGTGCGCGTACAGAAAGCCCGCCGCGTGAAAGCCGATCTGTTCATTTCCATACATGCCGATGCATGGATCAAGCCCAGCGCCCGCGGCTCGTCGGTGTTCGCCTTGTCGCAAAACGGCGCCACCAGTTCGGCTGCCCGGTGGATGGCCCAGCGTGAAAACGACGCCGACCTGATCGGTGGAATAAACCTTGGCTCACACAACAAACAGGTTGCCCAGGTACTTCTCGATTTATCCACCGCAGCCCAGATCAACGATTCCATGCGCGTCGGCGATCGCATACTGAGCGAAATCGGCAAGATCAACAAACTGCACAAGAATCGTGTCGAACGTGCCGGGTTCGCGGTACTCAAGGCACCCGATATTCCATCCATATTGGTGGAAACGGCATTCATCAGCAATCCCCAGGAAGAGACCCTGCTACGCAGTCCGGCTCACCAGGATCGCATCGCCCGCGCCATGCTCAGCGGGATCAGCGACTACTTCGCCACAAGCCCCGCGCTCGCGCGCAAGGCATGACTCCTCGCCCGCTTCAGACAGCGGGCGATTTCTGCTTGAAGAGTTTCCACAAGGCGCCAAAGATCACCGGCCCGGCCACCGCATGCTTAACAATTCGGCATGTTCAGCGCTACCTGGAAAAAGATACTGCAATATAGCCCGTTGATTGAAGCAAAGAAGAAACACTGTGATTCAAGACAGTTAAAATCAAGGCTTCGATGCCTGCGCATGTGGGCGCAGTCTTACCACCGCCGCCTCTAGTCAAACGGAACGCCTTTATGCCTGAACGCCGCGTCATAGCGCCTTTGCCCGACTTGCTGATCAGCCAGATTGCCGCTGGCGAAGTCATCGAGCGCCCGGCATCCGTCCTGAAAGAATTGCTTGAAAACGCCATCGACGCCGGCGCGCGGGCGATCGAAGTACGACTGGACGGCGGCGGAATACGCCGGATTGCAGTCACGGACGATGGCTGGGGCATACCCGAAAATGAACTGCACCTTGCACTGACCCGACATGCGACCAACAAGATAAACAGCCTGCATGAACTCGAGTCCGTCGCATCCATGGGGTTTCGAGGCGAAGCACTGGCGTCTGTGGCGTCCGTCGCACGCCTGACCCTGACGTCCCGTACCGCCCAGGCTGCGCATGCCTGGCAGATCGAGGCGGCCCAGGCACAGCCGACCGCGGCTTCTGGCCCTGTCGGCACCACGATCGACGTGCGCCAGCTGTTTGACGAAGTGCCCGCCAGGCGGAAATTCCTGCGCGCCGAGGCCACCGAATACGGCCATTGCGTCGATGCGCTTGATCGCATAGCGCTCGCACAACCGCACATTGCGTTTCGGCTGTTCCATAACGACAAGGCGCAACGCCATTGGCGTGCCGCCGACATTGCGCACCGTGTGCGCGACGTCCTGGGCGCCGAGTTCGTCGAGCAAGGCCTGGAAGTGGAACAGGAACATGGCTTGATCACGCTGCGCGGCATAGTGACCAAGCCGACCTACGCGCGTAGCCGCGCCGATCGCCAATACCTCTACGTCAATGGGCGCTACGTTAAGGACCGCACTGTCTCGCACGCTATACGTCAAGCTTATGCCGATGTCCTGCATGGCGATCGGCAGCCCGCCTATGTGCTGTTCCTGTCGGTCGATCCTGCCGGTGTCGACGTCAATGTGCATCCGGCCAAACACGAAGTACGATTCCGCGACAGCGGTGCGATCCATCGCTTCGTGTCGCAAGCTCTGGCCCATACGCTGGCAAGCGCCGGTGGACAGGCGCTTGCCAGCGGTGCACCTGGTGCCGTCACGTCAGCCGAAGCTTCCGACAACAGCTCCGCCAACCAGCAGGGCGGCTACGGCCATGTCTACGGTATGCCTGGCGGCGAACATGCCTTGCCGGTCACTGACGGCGCACCCAATACCGGTCCCGGTACTTTTCGCGCCCATCAATTCCAGCGTACGTTTTCCTTGCGCGATCCTGCCGCGCAGCCCAGCGCCAACTGGCAGTCGTTCTATCGTCCCATGGAGTCGACAGCTTACGAGCCTGGTCGACAGGAAGAACCGGCAGACGCCGGACAGGAATTTCCCCTGGGCATGGCCTTGGGTCAACTTCATGGCATCTATATATTGGCCCAGAACCGTCACGGACTGATCCTGGTCGACATGCATGCCGCACATGAACGCGTGGTTTACGAGCAATTGAAAAATGCGATGGATGCACAAAGCCTGCCCTGCCAGGAACTCCTGGTGCCCGTCGTATTCGCCGTCACCGAGAAAGAGACCGCCCTTATTGAAGAGCATGGCGACGCGCTGACGGGGTTGGGACTGACCATCACGCCCGCCGGACCAGCCTCTCTTGCGGTGCGGGCCGTACCCGCATTGCTGGCCGGCGGCGATATCGAATCGCTTGCGCGTAGCGTCCTGCGCGACCTGGCCAGCGTAGGCTCTTCGCCACGCCTTACCGAACAGCGCAACGAACTTCTTTCAACGATGGCATGCCATGGCTCCGTCCGGGCGAACCGGCGCCTCACGCTTGACGAAATGAATGGTTTGCTGCGCGAAATGGAGCAAACCGAAAGGGCCGATCAATGCAATCATGGCCGGCCCACCTGGGTGCAGTGGAAGATCGGCGAACTCGACCGAATGTTCATGCGCGGCCAATGAAAATGCCCATAGTATGTCTGGCCGGACCTACGGCCGCAGGGAAAAGCGCTACGACGCTGGCACTGGCCAGTCGCTGGCCGATAGAAATCATTGTCGTGGACTCGGCGACTGTCTATCGCGGGATGGATATAGGCACGGCCAAGCCGACAGAAGATGAGCAAGCCGCCGCCGCACACCATCTGCTCGATATCCGCGATCCCGCTGAAAGCTATTCCGCAGCCGAGTTCCAGGCCGACGCAAGCGCGCTTATCGAAGCCATCCAGGCCAGGGGTAATATTCCGCTACTTTGCGGTGGCACGATGCTGTATTACAAGGCGCTGCGTGAAGGATTGAACGAGCTCCCGCCGGCGGATCCCCAGGTGCGAACCGACATCGACAACGAAGCCAAAGAATGTGGTTGGCCGGAACTGCACCGGCAATTGGCCGCCTACGATCCCCTCACGGCGGCAAGGCTGGCACCCAACGACAGTCAGCGGCTGCAGCGAGCGATTGAAATATACCGTGTCAGCGGCACGCCCATGTCGGTGTGGCTCGCCCAGGCCCGCCCCCAGCAGGACATCAAGCACGAGTTCGTCACGATCAGCCTGGAGCCCTCGGATCGCCTGGCCTTGCATGCAAGAATCGCGCAGCGCTATCAGCAAATGATTTCGCACGGCCTACTGCAAGAGGTGCAGGCTCTGCATCAACGGCCGGATCTGCACACCGGCCTGCCATCGGTGCGATGTGTCGGCTACAGGCAGCTATGGGACTTTCTGGATGGGAAGATCGATATGCAGACCGCGGTGGAACAGGCCGTTGCCGCCACCAGGCAGTTGGCCAAGCGCCAGCTGACGTGGTTGCGCTCGCAACCAGAACGCCATGTTATTGACTGCCTGGCCCCGGACGCCTCAGCGCAGGCGGTCGACAAGATTTCGGCGTTCTGGTCAAGCTCGGCGCCCGCGGGCTCTTAGCTGTATCAGCGTCTACAGCCCAATTGTTCTACACGACCACGGCTTGGGGCGCATCGCCGCTTTCGCGGTCGACGATTTCGCCCAGGATGCTGACTTGCTCGCCATGAGCCGCCAAGGTGGCTTTCACGGCGTCGGCCTGATCGGCGGGCACGACAAGAATCATGCCGATGCCGCAATTGAATACGCGATGCATTTCCGAGTCGGCAACCCCGCCGTTTTCCTGCAGCCAGCGGAAGAGTTCCGGCATGACCCACGCATCGCGATGCAGGCGCGCGGCCAAGCCGGACTGCAGGATACGTGGAACGTTATCGAGCAGGCCGCCGCCGGTGATATGCGCGAGCCCCTTGATCGCCGGGCCGTGCGCAGCCAATGCCGCCAGCACCGACTTCACATAGATGCGAGTGGGTTCCATCACGACATCTTCAAGACGACGTCCGCCCAGGTCCTGGCCGGGCCTGGCATTGGCGTGCGTGAGAATCTTGCGCAGCAACGAGAATCCGTTGGAGTGAGCGCCGCTGGAAGCAAGCCCCAGGATGACGTCGCCCGCGACAATGGATTTTCCATCGATAATGCGCGATTTCTCGACCGCCCCGACAGCAAAGCCCGCAAGGTCGTACTCGCCATCGGGATACATGCCGGGCATTTCGGCCGTTTCGCCGCCGATGAGGGCGCAGCCGGAGAGTTCGCAGCCCTTGGCGATTCCGCCGACCACGCTGGCGGCCGTATCGACCGACAATTTGCCGCAGGCGAAATAGTCGAGGAAAAACAGCGGTTCGGCCCCTTGCACCAGGATATCGTTGACGCTCATGGCGACCAGATCGATACCGACGGTATCATGGCGCTGCCATTCGAAGGCGAGCCGCAATTTCGTGCCCACGCCATCCGTTCCGGACACCAGCACGGGCTCTTTCAGGTGCTTGGGCACTTCGAACAAGGCACCGAAGCCGCCAATGCCCGCCATCACGCCCGCACGCATGGTTTTCGCGGCAAGCGGCTTGATACGGTCGACAAGCGCATCGCCGGCATCAATATCGACCCCTGCATCGCGGTAGGTCAGGGAAGCTGAATGTTTGTTTGTCATGAGAAATGCCGTGGGATGTGCAAGAATTGCGTGTTTAATTAAATACCAGGGTTGATTTTACGATGAACGGAGCCACTGCACGTAACTTGGCCGCCACATGCCGGCCATGCCGCAGCGTCCTTCATTAGACAACACATGACACAGCAACTGATACTGGACTTGTTACCGCCCTCTGCCCCCACGCTCGAGAACTTCGTCGTCGGCGAGAACGGCGCCGCGCTCGACGCATTGCGGCACTGCGAACCCGGCCGCGCCATTTACCTGTGGGGCGCACCGGGCGTGGGCCGCAGCCACTTGCTGCAGGCCGTCTGCGCGCGCCCCGACGCGCTCTACCATGGACCTGGATCAAGTGCTGCCATGCTAAAGAGCATAGCCACCGGCGAGCTGCTGCGGCACAAGCTCATTGCCATCGACAATGTTGAGTTCCTCGACGACGAGGGCCAGGCAGCCTTGTTTGCCCTGTACAATCGCTGGCGTGAGGTTGCCGCCGCCCGGCATGGATTTACGCTGGTCCTGGCAGGCGACCACGCCCCCATGGCGATGCTGGTACGTGAAGACCTGCGTACCCGCCTTGGCTGGGACCTGGTGTTTCGCCTGGAATTGCTCTCCGACCAGGACCGCGCCGAAGCCCTTAAAGCCAGGGCTGCCGAACGAGGCCTGCAGCTTTCGCCCGAGGTAATAAGCTGGGTTCTCACCCACTATGCCCGCGACATGAGCCGCCTGACCTCGCTGATCGATGCGCTGGACCGTTACTCGCTGGAGAAGCACCGGGCAATTACCTTGCCTTTACTGAAAGACCTGCTGGCATCCAGCCAGACCTGATAATTACTTGCGATCTTAATGACAACCCCTAAACGCCTGGCCCTGTTTGACCTTGACCATACCTTGCTGCCCCTGGATAGCGATTATCAATGGGCCGACTTCCTGGCACGCACCGGCCGGGCCGGCGATCCGGCCGAAGCCCAGCGACGCAATAACGACCTCATGGAGCGCTATAACGCAGGCGTACTCACGGCCGAGCAATCGGCTGAGTTCATGCTGGGTTTGCTGACCGGTCCCGAGCCTGCGGAGCTTGCCGCCTGGCATGAGGCTTTCATGCAGGAAGTGATCGAGCCGGCAATTCTACCGATCGCAACCGACCTGGTCCGCGAACACCTCGATCGCGGCGACCTGTGCGCGATCGTGACAGCCACCAACGAATTCGTCACGGCGCCTATTGCGCGCGCATTCGGCATCCCACATCTGATTGCGACGGTGCCCGAAATGCACGAGGGCCGCTACACAGGACGTATCCAGGGAGTGCCCAGCTTCCAGGCCGGGAAAGTGACCCGCGTCCAGCAATGGCTGGATGAAATGGGAATGACACTGGCCGGGTTCGACAGCTCCTTCTTTTACAGTGACTCTCCCAATGACCTTCCCCTCCTGGAAGTCGTGACGCACCCGGTCGCCACTAACCCCAGCGAGGTGTTGCGCGAAGTCGCCGTACACCGGAACTGGAAAATCCTTGACCTGTTCAACGACATGCAAGACGCAAAGTCCTAAAATACATTCATGCTTAAAGAAACAATAAAAAACTTTGTCGGGCGGCTTTTTGCCGCCCCACGCCGTGGACCTGAACGGGTATCCAGGGAAAAACACGGTATAGACCGGCGCAACGTGTCGCGCCATGCCATCAAAGTGTGCGAAGTGTTGCAGCATGAAGGCTACGCGGCCTACATCGTGGGCGGAGCGGTGCGGGACCTCATCGTAGGACTCGAACCCAAAGACTTCGATGTTGCAACGAACGCGACACCCAACCAGATCAGGTCCCTGTTTCGCCGGGCCCGCATCATCGGCAAGCGTTTCCAGCTGGTCCACGTCGTATTCGGCCAGGAAATCATCGAGACGTCCACCTTCCGCGCACCGGCATCGGTCGAGCAGGACACCGACGAACATGGCCGCATCCTGCGCGATAACTTGTTCGGCACGCACGAGGAAGATGCGGCCAGGCGCGACTTCACGCTCAACGCTTTGTACTACGACCCTGTCACCGAAGAAGTCATCGACTACCATCGAGGCTTGCCCGATCTGAAAAAACGGGTTGTGCGCATGATCGGCGACCCGGAGACACGCTATCGCGAAGACCCAGTACGCATGCTGCGCGCGCTGCGCTTTGCGGCCAAGCTAAGCGCGACGATCGATCCGGCTACGCGTGAACCGCTGGTGCGCATGGCACACCTGATCGAAAACGTGCCGTCATCGCGCCTGTTCGACGAAATACTCAAGCTGCTCACCTGCGGGCACGCCATGGATTGCCTGCGCCAGCTCCAGGCGGTCGGATTGCACCAGAGCGTGCTGCCGTCCATGGACCTGACCTTCAAGGAAGAAGGCGGCGAAGAGTTCATCGAACTGGCCCTGGCTCGTACCGATGCACGGGTACGCGCCGGCAAGACAATCAGTCCCAGCTTCCTGTTCGCCGCTCTGCTCTGGAAGCTGGTCAACAAGCGGTGGCAAAAAATTTGCGCCGATGGCGAGCATCCCGCTCAGGCGCTCATGCAGGCTGCCGATTCGGTCGTGGCGGAACAAACTCGCAAACTGGCCATACAGCGGCGCTTCCAGGCGGATATGCGCGAGATCTGGTTCATGCAGGCCCGCTTCGAGCGCGCCAATGCCAAGACAATCTGGCGACTGGTCGAACAGCCCCGCTTCCGCGCCGCGGTCGACTTTCTGCAATTGCGTGCCGAGGCTCATGAAGTGGATAGCGTCCAGGCGCAATGGTGGATGGACTTGGCTAATGCCGATGACTCGAGCCGCGCCGAGATGATCGAAGAGTACGAGGCCGAGCATCGCAGCAAACCGGCGGCGGCACGGCGAAGGCGCAACCCGCGGCGGCGTCCACCCGCCCAGGCAAGCAGGCCCTAGCCCCATGGCGGTCCGCGGCGATGCACGATGATGAGACGGTATATGTAGGCCTGGGAGCCAATCTGGGCGACGCCCGGGCCTGCATCGAGCAAGCGGCCGACCAGCTGGCAACATGGCCCGGCATCTGCCGGTTTGTGTTATCGCCCTTGTACCGCAGTGCTCCTGTCGACTCGACCGGGCCGGACTACGTCAATGCCGTCGCGCAATTCACGACGAACCTTCCAGCAAATGACTTGCTGCGCGTCCTGCAAGACATCGAGCTGGCGCACGGACGACTACGTCCCTATCGAAATGCGCCGCGCACCCTGGACCTGGATTTGCTGCTGTACGGCACCCAGGATATCCGCGAACCGGATCTTACCGTGCCGCATCCCCGCATGCATGAACGCGCGTTTGTGCTCAGGCCGCTAGCCGATCTCGCGCCCGGCCTGCGGTTGCCGCAGGGACCGATCACCGTTCTGCTGGCAGCCTGCTCGGACCAGGTGCTGAGCCGAATGCCCGAATAGACCATTTTTGGTCGAGGTGGTTACAAAGCTCGCTGCAGCGCGGAGGCGTTGGGGACTTTCAGGTTCTTGAGAAAGGCGGGTGTGTCGGGGACTGTTTCGGCTTCACGCGCCACGCCCTGGCGTTGCCAGGGTGCCCGTTCCGGTCAGCACCATCGAGGCGCCCGCGGAACTCGCCCCGGTCGGACCGGTGGTCCGACACCCGTCGGGCTCAAACAGCCGCGGCCTTGCCTCCTCGATGGCACTGACCGGAACGGCGTGCGCGAGGCGCCTGCACAGCCCCCGACACACCCGCCTTTTTGCCTCGGCGAAGCTTGGACGAGCCCACCCACCCCGGACAACGTCATCAGAACAGGACAGCGTCACTAAAGCAACGTGCCGTAAACACTTGAACCGAAAATGCGCTAAAGAGCGGCTTGGCGTCAGGCCGCCTGCGCCAGGATTTGCCTTGCACGCTGTATGACGGGTGCGTCGACCATTTTTCCATCCAGCTGAAAAGCGGACGAACCCGTGGAATTGGCAATATCGATGACACGTTTCGCCCACTCCGCATCGGCTGCCGTGGGCGCAAACGCGGCATGAATCGTGGCGACTTGCTTGGGATGTATGCACAGCATTCCACCGAACCCCATATCGCGGACCTGCTGGGCCAGCTGAAACAAACCGTCCTCATCGGAGAAGTCGGGATAGACGCCATCCAGCGGGGCGGCGAGTCCGTGGGCGGCGCTATGCAGCAGTATCTGGCAGCGTATGTGGTTCAACAGAAGCGCAGCGCCCGCCGTGTCTGGCGCCGTGCCCAGCTCCAGCATGAGATCCAGGCTACCAAAGGAAAGGCGGGCCACTCCCTGTTGCCCCGCCATTTCACCCAGCGCCAGCACACCTTTGGCACTTTCGATAATGGGCAGAACCGTGCTGACGGCTTGAGCGACCTGCTGGACCTGAAGGGCGGACTCGGCCTTGGGCAGCAAAACGGCACGTATGTTCGGATTATCGGCGCATGCGGCAAGGTCGGCGTTGAACCACGGCGTGGTCGCGCCGTTGATGCGAACGCAGAAATCGGCTTGCCGGTTGGCACTCGCGAAATCGCACAGATGCTTGCGGGCCTGGTCCTTGAACGCGTGCTCGACGGCATCTTCGAGATCAATGATTACGGTATCGGCGCCTGCCGCAAGCGCCTTGGAAAAACGCTCGGGACGAGTGGCCGGCACGAACAAGGCCGACCGGATTTGCTGCTGCATCAAATTACCCCTTTTTGCGCCAGACCGCTGATTTGCTCTTCCGAGTATCCCAGGCTGGCAAGAATCGTGGCGGAATTTTCTCCCAATGCGGGAATCTTGTCCATCCGGGCTTGAAAGGCCGAACTCGTCGCCGGCGGCACAAGGGCCGGCAAGGGACCGACGGCGCTGTCCACCTGGCGCCAGCGCTCGCGCTGAGCCAGCTGCGGGTGATTCCAGACATCCTGCATCGTGCTTACATTGGCATTGGCAATACTGGCGGCCTCGAGGCGTTCAATGACCTTCGCGCGCGACAGGGATGCAAACGTGGTCACGATAAGAACGCGCAAGGCTTCCTTGTTGGCAACGCGCTGTGAGTTCGTGTTGAACCGGGAATCAGCGGCCACGTCGGGTTGCATCAGGACGGTGTTGCAGAATGCCGCCCATTCACGCTCGTTCTGCAATCCCAGCATGACTTCACTGCCGTCCCCGACGGGAAACGGACCATAGGGATAGATCGTGGCGTGCGATGCGCCGGCCCGCGGCGGCGGGGCGGCGCCATCGAAGGCGTAGTACATGGGAAAGCCCATCCACTCGACCATGCTCTCCAGCATGGAGACATCAATGCGGCTGCCTTGCCCGGTACGCTGGCGCAGGAGCAGTGCCGACAAGATGCTGCTGTAGGCGTACATTCCGGCGGCGATGTCCGAGATTGAACAACCCGCCTTGGCCGGACTGTCGGGTGTCCCGGTGACGGAAAGAAAGCCGCTCTCGCTTTGAATGAGCAGGTCGTAGGCTTTTTTATCTTGATACGAACCGCCTTCGCCATAACCTGAAATATCGCACACGATCAGCCGCGGATGTTGTTCACGCAGCGCTTCATACGACAGGCCCAACCTGGCGGCGGCGCCGGGAGCCAGGTTCTGCACCAGGACGTCCGCCTGCCCGATCAGGGCTTGCAGGATATCGGCCGCTTCCGGACGCTTCAAATCCAGCGCGAGGCTTTCCTTGGAACGATTGGTCCACACGAAGTGCGAGGCCAGTCCTTTCACCCGCTCATCGTAGCTGCGCGCAAAATCACCAACTCCCGGCCGTTCCACTTTGATGACGCGCGCGCCCATGTCGGCAAGCTGGCGCGTGCAGAATGGCGCCGCAATGGCATGCTCAAGGCTTACCACCGTAATGCCATCCAGCGGGCGTGGTGCCAGGGACGCACCGTTGGAAGCGTTGCTTGACTGCGATGACTGACTCATGCCTTAAACCTCAATTCTGCCTGGTGCGCCAGGGTATCGTCCTGGGCCGCCCAGAGTGTGGCGCCGTCGTCGGTGAGGGAGCCGGCGACCTGGAAAGGCCGAGGCGCAATCAGTGGCCGCAGGCCTCGATAGGCGAATGAAGTGACCTGCTTGTCCGGATTGGCATGGACGAATGCGGCGCACATCAGCGTGGCGATCATGGGCCCGTGCACGACCAGGCCGGGATAACCTTCGACTTCGGTCGCATAGGGCTCATCGTAGTGAATCCGATGACCGTTGAAGGTGACGGCGGAATAGCGAAACAGCCTGACACTGGAAGGCTCGATGGTTTCGGACCATTGCGCCTGGGGCGCCGGCACGCTGCCTTCGAGCTTGGGCGCGGTGGGTTCGCGATAAACGATATCCTGCTCTTCCGAGATGCAAAGTTCGCCGTTCTGGCGATACTCGTGCTTTACCGTCACGAACAGCAGCTTGCCGGTACGGCCTTCTTTTTCCTTGACGGCGAAGATTGTGGATCGCCGCGCAGCGGGACTTCCCACGAGCAAGGGACGCAGGAATTCCAGCCTGCCTCCCGCCCACATGCGATTTCGGTTGTCGGCGGCGGGAAGGAAACCGCCGCGCTGAGGGTGGCCGTCGTCGCCTATCTCGTCATAAGGGACGCCATTGACGAACAAGGCCCAGTGCCATAAAAAGGGCAAGGCCTGGCCAGGGGCCGGCGCTGCGGCATCGAGGCTGAGGGCGATCTTTCGGATATGCCCGATATCGACCGAATCGTCGCATTCTTCAGTGCGGCCCAGCCAGGACGATGGATTCACGGTTGTCATGCTGATCTCTTCGCCTTGCGTCATTTAAAACTGTAGCTTGAATGGTTATAGTGAACTTGTGAATTCGATTTTAAATAACACCGCCTTCACCGCATCTGAACCACGATGGATCAGGGCACGAAAAACCAGCGCAAACCGCCCGATGGCCCACCTTTACACGCTAATATATTAGTGTTTTAATCGCTGCACACGCCCGCTCAACTTACACAGGCTTGATACCGTATGTCAAAACGCTCTTATGAATCGCTACGCAGTGCCCGCTGGTTTGCCCCCGATGACCTGCGCTCTTTCGGCCATCGCTCACGCATCATGCAAATGGGCTACGCGCCCGAAGACTGGGCGGGTCGCCCCATCATCGCCATCCTCAACACCTGGTCCGACATTAATCCTTGTCATTCCCACTTCAAGCAGCGCGTTGAAGACGTAAAACGAGGCATATTCCAAAGCGGCGGCTTTCCCATCGAGCTGCCCGCCATCTCGCTGTCCGAGAACTTCGTCAAGCCGACCACCATGCTTTATCGCAACATGCTGGCCATGGAAGCCGAAGAATTGCTGCGCAGCCATCCCGTGGATGGCGCCGTATTGATGGGCGGCTGCGACAAGACAACCCCCGGCCTGCTCATGGGCGCCATCAGCGCCGGCCTGCCGTGCATCTTTCTTCCGGCTGGCCCGATGTTGCGGGGAAACTGGAAAGGCAAGGTGCTGGGTTCCGGGTCGGATGCCTGGAAATATTGGGACGAGCGTCGCGCCGGCAAAATCACCAAGACCGAATGGATAGGGGTGGAAGGCGGTATTGCCCGCAGCGCCGGCACCTGCATGACCATGGGAACGGCAAGCACCATGATGGCCATCGCCGAATCGATAGGCATGTCGCTGCCCGGCGCGTCATCGATCCCCGCTGCCGACTCCAATCACATTCGCATGTCTTCCGAATGCGGTCGACGCATCGTCGAAATGGTCTGGGAAGACTTGACGCCCAAGCGCATATTCACGCGTGAGAGCTTCATAAACGCCATTGTCGTGGCCATGGCCATGGGCTGTTCCACCAATGCGGTCATTCATCTGGTTGCCATGTCGCGACGGGCAGGATGCCCGGTAAGCCTGGACGACTTCGACGCAGCCAGCCGGAACATACCTGTCATTGCCAACGTGCGGCCCAGTGGCGACACCTACCTGATGGAAGACTTCTTCTACGCCGGAGGCCTTCCCGCACTGATGGAGCGCCTGGGCGACCGCCTGGACCGAAGCCAGCTTACCGTCACGGGCCGTACGCTCGGCGAGAACATCGCCGGCGCCGAAGTCCATAATGACGACGTGATCCGTCCTTTGGACAACCCGCTGTACCATGAAGGCGCCCTGGCCGTCTTGCGCGGCAACCTGGCGCCCTCCGGCTGCGTCATCAAGCCCAGCGCTTGCGCGCCGCAGTTCTTGCAACATACCGGACCCGCGCTGGTATTTGACGACTACCCCAGCATGAAGGCGGCGGTGGAAGACGAGAACCTCGACGTCACGCCTGAACACATCATGGTGCTGCGCAATGCCGGTCCTCAAGGAGGGCCGGGCATGCCGGAATGGGGCATGTTGCCCATACCCACCAAATTGCTCAAGCAAGGCGTACGCGACATGCTGCGTGTGTCCGACGCCCGCATGAGCGGAACCAGCTACGGCGCCTGCATTTTGCATGTCGCACCCGAAGCCTATGTAGGCGGCAACCTGGCCCTGGTAAAGACGGGCGACCTGATCACCGTCGACGTGCCGGGGCGCCGCATTCATCTCGAAGTCAGCGACGAAGAGCTGGCGCAACGCCGGGCCGCCTGGACGCCTCCGCCCAAGGTTTTCGAGCGGGGCTACGGATGGATGTTTTCCAAGCATATATTGCAGGCCGACTCCGGCTGCGACCTTGATTTCCTGGAAACCGAATTTGGCGCCCCAAACCGCGAACCCACTATTTTCTAATTAGGAGCAACACGTGTCCCTGAGTCCCGACCTACGCCAGAAGCTGGCTACCATCAGCACCGCAACGCTATGCACGGCATTGTTCAAGCGCGGCTTGCGCAACCAGTTCATCCAGGATGTCCGCCCGCTAAATCCCGCCTTGCCGAATATGGTGGGCGTTGCGTACACCTTGCGCTACATTCCCGCGCGTGAAGACCTGAATCCCCTGACCGTGTTCCAGAACCGCGATCATCCGCAACGGGTCGCCGTGGACCAATGCCCTGAAGGCGCTGTCCTCATGATAGACAGTCGCAAAGATGCGCGCGCCGCGTCAGCCGGCTCCATACTGGTGTCGCGCCTGATGATGCGCGGCGCCGCCGGCGTGGTCACGGACGGAGGCTTTCGCGATTCACCCGAGATCGCCGGCCTTCCCTTTCCGGCCTACCATAACCGCCCTTCGGCCCCGACCAACCTGACATTGCACCAGGCGCTCGACATCAACGTTCCCATCGGCTGCGGCGACGTTGCCGTTTTTCCCGGGGACGTGATCGTGGGCGATGGCGAAGGCGTGGTGGTCATTCCCGCTCACCTGGCCGAGGAAATCGCCACCGAGGCCGTCGACATGACGGCCTACGAAGACTTCGTGACCGAGGAAGTACTCAAGGGAAGGTCCATCATCGGGCTGTATCCCGCCACCGATGAGCAGGCCCGCGCCGACTTTTCCGCATGGAGGCAGGCGCAGGGTCGATAAGCGGAACAAGAAGTAAAAAACCCACTGCTCAGATGACGCAGTGGGTTTTTGCCATTGAGGCCTAACGCTTATTTCACGGCCATCAATGGAATCTCCGCTATGCGCGCCTTCCACTCCTTGGGTCCTGTTTCATGGACCGACGTACCTGTCGAGTCGACGGCCACCGTCACCGGCATGTCTTTGACGTCGAACTCGTAAATGGCTTCCATGCCCAGGTCTTCGAAGCCGACGACCTTGGCACCGCGGATGGCCTTGGAGACCAGGTAAGCCGAACCACCGACCGCCATCAAATAGGCCGACCCGTGACGCCGTATGGACTCGATGGCCACCGGGCCACGCTCGGCCTTGCCTATCATGGAAATCAGGCCGGTTTTTTCGAGCATCATGTCGGTGAACTTGTCCATGCGCGTAGCGGTGGTCGGGCCGGCGGGGCCGACGACTTCGTCGCCTACCGGATCGACCGGGCCGACGTAATAGATAACCCGGTTGGTGAAGTCCACCGGCAACGGCTCGCCATTTTCCAGCATGTCATTGATACGTTTATGCGCGGCATCCCGTCCTGTCAGCATTTTCCCGGACAAGAGCAAGGTTTGACCGGGCTTCCAGCTGGCGACCTGCTCTTTGGTCAGCGTGTTGAGGTCCACCTGCAGCGACTTGTTGTAGTCGGGAGCCCAATGCACATCGGGCCAGTCCGACAACGACGGCGGCGTCAGCTGCGCAGGTCCCGAGCCGTCCAGCTCGAAATGCACGTGGCGCGTTGCCGCGCAGTTCGGGATCATGGCCACGGGCTTGGACGCGGCATGGGTGGGGAAGGTGTGAATCTTGACATCCAGCACCGTCGTTAGCCCGCCCAGGCCCTGCGCGCCTATGCCCAATGCATTCACTTTCTGATAGAGCTCGATACGCAGCTCTTCCAGTTTAGTCTGCGGCCCGCGCTGCAGCAGCTCGTACATGTCGATGTCTTCCATCAGCGACTGCTTGGCCATCAGCATGGCCTTTTCAGCCGTTCCGCCTACACCTATGCCCAGCATGCCGGGCGGACACCAGCCTGCGCCCATCTGGGGCACTGTCTTCAGAACCCAGTCGATCAGCGAATCGCTGGGATTGAGCATGGCGAACTTTGACTTGTTTTCGGAGCCGCCGCCCTTGGCGGCAACCTGCACGTCGACCTTGTTGCCCGCAACCAGCTCGACACTCACGATACAGGGGGTGTTGTCGCGGCTGTTCTTGCGTGTGAACAAGGGGTCGGTAAGAATCGATGCGCGCAAGGGATTATCGGGATTCAAGTATCCCTGGCGCACGCCTTCATCACACACTTCCTGCATACTGCGGCGCGTGTCGAATCGCACGTCCATACCCACTTTAAGAAATACATTGACCACGCCCGTGTCCTGGCAGATAGGGCGATGGCCTTCCGCACACATGCGTGAATTGGTCAGGATCTGGGCAATGGCATCTTTGGCGGCCGGGCTTTCTTCGAGTTCGTATGCACGCGCCAGATGCTGGATGTAATCGGCTGGATGGTAATAGCTGATGAACTGTACGGCGTCGGCGACAGACTGGATCAGGTCGCGTTCTTGAATGATGGTTGTCATGATGGTCGTTCAATCGTGAAAAAGGCAGGCAACGAAAGGCCCGCCAAAGGTTTCGAATCTGGCGTGATGGCGCTTACTTGCCGGTCCAGACAGGTTTGCGCTTTTCGGCGAAGGCGGTCGCGCCTTCTTTGGCATCGGCCGAAACAAAGATATGCGCCACGCGCGGACGCTGCAGGTCGAACATATCGGCCTGTCGCCAATCACGCGATTCAGCGACGATCTTCTTGGCAGTCTGTACGGCCAGCGGGCCATTCTCGGCAATGATGCGGGCCAGCACCATGGCTTGTTCAAGGGCCTGACCAGCTGGCACCAGGCGATTGACCAGCCCGAATTGCTGGGCGCGCGCAGCCGGCAGCATTTCGCCGGTAAGCACGGCTTCCATGGCAATGTGGTAAGGAATGCGGGAAGGCAGACGCACCATGCCGCCCGAGCCCGGCACGATACCGCGCTTGACTTCGGGCAGCCCGAAATTGGCGTTGTCGGCCGCGACGATCATGTCGCAGGCCAGGGCCATTTCGCAGCCACCTGCCAGCGCGTAGCCTTCGACGGCGGCGATCAGCGGCTTCCTGGGTGGCTTTTCGCACAAGCCGGCAAAGCCGCGTCCTTCGACCAAGGGACGCTGCCCGTTGAACGCAAACGCTTTCAGGTCCATGCCCGACGAGAAGGTATTGCCCGCACCCGTCAAGATGCCGATCACCACATCGTCGTTGTTATCAAGCTGTTCGAACGCCTTGGCCAGTTCGTGCGCGGTCTCGTAATTGATGGCATTACGCGCCTCGGGTCGATTGACCGTGATGATCTGGATGCGATCAATGATTTCAACTTTTACCAAGTCAGACATGGAGCAATCCTCAAAATAGCAGCGGCGCCGCAACGCCTGTTAAAGATGGACGGTAACCCAATATCATACGACCAATTGGAATTGGCCTTCAGCCGGGCCGGCCTTCTTTAGCGCGGAACCAGTTAAAATTGAAAAATTTTGCAGCTTCTCGCTTTAATGGCCTTCGCACATGCTCACTTTTCAGCAAATAATACTAACGCTCCAGCAGTACTGGGATAAGCAGGGTTGCGCCCTGCTGCAACCCTATGACATGGAAGTCGGTGCCGGCACTTCGCATACCGCAACGTTCCTGCGCTCGATCGGACCGGAGCCATGGCGCGCCGCGTATGTGCAGCCTTCGCGCCGGCCCAAGGACGGCCGATACGGCGAGAATCCCAACCGCCTGCAACACTATTATCAATATCAGGTCGTGCTCAAGCCCGCGCCCACTGATATCGTAGACCTGTATATCGGGTCGCTGGTTGCCCTGGGCATAGATCCGCGCGAACACGATATCCGTTTCGTTGAAGACGATTGGGAAAATCCTACGCTCGGCGCGTGGGGCCTGGGTTGGGAAGTCTGGCTCAACGGCATGGAAGTAACCCAGTTCACCTATTTCCAACAGGTCGGCGGCCTGGACTGCAGTCCCACCACCGGCGAAATCACGTATGGACTCGAACGCCTGGCCATGTACCTGCAGGGCGTCGAAAGCGTGTACGACCTGGTATGGACGCAAGGCAACGGCGGACAAAAGGTGTTCTACCGCGACGTGTTCCACCAGAACGAAGTGGAGCAGTCCACCTACAATTTCGAGCACGCCTCCATTCCGATGTTGCTGGCCCATTTCAACGACTACGAAGCCGAGGCGCGCCGCCTGATCGACGTACCCTTGGCGCTGCCCGCCTACGAGGCCACGCTCAAGGCCGCACATACCTTCAACATGCTCGATGCGCGCGGCGCCATCAGCGTCACCGAGCGGGCCACTTATATTGGCCGTATCCGGAACCTGTCCCGCGCCGTCGCGCAGGCTTATTTTGACTCACGCGAAAAACTTGGATTCCCCATGCTTGTCCAGCACGTTGCTGCGGAGGTCGCACAATGACCGCGGCTCCCGATACAGATATCCGGCCCCTGCTGGTTGAACTGCTTACAGAAGAATTGCCGCCCAAGGCGCTGCAAAAGCTGGGCCTGGCATTTGCCGAAGGCATACGCAAGATACTGGATCAGCATCATTTGCTGGCGGCAGGCTGCGTTACGTCCGATTTTTCCACGCCACGCCGCCTGGGCGTCATACTTGATGCCGTATTGGCCCAAGCGCCCGACCAGGCCTATACCGAAAAACTCATGCCGGCCAAGATCGGCCTGACCGCGGCGGGCGAAATCAGTCCCGCATTGGAAAAGAAACTGGCCAGCAAAGGCCTGGGTCATCTTTCCGCATCGGAACTCATCACCGAATCCGACGGTAAGCAGGACTATCTTTACGCACGGGGCGTCGCGACGGGCGCTCTGCTTGGCACGGCCTTGCAGGAAGCGCTCGAGTACGCCGTCGCGCACCTGCCCATACCGAAAGTCATGCGATATCAGTTGGCCGACGGCGCCAGCAGCGTCAAGTTCGTACGTCCCGCCCACCGGCTCATCGCGTTGTGGGGCAACGAAATCGTTGCCACCCAAGTCCTGGGGCTGGATGCAGGGCGCACGACCCTTGGCCATCGGTTCATGGCAAGCCAGGCCATCGACATCGCGTCGCCCGATACCTACGAGCAACAGCTGCATGACGAAGGCAAGGTCATTGCCTCGTTCACCGCGCGCCGGGCGCTGATCAGCGAACAGTTGGAAAGCCGGGCGCAAGCCCTGGGCGCTACGATAGGAACCAGCGCCGAAGCACAGGCTCTGCTGGAAGAAGTCACCGCCCTGGTCGAGCACCCCACGGTCTATGTGGGCGAGTTCGAAGAGCAATTCCTGCAAGTGCCGCCGGAATGCCTGATTCTCACCATGCGCCTGAACCAAAAATACTTTCCTTTGTTCGAGCCGGAAACCGGCAGGCTCACGCACCGCTTCCTCATCGTCAGCAATATGCAGGTCGACGATCCCGTGCATATTGTCGAAGGCAACCAGCGCGTAGTGCGCCCCCGCCTGGCGGACGCGGAGTTCTTTTTCCAGACAGACCGCAAGGTCAGGCTGGCCGACCGCGTTGCAGGGCTCGCCACCAGCGTCTACCACAACAAGCTGGGGTCCCAGCTTGAACGCGTAGAACGCGTGCGGCACATAGCGCGCTACGTCGCCGGCCAGCTGGGCGCCAGCATCGACAATGCCGACCGGGCCGCACTGCTGGCCAAAGCCGACCTGGGTTCGAATATGGTTGGCGAGTTCCCCGAACTCCAGGGCATCATGGGCGGCTATTACGCCAAGGCCGACGGTGAGCCCGACGATGTCGTGCTCGCCCTGCAAGACCAATACCGCATCCGCCTCGATACCCCGGTTTCCGCCGGCACACTGACTTCAGCCGTTCTTTTCATCGCCGAACGCGTCGAAACACTGCTGGGCATATGGGGCATAGGCCTGGTACCCACTGGCGAGCGCGACCCTTATGGCTTGCGCCGTGCCGCCCTGGGCCTGATCAGCGCCTTCGAGCAACTTCAGGCGGGCGGCTACCTGGCTATCCACAATAGCCAGGGATTGCGCCTGTCCGACCTGCTGGCCCAGGCCGCCGCAAGTTTCGCCCCCGATACGCTAAGCGCGACAACCGCCAATGACGTCCAGGCCTTCGTGTACGAGCGCTACCGGAACCAGTTGAACAACGACTTTGACCGCAATGTCGTCGACGCCGTGCTGACGCTCGAACCGCCTTTGCATCAGGTCCATGCCCGTATACAGGCTTGCGCCAATTTCGCGCAACGGCCCGAGGCGGAAAGCCTGGCGGCCGCCAACAAGCGCATTGCGAACCTGCTGAAGAAAGCGGACGAGCAACCCGGCGCCGTCGACCCCGGCATCCTGGCCGAACCGGCTGAACAAGCCCTGGATGCCGTCATCCGCAAACTCAAGCCTCAAGCCGAGGCCCAGTTGGCGCAAGGCGACTTCACCGCCAGCCTGGCCACCATGGCGCAAGCCAGAACCGCCGTCGATACTTTCTTCAACGACATCATGGTCATGGCAGACGATCCCGCCATACGAGCCAATCGCCTGGCCCTGCTGGCGGAGCTTCACCACGTCATGAATCAGGTCGCCGACATTTCCAGGTTAGCCCAGTGAAAATTGCCATACTCGATCGAGACGGGGTTATCAATCACGACAGTGATGCGTATATCAAGAGCCCGGACGAATGGATAGCCCTGCCGGGCAGCCTGGAAGCCATAGCTCGCCTTTCGCGCGCCAACTGGCGCGTGGTTATCGCCAGCAATCAGTCCGGCGTGGCGCGCGGCCTGTTCAGCATGGACGCGCTCAACGCCATCCATGCCAAGCTGCGCCGCGAACTTGCACACGTCGGCGGCAGCGTCGATGCGATTTTCATCTGCCCGCATGGGCCCGATGATGGTTGCACGTGCCGCAAGCCTAAACCGGGCATGCTGTTCGACATAGCAGGCCGCTACGATGTCGACATCAAGAACGTCCCGGCGGTAGGCGATTCGCTACGCGATGTGCAAGCTGCCGCAGCGGCCAATTGCGCGCCCTGGCTGGTCCTCACGGGCAACGGACAGAAGACTCAACATCATCCCGACTTGCCTGCTGGCACCCAGATCAGGACGGATCTCGCCGCCGTCGTCGACGCCTGGCTTTCCGAGGAATAAACATGGCAGTACTTCGCTCAACGCTCTATCAGATTTTTCTTATCGTTACGGTCATCCCTTACGCAATTGCATGCTTGCTGTGGGCGCCGCTGCCCCTGCATTGGCGCTACAAACTCACCATAGGCTGGCCACGCCTGGGCGTCTGGGCCGCCAAGGTCATTCTAGGCATCCGGTGGGAACTGAAAGGGGCGGAGAACTTTCCCGATGGTCCGGCCGTCATGCTCTCCAAGCACCAGTCTGCCTGGGAAACGATGTTCATCATCGGCTACATGCCGCGCGACATGTGTTTTGTGTATAAGCGGGAATTGCATCGGGTACCGTTCTTCGGCTGGGGCCTTGCCCAACTGCGCATGATACCGATAGACCGCGCAAAAGGCCGCGATGCCTTCGAGCAAGTGGTCAAGATCGGACAAGAACGCATTAATGAAGGCCGCTGGCCTATACTGTTTCCGGAGGGCACCCGCATCTTGCCCGGCAAGACGGGACGATACAAGATGGGCGGGGCATTGCTGGCCACCCGCACCAATACGCCAATTATCCCGGTTGCCCACAATGCCGGCGAGTGCTGGCCACGCAATGCCTTCATCAAGAAGCCTGGACTAATCACCGTGTCGATCGGCCCGCTCATCGAAACCGCCGGGCTTGATGCGGAAACGGTGAACCGTAAAGTCCAGGAGTGGATTGAATCTGAAATGCGAGTACTGAATCCCGAGCGATATGGGCCTGACTGAGCAACTCCCCCTCTTTTCCGACACCCCTGCTTCGACCTCGGCGCTGCAGCCTGCCCCGCTGGCAAAGACGGAACACGCTGTCACAACCGTATGTCCGCCGGCCTTGCCGCTTAACGCACGCTGGCGCGAGGTAAAGGCGGCACAGCAGACCATCGGCTATGTGTTGCAACGGTCGCGGCGAAAAAGCATCGGGCTTACCGTCAATGATGACGGCCTGCAGGTTACCGCGCCCAATTGGGTCACACTGGGCCAGATCGACGCAACCGTTGTCGAGAAAGCATCCTGGATACTCGGGAAGTTGCGTATCAGGCAGGCGCGCCAGCAGCACCAGGCTACTGCCGCGACCCTGTGGCAGGATGGCGGGACCATCCCTTACCTGGGCAGCCACATCGTGCTGAAGCTGGACGGCACGCAGAAAACGCCACTATTCCTGGGCGAGGCGTTTACGCCCGCCCACGGCGATGTGCTTAGTCTGGCGCTGCCCTTGGGGGCGGACCGCAACCGGATACGCGACAGCGTGCACGCCTGGCTGCAACAACAAGCCTTGGCGTGGTTTGGCGAGCGGCTTCAGCATTTCCTGGACGCCACCCAATTGAAAATCCGCCGCTGGCGGCTTTCGTCGGCTGCGACGCGCTGGGGATCATGCAGTAGTGACGGCAATATCATGCTGAACTGGCGGCTTATTCATTTTGAACACGATATTATCGATTACGTCATTGCCCATGAGCTTGCGCATCTGCGCCAAATGAATCACAGCAAAGAGTTCTGGCGTGAAGTCGGACTGATACTGCCCGGCTTCGAGCCGGCGCGCAACGCGCTGCGGCAGCACGACCCCAGCTCATTGCCGCTCATTTAACACCCTTGGCCCACCCGCCATTACTCGAACAACCGTCAAGGAGACTGAGTTGCGTTTATTACATACCATGCTGCGTGTCGGCGATCTGGACCGATCGCTGATGTTCTATACCGATGTACTCGGGATGAAGCTGTTGCGCCGTAAAGACTATCCCGACGGCAAATTTACGCTGGCCTTTGTGGGCTACCAGGAAGAAAGCGAAGGCGCCGTCCTGGAATTGACCCACAATTGGGACACATCCTCCTACGACTTGGGCAATGGCTACGGACATATCGCCCTGGAAGTCGAAGACGCCTACGACGCCTGTGCCCGCATCAAGGAAAGAGGCGGCAACGTGACACGCGAAGCCGGCCCCATGAAGCATGGCCAGACTGTCATTGCCTTCGTGGAAGACCCCGACGGCTACAAGATAGAGCTTATACAGCGTAAAGAGCGGGCAGACTAAGCCGCGCTTTGCGGCCGTCGAAAGTCGCCGGCCGCAAAATCGTCAACTTCGACAACCGCAGCCACGGCCTGTTCCGCGGCCTCCAGTGCATCGGCCTGTGCTTGGGTAATCGCGCCGTTAGCATGCGCCAGCCGCCAATCCTTGAGTCCGGCGTGCCGGACGCGATCAAGCAGCGGCTGCACTTCGACCACCAGCTCAAAGGCGCGTTCCAACTGCTCGACGCTGGGGCTGTCATGGCCTTCCCACACCGCACCCACCAGCCGGTCGCGCGTATCGGATGGCTCGAGCAGCATGTTGGCGCAAAGCGCTGTCGTTTTGTCGGACGGCGGTGTAGCCCGCATTCCCGGGGGCAGCAACAACGCGCGCAGCACCCAGCTGGCACTGCGCATGGGAAGATTGAGCAAGACATCGTCCAGCCGCTTTTCGATGGTCGCAAACGCCTGCTCGGCGCACCACTTGACGAGCGGCAGGTCGGATTCGTGCTGTCCCTCGTTTTGCCATCGCTTGAGCACGGCACTAAGCAAGTACAGTTCGGCCAGCACATCGCCCAGGCGCGCCGACAGCATTTCCTTGCGCTTCAGCGACCCACCCAAGGTAAGTAGCGCGATTTCAGAAACCAGGGCGAAGGCCGCCGAATACCGGATCAGTCCGCGGTGATAGGGAGCTACGGCCCCCGTTCCGCGCGGGGCGGAAACGAAACGCGCGGCCGTCCATGCCATGCCGCTGGCACGCAGCGCGTTCTTGGCGCTGTGGGCCAGGTGTTTCCATATCACCGCATCGAAGGCGTCTTCACCTGCGGTCTGGTCGCTATTGCCTAGCGCCACCACTTCTTTCATCAGGTAAGGATGGGCCCGTATGGCGCCCTGGCCGAAAACGATGAGACTGCGCGTAAGGATATTGGCCCCTTCGACCGTGATCGCCACGGGCAAAGCGCGATACAAGTTGCCCAGGTAATTGCTCGGCCCGTCGATAACGGCCTTGCCCGCGTGCACGTCCATGGCATCATTCACGGACTGCCGCATGCGCTCGGTGGCATGCAGTTTCATGATGGCGGACACGACGGACGGCTTGTACCCCAGTTGCAGGCCTGAACACGTGAAACGGCGAGCCGCTTCCACCAGGTACGCGTTGCCCGCGAGACGGCCAAGCTTTTCCTGGATGCCTTCGAACTTGCCGATGGGGATACCGAACTGCGTCCGGACGCGGGCATAAGCGCCGGAGGTATGCGCTGCAAACACGCAGGCCGCGGCAGACAAGGACGGGAGGGAGATTCCGCGTCCGGCGGCCAGTGCGCTCATGAGCATCTGCCAACCCTGGCCCGCCTGCTGCACGCCCCCGATCAGAGCATCGATCGGCACGAATACGTCCTTGCCCTCGGTGGGGCCGTTCTGGAACGCCTGCATGGCGGGCAAGTGCCTGCGACCTATGGTGACGCCAGGCAACCCGGTGGGCACCAACGCAACTGAAATGCCCAGCTCCGGCTTGCTGCCGATAAGGCCGTCGGGATCGGACAGCTTGAACGCCAAACCCATGACCGTCGCGACGGGACTCAGGGTGATATAGCGTTTGCGCCAGTTAAGCAGTATGCCGACCGTGCTAACACCGTCGACATCGCGCCGACATATCACGCCGGTGTCGGTCATTGCCGCTGCATCGGACCCCGCTTCCGGGCTGGTCAGGCCGAAGCAGGGGATTTCTTCACCAAGGGCAAGCCGAGGCAGCCAGTACTGGCGCTGCTCTTCAGTGCCGAACTGCATAAGAAGCTCACCGGGCCCTAGCGAGTTTGGAACCATGACGGTGACACCCGCCGTGACGGACCGCACAGAGATGCGGCGAACCACTTCGGAATGCGCATAGGCCGAAAAACCGAGACCTCCGTATTCCTTGGGGATAATCATGCCGAAAAAGCCATGCTGCTTGAGATACGCCCACACTGGTGCGGGCAGATCGCCATGCTGCCATGTGATTTCCCAATCGTTGAGCATGCGGCAGAGCTGGGCGACCGGGCCGTCCATGAAGGCTTGTTCCTCGGCGCTCAGGGCAACAGGCCTCACATTGACCAGGGTTCCCCAATCGGGCTTGCCCGAAAAGAGCTGAGCATCCCACCAGACGTCGCCCGCTTCAATCGCCTGCTGCTCAGTCGGCGACAGGGTCGGCATGCTTTCGCGCGCCTTGCGGTACAGAGGTTCGGTCAGCCACTGACGGCGCCACGCTCTCCAGTTCATGATGGTCCCTTTGTTGCTTGATATGATGAGCATCATTATCTCCTGAAAGCAGACGACATGAATCCGGGAAGTAATGGCCGGAAGACCATGCTGGCGCTAAAATCATCGTTTGCCCCTGCTTCCGGTTACCACGTGCCTTCTGTGCTGCCCTCTACGCCTGCCCCCACCCGCGAGTCCTGCCCGCCGGGCGCATGCACGTGCGATCGGGAAAAGCTGCTTGATGACCCCGGTAGCGACACGCGCGTCCTGATGCTCACCAAAGACCAGGAGAAAAAGCTCATTGCGCGCATCGAGACTATTTCAAGTTACGCTGATTTGACGCACATCCAGGAGCTTATCCATAGCCAGCTTGGCGTGGTGTTGCAAATCATCCCCAGTGTCCATGGCGTGCGCACGGTGCGCGGCTTGACCATACAATTGGCCCCCCGCCCGGGCCTTTGCAGGAAAACGCGCCAGTCCGTACCCGCCGCCATCCGCAGGTGCCTCGAGCAGAATCCACAGATTGTCTACGCCCTGCTCGATGCGCACGATCTTCTTGGGCCCCGCATCGGCCATGAGCTGCCTGTGCCGGACAACCGAACCGGGTAAACTTACCGGCTTTCCTTCCTGCAAGTGTCGAGATTACCCTTATGTTGATAAAAGCCCTGCGTGTCGGTCTTGGCCAAATGATCGTGCTTGGCGATGCCGTCACGCGCCCACGTCCACAACGGCGTTCCGCCGAAGGCCAGGCCACGGTCGTCAAAGAGGCGGCCGGGCTATCGCTTTATCAGTTTCACGCCTGCCCATTCTGCGTCAAGACACGCCGCGCCCTGCATCGTCTTAATGTACCGGTCACACTACATAACGCAAAGGCGAGCCCCATGCGCGAGCGTTTGCTTGAGGGTGGGGGCAAGATCAAGGTCCCGTGCCTGCATATCGAGGAAGCGGGACAGTCCCGTTGGCTATACGAGTCGAACGAAATCATTGCCTACCTCGAGCAGCGCTTCGCCAGCGTTGCGTGATTACGCAGGCCTGGACATCAATCGGTTCAGGATCGCGACCGCTGCCGCGTCGGCCGGCAAGAATGTTTCCATGGCCAGCTCGGACAAGGTCACATCCAGCGGCGTGCCAAAGACCATGGTCGCGCTCAGCAACGATAGCGCTCCCTCTGCGGTCTGCAGCCGCAAGGGCACGGCAATTGGGCTTTGGGCCTGCGGCTGCGCAGCATTAAGCGGCGGTAGGCGATAGGACAAGAGTTCATCCAGCAGCACCAGCAGAACGGGATCGGCTGTCTGGTCGTATTGGAGGCGCAAACGTTGCAGCAGGTGGGTGCGCCATTCGTTCAAATTCAAGATCCTGGGGGCGAGACCCTCGGGATGCAGGCTCAGGCGCAGCACATTTACCGGCGGCTCCAGCAAATGCGCGGCGACACCGGCCAGCAAAGGCGTTACGGCGCCATTGGCCAAAACCAGTGTCCAATGCCTATCAATGGCCAATGCCGGAAAAGGCTCATGCGCCTTCAAGATGCTTGAAATAGCTGCTCTTGCGTCATGCATGGCGCTGTCAGTCAAGGCGTGTTCGGCGAAATGAGGGGCGTAGCCCGCCGCAAGCAATAAAACATTGCGCTGGCGCAAAGGGACATCGAGCTGCTCGAGAAGCCGCAGCAGCATGTCGCGGCTGGGCCGGGAGCGTCCGGTTTCAATGAAGCTCAGGTGTCGGGCCGATATCTCGGCCTCGCAGGCCAGGTCCAGCTGGCTCAGTCGACGGCGCTGTCGCCATTCGCGCAAATATTCACCGACAGTTGGATTGATGTGTGCCATGCCTGGACAATACCGAGATCGTGTGACGGCGTCCATTACCTTGGAGGTAATCGACGCCACGAGGTCTATCCGGCATAGTGTCCTGACGAATTCCCATCGGGGAAACAAGCTAAGGACCTACCCATGAACCCGCATCCAAGCATTCCTGTTTACTCCATAGGCCATGAAAACCGGCACGACGTGACCTACGTGATCATTTTCACGCTTTTGCCGGGCAAGGAAGAGACATTCCTGAGTTTGATCGAACCTGTTCTGAATGCCATGCGCAATGAGTCCACATTCCGCAATGCAGTTCTGCACCGCGACCCCTTGAAGCCAAATCGGTTCATGCTGTATGAATCATGGTCAGATGCCAACGATGTGATCAACACTCAAATTCACCGCGATTACCGCCAGGATTTCTGGGCGGGCTTGCCCGGACTGCTGGAAAACGACAGGGATATCCAAACCTGGACGCCCATACGCGGCGACTTTGCCCTTGTCCATTAACGTGGAGCAAATGTCTTGCGGTAGACGATGAAGCCAGCCGCGGCCGACACCGGCTGTCTTCCGTTTTCCTTACAATGTAGGTAGTCCAGACAACCAAATCCTAGCCGTGGAAGACATCGTCCAGCTACGTCCAGAAGGTCTGTATTGCCCCGCCGGCGATTTCCATATTGACCCGTGGCGGCCGGTAGCGCGTGCAGTCATTACGCACGGACATGGCGACCACGCGAGAGTCGGAATGGGCGAATACTACACGACCCGTGCCGGCCTGCCTATCCTGCAGTGGCGACTGCAGGACCAGGTATTTCATCCCTACGAGTACGGCGAGGCGTTCCGGCTGGGCCATGCGCAAGTATCGCTGCACCCTGCAGGCCATGTGCTGGGATCGGCGCAGGTCCGCATAGAGGTCAACGGCGTCACATGGGTGATTTCCGGCGACTATAAGCGCCAGCCCGATCCCACGTGCGCGTCGTTCGAAGTGGTGCCGTGCGATACCTTCATCACCGAATCCACCTTTGGCCTGCCCATTTATCGCTGGCCCGATACCGCTCTTGTTGCACGGGACATCGTGCAATGGCGAGACCACTGCGCGGCGCGTGGGCAGACCGCCATCTTGTTTTGCTATGCCTTGGGAAAGGCTCAACGCGTGCTGGCCGAGATCATGGCGCATACCGACAGGCCGGTGCTGTTGCATGGCGCCATGGCGGCCGGCGTAGACATCTATCGGCGCGCCGGCATTCCAATGATACCCACCCGTCTCATCAGCGAAATGCCGGCAGGATCGGATTACGCCGGCGAACTGGTAGTGGCCCCGCCCTCGGCGGCGGGCAGTCCATGGCTGCGGCGCTTTCGAAATGCGCAACAGGGTTTTGCCTCGGGCTGGATGCATGTGCGCGGCAACCGGCGGCGGCGCAATATGGATCGTGGCTTCGTCATTTCCGATCACGCCGACTGGCCGGACTTGATGAGCACCATCAGTGCAACGGGAGCAAGCCGGGTCATCGTCACGCATGGCGATACGCATGCATTGGTGCGCGCTCTCAAGGAAGACGGTATCGCCGCTGAAACGCTGACGACCCAATTTGGCGAGGACGACTGAAACAGACATGGAACGCTTCGCCCTTCTTTACCAGGAATTGGACCGCAGTACGGCAACGTTGGACAAACGCGCCGCCCTGCTGACTTACTTTCGCGATGCACCACCGCGCGACGCTGCATGGGCCCTTTATCTGCTATCGGGTGGAAAGATCACCAGCGCCAAGCGCAAAATCGCCACCACCCCGGAACTGCGCGCATGGATTGCCGAGGCAGCGAACATGCCCGACTGGCTGGTGCAGGAAAGCTACGGCCATGTCGGCGACCTGGCCGAGACCCTGGCCCTGCTGATGCCGGATCCCGATCACGCCATGGAAGATATTCCCTTGGCGGACTGGATCGAACTCCGGCTCCTGCCGGTGGCCAATGGGGCGCCCGAAGACAGGCGGGATGCCATCCTGCAGGCTTGGCGGGGGCTGCCCCTGGACCAGAGACTGGTGTTCAACAAGCTGTTGACCGGTTCCTTGCGTGTCGGCGTCTCCAAGCGATTGGTTCAACAGGCGCTCGCCGAACTTTCAGGAATAGACATTGCGCGCATTGCGCAGCGCATGCTCGGCGCATGGCTGCCTTCGCCCGCCTTCCTGCGGGACTTATTGTCCACGGACATATTGCCCACCGACAGCCAGCAGCCCTATCCCTTCTTCCTGGCGTCACCGCTTGAGGGCGATCCCGGGATGCTCGGCAACATCGGAGACTGGCTGCTCGAATGGAAATGGGATGGCATCCGCCTGCAAGTGATCAAGCGCCGGGGTGGCGTCGCGCTCTGGTCGCGGGGCGAGGAACGCCTCGACGGGCGCTTCCCCGAAATCGAGGCCGCTGCAGCGAGGCTTCCCCAGGACTGTGTGCTGGATGGCGAGTTGCTGGCATGGCGCGCGGATGACGGTGCCCCGTTGCCCTTCTCCGCCTTGCAAACCCGCATCCAGCGGCTCAAGCCGGGACCAAAAATCCTGAAAGAAACGCCCGTACAAGTTCTGGCTTACGACCTGCTCGAATGCAACGGGAAAGACCTGCGATCGCTTCCACAGCTCGAACGCCGCCGCGCACTCGAATCACTGCTCGCGCAAAGCCCGCCGGATTCGCCCCTGCGCGTCTCGCCCCGAATCGATGCCGGCGACTGGGATGAGGCCGGCCTGCTGCGCGCCGGCGTGCGGGAACGCGGCGTGGAAGGCTTGATGCTCAAGCGCCTGACGGCAAGCTACCAGGCCGGGCGACGCCGCGGCGACTGGTGGAAATGGAAAATCGATCCGCTCACCATAGACGCCGTCCTGCTGTATGCGCAGCCAGGACACGGACGACGCAGTACGCTATATACCGACTATACGTTCGGACTGTGGACAGGGGAAACCTTGACACCCATCGCCAAGGCTTATTCCGGCCTCAGCGACAAAGAGATACTTGAACTGGACAAGTGGATCCGGGCAAATACCATAGACCGCTACGGGCCCGTCCGGTCTGTCGAACCGCAACACGTTTTCGAGCTGGCGTTCGAAGCGGTCAATCTATCCAAGCGGCACAAGTCCGGTATTGCCGTCCGCTTTCCCCGCATACTGCGCTGGCGACTGGACAAGCCGGTTGCTGAAGCGGACCGGCTGGAAACATTGCAAGCACTGGCAAAGTAGGACTTGGTGCGCTGTTTGGCGTTCTTTGTGCGGATCAGGTCCGTTTCGGCGTGTCGAGCCCCTTGATGACCGCTGGGCGGGCCACGAATGCATCCAGCACACGCCCGACATTCTTAAAGTCCGAAATCCCCACCAGCTCGCCTGCCTCGTAAAAGCCTATCAGGTTGCGTACCCACGGGAAGGTGGCAATATCGGCGATCGTGTACTCGTCGCCCATGATCCAGCCGCGGTCCTCGAGTCGCTGGTCGAGCACGCCTAGCAGACGCCTGGCTTCGGCCACATAGCGGTCGCGGGGACGCTTGTCTTCGTAGTCTTTGCCGGCAAACTTGTTGAAGAACCCCAACTGGCCAAACATTGGTCCTATACCGCCCATCTGGAACATCAGCCACTGAATGGTCTGATAGCGGCCGGGCGCATCCTGCGGCATGAATTTTCCAGTCTTCTCGGCCAGATAGATAAGGATGGCGCCCGATTCGAACAGCCCCAGGGGCTTGCCATCCGGGCCATCTGGATCCAGGATGGCCGGAATCTTGTTGTTGGGACTGAGCGAAAGAAATTCCGGCGAGTTCTGTTCCTTGTCATCGAAGCGAACCAGATGCGGCTCGTAAGGCAGCCCTGTTTCTTCAAGCATGATGGCTGCCTTGACGCCATTGGGCGTCGGCACTGAATAGAGCTGTATGCGGTCGGGATGCTGCGCGGGCCATTTCTTCGTGATCGGAAAAAGGGAAAGATCGGTCACTGGATATCCTTAAGCGAGGAACGGAGCCTCCAGAATACCCACAAAACCCCGGGACCGAAAGCGCCACTGGACTATGCCATCGGATCAGGCCAGTTCCCAGGCGGCCGCTGCAAGCCCAAATAACAATAGTGTCGCGGAAGCAATAAACCACTGTACCGTTTGCTGATACTCGTGCTCTTCATCGTCGGCAAGCCGCAACGCCCTGTATAGCGCGATAATCTGCAACACGACCGCGGCGGTCAACATAACGCCGGGGATGACCGATTTGCTCGTCCATTCGCCCGGCGCTTCCGTACCCCAGAAACGGAGGAAGGCGAGCGAGAATCCCAGCAAGACGGTGATGGCGGTGATTATCCCCTGCCGGTACCCCTGGGGCAACGGCTTTCGGGCTGTTTCGATTTCAGACATCAAGACTCCCTGATGCAAGGCCGCGCTGTCGACTGGAGGCAACATATTCCTTTCCGCCAATTGTGCCCCTGTCGGACGACGCCGCACAAGCCTTTTACGTCATGACACGCTGCCAAAGTTATTCAATACGTAAACGCTCAGGCGGGGAACCACGGTCCCACGCCGCCACAGGGTAAGATCTGTGCCTTGGAGCCTAAGCTATGACGAGTAAAACCAGTCCTGCCCGATTCGTTCCGCATGGATTCGTTCCCACCGTGGAACAACAAAAGATTCAACTGTCGCAGCATCGTGTCACCTTGATCGAGGCCAACGCAGGCGCGGCGAAAACAACGACCCTGGCGCTTCGGGTCGGTGAAGCGATCGCGCGCGGCGTGAAGCCGGAACAAATCCTCGCCCTGGTGTTTACGCCTGAAGCCCGTGAAGTGATGGAAAAGCGGCTCGTCGAAATAGGCATACCCTACTCCACCTCCGCCCAGATTCATGTGCGCACTTTTGAACAGTTCGCGACTGAAGTACTGAAGGCCATAGAAGGAGCCAGCGCAACGCCATTGACAACCGCCAATGCCTTGAAGCCCCATGCGCTCGCGGCGATCGAGCAGGTCAGTGAAGGTTATGCGGGGATAGCGGAGTTCCTGGACATCAACACCCATAACATTGCCATCAGCCAGTTTCTCGATGGCCAGTTGCGCCTTAAAGCCACGATGGCCCTTGAGCGTTGGGATGACGACACGTCGCTGCAGGAAAAAGCGGAACGCTTGTCCATCCCGCTAACGGATTATCTCTGGACGCTGGAATACGAGCGCATCCGCCAGGGAAATTTCGAAGAAGTCCTTTTCCGGGGGCCGTTTGACGCGACCTACGACCTCGCGTGTCAATTGCACGACTTCCCCGACAGCAAGAATGCACTGCCCCACTATCGCCTTGTGGTCGGTGATGAACTGCATGACTTGAATGAAGCGTCTTTTCGTATCCTGGAAGCATTGCTGGCGATCGATGAACTGTATTTTGTGGGCGCCGGGGACAAGGATCAAGTCATCTATTCCAGCCATGGCGCGGACGAGAGCTACCTGAACCATCGGTTCACCGACCTCTATCCCGGCTCGGTACGCTATCCCTTGACCATGACCTATCGCCACGGCCCGCATCTGGCGTATGCCATGGAAGCGTTCAAGCAGAAGCCGGTCGACTCCAGCCTGCCAGTCAGCACGGTGATCGACCAGCGCCACTACCACGATCGCGATCACGATGATTGCGCAGCACAGGCCGTGGCCGCCATCAAAAAGTGGAAATCAGAGAAGTTGCCTCTGGAGGCATGTGCGATCCTGCTGCGGGACCGACACCAGTCCGTTGCGATTGAAAATGCCCTGATGCACGCTGGCATCGCCTACAGGACACAAGGTATGCAGGGCTACCTTCAGCGTGAAGAGATTCTTTTCCTTCGTGGAATGATGGCCATCGCCTTGAAGAATCTTTCCGCCGTACAGTCGGAAGGGGTCAGGAAGGCAATCGTGGAGTCGCTGGCCATTTTCGGCGAAATAGGCTTTAACGCCCACGATATGAATTTCGCCAGGAATGCGATTGCCCAGGACCCGGACATCCTCAATTCATTCTTCAGCGGCCAGCTCCAGCGCAGCCGGTCGGACAAGGCACGAGCCCGTATCTCGGATGCGGTGTCCTACATGGAGACGCTGCTTGCCGACGCGCCCGCCGGCGCCGTGCTGCAGGAGGTCTGCGATCGCATCGACCTCGAGGCGGTGGCCAGGCGCATCTACGTAAATCCTCATGATGCGGCGGTCGTTGCCAAATCCGTCCAGGGTTTTATTGAGGTTGCCCGGAAGTCGGCCATGAACCTGCGGGAATTTTCCGAATGGATAGGCGCGGCCGATGCCTTCGCTTCGAGCCGCAAAAGCAAAGGCTTCGTCCTGCTCGAGTGTGCCGTCAATGCCAAGGGCAAGGAATTCGATCACGTGATCCTTCCTTTCCTGGAAACGGGTGAGTTCCCAAGCTTGCTGCGCGACATTAAGGAGGAAGAGAACCTCTTTTATGTCGTCGCTACACGCGCGAAAGCGCGCCTGACCCTGATATCGCCCCAGGATGAAGCCAGGCGCAGCCCATTCATCGGCAGGATGGAATTGGCATCGACGCGCTCGCGGGCGCATGCTGCGGTACAAAGCAACCTGGCACAAGCCACTGTAGTTCCCTCCCGGCTCGACTTGAGCGTGTCCTACGCGGACAAGGACCTCGTCAAGGCCCTGGGCGCCCAATGGGATGCCACGCGCAAAGTCTGGTATGTAAAAGCGGGCCTGGATACAAAGCCATTCGAGCAGTGGTTCCGGGAAAAGTAAGCCGTCTCTGCGACAATCGAACCCTGCCACCAACGTCGACCATCAAGCTCCATGCTAAATACCCTCTGGCTCGCCTTTTTCGTCATCGCCGCCCTCTCAGGGCTATATCAATGGATAGCCCTGGACGACGCCGAGGTCTTTTCACGCATCGTACTCAGCCTGTTCGATATGGCGGAGCTCTCGGTGCAATTGATGATTCTTCTGTTTGGCACCCTCGCTCTATGGCTGGGCTTCCTACGCATCGCCGAAGCGGCAGGACTTATCGAAATGTTGGGACGCCTGCTCGGGCCGCTTTTCCGCCGGCTCATGCCTGGCGTCCCGGCGGGGCATCCAGCGCTGGGCCTGATCACCCTGAACTTTGCCGCCAATGGGCTCGGACTGGATAATGCCGCGACGCCCATCGGCCTGCGCGCCATGCGCGAGCTCCAGACACTGAACCCCGATCCGAAATCGGCCACCAATGCGCAGATCCTGTTCCTGGTGCTGAATTCCTCGTCACTGACCCTGCTGCCCGTCACGATCTTCATGTACCGGGCCCAGCAAGGGGCGCCTGACCCAACCATGGTATTCCTGCCGATATTGCTGGCTACGACGGCGTCATCGCTGGTGGGCCTCCTTGCCGTGGCCTTCATGCAAAGGCTCAAACTCTACGACCCTGTCGTCCTGGCGTGGGGAGCGGCGCTGGCCCTTGCCATCGGCAGCCTGATGGCATTGCTGGCCAGCTTGAGCAGTGCGGCGCTCAGCGCCACCTCGTCACTCATGGGCAATCTCACCCTGTTTGGCATCATCATGATCTTCTTGCTGGTGGGGGCACGCAAGAAAGTCCCGGTGTACGAGTGCTTTGTCGAAGGCGCAAAGGAAGGTTTCGAAATCTCGAAAAACCTGCTGCCTTACCTTGTCGCGATGTTGTGCGCGATTGGCGTGCTGCGGGCGTCCGGCGCTCTTGACGCCCTGCTCGACAGCATCCGGTGGCTCGTGCAGCTTGCCGGAATGGACGGCCGCTTTGTCGACGCACTGCCCACGGCCATCGTCAAGCCCTTTTCGGGCAGCGCGGCGCGCGGCATGCTCATCGAGACCATGCAGCATTTTGGCGTCGACAGCTTTCCGGCGCTGTTGGCGGCCACCGTCCAGGGAAGCACGGAGACCACTTTCTATGTACTGGCGGTCTATTTTGGCGCGGTAGGCATCCAGCGAGCCCGCCACGCCGTAGGATGCGCGCTTGTTGCCGACCTGGCCGGCGTACTGGCATCGATAGGCGTTTGCTACTGGTTTTTCGGATGATCCCGATCAGGCCTTGAGGGCGCCTGCAGCCAGCAGGCTGTCGGACAATGCAATGAACTGTTCGACTGAAAGCTCCTCAGCCCGGGACGTAGGCAAAATACCCAACCCTTCCCAATCGATTAATTCAGACCAGTCATTCAATGAGCGACGCAACATCTTGCGACGCTGCGTGAACGCCCGCACGACCAGCTTTTCGAATGCGTTCTGGCTCTGGGGCCTGAGACGCGATTCCGGCAATGGCGCCATCCGTACGACTGCCGACACCACACGCGGCGGTGGATCGAAAGCCTCCGGCGGCACGTCGAACAGCTTGCTCATGCTGTAGCGCGACTGCAGCATGACGGACAAGCGCCCGTAATCGCCGGACCCGGGCGCAGCGACCATGCGGTCGATGACTTCGCGCTGCAGCATGAAATGCTGGTCCACGACATGGTCGGCATACCCGATAAGGTGGAACAACAAGGGACTTGAAATGTTGTACGGCAGGTTGCCGACGATACGCAGTCGCGTTCCCAGCATACCGAAGTCAACCTGCAAGGCATCACCTTCCACCACGGTAAGCCTTTCTTCCGGGTACTGACGACGCAAGCGCGCAGCCAGGTCGCGATCGATCTCCACCGCGGTCAAGTGATCCAGCGACTGCAATAACGGTTTGGTCAGGGCGGATAGCCCTGGACCAATTTCAATGACCGTGTCACCGCGTTGCGGGGCAATTCCGCGCACTATCGAATCTATGATCCCTTCGTCGACCAGGAAGTTCTGGCCAAACCGCTTACGTGCTTGATGAGCCATAAATGATTAACGACGGTTCCGGTTCGATTGAGGGTCAAGGCGATTGTCGATAAAGGCCTGACTACGCAGCTGGCTGAGCCAGTCTTCGAAGGCCGGTTCGATCCGGCGCTGGAACAGGACCTGGCGAGCCTGCATGCGCTTGAATTCGTTTTCCATGTTCTTTGTGCGGCGTTCCAGCACCTGGATAAGATGCCAGCCAAACTGGGATTTCACCGGCTCGCTGATCTGGCCGGGTTCGAGCGCATTCATGGCCTGCTCGAATGCAGGTACCGTTTCGCCTGGCGTCAACCAACCCAGGTCGCCGCCTTGCGGAGCCGTCACATCTTCGGATGAGCGTTTGGCAAGGTCTTCGAACTTCTCGCCATTGACGATACGCTGACGCAATTGTTTCAAGCGTGTCTCCGCCTTTTCGTCCGACATGACCTGGGAGCTTTTGATCAGGATGTGGCGGGCATGCGTCTGCGTGACCATCATCGGTCCCTGGGCCTGCTGTTGTGCCTGCGGAGCCACAGGAGCGGGACCGGGAGCCGGCGCACGTGGCGCCGTGGCGCCGCCTTGTGATGCCTGCCCTCGAGTAAGGACCTTCAGGATATGGAACCCATTGCCGCTTTGGATGATGGCACTGGTTTCACCCGCCTTCAAATTCTCGGTAGCCTGCAGGAACAGATCGGGCCAGCCTTCAGCGGGCCGTACGCCAAGCTCACCGCCGCTGAGTGCCTCGGGGCCATCGGACGACGAGGCCGCAATGCCCGCAAAATCAGCACCGCCGCGAACACGAGCCAGGATGCTTTCGGCTTTCTTGCGAAGTTCCTGTACCTGTGACGACGAAGCGCCTTCAGGAACGGCTACCAGTATTTGGGCCAAGCCGAGGACTCGCGGCCCGCTCTGCTGTACCGGTGCGGCCTGCTGAGGCTGTTGCGCCCGTGGATCTTGGGCGGCAGACGGCAATTGGTTGCCCTGCGTCTTCAAAAATGCGTCGATTTCAGCATCGGAGATGACGATAGTGCTGTCCACCGCGCGCTGGCGCAAGAGATCCATGCGCACCTCTTTGCGCAAGTTGTCCATGTAGGCGTCCCAGGAGACACCGGATTTCTCGATTTCCTGGCGCAGCTGCGCCACACTGATCTTGTTGCGGCCGGCAACCGTCTGGACGGCCTGCTGGACCTGTGCGTCGGAAACCTTGATTCCCAGCCGATCAGCCTCCTGGCGCTCGACCTCTTCGGTAATCATGCGCTGAAGCACCTGCTTCTGCAGAATGGAAAAATCGGGCACTGGTATCTTCTGGCGCTGCAGTTGCTGTTGCGCCGCTCGCGCTTCGGCATTGACTTGCTGCAGCGTGATCACTTGTTGATTCACGACGGCGGCAATGCTGTCGACGAACTGTTGCGACTGTTGCGCGGGGGCGGGTTCGGTTTTATTGCCCCCCGGTTTGGCAGCTACAGCAATGCCCGACGATGTTACGCCCAGGATTGGAATCAAAATGGACGCTAGCCGGCGCTTAGCATGCACACTACGCATTATTCATACCTCTCGAAGGTGGTTTTTTCGGGTATTGGTGGGGTGATGGTTCTATAGCCGGCGATCCGTTCACTTAGCAGGCGCATGGGATCCGTGCCCAGGGAACCGAGGCCCGAGAGTTCCAGCTGGAAGAAAAGCGCGGTGTTGACGTCTTCCCTTGAAACCGCATAACGCTGCATGACCACGCGACCTACCCAACAGCAATCGCCCTTGTATTCAAGTCCAAAGATCGACTGGGTGTTGCGCTTTTCCTGCAAGGAATAGTCGTAACGCCCCAACGCGTACACTTTACTGGTTATCGGCCATTGGCCAGTAACGCTGACCTGTTCTTTACTGCTGTCCATGTATCCTGGAAGATTGCGGACCTCGGGCTCGGCGACTTGCGCCGGATCACGCTGATATCGATATGAAGCGGCGAGCATCGCGAGGCGTTTGGGCTCCCATCGGAAGCCCGCCGTCATGCGGTTGCGATCATTGGAGTCCGGGTTGTATTGTGCGTCGAATCGCACGTCCAGCGTGTCGGTCAATGCCGCGTTGACGCCAACGAGATAATCGGATTTGTTGTTGGTGCGTTTCTTGTCGCCAGGATTCAAGGTAACCAGCTGATCCTCGAAATAAACACGTTGCGCCGCCGACAGCGACAAACGCTCGAATCCCGACTCTTCATCGAGCCAGCGCGTGGTGAGGCCCAGCGTCAGCTGGTTCGCGTTTGCGATCCGGTCCCAGCCGCCACTGAATATATTTTCGTCGAAAGCCTGCGCGAAGTTGAAATCAGCGTAATAGGTATCGAACACAGGGATCTGGGATTGGTCGCGATACGGCACGCGCAAATAGTACAAGCGTGGTTCAAGCGTTTGTATGGAGTCATTGCCGAACAGTGTGGTCTCGCGCTCGAAGGTCATGCCGGAATCGATCGACATGATGGGAAGCACCCGGGATTGCGTGTCCGGCCTGCCCGCATACTGCGGCAGTTGGCCGGCGTACCAGTCGGTACTGTATTGGCTAAGATGCATCCCGACCTTGGGTGTTACGTACCAGCCGGCGCGCACGACGGGGTAGGACACCGTCGTATACGAAGAAAAGCGGGTTCCGTTCGGTGCGATGCGTTGGTCTTTGAAGTTGCTGTATCGCTCAATGTCGCCCTTATAGAAAGGCATCATGAACCGGGTTGCATAGTTTTCAGACTGAACGTCGAAGCCGCCCCAGTTATACCGTGCGCCCCGCACGTAGAGTTCGGGCAGCTTGTTGTACTGCGGCGCGAGGTAACTGGCGGTGCGATCCTGAAGCGTCTGGTAGGTATAGGCGTATAACGACGCGTTGAAATACTTGTACCCACTCCAGTTCAATCCGGCGCTACTGGGCAAATAAGTATTGGAGGCTTCGTTAAGGCCCAGCGATGAGAAGTCCCGGAAATAATCATCGTCCGACACGCGGCGTATGTCGAACGACGCGCTCAATCCGCCACCCAGATTGTGACCATGCTGCCAGGAGTAGTACCAGCGATTTCGATCGGCTTCCTGGTCATTGGCCAGGTAGGTGCCGGCCAGCTGGCCGCTGTACCTGCTTCCCAAATAACGGAATTCGCCGCCCAATTGCAAACCGCGCTTGGCCATATACCGCGGAGTGATCGTTGCATCGTAGTTCGGTGCAATATTGAAGTAATACGGAAGCGAAAACTCCGGCCCGCCGCTGGTGGATGTTCCGTAAGTCGGGACCAGGAAGCCCGATTTGCGCTCCTTGCGTATGGGGAAGGTGAGGAACGGCGAATAAAGGATGGGCACGCCTTTGAAGTAAAGCACGCCATTGCGCGCCGTACCTTCGTTCTCGTCAAAAAGCAGATCGACCCGCGAGGACTTGATAAACCAGGACGGATCCGGACACGGGCAACCCGAATACGTGACCGTATCAAGCCGCATATGGTTGCGGCTAAGGATATCGGCTTTTACTGCTTTACCCGCGCCTCCGGTGGCGCCCAGCCAGAAATTGGGATCGTTGACTTCACCGGTTTCGCTATTGATGTTGTAGTTGATCTCCGGGCCTTCCACAATGCTCGCGTCCCGCATGACGAGACCGTTGCCGCGCACCCGGACCTGGCCGGTAGACCGCTGGTAGTCGATGGAATCGCCCTTTACGACCGAGTCGATACGGCGAACTTCGGCATTGCCCGTAAGCGTTACCAGGCCGTCCTCATCGGACTCCATCTTGTCGCCGATAAGAAACGATGTAATTTCGTTGTCGTCGATATTCCCATGGACTTGCAGGCTCGGAGCCACGCGCAACTCCTGCAGGGGTGACATGTCGACATCCGACCCAGGCTGCTGTGCCTGCGTCGTCGATACGCCGCCCATAGCTAGAAAAATTGCCCACCAAACCAAACGCACGCGTATTTCGTCCTCGAGAAAAACTGACTATATTTTGGCACAGCTGCCGACCCGTATTGATTGGCGACCCGGTATTATAGAGAAGCTGGCGCGTACGTGGTTCACAATACAGCCTGGCGACGCACATTCAACCGCTTACCATGGAAAACCTGATCTTGAACTCCAGTGCTGAATCCCGATTGCCCATACTGAAAAACTGGCTCGCCCGCATCGCCGGCGACCATCGACTGGACCTTGCCAGCCTGGAACCGGCCTCCAGCGACGCCAGCTTTCGGCGCTACTACCGACTCAACACCGCCACCGGCACGGCCATCGTCATGGATGCACCTCCGCAACAGGAAGACTGCCGACCCTTCATCCATGTAACAGGCCTGCTCGCACAGGCAGGCCTTAATGTACCAGCGGTACTGGCCCAGGACCTGCAGCAGGGCTTTCTGCTGCTGACCGACCTGGGCGAGCAAACCTATTATCAGGCAATCAAGTCAGGCCTGGACGATACCCGCTTGCAACAGCTGTATCGCGATGCAATCGCCGCGCTGGTGCGCATGCAACATGCCAGTACGCAAGGCCTGCCGCACTACGATGCCCAACGCCTCTCACAGGAACTCGCTGTCTTTCCAGAATGGTATGCGCAACGCCATTGCCAGGTCCAGCTTGACGAAGCCGAGCAATCCGTACTGAATACCGCCTTTGCCGCCCTGATTCACGATAACACCAGTCAGCCCGGTGTCCTGGTGCACCGCGATTTCCACTCACCGAACCTGATGGTGGGGCTAGCGGCCCACAACCCTGGCATCATCGATTATCAGGATGCACTTGTCGGCGCGCTGACCTATGACATTGCTTCGCTGGTCATGGATGCGCGCACCACCTGGGAAGAGCCGCAGCAATTGGACTGGGCGATACGGTACTGGGAAGCCGCACGCGCCGCCGGCTTACCCGTACCAGCCGATTTTGCCGACTTCCATCGCGCCTACGAATGGATGGGACTCCAACGAAACCTGCGCATCCTCGGTGTGTTTGCTCGCCTCGCCTATCGAGACGACAAGCCTCATTACCTCGATCACATACCCCGCGTAAATGCCTACGTGCGCCAGGTCGCCGGGCGCTACAGCGTCTTTCGCCCGCTTATCCGGCTGCTCGACAAACTCGACGGCCGGCAAGTGACAACCGGGTATACGTTCTGATGCGGGCCATGATCCTGGCGGCCGGCCGGGGAGAACGGATGCGCCCACTGACCGATCACGTGCCCAAGCCGTTGCTCCAGGTTGCAGGCAAGCCGCTCATTGTGTGGCACATCGAAAGGCTGGTGACAGCCGGCATCACCGAAATCGTGGTGAACCTGTGCTGGCTGGGCGAGCAAATAGAACAAACGCTGGGCGATGGCGCCCGATACGGTGCACGCATCAGCTACTCGCCTGAACCCCAAGCCCTGGAGACGGCCGGCGGCATTGCCCAGGCCCTGCCCCATTTCGAAGGGCAGCCGTTTCTTGTCGTAAACGGCGATGTCTGGTGCGACTGGAACCCGGCCGACGCCGCGCAGCGTGTGGCCAGCCTGGCCACCGATACATTGGCATGGCTGATGCTGGTCGATAACCCGGCCCAGCATCCTGAAGGCGATTTCCAATTGCAAGACTCCGGCCTGGTCAGCGACGCGGGCACACAGGACGGCGCCGTCACGCTAACCTTCTCGGGTATCGGCATCTACCGCCCCGCGCTGTTTCACGAGATTGCCGAGCACCAGCCGGCACCATTGGCACCGCTGCTCAGAAAGGCGATGGCCGCCGGCAAAGTGATAGGCAGTCATTACCAGGGGCAGTGGACAGACGTCGGAACGCCACAGCGCCTGATGCAGTTGGACACAGCCATGCGCTAGCGGTTGGTGGCGCTGCACGCTACACTGTTTCAATTCAGAAAAAACGAATGTATCTGGAACTATCAATACGAAAGCAACATCGACAATTGCCGGCAGGCAATGCACGATGCACTATGCTTGAAGGTTTTTCGGCAATGGACCGTGTTGTTTTCCATTGTCCTGCAATACAGGAATAACTCCCCATGTTCGGATCGTCCAAACGCCGTGTCTTTCAACCTACGGCCTACGGCAACACCCGCCGCTCGCGCCGCATACCCCGATGGGTCGTGCTGATGCTGTCTGGCATTGTGCTGGGAGCGGGCGGCCTGCTGTTTCTTCAGAAAAGCTACGGCCCAACCCGGCTCACCGTCGAACAGTCCGAACAACTGCACTACGACCTGAACAGCAGCAACATGGACAAGCAGCGCCTGCAATCGCAATTCAACCAACAGGCGCACGACCTCAAGCAAAAGACGACAACCGTTGCAGATCAGGCGACACAGTTGAAGCAGGCCCAGGAACAAGTCACCAAGCTGACGGCCGAAGTTCAATTATTTGCCGACGCCATGCCGCCAGATCCGCGAGGCACGTCGCCCGGCATCCGCGCAGCGTCTTTCCGCAGCGAAGACGGGCAGCTCCACTACCAGATACTCGTCATGCAGGACAAAGGCAAGACCCAGGCTTTTACTGGCGAAGTGGAACTGGTGGTTGCGGGACGCTACGCCAACCGCAAATCGGGCAACATCGACCTGCCGCCGTTCCCTATCGAATTGGAACAGTACAGCCATGTAGGCGGCGCGGCCGCCTTGCCTGAAGGCTTCACGCCGCGCCAGGTGACTATAAAAATCACCGAGCAAGGTTCAAAAAAATTGAGTGCCACACGCACGATACGTGTCGCATCCTGAACGCTAATCCAATACTTGGCTACGGCGTAAGGCAACGAGCCTTACGCCACGTGCTGCAGGAATTCCTTCAGCCGCTGGCTGGGTGGATTGCTTAGCAGTTCAGCGGGCGGGCCATCTTCGGCTATTTTTCCGCCGTCGATGAAAATAAGGCGGCTGCCGACTTTACGGGCAAACTCCATTTCGTGGGTGACCACGATCATGGTCATGCCCTCTTCCGCGACATCCTGCATGACCTTCAGCACTTCATGGCGCAGTTCTGGATCGAGTGCGGACGTGGGTTCGTCGAACAGCATCAGCTGAGGCCGGATAGCGAGCGCACGGGCAATGGCCACCCGCTGTTGCTGGCCGCCGGAGAGCTCGCCCGGATAGTGGTTGACCTTCTCTTCCAGCCCGACCTTGCCAAGCAGGGCGATGGCCTCTTCCTTGGCTTGCCGGCGTGCGCTACCCCGGGTATGGACCGGACCAAACATGACGTTTTCCAGCGCTGTAAGCTGGGGGAAAAGATTGAACTGCTGGAACACCATTCCGGCTTCACGGCGCAGTTCGCGAACCTGGGCGCCACTGCCCCGCACACTGAGCCCATTGACGGTGATATCGCCTTCTTCAATCGTTTCCAGCACATTGATGCAACGCAACAGGGTCGACTTCCCTGAACCGGACGGGCCAACCACCACCACGACTTCGCCCTTTTCAATGGTCAGGTCAATGCCGTTGAGTACCGTGGTCGGTCCGAAGCGCTTGACGACATTTTTGAACTCGACGATGCTCATACGATTTGTGTCCTGTGTTCGACAAACTTGAGGGTCAGGGCGATGAAGCCGGTCAGAATCAGATAGATAACCGCCACCGCACCCCATATTTCAACCGACCGGAAGTTGCTGGCAATAATCTCCTGCCCCTGCCGTGTCAGCTCGGCGACGCCGATAACGATGAAAAGCGACGAATCCTTCAGGCTGATGATGCACTGATTCCCCATGGCCGGAATCATGCGCCGCAAGGCAACCGGCCCGACGATGTAGGCCAGTATCTTGTAGAAAGGCAGCCCCATGGCCTGGCCGGCTTCCTTGAGCCCCTTCGGCACTGACAGCAAAGCGCCACGCACGATTTCTGCAATATATGCGCCGGAATTGATCACCAACGTAAAAATAGCGGCCAGCAGTGCATCGATGCGCCAGCCGGAAATCAGCGGCAATGCAAAATAAATGAACATGACTTGCACGACGATGGGCGTGCCGCGTATCAATAGAATATATACCTGGGCAAGAAACGACAGCGCGACCGGTATGTATTTTGCGAACCGCCAGAGCACGGCCAGCACGATCACCGTTTGCATGAGCAGCCAGACCCAGTCCGGTACGCCCCCAAGGAAAGTGGTGCCTACCCAGGACGCCAGCCTGATCATGGCGGCGATCAATGCCAGGCTGACTATCGCGATGAATGTGGTTTTCCAGGTAACCAGCACCTTGACGTAGGTGGTCACGACACCCGAGAGGAATCCAATGATGGTCCCGCCGATCAGGCCCAGCAATGTGATCTGTATCGTCATTTTTGCGCCTTCGAGAAGGCTGGGTAATGCGTCCCAGATGGCCGACCATTCAAAAGTCACGTTGTTTGCCCCGAAAACTGCAGGCCCGGCATAGCGAGCTTCGCATCGTCAAATAAAAACGGCGATCAAGGGGTAGCGCTCTACGCCCGATCGCCGTCGATTGTCAGCCTGTACTTAGTTGACTTGGGCTGCTTTTTCGCCAAACCATTTTGTGTACAGGGCATCGTAGGTGCCGTTGTCCTGGATGGCCTTGAGCGCCTTGTTCACGACTGGAACAAGTTCGCTGTCCTTGGGGAAACCTATACCGTAGAAATCGCCGCTTTTCAGCGAACCGACCACCTTGACCTTGCCCTGGCCGCCGGTCTTTGCGAAATACTGCAGATTGGGCGTATCGTGCACCACGGCGTCGACCCGGCCCGTGGCAAGCTCAAGGAACGCATTGTCAATATTGGGGAACAGCTTGAGCTTTGCGTTCGGTACGTTGGCCTTCAGGTAGTCCACGGTGGCGGTGCCGATTTTTACCGCCACATTCTTGCCTTCGAGGTCTTTGGCCGACTTGATGCCGGTATTATCGTTACTGACTAGAATAGCCAGGCCGCTTTCATAATACGGATCGGAAAAATCAATGACCTTCTTGCGATCGTCCCGTATGGTGATACCGGCCAGCGCCGCATCGATGTTGCGTGTTTGCAGGCCTGGAATAATGCCGTTGAAGTCCATGGGCCGTAGCGAATATTTCAGCCCTGCTTCCTTGGCGATGGCATCCCACAGTTCAATGTCAAAACCGGTGTACTTGCCGTCCTGCTTGAATTCAAAAGGCACGAATGCAGTGTCGGTGGCAACGAGTAGCTCTTTGTCCTGAGCGGCATGAGTAACAGGCAGCACCAGGGCAATTGCCAAGCCGGCCAGCGCGACCTTGATTTTGTTCACGAACATATGCGACTCCTTGAGTGGGGCGATATCGTCAAAAATGGTATGGTAACCGAAAGCGCCTAAGGAAGGCACCGTGTCATCAGAAGGCGGGAACAATGGCTCCTTGGTATTTTTCCTGTATGAATTTCCGGGTTTGCGGGCTTTGCAAAGCATCCACCAGTTTCTTGATGGCCGGCGAATCTTTCTTGGCTTCGGTGGTTGCCAGCAAATTGGCGTAAGGCGAGTCGGCGCCCTCGATGAACAAGGCATCCTTGACGGGATTCAATCCGGCTTCCAGCGCATAGTTGGTATTGATCAAAGCCATGTCGACATCCGGCAAGATACGCGGCAGCGTGGCGGCTTCGAGTTCACGGAATTTCAGTTTTTTCGGATTCTCGGCAATATCGCGCGATGTCGCCAGAATATTGGACGGATCCTTCAGCGTGATCAGCCCCTGCTTTTGCAACAACAGCAGGGCCCGAGCCCCATTGGAAGGGTCGTTGGGCAAGGCAATCAGCGCACCATCCTTCAGCTCCTTGATGTCCTTGATTTTTTGGGAATACGCCCCAAACGGCTCCACATGGACCAGGCCCACGGAGACCAGGCCGGTCTTGTGTTCTTTATTGAACGAATCAAGATAAGGCTTGTGCTGGAAGAAGTTGACATCGATGTGACCCTCTGCAACCTGCTGGTTCGGCTGGACATAGTCAGTGAATACTTTGATGTCCAGCTCCACACCTTCCTTGGCCAGGACCGGCTTGACCAGTTCGAGCAACTCGGCATGAGGTACAGGGGTAGCCGCTATGCTGAGGGACTCAGCCTGCGCCGCCGCGCCGGCAAATAGCGTGGCAATGGAAAAAGCCAGGGTTGGCACGATTTTTCTAATAGACATGTTTTTCTCTCCAGAAAGTTATCTGCGGTTCAGTCTCGCGACCAGGCGATCGCCAAACACTTGTAGAAGCTGAACCATTACAACAAGAATGGCGACAGTCACCACCATGACGTCGGTCTGGTAACGTTGGTATCCAAAACGCAAGGCCAGGTCGCCCAGGCCTCCGCCGCCAATGACACCCGACATGGCCGAATAGCCAACCAGCGCAATGGCAGTGACGATCATTGCGGCCACGATGCCGGTAGTGGCTTCGGGAATGAGGGCCAGCAGAACCGTCTGGCGCGAATTGGCCCCCATCGCCCTGCATGCTTCGGACACTCCGGGATCCAGTTCGCGCAATACATTTTCCACCAGCCGGGCAAAAAACGGAGCGGCACTGGCCACCAGAGGCGGCACAGCCCCCTCCACGCCCAGCGATGTACCTGCCAGGACGCGGGTGAACGGGATCATGACGATCAGCAGAATAAGGAAGGGAACCGAGCGCAATACGTTCACGACGAACGAAAGTACCTGATAGACAGGCCCATTTTGAAGCATCTGGTGCTTGCTGGTCAGGAACAGGATGACGCCCAGCGGCAGGCCGATAATGACGGTGAAAATCAGTGAGAAGCCGGTCATCAACAAGGTGTCGATAGTCGCCTCACCTATCAAGGCCCAGTCGATATTCGTAAACATCATGGCCGCAGCACCTCGCACTCAATGCCGGCATTCGTCAGTACGCCCGCAAGTTTTTCCTGTGACGCCGCGTCTCCCTGTACCGCAATGACGAGTTGCCCATAGGGCGTGTCTTTGATGCGGCCCACCGACCCCTGCAGGATGCTCAGGTCCAGGCCAAGCTTGCGGCTGACATGACTGAGTATGGGCTTGACGGTGGAATCGCCCCGGAAGCTCAAGCGCAGCAATTGTCCTTCTATACCCTGCGCCATCTCGCGCCAGCCCTCGGCATCGACGCCGCTTTCCGACAGCAATGACTGCGTCACCGCGTGACTGGGGTGCAGGAAGACATCGAGCACAGTACCGCTTTCCACAATGACGCCGGCATCAATGACGGCGACGCGATCGCAGACATTGCGGATGACGTCCATGCCGTGCGTTATCAGTACTATGGTCAATCCCAGGCGCTTGTTGATGTCAAGCAGCAGCCGCAGAATCGACTGCGTCGTTTCTGGATCCAATGCCGATGTTGCCTCATCGCAGAGCAGCAGTTCCGGACGATTGGCCAGCGCGCGCGCTATGCCCACGCGCTGCTGCTGGCCTCCTGACAACTGCCGGGGGTATTTGCTGGCGTGATCCATCAGCCCTACCAGCGTCAGGACCTCGTGTGCACGTTCTATCTGTTGCCTGCGCGTCAGCCCCGCCAGCCGCAGCGGAAAACACACGTTATCGAGAACGGTACGCGAACGCAGCAAGTTGAAATGCTGGAAGACCATCCCGACCCCATGCCGGAACTCTCTGAGCTGCGGTTCACTCAGCGCTGTAATGTCCTGGCCGTTCACCGTCACACTGCCTTGCGTGGGCCTCTCGAGCAGATTTAACATACGGATCAGCGTGCTTTTTCCCGCACCCGAACGCCCGATAATGCCGAAGATCTCGCCTTTACGAATGTGCAGGTCGACCCCTGCCAATGCGTGCGAGACACGACCCGGCGAAGCATAGGTTTTATGGATGTTTTCCAGGAAGATCAAGATACAGGCTTATAAAGAGAATAAGGCTTCCGACCATAGCATCACAATTTAGCATAAGCAGATCCGATACTTAAGGCAATCCTAATGGTTTACACGGATGTAGAATGCATGAAAACTTAAGTACAAGGTCAGCTCCGGCCGTGTACGGCCAAAAAAAAACCAGCCCGAAAGGACTGGTTTCTTTTAAAAAAGATCGGTGGTGGGTCGTGCGCGACTCGAACGCGCGACCATCGGATTAAAAGTCCGGTGCTCTACCAACTGAGCTAACGACCCGACCGAAGAACGAGATTATGACGCCATTTAAAAAGCCTGTCAAATCACTACTGCAAGAACACCTGGAACAAGCATGGCCCATCCAGCAAGACCTATACGCCTGAATATACTGTCCGACCTTCATCTTGGCAGCGCGGGCCTGCCTCTGCCCCATACCGAGTCCGACATTGTCATTCTCGCAGGCGATATTGCGCGTCCAAAAGAAGCGCTGCAATGGGCGCGCGGTTTCAGCAAGCCCGTACTGTACGTAGCCGGTAACCACGAGTTCTACGGCGGCAGCCTGGATGCCACGGTGGACGACCTCAAGGCGCATGCCCGGGGAACCGATATACATATCCTGCACAACACAGAAATTGTGCTGAAAGGCATACGTTTCCTGGGTTCTACCTTGTGGACCAACTTCAATTTGTACGGCACACAGGCTCGCGAACAGGCGATCACGGAGTCGCTGGCATTCATACGGGATTTCACGCGCATCAAGGCCAGCGCTTCGTCAGAAAAAACCTTTTCGCCAACCGAAATGGAAGCGCTTTTCAACACCAACCTGGCATGGCTGGACAAAAAGCTCGGCGAGCCCTACGAAGGCCCCACCGTGGTCATTACGCACCACTCGCCCTCGCCCAAAAGCATCCACCCCCGGTTCGACGGCTCGCTGATCAATAACTGTTTTGTATCCAACAGCGAACATCTACTGGGCGCAGACCGGGCTGCGCTATGGATACACGGACATACCCACGACAGCTTCGACTACCATGTCAATGGCACCCGGGTCGTCTGCAACCCACGGGGCTATGCCAGGGACGGCGTCAATGAAAACGTCGCTTTCAACCCTGAACTGGTCATAGAGGTGTCCGTGGCACAGCCTTAACGTACCAGGCAGGCCGCGGAGTTATTCTCTTTTTTCAGATACGCGATCAAATCGGCGCGCTCTTGCTTATCGGGAATGCCGGCATATCCCATGGAGGTGCCCGGCACCACGTGCATTGGATCCGCCAGGAACAAATTCAACGTGTCGTCGTCCCAGATGATTTTCGATTCCTTCATGGCTTGCGAGTAAGCGTATCCCGGTATGCTGCCGGCTTGCCGGCCAAACAGGCCGCAGTGCCTGGGGCCGGTACGGTCATAAGCCAGTGCATGACACGCAAGACAGCGTGAATACACGGCTTCGCCGTTTACCACATTGCCGGGCGCCACATTCCGGGACCAGGCGTCGGACGATCCGGCCACGCCATACACACACAAGCTTGCCCCCAGGACCGCCAGCCACTGTATCTGGGTCATGATACGAACGCGGAAGGCACGGGGTCCTCCCCAAGCGCGTTGCGCAATATCGCCCAATGCATGGCTTCGTCGCCCAGTATGCTGGCTGCCGCGCGGGCAAGGTCGCGATTGTCGAAAACAGGCACGGCGCCCAGATAAGCACTTACCGCTCCTTTTTCAAGCATGGCGGCAAAGCGCAATACGTCGGCCTGCGATTTCAGCGTGTCGACTGGAAATATATACTTTTCCTTGGCGGATACGGGCTTACCGCCCAGCTTCCGTATGGTCTGCGACAAGAGGTCGGCATGCTCTTTATGCTGTCCTTGAAACGTCACAGCCAGATCCAGTACCGGCTTTTGCAATAAGCCGCTTTCCGCTCCCAGCTGATATGCGGCAATGGCTTCCAGCTCGGCACCCAGTGCCGTGTTCAAGATTCGCACGTCGGACGCCAGGGGCGCATTGCCCTTGGCCAGTGCTTCCTGCCCGGCCATCAACGCGACGGCAGCACCAGACAACAGCAAACCGGATTGACCCAGAAATGCCCGGCGTGCATTGCCGGTTGCGGGATCGTTGACGAAACTGAGAAATGACATGGTACTTCTCCTTGGGGGACAGCACATTGAGAAATCATTGTCTGACTATCGTGCTTCGCGTAGCCGGGATATCACCGATGCCACCATCCGGTCACAACGCACTCCGGCAAACGCAAAAGCGGTATCGACCACGTTGACGCCCATATCGGCATCCAAAGACTTGCGCATCAGCTTGCGGGCGCGGAAATAACGGGTGCGCACCGTGGCAGGCGGGATCCCCAGGCACGTCGCGGTTTCCTCTACCGTCAGGTCTTCGACCGCCCGCAATATGAATACCGCGCGGAACAGGTCGGGCAACTGGTCGATACGGGCCTCAAGCAACTGCCGGGTCTGGGCGCGTACAAGAGCCGGCTCCGGCTGATCCGATGAAAATTCGTCTACTGTCATAGTTGCCGTGACATCGCCACGCTCAGCATCGTTATTGAATTCCAGCCACGTGGCGAGCCGATTTATCTTGCGCAAACGCCGGTTGGATTCGTTGACCACAATACGCACCAGCCAGGTGGACAAGACTGAGTCCCCTCGAAAGCTGGCGATGGCCCGATAGGCTTTGTAGAACGCCTCCTGCACCGCCTCTTCTGCATCGGCATCGTTGCGCAGGATGCTGCGCGCCACCCGGTAAAGACGCTGGTTATAGCGGCGCATCAGAACTTGCAGCGCGTCAAGGTCTTCCATCACGAGGCGCTGCGCCAACTGTGTGTCGCTACACAAGCCAGCGGCAGGCTTGATAAGAGCAAGAGGCATGATCATCAGCCAGAAAGTGAGTCAGTTACCGCATTAGATACCGCCCAGGCAGCTGACGTTCCCGCAATTGAAAAAAGGGAGGCATCGCCTCCCTTCCTCTTTCCGTCACCTGGCACCGCTGTCCGTCAACGAGCCCGTGAAATTCTCACTTCCGCACCGCGGCGTTTCACTTCCAGCCCTTCGGCCGGCAAGATGCGCAATCCTTCCAGGCCCTTGATGTAGCTGGAGCCCTGCATTTGCATGACGCGTATCTTATTGCGCATGACAACGGGACTGTGCTCGGGCATGCCGAACATCCAGACTTCATCCAGGATGCGTGCCGAGTTGAAATCACCCGTATGCTGCGCGGCAGGCCCCAGGCACAGCATATGGCCTTCACGACCGAATACGGGCAAGGTGTCGAGCCCGGCCTCTACCGTCCAGGTGGTTCCGCCCTCGTAACGCCAGCCGGTGTTAAGGTCCCACCAGGCGTCGCCCTTGGGCAAATACACCTGGATCTGCGTTCCAGGCTTGACGGCAGGCGCCACGAGCAATGCCGGTCCGAGCAGGTACTGGGTATCCCATACCTGGGCCACCGGGTCCCCGGGGAACGCCAGGGCCATCGAGCGCTGCACAGGCAGGCCCGTACGTACCGAATCCTCGACGATGCCCAGCACGTAGGGAATAAGCCGATAGCGCCACTGCAGCCAATGCTGGACCAGTTCACGCGTTGCAGCGTCGAATGCCGTGGGCAGGAGCGCCGGTATACCCTGGAATGTGAAGTTGCCGGAAAAGACGCTCATGGCCAGCCAGCGCAGGTAAAGCTCGGGCGTCATACCGGCGACCGGCTGCTGGGACGAACCCAGGTTATGAGTCTGCACCGGAACACCGCTGTCCGCCAGCGACAAGGCGGTGCGCAGGGTGTGCTCCAGCCCCGACCAGTCGTTGGCGACCTGGGGTCCGGTTTGCCAGGCGAAGCGCTGGACGGCGGGAAACAGGTCGGCGCTGCAGACGACGCCTTCCTGCGGAGTTTTATGGCCTGCCACGGCGGCAAACAAGGCCTGCCGGGCCAACAAGGGATATATGGTGCGCAGGATGGCACCCGACTCGCCTCCGCGTGCCGTGATCCCGTCGGGGATATCGATCTGCACATTGCAGACAGGAGACGCCGAACCTTCGTCCAGCGATTGCCGCTGGCGCTCGGACCAAAGTTTATAGACGTCCTTGTTCGTCAAGTCCAGCAAGCCGAACTCTTGTCCGCCCGTAAAATCGTTGCCCGGAAAGATCTGCGCGTTGCCGTCTTCGTCGTTGATCAGCAGCCAGCCGCGGTCTTCCCATTCACTGAACAAATGCGTGTCGCGAAGGACGCCCGGGAATGAAGGCGCCGCAATCTGAATATTCAGCTCCTGTGCACGAGCGAAAAGGTCGCGCGCGTCCGGTACGCGGTCGGGCGCCCATTCGAACGCTGGCTTGTCCGGCTGAAATCCATATACCGCCGGCGGTGCAAGGCGCAATACATCGAGGCCCCACTGGTTATCCCGGAATTCCTGCACAACGCGGAGCGTTTCATCGATGGGCTGGCCGGGGGCCTGGTCCAGCCATACACCCATGGGTCGCAGGCCGGGCTGTCCGGAACGGCCTGTGAGGGCCGTATACTGGTTAATGATTTCCGCAGGCTCGCCGGCAAATATGAAGAGGTCGAAAATGGGGTCGTGCACCTGCGCCGAGTAGAGGTCGGCATCGGCACGGCCCAGGTCATGCTCGACACGCTGCAGCGTATTCACATAAAGCCCCCACCCCTTGGGGCTCCATACCAGCGGCAGTGCCCTGGCGACCGGGTCGTCTGAAACCAGGAAGCCGCCACGGCGGTCCTGCTCTCCGGTGGACTCGCCCAGCCCATGCAAGGCATCGTCGCCATCCAGCTCGAAACCAAAGTTCCAGATCACAGAGTCGTCGGCGCGATCGCAAGACAGCACGGCGTCCTGCCGTGCACGCAAAATGCACTCATCACCGCGGTACAAGGAGAGCTGGAAAGGCGAGCGCAAGACTTCCAGCACTATATCGCCCTGTTCAAGGCGCCAGCCCAGGCCGGCCGATTCGGCGATCGAACTGACCGCGAGCTCGCCCACAGGTTCCTGCCGGGCAAGCAGCATTTCGGCATGCGCACGAGTTCGCGCGCTGGGCTTCTCACTTTGAAGCGACTCCGCCGCCGCACAACGCAACCGGTAGACACCGGGCGCGTGGGCTTCAATGTGAAGCTGCAGCTCGCTGTCCTGGAAGGCGAAGTCGGCTCGCGTCGATTTCGCGGAAAGAAAGTTCAGAGTAGTAAGTTGCGTCACGTGAGCAAGGTCAGACTTGGGCGGCACAGCGCAATCCTTGGGGCATACGCCCAAAAAGCATTTAAAAGCCACTATTTTGACGGATTTACGCTATAAAATAAAATGGCGTGGCTTTACGCGCCTTTCAAAACCGTAAAAAACAGATCATCTTGGGGAAATGCTACGTAGCAACTCCCGTTCCAGCGGCAAAGGTTCCTGGTTCAGCGTAGCGCCTATTATGTCACCGGCCAGCGACGCCCAGCTCAGTCCCCTGGACCCATAGGCACAAGCAAGCCACAATCCCGGCGCTTCGTCAATATGGCCGATTACCGGCAAACGGTCGGCCACTGCCGCCCGCCACCCGGCCCAGCCATCGCCGGACTGCGATGAACGAGCAAGTCGGGAAGGTATCACATTTAACAAGCCAGCCACTTTTTTATTGATCTCAGCGTGCCCTTCAGGGGTGACTTCGCAGGTTTCGGCGTCGAGCAAATACGTACTGCCGCCGACAAAACTCGCATGCTGCGCAGGCAAACAGTACCCATCACCGGCCAGGACCACCCGTGGCGATTCGACATGGGTTTCGGAATAAACACTAACCTGCCCCGCTAGCCGGTACATCGCTTCAAATTTTGGGCGCGGTGCAATCCCCGGCACAACGGACAGCAGATCAACCGCCCGGGCGGCGTTTGCCACTACCACCTGGCCCGCGGACGCCAATGCGTTTCCCCGGGAATCCATGGCCACCCATCCGATGGCATTATCGCGTCTCAATGAGCTTGCTTCGCCCACCATACAGCGTATACGGGAATGAGACAACAGAGCTTCAATCAAGGCCTGCGGCTGGGCACGCTGGCCGTCGGCAAACCACAGCCCTCCACTATCCACCCGCGTCCCTGCGCGTTCAGAGGCCTCGGCGCCATCCATCCACCGGACCCAATCGCCTGGAAAGCGCAAGCGCTCCAGCGACTCCCGCCGTATCGCGGCGTTCGCACTGTCCGGCACCAGCTCGATGGTACCGCAACGCAGTGGCCGAGCTTCGCCGCCCAGGCCCTGCCATCGGTGCAAGGCACGGGCCACGCCGGCACGGCTCAATCGGGCCCGGATGTCATCGTCGCGGCTGATGACCGGCGTTATGGCGGCGGCAATATGCCCTTGGTGGCTGGCGCCCAGGCCTTGCGCGAAAACCGGATCCATGACGGTTACATCGTGACCGCGAGTGGCCAGGGCATAAGCCACGCCGGCCCCTGCCAGGCCTCCTCCTATGACCAGCACGTCGTCCTGTGGCGGACACGGACTGCACTGCCGCCCCATGCCGGGACGAAGCGTCGCAACAGTGATCTCCCGCTTCCCGCCATGTCCCGGCACTTTCGACACCAGGAAGCCGGCGTCTCGGAGCCCTCGCCGTACCTCACCGGTGCAGCACCAGGTGGCAACGGTGGCGCCGGCATTGGCCATGCGCACCAGTTGCCCGAACAAGGCCCGCGTCCACATATCGGGGTTGACCTTGGGAGCAAAGCCATCCAGGAAAAAGGCATCGACACAGGCGCTGGCCTGGCGTGCAAGCCGGGCAACCGTCCCAAAGGCCAGGGTAAGCGTCAGCTTGCCGCCCTCAAATTCCAGCTGGTGCAGTCCGGGCAACAACGGCGGCCATGCGTCGATGAGCTGTGACGCCAATGCGCGTTCAGGCTCCGGCACGGAGTTCATCAGTACAGACCGGAGATCTTCGCGCGTGAAGGGATGCGCTTCGAAAGCGATGACGTGCAGCCGTTTGCTGCGGCACGGATCGCCGCGCCAGGCCTGCCACAGGGCGAGAAAGTTATTGCCCAGCCCGAATCCCGTCTCGCAGACGGTGAACGTTTCTTTAGCCCGCCATCTTTCGGGAAGGCGATTGCCGTGAAGAAAGACCCTTGCAGCCTGTTCGAGAGCTCCCCATTGAGGATGATAGACATCGCCAAACACCGCACTGAGGGGTACACCCTGTTCGTTGAATGCAATTCTTGCCGGAATCAGCGCTTCGTAGTTATCGGACATACATGGACTGGCGCAACCTCAAAAATAAATCATCGTCACGTACAATGATGCCTGCTGGAGCATCACGACACACTTTTGTTGACCTGGACGCATGTATGCAATCTCTCCGACTTCCGCTTAGCGACTGCCTGGACGCCGCCGTCACGGCCGCACACGCCGGCGCTGCCATTTTACAATCGTACGCCCACAACAGGGCCGAATTGGTTATCGACAAGAAGATGCGTAACGACCTGGTATCCCAGGCCGACCGCGAAGCCGAAGAGGCCGTCATTGAGATCCTGCGCGAACGCACGCCTCAATTGGGCATCGTTGCCGAGGAAAGCGGAGGACAAACCTCTGGAATAGCCACCTGGTATATAGATCCACTCGACGGCACGACCAATTTCCTGCATGGCATCCCCCAGTACGCCGTATCGATCGCGCTGATTGCGCACGCCGGAGCCGTTATCACCGGCGATACGCCGCTTGAGCACGATACACCGGTCATTGGCGTCATTTACGATCCCAACCGCGAAGAACTCTTCACCGCCATGTACGAAGTGGGCGCATGGCTCAACGAGCGGCGCATCAACTGCTCGCAAACCGAAACGCTAAGCGAGTCGGTGGTTGCTACGGGCTTCCCGTTCAGGGATTTCTCGTTCGCCGAGCAATACATGCCCACCCTCGACTATGCCATCAACAATACCCGGGGCGTACGCAGGCTGGGTGCGGCGGCACTGGACCTCGCCTGGGTGGCCTGCGGACGATACGACGGCTATTGGGAAATGGGGCTTGCTCCGTGGGATGTTGCCGCGGGCGCGGTCATTGTCCGGGAAGCCGGCGGCATCTGCGAAGATATCCATCATCGCGACCCGTGGCCCATCAAGGGTTATGTCTATGCCGGCAACGTGCATACCGCCCCTGCGCTCGACGCCATGATCCAGCCCCACCTTATTCAAAAATAAAACCCCTGCAGCGCCTGCCGCCGATCAGGCGGCGGGTGCCTGGCCCGCCAGAGCTTCATCGCGCAAGCTGCGTCGCAGAATCTTGCCGACATTGCTTTTGGGCAGCTCGCTACGGTATTCGAATAAGCGCGGGCGCTTGTAGCCGGTCAGCCGGTCCCTGCACCATGCCTTCAGTGCCTGGTCATCGAGGTCCGGATCTTTCCTGACGACGAAAAGCTTCACCACCTCGCCAGCATGACCGTCCGGCACCCCTATTGCCGCGCATTCCAGCACGCCCGGATGCCCCGACACCACCTCTTCCACCTCCGCGGGATAGACATTGAAGCCGGAGACGAGAATCATGTCTTTTTTTCGATCGATGATGCGCAGACGCCCTTCAGGGCTCATGGTGGCGATATCACCCGTCTTGAAAAAACCGAGGCTGGAGAACGCCTCCTTCGTCTCGTCAGGTCGCTGCCAGTATCCCGGCGTCACTTGCGGCCCCCGCACGGCAAGCTCGCCTGGCTCGCCTCTTGGAACCTCACGGTCCTGGCGGTCCAGCAGCATGACTTCCGTGGAAGGCACGGGAAACCCGATGTCGCCCGAGTACTCAGTGGCATCGGTGGGATTGGCCGAGACCACGGGAGAGGTTTCAGACAAGCCATAGCCTTCGATCAACGGAACCCCTGTGAGGGCTTGCCACTTATCAGCGACCGGCCTGAGCACGGCCGAGCCGCCCCCCAGGCACAGGCGCAAGCCTGAAAAATCGAGTGCCGCGTAACCTTTACTGTTTACCAGGCTATTGAACAATGTATTGACGCCCGGAAATACATGGACGGGATCGCGACGCCATGCCCGCAGAATGCTGGACAGGTCGCGCGGATTGGCGATGAGCACGCCGCACATTCCGGCATGGACCGCGAAAAGCCCACATATCGTCAACGCGAATATGTGATACAGCGGCAAGGCGCTGAGAATCGTCAATGGCTGGCTTGCCAGTTCCCCCAACGCCGGCTGTGCCACCGCGTCGACCTGCAGGACATTGGCAACCAAGTTCCGGTGCGTGAGCATTGCCCCTTTAGGCACGCCGGTCGTACCGCCGGTGTACTGCAACAGCGCGATGTCGTCCAGGGTAAGTTCAGGCCGATCAAGGCGAAGGCGGCCGCCCTGCCGTAGCGCCGTGCTGAAGCGCACGGCCTCGGGCAGCGTGCCGGATGGTATGGCTTTTTTAATATGACGCAGCGTAAAATTGATGGCTCGGCCTTTCCAGCCCAGCATATCGCCCGCCATGACCTTGACCACACATGGCGGCCTAACGTCCGTCGGCACCGCGTCCAACGCCGCTGCGAAATTCTCGAGGATGAAAATGGCCTGTGCACCGCTGTCGCGCAGCTGATACTCCAGCTCCCTCCCGGTATACAGCGGATTTATATTCACGACCACCATGCCGGCACGAAGCGCACCGAGCAACGCCACCATGTATGGCATTACATTAGGCATCATCAGTGCGACACGACTGCCCTGCGGCAACCCTTGCTGCTGGAGCCAGGCCGCAATGGCGTCAGCACGGCGGTCAAGTTCCCGGTAGCTGATACCGCAGCCCATCAGGGTGAGAGCCCGGCGTGAACCATGCTTGCGGCACGCCTTGTCGAGCATGTCGACCAAGGAGGTGTAGGCATTCACATTGATTTCTGCAATCGGGGCTTTGGTAAGTTGCCGCTTGCGAGCCGTGTCCATATGCGTGATAGGCTATACGCCCTTTTTTGTTTCGAGAATTTGATGATACGCTGTCACAGGCGCAAAGTTCGTCGACGCACTCAACAGGACCGAATCATGAAATTATCTGAACCTATTGTCGGATGGAAATCCGAGATTACCGCAATTCGCCGCGATATCCATGCCCATCCGGAACTGGCCTACGAAGAAGTCAGGACGGCGGACGTGGTAGCCGGCAAACTCGAATCCTGGGGAATACCGGTACATCGCGGACTTGGAATCACCGGCGTGGTCGGTACCATACACGGTAAAAGCCAGAATGGCCGGGCGCTGGGCCTGCGCGCCGATATGGACGCGCTACCCATGCAAGAGCTCAATACCTTCGAGCATGCCAGCAAGAACGCGGGCAAAATGCACGCCTGCGGGCACGACGGGCACACCGCCATGTTGCTGGCAGCAGCGCGCTATCTTGCGGAAAACCGCAATTTCGATGGCACCGTATATGTCATATTCCAGCCCGCCGAGGAAGGATTCAGCGGCGCCAAGGCCATGATAGACGACGGTTTGTTTGATCTATTCCCCATGGATGCCGTGTTCGGCATGCACAACTGGCCCGGCATGGACGTAGGCACCTTCGGCGTCATAGCCGGCCCCATCATGGCCTCGAGCAATACGTTTTCCATACGCCTGGAAGGCAAGGGTGCGCATGGCGCCATGCCCCATCTGGGCGTCGATCCGGTCATGGCCGCGGTACAACTGGCCCAAAGTTTCCAGACCATCATCAGCCGGGACCGCAACCCCCTGGATCCCGCCGTGCTGAGCGTTACACAAATCCATTCGGGCTCCGCCGATAACGTCATTCCCAACGACGCGATATTGCGCGGTACGGTGCGTACTTTCTCCGAGCAAACGCTCGACCTTATCGAAAAGCGCATGGCCGAAATCACCGAGCACACCAGCCGGGCATTGAACTGCACCGCTGAATTCAATTTTGTCCGAAAATACCCGCCTACGGTGAATCATGAACGCGAAGCCGCTTTGTGTGCGCAAGTAATGACGGAGATCGTCGGGGCCGACAAGGTCGACCAGGCCGTGCAGCCGTCCATGGGCGCCGAAGACTTCGCCTTCATGCTGAAGGAAAAGCCTGGCTGCTATGTATGGATAGGCAACGGCCAGGGCGATCATCGCAGCATGGGGCACGGAATGGGCCCTTGCATGCTGCATAATGGCAGCTACGATTTCAACGACGATCTGATCCCGCTGGGTGCCACATACTGGGCAGAGCTCGCAATGCAATGGCTGGCGATGCCCGCACGCTGATCCAGCGGCACTGACCGATCATCAACAACGCTTAACGGCCTGCTCAATCAAATGCGCAGGCCGCTCATGAATCTGGAGTCCGCAGCCTTGAGTACCGATAACCATCGTACCGTTTTACCCCCTCCAGAAACGCACGCGGTATTGCGCGTCATGCCGCAGCCTTCCGATGCAAATATTCACGGCGACGTGTTCGGGGGCTGGATCATGTCGCAAGTGGATATCGCCGGGTCGATACCGGCCACCCGCCGTGCCGCCGGCCGGGTAGCCACTATCGCCGTCAATGCATTCCTTTTCAAGCAGCCGGTATTTGTGGGCGACCTGCTCAGCTTTTATGCCGAGATCACGAAGGTCGGCACCACGTCCGTTACGGTATCCGTCGAAGTCTACGCCGAGCGTCAACGACTGGAGCTCGAAGTGGTAAAGGTGACAGAAGCCACGCTTACTTACGTTGCCACCGATGACCAGCGCAAGCGGCGTACTCTTCCACCTGTCTAAAGCAAGGCTCGCCTATGTCGGATACCCCAGTCAAGCCGGAGGAAGGCGAGGCCATAGTCATACCGCGCCGCCTTGACCCCGAAGATGCGCAACTGGCATTGCAGCAACTGCAATCGATACTCAAGCGACAGGAAGTCGTCGAGGCGCTGGCACACCGCCAATACGAAGAAGACGACCGCTCCAACCTCCTGGAAGGCTTGCTGCACCGGCAGCACGAAAACGAGATCAAATCGATCGTCAACGATTTGCATCCTTCGGACATCGCCTTCATTCTCGAATCGCTACCGGTAAACGAACGCCAGGCGGTATGGCAGCTGGTCAGTGCCGAGCACGACGCCGACGTGCTTCTCGAAGTCGATGACTGGGCCCGGGAATCGTTGATCCAGTCCATGGACCACCAGGACCTGATCGCGGCGACCGGGAACATGGACGCCGACGAGATCGCCGATCTGGCTGCCGACCTGCCTGCCGATGTCATTGCGGAAGTGCAAAAAGGACTGACCGACGAAGAACGGGCCCAGCTCATCGAAGCGATGGGCTATCCCGAGGACACCGTCGGCGCCATCATGGACTTCGAAATGGTCCGGGTGCGTGAAGACGTGTCGCTGGAGGTCGTGCTGCGCTATTTGCGGCGTTTGCACGAACTCCCCGACCACACCGACCAGATCTTTGTCGTTGACCGCCAGGACAAGCTGCAAGGGACGCTGTCGCTATCCACCTTGCTGGTGCGCGAACCGGACATGCTGGTGTCCGACGTGATGTCCACGGAATACCTGACTCTCAACCCGCTTGACTCCGACGCCGACGCGGCGGGCGCGTTCGAACGCTACGATCTGGTCTCGGCCGGTGTGGTCGACGACCAAGGGCGGCTGATCGGTCGCGTCACCATCGCCGAAGTGGTGGATGTGATCCAGGAAGACTCCCAGGAACAAGCGCTCTCGCGGGCCGGCCTGCAGGAAGAGGATATCTTCGCGCCCGTGTTCAGCGCCTTGCGCAACCGGGCTCCCTGGCTGTTCGTGAACCTGTGTACGGCGTCGATAGCCTCGCTGGTTGCCTCGCGCTTCGAAGACACGGTCAGCCAGATCGTTATCCTGGCATTCCTGATGTCTATTGTTGCCGGCATCGGAGGCAATTCGGGTAATCAAACCATGACCATGATCATCCGCGCGCTGGCGGTGGGCCGTGTCACCAGTTCCAATGCATGGCGACTGGTCAAGCGCGAACTGACGGTAACCTTGATGGTCGGCGCCTGCGGCAGCCTTGTGGCCGCAAGCTTTGCCTGGGCTATTTCAGGTTCCTTGGCCATCGCCGCGGTCATGATGACCGCGATGATCTGCAATATGCTGATCGGTGCAGCGCTGGGAGTGCTCATACCCATTCTGCGCGACCGCTTCGGCAAAGACCCGGCAATGGGCTCCTCGGTACTGTTGACCTTCGCCACCGACTCACTGGGCTTCCTGATTTTCCTGGGCTTGGCCACCCTATTCCTGATGTAGCAAAGCCCCCGACGCAACACAGACCAATTAAAAACCGGGCTTGCGCCATCGTGGCGCAAGCCCGGTTTTGGCTGCGTGCCCTTTCGAGGCGTCTAAACCAGCTTGCCGTGGCAGTGCTTGTACTTCTTGCCGCTGCCGCATGGGCAAGCATCGTTGCGGCCCACTTTGGGGATGCCTGCGCCGGCGGCGGCCAGGGCTGCCGGCGTCTGGTCGAGTCCGGGGTCTTCTCCGCTTAGCGCCGCATCGTAGTCCGAATGATGGTAGGTAATGTTGTCCAGGCGGGATTCGGGTTCTTCGACCTCGACTTGCTCCGGCGACTGGATCTTGACGGTCATCAATACCCGGACTACCTCGTTGCGGATCCTGTCCAGCATATCGGAGAACAGCTCGAAAGCCTCGCGCTTGTACTCTTGCTTGGGATCCTTCTGGGCGTAACCACGCAGATGGATGCCCTGGCGCAAGTGATCGAGCGCCGACAAGTGGCCGCGCCAATGGGTATCGATGGACTGCAGCAACATGGAGCGCTCGAACGGCGACCAGCCGTCTTTGCCGACCAGGTCGACCTTGGCCTGGTAGACCCGTGTCGCCTCGGCAACGACCCGTTCCAGCAGGTCGTCATCGGTGAGAGCGGGCTCTTTCTCGAGCATTTCGGCAAGAGGTATGGAAAGCTGCCATTCGGCTTCAAGCGCCGCCTGTAATCCGGCGACGTCCCACTGCTCTTCCATGGACTCTTCGGGAATATAGGTGCGGAACTGCTCGGTCATGGCCGCCGTGCGCAGGTTGGCCATGGTATCCGATACATCGGTCGATTCCAGGACTTCGTTGCGCTGTGCATAAAGCACTTTGCGCTGGTCGTTGGCGACGTCGTCGTACTCAAGCAGTTGCTTGCGTATGTCGAAGTTCCGGCCTTCGACTTTGCGTTGGGCGGATTCGATCGAACGCGATACCATGCGCGCCTCGATAGGCTCGCCTTCAGGCAAACGCAGCCGCTCCATGATGGAGCGCACACGGTCGCCCGCAAAAATACGCATCAGGGAGTCTTCCAGCGACAGATAAAAGCGCGATGAGCCTGGATCACCCTGGCGGCCGGCACGACCACGCAGCTGGTTGTCGATGCGCCGCGATTCGTGGCGCTCGGTGCCGATAATGCGCAAGCCCCCCGCCGCCTTTACAGCGGCATTGGCGGGCGCCCACTCGGCCTTTATGATTTCGATACGACGTTCTTTTTCGTCGGCGGACAGCGAGTCGTCGGCACGCACAAGGTCGATTTGCTTTTCGACACTGCCGCCCAGCACGATGTCGGTACCACGGCCCGCCATGTTGGTGGCAATGGTGATGTGGCCGGGCTTGCCCGCTTCGGCCACGATTTCGGCCTCGCGCGCATGCTGCTTGGCGTTGAGCACTTCGTGAGGCAGTTTGGCATTGACCAGCATGCCGGAAAGCAGCTCGGAGTTTTCAATACTGGTGGTGCCCACCAATACCGGTTGGCCGCGCTCGTGGCAGTCTTTGATGTCGGCCAGGATGGCGTTGAACTTTTCCGGATCGGTCTTGAAGACCTGGTCATTCTGGTCCAAGCGCGCCATGGGGCGATTGGTTGGAATAATGACCGTTTCCAGCGAATAGATTTCCTGGAATTCGTAGGCTTCGGTATCGGCGGTTCCTGTCATGCCGGCCAGCTTGCCGTACATGCGGAAATAATTCTGGAAGGTAATCGAAGCCAGGGTCTGGTTTTCGTTCTGGATCCGGACGCCTTCCTTGGCTTCGACGGCCTGATGCAGGCCATCGGACCAGCGGCGACCCGCCATCAGGCGGCCTGTGAACTCGTCAACAATGACGACCTCACCGTCTTGCACGACATATTGCTGGTCGCGGAAGAACAGGTTATGCGAACGCAAAGCGACCATCAAATGATGCATCAGCGAAATATTGCGCGGATCGTAAAGCGACTCGCCTTCAGGCAGCAGGCCAATGCGTACGAGAGTCTCTTCCGCGTTCACATGGCCTGCTTCCGAGAGATGAACCTGCTGGGCTTTTTCATCGACCCAGAAGTCCCCTTCAGGTTCCGGTTCGTGCGCCTTGGGCTCGGCCGCCATGCGCTTCAGCAGGGGCGGCACGGCATTCATGCGTATATATAGTTCGGTATTGTCTTCGGCCTGGCCGGAAATAATGAGCGGCGTACGGGCTTCGTCGATAAGAATGGAATCGACTTCATCGACAATCGCGTAGGACAGCACACGCTGGCGACGGTCCTCGGCACGGAACTCCATATTGTCGCGCAGGTAATCGAAGCCGTATTCGTTGTTCGTGCCGTAAGTGATATCGGCGGCATACGCTGCGCGTTTCTCTTCGTTTTCCTGCTGGGGAACGACCACACCGACGGTCATGCCCAGGAACTGATACAAGCGCCCCATCCATTCGGCATCGCGCCGGGCCAGGTAATCGTTGACCGTAACGACGTGCACGCCCTTTCCAGCAAGCGCATTGAGGTAGACCGCCAGGGTGGCCATGAGGGTTTTACCCTCACCCGTGCGCATTTCGGCGATCTTGCCGTTATGCAGCGCGATGGCGCCAAGCATCTGGACATCGAAATGGCGCATGCCAAAGACACGCTTGCTGGCCTCGCGAACGACAGCAAAGGCTTCCGGCAGCAAATCGTCGAGCGTGACGCCTTGCGCGATGCGCTGACGGAACTCCACAGTCTTGGCGGTGAGATCCGTATCAGCCAGAGCGGCCACTGTGGGCTCGAACGCGTTGATCTGCGTTACTTGCTTGCGATACTGTTTGAGTATCCGGTCGTTACGAGTACCAATGAGCTTTTTTAGCAGAGAAACCATTCTTTTGTCGTGATGCGTCCTTGTTGCGCCTGAACGCGAAAGTCGGCATGCTTGTCTTTTTTGAGTTGGCGGATGAAACCGCAGGAAAACAATACAGTTTAACGCACCTGCGGGACTATGGCTTCAACCGCTTTCGTGGCGTCCACCATCATCTGATTCGGGGCTTCTTGCTTGGCCAGGAACAGAGTCGGATCGAGGGCATGACCCGCCATGCGGACCTCAAAGTGCAGATGTGCTCCCGTAGAGCGGCCGGTGGATCCGACACGGGCAATTTCCTGGCCCTTTTCAACCAGGTCACCCCGCTTTATCTTGATGGAGGAAGCGTGTGCGTAGCGTGTGACCAGTCCATTTCCATGGTCAATCTCGACCAGCTTTCCATAGCCCGGCACGTAGCGCGCCTGCGTCACCACGCCACCCGATGCCGCGTGTATCAGCGCCCCTTTGGGGGCTGCAAAGTCCAGCCCTTCGTGCATCGCATGGCGCCCCGTCACGGGGTTGCGGCGCCAGCCGAATGATGAGCTCAGGTAAGGGTAGTTGACAGGGGTGTAGGTAGGCAGGCTCGCCTCGATGCCCTCGCGTCTGGTCAACACCAGATCCAGCATGGCAAACCAGTCTTTCTGCTCGGAAAGTTGCTCTGCAAGGGAGTCGAGTTCGCGGCCCAGGCTCTGGGCCGTCCATGCCGCGCCCTGCTCGTCGGTGATATAGTCCATGATGGGGACCGCGACGTGATCCAGGCTGGCGTAGATTTCAGGATCGGTATACGAAATCCCGGCGGCATCGGCGACCCGCTTGCTGACACCATCCATGGTAATCAGCCGGGCCTGCAGATCGCCCACTTTCGATGCCAGCAAATTCACGTTCTGGCGGATATATGCCGAATCGCGCGAGGCCTGCTCTGTAATGACGCGCTCCTGCTCAGGATTCAGCACGGGACGGGCATTTAGCTGCGACTGAACCCAGGCACCGGCAACAGCGGATGCAACCATGGCGGCACCCGCGGCCAGGGTCACTATGACGACCCTGAATTTTTTCTTATTAGAATCAGACAATCGATTCCTCATAAATAGATATCTCACTGTAGACCTACAATTAATGTCGCGCTCGTTTCGTTTTATCAGGTCCCCGCGTCCCTTGAACAAGGAGCTTCCCGCCACGCTCGCGGTGAGCTGGCTGGGAAGCGACCAGCAGGGCTCGCAGGTATTGACGACAGCACGTAACTTGATCGCGGTAGAGCACGTGGCAAAAAACGCCATGCCGCCCGCGTTGGCACTGGTATGCAAAGTGGCACGTATAGACAGACAGCAAATTACCCTGGCAGTTCCCAGTGCCGCCTACGCATCCAGACTCAGGCAATTGGCGCCGCGCATTCTCGTGCTGTTGAACGACAACGGTTGGAACCTTACCGAAATCATCGTGAAGGTTCAAGCGGGGTTATTACAGGGCCAGACAAAAACGACATCCCGGCAAGTCGAGCCGCTTGATGCGACAGCCTTGGCGGCATTTGACGAATTGCAACAGAATCTTCCGTCCGGGCCGCTGGCCGACGCCATAGGACGATTGCTTGCGCATCATCGAGACCGATGATGCTGGTGAATGGAGCCAGGAATCAATGAAATACGCTTAGGCGAATTTCCATTCCTGGCTAAATGACTTGGGCGCCGTTTCAGCGGACTCGTAACCAACGAGCTCCCAGCTGTCTTGCTGGGCAAGCAAAGCGCGCGCAAGCTGATTGTTCAGGCCATGCCCCGACTTGCACGCCACATAGCGAGCCACCAGGGGCTTGCCGATAAGGTATAAATCGCCAATGGCATCGAGGATCTTGTGCTTGACGAACTCGTCGTCGTAGCGCAGGCCATCAGTATTGAGGACTCGGTATTCGTCCATGACAATGGCGTTATCCAGGCTGCCGCCGCGAGCAAGGCCTGCCGCCCGCAAGGCTTCCACTTCGCTGACAAAACCGAAAGTACGCGCACGCGCTATGGTTTTGACATAAGAATCTTTTTCGAAATCGACCTCGGCGAAATTGGCCGTGGAGTCGATGGCGGGATGGTGAAAATCGATGGCGAATGACAGGGCGAAGCCGTTGTAGGGCTCGAGCCGGGCCCACTTCAGGTCATCGCCTTCGCCCTCGCGAACCTCGACGGTTTTAAGAACCCGGAGGAACTTCTTGGGCGCCATCTGTTCCTGCAAGCCGGCGGAGCGCAGCAGGTACACGAACGTTCCTGCGCTGCCATCCATGATGGGCACTTCTTCGCCGGTAAGGTCGATGTGAAGGTTATCGACACCCAGTCCGGCAAGCGCCGACATAAGGTGCTCTACCGTGGACACCCGCACATTGCCCTGCTGCAATACCGAAGCCATGCGCGTATTGCCGACTTGGTCCGCCAACGCGGGCAAGTGGACGACGTCGGGGAGATCAACGCGATGAAACACGATACCAGTGTCGGGCGCGGCCGGGCGCAAGGTGATTTCAACCCGCCGGCCTGAATGCAGGCCGACCCCTTTGGTACTGATGGATTTCTGTATGGTGCGTTGACGTAACATATTCTTTAAATTATGAGTTTCATGTTTTGCTGCAAACACATGAAGGACCATTGTAACCGCATGGAGGGTAAACCACTAAACACATGTGTTTCAAATAACTGCAAGGCGCACGCTTTAGCGTTCCCGCCCAGGAAAACGACGACGCACTTGCCCGGGGAGGGAGAAAGTGCGTCAGTCGGCCTGACAAGACAAGTGATTTGTCCCGCAGGCATGTGAGGGGTGGTTTACTGCTTCTGGATACTTCCTGCCGGTCAGTCCGCCTGTTTGCGCAGGAACGCCGGTATATCGAAATGATCCATGCCAGCCGTCTCAAGTGCGCGCACCTGGGCCGAAGCCTGGCTGCGCGGGTTACGAATCACCGAAGGCACTTCGGAGCTGCCGAAATCGTGCCCGCCTGACATCGGTATATTGTCCGTTCCCGTACGGTAAACCTCGGCGGTGTTCTGCACCAACTGCGGACGGGCTACGGCGGCACGACCCAGACCGGTAGCCACGACCGTCACGCGCAAGTTTTCGCCCATGGACTCATCGTAGGCGGTACCGAACACGATCGTCGCGTCATCGGCAGCATAACTGCGGATGGTGTCCATGATCTCACGGGTTTCACGCATCTTGAGGGTGCGGCTTGCGGTGATGTTTACCAACATGCCGCGTGCGCCATGCAAGTCCACGCCTTCGAGAAGTGGGCAGGCGATGGCGCGCTCGGCAGCAACACGCGCACGGTCTGTACCGGCTGCTATCGATGTACCCATCATGGCTTGGCCTTGTTCGCCCATGATCGTCTTGACGTCTTCAAAGTCAACGTTCACGTTACCTTCGACATTGATGATTTCCGCAATGCCGGCGCAGGCGTTATGCAATACATCGTCGGCCGACTTGAAGCAGTCTTCCTGCGTCGCGTCATCGTCCATCAAGTCATACAAGTTCTCGTTAAGCACAACGATCAGGGAATGCACGTGCTTGGAGAGTTCGCAAATACCGTCTTCCGCCATCTTCAGGCGCTTGTTTCCCTCGAACGAAAATGGCTTGGTCACGACGCCGACCGTGAGTATGCCTAACTCTTTGGCGACCTCTGCCACGACGGGACCGGCACCGGTGCCTGTACCGCCACCCATGCCTGCCGTAATGAAGACCATGTGCGCGCCCGTCAGCGCTGCGCGGATTTCCTCGCGCGCGGTCTCGGCGGCAGCCTTGCCCTGTTCGGGCTTGGCGCCGGCGCCAAGGCCCGTACGGCCCAGGCGAATCTGGACGGGCGCCTCGGTCGTTGCCAGGGCCTGGGCATCAGTATTGGCACAAATGAAGTCCACGCCGCTGACACCCGAGCGGATCATATGAGCCACGGCGTTGCCGCCTGCGCCCCCCACTCCCACAACTTTGATCACCGTCCCATTTGCGCTCGTATCGAGCATTTCGAAATTCATCATGATGACTCCCTCACATATCCAGAAAAGCGATAATTACAAAAAGTGTTTTTCCCCGGTACTGCTTTTATTTTTGGAATGGTTTCAAACGAGATGCCAGCCATACCGGCTCGCAACTGATTTGAAACGCTTCCGGAACAGGTTTTGTCCCACCTGTCCTTAGGGCGCGAGCCCTAATTCATGAACCACTCCTTCATGCGTGCCAGAAGAGTCTTGAAACTACCCTTCTGCTGGGCCACCTTGCGGCCCCGCGCACGCTGCAAACGGGCCTCGGACAACAGCCCCATTGCGGTGGAAAATCGCGGATTATGCATAACATCCGCCAGACTGCCTTCGTAAGCCGGCACACCTACGCGCACCGGTTTCAAAAATACGTCTTCGGCAAGCTCGACAATGCCCGGCATCAGGGATGTGCCTCCCGTCAGCACCACGCCCGAGGCCAATAGATCTTCGTAGCCGGATTCGCGCACGATCTGCTGCACGAAGGTGAACAGCTCTTCTATCCGGGGCTCGATGACGGCACCCAGCGCCTGGCGTTTTACCTGCCGATTGGGCCTGTCGCCCAGACCCGGCACTTCAATGTGTTCGTCGGCATTGGCCAGCACCTGCTTCGCAATGCCGAAGCGCAGCTTGATTTCTTCCGCATCGGGCGTGGGCGTGCGCAACATGGCCGCAATATCGCTGGTGATCTGGTCACCCGCAATAGGCACCACCGCGGTATGCCTGATGGCACCGCCGGTGAAAATAGCCACGTCGGTCGTGCCGCCCCCTACATCAACCAGCACCACGCCAAGCTCTTTTTCGTCCGAAGTCAGGCAGGCCAGGCTGGACGCCAGGGGTTGCAGGATCAGGTCCTGCACTTCCAGTCCGCAGCGGCGCACGCACTTGACGATATTCTGGGCTGCGCTGACGGCACCAGTGACGATATGCACCCGCACCTCGAGACGCAGGCCGCTCATGCCGATGGGCTCCCGGATGTCTTCCTGCGAGTCCACGATAAACTCCTGGGTCAGCACGTGCAGCACCTGCTGGTCAGTCGGAATATTCACAGCCTTGGCTGTCTCGATAACACGCGCGACATCGGTGGCGGTGACCTCCTTGTCTTTCACGGCCACCATCCCGCTGGAATTGAAACTGGTGATGTGGCTGCCGGCAATCCCTGTATAAACTTCACGAATCTTGCAGTCGGCCATCAGCTCGGCCTCTTCGAGGGCCCGTTGAATCGAGTTGACGGTCGATTCGATATTGACAACGACGCCTTTACGCATCCCCTGGGATTCGTGTTGGCCCAGGCCCAATACTTCGAAACGCCCTTCTGGCAATATTTCAGCCACTACGGCCACCACTTTGCTGGTGCCGATATCGAGTGCAACGATCAGGTCCTTGATGTCACGGGTCATAATTTTCTATTTGGTAGGTGGAGTTGAAACAGGGGCCAACGTGATGGCAAATCCGTTGGGATAACGTAAATCGGCATAGCTGATCGCACGACCGTCGAGCCGATCATTGAGTACGGGCCACGCCTGCACGAACCGCTCGATACGCGCCGCAAACGGCAGCGCACCGGACCGCCCGTGAGGGTCCGCCATATCGGCAGCTGGATCGCGCCCAAGGCTCAGGCGGGTGCCATCGGACAGCTTGACATCCCAGGCATACCGCGGGCTGAGCGTGACCTCGTGGACACGAAGGCTTAGCGGCGCAAACCAGCGCGCGATCTCGGCGTAGCGCTGAACGACCAGCCGCTCGGAGCTTTCAGGACCATGAAGTTGCGGAAGTTGCGCCTCATCGTCGAGCTCGCCCTGGTTGGCGGCAAAAGCCTCGCCCCATGTGTTGATCATCTGATCTTCATTCCACAATGCCAGGGGCTGCTGCTCTTCGATCTGTACGAACAGCTCGCCGGGCCAGACGCGACGCACACGTGCATGGCGAACCCAGGGCACCGTCTCGATCAATTCCCTCGTGTCATCCAGGTCGATCGAAAAAAAGTTGCCTTTTATTTTGCTGGCTATTGTCGCCCGAACAGTCGCTGTAGAGACGTAATTCAGTGTATCGGTCTGCATCGGCGCTATCCGAATTTGAGCGATATGGAAATAAGGACGTTGCGCAACCCAGACGACCGCGCCCGCGATCATTGCCAATACCGCCAGCAATGCCAGCGTATTCGCGATGAAGTTGGTGAGGCGCGGATCGGAAAACACGATAAGTTCCTGTTCAGACGGCTGCGGGCTGCTGCACTTTGCAGCAGGCGGTTGACAATATCGCGACGCAGAGCTCGGCATAGCTCATTCCCGCTGCCTTGGCGCCCATCGGAACCAGCGAATGGCTGGTCATTCCTGGCGACGTGTTCATCTCCAGCAGCCAAGGCTTGCCAGAGGCATCCAGCATGAAATCGGCCCGCCCCCAGCCTTCGCATGACAGCGCGACGTAGGCTTGCTCGGCAATGCGCAGAATGGACTCGGTGAGCGAGGCATCGAGCTGCGCAGGACAAATGTATTGGGTATCGTTTGATACATATTTGTGCTCGTAATCGTAGTTGCCGCCAGGCGCCACGATCTCGATAATGGGCAGGGCCCGTGCCGATTTACCTTTTCCCAGAATCGCTACGGTCAATTCGCGACCTTCAATGAACTGCTCGGCCAGCACTTCTTCGTCATATTGGGCCGCCAGCTCATACGCCCGGTGCAGTTCGGGCAGTCCATCGACCTTGGTCACGCCCAGCGTCGACCCTTCATGCGGAGGCTTCACGATCAGCGGCAATCCGATTTCGCCAGCGACGCGCTCAAGATCGGAGTCGGCGGTCAGCACCGCGAACGCCGGGGTGGGCAACTGTTGCTGCAGCCACACCTTCTTGGTCATGATCTTGTCCATTGCCAGACTGGATCCCAGCGGACCGCTGCCGGTATAGGGCAGGTTCAACAATTCAAGTGCACCCTGGAGGGTGCCGTCTTCCCCATAGCGACCATGCAAGGCGATAAAGACGCGATCAAAGCCCGAGCCGATCAAGTCCACCAATGTATACCGGCCCGTGTCGAACAGATGGGCGTCGATGCCGACCCCGCGCAAGGCCTCGTGCACGCCCTGTCCCGACATCAGGGAGACCTCGCGCTCCGCCGACCGGCCACCATACAGCACGCCTACCCGGCCAAAATTTTCGTTCATGCGAGTTCTCCTACTTGTGCGGGCACGCGGCTGATCGAACCGGCACCCATGACTATGACCACATCGCCATTGCGGGCGAAATCCAGAATTGCCTGCGGAAGCTCAGCCACTTGCTCGATGAACACTGGTTCGACGCGTCCTGCTACGCGCAGCGCACGCGCCAGCGCCCGCCCGTCGGCGGCAATCAATGCTTGTTCGCCTGCGGGGTACACGTCGGTCAACAACACGGCATCGGCCGACCCCAATACACGGACAAAATCTTCGAAGCAATCACGGGTACGCGTGTATCGGTGCGGCTGGAATGCCAGCACGATGCGCCGCTGCGGCCATGCGCCGCGTGCCGCTTCCAGCGTAGCCGCCATTTCCACGGGATGATGGCCGTAGTCGTCGATGAGCGTGAAGCTGCCGCCGCCATGCTGTTGCGCAACGGCAAAATCACCAACTTGAGTAAACCGGCGACCGACCCCATTGAAGCTGGCCAAGGCACTTGCGATGGCTGCGTCCGGCACTCCCAATTCGGTGGCGACGGCGATTGCCGCCAAAGCATTGAGCACATTGTGGCGACCCGGCAGATTCAGTGCTATCGACATCACCGGCAGCATGCCGGTCGCCCCCTGGCGCTCCACATCGAACCGCATTACCGTCCCTTCGGGCTGCAGATTCACGGCCCGGACCTGGGCGTCGGTGTCGATGCCATAGGTCGTGACGGGCCGCGATACAAACGGAATGATTTCGCGGACATTGGCATCATCGCTGCACAGCACGGCGGTGCCGTAGAAAGGCAACCGATGCGTGAACTCGATGAATGCGCTTTTCAGCCGGGCGACATCATGACCATAGGTGTCCATATGGTCGACGTCTATATTGGTGATGATGCCCATGACCGGCAATAGGTTCAGGAAAGAAGCATCCGATTCATCGGCCTCCACGACAATGAAATCGCCCTGCCCCAGCCGCGCATTGGCGCCCGCGGAATTCAGCCGTCCACCGATCACGAATGTTGGATCCAGGTCGCCGGCCGCCAGCACGCTGGCCACCAGGCTGGTCGTCGTGGTTTTGCCATGGGTTCCGGCTACGGCTATGCCCCGCTTCAAGCGCATGAGCTCGGCCAGCATCAGGGCGCGCGGCACGACGGGAATGCGCGCGGCACGAGCGGCCAGCACCTCGGGATTGTCGTTGGATACCGCCGTCGACGTGACGATAGCGCCGGCACCCTTAATGTTTTCTGCAAGGTGCCCGATGGTAATGCGTGCACCCAGCGATGAAAGGCGGCGTGTTACGGCCGACTCTTGAATGTCGGACCCGCTTATGGAATAGCCCAGCGTCAGCATGACCTCGGCGATACCGCTCATCCCCGATCCGCCTATGCCCACGAAATGTATGCTTTGAATACGATGCTTCACGCCCGTCCCCCAACTAATTGTTCGCACGCGTCAGCAATGTGCTGCGTTGCATTCAAGCAAGCGTGTTCATGCGCATGACGGGCGACTTCAGCCAATTGGGCGCGAGTCAGGCCGCGCAACCATTGGGCGAGCCACTCTGGCGTCAACTCGGATTGTTTCTGCAACCAGCCGCCGTGGCAGTCGCTTAGATAACGGGCGTTGGCTGTCTGGTGATCGTCGATAGCGTGCGGCAAAGGCACGAACAAAGCCGCCACCCCCACAACCGCCACTTCGGCCACCGCCATGGCGCCGGCTCGACAGATCACCACGTCGGCCTCGGCCAATGCACCGGCCATATCGTCGATAAAAGCGTGGCATTCCGCCTGCACGCCCAGGTCCTCATAGGTGTCGCGCAACGCTTCCACGTGCTGCTGACCCGCCTGGTGGGTCACAATCGGCCGCTCGTGGTCGGGCAATTGGGCCAAGGCCTGCGGAATCACGGTATTCAATGCCGCCGCGCCCAGGCTGCCCCCGATTACCAGCACCCGGAGTGGGCCTTGGCGCTGAGCATAGCGCTGTTCCGCCGGGACGACCTGCGTCAGCGCCTGCCGGACTGGATTACCAACCATGACCGCGCCGGGCAATGCGCCAGGAAAGCCGACAAGCACCTTGCTGGCCATTTTGGCGAGCCAGCGATTCGCCGTTCCAGCGACTGCATTCTGCTCGTGGATGACGACCGGAGTGCGCTGCACAGCAGCCATCAGCCCGCCCGGGAAGGCAACATAGCCCCCCATGCCCAGGACCACGTCGGGCTTCACCCGACTCAGGGCCCTGCGCGCCTGCATGCAAGCATGCCCGAGGGTGAACGGCAGCTTCAGCAGGGTAGACAGCCCTTTGCCTCGCAGGCCCGAGAAGCGCAAAGGTATCAGTTCAATGCCTTGCGGAGGAACCAGCTTGCCTTCCATCCGCTCCGGATTACCCAGCCAGCACACCTTCCAGCCGCGCGCCTGCATCTCGTGCGCAACGGCCAGGCCGGGCATGATGTGCCCGCCGGTACCGCCAGCCATGACCAGGAGGATGCGAGTCGTACTCATGTGCGCTTTCCTCGCATCAAATTGCGATTCTCGAAATCGACACGCAGCAACAAGGCCATCGCGACAAGATTCATCACGATGCCCGAGCCGCCATAGCTGACCATGGGCAGCGTCAGGCCCTTGGTCGGCAAAAGGCCGACGCACACGCCAATGTTGATAAAGGCCTGCACCCCGAACCACAGCGCCACGCCCTGGGCGACCAGGCCGTTGAAGATGCGTTCCATGGCGATAGCCTGGCGGCCTATTTCGAAGCCGCGCCAGATGATGAAGACAAATAATGCGATCAGACAGCTGAGGCCGACGAAGCCAAGTTCCTCGCCAATTACGGCAACAATGAAATCGGTATGCGCCTCGGGCAGGTAGTGCAGCTTTTCCACGCTGGCACCCAGGCCAACACCGAACCACTCTCCCCGTCCGAGCGCGATAAGCGAATGCGACAACTGATAGGCGCTGCCATAGGCGTTGTCCGGATTCCATGGATCAAGATAAACGAACAGGCGTTCACGGCGCCACGGCGAGAGCCAGATCAGCAGCAGGAAGCTTCCGACCATTATGCCCAGCAGTGCGGAAAACAATTTTCCATTGATGCCGCCAATAAAAAGAATACCGACGGCGATCGCGACAATCACCATGAAGGCGCCCAGGTCAGGCTCCAGCAGCAGAACCATGCCCACCACCGCCAAAGCACAAGCCATGGGCAAAAAGCCGCGCACAAAATTCTGCATGTGCTCTTGCTTGCGCACGGTGTAGTCGGCCGCATAAAGCAACACGGTAAGCTTCATTAATTCCGATGGCTGGAAACTGATCGGGCCCAAAGGAAGCCAGCGCCGGGCCCCGTTCACCTCGCGTCCTATGCCGGGAATCAGCACAACGACCAACAACAACAGGCCAAGAAGAAACAGAGGCACCGCGAATTTCTGCCAGACCTTCATCGGTATGCTTACCGCAAACAGCGCGCAAAACACGCCGACCAGAATGAATAATCCGTGCCGGATAACAAAATAGAAGCGGCCGTAGCTCTCATAGCGCGGCCCATCGGCCAGCGCGATCGATGCCGAATACACCATGAGCAGGCCAAACATCACCAGGGTGCTTGCCGCAATGATCATGGAAATATCAAAGCTGGGCATCGTGGTTCGCCCCGGCTTCACGGCATTGACGCTGGAGGTCAAGTCGGCAATCAGGCTCATGCGACCTCCCCGCGGCTCAAGGCCAGTTCATTGACTTCTTCAATAAAACAGCGACCCCGGTGACCATAATCCTGGAACATGTCCATGCTCGCGCAAGCGGGCGATAGCAGGACCGTATCGCCAGGCTGCGCGAGCTCCAGGCTGCGGCTCACGGCCTGTGCCAACGAAGCCGTGCATTCCACGGGCACCTGCGCATCGGCCAGCACCCGCTCAATGCGCGGCGCATCCTGCCCGATGAGTACGACGGCGCGTGCATGCGCACGGACAGCCCTGGCCAGGGGGGTGAAGTCCTGGCCTTTGCCCAGGCCGCCTGCTATCAGGACTACCTTGCCGCCCATTCCGTCCAGCGCCGCTACGGTGGCGCCTACATTGGTGCCCTTGCTGTCATTCACGAAGTCCACGCCGCCTATCGTACGCAGGAACTGCGTGCGATGAGGTTCGCCGTGGTAGTCCCGCAGTGCGTGCAGCATGGCTGCCCATCCGAGACCCAGGCTGCGGACCAGCGCCAAAGCGGCCAATGCATTCAAGGCATTGTGCTGGCCGCGCACGCGCAGCGCATCTACGGGCATCAGCCGCGCAGCCCGCCCCGCGCCGCGCACCGGCTCAGTGGCCGGCTTCTTGCGGCGGCTGGTGGGAACGGGCAGTTCAAAATCCGTGGCATCGGCGGCGACGATCCACGCCATGCCATTGCTTTCTTCCAGACCCAGGTCGCCTTCCAGTTCCGGCATTCCACGGCCAAAACTGCGCACGTTGACGGCCTTGATGTCGGACACCATATCGACGACACAAGGATCATCGCGGTTGATGATGGCGATGCGGGCCATCGTCAGCAAACGTGCCTTGGCGCCCGCATAGGCTTGCATGGAGCCGTGCCAGTCGAGGTGGTCCTGGCTTACATTCAATACCACGGCGGCGTCTGGGGCCAGCGTGAAGATGGCCTCGAGCTGGAAGCTTGATAGCTCCAGCACCCAGACATCCGGCAATTGCGCGGCTTCCAGGGCGTCGCTTAACGCCTGCAACGCGGCCGGGCCGATATTGCCGGCGGCCTGCGCGCGGCGCCCGCAGGCCTGCACTAGTTGGCGCGCCATCGCGGTGACGGTTGTCTTGCCGTTGGTGCCGGTAACCGCCAGCACACCGGGCTTGTAGCCCTGTTCCGACATGTCGGCCAGCGCCCTGGCGAAAAGCTCGATCTCGCCCACTACGTCGATACCGCGCTGCCTGGCCATCTCGAGAAATGACCTGACCGGCTCTTCGGACGGTGCTAGCCCCGGACTAAGCACTATCGTGTGCACATCGTGCAAGGCTTCTTCTGAAAATACACTGGACCCCAGGCGATAGTCGACGCGCGAGCCATCCAGACGGGCCTGCAGACTCGCGAGTCCCCCGGGCTGCAGGCGCGTATCGATCACGCGCAACGAGGCGCCGTGTTGCGCACACCAAAGCGCCGCGGCCGTGCCCGTCTCGCCCAGCCCGAGAATGAGGGTAAGGCCGTCGACGCGCAAGGAGGGGAAATTCATCGTGTTCATCGCAGCTTCAGACTTGCCAGGCCAATAAGCACCAGCATCATGCTGATGATCCAGAATCGCACAACAACCTGTGTCTCCTTCCAGCCGGAGACTTCAAAGTGATGATGCAGCGGCGCCATTCGGAAAATGCGCCTGCCCTCACCATAGCGTCTCTTCGTATACTTGAACCATCCCACTTGAATCATCACGGAAAACGTTTCCACCACGAAGACGCCGCCCATGATGAACAGCACAATCTCTTGCCGTACGATCACGGCAATAGTCCCCAGGGCGCCACCCAGAGCCAAGGCACCGACGTCGCCCATGAAGACCTGTGCCGGATAAGCATTGAACCAGAGGAAAGCCAGGCCAGCCCCCGCGATCGCGGCGCAGATGACCATCAACTCCGAGGCGCCCGGTATATAGGGAAACAATAAGTATTTCGAATAATCGACGCGGCCGACCACGTAGGCAAAAATCCCCAACGCGCTCCCGACCATCACGGTGGGCATGATCGCCAGGCCGTCCAGGCCGTCGGTAAGATTCACTGCATTGCTGGACCCGACAATGACCAGCCACGTCAGGGCCACGAAGCCGAAAACACCCAATGGATAGCTGACGCTTTTGAAGAACGGCACGATAAGATCGGCACGGGTTGGCAGCGGCATCGTCAGACCACTGAGCACCCAGTCCCGGAACAAAGGCCAAAGCTCCGCGTTCGCCGGCGCGGACACCGCGAAACTCAGATAGACGGCCGCCACCATACCTATGATCGCCTGCAAGCAGAATTTGCGGCGCGACGACATTCCTTCCGGATCGTGATTGACGACCTTTTTGTAATCGTCGGCCCACCCTATCCAGCCGAACCCGAAGGTAACCAGCAAGACCACCCATACGAAACGATTGGTCCAGTCCGCCCATAACAATGTACTGACGCCCACCGAAATCAGAATCAGCACGCCGCCCATGGTGGGGGTGCCATTCTTCAACAAATGCGTTTCGGGGCCGTACGTGCGCACGGCCTGGCCGATTTTCAGCTCGGTAAGCTTGCGGATGACCCAGGGGCCGGCGAACAGCCCGATAAGCAATGCCGTGCCGCAGGCCAGCACCGCGCGGAATGTGATGTACTCGAAAACGCTGAAGGAGCGTATATGCGACTCTGACAGCCAGCGAGCAAGTTCAAGTAGCATGGCGAGTCTCTTCGTGTTGATTCATCAGTTGTTTTTCAAGTGCTCGCACTACTCGTTCCATGCGTGTGCTGCGCGACCCCTTTACCAGGATATGGGCCGGAAGCAGCGTTATAAGGTGATTGTTCAGTTCGTCGATGTCTTCAAACGCACGGGCGGCGGGTCCAAACGCTTGCGCGGCATGGGCGCAGGCGGGTCCGAAGGCCAGCAGACCGCCGATGCCCTTTTCCTGGGCATAGCTACCTACTTCGGCATGCATGGCATGGCTGTTGGCGCCCACTTCGGCCATATCGCCCAGGACCAGTATGGTCTTGCCGGACAATTGCGCCAGCACGTCGATGGCCGCACGTACAGAATCCGGGTTGGCATTATAAGTGTCATCGATCAACTGGAAGCCACCGGCCAATTGCCGCGGTTGCATACGGCCGGATACAGGGTTGAAAGCCTCCAGGCCCCGTACGATATCAGTCACCGCAGCGCCGGCCGCGCATGCGCATGCCGCGGCCGCCAATGCGTTGCGAAGGTTATGCAAGCCAGGGGCCGCAAGAGCCAGGTCCGCGTCGCCAGCCGGCGTGTGCAAGCGGCACAGCGTACGTGTGGGCTCCGCATGAATCTGATCGGCATGTACGGCAAATTGCGAGTCGAAACCGAAATCCACGATCTTGCGCTCGCCAGCCAGGGACGTCCATAAGCCTGTGTAGGCATCGTCACCGGGAAATACCGCGACGCCATCGCGCGGCAATTCTTGAATAACGGTGCCGTTCTCCATGGCCACCGCCTCTACCGTATGCATGAATTCCTGATGTTCGCGCTGGGCATTATTGACCAGCGCCACTGTGGGCTGCGCAATTCGAGACAATACGGCGATCTCGCCGGGATGGTTCATACCCAGTTCAACCACGGCGGCACGATGTTGATCGTTCAAGCGCAAAAGCGTCAACGGCACACCAATGTCATTGTTCAGGTTGCCCTGTGTTGCCAGGCTGGCATCAGGCGTCAACCAGGCTCGAAAGATGGATGCGATCATCTCCTTGGTCGTCGTCTTTCCGTTGCTGCCCGTCACACCAATTAGCGGCAATGTGAAAAGACGACGCCAGGCCGTGCTGATCCGGATCAACGCAAGCCGTGTATCGCCCAGCACAAACTGCGGCAAGGCCAATGAGTCATCCTTGTGCTCCACGATGGCGGCACATGCGCCCGCTTGCATGACTTGTGCCAGGTAGGCGTGGCCATCGAACGCGTCGCCCTTGAGCGCTACGAACAGCTGTCCGGCCTGGATATGACGTGAATCGGTCGATAGCGTGAGTCCCCGTCTCAAGGCAAGGGCAAAACGCGCCCATTCGCGATCGTCGAAAGGAACGCGCAAACCCTTGGCTTCCTGATAAGTCTCGTGGCCCTTTCCGGCCAGCAACACGACATCGGCCGCAGCAGCGGTCCACACTGCCGACAGGATGGCCAGCGCGCGGTCCGGCTCGATGCGAGGAGCGTGCTGCATGTCCGCAGATATCTGATGGATTATTTCCAGCGGATCTTCCATGCGCGGGTTGTCGTTGGTAAGGATGACGCGGTCGGCGTGCGTTGCCGCAATCTTGCCCATGATGGGGCGCTTGCTGCTGTCGCGGCCGCCACCGCATCCAAAGACGCATACCAGGCGACCGCCTCGCGCCGTGGCAAGGTCCCGCAGTGCCAGCAGCGCGCGTTCCAGTGCGTCCGGGGTGTGCGCGTAGTCCACAACCACCATAGCGGCAGACGCGGCATCGCCCGCAGGGGCTTCGACAACCTGCAGCCTTCCCTCAACACACTGCAGCGTGGCCAGCACGCGCGCAATCCGCGGCAGCCCCCAGCCCAGTTCCTGCAATACCCCAGCAACCAGCAACAGGTTTGATACGTTGTGTTCGCCTACCAGCCGCGTCAATAATTGGGCCTTGCCCCCCAAAGCGAGCAGGTTGAAGACGACACCGTAGGCGCCGGTCTGGATATCGTGAGCCTGAAGGTCCGCGGTATCAGCGCTGCCCAGGGAATACGACAGGGCGTTGACCAAAGGCGCGAGCGAAAGCAATTCCCGTCCGGCGGAATCGTCGGCATTGATGACGGCGGCCCGCAGGCCAGGACTATCGAACAGCGCGAATTTCGCAGCCTTGTAGTCCTGGAGCGTTCCGTGATAATCGAGGTGATCATGCGTCAGGTTGGTGAAACCGGCGATCTCGATATGCACATGATCGAGGCGACCCTGGTGTATGCCGATCGAGGAAGCTTCCAGCGCCACCACGGCTGCACCGGCATCGCGCATCACGGCCAGGCTGCGATGCATCGTCAGCACATCCGGTGTCGTCAAGGCGCCGCCCAGGTTGGAGCCATCCGGCAAGGTCACGCCCAAGGTACCTACCGTGCCGCAGGATACGCCTTCGGCGTTCAACGCCGAAGCAATCCACTGGACGCAAGTCGTCTTGCCATTGGTGCCCGTAACAGCCACCACGGAAAGCGCCAACGACGGCTCGCCGTACCACAGGTGCGCGATCAAGCCGAGCTTTTCAGACAGGTCTGGCACCTCGATACATGGGATGGACATCCCGGGCACAGGAGAGCCGGCCTGGAAGACAATGGCCGAAGCACCCTGCTCAATCGCGGACTGAACATACGCACGTCCGTCGCTGGCCAAGCCGGGGCAGGCAAAAAACACATCGCCAGCATGAAGCTGGCGTGAATCCAAGCCAAGATGCGCGCTACGCGCAACATGCCGGTTTAGCCACGAAATGATATCTTGCGCCGTCATGGTCGCGCCTCCGGCTTAGGCCCGACAGCCACCACTGACTCTATCGGGGCATCGGGCTGGACGCCCAAGCGCCGCAAGCTGCTGGCGACCACATCGGCAAAAATCGGCGCAGCGACACGGCCACCATAATACGCGCCCGCCTTGGGCTCATCGAGCATCACCGCCACGACGATGCGCGGATTTGAAACAGGGGCAAATCCGACGAAGGAACTTCGGTACTGCGACTTGCTGTACGCCCCGTCTATGATCTTGCGGGCGGTGCCGCTTTTGCCGGCCACACGATAGCCCTGCACCTGGGCGAGCTTGGCGCCATCCGGCCCGGCAGCCGCCTCAAGCATGGCACGAACCTGGCCTGTCACCTTGGGCGTATAAACCTGAACGCTGGTGGGCTTGCCTTCCCGCTTGAGCAAAGTAAGCGACACCATGTCGCCATTGCGGGCAAAGGCGGTATAGGCGTGTGCAATTTGCATGAGGGACACGGACAACCCATAGCCATAGGCCATGGTGGCCCGCTCAATGGGACGCCAACGCTCCCATGGACGCAAACGACCGGACGCCATGCCCGGAAAATTGGCCTGCGGGGCGCGACCGAAACCCAGCTCGGTGAACTTGGTCCACATTTCCTGGGACGTGAGCTGCTCCGATATCATGGTCATGCCGATATTGCTGGAGCGCCGCAGGATTCCAGCGACATTCAGCGTGCCGTTGCGGCTGACGTCCGAAATCGTGTTGCCTTTATAACGGTACTTGCCGTTGCCGGTATCAAAAAGCGTGGAAGTGGTAATGCGCTGTATGTCGAGCGCCAGTGCGGCCGTGAAGGGCTTCATGATGGAGCCCGGCTCGAACGTATCGGTCAAGGCACGGTTGCGAAGTACCGGGCCCGTGCGATCATTTCGATCATTGGGGTCGTAACTGGGCAGGTTCACCATGGCCAGGACTTCGCCCGTGCGCACATCGATGACAATCCCGGCGGCCGCCTTGGCATTGTTATCGACCATGGCCTTTTTCAGCGCCGTGTACGCATCGAACTGCAAGCCGGCATCGATCGAAAGATTCAAGTCGCGGCCATTGACCGGCGGCACGATGGCCTGCACGTCTTCCACGACACGGCCGAGGCGATCCTTGATCACACGACGCGACCCGGGCTTGCCGGAGAGTTCGGAGTCGAAGGCCAGCTCAACGCCTTCAATGCCTACGTCTTCAATATTAGTAAATCCCACCACATGGGCGGCTACATTGCCCTCCGGGTAGTAGCGGCGCATTTCCATTTGCTGATGAAAGCCAGGCACCTTCAAGCCGCGGATCTTGTCGGCGACGTCCATGGATACCTGGCGCTTGATGTACACGAAATTCTTCGTCTCATCGACCAGGCGGCTTTTGATGTCCTTCACCGAAAGTTCCAGAAGCTTGCCAAGCTCGGCCAACTGCGCGTCACTGGCCGATCGGGTGTCTTCCGGAATGGCCCAGATCGCCCGGACCGGAACACTGGAGGCCAGTACCACCGAACCGCTACGATCAAACAGCTTTCCGCGGGTAGCGGGCAGCACCAAGGTGCGCTCATAACGGCGCTCGCCTTGCTGCTGCAGGAATTCAGTGGACAGGCCTTGCAAATACATGGCTTTGGCGGCCAAGGCTACAAAACCCAGCATCAACAGTATCAACACCAGGCGTGAACGCCACAAGGGCATCTGTACGTTCAGTACAGGGCTTTCGTAGAATCGGACGCGCTTCACGGGGCGCCTCCGGTGTCTTGGGCTGACGGCGTCTGCGCGGCCTTGCCCTTGATATAAATGGTACGGCCGGGGGTCGTCACATCCATTTCCAGCTCCGCGCGCGCCGCGCCGTCTATACGCGCATTACGCGCGAGCTCAGCCCGTTCAAGCTGCAGGCGGCGCCAGTCCGTATCAAGTTCGCGGGCCTTGTCCTCGAGCCGGTCCGTCACCACGAACAGCTGTCGCGACTGAAACCGGGCCGTCACCAACGATATCGCTGAAATCATCAGCAATACCGCAAAGAGAATGCTTACGCGCCCCATTACCGGCGCCCTCTTTTGCCTGGCGTCGTCGCTGAAGCGAGGCTCATTGCGGTAATGAATGAAGCACCCTGGTCGTCGGGCAAGGGGGTGGCGGTACGCTCGGCCACGCGCAGCACGGCCGAGCGGGCACGCACGTTTTCCGTCGCCTGCTCGGCCGTGGGCAATATACGACCGAGCGAGCGCAGGATGGGCTGTGGCATATCCTTCTCGAAGATAGGCATGCGGGCATGCGCCTCGGCAGGGCGCGCCGCCGCCGAAATGCACTGCTTGACCATGCGGTCTTCAAGAGAATGAAAGCTGATCACCGCCAAGCGACCTCCAGGAGCCAATACTTTTAGAACTGCCGCGAGGGCGAGAGCGAGCTCCTCGAGTTCTTGATTGATGTAAATCCGTATAGCCTGAAAGGTGCGAGTGGCCGGATGCTGGCCCTTTTCCCGCGTACGGACGACGCTGGCGACGAGCTCGGCGAGGTCGAGCGTTGTACGCATCGGCCTGGATTCGCGGCGAGCAACAACCGCCTTTGCAATCTGGAAAGCAAACCGTTCTTCGCCATATTTTGCTATGACCTCCTTTAACTCTTCAACACTGACTTGCGCCAGCCATTGCGCAGCGGTCAGACCGCTGCTTGTATCCATCCGCATATCCAGCGGGCCTTCGCGCATGAACGAAAACCCCCTGCTGGCATCGTCGATCTGGGGGGATGAGAATCCCAAATCAAGCATGACGCCATTGACCTTTTCAATGCCCAGCTTTTCGAGCCGTTCCGGCATTGACGCGAAACCGCCATGTACCACGACCACACGTCCATCTTCGCGCTGCAGGGCATGTGCCGCATCGATCGCTTGCGGATCCTTGTCGAATACCACCAGCGTCGCCTTCGGGGACAAGCGGGACAGCAAGTAACGACTATGGCCACCACGGCCGAAAGTTCCGTCTACAAAGACCCCTTCCGCCAATGGCGGCGGCATCTCCGTCGCGGGCTCGCGTTTTTTCTTGACGCCAAAATCGCGGTCAACGAGGGCGTTGACCGTAGGCTCCAACAGCACGGATCGGTGCAAAAACTCCATAAGCGGATTCAGAAAGAAAAATGTTCCAGGACCTCGGGCATGCCCTTGGCAAGATCTTCGGCCTCGCGGCGGGCCCACTCGGTTGCGTCCCACAGTTCGAAATGGCTTCCCATTCCCAACAGCATGGCCTCACGGGTCAGGCCTACCGCACTGCGCAATTCGGGTGCGATCAGAATCCGGCCAGATCCGTCCATATCCACATCCTGCGCATTACCCAACAGCAAACGCTGCAGGGGGCGGGCAGACATTGGGAAACGGGCTACCTGTTCGCGCTTTTCCTCCCACACATTGCGGGGATAAAGAAGCAGACAGCCATCTGGATGACGCGTAAGGGTAAGGCGGCCTTCGACCTGGGAAACGAGCGCGTCACGATGCTTGGTCGGAATTGACACCCGACCCTTGGCATCCAACGTGAGAGCGCTGCTACCCTGGAACAAAATTTCTTCCCCACTTTATTGCACAAAAACCTACTTTTCCCCACTCTACGGTATGGATTGCGGCAGGTCAAGCGACTCGTTGCAATTATTTCAATGACAACAAGCACTTAGCGCCGGTTTGGCGCAAAGCGAAAAAAAAATACGTATTGAAATCAAGAAATTGGCAGGGTATGTGAAGGTCTAGTGTCACGAGCCCGCTCGGAATCGCGTCCAGAACTTTGCAATTGCTGACATATTGGCCGGCAGAAGTAATTCAGGAAAAGTGAGGCAGATCTATAGGCCGGATTCTGTATACCAGGCGAACCTGGCAGGCAATCATTCCTCTGGGCCCGACATTGCTGTCGCGCTCTAGCCATCTACCCGCATACTCGAGCGAGCCGCTCTTTTGGCACGAAGCCAGGCGTATGCCTATTTGATGTTGCTCCGGGTAGAGGTTGCCGCGTTTCACCCTGCTGCGCCGTGCCCGGTTACCCGGACACGCAACACGGAGATGGCCGTGTCAGTGCACACCTTGGGTGTGCCCGCGCCGCAGACTCGTCTCTGTGGCCCTATTCCTCACCCGTGCCGCATGCATGACGCACGCTGCACGGGTGGACGGCCGTTAGCCGCTACCCCGCTCTGTGGAGTCCGGACCTTCCTCGATGCCGTAAGCACCGCGATTGCCCAACCTGCCTCACAGACATCAGTGTAACCTGCGACAATAGGGACTTCGCACTGACTATTGGTTTATTTTCGCTTTTATGGCCGCCAACACCCTTATAACCCTAAGCAACGTCCAGCTTGCCTACGGACATCACCCTTTACTCGATCACGCCGACTTTGCCGTCCAACCGGGCGAACGTATTGGTCTTATCGGACGTAACGGCGCAGGAAAATCTTCTTTGCTGAAGCTGCTCGATGGCCGGACAATGCCGGACGACGGCGAGATCATGCGCCTGGGCGGATTAAAAATTGCCACTGTAGAACAGGAACCGGAGCTTGACGAGTCACTGACGGTATTCGATACGCTCTGCGGCGACATAACCGAAAGTGAGGACTGGCAACGACCATCGCGGGTCAATACGCTTATCGAACAATTGGGCCTGTCCGCCGATGCGCTCATCGCCGGACTATCGGGCGGCACCCGCAAGCGGGTCGCCCTTGCACGCGCACTTGCTGACGAGCCCGATTTGCTCTTGCTGGACGAGCCCACCAACCACCTCGACTTCATCGGCATAGGCTGGCTTGAAAATCTCCTGCTTACTGCACGGTGCAGCACCATCATCATTACCCATGATCGTCGCTTCCTCGACGCCGTCGCCACCCGTATCGTGGAGCTCGACCGCGGCAAGCTCTTCAGTTTCCCTGGCAACTTCTCGACGTGGCAGCAACGCAAGGCCGAATGGCTTGAAGCCGAAAAGCAGCAGAATGCAAAGTTCGACAAAGTACTTGCCCAGGAAGAAGCCTGGATACGCAAGGGCGTAGAAGCCAGGCGCACACGTAACGAAGGCCGGGTACGCCGGCTGGAACAACTCAGGCGCGATCGCGCATCGCGACGCGAACGGGTCGGCAATGTAAGCCTGGCAGTCGCCGAGGGGCAGCGCTCGGGCAAGCTGGTCGTCGAGCTTGAAAACGTCAGCCACAGTTACGGCGATCGTACCTTGATACGCGACTTTTCCGCGACCATCATGCGCAAAGACCGCATAGGCCTGATTGGTCCTAATGGCGCGGGCAAAACCACGCTGCTGAAAATCATTCTGGGCGAGCTGCAGCCCACCAGCGGCACAGTGCGCCTTGGAACCAATCTTACCGTCGGGTACTTCGACCAGATGCGCGCACAACTGGATGAAACGGCAACACTCGCCGACACCATCAATCCCGGCAGCGAATGGATAGAAATCGGCGATCAGCGCAAGCACGTCATGAGCTATCTGGAAGACTTCCTGTTTCCGCCCGCCCGCGCCCACTCACCAGTGCAAAGCCTGTCCGGTGGTGAGCGTGCCCGCCTGGTTCTGGCCCGCATGTTCGCCCGCCCCACCAATATCCTGGTGCTCGACGAACCCACCAATGACCTGGATATCGAAACACTGGAGCTGCTGGAAGACCTGCTGCAAGACTATCCCGGCACGGTGCTGCTGGTCAGCCATGACCGGGCATTCCTTGATAACGTGGTCACCCAGACATTCGCCGCCGAAGAGAACGGCCATTGGCAGGAATATGTGGGCGGCTATGACGAATGGCTGGCACAGCGCCCTGCCCCGCCCGATGCGGCAAGCGAAAAAGCCCGCAAGAAGGAAGCGGCCGCCGCCGAACGAGCCAAGCCTGCCAAAGCCGTCCGGGTCACGTCGTGGGAACTTCGCGAGCTCGAAGAACTTCCCGATACCATTGCCCAGCTAGAGGCAAAGCAGACCCAACTTGCCGCCAAGCTGGCGGACGGCAGCCTTTACCGCGACGCGCCGGCCGAGGTCGATGTCATCAACGAGCAATTGGGCGCCATCGAGCAACAGTTGCTCACGCTGTTCGCGCGATGGGAAGCGCTGGAGGAAAAGAAAAACGGCGGATCCTGATCAGACCGCACTGCTTTACAGGGCGACCTTCCAACCCAGTGATTCCCCGCCCGCGAGCGGCACCACCGTCGTGTCAGCCATAGGCAGCTCGGCGGGTATCGTATATGCCTCGCGATTCAAGGTAAGCGTACCCTGATTGACCGGTAAGCCATAGAACGCCGGGCCATTCAAGCTGGCGAAGGCCTCTAGCTTGTCCAGGCTGCCCACGCTATCGAAAGCCGTGGCGTACAGCTCCATGGCATGCAGGGCGGTATAGCAGCCGGCGCAGCCGCAAGCGTTTTCCTTCAAGCCTTTGGCGTGCGGCGCGCTATCGGTGCCCAGGAAAAATCGGCCTGAACCGCTGCTGGCCGCCTGCAGCAAAGCCAGGCGGTGCCGTTCGCGCTTCAACACCGGCAGGCAGTACCAATGAGGGCGCATTCCCCCCTGGAACAGGGCATTGCGGTTATACAACAAATGATGCGCGGTAATGGTTGCCGCCACCGGGCCAGCGGCCTCGCGCACATAGTCGACGCCGTCGCTGGTGGTCAGGTGCTCGAAGACCACTTTCAACGCTGGAAAGGCACGGCGCAATGGAATCATGATGCGATCGATGAAGATCGCTTCACGATCAAACAAATCGATTTCCGGATCAGTGACCTCACCATGGACCAACAAGGGCATGCCGGTGGCCTGCATCGCTTCTAGGGCCGGCACGCATTTTCCAAGCAAGTCGGTAACGCCCGCATCGGAATTTGTAGTGGCTCCCGCCGGGTATAGCTTGATTCCGTGCACGAAACCGGACTTGCTGGCGCGGACCACTTCGTCGGCGCTGGTATTGTCGGTCAGGTACAAGGTCATCAGCGGTGTGAACGACGTCGTCGACAGGCCCGCCCGCTCCAACGCTGAATAAATGCGATCGCGATAAGCGTGCGCCAGCTCCGTCGTGGTGACTGGCGGCCGCAGGTTGGGCATGATGATGGCGCGGGCAAATTGCCGGGCTGTATCCGCGACCACCGAGTCCAGTACGGCGCCATCGCGCAGGTGAAGGTGCCAATCGTCTGGCCGCGTGATTGTCAGGGTATCAATAGGGCTTTGCATGCGTAGGAACTTGAATAGAAGTCAATCGGACATTATCGCCCGGATACAAGAGGCATGCTGCGCTCGACCAGGCGGCTGAACATTGCACTTCCCGCGGGAATCACCGCATCATTGAAATCGAATGCCGAGTTATGCAGGACGCATCCCGACTCCGCTCCTCCTTGACCCAGCCTGAAGTAAGCCCCGGGCCGCCGCTGGAGCATGAATGAAAAATCTTCCGAGCCCATTGAAGGTATCAGATTGGGCACGACCATGTCGGCGCCAAATAACTCGGTGGCCACATCGGCGACAAAGGCCGCGTGTTCCGGCGTATTGACCGTCGCCGGAAACAGCCTGTGGTACTTCATGGTGATCGTGGCCTTGAACGCGGCGGCAATTCCGTCCACGACCTCCTGCATGCGCTGAATGATTTGTTCCTGCACGACCGGATTGAAGGTTCGCACGGTTCCCACCATGTGCGCATCTTTCGGAATTACATTCATTGCTTGCAAGTTGCCGGCCGTGACGGCAGCCACCGTCACGACGGCGGAATCCGGGGCCGGAACGTTGCGGGACACAATGGTTTGCAGCGCACTGATGAGCTGAGCGGCAATAACGACGGGATCATTCGTCTGATAGGCATGGGCGCCGTGTCCGCCCCGGCCTTCGATATGGATCTCGAAATGGTCTGCTGCCGCCATCATGGGTCCTGGATTCACCCCAATAACGCCGGCCGGCAAACCAGGCCAGTTATGCAAGCCGTAAATCGCATCACACGGAAAGCGTTCGAACAAACCATCATCGAGCATGGCCTTGGCGCCGCCCAGGCCTTCTTCCGCAGGTTGGAAAATAAGTACGACACGGCCGTTGAAATTGCGGGTCTCCGCCAGGTAGCGCGCTGCCCCCAACAGGACCGCGGTATGGCCGTCGTGGCCGCATGCATGCATGACCCCGGCATTGGTGGATGCGTAAGGGTGCGAGCCTTGCTCCAGTATAGGCAGGGCATCCATATCGGCCCGCAGGCCTATGCTTCGGGCGCTGTCGTTGCATTTTCCGTCGAGCACGCCGACGATACCCGTTTTGCCGATACCCCGGTGAACGGTGTAGCCCAGGGCCGCGAGCGCATTGGCGACCAGCGCCGAGGTGCGCACTTCCTGGAAGCCCAATTCGGGATGAGCGTGAATATTTTGACGTACCGCCGTCAGCTCGTCATGGAACAGATTTATTGCTTCAATAACACTTCTTGCGTACATCGGATAAGGCTCCAGGCGCACCGGCCCCAAGGGATGGATTTGGCTTGCGTGAAACATTACCATACCGGCGCGCCTATGGCACGGCGTAGTTCAATTTCGGTTTATGACAAACTCTCGTACACAAATTACTTGGTCTTTATGCAAGTCTCACGTTATGCTGCGGTAGAAGCGTTTTTTCAACTATCAGTTAGGAGCCCTATTCCATGGCAACAACCGAGAAACCCGCCCGTAAACCTAATGCGGCGTTCATGAAGCCACTCACACCTAGTGCTACCTTAGCTGCCATTATCGGACCCGAGGCAGTCCCACGCACTGAAGTCACCAAGAAAATATGGGACTACATCAAAAAGCACGACCTGCAAGACCCCGCCAACCGCCGCAACATCAATGCTGACGACAAATTGCGTCCTTTGTTCGGCAAAGACCAGGTTTCGATGTTTGAGCTCACAAAGCTGGTAAGCGGCCACCTCAAGTAAGGCGCCCGAATCCATAAAAAAAAGCTGCCAGGAAAGCCTGGCAGCTTTTTTTTTGATTGCTTCCGATCAGTATCCGGCGATAGGCGGGCTACCCGACAAAAGAGCCAGCCAGCCTTTTATGACCCGGTACACGATCCATACCAGAGCGATGACGCCTGTGATCCAGCCGATGAAAATAAAAGTTGCCAGTGCGCTGAGGACCATCCAGAGCAGCCCCCACCAGAAAGTCTTTATTACCCAGTCGAAGTGCTGCGCGTACAAGGTGCCGGCCGCGTCGGCCCGCTTCAGGTAGGCGAGCACGATGGCGGCGATGGTCGCTACGCCAAAAAAACCTGCGCTCAGCAAACCCAGTGCAAAAAGGCCGTAGATGAGATGCGTCAGGTTGCGCATGGACATGCCTTTTCCTTCGTCTGGCGGGTACACCTGGGTCATACGAACCTCCGGAAACAATGTAGTGAAACTGATGAGATATTACTGAGCCCTATTTTACCCGACTTGATTTATCGGCGTAGCGGTCGCTCGTCACAAAACGCGCGCCCAATACAAAAACCCCCGCACGTTTACACGGGCGGGGGTTTTCTTACTGCATAAGAGCTTGACGATGACCTACTTTCACAGACGTACGTCCACTATCATCGGCGCAAAGGCGTTTCACGTT
>NZ_PDNW01000017.1 GCF_002849655.1 Pollutimonas subterranea
TACTCACCACGGTGCTCTTGCACCATGCGCACAGCGCGCTCACGCACCTCGGGGGAAAACTTGTTCTGCTTCTTCATAGCTCCATTCTCTCAGATGTTGGAGCCTCTACAAATCCCGGGGCGCTTCAGAGCGTCTCTTCCAAGAAGCTTATTGTTTCCTTCGACGATGTCGTTCCATGACAATCACCGAGGTTGAAGTCCGCCCGTTGCTGTCCGGGATCTGCATGCGTCGGAGCCCCGATTGCGGACATGCAGTGACAACTGAGTTGGACCACATAGTCATGGCGTTCGTGGGTTTGCTTTATGACGCGCGCCAACTCTTTGTGATATGGCTCATGGAAACGAGCCAGGCGCTCCTGAGCTTCAGCGATAGTGAGTTTGCGCTCCTGGAACGGCTCGCCATAACGCGACAGACGTTTGAAAAGACCTAGGCCCCGCTGAGTGAAGTCACTTGCTTCAATAGGCCCAGGCCACACTCCTTCTATTAGCTCCGGGTCGATATCCCGGGCACTTCGATTGGTATCGATATACATATTGGGAAAACATGCATAGAGCAGTGTGCCTCCGAGGTCCGGTGTAGCCGCGTAGATTTCGTCAACATACATCGAAATATTGTCATGCACGGTGGTGAGCGCCACTGGGGAACGAAAATCATGGGGATATTCACGGCCGCTTCGTGAAACATCGACAACAAGTGGCGAGGGCTCGCTACGCGGGTCGTCCCTATAGAACACGCCGCGTAAGGCGGCAGATGGTGTGTCAGGATGTTGAGTTGGCATGGTGTTGTGTCCATTCGAGTAAAAGTCTTGGCCGGCAGACCGAATCACACGGCGTCTACCTACTATTTACGAAAATATATATTATTTTCGAAAAAAGCTCGACTAGGGATTACCCGCTTTCAGCCTATCTTCCGACGCATAGGGACGGCCAACGAAACCCAAGACTAAGACGCGGATTCCATAACATCGGGCCACACGAGCGAATGGGATCGCGCAGTACGGGGGAAACTCCACACTGAAAGTAGGTTTGCACGCCATCGAATAACCTCCAGTCTCCCCTTGAGCCGGGACACGCCTTCTGCACCTACGCTGACACCGCGCGGTGCACATGAGACGATATACAACGCTGGATCGGCTCGACCGTCGTACAATGTTTTCGAATATATGACTTGATTAGAGGCGATCGATGCGGAACATGCCACACCATAACGCTCACACCCGTGACGACGGGGAACAGCTGTCGACGGGCTCATCCTTGTCTTCAACCCTCACCAGCCAGATCTATGAGCGGCTGCGCGATGACATCGTGTTATGTCGACTCGTACCGGGTCAGAAGCTCGGATTGGATCTGCTTAAAGAACGTTATCAAGTGGGAATGACACCATTGCGAGAAGCGCTGTATCGGTTATCCGCGTCGAACTTAATAACACTCGAAGATCGCAAGGGATTTAGAGTCGCGCCCGTGTCGCCCGAACATCTATCCGAAGTGATTGAACTTCGTCAGATCGTCGAAATAGCGCTTCTGACGAACGCCTTTCAACATGCAACCGTGGAGTGGGAGTCGCAAATCGTCGCGGCTTTTCATCGACTTTTGCGCATTGCAGACTTCAAGTTCAATCCCGGTCCCTACGACCGCGGCTGGGAGATAGCACATCGAGAATTCCATTACACCCTCCTATCGACGGCACGACTCCCAATGCTCACGCAGTTCCATATCGCAATGTGGGACCACTCGTCGCGCTATCGAAACCTTGCCTTTGCCGGCAAAAAAATGCCCGAACACGTATTCGACGGCCACAAGCAATTAATGGATGCCGTGGTGAGTCGCGACGCTGAGCTCGCCTGCATGTTGCTGCGACGACATATCACCCTAGCGACCGCGCACATCATGGACAATGTGTTTCCCACCAAATAGCCGCATACTCCCGCGGCGCCGCTGACCGCGACAAGCTCGCCCCGCTCCTCGATGTCTGTAGCGAGGAGCGCAAGCAAAGGCGAGACGATAGGGCGATGATAGCCAATTTGAAAAGGCTAGGTTTTGTCTTTCGTGACCACCCTTCACCGCATTCACTAACTGGCCCCACCAACGCTTAGACGCCGGCATGAATGCTATACAGATAAGCACCATACAGCAGCCAAAACGGAAAGATGTAGCTAAAGGCCAGGCCGTGGTCCCAGGCTGAGAAGCTCCAAGCCGCTTGCGCCTTGTCCCCAGACGATCTGATCGTTTTGCTACAAGAAAACACCGATTCAGATTGGTCATTTGAGCATGGACGGGCGCAGTTCCTAACCGGTGAGCTTTGATAGTGCCAGGAATGTCTGTGGCGGTCTTATGAGTTTTTCGTTGGACAGTTGAACTCCAGAGAACCAGGTAAAGCTTGTCGGTGCGGGCCGAGACCATCGCCACGCTAATTCAAGCAATTGGTTGTTGGGCTCAGGAGGATGGCAGTGCGATAGCAAGAACGGTACTGCTTTTCGTATATGGTGAGCAATTCCGTTCTTTCATGACTATTTAGGCAAATAGATCATTCGATTTTGCCCATTTTGTTAACGGCCTGGGCAATCGCTTTAGCGTCCTCCTTCCAGTATGCGTCGAACTCGGCTGCGTCCTGGTAATCCAGCGGACTACCGATACCGAGCATTGTTTGTGCGAAATTAGGATTGGCCGCTATCCTGCTCAGACTACTGTTCAAGGTGTCAACGACCTCTGGTGGTACGTTCGCTGGAACGAAGACTCCTGACCATTGGATGAACCGGGCGTCGTAGCCTGAAGAGCTCAGGCTGGGAACGTCTGGCATTGATGAAAGCGGTTTGTCGCCCCAGTGGGCTAGAGCACGTAATTTGCCCGCCTTGATCTGCTGAAGTGCGCTGGCTGGCCCTGTGGCAAGCGCTTCAACGTGACCACCCAACAATGATGCCACAGCAGGGCCAGCTCCGGTGAACGGTATGTGTGTCAGTTTTACGTCGGCGGCATGCGATAACATTTCCATTGGCACATGCATCGTGCCGTAAATGCCGGAGCTTCCGTACGTGATGTCTTCAGGATTTTTTTTCGCGGCCTCAATAAATTCTTGAACTGTTTTCCAGGGAGCGTCTGCCTGTACGACCAACACGGTAGGATCGGCTGTAATGCGAGCTATGGGTTTGAACTGATTCAGTTGATAAGCTGGCTTGCGCTCAAGAATTCTGTCGGCCTCGGGCATGATGGAAATAGACGATAGGCTTAACAATATTGTGTAGCCATCGGGCTTGGCGTTAGCCGCGGAACCTATGCCAATAGCGCCGCCCGCACCTGCTTTATTTTCGATAATGACGGTTTGGCCCAAATCTTTGGACAGTGCATCGGCCAATGGACGTGCGACTGTATCGGCCACACCCCCGGGCGGAAATGGCACGATCATCGTAATGGGACGTTCAGGATATTGCGCCATGGCATAGCCGGAAAGACCCAGCGCCGCCGTGGCGCCGAGCATCTTGAGTATTGTTGTGGTGTTTGGCCATTCTTTAAGCTTAATACGCATGATTTGTCTCTTTTTTCTAAGAATCAGCGGGCGAAGCGCTGAGTTATTTGAACGTGTTTTCCAGCACGCCGATGCCGTCAACTTCAATACGAACGACATCGCCGGTTTTAAGATATTGCGCGGGTTTCATACCCATGCCCACGCCAGCAGGTGTACCGGTGGCAATAATGTCGCCCGGATAAAGCGTGATGCCGCGCGAGCAAGTTTCAATCAGCGTGGGTAAGTCGAAAATCAAATCTGGTGTTGCGCCATCCTGACGCAGCTCGCCATTGACCCAGCAGCGCACGCGAGTCTTGCTGCCATCTAACTCGTCGGCAGTCGCTATCCACGGACCCATGGGGCAAAAGGTGTCAAAAGATTTGCCTAAATCCCACTGCTGGTGTCGAATCTGTACGTCTCGTGCGGTGACGTCATTGACAATGGTGTAGCCGAAAACATGACCCATTGCCTCGTCTCGCGAAATATTCTTGCCGCCCTTACCGATAATGATGGCAAGTTCCGCTTCGTAGTCGATTTGCTGTGATACTTCGCCCGGCAACTCGACGATATCCAAATGAGCAACAACGCACTCTGGTACTTTGGTAAAGACAATGGGCCAGCTTTGCGGGTTCTTGTCATTATCCTTAAACACGGACGTAGCAAGTTCATTTGCATGGGCGTGATAGTTTCGGCCTACACAAAAAATATTCCGGCGTGGGCGTTCGATCGGTGCCAATGCCTTAGCCTTGCTTAGGTCGTAGCCACCGGAGTCAGTGCTCAGTTTGTCTTTGATGTTTTCATACGCGTGTACCAATTGGTTCATGTCGCCATCGAATCCACTGACTAGCTCAGATACAGGCCAAAAAAGGTTTTTTTCTGTGTTTACAATACAAACTTGTGTTTTTCCTTGGTTGTCCAGTGTTGCGAATTTCATTATTTCCTCATCGAGTAAATGCAAAGGCATAAATCTACCACATTAAAGGGCCAAAATTGGTCTATTTTTGGGCTTTTCTTAGGTAGTATTCAATCAATTGGTATAATGGCAAGAACACAAACATACGGTCAAAAGGAAGAGGCATGGAGGAAATACAGGCTTTCCCGGAGGTCCGAACGCAAGGAGCCAAGACGCTCGCCAATTATTTGATGGCTGAAATGGTTAGCGGAAAACTAAGACAAGGCGTGAAATTGCCGCCCGAAAGAGAGCTTGGCGAGCGCTTTGGCCTATCGCGCGGATCGGTGCGACGTGTTTTGGCTCAATTTCGAGATCAAGGTTTAATTGGCCAGCGCGTTGGCAGCGGCACATTTGTACTGGCGAAGGCTGAAACCTTGCTTCAGCCGCAAGAAACCGCCGTGGCCATATCAACCAGTCCCGCCGAGCTCATGGTAGCTCGGTTGCTCATTGAACCTTTAATGCCTGGCTTGATCGTGCAGAATGCGACTAGCGCTGATTTCAAGCAGATGTTTCACTGCTTGGGTCAATCGGAGGCTGCCGTTGGGATCGACGATTTCGAGCACTGGGACGAGGAACTGCACAAAGCCTTCGCGTTTGCCACCCATAATTCCTTTTTTGTGCAGTTGATGGATCTCACTAACAAAGTTCGTGAGCAGGGGGAGTGGGGACGGTTGAAGCGCATTTCATTGACCCCAGAAACCAGGCAGCAATACGAGCTGCAGCATCGGGCAATAGTCGAAGCGCTCAAAGACAGGGATGCAAGTCTTGCCAGGAACTTGCTGCTTGGGCACTTGCAACTAATCCAACAGAATCTATTTGGAGGCTGAACTTCATAGATGGGTTATAGGCGAGGCATAGCCTCGGCGCTGGTGTCAGCTTTGGACCTCGTCCGGAGGAGGGGGTTGGATTGACCCAATCGCTGTTAAAGGAGTGCTATCCCCAGATGAAACCAAAGCTGTGCAGCACAGAGTGGCCGGTAATCCATCGCGTCGATGATGGGTGCCGCGTCCAATTATGCGTACTGTCGATTCAAAGATCATGACGCTACGACCAAAACGTGTCCATTTTTCTAAAACTTTAGAATGTTGCTAATTTGGTGTTTACTTATGGATACTTTCCCATGCGGTACGATCCGTTGTACTGGGCTGCGGTGTTTCCCCTGGGTATGTACGCGGCGAGTACATGGGAGGTGAATGCCGCCATGGGATTCGATTTCCTGCAAGCCGTGCCGAAATTGTTCTTTTTTATCGCGATCGCCGCGTGGGGGTTGGCCTTCATTGGAATGCTTCGGCGCGTTTTTAGAACGCTTATTCCTTGATGGCGCCCGTCATGCCGGACACGTAATACTCGACGAAGAACGAGTACACGATAGCCACCGGCAGAGACCCGACCAGTGCCCCGGCCATCAGCGCGCCCCAATGGTAGACGTCGCCTTCGATGAGCTCTGTCACGATACCCACAGGCACGGTTTTCATCTCGGTTGACGAAATAAAGGTCAAGGCATAGATAAACTCGTTCCAGGACAGTGTGAACGCGAATATACCTGCCGAAATCAGACCGGGCACCGACAAGGGAAGAATGATCTTTATAAGGATTTCCCATCGCGTGGCGCCGTCGATCAGGGCGCACTCTTCGAGTTCGTAGGGAATGGACCGGAAATAGCCCATCAACAGCCAGGTGCTGAACGGTATCAGGAAAGTGGGGTAGGTAAGGATCAGCGCCATCCTGGTGTCGAACAGCCCGAGCTGGAACACGATCGCAGCCAGCGGAATGAACAGTATCGATGGCGGAACCAGATACGCAAAGAAGATGCCCAAGCCCACTTGTTTGGACCCCTGGAAGCGCAGGCGCTCGATGGCATAGGCGGCAAAGACGCTGGCCGCCAGTGATATGAATGTTGCCACGGTGGAGATCAGTATTGAATTCCACAGCCAGCCTGGGAAGGGCGTGTCGAACATGAGCTTCTTGAAGTGCTTCAAGGTGGGGGCAAGTACCCAGAAAGGATTGCCCGAACTCAGCGCCATTTCCTCGTCAGGCTTGAACGATGTGATGACCATCCAGTAGAACGGAAACAGCAACACGAACACGAATATGCCTAAGGGAATATAGACGGTGACCCAGCGTCGCGGAATCGACTGAAGGTACTCCATTCCCTGTTTCTCATGCTTGTCGCCTTTCTGGCGCTTTTGCTCAGTGTTCATTATTTGTCTCCGCCTTGTTGCCAGGCACGCCGTTGCAAACCGAAGTAGGAAAACATGATGGCCGCCAGCAGGAAGGGCACCATCATGATGGCCAATGCTGCCCCTTCGCCAAGCGATCCGCCCGGGATGGCGCGTTGGAACGACAGGGTAGTCATGAGGTGTGTGGCATTAAGCGGCCCACCGCGGGTAAGGACGTAGATCAACTGGAAGTCGGTGAACGTAAAGAGCACCGAGAACGTCATGACCACGGCAATGATGGGGGTCAGCAAAGGCAGGGTGACGAAACGGAATTGTTGCCACGGTGTCACGCCGTCGATGGAAGCCGCCTCGTACAAGGCGGGCGATATGGTCTGCAAGCCGGCAAGCAGCGTGATGGCCACGAAAGGAATGCCTCGCCAGACATTGGCGATGATGGTCGAGAGGCGCGCCAGCCAAGGGTCGCCCAGGAAATTGATATACGTATCGATGATGCCCATCTTCACCAGCACCCAGCTGACAATGGAAAACTGGGCATCGTAGATCCACCAGAACGCCAGCGCGGACAGCGCTGTCGGGACTATCCATGGCAACAGCACCACCGAACGGAAAAACGCTTTGAACGGAAGATTCTTGTTCAGGAGCAATGCTAGCCAAAGGCCGAGTACGAACTTCAGCACGCTGGCAATGAAGGTATAGAACAAGGTGTTGAACAAGGCCAGCTGCGCTACCGAATCGCCGGATAGGTAGATATAGTTGTCCAGGCCCACCCATTCGCCGGCACGCCCGATCTTGGTGTCGGTAAAGCCCAGCCATATTCCCAAGCCCAACGGATAGGTAAGGAATAACAAAAGCAGGACGGCGGTGGGAAGCATGAACGCCAACCCCAACCAGTTTCTGTTGTTCATCAAGCGGGAAAGCATAGTCGTCCTCGGCAAGGTCCCGTGGTCTGCAACCGCGCAATGTCGGCGCAGACCGTGGGACAGACACACATCAACGGTGCACAGGTTCGGATTTTCAGGTCTTGTAGTAACGCTTGGCGCGCTCGGCCGCCTGTTGTGCTGCCTCTTTGGGCGACTTGGAGCCGCTGGCGGCGCCGGCGATCATGTCCAGCAGCACATAGTCGGCCATGACTGCCGCGGAAGCGGTTCCCAGGGGCCCGGCATGGCCGTTATCGAGCATCAGCGCCGCCGCATCGCGATAAACCGTATGCTTGGGATCGACCGTCCAGATGGGATTGGCCTCGTACGCTTTCAATGGCTGGCTGACATAACCGATGGCGGCTTCCATCCATGGGTTGTACTGTTCCGCTTCCAGCATGAATTGCAAATAAGCCTTGGCGGCGTTCGGATACTTGGTGTGCTCGAACAGCATCATTTGCGTAATCTGCATGAGCTCCGTGGGCTTGCCGATAGGGCCAATGGGCAAATGCGCGTGCTGGATGTCCTTGGCCATCGCTTGCCATTTCGGGTCGGTGGAGTTCTTGGCCGCGTAGTACACCGAGATGCCGTTGGCGGTGACGCTGACCTGGTTGTCGAGAAAGGCCTTGTTATTGGAAGGGTCCTGCCAGGAAAGTGTGCCGGGTACGAAGGTAGGATACAGTTGCTTCGCATACTCCAGCGCTTCCCATGTTTCAGGCGAGTTGATGACCACATTGGCTTTTTCATCGACCATCATGCCGCCATGCGACCATAGCAGCCAGTGTGCCCAGTTGTTGCCGTCGCCCACCGCTTTGCCGAGCGCGAACCCGACAGGCGTGCCCTTGGCTTTAAGCGCCTGGCACAGCTTGAGAAAACCCGCCGTGTCCTTGGGGATGCCGTCGAATCCGGCGGCCTTGACCTGGCTTTCACGATATATGACGGCGTTGCCGACCACCCCCAGAGGCAGGGCTATCCATTTGTCGCCGTGCATGCCGTACTTCTTGCATACGTCGTACCAGCCGCCGTATTTCTTGTCGAGATAGTTGGCCAGTTCGGACAAGTCGATCAATTTATCGGGGTATTGGTGCGGGTCGTCGAACCAGCCAATGACAATGTCGGGTCCGCTCCCGATATTGGCCGCGACCGCCGCCTTGGGTCGGACATCTTCCCAGCCCTCGGAATCGACCCGGACTTCCACGCCAGTTTTTTCCGTGAATTTTTTGGTGTTGGCGTTCCAGAGATCTTCGTCTCCTTGTACAAACCGTTTCCATCTGAGAATACGCAGCTTTGCGCCGTCTTCGGGCTTGTACACCAGTTCGTTCCCAGTGGCGGCAAATGCTTTGCCTCCCACAGCCGACGCGGCGGCAATACCCGCCGTCGAAACCAGGAAATCACGCCTTGTAAGCTTTGTCATGTCATCCACTCCTTTGGTTAGCGGGACCATGTCCCATGCCGCGGTGTTACATTGTCAACGTCCTCCAGAAATCAAGCTTGCGCCAGCGCGTTGCCGGACTGTGCATCGAATAGGTGAGTATGGCTGGCGTCGGGTGCCAGGTGTAATACGTCGCCGGCGGCGAAATCATGCCGTTCGCGAAAAATCGAAATAATGTCGGCGTCGCAGAATCGTGAATAGACTTCGGTATTGGCACCCGTAGGCTCCACGACCCTGACTGTGGATTTCAGTCCCGACCCGGGTGAACCAATGGCCAGGTGTTCGGGTCGCACGCCATAGATGACCTTGTCGCCATCCGAGCCCATGCCATGAGCGCTGGAGGGCGTGGGCAGGAAGCTGCCGTCGGGAAATTCCACCCGCGATCCACCAGCTTGGTGCCGCAGGATGCCTGGAATGAAATTCATGGCGGGCGAGCCGATGAAGCCTGCGACGAACAAGTTGCGGGGATGGTCGTAGATTTCCAAAGGCTTGCCGAATTGTTCGACGACGCCGTCGTGCATGACGACAATTTGATCGGCCATGGTCATGGCTTCGATCTGATCATGTGTGACATATACCGAGGTGGTACCCAGGCGCTGGTGCAAGGCCTTGATTTCCGCGCGCATTTGCACCCGGAGCTTGGCGTCAAGATTGGAAAGCGGTTCGTCGAACAGGAAGACCTGGGGGTCGCGCACAATGGCGCGTCCCATGGCCACGCGCTGGCGTTGCCCACCGGACAGCTGGCGTGGATATCGTTCCAGCAAGGCGCCCAGCCCGAGGACTTCGGATGCCTTGTCCACGCGTTCTTTGATGACGGCTTTATCTGACTTGGCCAGGATCAGTGAAAAGGCCATGTTGTCGTAGACCGTCATGTGCGGGTACAGCGCATAGTTCTGGAACACCATGGCAATGTCGCGTTCCTTGGGCTGCACGTTGTTGACGACTTTGTCGCCGATAAGAATTTCACCTTGCGTGATTTCTTCGAGCCCCGCCAGCATGCGCAACAGCGTGGACTTTCCACAACCGGATGGCCCCACCAGCACCGCAAATTCGCCATCCTTGATATCGATGTTCACGCCCCGGATGACCTGCGTACTTCCAAAGTATTTTTGTACGTCTCGAATTTGCACTGATGCCATGCCGCCTTCCTTTGTCTTTGGGGGTTATCGGTCTTTGCTTGCCTACCTTCCTTCAACGACTACATAGGATGGGCGGCCGTTGCTTGCCCAGTCGATCAGATTCTGTGCCGCCTTGCGCCGGAGTTCTTTTTCAGCGACTACCGAGTAGAACGCAGCATGGGGAGAAAGCAGGACACGGGGATGCTGGACGATGCGTGCGTCGGTGGTGGGCGGTTCTTGCGGCAATACATCGAGTGCCGCGCCGTCCAGGCGGCCTTCGTCCAGAGTGTCGAGCAAGGCGTCGATATCCACTACCGGGCCACGCGCCGTATTGACTAATACGCTGCCGGGCTTCATGAGCCCAAGTACCTCTTTGTTGACAATGTTGCGGGTTTGGTCGTTCAGCGGCACATGCAGCGATATGGCGTCGGCCCGGGAAAACAGTTCAGTCAGGGTGACGCGCTCGACATACGACGGAAAGTCGCCGTCGAGCAGATAAGGGTCGCAGGCGATCACATGCTTGAAACTATTGCGGCTGATGTGCGCCATGCGTTTGCCGATACGCCCCAGCCCCAGGACGCCCACCGTCATGTCGGACACGCGGCGTATCGGGCCTGCCGAGGAAAAGTGCCAGGTTCCGTTTTTGATGTCGCGGTCGTAGAAGGTGATGTGCCGCAAGAGCGAAAGCATCATGGCAAAGGCATGCGTGGCCACTTCGCCCACGCCGTAATCGGGAGAATTGCCCACCCATACGCCATGCGCTTTCGCATCGGCGGTATTCACCGTATCGAAGCCGGCGCCGTAGCGGCTGACGATGCGTATGTCGGGCCGTGCCCGGAAAACGGCGGCATTGACGGGTGCATATTGCACCAGCAGTCCCTGGCAGCCTTCCGAGGCCGCGATAACGTCGGCTTCCGTGCGGCATTGCGCCGTGACGACCTCAATGCCGGCGTCGCGATACAGCGATTGCTCGAGGTCGAGGTCGGGAAAGTCGTAATCGGTGACGAGAATCTTGATGGCCTGCTTTGTGTTGCTCAATGCCTATACCCCTGGTTCGTGGTTTTGTGGTTGCGTGTATGTGCCTACATGGTGGGGCCGAGTATCCAGGGCGCGAACTCGTCTTCACCAAAGCCATGCTGTTCGCTTTTGGTGGACGCGCCGGATGCGATCTGGATAATGCGGTTGAAGATCTCTTCGCCTTTCTGTTGCACGGTGCTTGCGCCATCAAGGATGTCGCCGCAATTGATGTCCATGTCTTCGCTCATGTGGCCATACATCAACGAATTGGTGGCCAGCTTTAGCGAAGGGGAGGGCTTGCAGCCGTATACCGAGCCGCGCCCGGTGGTAAAACAGATGACATTGGCACCGCCGGCTACCTGGCCAGTGGCCGAAACGGGGTCGTAGCCGGGCGTGTCCATGAACACGAGGCCGCGCGAAGTGACGGGCTGTGCGTACTCGACCACGTCCGACAGATTGCTGGTGCCTGCCTTGGCGACGGCCCCCAGCGATTTTTCAAGAATGGTGGTGAGGCCGCCCGCCTTGTTGCCGGGCGACGGGTTGTTATTCATTTCGCCACCCAGGCGTTCTGTGTAGCGTTCCCACCAATGAATGCGGTCCACCAGCTTCTCGCCGACTGCCCGCGATACCGCCCGGCGGGTCAGCAGATGTTCAGCGCCATAGATTTCCGGTGTTTCACTGAGGATGGCAGTGCCGCCATGCTGCACCAGCAGGTCCATGGCCGCACCCAGTGCCGGATTGGCCGTGATGCCTGAATAACCGTCGGAGCCGCCGCATTGCAGCCCGACCGTGAGATGGCTGATGGGTAAGGGTTGACGTTCAACCTGATTGGCGGTCGGCAAGAGTTCGCGCACCAGTTCAATGCCGCGCTCGATGGTTTTGCGTGTGCCGCCGATGTCCTGGATGGTCATGACGCGCAGGCGCTCGGATTCGGCCAGGCCTTCGGCGCCCAATAGCGAGCTGACCTGATTGGATTCACAGCCGAGTCCGATGAAAAGTACGGCCGCGAAATTGGGATGACGGATATAGCCGGCGGTGACGCGTCGCAGGACGTCGATGCCCTCGCCGTTGCTGGCCATGCCACATCCCGTTTTATGAGTAATGGACACGACGCCATCGACGTTGGGAAACGAATCCAGCGCATCGCCGCGAAAGGCATCGGCAATCTGGCGACAGACTGTGGCCGAGCAGTTGACGCTACTGATAACACCTATGTAGTTGCGGGTTGCCACTGTGCCGTCGGGACGGACGATGCCCTGGAAGGTTCGAGGCTGATCGGGAACGGGCGTGGTGATGACGTCGGCGCAAAAGGCGTAATCGCGCTCGAAATCGTGCATGGCAAGGTTGTGCAAATGGATATGCTGGCCGGGCTTGATATCGCGTGTTGCAAAACCGATGATCTGGTTGTAGCGACGCACCGGCGCGCCGTTTGCGATGAATTTTGCCGCCATTTTATGGCCTGCGGGGATTGCATCGGACGAGGCGATCTGATGGTCGGGCAACGGTGTGCCAGGCGGAATTTCGCGCGTCGCAATCAGTACGTCGTCGTTGGGATTGAGCTGTAGTGCAGCCGGTGCCAGATCGCGCCTGCCGATGGAGTCGACTGCTATGGATATTTCTTGCACCACGTTGATTTTCCTGTGCGCTCGCCGTGATAGGCCGCTGTTTTATGTTTGCCGAATAAGTGGTCATTCTCCGCGCAGTCTATTACAGCTCTCCTTACGGGTAAAGTGGTATTACCAATTCAGCTTCCTAGGAATTACCCCAAGGCACTGGGGATGCATATGGCTTGACAAGTTTATGTTGCTATGGAAATCTAGGCGCTCGATGTGGTCAGGCCAATTGACCAGATAAATGACGAGAATAACAGCGAGGAGAACACAGGTGGCACAACGCAATCATTACGATTTTTCGGGCCGACACGCCGTGGTAACAGGGGGTGCTGCGGGAATTGGACTGGCCATAGCCCATCGGCTGATTGAAGGCGGCGCGACGGTCAGTTTGTGGGATCGCGATGCCGCAACGCTGGAAGATGCACTGAAAACGTTCAAGCAAAATGTGCCGCATACGGTCAAGGTCGACGTCAGCCTCGATGATTCAGTCAGCGCCGCCCATGATGCAACGCTGAAAGCGGCCGGTGCTATCGATATTCTCGTCAACAGCGCCGGCATTACGGGTCCCAACACCACGGTTTGGGACTATCCGGTTGCAGAGTGGGACCAGGTCATGAATGTGAATCTGCGTGGTCCGTTCCTGTGTTGTCGCGCCGTGGTGCCGACTATGCGGGAAAAAGGCTACGGCCGTATCGTCAATATCGCGTCCATTGCCGGCAAGGAAGGGAACCCGAACGCGTCGGCCTATAGCGCTTCCAAGGCAGGTGTCATCGCCTTGACCAAATCGCTGGGTAAAGAACTGGCCCAGGCCGGCATCAGCGTCAACTGCATTACACCGGCCGCCGTGCGTACCGGTATTTTTGCGCAGATGACGCAGCAGCATATTGATTTCATGCTGTCCAAGATTCCCATGAACCGATTCGGCACACCGGACGAAATCGCTTCGGTCGTGGCTTGGCTTTGCTCGGAGGAATGTTCGTTTTCAACGGGCGCCGTCTTCGATATTTCCGGCGGAAGGGCGACCTACTGATGACTGCACATCGCTATTCGGCTCCGGCCTTGGTTCGTTACGCCACCGACCTGCTGGGCGCCGCCGGCATGGACCGGACCCTCGCCGCCGTCGTGGGCGAGACCCTGGTCGAAGGCGACCTGCTGGGCCACGATACACACGGGCTGGCCTTGCTTGCTCCTTATATAAAGCAAGTACAGGACGGCGCCATGGCGCTCTCGGGCTCAGCCGATGTCGTGTCCGACCGGGGCGCTTCATTATTGTGGGATGGCCGCCGCCTGCCCGGACCATGGCTGGTGCGCCAAGGACTCGACGCGCTGGTGCCGCGCGCTCGACAATACGGCAGTGCAACCCTGGTCATACGGCGCAGCCACCATATTGCCTGCCTCGCTGCCTACCTTCTGCGCGCCACCGAGCAAGGACTGATGCTGTTGCTGGCCAGCTCCGATCCCGCGGTGGCCAGCGTCGCGCCTTTTGGCGGGCGACGCGCCGTATTCACCCCCGATCCGATTGCAGCGGGTATTCCAACCTCCGGCAGCCCCTTGCTTGTCGATATTTCTTCATCGATCGTGACCAATGGCATGAGTGCGCGTTTACAAAAGGCGGGCCGCCAGTTCGATCACGATTGCATGCTGGATGCGCAAGGCGAACCCAGCCGTGATCCAGCCGTTCTTGCTACCGATCCGCCAGGTACCATCATGCCGCTGGGCGGGCAGGAGCACGGCCATAAAGGCTTTGGGCTGGCGCTCATCGTCGAGGCCCTGACCGGAGGACTGGCCGGCCATGGTCGGGCCGACCCGCCCGCAGGGTGGGGCGCCACCGTATTCATGACGCTTTACGATCCGTCCGCCTTTGCGGGTGCCGAAGCCTTCGAGCGCCAGACTGACTGGATCGCCGATGCGTGCCGCGGCAATCCGCCCGTGCCGGGTGTAGGGGCCGTACGCATGCCAGGCGATCGGGGCATGGCCCGCCGTGCCGAACAGCTGACAGAGGGGGTGGCGCTGCATGCCAGCATCAGGCCCATGCTGGATGAGTGTTCTGAACGTTATGGCATAGCGTTTCCATCCTCGATCAATGGTTAAATGTATTCCCTTTCCAGCACTATCGCGGTGAACTCCCATCATGCCCATCAAGGTTATAGAACCTCAGCGCCTTTATCGGCAGATCAGCGATCAGTTGCGTACGCTCATCATCGCTGGGGAGTTTCCCGTGGGTTCGCGGCTTCCGTCCGAACGCGATCTAGCGGTGCAGTTGGGCGTAAGCCGGCCTTCGTTGCGCGAGGCACTCATAGCCCTGGAGGTCCAGGGCTATATCGAGGTGCGGATGGGTTCGGGCATTTATATTTGCGAACCGCCATCGCCGTCCAGGGCCCGGCCTGATCTTTCGGGCGAAGAGGGGCCGCTGGAGGTCATACAGGCCCGGACCGTGCTGGAAGGCGAAGTGGCCGCCATTGCCGCGAAAGCCGGCCGCAAGCCGCACTACGATGCCATCGAGGAAGCCATCGACATGATGGAAGCTGACGCCCGCGCAGGAATAAAGCCCGTGGAAGCCGACAGGCTGTTCCATGTGCGGATCGCCGAGGCCACTGGCAACAGCGTGCTGGTCGACGTGGTGAAGCGCATGTTTGATTTCCGCATGGGGCCGCTCTTTGACCAGCTCGACAGTCACTTCGAGACCAATGACGTATGGCAGGACGCCATTCGCGAGCATCGTGAAATATTACAGGCGCTACGAAGCAAGAAGCCCGAGCTGGCCCGGTCGGCCATGCAGCACCATATGGGAATCGCCTTCAAGCGCCTGACGTCCAGCCTGGTCGATGGCAAGAAACCGGGTGGACGGCGGCTGCGTGTCGCCGCCGCGCAAGCCACGGCAGTGGCGCCTCGCGCCTCCGCAGTTCCGCGCAAGGGGGGCAAATAAGTCGGGCGCGCTTGAACCGTGCCGCTAAAAAATTTCCAATTCGGGCAACCACAAGGAAATGGCTGGGAAGTAGGTAACCAAAACCAGGAAACTGAGCAGGATAAGCAGCCAAGGAGAGGCTGCGCGCACGACTGCTCCGATAGACATTTTGGTAATACCCGCCGTCACGAATAAATTGAGCCCGATGGGTGGGGTGACCATGCCTATTTCAAGGTTTACGACAATGATGATGCCCAGATGAACCGGGTCGATGCCCAGCTGCGTGGCGATGGGAAACAGGATGGGCGCGAGGATCAGTATGATGCCGGTCGGCTCCATGAACATGCCTGCTATCAAGAGCAGGATGTTGACCACGATCAGGAATTGCCAGGCGGCCATATCCCAGGCGATGATCTGCTCTGCAATCGCCTGAGGGATGCGTTCTGTGGTCAGAACATGGGCAAAAAGCAGGGCGTTCACGATGATGAACATCAGCATGACGGTGACTTTGGACGCATCCATAAGCACTTCAGGCACTTGCCGCAATCCTATGTCGCGATAGATAAATACGGCAACGAAGAAGGCATAAACAGCGGAGACAGCCGCTGCTTCGGTAGGCGTGAAGATTCCGCCGTAGATGCCGCCAAGGATGATGACGACCAGCATCAGGCCCCAGAAAGAATCTCGCGCGGCTGTCAGGGCTTCATTCAGCGAGGCTCGTGGTTGGCGTGGAAGATTCTTGATCCTGGCGATGATATAAATGGCGGTCATCAGCAGCAGGCCCAGCAAAATGCCCGGCACGACGCCGGCCATGAAGAGCTTGCCTACCGAGGTTTCGGTGGCGGCGCCATATACCACCAGGACAATGGATGGCGGGATAAGTATGCCCAGCGTGCCCGCGTTGCAGATCACGCCGGCGGCGAATGGTTGTGGATAGCCTGCCCGCACCATGCCTGCGATGACGATGGAACCCACGGCGACCACGGTGGCCGGCGATGAGCCTGATACAGCAGCAAAAAGACAGCAGGCAAGGACCGAGGCAATAGCCAGGCCGCCGTGCAGATGGCCGACCGCGGCAATGGCAAAACGGATCATGCGCTTGGCGACACCGCCGGTGGTCATGAACGCGCCGGCGAGCACAAAGAACGGTATTGCCATCAGGGTGAAATGTTCCGATGTTTCGAACATTTTGAGCGATAGCGAGGCCAGTGAGTCGGTGCCGAAAAGAAGTATGGTCAGTATTGAGGAGAGCCCCAGCGACACGGCCACCGGCATGCCCATGAACATGAAGACGAACAGCATGATGAAGAGCGCGGCAGTTGTCATTTTTGCTCCGTGGGCAGATCGTCGTCGCTACGGTACTTGAGCGCGTCTTCGACTTCGTCGCCAAGCAGGGCGGCCTGCTTGCCGCGCAACATGTTGTAGAGGACCTGCGCAAAACGTAGAAACAACAGAGCGAAACCCACGGGCATGACCAGGCGCGGTATCCATTGTGGAATGGGGATGTCCTGCGCCAGTATGCCAATGTCATACATTTTGCTGACATAGATCCAGCCACCAACAAAAACAATGGCGCTATACAAAAGACAAAGCAGGGTGGCTGCCAGCCCGACGCGATGGGCAATTTTTGACGGCAGAATCTTGACCAGCGCGTCCACGCCGATGTGCGCGCCGATGCACACGCCGTAAGATATGCCCAGGAATATCAGCCCGCCAAAGAGGAAGGTGGTCAGTTCCAGCGCCCATACGAAGCTGTAATTGAATACATAGCGCGCGATGACCTGGCTGAAGGCGACAAGCGTCATGGCGGCCAGAAGTAGCGCAATCAAGCCCTCTTCCAGTCGTTCGTACCAGACTGTCTTCATGAGATGCTCCGTGTGACGGGCCTAAGCAGGCGGCCGCGCGAGCGCGGCCGAAACTCGAAAGTCTACTGATTGGATTTGAGCGCCGACTGGATCAGCTCGGGCCCGATGTCGCTTTCGAATTTTTTCCAGACTGGCTCCATGGCCTTGCGCCACGCGGCTACGTCCTCTTTGGTAAGCGTTTGCACCTTGGCTTTGTTGGCTTCGATGATGCGCTTTCGATCACGTTCGTTGAGTTCGGCGGCAAGATTATTGGCATGGGCGGTGGCTTCTGCCATGGCCTTCTCCAATCCGCTGCGCACGTCAGGTTGCAGGCCTTCCCACCATTTGGCATTCGTGACAACCATATAGTCGATGACGCCATGGTTGGTGTTGGCAATGGTTTTCTGGACTTCGTGGAATTTTTGTGAATAGATGTTCGACCATGTGTTTTCCTGGCCATCCACCACGCCGGTTTGCAGGGCTTGATAAACTTCGCTGAAGGCGAGCTTTTGCGGATTTGCGTCCAGTTGCCGGAATTGGGCCTCGAGCACGTCGGACGCTTGAATGCGGAATTTCAGCCCCTTCACGTCTTCGGGACGGGTAAGCTTGTCCTTGTTGGTGGACAGTTGCTTCAGGCCGTTATGCCAGTAGGCCAGGCCTTTAAGCCCGCGATTGGTCATGGAGTCGAGCAGGCCCTTCCCCTCGGCACTTTGCTGGAATCGATCCACCGCTGCCATGTCGTCGAACAGGAAGGGAAGGTCGAACAGCTGGACTTTTTTCGTATAGCGATCGAACTTGGACAACGAGGGCGCGATGAACTGTACATCGCCCAGCAGCACGGCTTCCATTTCCTTGGCATCGCCAAACAATTGGGAATTGGGAAATACCTGTACCTGTACCTTGCCGGGCAGGTATTTTTCGGCAAGTTCCTTGAACTTGATGGCGCCTTGGCCTTTGGGTGTGGCATCGGCCACGACATGGCTGAATTTGACGACGATAGGGCTCTGCGCAAGAGCGGAAGCAGAAAATGATAGGGCAAGGCTGCTGCCCAAGATGGTGAGTATCCTGGATGCGTTGTTCATGTGGCTGTCTCCGTGTAATTATCGCCGCTCAAACTGGCCAGCTGTCCTTTTACTCTACCGGGCTCCAGTCACGATGTCAAAGTTATGTTACGCCTTGTAGGCCAACTGGTCGGCAGAAGGAAACAAGCCGTGGTGGCCGCTGCGCTCGGCGAATTCGGTCTTCCTGTAAGGCTTATCTGTCGGAAGATGGCTGTCCTCTGACAGGATGAACCGGGCGACGGTCTCGGCCAGGGTATCGGCCTGCTCCTGTTGCGCCAGGGTGGCATGGGCGGCTCTTTGCACCTGCTGCGCGTTTTCCTGCGTTATGGTGTCCAGATGGCCGACGGCCACTGCGATCTGCGCAATACCATTGGCTTGCTCATGCGATGCTTCGGCAATTTCGTTCATGATGTTCTGGACTTGCTGCACGGACTGCACAATCTCGCTCATGGCGTCGCCGGCGGTGCTGACCAGGGAAGCGCCGGCATCCATTTGCGAGACCGACTCTCCTATCAGTCCTGCGATTTCCTTTGATGCTTCGGCCGACCGTAGCGCCAGGCTGCGCACCTCTGCGGCAACCACGGCGAAACCCTTGCCCTGCGGACCCGCACGTGCCGCTTCCACTGCGGCATTGAGCGCGAGGATATTGGTCTGGAAGGCGATGCTGTTGATCAACTGGACGATATCTGTCATTTTGCGCGAGCCCTGGCGCATATGCTGCATGGTGGTCACGGCATTTTGCATCGTCAGGCTCCCGCGCCCTGCGCAGTCAGCGGCCCGGGTACCGAGTTGCTTGGCCTGCTCCGCATGGCCGGCATTCAGCTTCACGGTGGCGTTAAGCTCTTCCATTGCTGCCGCGGTGTGCTGCAGATTGGCGGCCTGTTCGTCTGTGCGATGCGACAGATCCTGATTGCCCTGGGAGATATGATGCGAGGCGGCCGCCATCTGGATGGCGCCCTCTCTGACCTCACTGACTGCCCGATTGAGTCCCTGGCCGATTCCATTCAGCGCCTCAAGTAGCTTGCCGAGTTCATCGTGGCGGCTGATGGTGATTCTCGCACTCAAGTTTCCGCCTGCGATTTCACGGGCCAACCATACGCCTTGATCGAGGGGGCGTTTGATCACCCTATATAGCGCCCACAAAGCCAGGGTGCTGCACAGCAGCAGGGCAGCAATGCTCGAGACGGCAACCCGGTAAGCCATCTTGTTCGCCACTCCGGCCTGGCGCACTTCATGTCCGAAGCGTTCGGTCTGCATCGTGTTGAACTCATCGATGGCTCGAGCAATCCCGTTCGATGCGTCGGTGTATTGCTGGCCGAAGATCATCACCTTGGCCATCAAGGCGTTCGGAAGCGCCACCTTGACTCCTCCTTGTCCATCATCGAATTGGCCGCTCGCGGTGCTGATGGCTTCTATCTCCGTACGGGCCAGTTCGGTGCTTTGTGCCAGCGCTGACTCCAGCTTGGCCATCTCGTCGGGGGTGAACCCCGCGGTCGTGAAGCGTTCCACCATGGCCTGCTGGATGCCTTGATCGTTGGCCGCCTCGCCGCTCAGGATTGCGGCGTGGTGGAGATAGCTTTCCTGGAATTCGGGCTGCTCGGTCGCGACAAAAGCCATGACGTCCCGTGTCATTGCGCGAGTGATGCTTTTATATTCAGCGGCCAGTTCCGTGGCCGCGTAGCGTAGTCCTTCCACCTCTTTCACTTTGTCCGCACTGCGCGCCAGGTTGTAGAGGGCGCCCAGAACCAGCAGGGACAGCACGACCAGGATGGTGAGGAAAAAAATGAAGCTCTTCTTCAGGGTAAAGAAATTCGACATGTATGGCGCAGCCGGCAGTTGGTGACAGGGCGGATTATTGCAGCGCATCATTGCGGATATGTGACAAGACGCAAACGCGCTGTTCGCCGGCATGCTACTGTTTTCTTTATTGGCCAGCTAATCTGTAGAAGGGAAAAGATACGTGAGATTCATTCATGCCGCGGATATTCATCTGGATAGCCCCCTGACCGGCTTGAGCGCCTATGCCGACGCCCCGGTCGACACGTTGCGCACCGCAACGCGCGATGCGTTCACCAACCTTGTCAGCCTCGCGATTGATGAACGGGTGGACTTCATGGTGATCGCGGGCGATCTGTACGACGGCAACTGGAAGGACTACAACACGGGCCTTTACTTCGTCAAAGAGATGAGCCGGCTGGATCGGGCCAGTATTCCTGTTTATCTGCTTCACGGAAACCACGACGCCGAGAGCGAGATGACGCGCAAGTTGCTGCTGCCCAAAAACGTTTCGGTGTTCGATAGCCGTAAACCCAGCAGCTTCCGCTTGGATTCGCTGGGCGTCGTGCTGCATGGCCGCAGCTTCAAGAATGCCGCTACGCTCGAGAACCTCGCAGCCACGTATCCGGATGCCGTACCCGGTCTGGTCAATATCGGCGTATTGCATACGGCGCTGGAGGGCAATGCAATGCATGCCAGCTACGCGCCCTGCAGCCTTGCAGAGCTTCATGCCAAAGGCTATGACTATTGGGCCCTGGGACATGTGCACGAGTATGCAATGTGGCGCGGCGACTCCGTTATTGTTTTTCCCGGCAACCTGCAGGGGCGTCATATCCGGGAAACCGGCCCGCGCGGCGCTGTATTGGTTGAATGCAGTGCAGCGGGCGAGATGGAGGTTCAGCGCGTCTACGTGGATGTCTTGCGCTGGCATCGCCTCCATGTGGATGTGGCCGGTTGTTCGAACCTCGAGGAAGTGGCGCGCGCCATAGGACGTGAACTGGAAAGCCTGCTTGACGCCGTGGCGGACACGATACCGCTGGCCGTTCGGGTAATCGTGAGCGGCAGGACGGCGGCCCACGGCGAACTATTCGGTATGGAAACGCAGTTGCGCCAGGAAGTGCTGGCGTCGATTGCAGCCTTGGGCAATGACAAGTTGTGGCTGGAAAAGGTCCGGCTCGATACGCTTGCGATCGACGACGGCCAGGCCTTGCGCGAGCGTGCCGACGCCTTGGCTGACCTTCAGGATGTGTTGGCAAGCGCCCAGGACGACCCGGTTTTCCTCGAGGCCTTGCGCGCGGATTTGTCGGGAATCCTGGGCAAGGCGCCGCTGGAATTGAGAAGTTCGGTGCCCTATTTCGACGATATCAAGAGCGGCGATCTCACCACTTTGTTGCGTGAAATCCGGCCGTCGCTGGTTGCGCATCTGGCGAAGGGAGATTAGCGGCATGCGATTGACTCGCCTGGACCTTGCCCGCTACGGCAAGTTTACCGATAGAAGTATTGAGTTTCCTGCGGCACGCCATGACTTTCACGTGGTCGTCGGTCCCAACGAAGCCGGAAAGTCCACGCTGAGACAAGCGTTTTCGGACCTGTTTTTCGGCTTTCCGGTACGTACGGCGCTGGACTTCCTGCACCCCAAAAGTGAACTCAAATTGCAGGCGGCCATCGAGCACGCCGACGGTCGGCTGGATTTTCAGCGCATCAAGGGCAACAAGAATACGCTGCGTGCACCCGACGGCACACCGTTGCCGGACGCGGTGCTGGATGGTTATCTGGGTACCGCCACCTGCGATTTCTTCGACAAGATGTTTGGCCTGGACCATCCGCGCCTGGTGCGAGGCGGTAACGACATGCTCAAGGCTCAGGATGACGTGGGGCAGGTATTGTTTCAGGCCGCCGCCGGAGTGGCCAGCCTGGGGAAGGTATACGAAGCATTACAGGCGGAAGCCTCCTTGCTGTGGTCGCCCAAGAAGTCCAAGGAACGGCTATGGTATATAGCGCAGGCGGAACTCGATCAGGCCAACGCTGCGCTCAAGGACGTAACCGTAAGGACACGCGAGTGGGCGGAGGCGCACCGGCACGTGGAAGACCTGGAAGGCGCGGTAGCCGACCGACGTGAGCGACAGCAGCAGTTGCTTGCAAAGCGGGTACGGCTCGAGCGAGTACGGCGCCTGGCTCCCGCGGTGGCGGTGCTGGCCGAGCATGAAAAATTGCTTCGGGAAATGGGGCCGGTGACCGACCTGCCCGTCGATGCGGCCGACATCCTCGCATCGGCCGAGATCGAACTGGCCAGGGCTGAGCAAAGAAGGAGCACTCATAGTGCGCAGTCGGCAAGGCTGGAGGCAGTGCTCAGGGATATCAGCATCGACGATAGGGTGCTTCTGCTCGCCGGGGATATCGAGGCGCTCGATACATTGCGCCATCGATACGCCATGCATGAGCAAAATATCCAGCGTTATGAAGGTGAATGTGCGTCGCTCTGGAAGGACGCTACCGACGCGGCCATCCAGCTGGGCTGGCCCGGTGCCGGGTCGCTTGATCTTGCCGCTTTGCAGGCGTGCTTGCCGCCATTGCCGGTACGTCGGCGCATCGAGCAGCTTTTGCGTGATCACGGTGGCCTGAGACAGGGCTTGCAGGCGGCCGATCACGCCGTCCAGAGCCGGGAGTCCGAGATCGCGGCATGGCGAGCCAGGATGGCCCAGTTGCCTGCGGTTGACGTGCCTGTCGAATTGCGGGTCGCGCTGGACCGCGCTGTCTCGCTTGGGGAGCCGCAAGCCGCTCTCGACAAGGCGGCAGCCGTGGTTGGTAAAGCCAAGGCGGAACTGGATAATTCCCTGGCAGCGCTGGGAACTTGGTTCCAGGACGTACCCACGCTTATTGCCTTGCAACTGCCGTCCTCACAGGTGCTGGCGCGTTTGCTTGCACAACGCCAGGAGCTGTCGTCGGACCTGAAAGCGGCCCGGTCCAGGCTCTCTGAATCGTCCGATGCCGTGGGTCAACGTGAGCTCGTCTTGCGTCAGTACCAGCAAATGCATCATCCGGTTACGGTCGACGATGTCCTGCGCGCTCGTGAGCGTCGCGATGACACGTGGCGTTCCTTGCTCAGCCGCACCGTATTGCTTGAGACAGGCGCATCGGCGTTCCAGGAAACCATACTGCGCGCCGATGCCTTGGCCGATGCCCGGTTGGATAATGCGCAGGAGGCGGCGGAGCTGCAAAGCCTTCAGCACCAGTATGAGCAAGAACAGCAAAAGCGGGATCACGCCGAGCAGTTGTGCCGGTCTGTCGAAGCAAGCCTGACGCAATTCGATGAGGCATGGCGCGACACCTGCAGCAGCCTGGGCCTGCCGGACATGCCTTTGGATACCATGCCGGAATGGTCAGTACAGAAAGGGAAAGCGCTTGCAGCATTGCAACAGCTGACCTTGGCCAAGCAAGAACACGAAGCCTTGCTGGCTACACACGGGGCCGTGCTGGAAGCACTGCGTAAAGCGCTAGCTGCGGCGGGACTGCCTGTAGCGAAAGCCGACACGGTGGCGGCCTGCTGCCTGCGCGCGCAGGAGTACATCAGCGCAGCCGAAGCGGCGCAGGTCAGGCGTGCAGTCTTGTCTGATCAATTAACCGAGGCACAACCCGTGTTGGCGGCGTTGCAGCAAGCCAGCCGTGTCGCCGCGGATGATATGCGGCAATGGAAGGAAGCGTGGACGGCCGCCCTGGATGCCGCCGGGCTGGTCAACGATAGCCCGGCCGCCGACGTGCAGGCGGCGCTCGGCCTGATGGAAGCCATCGCGGATAAATTGAAGCTGATACGACAAAGACGGGTCGAGCAGATTGACGTGATGCGCAGCGATTTGCAGGGCTTCCAGAACACGGCCGGCCAGCTATTGCAAACGCTGGGCATCAGTCCGGCAGGCATCGAGGCGGGACAGGTTAGTCGCGACCTGATGGCCAGGCTGCACGCGGCCCGTCAAGCGCAGGAGCAAGAGACTGCTGTGCGCCGTGAACTGCAGCATATTCATGCGCAGTTGCAACAGGCCGACGAAGCGATTCAGTCTGCCAGCGCCAGCTTGCGCCCTTTGTTCCAGCGCGCGGGAGTCGCCGATAAAGATGAACTTAGACAGGCGATCGTACAGTCGGACCGGCATAGGGCCTTGCTGGAAACGATCACGAAGGGGCAGGCGGACCTCTTGGCCAATGGCGATGGCTACACCCGTGTGCAGATACAAGATGAAGTCGAAAGCGCCGACCACGCGCAATTGCTCGCGCAACTGGATGTGCTGAATGCGGATATCGACGCTGATACGCTTGAACAGACCCGTCTTGCCGTCGAACTGGCCGACGCGGTTCGCAAGCTTGATGCCATAGCGGGTACTGACGCGGCGGCCAAGGCAGAATCACAACGGCAACAGGCCCTGGCGCGCATGGCCGACGTGACCGAGCGGTATATCAAGGTGTTCACGGCCGCCCGCCTGTTGCGATGGTCCATCGATCGTTATCGCGAGCAGAAGCAGGGCCCGATGCTGGCTCGGGCGGGGGCGATATTTTCGGGCCTTACCTTGGGCTCATTTCAACGCCTGGCCGTCGACTTTGATCGTGAGCCTATGGTGCTTGAGGGCCTGCGCAGCGATGGCGTGAGGGTGGGGATCGGAGGGATGAGTGACGGAACCCGCGACCAGCTTTACCTGGCCTTGCGCCTGGCAGCGTTGGAGCTCCACCTCCAGCAGGCTCCTGCGTTGCCATTTATCGCAGACGACTTGTTCATCAATTACGACGATGCGCGCGCCGAAGCCGCCTTGTGGGCGCTTGCCGAGCTGTCACAGCATACACAGGTGATTTTCCTGAGTCACCACGATCATTTGCTTGCGACGGCACACAAGGTCTTTGGCAAGGACTTGAATGTCGTCATGTTGTAAAAGCGCCGAAGCCTCGGGACACCGGCTCAGTTCAGCAAGCTTAACAACAGACTGATCGTGGCGAACGACAGAACGGTGGATACCAGTAGGGCAGCCGCGCAGCGCTCTTCCAGTCCGAAGCGCTGGCCGAGTATCGGATAAATGCTGAGCATAGGCGCGCTCGCAAACACCAAGCCCGCGGTTTTCAGGCCAGGGTCCATGTTCGGCACCAGCAGGAAAGCCAGGAATATGGCAATGGGATGTGCAATCAGCTTGCCGATTGCGATTTGCGTTATGTCCGCCATCAAGCCGCGGGCCTTCAACCCGTAAAGCGTGCCGCCGATCACGAACAGCGCCACCGGTGCGGAGGCGCCGGCGAGCATATCGATGACCTGGGTTCCGATGAGCGGCAGTCGCAGCCCGAGCAAGGAAAGCGCCAGTCCGGTCGCAATGGCGATAATGAGAGGGCTTCTGGTCAGGCGCCTGGCGGTCCGCAGCAGGACGACGCGGCGGGGCGCTCCGGAATGCTGCCCGGTCTCGGCCAACGCTTGTGCCATCGGTATGATCACAATGGTCTCGACCATGATGGCCATGGCCACGCCCAGCGCCGCAGACGGTCCGACGACCATGGCGGCCACGGGGTAGCCGATGAATCCGCTGTTGGAGGCTGACATTCCCAGGCCCGCCATGGCGCTGCTGCTGATGTCCTGCTTCAATCGCTTGTGGAAAACGAAGAATCCCAGGCCGAATGAAGCCAGCGAGCCCGCGGCATAAGCCAGCAGAAACTCGATGTTGACGATTTCATGAAATGGCCTTTCAGCCAGGCCCTTGATAATGAGCGCCGGCAGAGCCAAGGTAATGACAAAGCTGCCCATGCCCCTTATTTGCTCGCGCGTTACAAGCTGGGCCCGGGTGGCGACGAATCCGATTCCGATCAGCATGAAAATCGGCGCCGTGACAGAGAGTATTTGCTGCATTGTTCCCGCTGATTGCGGACAGTAGAAGGTGGGGCTGGATTTTACGACAGACAGCCAGTCTCTATATTTCCCAAATGAATAAGCAAAGACAATAAAAATTCTTGTAGGGTATTAGCCGTCTGAGTACAGTGCGATATAACCAAATCGTAAGACGAGATTTAATGAAGCTGTCCTTCAAGAATATAGAAAAGCAGTTTTCCGGCCTGCCAGTCATCGAGAATTTCAGCCGTGACATTCAGGACGGCGAACTGGTGGCGCTGGTGGGACCATCCGGCTGCGGCAAATCAACGCTGCTGCACATCGCCGCGGGGCTGGAAAAGCCTTCGGCGGGCGCGATGCTGGCCGATGGCTCGCCCATTGTGGGGCCGCATCCTGAACGCACCCTGATGTTCCAGGAAAACGCGCTTTATCCATGGTTGACGCTGGAACAGAACGTGTCCCTGGCGCTCGAGTTTCAGAAAATGGATAAGGCGCAGTCGCGCAAGCAGGCGCGCGAATGGCTGAAAAAGGTCAATCTTCAGGGTTTTGAAACCTACTTCCCCCATCAGGTGTCGGGCGGCATGCGCCAACGCGCGGCGCTGGCAAGGGCGTTCATATCAAACCCCAAGGCCTTGCTGCTGGATGAACCTTTTGGCGCGCTGGACGCGCTGACGCGCATGACGCTGCAAGATGCACTGCGTCAACTGATCCGTGAAACGGGACCGACTGTGTTGCTGGTGACGCACGACGTGGACGAGGCCTTGTTCCTGGCTGACCGCATCCTGGTTTTCAGTTCGCGCCCGGCGACGGTGCTTAAAGAGTTCAGCCTGGCACAGCACGAGAAGACGCATGACCTGTCGGAGTTTGCGGCCATGCGCAGAGAAATTTTAGGTCTACTGGGAATTCATGCCGAACAGGATGAAGTTGCCAAATCAATCGAGGAAATGGAAGTATGAAACTATCACGTTTATTGATCCCTGCACTGGCCACGCTGGCCATGGCCGGACAGGCTTTCGCCGCCGATAAATTCAAGGTCGGCTATCTGCGCGTCATGGACGATGCCCAGGTCATTGCCGCCTACGAAGGCGGGTTCTACAAGAAGCATGGCCTGGACGTTGAACTGGTTGAATTCAAGTCCGGTACCGACTTGATCAAGGCCATCGTCGGCGGCCAGCTGGACACCGGTGTGTTGGGTTTCACCAACGCTGCATCGTGGTCATCCAAGGGTGCGGACTTGAAAGTGGTGGGCGGCGCCCAGCATGGTTTCCATGCCATCCTGGTGCGTGACGACGCCAATATCAAGGACGTCGCCGGCCTGAAGGGCCACACCCTGGCATCGCAAAAAGAGGGCAGTACTGCCGATACCGTGCTGCGCGGTGTCGTGTTGAAGAACGCCAGCCTTACGCCGGAAGACTTGACCATTATGGGCGTAAGTCCGCAAGTGGCTGTCCAGTCCCTGGTGGGCGGTCGCGTCGATGCCGCTTTCCTGTTCGAGCCGCAGGCCAGCATTGCCCAGTTGATCGCGCCAGTGACACAGATTTATGAGATTGGCGAAGTGTGGCCTTTCCCATGCATGGTGGTCATCACATCCGGCGACATACTGAAGAAAAATAAAGAAGCGGTGTGGAAATCGCTGGATGCGCAGCGCGAGGCGATCGAACTGATGCAGGAAAAACCGGACGAGGCCGCCAAGCTGATTGCCAGCTACTTTATTGCCGAGCCCACGCTCAAGACATTGAAGCATGGCGACGTGCCCCGCGAGAAAGTCATCAGCGATGCCATCAAGAGCCAGACCTTCAGTGCCGTGCTGACGCCCAAGGAACTGGAACGCATGCAGGAGATCGCCAACATCATGCAGGAGTCGGGTGCATTGAAGACCAAGGACGGTTCCGAATTTGTCGTCAAGAATATTGTCGACCTGGAATGGCAGAACACGCGCAAACTGTAAATCGTCGATACTCGCAGGCCTTGCACTGCGGATTGTCACGCGCAGATTCGCCCCCTTGTATGGATGGCCGGCCTAGCCCGGCCATCTTGATTTAGAAGCATTTATGAGCACCCAGATTCGTCTCACCGGTTATCGAAAAAAGCTGGCCATGGTCGTCGCCATCGCGGCCATCCTATTGTTTTGGCAGATTGCTGCCTGGATACTTCCCGACTTTCTCATGCCGGGCGTTCCCGCGGTCATGGTCCGTCTTTGGGAAGATGTCCAAACGGCCGAGTTTCGCAGCGTGCTCGCAGGCAGCCTGACGCGGCTGGGCTTTGGCTACGGCTTTGCCTTGCTGTTCGGCATAGGCTTTGGCTTGATAGGCGCTGTGCTGTTCTTCTTTCGGGAAGTGCTCAAGTCGGCCATTATCATCCTGCAGTCGATTCCATCCATTGCGTGGGTGCCTTTGTTCCTGATCATGATGGGATTCGGCAATATGCCCATCATCGTCGTGATCGCCCTGGCTGCGTTCTTTCCGGCCGCGTTGTCGGTGATGAATGCAACGGAAAGCGTGCAGAATGTTCATGTCTCCGCGGCACGGGTCATGGGGGCGAGCCGCTGGGAAATGCTCAAGCGCGTGTATTTGCCCGCCGTCATGCCCGAACTCATCACGGGTGCCCAATTGGCATTCGGCAACGCCTGGCGGGCGCTGATTTCGGCCGAGATGCTGATCGGTTTCGGTCAGGGCCTTGGACGCTCGCTGGCGTACGCCGGTGAAACGGCCGACATGATCGGGGTGATGGCCAACATTCTGACCATTGCCATTTTGGCGACCCTGATCGATCAGGTCATTCTTGAGAACATGAAGCGCAAGCTGTTGCGCTATCAATACGTATAGCCATGAACGCCATTGCCTTGCCCCGCCGCACGATCGTCATTCCAGGACTTGCAGCCCTTGTGTTGTCATATGCCTGCATGAGCGGCGCAGCGGCGCAGGCGATGCCGGACCCGGCCGCCGGCGATACGCTGGTGGCCGGTGTGCAGTATGTACCGCCGCCGTTCGTGGCGGGCGAAAAGGTTCGCACGCCAGAGAGCCCGGCCACGGCGCTTCTTGAAGACCTCGCAAAGCGGCTGTCCCTGCAAGCGCGAACCGTTACCGCCGATCCCGCCACGCCCGAGGCGATGCTGGCGGCTGGAAAGGCGAGGCTGCTTCTTGTGCCGGTCAGCGAGCCGGATGCCCTGGGCGCCGCCACGACCTCCATTCCGACTGGCTACTCGTCCGGCGCCATGGCCATCATGCGCACCGACACGGATATAAAGACGTGGGAACAATTAAAGGGACGTACCGTGTGCCTGGCGGAGGGCGGACGCTACTCGGGCCAGATGGCCACCAGGTACGGCGCCATCGAGAAATCATTCAAGGCGCCCGCCGATTCATTGCTTGCCCTGCGCATCGGTGGCTGCGACGCCGCCGTTCATGACAGTGCCATGTTGAATGCGCTGATCAAGCTGCCCGAATGGAAAAAGTTCTCTGCGCGTTTGCCGGTCAGGGATACGGCGCCCCTTGCCTTTGTCATACCGTCCGATGATGTGCTGTCGCGCGGAACGCTCAAGCAGGTGGTCAGGGACTGGGCAAGCAGCGCTTACCTGGAAAAGCTTACGACGCTGGCGGCGCGGGATATTGCCTTCGAGGTATACCTGGACCAGACCGTCACGGATTGCCACTAGTCTGGAATTGCACGACGCTTGCGCATGGCGCGGCCAATGCGGGTAATTTCGTCGTCGCTCAACAAGCGTCCCGCCATGGGAAGCAATTCGTCTTCTTCGAGTCTCATATGGGTGTCATACAGGTTTATGAACGACTCCACCAAGTCTTGATCCAGCAGGGCCAGAGCGCGCGCTTCCACCTGCTGCAGTGACGGTTTCAAACGTTTCCACATTGCTTCGAGTCGGCGATGGTCGGCGGCCAGCCTTTCCGTGAGTTCCCTGATACAGACCGCATCGGACCCGGCCATGGATTCGATCAAGGCCGGGAACAGGTCTTGTTCTTCGTCAGCATGATGATGAAGCGCCGAGGTGTCGAAATAGCGCATGATGGCCGTGGCGGCCGAGCCGGCCTGCGCATCGCTGCCATGAAGGCGCAAATGCGCCGACAGGCGTTTCAGCGTATCGCATTGCCGTTCAATGCGATGATGGCATGCAGCCAGCATTTCGAGCGGCACTTCGACACTGGCCGCCGGGCCGGAATAGCCGGGAAAGTCTGTACTCATGGCCTTGATCCTTTTACGGCTTGTCGTTCCAGAGAAACATGCCATTGAATCCTGTATTCTTGAGTGTTAGCGACACGCATCGACACCAGGCATCATGGGCACAGTTAATCATAGCGCGAAGCGCGATGGCTTTACATCGGGCTTTGGAGTATTGGCCGCTACCTTGGGGTCGGCCGTTGGTCTCGGAAATATCTGGAAGTTTCCTTCCCTGACAGGCGCCAACGGCGGCGCCGGTTTTCTATTGGTATATTTTTTGGCAACCCTGCTTATCGGTTTGCCCGTGATGATCGCGGAAATATCGATAGGCCGGCAAGCCAAGGCAAACCCGATTACGGCCTTGCGCCAACTTGCTCCCAAGGGACGGCCATGGTGGTTGATCGGTGCGTCCGGCGTGCTGGCGTCATTCCTGATCATGGCGTTTTACTCGGAGGTCGTGGCCTGGGTCTTTGCCTATGTGGCCAAGGCGGTGGGCGGGTCCATCCTTAGCAGCGATCCCGCCGTGACGCAACGGGCTTTTGACACGCTGATCAGCGACCCCCTGCAGTCCTTGCTGTGGCAGTGGCTTGTACTGGTGTTCATCGGCAGCATTCTGCTGTGCGGGGTATCCAAGGGTATTGAGGCCGTCACCAAGCGATTGATGCCGCTGCTTTTCCTGTTGTTGCTTTTACTGTGCAGCGTGAGCCTGTCCCTGGATAAGGCAGGCGAAGGACTGGCCTTTCTGTTCAGTCCTGATTTCAGCAAGCTGAATGCGTCTGTGGTGCTGACTGCCATGGGCCTGGCATTCTTCAAGCTTTCGATAGGCATGGGCACGATGATGACCTATGGCAGCTATTTCCGTGACGATCAGAATATCCCACGCACTGCATTCCGCGTGATGACTGCCGATCTTTGCGTGTCGCTGCTCGCAGGCATTGCCATATTCCCGGCCGTATTCACGTTCGGCTTTGCGCCGTCAGCCGGGCCGTCGCTGGTGTTCATCACGATACCGGCGGTATTTGCGCAGATACCCATGGGGCATGTGCTTATGGTGGTGTTTTTCGTGTTGACGGCGGTGGCCGCGACGGGCGCCATGCTTTCCTTGATGGAAGTGCCGGTGCTCATCCTGCACGAACGCTTCGGCTTATCCCGGGCCCGGGCTACGCTGACTACCTTGGTCATGCTGGCAGTCATCGGCTCCGGTTGCGCTTTGTCCAACAGCACATTGGCCGAATTCCGCCTGTTTGGCTTGAACCTGTTTGATCTTTCCGACTACCTGTCGTCCAACATTTTCCTGCCGATAGGCGGAATATTCATTGCATTGTTCGTGGGCTGGAGCTGGGGGCTTGAACGTTTCAGGCTTGCGATCTCGAATCATGGCACGCTGAATAACGCCAGGCTTGCGGGCGCCATATTCTTCCTGCTGCGCTACGTGTCGCCGGCGCTCATCCTGCTTGTCATGCTCAGGGCGCTGCAACTGGTCTGATTCGCATGTCGGCCATGGCTCAACAATGGCTGACATGCGTTGTGCCCGGCGTATGGCCCGGCTCTGGCCGCTTATTCGTGGGCGGCCGGGTCGCAGCTCTGCATGCCCTGGGAGTCGGCTTGCGTAACGTGCCCTCCTGGGGGGACATCGTCGATAAGCCATACGTTGCCGCCTACGGTGCATCCTTTTCCGAGCGTCACCCGGCCCAGGATGGTTGCGCCCGCGTAGATAACCACATCGTCTTCAACGATAGGATGGCGCGGAAGACCCTTTTCAAGCTTGCCGTTGCCGTCGGTGGGAAAACGCTTGGCGCCCAGCGTGACCGCCTGGTAGATGCGGACTCGTTCGCCGATGATGCTGGTCTCGCCGATGACCACACCCGTTCCGTGGTCGATAAAGAAGCTTGCGCCGATTTGTGCGCCGGGATGGATGTCGATGCCGGTTTGCGAGTGGGCCAGTTCGGCCGACATGCGGGCCAGCAGCGGGAGGTCCTGGATATAGAACTGGTGCGCAATGCGATGATGGATCATGGCCAGCACGCCGGGATAGCAGAGCAGGACTTCATCCACGCTGCGCGCTGCCGGGTCGCCGTGATAGGCCGCCAGCACGTCGGTGTCAAGCAAACGACGTATGTCGGGCAGAGCGGCGGCGAAGGCCTGTACGGCCGTGGTCGCCCTGGCTTCGATCTCGGTGTCGGTCAGTCCCTGGTGCCGCGTTTGATACTGGAGTTCGAGGCAGACTTGGCGCAGAAGGGCGTGTAGCGCCGAGTCCAGTGTGTGACCGATGTAGAAGTCTTCGCTTTCCTGCCGCAGGTCCAGCGGGCCCAGCCGCATGGGAAACAGTACGCCCTTGAGATCATCCAGTATCTTCGTCAGTGCCTGTGGCGAAGGGAATTCACGGCCGCCGGGTTCGCGCGAGCGACCCTGGGCGGTACGCCAGTCCTGGCGTATCGCATTGAGCGAACTGACAATGGGGTTGATGTCGAAAACTGCCATGGGAATGATGGGCTCCGGCCTTGGTTCTGCGACCAGGCCTTATGTGCCTGGGGTAAGTAAGTATGATACCAATCTATTTGCCCGTGCTGGAACCGGATCCATGGATTACAAACTTACCCCTTCGACCGCGTTATTGCTTGTTGTTCCACCTTTCCTGTGGGCCGGCAACGCTGTTGTCGGACGCCTGCTCAGCGACCTGATACCTCCGATTACGCTTAATTTCCTGCGCTGGGCGATTGCCTTCCTGATCCTGTTGCCGATCGGCTATTCGATATTCCGCAAGGGTAGCGGTCTTTGGCAAAATTACAGGCGCTATGCCCTGTTGGGGCTGCTGGGCATCGGCCTCTACAACGCCTTGCAATACATCGCGCTGCATACCTCCACCCCGATCAATGTGACCCTGGTCGGCGCCAGCATGCCTGTGTGGATGCTGCTGATTGGCTTTTTGTTCTTTGATGCCAGGGTCGCGCGCAAGCAGGTGATAGGCGCCATCCTGTCCGTCATCGGCGTGGTCATTGTGTTGAGCCATGGCGAATGGCGGCAGTTGCTGGGATTGCGTTTCGTGATTGGCGACGTCTTCATGGTGGTAGCCACCATCGTCTGGTCTTTCTATAGCTGGTCGCTGAGCCAGTCGCGGGATCCCGCGCAAATCCGCCGTAACTGGGCCACGTTCCTGCTGGCCCAGATTTCCTTTGGGGTAGTGTGGTCAGGTGCTTTCGCGGCGGGCGAGTGGGCGCTTACCGATAGTGTCATTCACTGGGGATGGCCCTTGGTGGCCGGCCTGGCGTATGTCGCGGTAGGGCCGGCCATTATCGCCTTTCGCTGCTGGGGCTTGGGCGTACAACGCGCCGGCCCCAATACGGCCGGGTTCTTCAATAACCTGACGCCTTTGTTCGCTGCGCTGATGTCGTCGGCGTTCCTGGGCGAGTTGCCGCAAACGTATCATGGCGTGGCATTTGCCTTGATTGTCAGCGGGATTGTGCTGTCCTCGCGGCGTTAGTTTGTCCGAAGGCGCCCTCAGGCAGGCTGAATAAAGCCAGGAATGATTGCACGACGGCCTTGTCGCCCGAGAACGTGACCATTCCCGCCTGCGCCGCCTGGTCCAGATCGGCCTTGCCATAGGCCAGCATGAGTAGTGCATCAGTGCTGGCCTGAATCCGGGCATCGGACCTGTCGGGCATGCCTCGACCAAGCTCGATCGTCGAATCGGCCACCTTTGCGAAGAATACGTCGTCTTCCAGCTGGATTTCCAGTGTGGCCGTGAAGCTGTCCGCGTTGGCAGGAATGAACATGGTGCGCAAGGAAAGAATCATTGCGTCGGTTCCCAAGCCGGAAGGACGGGGGAACGATGCTGATTGCACGCCCCACTGCGCGAGTTGAAGCAGGATGGGTTCGAGCTGTTGGCCCCAGGGTGTAAGCCGGTATGCCCATGCGCTGGCGGGCGGCGGCAGTCTTACGCGTTGAACCACCGATGCCGTTTCAAGTTCGTCCAGGCGTTGGGTGAGCACGTTTGGACTGATGCCGGACAGGCCGCGCCGCAAATCGGTAAACCGCTTGGGACCCAGCAGCAGTTCTCGCACGATCAGCAATGCCCATCGTTCGCCGATAAGGTCGAGTGCATGGGCGGCTGAGCATGCATCGTTGTAGCTTCGTTTTATTGCCATGCGTAAAAGTTTATCACTGATCAGGACTAGTTAGTTGTTTATTAGGAGTAAAAAGTGGTAAGTTATGGCGATGGCCATTGAGCCACGGTCTGTTTTTACCGATAGGCGCGCCATCCTTTTCCAAAGGAGAGACACGATGGATACAGCAAGCAGTACAAGTACTGAAGCCCGGTCCGAGATCAAGGCACGGGTCGACAGTTGGTTGAAGGCGGTCGAAGCAAATGATTTAAAGAAGATCATGTCCCATTACGCGCCCGATGTGGTGGCATTCGACGCCATCATCCAGCTGCAGTTCAAGGGTGCCGAGGCATATGGAAAACACTGGGAAGCGTGCCTGCAGATGTGCACCAATCACATGACCTTTAAATTACGCGAACTGGACATTAACGTAGACGGCAACCTGGCTTTCGCTCATTGCCTGCTCAGTTGTGGCGCTCAGGATGATGGCGGACAGGAAAAATCATCCTGGATGCGCATGACCACATGCTACAAGAAGATCAACGGCGAATGGCTGATCGGCCATGAGCATATATCGGCGCCGTTCGATGTTCAAACCAGCAAGGCGCTGTTCGACATGGAACCTGACGGGACGGTCAAGCTCATGCCCACTCCCCGCGGCATGAACACTGTAACGCCACATTTGGTGTGTGTGGGCGCGGCCGATGCAGTGGACTTCTATATAAAGGCATTCAAGGCCACGGAGATGGGGCGGCTGGCCGGGCCCGACGGAAAGCTCATGCATGCCGCCGTGCGCATCGGCGATTCCGTTGTCATGTTGATGGATGAGTTTCCCGAGTGTGGAGCGGTGGCGCCCACGACGCTGAAAGGTACGCCCGTATCGGTGCATCTTTATGTCGACGATGTCGATAAGGCGATAGAACATGCCGTGGCGGCGGGTGCGAAAGTCATCATGCCTGCCGATGACATGTTCTGGGGCGACCGCTATGGTGTGCTCGAAGATCCGTTTGGACACCACTGGTCCATCGCAACCCATATCCGCGACCTGAGCTATGAAGAAATAGCGGAGGCGTCCAAATCGGCAATGTGCGGCGCGGAAGGGCAGCAACAAGCATAAATAAAGCCCGCGACACTTATGTGAACTGCGCCGGCAAAAGCTGGACCGTTCATAAGGTGTGGCGGGCTTTTTAGGCAAGAAATTCTTCGTGCTGCGGTGCCTATTTGGCCAGTGAGGCCTCGGCCGCCGTCGCGCTCTCATCGTCGGCCTCGTCGACCTCGTCGTTCTTGAAGCGCTGGAACAGGGTGGCGACCAGAGGACCCGAAATGTTGTGCCACACACTGAAAATGGCACTCGGTACCGCGGCAAGCGGAGAAAAATGAGCGGTGGCCAACGCTACGCCCAGTCCCGAGTTTTGCATGCCGACCTCGATCGACATTGTTTTACGCTTGGCAACGCTCAAGCCGCTCAACTTTGCCAGCCAATAGCCCAGCAAAAGTCCCAAGCTGTTGTGAAGCACGACCACCGCAAAAATCATCAGGCCGCTGGTCGCGATTTTTTCCTGGTTGCCGGCTACGACAGCGACCACGATTGCGACGATGGCCACGACAGACACCAGCGGCAGTACGTCTACGCAAGCCTTGACCTTCTCACGCAGCAGCGATTGGGCAAGCACACCGAGTGCGATGGGCAGCAGCACGACTTGTACGATGGACCAGAACATCGCGCTTGCACTCACTTCCAGCCATTGGCTCGCCAGCAGGTAGATCAAGGCAGGCGTCACAATCGGCGCGAGCAATGTGCTCACGGAAGTAATGGCCACCGACAATGCCACGTCGCCGCGCGCCAGGAAGGCCATGACGTTGGAAGCGGTACCTCCGGGGCAGCATCCGACCAAAATCACGCCGACGGCGATTTCCGGAGGCAGTTGCAAAGCGATGCTAAGTCCCCATGCCAAACTTGGCATGATGATGAACTGGCCCAGTACGCCGATCAGGACAGTGCCCGGACGCTTGAAGACTTCGGCAAAGTCGCTTTTGGACAGCGTGAGACCCATGCCAAACATGATGATGCCCAGTAGCGGCACGACGTAAGGGCCGATCCAGCGGAATTGCGTGGGGGCCAAAAAAGCGAGTACTGCAAACAGCAATACCCAGATTGCAAATGTCTTGCCAACAAAGTGGCTCAGGCGGGCAATAGCCAGCATGGTGAACGTCCTCGGAGCTGATTAGTATGGGCAACCGCGAGTGGCCCGCAACGGGTACGCAGCAAGCGTAAAGGTGCGATGGCGAGTCGGGTGCAGGGGTACAGGGAACCGCGCACGGGGCGGCTTGCACGAATTCCATCGTGAGTCATAATCGCGGGTCTACCTATTCGAAAGATTCTTGATGAGTATTTTGAGAAGCCGCCTGGCTGCCTATGCATGTCTCGCCCTCAGCATGTCCCTGGTCGGCTCCTACGTTGCGCTGTCCAAGCCTCTGGCGCTGGTGTTTCCGGTCTTTCTGCTGGGATGGCTGCGCTTCGGCATCGGAGGCATTGCCATGCTGCGGTGGCTGCGCAAGCCGGCAAGCGAACCCCGACTTTCCAGCCAAACGAGAGTCCTGGTCTTTCTCGAGTCGTTCCTGGGGAATTTCCTGTTTACGATCTGCATGCTGTACGGAGTAAGCATGACGACCGCGGTATCGACAGGTGTGATCATGTCCACGATTCCCGCCGTGGTGGCCCTGATGAGCCGGGTCTTCCTGAAAGAAGTCATCAGCCCGCGGGTGTGGGGAGCAATCGCATGCGGTGCGTTGGGTATAGGGCTGCTTTCGTGGGCGGGGGCCGATGCACCCAACGTTGAAGACGGTGATCCGCTGCGGCAGGCGGCCGAGCCGGCTATGGCGTGGCTGGGAAACCTGCTGATCGTTGGCGCAGTCATGTGCGAAGGCGCTTATGCCGTGATTGGCAAGAAACTTACCGCGGTCATGGGACCGAAGCGCATCAGTGCGGTGATCAATCTGTGGGGATTTCTGTTGATGACGCCCCTGGGCGTCTATGCTGCCCTGGACTTCGATTTCTTCAGCGTACCGGCCCAGATGTGGCTGCTTCTAGTGTTCTACGCCCTGGCTGCCAGTGTATGGACGGTCTGGTTGTGGATGACCGGCTTGAAATCTGTGCCGGCCTCGCGCGCCGGCGTCTTTACCGTGATGCTTCCAGTCACTGCGGCGCTTGTCGGTGTCGTGGTCTTGGGCGAAACATTGGGACCGGTACAAATTATTGCCTTCACGCTGGCCTTGGGAGGTCTTCTGCTGGCCACCTTGCCGGCGAAGGGTGCACCGGCAAGGTAAGGCATTTCGAACCGCAGCCGTGAGTTGACGAGCCAGTGTGGTTATAGGGAGCCGTCAGGCGTACAGGCATACTCAATAATCAGTTGTGCCGACACGACGCCGTTCCAGATGTTTTGATCCAGCCGGTATGCCACATCGGCATATTCCGGCAGCATGTCGGCGTGATTGAACCAGATGGCGTCGAAGCGCTGATTGCCGCGTTCGAGATTCAGTTTCAAATGCTTGTCCTTCAACAGCCGCTGCTGGCGTACATGGAAGGTATCCCGGAAGATGGGCGCCGGAAAGCCTGCGCCCCATACTTGCTGTTGCAGCAAACCCGCTACATCCGCATTGGCGTATCCGGTTTCGAGTGAACCATCGGTCTCGATGATGGGGTCAAAGCTGGCCTTGCCGCTCAACTCGATGACCGCGGCATCGAACCCTTCAATGAACTGGGCGTATGCGTCTTCACGTAGCGTCAGGCCAGCGGCCATGGCGTGGCCGCCGAACTTGAGAATGATGCCCGGATAGCGCTTGGACACCAGGTCGAGGACATCACGCAGGTGCACATCCGGTATGGAACGGCCCGAACCGCGCAGCTCGCCTGAGTCCGAACGGGCGAAGGCCAGCGTCGGACGCCAATAGGTTTCCTTCAGGCGCGATGCAACGAGGCCGACCACACCTTGATGCCATTCCGGGTGATATACGCAGACTGTTGCTCCGATGACCGGCGTGGAGGCCTCGATGGCCGCCAGTGCTTCTTCACGCATGGTTGTTTCGATGCCCCGGCGCTCCTGGTTCATACCATCCAGCTGGCGCGCCAGTTCAAGCGCTTCTCCTTCGTCATCGGTAATCAGGCAGTTGATGCCGATGCTCATATCGGCCAGCCGGCCCGCGGCGTTGATGCGGGGCCCCAGGGCAAAGCCAAGATCAAAGCCGCTGGCCTGACGTGGCTCGCGTCCGGCCACGGCAAACAGCGCCCGAATTCCGGCCTGCATTTTTCCGGCCCGCATTTTCTGCAAACCCTGCGTGACGAGCACTCGATTGTTGGCATCGAGCTTGACGACGTCGGCGACGGTGCCCAGTGCGACCAGATCAGCCAGCTGATCCAGGCGGGGCCCGCCGTCTTTGGGGTAGACGCCGCGTTGGCGCATTTCCGCACGCAAAGCCAGCAAAAGATAGAAGATGACGCCGACGCCTGCCAGGTTCTTGGAGGGAAAGCCGCAGCCCGGCTGGTTGGGATTGACGATGGCAAGCGCTTGGGGCAGTGTGTCGCCGGGCAGGTGATGATCGGTGATGACCACATCGATGCCGGCGAGGGTTGCCGCTTGCACGCCGTCTACGCTGGCGATGCCATTGTCCACGGTGATGAGAATATCGGGCTTGCCCGCCGGATGTTGCAGTGCCAGGCTTACGACCGCGGGCGAAAGCCCGTAGCCGGTTTCGAACCGGTTCGGTACCAGGAAATCCACGACGGCGCCCATGCTGCGCAATCCGCGCATGCCGACCGCGCAGGCTGTCGCGCCGTCGCAGTCGTAGTCCGCAACGATCAGCATGCGCTTGCCGCTATGTATGGCGTCCGCCAGAATACGGGCTGCCTGCTGGATGTGCGTGAGCTTTCCTGGCGGAATCAAAGCACCCCATACCAGTTGGGTGTCGCTGAGGCAGCTTACGCCGCGCGCCGCCCACAAACGCGCCAGCAGGGGATGTATGCCTGCGGCCTCAAGAGTCTGGCTGACCTGGAAGTCAGCCAATCGATTGCTTAGTTTTGGGGTGACCACCACTTTCTCCATGCTAGTCGGCTGCCGGGCAGCCATTGAGTCCATTGCGCCCACGCCGTGGGCTTGACCTCTATGATGCGGTCGGCGCCCGTCAGTACGACGCCTGGGGAGGGCCCGTTTGCCAATGGCTTGAAAACGGTGGCTTCAAGCTGCTCGAGCGCGGCGAGCCATCCTCCCCAGTCGCGGCTTGTGGCCGGCGCAAGCAAGGCGTCATGCGTCTTGATGTCGTTGTCTTCGTTGCCGCCGGACACTATCTGTTCGCCGCCGGCACCGCCAAACAGCCAGAGGCTGTTGATGGGCACCAGGCTTTGCCGGTATCGCGCTTGATTGACAGGATGCTCGAACCAGGTCATCTGCAGTTCGTTGACCAGGCGCCGCCAGGGGCGGGCGGCAACATCTTGCGGCCACCAGTCGTTCACCGTGCTCATGCTGACCACTGCCGGGCTGGCACTTTGTGGTGAAAAGCCCGGAGGCAATTCAATCCGCCAGCGTTTAACGCCGTCGGCATGCAGGGTGAAACCGGACTCGGCACACAAGGGTTGCGCCGATTCGAACAAGGCTACACTCTGCTCTGGCGTGATGGCGAGTTCGCTTGCGGGCAGCAGGGCGGCACCATCCCGGGACGGCGATACATGTACCAATTCTGCCAGCCAGACGGGCGTATTATCCGGCACTGGCTGTTGTAGCCACAAAGGACCCAGCCCTGCGCTAAGATTCTGTTCTTTCCGTGCCTTGAAGCCGCTAGCGGCCAATAGCCACTGCTCGTACGGCGTACAGCCGCTTGATGCCGGATCGGCCGCAATGGTGTGGGCGCGTCCTTGTTCCAGCCAGCGCACGAGCGTGGGTGCGGTTTTTTGCAGGTAGGAAGTCAGTTCGCGCGCCTCGCGAGGGTCGGGCAATGCCCCAGGTAGTACGATTTGCATTCCTGGATTGTAGTGTTAATGGATAACGGTGGCTTCAACGATGGCTTATGAATTTTGGATAGGGGCGCGCTACGCGGGCTTGGCGCGCTCGAAGCGCCGTGTCGGCCGGGGCGACCGATTTGTATCGTTTATTGCGGCCAGCTCCATGGCCGGTATCGCGCTGGGCGTGGCAGCGCTGATTGTCGTGCTTTCCGTCATGAACGGATTCCAGACCCAGGTCAGGGATCGCATGCTGTCGGTGTTGCCGCACATCGAGCTCTACGTACCGCGCACTGACCCCGGGCAAGTCATTTCGCAATGGCAGGCCATCGCGGATATGGCAAAGGAGAACCCACAAGTCAGTGGGGCGGCGCCGTTTGTCGCGGCCCAAGGCATGATCGTGCGCGGCGAGGCCTTGAGCGGGGTGCAAATGCGCGGCATCGATCCGCAGCTGGAAAGCGCCGTTTCGGATGTCGGAGGCCAGATGATTGCTGGCGACATCCAGGCCTTGAAGCCGGGCAGCTATTCAATAGTCCTGGGCAATCAGCTGGCCACTACGCTGGGCGTGAATGCCGGCGATACCGTAATGGTGCTTGCCCCCCAGGGTTCGATCTCACCCGCGGGGTTCACCCCGCGCATGCGCCAATTCACCGTTACTGGGCTGTTTTCTTCCGGCTACTACGAGTACGACGCCACCCTGGCCTTCATCAACTACGAGGACGCCGCAAAGGTCTTCAGGGATAGTGGAACCAGTGGCGTACGTTTGCGCATTACGGATATGCAGCAGGCACCCATGGTGGCCCGCGAGCTGAGCAAAACCTTGCCTCCGTTCGTGCATGCGCAAGACTGGACACTGAATAATCGCACCTGGTTTGCCGCCGTCCAGACCGAGAAGCGGATGATGTTCCTGATCCTGGCCCTGATCGTGGCAGTGGCGGCATTCAACTTGTTGTCCTCGCTTGTCATGGCCGTCAAGGACAAGCGCTCCGACATTGCCATATTGCGCACACTGGGTGCCAGTCCACGGGAAATCGCAAAGATATTCCTGGTTCAGGGCTCGCTGATAGGCATCGTTGGAACCTTGCTGGGCCTGTGCTTCGGCACCTTGGTCGCCTATAACATTGATGTTATCGTTCCGTTTATCGAGCGTATGCTGGGCGTGCAATTTCTTCCGCAGCAAATTTACTTCATCAGCGAGCTGCCTTCCAATCCCCAGATGAACGACATTCTGATCGTGGCGCTTACGTCGCTGGTGTTGTCCCTGCTGGCTACCCTTTATCCCAGCTGGCGTGCGTCCAGCCTGCAACCGGCAGAGGTGCTGCGCCATGATTGATACACCCGTCGTCCATGCGCTGAGCGCGCGCAATCTGGTTAAAACGTATCACGAGGGCGGGGTGGCCATTGAGGTCCTGCGCGACGTCAGCCTGCACGTGGATGCAGGCGAAATGGTTGCCATCGTGGGCGCCTCGGGTTCAGGAAAGAGCACGCTGCTGCATACCCTGGGCCTGCTCGATCTACCTACCTCCGGCTCGGTATTGATCAACGGCGAATCGGCGGACGGCCTGAACGAGGCACAACGCAGCCAGCTGCGCAACCGCAGCCTGGGTTTCGTCTACCAGTTCCATCATCTTTTGTCTGAATTTTCAGCGCTCGACAACGTCGCGATGCCGCTCATCGTACGGCGTGAAAAGCGCAGCGTAGCCAGGGAACAGGCCCAGATCGTGCTGGAACAGGTCGGTTTGTCGGCTCGCATTGATCACTATCCGGGGCAGCTTTCAGGAGGCGAGCGTCAGCGCGTGGCGCTGGCACGCGCGTTGGTCACGCGCCCCACATGCGTGTTGGCTGACGAGCCCACCGGCAACCTGGATCGCTATACCGCCGAGAGCATGTTCGAGTTATTGGTGCGCATGAACCGGGATTTCGGCACAGCCTTTGCTATCGTCACGCACGACCCGGCTCTGGCCGCCCTGGCGCATCGCCAACTGGCCATGGACAAAGGCCGGCTGGTCGATCCCGAAGTTCCTCCGCTTGAGGTGGCGGGACAAAACAGCATGTAGTCTTCACGAGGATATCGCGATGTTGATCGACACCCACTGCCACCTTGATGCAAGCGAATTCAACGCGGACCGCGTCGCGGTCATCGAGCGTGCTGGCGAGAAGGGCGTGGGCGGCATCGTGATTCCATCGGTAGCTCGGTTCAATTTCGACACCGTGCGCCAGCTTGCACATTCCTTCAAAGGCGGACGCTACGCACTGGGAATTCATCCGATCTGCGTACCCGATGCGCTCGGTCCGGATCTGGTCGAACTGGAATCACAGATACAGCAGTCCCTGGACGACCCGCGATTTGTCGCAATAGGGGAAATAGGGCTGGATTATTTCGTTCCCGCGTTGAAAACACCAGAGATGCGCGAGAAGCAGGAAACGTATTATTCCGCCCAGTTGGATCTCGCCCAGCGCTATGGTTTGCCGGTGCTGCTCCATGTGCGGCGCTCGCAAGATATCTTGCTGAAGCATTTGCGCCGGCGTCCCCGCATCGGGGGAATCGCCCATGCCTTCAACGGTAGTTTCCAGCAGGCCGAACAGTTTATCGAACTTGGATTCGTGCTGGGCTTCGGTGGGGCGATGACCTTTGGCCGAGCCTTGCAAATACGGCGCCTGGCAACGCAGTTGCCGATGGATGCGCTGGTGCTGGAGACCGACGCGCCGGATATTCCGCCTGCATGGCTGGGTCAGCGCGGGGATGTTGGCCCGCGCAACGAGCCCGGTGAGGTAGCAGGGATTGCACAGCTTCTGGCCGAGCTGCGCAATGTTGACCTTGCAGACATTATTCTTGCGTCGGCCGCGAACACCAGGCGGGCGCTGCCTCGCCTGGTCGGCACCAACTAATTAATTTTGAAGCCCGTTTTCTTGACGACTTGAGCCCAGCGCTTTTGTTCGGCGACCAGCAAATCTTGCAGTTCCTGGCGGCTGGACCCCACTATGACAAAGCCGCTGCCTTCAAGTGTTTTCCTGACGCTCTCTGCCTTGAGCGCTGTAACGGTGTTTTTGTTCAGGACATCCAGCACGTCGACGGGGGTGCCGGCGGGGGCGAAGAACGCAAACCATGCGCCGAACTCGACGTTAGGCATATTCTGTTCGCCGAACGTGGGAATGTCGGCGAGCATCTTGGTACGATCTTTCCCGGTAATGGCGAGCGCGCGCATCTTGCCGCCTGCAATTTGCGGTGCAGCCATTGCCGTCGTGACGAAGGCGCCTTGGACCTGGCCGGCTATGATGGCTGACAACGCATCGCCTGTAGACCGGTAATGGATAGGCTCGATCTTGAACTGTCCTGCATCGGCAAGCATTTCGGCGCCGAAGTGACCCGGCGTGCCAGCCCCGAAGGTGGCAATATTGAAATTGTCCGTGCTGGCCTGGGCCGCCGTGACAAATTCCTTCAAGGTCTTGTAGGGCGAGTTGGCGGGAATGACCAATACGAAATTTGCACGCACTGCCTCGGTGATGGCCGCGAATTCGGTCAGGGGTTTGTAGGAGAGCGTAGCCGTTGTCTCGGGCGAAATGCTGATGGACCCGACTTCGCCCAACAGTATCGAATAGCCATCCGGTGCATTGTGAGCGACCGAGTACGCCGCTATCTGGCCGCCTGCACCCGCTTTATTCTCCACAACGACCGATTGGCCGATTTCTTTTGATAATTGATCGCCCACGGTACGCGCAACGATGTCCGGTCCGGTCCCGGGCGGAAATCCTACGGTGAGGCGTATGGCTTGGTCAGGATAGGCCGCAGCGGCAGTCGCCGAGGCCACTGTCAGGATAGCCGCGGAAAGTAGTTTCTGGATAAGTGATGACTTCATGGAATTTGTCTCCGTTATTTGTTTTTAGCGCACTAGAAAGAAGTTCAGTTCGACGCGATCCGGATACCTGGCACCGATACCGAGAAATAAATGCGTGTTGAGCCAGTCCAGCCGTGGCGAGGCTGTTTCAAATCGGGGGTAGCTGCGAAAGTAAATGCGCGCCGGATCGACGTGTCGCCCTTGTGCCAGCGCGGCTATGTCAGCGGCCGAACCTGTACGGATTCCTGTGTTTTCGACATAGACCATTTCGCCGTCGGTAGTTTCGATGACGTAGCGCGCATGGATGTCGGTGAACGTGTCGGACCGTATGGACTGGAAATCGGCGCCGCCGGAAAGAACCTTGCCGCTCAGCAAAGCGCCCTGCACAGTACCGCCCAAAATGGGAATGACGCGGCGACGGCCGCCAGGGGTGACGCCGACTTCCTGGGGCGGCCCGACGTCGACGATGATTGTGGCCAGATGCTGAAGTTCAGGTGGCATGGGGTAAGTAGTCATTGCTTGCGCCCCTCTTGTAGCCGTGCGGGGTCGAAGCCCGCCAGGCGCTTGTAGCGCGACGCAACCTCGGTGAGTTCGGCTTGCGACACCGCGTCGTGTATATGAGCAAATCCATTTGGTGCGCGTTCGTGTGCAATCTGCATGACTTGTTCCGGTCCATTCAGGCGATTGCGAAGCACGATGCCGGCGGTGATGGGCAGACGTTCGGCCTCGTATTCCTTCAAGGCAAGCTCGATGGACCCGGTCTTCTGCGGTGACGCCGTCTGTATCCGCTCGGTCAGGTAGCGGGCATCCAGGATGGCTTGCGCGGATCCATTCGAACCTATGGGGTACATGGGATGGGCAGCATCACCCAGGAGCGCCGCCCGTCCCTGCGTCCAGCGGGGCAGGGGATCTTTGTCCACCAGCGGGAACTCATAGATGGCCTGTGCATCGCCGATGATCGCGGGAACGTCTATCCAGTCCCAACGCCAAGAGGCGAAGCGATCGGCAAAAATCGAGGCGTCAACCTTCCTGTTCCAATCGGTGGTTGGAAGCTCCGCCGACGGAACGCGCAATTCGGCGATCCAGTTGATGAGCGAGCGGCCCTGCTGGCGCGACTGTTCCGAAATCGGATAACAGACGAATTTCTGATCCTGATGACCCGCCATGAACATGGTCTTGCCATCGAGATAGGGCGTGGATTCCGTAACCGCACGCCATAACATGCGGCCCGAGAAACGCAGTTCATCATGTTGCGGATGGAAAAACCGCCTCACCGACGAATGAATTCCGTCGGCGCCGATAAGAATGTCGCCGCGCACTTCCTGCACGCTTTGGTCATTGCGGTTGCGGAAAACGGCTGTCACACCCTGTGCATCCTGTGTCAGGGACTCAAACGCCATGCCGGTGTGCAACCGGTTGCCGCCCAGCCGCTGGCTGACGGTTTTTGCCAAGAGAAGCTGCAGTTCGCCGCGATGAATGGACAGTTGCGGCACGGCATAGCCCGCATCCAGGCCACGCGGCTCCTGCCAGATAAGTTGCCCGTACTGGTTGTAGTAGTGCAGCGCCGACGTTGGCACCGCGGTTGCCGCCAAGGCTTCCAGCAAGCCAAGGTGCTCCAGCTCTGTGACGGCATGGGGCAGCAGATTGATGCCTACGCCAAGAGGCTTGATTTCGCGCACACTTTCAAAGATATCGCAGTCGATACCTTTTTGATTCAGCATCAAGGCGAGAGTAAGGCCTCCGATACCCGCACCGACGATAATGACATTCAAGACACGGCTCCTTTATTTTGTTATGCATCATAACAATCCAGGGTAGGCCTGCGCCTATTCGGAATAACCCGCATGACTGTAGGGATTTGTTGTATGGCTTCGGTGCGCGGGTTAACGTCACGGTGCCTATTGATACATGGAAGACTATTGGTTAAAAAATTGACCTCTCGGCCTAATAATCGACGTCCCTCGCAGAGGGGTGAACATTTCGATGTCCCCGAACCCGGCGTGGAGTACGGGGTGCTCGACAAGCTGGTGGGCTATGCCATTCGACGCGCACAGATACGCATCTACCAGGATTTCCTGGATGCGCTCGGGCACCTGGCCATAACGCCGCCACGCTTTTCGGCCATGACGATCATCCAATGCAATTCGGCAATGAAACTCACGGAACTGGCGAGCGCCATGGGAATAGCGCGTTCAGGCGCCGTGGAAGTCGTCAATTCGCTGGAGAAACTGGGTTACGTAACCCGTACCGACTCGGCGACAGACCGCCGCGCGTTTGCGCTGGCGCTTACCGAGAATGGAAAACAGGCAATGCACGAGATTACCGCGGCGATTGAAGATCATGATGCGCGCATCAGCGCGCGTTTGACGAAGGACGAGCAATTTGAATTGCGGCGACTGCTGGATTTGCTGGGGTAGGGGCCGGACCAGGCGTTATCCGAAGGGGCATTCTTACCCGCTTAGTGCACCATTTTCCAAGCTCCGCCAGTACGCTAGTCAATTTGGAGCGTGCAAGCGTGACCGGGCGTATCTGTCTGCTGGCTTTCGTCGCGGCAACCGGGGCGGTGCAGTTGTTGCCTTATTTGCCCGCCCGGGCTTTATGGCTGGGTGTGCTGGCGGGCGCGGCAATATTATCTTTTTCGATTTACTTGTTTGCGCCCGCAATCCGGTGGCGTGTGCTGCTGCCGATGTGGGCCGCGTTGGCCGGTCTGCTTATTACGGTAGCAAGGGCGGAGCACAGGCTGGCCGATGAACTTGCAGCCATTAACGAGAATCAGGTATCACGGGTCGTGCTGCGCATTGCCGCGCTACCTAAATCCAGTAACGATAGCCGCCAGTTCGAGGCGGAAGTGCTTTCTTCCATGCCCGAGGGTGTGCCGTCGCGCATCCAGGTTTCCTGGGCGGCGCCGAACTGGGCCGGTCCTTATGGCGGTGGCGCCCGGGATGCCGACCGGACCGATGCCGGCGAATCCGTTTTTCCGGAATTGATTCCAGGCCAAATCTGGCGCATGGCACTGACGCTGAAGAAACCCCATGGGAATCGGAATCCGCACGCATTCGATTACGAAGGGTATATGTTTGCGCATGGCCTGAGAGCGTCTGGCAGCGTACGCGGCCAGCCCCGGTATATTGGCGACGAGCCGTGGGCGAGCTTGCCGGTAGTTGCTCAGCGCGCACGCTACCATGTGCGTTCCGCCATGCAGCCCTATCTGGAGGGCAATCGCTATGGCGCGGTGATGCTGGCGCTGGCCATCGGGGATCAGGCCAGTGTCGATGCCGCCGACTGGCAAGTGTTCAATCGGACAGGCATCACACACTTGGTATCCATAAGCGGATCCCATATCACGATGATTGCCGCGCTGGCCGGAACCTTGGTCTACTGGCTTTGGCGGCGCGTACGTATACGGGGGCACTATCTGGCCGAGCGGCTTCCGGCCCAACTGGCCGGGGCGATTGCGGCCTTGCTGGTGGCCTGGATTTACTGCCTGCTGGCGGGGTGGGGCGTCCCGGCGCGGCGTACGTTCCTGATGCTCGCCGTTGTGGCGTTGGCCTACGTCTTGCGCCTGCCCATGAGCGCCTCCCGACTGCTGTCCCTGGTGGCTTTCTCGGTCGTGCTTCTTGATCCGTGGGCCTTGCTTGCCAGCGGGTTTTGGCTGTCGTTCGGCGCAGTGTATGTCTTGATGGCAAGCTCGGGATGGTGGGGATCTTCGGTAGGACTAAGGATTAGCACACGCGGTCAGCGGTGGCGCCGGTTCGCGGCCACGGCTACCCGACTGCAATTGGCGATAACGATAGGGCTGATGCCGTTACTGGCGTTGATCTTTCACGAAGTGTCGCTGGCTTCACCGTTGGCGAATGTCTATGCCATTCCGGTCATCAGCCTGATTGTTACGCCAGTGTCCCTGTTGCTGGCGGCGGCCGCATTCGTACCGGGTCTGGAGTGGCTGGCCGCGGCGCTGGCATGGCTGGGGCACCTTGCACTCGAATGGACGATGGTACCTACGGTATGGCTGGCTGATTTTCGGGCGTCCAGCTTCAATGCGGCGGCGGCTCCGTTGTGGCTTACGCTGGTGGCCTTGCTAGGGCTGGTCATTGCAGTCCTTCCATATGGACTTCCTTATAGAAACGCGGCTTGGCTTTTTACGCTGCCGGCCTTGTTGTGGACACCTCAGAGGCCTCCGCAAGGGGGATGGGACTTGTATGCGCTGGATGTCGGCCAGGCCAGCGCCATTCTCATACAGACGGCTGGCCACTCCTTGTTGTTTGATACCGGATTGCGCAGCAGCGCTACATCGGACGCCGGGGTACGCACAATAATCCCTTTCCTGCGAACACAAGGCATCAGGAAGCTCGATGTGCTGGTGGTTTCGCACGCCGATATCGACCACGCGGGTGGTTTTCGCAGCCTTTTGCAAAGTTTGGCGGTGGGGCAGTCCTTCAGCTCGTTCGATGCGGCAAGTTACCTGGAACGGGAGGCGCGGCTTCTTGGGGTGCCGCAGCAATTGCCGCCAACACCGCTGGCGATGTCGCCGTGCGAGTATGGAGTGGCCTGGCAGATTGATGGGGTGGCGTTCGAGTTTCTGTGGCCCTTGAAGGCCACTTCGGCTAGCCGGTCGGCGTCGCGCAAGAATCGCAACGACGACGCTTGCGTGCTGCGCGTCCGCGGCAAGTATCATTCTGCGCTGCTGCCCGGTGATATCGGCGCGGCACAGGAAGCCATGCTTGTAGACAGGGGGCTCGAGCCGCTGGACGTCGTGTTGGCGGCGCATCATGGATCGAAGAACTCGTCGAGTCCCCAGTTCGTCGACGCCATACAGGCCAGCCATGTGGTGGCCCAGGCTGGTTTATGGAATCGGTACGGGCATCCCAGCCCGCAGGTGGAGGACCGATGGAAAGAAGCAGGCACCAGGTTCTGGCGTACCGATGAACACGGTGCCATCACCGTCAAGTCGCGTCCGGCACGCTTGTTGGTTCATGGCGAACGTGAGTTTTTACCCCGATACTGGCAGGGGCGTTAGCACACTGGGGTTGGCCCCAGTTCCAGGTGCTTGCGCATCGTAGACGGATCGGCGATGATTGAAGCAACTGTTCACAAGACAGTAAAGAAAAAAGTAGCAATTCGAAAATTCCATAAGACGTTTTCTGAAGCAAGCATGAGACAAAATATTCCTTTACGGCTACACGTGCCCGAGCCCTCGGGGCGTCCCGGCCACGCCACCGACTTCTCCTATTTGCGCCTGGCCGATGCCGGTGCAGTACGCAAACCTCCCTTGGATACATCGGCGACCGACACGACCGACATGGCGTATACGCTGGTGCGCGTGCTCGACGACGACGGAAACGCAGTGGGTCCGTGGTCGAAAGTCATCGATCCGCAATTGCTGCGCAAGGGCCTGCAATCCATGATCAAGACGCGTATTTACGATGCGCGTATGTTGATTGCGCAGCGGCAAAAGAAAATGTCGTTCTACATGCAGAGCCTGGGTGAAGAGGCCGTGGGCACCGCCCAGGTCATGGCGCTCTCAAAAGGCGATATGTGTTTTCCATCGTATCGCCAGCAAAATCTATTGATCGCACAAGATGTCCCTTTGTTCGACATGATGTGCCAGCTGTTTTCCAACGATCGCGACAGCCTGAAAGGTCGGCAGTTGCCTGTCATGTATTCCATGCGCGACGCGGGTTTCTTTTCGATTTCCGGCAATCTTGCAACGCAGTTCGTTCAGGCCGTGGGCTGGGCGATGGCGTCGGCCATCAAGGGAGACACAAAGATTGCGTCGGCCTGGATCGGAGATGGCGCGACCGCCGCCGCCGATTTCCAGACCGCGCTCACCTTTGCCCATGTCTATCAGGCGCCGGTGATATTGAACGTCATCAATAACCAGTGGGCCATATCCACGTTCCAGGCGTTGGCGGGCGGCGAGAGCACGACATTCGCAGCGCGTGGTGTCGGCAGCGGCATTGTGTCATTGCGGGTCGACGGCAACGACTTCCTGGCTGTCTATGCCGCTTCGCAATGGGCGATCGAGCGCGCGCGCAGCAACCTGGGGCCGACACTGATCGAATGGGTTACCTACCGGGCCGGGCCTCATTCCACGTCCGACGACCCCACCAAGTACCGGCCTGCCGATGACTGGGCGCGCTTTCCTCTGGGCGATCCCATTGCGCGGCTCAAGCAACACCTTATCGGCATCGGGGCATGGTCCGAAGAAGAGCATCAACGCACGCAGAAGGAGTACGAAGCCGAAGTCATCGCGGCCCAGAAACAAGCGGAAAGCCACGGCACGCTGGCGACCGGCCAGACCTCCAGTGTCGCAACCATGTTCGAGGATGTCTATAAAGACATGCCTTGGCACCTGCGCCTTCAACGTCAAAAAGTGGGGGTGTGACCATGTCTGATAAAAATCAAAAAACGACTCCGATGACGATGATCCAGGCCTTGCGCTCGGCCATGGACGTGATGCTCGAACGCGATGACAATGTGGTTATCTTTGGCCAGGACGTCGGCTACTTCGGCGGCGTGTTCCGTTGTACCGAGGGGCTGCAGGCCAAGCATGGGCGCAATCGCGTCTTCGATGCGCCTATCTCCGAAGGCGGTATCGTTGGCGCGGCGGTAGGCATGGGTGCCTATGGCTTGCGTCCCGTGGTCGAAATCCAGTTTGCCGACTATTTCTATCCCGCCACCGACCAGATTGTCTCGGAAGCAGCACGATTACGGTACCGTTCCGCGGGCGATTTCACCGCGCCGCTGACCATACGCATGCCTTGCGGCGGCGGAATCTATGGCGGGCAGACGCACAGCCAAAGCCCCGAGGCCTTGTTCACCCATGTCAGCGGCCTGCGCACGGTCATGCCGTCGAACCCTTACGACGCCAAGGGGCTGCTGATCGCCGCCATCGAATGCGATGATCCGGTCATTTTCCTGGAACCCAAACGCTTGTATAACGGTCCTTTCGACGGGCATCACGATCAGCCCGTGGTCCCATGGTCCAAGCACCCATTGGGAAATGTTCCGGAAGGCTATTACACCGTGCCGCTGGAATCGGCCTCAATCTTCCGCCCGGGCGCCGACCTGACTGTTTTGACCTACGGCACCATGGTGTATGTGGCCGACGAGGCCGCCAAAGAATCCGGTGTCGACGCGGAAGTCATTGATTTACGCAGCCTGTGGCCGTTGGACCTGGACACAATCGTGGCCTCGGTCAAGAAGACGGGCCGCTGCGTGATTCTGCACGAAGCCACACAGACCAGCGGCTTCGGGGCCGAACTTACCGCACTGGTCCAGGAGCATTGTTTTTATCACCTGGAAGCGCCGATAGAGCGGATTGCCGGTTGGGACACGCCTTATCCGCATGCCCACGAATGGGCCTATTTCCCCAGTCCGCAACGGGTTGCCGACGCATACCGGACGGTCATGCTTGAAGCAGGGGAGGCATGAACATGGGAATCCATACCATAAAGATGCCGGATATCGGCGAAGGCATTGCCGAGGTCGAATTGGTCGAGTGGCACGTCAAACCGGGCGACACAGTAGTCGAAGATCAGCTTCTTGCTGACGTCATGACCGACAAGGCGACGGTGCAAGTTCCTTCCCCCGTAGACGGCAAGGTGGTCTCGCTGGGCGGCGCCGTGGGCGAAGTCATGGCGGTGGGATCCGAGCTGATACGCCTGGAAGTGGAGGGCGCTGGCAATGCGACAGCCGCTAGGCCATCCGGACGCGCATCGGCGGGGGCGGCGGCCGCTGGAGTGCAGGCCACCGGAACGCCGGCCACCACGGGCGATACCGTATCACCTGCGGCGATGCCGGCCGTCGGGCGGGGGCAGACACCGGAAGGGCGATCTTCCCACGCAAGTTCTTCGCGATCGGCAACCGGCATAGCGGTCGCAACCGACACAGCCGGAAAGGATGTGTCGAAACAGGCAGATGCGCCATCGCGCGACTCTCCGCCGTTCAAGCCGGTGACACCCGCCGGCGCGGTGCGCAAACCGGGCGAACGGCCTCTCGCATCGCCGGCCGTGCGCAAGCGCGCCTGGGACCTTGGAATCCCATTGCAATACGTGGCGGGCACGGGCGCCGCAGGGCGCATCTCCCACGCCGACCTGGACGCCTACGTGGCGCAAGGCGCCAATGCCGCGGCGGCATCATCCGGACGCGGTGCCGCCTACTTGCCGCGTGAGGGAGAAAAACAGATTCCCGTCATAGGCTTGCGGCGCAAGATTGCTCAGAAAATGCAGGAGTCCAAGCGGCGCATTCCGCATTTCACTTATGTAGAGGAAGTCGACGTTACAGAACTGGAAGCCTTGCGTGAGCGCTTGAATGCGCAGTGGGCAGGCCAGCGGGGCAAGCTGACCATTCTTCCTTTCCTGGCCAGGGCCATGGTGCTGGCTGTCCGCGAGTTTCCGCAAATCAACGCGCGTTTCGACGACGATAACGGCGTCGTCACGCATTACGATGCCGTTCACATGGGCATTGCCGCCCAGACCGACGCCGGTCTCATGGTGCCGGTAATGCGCCACGCCGAAGCGCATGATCTTTGGTCATGTGCGGCGGAGATCAAGCGCCTGGCCGACGCGGCACGCAATGGAAATGCCGCTCGCGACGAGCTTTCCGGTTCAACCATCACGCTTACCAGCCTGGGCCCCTTGGGGGGGATCGTGTCGACGCCGGTCATCAACCATCCCGAAGTGGGCATTGTCGGTGTGAACAGGATCGTCGAACGTCCCGTCATCCTCAATGGTGCTGTCGTAGCCCGCAAGATAATGAACCTGTCTTCGTCCTTCGACCATCGTGTGGTCGACGGAATGCACGCCGCCGAATTCATCCAGCGCATACGGGGCTATCTTGAGTGCCCCGCCATGTTGTTCATCGAATAGGGCCAGCAATGCAATCCAGCCAGTTATTGATCATCGGCGGCGGGCCAGGCGGCTATGTGGCCGCCATCCGCGCCGCGCAGCTTGGTATTCAAACCATTCTCGTCGAAGGTGAAAACGTAGGGGGAACCTGCCTGAATGTCGGCTGCATACCTTCGAAAGCATTAATACATGCGGCCGACGAGTTTCACAAGCTTTCGCGTTATGGGGCCGAATCGCCCATGGGCATACAAGCGCATTCCCCAAGCATCGATATTGTCCGTACGATTGCCTGGAAAGACGGTATCGTCAACCGCCTTACGGGCGGCGTGGCGGCCTTGCTCAAGAAGAACGGGGTGCAGGTCGTGAAGGGATGGGCGCGCATTATCGACGGTAAAACCGTCGAGGTAATGAATGCGCCGGCGGCTCAGGGCGGAAGCGGGTTGCGCATTTCCTGCGAGCATTTATTGTTGGCGACCGGATCAGAACCGGTCGAGTTGCCTTTCATGCCGTTCGGCGGGAGGGTCATCTCTTCCACGCAAGTGCTGTCGCCGGACAACTTGCCGGAAACGCTGGCGGTGGTGGGCGCCGGCTATATCGGGCTGGAACTGGGCATGGCGTACCGCAAACTGGGTGTCAAGGTCTGCATCGTCGAAGCGCAGGACCGCATTTTGCCCGCTTACGATGCTGAACTGGCAAAGCCGGTACTCGCCGCATTAAAGACGCTCGGCGTCTCTTTGCATCTATCGTGCCGCGTACTGGGCGTGGATGACGCGGGCAGCTTGCGTATCAAGGACTCGCAGGACAAGGAATCCGCACTGGCGGTTGATCAAGTCCTGGTCGCCGTGGGGCGACGTGCCCGCAGTTCCGGATTCGGCCTGGACTCTCTTCTGCTCGACATGAACGGGCCCGCAGTACAGATCGACGATCAGTGCAGGACATCGATGCGTGATGTCTGGGCTATTGGTGATTTGACCGGCGAACCCATGCTTGCTCATCGCGCCATGGCGCAGGGCGAGATGGTCGCCGAACTCATTGCTGGGAAACACCGCCGCTTCGTCCCGGCTTCGATTCCAGCGGTCTGCTTTACGGATCCTGAAATTGTGGTGGCCGGCCTGACGCCGGACGAAGCCAAAACGGCGGGTGTGGACGCTATCAGCGCCAGTTTTCCTTTCTCGGCCAATGGGCGGGCCATGACGCTGGAGTCCACCGACGGCTTTGTGCGCGTGGTGGCCCGGCGGGACAACCATCTGATCCTGGGGTGGCAGGCAGTGGGTCGCGGCGTCTCGGAACTCAGTGCCGCATTCTCGCAGTCGCTTGAAATGGGCGCGCGCCTGGAGGACGTCGCAGGCACCATCCATGCACATCCTTCCCTGGGCGAAGCCATTCAGGAAGCGGCGATGCGCGCACTGGGCCATGCGCTGCATGTTTAGTGCGCTACGCTACAATCTGAGCTCCATTCCGCAACGAGGGGCCCCATGATCAATACCACCTACACGCCCGGTGAACAGACAGAGCCCAGGCTCGACTATGTCATGTGCGCCAGTCCGGCCGGCACACATCGTATGGCGTATTGGGAATGGGGCGATCCCGACAATGACCGGGTATTGTTATGCGTGCACGGGCTCACCCGAACGGGCCGCGATTTCGACCTTTTGGCGCAGCGCCTGGCCAAGCGGTACAGGGTGGTTTGCCCCGATGTCGTGGGTCGCGGAAAGTCCGACTGGCTCATTAATGCGGCCAATTACGTCGTGCCGCAGTACGTCGCCGATATGCTCACCCTCATTGCGCGCTTGAAGCCCGTGCAGCTCGACTGGGTCGGCACATCCATGGGCGGCCTTATCGGCCTTGGGTTGGCGGGCGCGCTTGCCATGTCGACCGTGGTCAGGCCTAATCGCGGCATCTCCGGCTTGCCGGCGGAAAAGACCATCCCCCTGGGCAAAATGGTACTTAACGATATTGGACCCAAGCTAAGCTTTACAGGCTTGACCCGCATTGCCGAGTACGTGGGGGAACCCTTGAAGTTCGATACCTTCGAGCATGCCGTCAATTACGTGCGCACCGTGTCAGCGGGTTTCGGTAACCACGACCAGGCCGGATGGGAAGACCTTACCCGGCACGTCTTCAACAAACAGGACGATTGCTGGGTCAAGCACTACGACCTGCGAATTTCGGAGCCGTTTGCCGGCGAGTCCGAGTCCAAGATCCAGGCATCCGAAGCGATACTCTGGGCTGCCTACGAAAGCATTGCTTCGCCCATACTGGTCGTGCGCGGCGAAGAATCCGATTTGCTCACTGCTGAAGTGGCCACGGAAATGCTGGAGCGGAATCGGCATGCCAGCCTGCACAATGTGCCGAACGTGGGCCATGCGCCGACATTCCGCAGCGCCGATCAAATCGATCCGCTGATCGAGTTTTTGCTCGAAAATTAATCGGCGTACACTAAGAATTCCGACGGCATGTTGCCGTCGGTGTTCATTACCATTTGCAAGAGTGAATATTAACGTCGACCTGCATTCCCACTCCGTCGTCTCCGACGGCGTCCTTGCGCCAGCCGAGCTGGCTGCGCGCGCGCATGCCAACGGCGTGCAGCTGTGGGCCCTGACCGATCACGACGAGTTATCGGGCGTGGCCGAAGCGCGGCAAGCAGCGGTATCCCTGGGTATGTCCCATGTGTCGGGCGTCGAGGTATCCGTCACCTGGGGAAGGCAAACGATACACGTGCTCGGACTGGGCGTGGATGAAGCCGACCCCGGCCTCAATGCAGGCTTGGCCGAGATACGGGCAGGCCGCATCGTCCGGGCCAAAGAGATGGCCGACAGGCTGGAGGCCATGGGAGTGCCCGACAGCTATGACGGCGCAATGAAGTTTGCGGGCAATCCACTGTTGATCAGCCGGACCCACTTCGCCCGTTTCCTGGTGGAGCAGGGATACTGCAAGAACATGCAGGTGGTGTTCGATAAATATCTGGGCGAAAACAAGCCCGCCAACGTGAAGGTGCATTGGTCTACGCTGGAACAGGCTGTCGGCTGGATTGTCGGCGCGGGAGGCCGGGCTGCCATCGCGCATCCGGGCCGCTATAACTATTCGGCCATGCAATTCGATGCCTTGTTCGACGAATTCAAGGAACTCGGCGGCACCGCCATTGAGGTTATTACCGGCAGTCATACTCCGGCGCAGTACGTGCAATATGCCGATGTGGCGAGGCGTTACGGTTTCCTGGCTTCTTGCGGATCCGATTTCCACAGTCCCGCCGAAGCCCGGCTCGATCTCGGCGAACTTCCTTCGCTTCCATCCGACCTGACACCGGTCTGGCACGATTGGATCTGACCATGAACAAAGCCTTTGTAAAAGAATCCGAGAATGACGATGATGACGACCTCGGCCCCGAAGCGGTAAAGCTGCCCGCGGGCACGAAGAACTACATCACCACGCAGGGCTACCAGCAGTTGCGCGACGAACTCGCTCATCTGATCACTGTCGAACGTCCGTCGATCGTGCAGATCGTCTCGTGGGCCGCGTCCAACGGCGACCGGTCCGAGAATGGCGACTACCTTTACGGTAAAAAGCGATTGCGCGAAATCGACAGGCGCATGCGCTTCTTGACCAAGCGGCTCGAAATTGCCGAGGTCGTCGATCCCGCGGCCCAGCCGAATCGGGATCAGGTTTTCTTCGGTGCCACCGTTGTGTATTCAGACAAGGCGGGCGAAGAGTTCCGTGTCACCATCGTAGGGGTGGATGAGGCCGAACCCCTTGCAGGGAAAATCAGCTGGATTTCACCTGTGGCCCGGGCGCTGACCAAGGCGCGCGAAGGCGATACCGTCACCTTGCGAACGCCGGCCGGCATCGATGAACTGGATATTCTGGAAGTCCGCTACCCCTAGCGACGGGCAGGCCGGTACGATAATCCAACCTATGGTGCGCAATTAAAGCCGTTTGATACGCAAGCGGGTAAAATGGCGGGTCTCCCTTCTTTTGCCTGCGTCGTATCGTGAATCCTATCCAGTATCTTCTTGGCTCTTCTGTCTTGTCCTCGTTTCGCCGCGAGCAACTGCTGCAACGGTTTATTGAACTTGACCTGCCGGTTGCCGACATCAACGGCCGCTATGAACATTACGTGTGGAGCGACACCGTCCTTGCCGCGCCCGATCAATCCAAGCTTGAACAGCTTCTTGATTACGGCAGTATTGGCGAAGGGAACAAGGAGGGAAAGAGCGACTTGGTGCTGCGTGTCGTGCCGCGTTTCGGTACGGTGTCTCCATGGGCCAGCAAGGCGACCGACATTGCGCACAATTGCGGGCTGCAAGCCGTGCGGCGTATCGAGCGCGGTATTCGCTATACGCTGACGCCGGCGCGCGGGCTGTTGGGCGCCAAGACGATCGATGCGGAGCAATTGGCCAAGATTGCCGACTGCCTGCACGACCGCATGACCGAAACAGTGGTCGATGCAGACTTCAATGGCGAAGCCTTGTTTGCTTCCCTGCCAGGCAAGCCAATTCAAACCATAGACGTGATCGGTCAAGGGCATCAGGCCTTGGAACAGGCCAATCGCGAACTGGGCCTGGCGCTGTCCGACGACGAGGTCGAATATCTCGACGCGGCGTTCAAGCAGTTGGGGCGCAATCCCACTGATGTCGAGCTGATGATGTTCGCACAAGCCAATAGTGAACATTGCCGCCACAAGATCTTCAATGCGCAATGGGTCATCGACGGAGTCGCGCAGGAAAACACCCTGTTTGGCATGATACGCACTACGCATGCCGCGCAACCGGAAGGCACCGTGGTGGCATATTCCGACAATTCCGCCATCATGACGGGAGGGCCGGCGACGCAGTTCCACGCCGGAAAGATATCGTCCAGCGCCATCTACGAGCATCATGACGCTGTCGTGCACACCCTGATGAAGGTGGAGACGCACAATCACCCCACCGCGATCGCGCCTTTCCAGGGCGCCGCGACGGGGGCGGGTGGTGAAATCCGCGATGAAGGCGCTACTGGCCGCGGGTCCAAGCCCAAAGCCGGCCTGACCGGTTTCACAGTTTCCAACCTGCGCTTCAAGGATGCTCCCGAGCCCTGGGAATCGGATCCCCATGGTTCGCCCGACCGTATCGCAAGCCCGCTGGATATCATGATAGAGGGGCCTCTGGGCGGTGCTGCCTTTAATAACGAATTCGGCCGTCCCAACTTGCTCGGCTATTTCCGCACCCTCGAGCAAACGGCTGGCGGCACGCGCTGGGGCTACCACAAGCCCATCATGGTTGCGGGCGGCCTGGGCTCCATCGACGACCGCCTCACTCATAAAGATCCCATTCCTCCTGGCGCCTTGCTGATCCAGCTGGGTGGCCCAGGCATGCGTATTGGCATGGGCGGCAGCGCAGCGTCCAGCATGAGCGCGGGTACCAACAGTGCTGAACTGGACTTCGACTCCGTGCAGCGGGGCAATCCTGAAATCGAGCGACGAGCCCAGGAAGTCATCGATCGCTGCTGGCAGCAAGGGGAAACCAATCCCATCATTGCCATCCACGACGTCGGAGCGGGCGGCCTGTCCAATGCTTTTCCAGAGCTGGTCAACGATGCCGGACGCGGCGCGATTTTCGAGCTCCAGCAGGTGCATCTTGAAGAGTCCGGCTTGTCGGCCGCCGAGATCTGGAGCAACGAATCCCAGGAACGCTATGTCCTGGCCGTCTTGCCCGAAGATCTCGCTCGATTCGACCTGATCGCCAAACGCGAGCGCTGCCCCTATGCGGTGGTCGGGGTGGCCACGCAAGAGCGCCAGCTGCGTGTTACCCACGGCGAAGGCTTGCCGGGTGTTTCTCCGGCCAGCGCCATTCAGGAAGCCGCCGACATTCGACCCGTCGATGTGCCGATCGACGTCATCCTGGGCAAGCCGCCGCGCATGACGCGCGATGTGCAGCGCAAGGCCGCGGTGGGCGCCGAACTCGACATTACCGATATTGCGCTTGACGAGGCAATAAGCCGGGTGTTGCGCCATCCGACGGTGGCCAACAAGACCTTCCTGATCACCATCGGCGACCGTACGGTGGGCGGGCTTACCAGCCGGGACCAGATGGTCGGACCCTGGCAAGTGCCTGTTGCCGATTGCGCGGTCACCCTGGCCGATTACGAAAGCGTGCGGGGCGAGGCCATGGCCATGGGCGAGCGCACACCGCTGGCCATGCTCGATGCACCGGCCTCCGGCCGTATGGCTATCGTCGAAGCCCTGACCAACCTGGTGGCCAGTGATGTGCAATCGCTCAAGGACATCAAGCTTTCCGCAAACTGGATGGCGGCCTGCGGCGCGAGCGGCCAGGACGCGGCCCTGTATGACACTGTCTCGGCAATCAGCGACTGGTGCCGGCAGCTGGGCTTGTCCATACCGGTGGGCAAGGACTCGTTGTCCATGCGCACAGCGTGGTCGCACGATGGCGAGCCGCGCGAAGTGCTGGCGCCCGTTTCACTCATTGTCACGGCCTTTGCGCCGGTGGCCGACGTGCGCGCCACCCTGACGCCACAGTTGCGTACCGATGTCGGTGATACGGCGCTGATTCTTATCGACCTGGGCTTTGGACAACAACGCTTGGGCGCGTCCATCCTGGCACAGGCATTCAACCGTGTCGGCGTAACCGTGCCCGACATGACCGACGCACCGGCATTGATCGCATTCTTCAAGGTGCTGCGTCAACTGGCCGCCGACGGACTCATTCTGGCTTATCACGACCGTTCCGACGGCGGATTGCTTGCCACCGTCTGCGAAATGGCCTTTGCAGGACACGTCGGGGTTTCCATCAACCTCGATATGCTAACCATCGATCCGGTCGCCGCCGACTGGGGCGACTATAAGATCCGTTCCGAACAAATTTCAGTACAGCGCGATGAGCTCACGCTCAAAGCCCTGTTTGCCGAGGAGGCCGGCGCCGTTATCCAGGTGCCGCTGGCACAGCGTGATACCGTGTTGCAACAGCTGCGTGCCCACGGTTTGTCGGCGCACTCCCATGTGATAGGCAGCCTGAACAAGCAGGATGAAATTCAAATCTTCCGCGACGGCAACTGCATATACCAGAAGCCGCGCGCCGAACTGGGCCAGCAATGGAGCGAAGTCAGCCGCCGCATCATGGCACTACGTGACAATCCCGATTGCGCGCGGTCCGAATTCGATACCTGGAAAGACAGCGCCGATCCAGGCATGGCAGCCTTGGTGACCTTCAATCCCCAGGAAGACGTTGCCGCTCCTTTCATCGTTACCGGCAAGCGGCCCAAGGTCGCGATCCTGCGCGAGCAGGGCTGCAACAGCCAGGTGGAAATGGCCTGGGCCTTCGACAAGGCCGGTTTCGAAGCGCAAGACGTACACATGACCGATCTATTGTCGGGGCGAGCCCGCCTGGACGATGTGCAAGGGCTGGTCGCCGTGGGCGGCTTCAGCTACGGCGATGTACTCGGGGCGGGCGAAGGCTGGGCTCGGACCATACGCTATAACAATCAGCTGGCCGACCAGTTTGCCGCTTACTTCGGCCGGTCGGACACCTTTGCGCTGGGCGTGTGCAATGGCTGCCAGATGATGGCCGCGCTGGCCGGCATGATTCCCGGCGCAGAGCATTGGCCGCGCTTCACGCGCAACCAATCGGAAAAGTACGAAGCGCGCCTGTCGCTGGTTGAAATCCCCGAATCGCCTTCCCTGTTCATGCAAGGCATGGCCGGTACGCGCGTGCCGGTGGCCGTGGCGCACGGCGAAGGCTACGCGGACTTTTCGGCGCAGGGCGATCTTGCGAAAGTAAGAAGCGCACTGAACTATGTCGATAACCGGGGGCAGCGTACCGAGCAGTACCCGGCCAACCCCAATGGCAGCCCGCACGGGCTGACGGGTGTCACGACGGAAGACGGGCGTTTTACGGTCCTTATGCCTCACCCTGAACGCGTCACGCGAAATGTCATGATGTCCTGGGCTCCCGAACGATGGGGATCGCTGGATACCGGCGGTAAGGATTCGGCCCATGGCGGCTATAGCCCATGGCTGCGTATGTTCCGTAATGCACGGGTGTGGCTAGGATGATAGGTAAAGACCCTAGGTTCGCGTATAATCTCGCTTTGCACGGAGCTCGTTCATGCGTCTAATCAAAAAAGCGCTCACCTTCGACGATGTGTTGTTGGTGCCCGCGTACTCCGATGTATTGCCTCGCGATACATCGCTTGCCACCCGCTTTACCCGCGACATCATGTTGAATATCCCGCTGGTTTCGGCCGCGATGGATACCGTGACCGAATCGCGCCTGGCCATCGCCATGGCCCAGGAAGGCGGCATAGGCATAGTCCACAAGAATCTCACTGCCGATCAGCAGGCTCGCGAAGTGGCTCGCGTCAAGCGTCACGAATTCGGCATAGTGATCGATCCGGTCACCGTCACACCCACCATGAAGGTGCGTGATGCCATCGCCTTGCAGCGTCAACATGGTTTCTCGGGTTTGCCCGTCGTCGAAGCAGGCAAGTTGGTGGGCATTGTCACCAATCGCGATCTGCGCTTTGAAGACAGGTTGGATCTTCCTTTGCGCGACATCATGACGCCCCAAGATCGCCTGATCACCATGAAAGAGGGCGCAACGCTTGATGAAGCGCAATCGCTCATGCACAAGCACCGCCTGGAACGCGTGCTTATTGTGAACGATAAGTTCCAGTTGCGTGGCCTGGCTACCGTCAAGGACATCGTCAAGAACACCGAACATCCCAGTGCGTCCAAAGACAGCCAGGGCCAGTTGCGCGTTGGCGCAGCGGTAGGCGTGGGTGAAGGTACCGAGGAACGTGTTGAAAAGCTGGCCCACGCGGGCGTCGACGTCATCGTGGTCGACACGGCGCATGGCCATTCGGCCGGCGTTATCGAGCGTGTGCGCTGGGTCAAGAAAAACTACCCCAAGATCCAGGTCATCGGCGGAAATATTGCCACGGCGGCCGCGGCAAGGGCGCTGGTCGAAGCCGGTGCCGATTGCGTGAAAGTGGGCATCGGTCCCGGCTCTATCTGCACCACGCGTATTGTTGCCGGCGTGGGCGTGCCACAAATTACGGCGATTGCCGACGTGGCCAAGGCGCTTGACGGTACCGGCGTTCCCCTGATCGCAGACGGCGGCATCCGTTATTCCGGCGATGTGTCCAAGGCGTTGGCAGCGGGCGCCTCGGCCTGCATGATGGGTGGCATGTTCGCCGGCACCGAAGAAGCGCCGGGCGAGGTCGTCCTGTTCCAGGGGCGTTCGTATAAATCCTATCGTGGCATGGGTAGCCTGGGTGCCATGGCCGACGGTTCGGCCGATCGCTATTTCCAGGATCCCAACAACAATGTCGACAAGCTTGTTCCAGAAGGCATAGAAGGGCGCGTACCTTACAAAGGCAGCGTTATCGCCATCATCTATCAATTGATAGGCGGCATTCGCGCATCCATGGGTTACTGCGGTTGCGCCTCTATCGAAGAAATGCGCACCAAGGCCGAATTCGTGGAAATCACTTCGGCAGGCGTGCGCGAATCGCACGTGCACGACGTGCAAATCACCAAAGAAGCGCCCAACTACCGCGCTGAATAAACCAGCTCGTCCAGGCACTCGGCCAGCAGGCCGGGTGCCGACACCATCGCATCATGCCCCGTCTGTAGTTCCTTCCAGTCCCATCCTGTATTTTCCTTTGCCCATAGGCGCGAGCCTTCCACGGCAGCAAAGGAGGGCGTCGTGCAATGTATGTAAGTGCAGGGAAGCCCATTGCCCACAGGGTGATGCAGTTGCAGGGCAGTGTCGTAGGTTGCCAAAGGTTGGGGCGTCAATCGCGATTCAACAAAACCTACGTCTTCCGGTTCGAACAAGCCCAGGCTCTTGGGCTTGGGCGCGGGAAGCGATGGCTGCGGCTGCAGGGCTGCCATCGCGCGCAGCTTGTCCGTTACATCGGTCGGCAAGGTGTCGAAAGTGGAAACACCGCTGGGCAGGATAAACGCATCCAGGTACACCAGCTGCAGCAATCGTTCGGGCATGAGATCGGCCACGCCGGTAATAACCACCCCGCCAAAACTATGGCCCACTAAGGTCACGCGGCTTAGGTCTTCCCAGACCAGCACGTTGGCAATGTCCTGTACCAAGGTCTGCAGTGTGATGTCCGGACCCAATAAATGGTGACGTTCCCCCAGCCCGGTCAATGTCGGTGTATATACTTTGTGCCCTCTTGCGCGGAGGCGCTCCGCGACTCGGGCCCAGCACCAGCCACCGTGCCAGGCGCCATGTACCAGCACAAAGGTGCTGGGCTTAAACGCGTCAATGCTCATATAGGATGCCTTTCTTTTTATTGCCTAGTTTCAATAACAGATAGCTGCTTAGCAGTAGTCCGGCAGCCGCGAGCTTCAACGCGGAATCAAGCTCTGCCGAAAGGTATTCATGAGTCAAGCTGAAAACGATAGGTCCGGCAAGCTGCCCCGCAGCAAAGGATGCCGTCAGGGCGCCCATCAGCTTGCGCGCCTGGCCAGCGCCGGCGGCGGCCTGCGCTTCCTGCATGCCCAGCATCGTCACCACCATGAAGGTGCCGCCCACGCATACGGCGGCAATGCCGATGGCGAATAAGCTGGGCCAGACGCTGGGAAGCAATACGCCGGCCGCCATTATCAGTTGGGCCCCTGCCCAGACTGCGCGACGCGAGAATACGGCGGTCAGTCGGCCTGTGAGCACTGTTGACAACGCTGCAGCCAAGCCGAACAGCGGCCAGGCCAGGCCAAACAGGGTGGGATCAGCGACCAGCAGTTTCGCTTGCGCGGGCAAAAATGTGGCGGGCAATATATACCCGAACCCGAACAAGCCGTAGCACAGTATCAGATTCCAGTGGGTTTTCAGGATGGGGCGCGCCATGGCGGTGGCGGGGCTGGCGGCCGCGGTGGATTGCACCGTGACTGCTGCGTTTTGCGGCGCGGCAGGTGAAATCCATAAGCTGCGCGCAATCCAGGTTCCCAGCAGGGCGGCCACGCTAAGCACCAACCATGCATAAGACGACGAGACGGCAGCGATCGTCAATGCCATGCACAACAAACCCGCCAGAGCTATTCCGCTGCCCACGCCGGCAAAGACCACGCCCGCGCGGCGTGATTGCCCGAGTGCCGCCAGACGAGTCAGGCACAGCGACGAAGTGCTGACCAGGACCCAGGCGCTGGCGACACCGGCAAGAAACCGCCATGCCAGCCAGCTGCCCCAGCTATCGGTGATGCCCATGGCCGCGGTCGTCACGATTACCAACACCAGCCCCGCGCGTAATTGCACGGTGGCGGGCCAGGGCATGCCAGCCGCCATCAGGGCTCCTACCAGGTACCCGAGATAGTTCGCGCTGGCAAGCCAGCCACCTTCCGCGAGCCCGAGCCCGGCGTCGCGCTGCATCATTGGCAGCATGGGCGTGAACGCGAACCGCCCAATACCCATGGCAACGGCTAGCGCAATGAAACCGGAAAATGAAAGAACTGCGGCCGACTGCCTGGTTTGCATGGAGACTCCCTGTTACATCGAACTGTAGCCTTATTGCGCCATATCTTCCAGCGTAACGCTGCTCAATACGTTACATTAACGCCTTGCTTTCTTTTTTCCTTTTCTGCCATGCACCAGCGCATTCTTATCCTCGATTACGGCTCACAAGTCACTCAACTTATCGCTCGGCGCGTCCGCGACGCCGGTGTCTTTTGCGAAATCCATCCCGGTGACGTCGACAATGCCTTCATCGAATCGCTGGATGGCCTTAAAGGCATCATCCTATCGGGCAGCCACGCATCCGCCTACCACGAAGAATCCCTGAAGGTACCCACCAAGGTGTTCGAAGCCGGTGTGCCGGTTCTGGGTATTTGCTACGGCATGCAATCCATGGCGGCCCAACTGGGTGGCAAGGTCGAGTGGTCGGACCATCGCGAGTTTGGCTATGCCGAGGTACGCGCCCACGGCCATACACGGCTGCTCGATGGCCTGCAGGATTTCATGACCACCGAAGGCCATGGCATGCTCAAGGCATGGATGAGCCACGGCGACAAGGTTACCGCGCTGCCTCCCGGTTTCACGCTCATGGCGTCCACACCGTCGTGTCCGGTTGCCGGGATGGCCGATGAAACTCGCGGCTTTTACGGCTTGCAGTTTCATCCCGAAGTCACGCATACCACGCAGGGCGAAGCCATACTGGCCCGTTTCGTTACCGAGATCTGCGGTTGCGATCGTGACTGGAACATGCCGGACTACGTCGAGGAAGCCGTCGCCAATATCCGTGCCCAAGTCGGCAGCGAAGAAGTCATCCTGGGCTTGTCGGGTGGGGTCGACTCCTCGGTCGCGGCCGCCCTGATCCATAAAGCCATCGGTGACCAGCTGACTTGCGTATTTGTCGATCACGGCCTGTTGCGCCTGAACGAAGGCAAGCAAGTCATGGAGACCTTTGCCGATCATTTCGGCATAAAAGTGATTCATGTCGATGCCACTGAGCAATTCATGGGCAAGCTGGCGGGCGTATCCGATCCCGAAGCCAAGCGCAAGATTATCGGCCGCGAATTCGTTGAGGTTTTCCAGTCTGAAGCGGGCAAGCTGGCCAACGCCCGATGGCTGGCACAAGGTACGATCTATCCCGATGTCATCGAATCGGCCGGCGGCAAAACCGGCAAGGCCGTCGCCATCAAGTCGCACCACAATGTGGGTGGCTTGCCCGATACGCTTAACATGAAGCTGCTCGAACCTTTGCGTGAACTGTTCAAGGACGAAGTACGCAAGTTGGGCGTGGCGCTCGGCCTGCCGCCTCCCATGGTTTATCGTCATCCATTCCCGGGCCCGGGCCTGGGCGTGCGCATCCTGGGCGAAGTCAAGCATGAGTTCGCCGACCTGCTGCGTTCGGCCGATGCCATCTTCATCGAAGAATTGCGCAAGACCATCGACCCCATCAGTGGGAAAAGCTGGTACGACCTCACGTCACAAGCATTCGCCGTATTCCTGCCGGTCAAATCGGTGGGGGTCATGGGCGATGGTCGCACCTACGAGTACGTCGTGGCCTTACGCGCGGTGCAGACATCCGACTTCATGACTGCGGATTGGGCCGAGCTGCCTTATGCGCTGCTGAAGAAGGTGTCTTCGCGGATTATTAATGAGGTTCGGGGTATTAATCGGGTCACGTATGACGTGTCGAGCAAGCCGCCGGCTACGATTGAGTGGGAGTAGGGTTGTTGTAAAACTCCTTATAAATCATTGTGTTATATAGGTTTATTAAAGTAATTTATAAGGTATTGGTGCAGGACTAAGTGCTTTTGTTTTTGCGACCAATGCTGAACAGCAGTATCTCAATTGAGATGTGCGCAAGCAACCGTTCGCGTTACATCTAACTCCACGGAATTAGTCCCACAGCTTGTGGGACTAATTCGGAGCTGCCGATACCCACTACAAAACAGTACGTTTTCCAGCCATGGTCATATCAGCTGAATCGCACTTCCAGCTTCTTACCAAGAGCGGCTGCATATTTCTGAAGCGTAGCAATTGACGGGGAATGCTTGCCAGTGACCAGCGCATTTTCCAGCCGCGCTACAGCCGGTGCCTTGGTACCCATGCGTTCGACTACTTGGGCCTGCGTGAGCCCGGCTTCAGCCCGGGCCTTCAGGATAGTGTCCAGCATCGGCATTTCCTCGCGCTCGATGCGCTCGTACTCAGCACGTACGGCTGGATCGTCCATCATTTTTTTAATCAGTTCATCGGTAAGCGATCCACTATCCCCATGCTTCACATGCTTTGAGATTCATGGCAAGGTCTTCGTCGGTGGTGTTCCACGGTAACAGTTTTTCAATGTCGTCCACGTTACGCGCAAACGGCAATTGCTCCAGAACAAAGCGCAGCCAGGCATAGGGCTCCTTACCGTTGGCTTTGGCCGTTTCGATGAGCGAGTACACGACGGCACTGGCATGGGCGCCCGCTGGCGTATCGGCAAAGAGCCAGCCTTTACGACCGACCACAAACGGCCTGATGGAATTCTCACACAGGTTATTGTCGATGGGCAGGTCGCCTTGTTCGGTATAGCGGATCAGCTTGGGCCACATCTTGGCTAAATAAGCCAAGGCTTCGCCCAGTTTGCTTTTTGGGGTGATCCCGCCCAGGTGTTGATCCAGCCAGGCCTTCAAGTTAGCCAGGGCAGGCAGGCTTTTCTCCTGGCGCAACCGGTAGCGCTCATCACAGTTCATTTCTTTGGCGTCGCGTTCAATGGCGTAGAGTCGCGCAAATAAGGAGATCGCTTGATCAGCGCGTCCACTTTTACCTTTGGGCTGTGCGCGTTTGGCTTCAACAAACTTACGTCGCGCATGGGCCATACAGGCTAAATGTTCAACCCCGTTCTGGCGGGCGATGGCCCCATAGCCTTCGTAGCCGTCGGTCATCAGATACCCTTGCCAGTCTGCAAGCAGGCGCACGGGTACCGCCCCTGCACGGCGGGGATCATAATCAAACAGGACAACCGGTTTGTCGGGCGGGCCGGATCGCTGCACCCACATATAGCTCTTGGAGGACGGTGCTTTATCCGGTTCTTTGAGCACCTGCACGGTGGTTTCATCCATGTGGATGACACGCGCCTCTAACAGCGCATCGCGCAGCAGATTATGGATGGGCTGTAAGGCTTGCGCTATTTTAATGGCAGCGCGCGCCAGGCTTTGCCGGGGAACGGTCACGCCGTGGCGCTCTAGAACCGTGGCAAAGCGATTCAGTGGCAAGCCATCGGCGTATTTGACCGTGAGCAGCATGGCCAGCAAACCCGCCCCGAAGTTGCTGCGCGGCAGGACTTGGGCCGGTGCCGGCTGTTGTACGGGTTTGCTATCGCCCTTCGGGCAGGCATAGATGGGGCGCACGGTCTTGCGCACCAGGATTCTCATGGGAATGATATCGAGCTGTTCGCTGACGTCCTGACCGATCTGGGTCATTGACGTGCCGCATTCGCAGGTGCGCTGGGCCTGGGGCACGTCAATGACGTGTTCGACGCGAGGAAGATCAGGAGGCAGGGGCTGACGCTTACCGCGTTTGCGTTGATGCGCCACGCCCGTCAAGCTCGGCGCCCCGTCATGCGGGTCATCGAACTCGGGTCCGCCTGCCAGGAGTTCGGCTTCATTAAACAGCTGGCCCTGGGTTTCGCTGCTGGGGCCAAACTGGCGGTAGCGCGCCAGGCGCCAGTTTTCGATAATCTTTTGAACTTCTGCCGCGACGCCCTTGGCAATTTGTGTTTGAATTTCCTTTTGGATAACGCCATCCAGGGCGGCAAGCAATTGCTCGCGATCAGCCGCCAAGACGGCACGCAGCTCTTGGGCGGTGCGCGGCAGCGGGTCTGTTGGAACAGACTCGGGAAGCTTGATTTTTTGAAGCAGCGATGAGGGCAATACAGCATCGGAAGACATGCTGTATTATACCCCAATTACCTACGCAACGCTCTGATAACTCGCGGTTTTATGCGGTGCGCTGGCCCACAGATCAAAGCCTTCCAGCAACCACTCAAGCTCACGCAACGAGAGGCGATAGGTTCCCCGTTTGGAGGGGTTCTGGGGCCAGGCAAAGCGCTCTTGCTCCAGGCGCTTTTGCCATAAACAGAAGCCATTGCGGTGCCAATAAAGGATCTTGATGCTGGTGCGCCGACGGTTGATGAAGACATACAACGCCGGGGCAAAAAGGTTCAGCGCCAGGTCCTGCTCCACAATGGCCGCCAGCCCGTTGATCTGCTTGCGAAAGTCGACCGGTTCCCGATGCAGATGTACGGCGTGAATTTGGCATCCCGGGTGCATCATCGTTCTCGCGTGCTGGCATTCACCAGCGATGCCAGCCAGTGCGGATCCGGCAAGCCAGCCAGGCGCAGCTCCATACCTGCGGCCAGCCTCAGGGTGCATGCGATGTCTGTCGCGCGGTACGTATCAATCTCCAGCGCCACAAAACGGCTGCGTAGCGCGACCTGATCCGAGGGGGTCGTCTGCGCGTGAATATCCCCGCTTTTTAATCGATTGCGCCAGGCATAGAGCCGCTGTGCAACCAACCCTTCGCGCCGAGCATAGTCGGCGGTCGAAATACCTTCGGCGTCAATGGCGCTCAAGTGCGCCTGCCAGAATTCCTGTGTCTGCATTTCCTATTGCTCCTGATGTAAAACCAAAAGCAACAGAATGCCAAAGATGAGCTACGCCGACAATAATGGGGATGATGGATCGCTTACATTACATCACCCTGTACTTTCCGGAAATGGAACACTACTTCAACAGCTCTCGTTCGGAGTGGTTTTGTCGGTTTTTGTTGAAGTTCCCAACACCGGCCTCAATCACACGGTACCGCTGTCAGACCTTCGTTAAACGTGCCTGGGATGTGGTCGGTCGAAAGGTGAGCAAGCAGAGCAAACTGGAAGAAATTTATGCGCTCGCCCACCAATCGGTTGGGTTGCCAGTCGCTTTAGACAGCGTCGCTGTGCAAACCTTCAAATTGCAAATAACGCGATTTCTTGAGTTGACCCAGCTACGCAAAAAACTTGAGCAACAGGCCGATAGTTTCTTGTCATCACGCTCAGACTACCATCGTCTGCGATCTATACCTGGCATTGGTCCCATCATTGCTTTAATCATATTGGCTGAAAGTGGCGATCTGACACGCTTTAGTCATTATCGCCAGTTTCTGGCCTTTTGCGGATTTAACCTATCCGCTCAACAAAGCGGAAGCAAACGTGGCGCCTACCGTCTCTCGAAACGCGGCAATAGTCGCCTGCGTTACGCTTTCTGGTTGGCCGCAACCGTTGCAATCAACATGAAAGAAAATGCGTTTCGGCAAAAATTTGTCAGATATGTGCAGCGTGATCCGACCGATGCAGACTTATGTCGCAAAGCGCGGGTCGCGGTGGCCGCCAAGATGGCGCGGGTGGCGCATGCGGTGGTTAAACAAAATGTGAACTATATCGGGTTTTATGAGGTTAGCCATGGGACGTAAGTCACGAGGGCCGTCAGGGCGCTGAGAGGCGACCCCATAGATAATGCTCCACGCCCATGGCTATTTGATAACTGCTGTGTGAAGCTTGTTTAGGCCGGTTGATTCGGACCTTCTGTATATTATGGTGAGCATCTAACATGATGCCGTCGGCACAGAGCATGCATTAAGCAGCGCCCCCTGGGTGGGTGCTAGGGACGGATTTTGTCTGAAAATGACTTGACAGCGCAGGTAGCTCGTTGTCACAACGTAAGCACGCGGGCTTGCCCCGCCATTCAATGATCGGATCCAGCGCCCGCGTGACTCGCTCGGCCGGCAGCGAGAAGTCCACTTCAATGCCCAGACCTTCGCGGTTAAAGTCGTCGACCACGTTAAAGAGCCGAATGCTGCGGCCGTCCGCCAGCTGATCGTGCATAAAATCCATCGACCAAATCTGGTTTATCGCGGTGGCCGTGCCCAAGGGTTCGGGGCGTTCGCGCACGAGGCGCTTTCTGGGCTTGATGCGCAGGTTCAGTTCCAGTTCGCGATAGATGCGGTAAATTCTTTTGTGGTTCCACTTGAAGCCTTTAACGTTGCGTAGGTACAGGAAACATAAGCCAAAACCCCAGTTGCGCTGGGCCGTGGTGAGCCGCAATAGCCAGTCAGCAATTACGTCATTTTCATGCGCGTGCTTCGCCTGATAGTGGTAGCCGCTCTGGCTGATGCCAAACGCCTCGCACGCCAGGCGGATGCTGGATTTAAAGTGCTCAATGGCACAGCGCGCCATCTCTTTGCGTCGAGATGGCGCTACCACTTTTTTCGTAGCGCTTCTTGCACCATTTCAGCCTTCAGGCGCTCTTCGGCGTACATCTTCTTCAAGCGGGTATTCTCCGCCTCCAGCTCCTTCAGGCGAGCCATCATCGAGGTGTCCATGCCGCCGCATTTAGCGCGCCACTTGTAAAACGAGGCGCTGCTCATACCGTGCTCGCGGCACAGTTCTGGCACGGGTGTCCCGGCTTGCGCTTGTTTGAGGATCGCCATGATCTGGCTATCGGTGTATCGCGACTTTTTCATTGAATTTCCTTTTATGGAAATTCTACCTTCGATCGCTGCGTTTTAATGGGGGTATTACCGTCTTGGTGTTCTTTCTAAGGATAGTAAAACTCATTTGCCGAGTTTTTCCTGTATAGCCTGGCACTGGGCTATCAGAGCATCGAAAGGCTCAACGTCGTCCAGAAACAGACCGTCATCGACCATGTGTTGATAGTCGGTTGCCAACTTGGTCAAGGCGTCTTCAGTGGGCACAAGCTGGAGATTTCCACGCACTGCAGCGTGATAGTCAATCCGCTTTCCCTGTGCATCTTTTTCCGTGAAGAATATGGTCTTGTGATCGGCTACAGCGGTGGCGAGTGCTTGATCCAATAATGCCGTGTCAGCTATACCGGCAGTATCCAGACGGGCGATGTCATGCCAATGGCGCGCGAATCGGTCTCCACCGCGGAAACTACCTTGAGCGCAAAAGACATGGATCGCTGTGGCTTTTTCCCAGAAGGTTCGTTCGGCACGCATCACATTCGGTGTTGCCTCGGGAAACGCCACACCTTGCAAGTGTGGCGCTGCATCGCAATGAATTGACCGCAGTTCCGAGGGTTCTCCGGTGGATCGCGCACCAAATTCGAGCATGACGGAGGAGGGGATGTATCCTGTCCCTGAAGCCAAGGGTTGATAGTCGATGAAGACCTTGTCGGCTTCAGCCCGGACTGTGGCAGGCAAGTTGTGCTGCGCCAAGTCTTGTTGAAGAAGGGGGATGACATCAGTCGCTGCCCAGTCAACTAAGCGGGAACGGATCTCTTTGCTCCATTTTTTTTCCTGAGACTTGCTGGCTGGGAGTGGATCGTTTGTGTCGCCGATCAGATCGGGCGCAATGGCTCGGATGTCGTAGGTGAGATCCACATCTTCGGAGAAACGCTGAATGACACCATAAGCCTTCGACAGGGAGGTGCCGCCTTTGAATACCAGGTGTGATGCATAGGGTGCGGTGAAAATGTGTCGCAACGACCACACTACCCAGACATCTTTTTCCAGCAGATGAGGAGGACGCCCCGACATGTTGGCAGCCTGCTCAAGCGCTTCCAGGCGATCTTTGATGGAAAGGCCGAAGAATTCAGCCATGGGACACCAGAACGCTGATTTTCTGTGCCATCCAGGTCGGCAGACGCCCACGTGCTGAAGTCATTTTTTCCACTTCAGCGGGTGATAGTTTGGCGCGCAACGTACGTATTGCTTTACCGGATTTTTCTGGTCCCAGCCAGGCCAGTGCACGCACGGCATCGCCAGCGGCGCGATCCGGGTAAATCAATTGCCATCCAGGTGCGTGACGCAGTTCCACTTTCTGCGCACCTAACTGCAGGTGCCGACTTGGACCGGATGTCAGATAGATGGCCTGCATAGGAACTTGCGTCGTGAGGCCTAGTGCGTTGGCAGAGGATGCACCGTGCGGCACAATGGTCTCGCCACGTTGCTTAGCCAGATTTTCGACCATTTTGGCTGTTGAGGGCGCACGGGTCCCAAAGCGGTTTTCGATTGGCAATACATAGATGCCACGGCTCGCACGCAACAAACGACCGCGCTGAGCTAGGCGGGACAGAGCTTGGTCTACGGCAGCACGATTGCCCAGGTGCAGTAACTCTTTTGCGACCAAAGGCGCGCCCTCCGGTAAGCCGGTAGCGTGCTCAAGTATTCTTTTGGAAAGAGTCTGCATAAGGTCGCCTCCTGATTGGTAGAAATATAACAAAGTTTCTGACACTTTTCAAGTTGAGCGGAAGATCGTACGATATAATATGTTCGGTAATTGTGCTGCTAACGTTTAGATTTACGCCCGCAATGCGCTCCATCTCCCGCGCCCACTTTTGCCCCGGAAGGGGATATTCGAACTACCAGCGAGTAAACCGATGAACACCAGCGAAAAGATCTATTCCGGCAAGACCAAGGACCTGTACGCCCTGCCGAATGACAACATCCTCCTCGTTTTCAAAGACAACGTCACCGGCGAGGACGGCGTCATCGACCCGGGCGCCAACACCGTCATCGGTCAGGTCGAAGGCAAAGGCCGAAAGTCTCTTGCCATGACCGACCATTTCTTCAAGTGCCTCCACATTGCCGGCATCCCCACCCACTTGGTGCGTCTCGATCTTGAGCAGGCCAGCATGGAAGTCCGTCGCGCCGAGCCACTGGGCAAGGACATCAGCGGCAAGGGCGGCCTCGAGTTCATCTGCCGCACCCGGCCCTGGGGCAGCTTCCAGCGCCGCTACCAGAACTACATCCAGGACACCGTGCACAAGCTTGACGACCTCGTCGAGATCACCATCAAGGACGATGAACGCGGCGATCCCCTCATCAACGACGACACCATCGTTGCCCTCGGCCTCCTTACCCAGCAGCACCTCGAGCAGGCCAAGGACCTCACCCGCCGGGTGTGTCGCATCGTCGAGGCCGATTTGGCCGAGAAGGGCCTAACCTTGATCGACATGAAGATCGAAATCGGCTTCGTCAGCGGCGAGGTCGTGGTCATCGACGAGGTCTCGGCGGATGCGATGCGGGTCATGGACGAAGAGGGCAGGGTGCTGGATAACGGGACGCTGTACGAAAAGATGATCCCCTAGGGTGGTGGCGCACACCTGACAGCACAAAACACCTCAGTTTAGGTGCCAGGGAAGATGGGCCAGACGCCGTCTGACCCATCTTTGGATGGACCGGATAAATCTCGTCACAGCCTCCGACTGGTGAATAATTCTACTTTATAGTCTCCGGTATAGCGCCATGCACAACACGTAAAAAGCACTATTCCAATACCACGGTCTAGCGATTTTCCTCAAAAATCAGCATTTATGTACGTACAGGCTCTATGCGTGCTGGCAGCCCTTGTCGAACTACCGAGCCTGACACCCAGTCGATCCAGACATTTGAGTGCGCACCACGGCTGGGGTCGGCGAAGCCAAGCTCATTCAGGTTTACACCAGCCGAAAGTTGTTGGTTGTGCGGTGTTGCTTTGCCGTCGATGGTGTGCGAGGCTGCACCCAGTTCGGTATGACCGTAACCGTGCTCAATGGCAATGGCACCCGGCATAATGCCTTCGCGCACCAGGGCCACCCCCGTAATCTTGCCGCCTGGGGTGATAATATTGATTGGATCACCGTTGCTGATTTCCAGTCGCATCGCGTCGGTTCGGTTGATTGATACCGGGTTGTGCGGATGCAGTTGCCGTAGACGGTCCACGCCAATAGACATCGAACTCATCAAGTTCGACTTGTACGATGTTATTAGCATCGGCCACTCCTGCTCATTAAATTTTTCACGCATAGGTGTGCCGTCGCCTAGGCGAGTCGGGTAATAAGTGGGGCAGCCGCTGTAGTGTTCACCTGTCATAGAATGGCGCATACGGGCGATCTGTTCACTCCAGATATTCAACGTGTTCGTGTGCGTTTTGCGTATTTGGTCACCATTCCACGCGCTTGTCAGATCATCAAACCGTCCGCCACGTGTCATTAGCATGGCGACACGCCGCCATTCTTCAGGCTTTAAGCGTTCTTGCAACAGGCCGGCGTAGCGGTTCACACCCGTGAGCAGCATATCGTCGTCGCTAGCCTCGCCAACCTTGCGGCCTGTGGCATATGCCATATTGGCCAGTCCACGTAGATAAAAGTCTTCGGCGTTCATCAGGTCGTGAGCATTGCCATCGCTGTCCTTAATGACGCCTTTGCCAAAGCCAGGCATTTCCAGGCGCAGTGCGGCCTCGATGAGAAAGGTCTCCAGGCATATCACGTCACCCTTGGCTGTTTGAGCGACAGCAGGTTTTATCGTGGGCCATCTTACTGTCGATGAACGTGCGATAACGTCGGCCCAAGGCGCACCGATGCCCCAGCTTTCATAGGTGATGGTGTCGGGCACGATATAGTCTGCCCAGGCGCTGGTTTCATTGATGAACGCATTGACTGAGATGTGCAAGGGCAAGACTTTGGGGTCTTTCAGCTTATCGAGCAGTGCGTTTTTGAAGCCACACATTGCATAGACCGGATTGCTCATATGATTGAGCCAGATTTTGATCGGATAAGGATAGCCCAGCAGGCCCGATGCCAGCATTTCACTACTTAATGCGCCCACAGCGGGGTACCAGGGCGCTGCGGCAGGGTAGGGGGTGCCGTGCTGCTCCAGTTTGCGCTTGTATTCGCTGGTTTTTTCGTAGGGAAAACGGCTGCGCGACAGTGGTACACCCGTCGGCTTGGCACGCCCGGGAAACTGTGCAAAATTGTAGCGTGGTCCGGGTCCGAAGGGCCCAAAAGGCCCGGCATCCAGAACCAGCCCGCCTTTAACGTTCAGGTTCCCAACCAGCGTATTGAGCATGTAAATGGCATAGGCCGTGTAGAAGCCTGCACCGTTCATTGTGCCGCCGTGCATGTCGGTGACAGCCTGCTTGCCGTAACTGGTGAATTCGTGAGCAAGGTCTTCAATGACCTGCACGGGGATGCCACAGATATCAGCGTAATCAGAACGACTCATGCGTGCGGCTTCTTCACGCAGTTTCACAAAGCTGCTGCTGACCTGTACGACAGTGCCATCAGCCAAGGTTAACGCGTGTGGCTCGACCAGTAGTTGGGCAGGGCTTGCCACCGTGTGCGGTGACAGGCTGCCGTCGGCTAACTGCACAACATAGACGTCCTCGGGTTGTTCTGAGCCTTCCGTGGCTTCGGGCAGTGCCCACCCCAGGTCGGCGCCGCGCACGAAAGTGCCGAATCGTGGGTGATCTTCCTGTGTTATCAGAAGGTGTGTGGCATTAGTCCAGGCGGCTTCTTCAGCGGCCTTGGCCGCAGCGGCACCGGGTTGCGACAACATCGTAGCGTCGTAGCGATTGTGCTCGATAATCCAGTCAATCATGGCCATGCACAAGGCCAGATCTGAACCGGGTTTTACGCCTATCCATCGGTTGCCGGACCCCGAAGCCAAACTGGATGAGGTCGGCAAAATCGGTGAAACCACGACGTAACGAAATGGCTGGTCTTTGCGTGAGCGGGCTGTGGCCAGTTCGCGTCCTTGGCGTTGAAACGGGTTGCCCGACTGGGCTGGTGCGGCGCCGATAAATAATCCGAATCGTGCGCTAGTCCAGTGGGGTTTGCCGTGGGGCATACCGGGCAAATCGCCCAATGCGGCGGCCGCGCCAATGCGGCGGCTCTGGCCACAGTAGGAACCGTGATTGCTGCGGTTGACGGTACCGAACGATTGTTGTGCAAACCGGTTAACCAAAGCAGAGCGCCCTTCATTCGCCGAATCGTTTACGACGAGCTGGTTAGATACGGGGCCATACTCTGGATTCTCGGGATCAATCAAGGTTTTCTGATCGAACACTGCACGAAGGCCGTCGACGTGGCCTTCGCCGAACAGATCGCCGCCCTCACAGACTTCTTCGAGCATCTGCTCAAAGGCAATGGTTTCCCACTTTCCTGAACCCCTGGGTCCGACACGTTTAAGCGGAGCCAGTACACGGTAGGGACTGTCGACCTGCGCCATCATGGACGAGCCGCGCGCGCAACTGGTTGCGCGTCCCTCTAGGCCATTGTCGCCACCGAGCATGGCGTATACCTGGCGTACCGGCATGTCCATGGGGGCGGGGTTAGTCGTTGCAAGTGGGTGGTAGGGGTTGCCTGCGATGCGAAGTATGCGATTGTTTTCCGTATCGACACGCACCCGGACACCACACTGTGTCCAGCAGCCCAGACAGCTTGACGGGCTGACAATCTGACCGTTGTTCGTCGACAGATTCCCGCTGGCATCGATCATAAATTCCGGCTTAAGCGAGTTGCCACGCAGGGCGTCACCGACCGGCTCGCCGGCGGTGCCACTGGCCAGACCTTTGACGGCTTTATGCAGGGTGTCGCCATAGCCTGCGACAAAGGTCGCCATTCCGCCTGCAGCAATACCGCCACGTGCCAGCAATTTGCGTCGGTCTAAGCTGGTTGGGGTGTCATCGTTTTGCGCGTGATCATTAGGGTGCTTTTTACTCATGATAAGTGCCTCTGATTCGATTCGATTCGTTGCGGTGCGTCGTTTTAGTGCGCTACGTTTTACACAAGGGGACGGGCGTTTTGGATGTGCTGGCGCAGATCGCCGATCAGCCACGTAACAATTGCGATCAGCGAAATGCATAAGCCCAGAACTCCAAGCATGCCGAGCAGGCCATCGCTGCCCAACGGCATCTCATACAAATACAGACCCGCTCCATACTTAGGGACTTCCTGTGCTTCCATGAAGATGACCCATCGAAACACCCATCCCGAGGCCAGCAGCAGGGCTGCGGTCACAAGCGAATACACGGGACCTGTCAAGCGTTGTGGCGAGCATGACATCAGCATAATGACTGCTAATCCTGTAGCGATCGAGCCCAAGAAGCTCATGCGCCATGCTGGAAATTCGGTAAAGAGGCGTTGTGCCTGGATGAATGAAGCATCTTGTCCAGTCATGCCCGTTACCAACCATGCCAAGGCGGTAATGATTGACCCAGCAATTCCGATCCACACCAGCCGGCGCACCAGGATGGCGGGTAAGAGGGTAGTGCCGCCCGGCAGCCAGCGGGCCACCAGCAGTATTGCTCCCAGTGCAGCGAGCCAAGCGGTCAGGGCGAAGTTTACGGGCAGAAACGGTGTGCTCCACAGCGGACGTGATTTCAGCACCATGACTTCAGAGCCGCTGTATACCAGCACTGTGAGTGCCGAGGTGATCAACAGGATCCCGAGCACACGTAGCAGACCGCGATGGTTGAACCACCAAGCGACGCAGAAGGCCAAAGCCAGGGTTACGAACGCCGGAAGGAGCACGGCACCCAGCGACATCCATGACCACGGTGTGAAGTGCACGAAAAAATGCCAGAAACGACCCGGTTGATGTAGGTCGGCTAACAAGGACACCGGTGCAGCGATGGCCGAAACGGCGAGCACAACCACCGCTGCAGGCAGTAGCCGGTCGCCTGCCGAGCCGGGTGCGCTGAAGGCGCAGCCAGCTGCAATCAGCGCAGAGCATGTTGCGATACCCACTAAAAAGAAATACTGCACTGCCCAAGGCAGCCACGCGACTTCATAATGGGGGGTAAGCAGTTCGATGATTTCCATGGTGTATTCCTATAGGTCCATCAGGCGCAGACTGGCCTGGCCGTCGATGTCATTTACGAACTCATCAGGCAGGCCTATATAGAAGACGTGCGGATTAGTGTTCTGATCCGGTTTCAACACTTTGATGTCACCGTGACTCTCGGCCATCTGGCGCGATATTTCGCTGTCGGGGTCGTTCAGATCGCCAATTACCCGGGCTCCGCCAACACAACTCTCCACACATGCCGGCAATAGACCCACTTCCAGCCGGTGTTCACAGAAAGTGCATTTGTCGGCCGTTTGAGTTTCATGATTGATGAAACGTGCGTCATAGGGACAGGCCTGTACGCAGTAGCCGCAACCTACACAGCGGTCACTGTCGACTAGTACAATCCCGTCCTCGCGCTGAAATGTGGCCTGGACCGGGCACACCGGGACACAGGGTGGCGTGTCGCAATGGTTGCACAGTCGCGGCAGGCTCAGCATGGCTGCGTTCTGCTCCTCCGGAAGGTTGACCTCGTACTGAAGTACGGTCGTGCGAAATTGACCGATGGGTGCCTGGTTTTCCAGCAAGCAGCTTACGGTACAGGCTTGGCAGCCAATGCACTTACGTAGGTCTACTAGCATGCCATAGCGTTTGCCCGGCTGACCGGGACGGCGCACGGGCTGGTCGCCGATAGCAGCTTTGGCAGGCATAATAGGGATGACGGTTGCGGCGGCGCCCAGGCCAAGGATTTCTTTTAGAAAGCCCCTTCGTGCGGCCGGTTTGGGCAAATCCGAAAGCGGTTTTGTGCTGTTGTTTTCCACGTGGGCTCCTTGGAACATGAGGTGCCTTCACGATATCAACCATGCCGTCACGCAACCATTCTTGTCTTCTCGTAGTGGCCTAGGTACTTGTACCTATTTCGAGCGACTAATTTGGTTATTGTTGCGTTTTGTCAAATGTATTTAGGTGGCCGGGTACTGGAGGCGGTGTCACCTTCCAGCGCGTCAGGGTCGGCGCGCAGCACGAGGCGCGTCAAACCGGGTGCATTGCTAGCGCCGGTTTTTTCCATAACATGCAGGCGGTGAATGTGCACGGTTTTCTCGCTGATGTCCAGTTTTTTTGCGATCTGCTTATTGGGCAAACCTAACGCAACCAGCTCGGCAACCTCGCTTTCACGTGGTGATAGGCGATCGAGAATGATCCGAGCCTCTAACTTTGTCTGAGCATGCGTGCGCAGGTTATGTGTACGTGTGACTGCCGCCGACACTGCATCTAAAAATGTCTGATCGTGGAATGGCTTTTCAAGAAAATCACAGCCTCCTGCCTTCATGGCTTGTACCGCCATTTGCACATCGCCATGGCCGGTGATGAAAACAATAGATACCGGCCAGCCTTGCGCCATCAGCTGCTGCTGGAGTGCCAGACCACTCATCATGGGCATGCGTATATCAAGCACCAGGCAGCCCATGTCTTCGGGAGGGGCGGCATGTTCGTTAAGAAAGGAGACGGCGCTGTCGTAAGCAACAACTTGCCATCCTGACGAATCGAGCAAGAAAACAAGGGAACCTCGAAATGAGGCGTCGTCATCAATGACGTAGATCGTATTGGCTGATTGACTTTTTTGTTCCATGAGTACTCCCGATCTGGCATAACCTGGCGCATCTATACTGCCGAACCGCGATATTGATGCTTTAGCTTGGCTTTATTATGTGTTCAGAGGTGTTTGTGTCTTGCACTAAGATGGGCAGAGACAACGAGAGTATCATTCCCTTGCCATCGCAGGGCGTGCTTGCCGTAATAGTTCCACCATGTGCTTCGATGATGCTATAGCTGATCGACAGACCCAGTCCCAGGCCGTCGGGCTTTTCAGTATAAAAGGGTTCAAACAGCTGTGCCTGCTGGGCGTTACTTAAGCCAGATCCGTAATCACGCACATGTATGAATATGTCTGTGCCCTGCTGTGCGAGGGTGATATCAATGTGTCGCTTATCGGGTTCTATCCCGCGCATGGCATCCATGCTGTTTTTCATCAAATTTAGCAGGACCTGCTGTATTTGCGATTTATCGATTTTTACCTTGATGTCTTGCGACAATTGATCATCGATATTTATCTGCGGCGTTTCCGACAACATTCCGCAAAATAGCGAAACAGCACAGGACACCACGTCGATAGGCCTGCAATCCTGGCGGATGCTGACACGCTTGCGTGCAAATGCCCGTATGCGTGAAAGTACGTTGGCGGCATGCTGGGCTTGCTGAGCAATTTCGGTTGCGGCCAGACGAACGGCATCATCATCCAACCGGCCGCTGTCCAGCCGGCGTAGCAGGCTTCGACCATAATTAGCCATGCTTGCCAGCGGCTGGCTTAATTCATGCGCAAGCGTTGTTGACAGCTCGCCAAGAATCGACAAGCGTGCCAGGTGATCAACAGACTCCTGGCTGGCCCGCATACGGGCTTCGATTTGCTTTCGTTCTTCCAATGTCTCGCGTAGTGCGCGCGTTCGTGCATGCACCAACTTTTCAACCCGAAACGTGTACAGCAGCCACAGCAGCACCAGGACGCCCAGCAGGGCCAACACCGGCCAGTGGCGGCGGGCCAGCGCGGCAACTCCTTGTTCCTTCAAGTATGCGTATGGTCCGATCTGCAGTTCGCGAAACAGATCGTGCACAGACTGGTAATCTGCGGGTACGGTGAACCTAAGACCGCCTGTTGTTGCGGGCATCTGCAGCAGTGTGATGGCAACGTCGCGTGCCAGTTCGGGCGGTGTGTGGGGCAGGGTGGCGAGCGGCCAGTCGGGGTACAGCCGTGTGGAAACGGCACATCCGAATCCGGTATCCGGTTGCGGTGACAATACTTTATAACGGTCGCGCCAGTCGGGTATGTCTTCGAGTACGCAGGCACGTAGAATACCGGCATCGGCGCGTCCGTCAGCGACGGCGTCAAGCACGCGGCTCATGGGGAAATCGACGAAACTTTTTGCTTCCAGATCGGACTCCGGGTCAATGCCCAATGCCGCCAGTTCGCGCCAGACAGTCTGATAACCGCCAAACCCGTCGTGAGCTGTGGCGACCAGAGTGTGCCCCGGCAGGTCCTCAAGGTTAATCAGGTCTTCGCGGTCCGCGCGTGCGATGACGGCAGAACCCAGACTCAAGCCATTTATCGAGTTGCGACCCTGCTCGACGGTAACGATACGGCTGGCGCCGACGCTTAATTCCAGTGTGACGTAGTGCCCAGGGTTGGTGAGGACAAAATTAATAGAGCTCCCTACGGCCGCATCGGCAATCTCGTTCAGATCAAGATAGACGAACTCGACCTGATAGGCGGGAAGGGCCGTTTGCAGAAACTGCTGCACGGGCGACCATTCTTGTGCAGCGTGCGCTGTTCCCATGTACGCCAATACGCCGACGCGCACGACTGAAGCGGGCGCATTAATGGAGGGTGTCGCATCGCTCGCCGGGGAAGCTTGGATCGGTTGCCCATGCGCAGTGAGGGGCTCGTGGGCCGGGTCTGTATTTACCGCCTGGACAGTTGATAGTTGGGTTGCCGTCAGGGACAGTATCAGAAGCGATAAAAGTCGGGATAGACGGCCAGGACGTGTCGCCTTAGCCATATGGATAATTTTGAGTATGAGGAGCGTCTTATTAGATGCTGGGTGGCGTTATTCGCCTCTGTTACGACATCATAACGCTAGTACTTTCCAACCGGGCACGTTCTATCCCGTTAGCTACTGCTTGCCATTCATGCTTTATAGCGTGAAGGTTTCGTCTGCAGATGCCAGCTTGGGCAACGTGACGTCGGGGGCTGGGCTATTAATCAGGGGCGAAGGGACATCGCTGAGTTTCAGTGTCAAGCCAACAGCCAGAAAACAGAAGAGGCGCTTCAATCCCAGACGGCGTGCTTTCGATGGTGCGTGCTGGCTGCTTTCCCAGTTGCGTCGATTCTACTTTATAGTCCTGGGCATAGCGCCGTGTGCGATACGCAAAAGGAACACTTCAATATCAGCTGAATCGCACTTCCAGCTTCTTACCAAGAGCGGCTGCATTTCTGAAGCGTAGCAATTGACGGGGAATGCTTGCCAGTAACCAGCGCTTTTCCAGCCGCGCTACAGCCGGTGCTTTGGTACCCATGCGTTCGGCTACTTGGGCCTGCGTGAGCCTGGCTTCAGCCCGGGCCTTCAGGATAGTGTCCAGCATCGGCATTTCCTCGCGCTCGATGCGCTCGTACTCAGTAAAACACTCGGGCGATCCCCTCTGCGCCTTTTAACCGTAACTCGAATAGGCCTTCACCAAAAGCTTTGGTATGTTCGGACCGTTACTCACCATCCGTCGCGATAATGCTGCATAGCGTGCCTGCAGAGTCTTGGGCAGAGAAAGAATCTGAGCCTGCACCGGTTCACTGTAATAGTGGATGGAGTAGGTCATAGTGAAATGATAACAAATATGTTAATTAAGGACAAGAAAATATGGTAGGTTTCGGGTTCGATAGTCGTTTCTTTTTCTGTGCCGAATGGAGTTAATTCAGCACAAAACACCTCAGTTAGGTGCCAGGGAAGATGGGTCAGACGCCGTCTGATCAATCTTTGGATGGACCGGATAAATCTCCTCACAGCCTCAAGTTGGTGAATAATTCTACTTTATAGTCTCCGGTATAGCGCCATGCACAACACGTAAAAAGCACTATTCTGATACCACGATTCAGCGATTTGTCCCAAAAATCACATTTATGCCCAAAAACACGCAATCCGCTCAAAAACCTGGCAGCATCAAGCAATTTCAAGCAACGCCAAGCGAACTTCTGGGATGGTATTTTGGATGGTATTGGCAGGAGGCGTTATAAATAAACTCAATTAAATCAATGCTGTAAATAAGCTATTGACCATTGAGTGGGAATAAAATCAGGTCCTTTTGGGACTATCGCTGCTTATCGAAAAGCCACCGTAACGTATTGATTTATAGGTAAATATGTTGCGGTGACTATCGGTAGCTATCGCTGACCAGCAAAACAAGTTGACGATAGAAGTGGCGGTAGGAACCGGTGGCCCGATTAAGACCCTGCCGTTCACTATTCAGACCAAATCGGTCTTTGACGGTAAAACGCTCCTCTGGAAAGCTTATTTTATGCGGCTTTCCGGGCATCAGCAGGTCTCCTGACCCCTGACGGTAAAAAGCCGTCATAAACAGGAGAAAACCTCGATGCTTACTGACACCGCACTACGCAATCTCAAGCCTAAGGCCAAGATTTATAAGGCTTCTGACCGCGACGGGATGTACGTCACGGTATCGCCCACCGGTACCATCACCTTCCGCTACGATTACCGTCTCAACGGCCGCCGCGAGACGCTGACCATCGGCCGCTATGGGCCAGCGGGCATTTCGCTGGCGCTGGCTCGCGAAAAGCTAATTGACGCTAAGAAAACCGTCGCCAAAGGCACGTCCCCGGCGCTGGAGAAGCAGCGCGAGAAGCGCCGGCTGACCGCCGCCAAGACCTTCGGTGACATGACCGAAAAGTGGCTGGCCGGTGCGCGGATGGCCGACAGCACCAAGGCGATGCGCAAGCACATCATTGCTCGGGACATCCTGCCGGCCTTTCAGAATCGGAAGCTCAATGAAATCACCGCCGGTGACCTGCGCGCCCTTTGCAACAAGGTGAAGGATCGTGGTGCCCCCGCCACAGGGGTCCACATTCGAGACATCGTGAAACAGGTCTACAGCTTCGCCATTCTGCACGGCGAGAAGGTGGATAACCCGGGCAACGACGTGAGCGCTGCGTCGATTGCGACCTTCGTGCCTAAGGATCGCGCCTTGTCGCCGCTGGAGATTCGGCTGATGGCCCGACAGATGGAGTCGGTGGCGACCTATCCGACCATTCGGTTGGCGTTGCGCATGATTCTGCTCACGCTGGTGCGCAAAAGCGAACTGATCAAAGCCACCTGGGATGAAGTCGATTTTGAGAACGCGGTCTGGACGATCTCCAAGGAACGGATGAAAGGGCGCAATCCGCATGTGGTCTATTTGTCGCGTCAGGCGCTCGACATTTTCGTTGCGCTGCATACGTGCGCGGCCGGCTCCAAGTTCGTGCTGCCGTCGCGCTATGACTCTGACCGCTGCATGTCCCAGGCGACCTTGAACCGGATCACGCAGATCGTGGCGGAGCGGGCCAAGGCCGCCGGTTTGCCGCTGGAGCCGTTCACCGTCCATGACCTGCGCCGCACCGGTTCGACGCTGCTGAACGAGGTCGGCTTTAACCGCGACTGGATCGAGAAGAGCCTGGCGCACGAGGACGGCCGTTCCTCGCGTTCGATCTACAACAAGGCCGAGTACGCCGAGCAGCGGCGCCACATGCTGCAAGAGTGGGCCAACATGGTTGATGCCTGGATTGACGGGGAGAGCTACGTGCCGGCATTGACGCCGGCGAACGCGGGGGTGCCGACGTTGAGCGCAACAGCGTAATACGACGACAAGGTTGTCACTTGACAACCTTGTTGATCATCCTCATACTGGAGACTATAGATGGCCCGTTCCCTTCATTCGAAGAAAGAGGTCGAGGAAGCTCTCAGGTACGCCGAAGGGCAGGGTTGGCGCGTTGAAGTTCGCGGCGGCCATGCCTGGGGGCGGATTTATTGTCCGTACAACGATGAAGAATGTCGCTGTGGCGAATTCTGCATTACTAGCGTCTGGAGCACACCGAAGAACCCCGGTAACCATGCACGCGCCTTGCGGCGTGTTGTGGACAATTGCACCATGCACCGCAAGCTATTCGAAGCTGACGACGGTGCCAAGGAGTAGCGTGATGGAATATACCTTTACCCTGAAATATCAGCTCACTGACGATGACCGCAACTCAGATGCGTTGATCGAGCGCCTGGGCGTAGCGGGCTGCGACGATGCCCTGATTGGCATCGGGCAGCCGGGGCGCTTGGCGCTGGAGTTCACCCGCGAAGCCGCCGATGCTGGCGCGGCGGTGCGCAGCGCGCTGGCCGACGTGCGCCGCGCTGCGCCGTCGGCACGACTGATTGAGGTCACGCCGGATTTGGTGGGGCTGACGGATGTGGCCGACATCGTAGGCGTGTCGCGGCAGAACATGCGCAAGCTGATGCTGGCTCATCCGGGAACTTTCCCGGCACCGGTGCATGAGGGCAGTGCGTCGATCTGGCATTTGGCCGATGTGTTGACCTGGTTGCAGGCCAAGGGCAGCTATTCGCTGGCCGAGAACGTACTGGACGTGGCGCGCGAGGCCTTGCTGGTCAACCTGGCAAAAGAAGGGCGGCGGTTGCCGCGCTCGGTTTCCACAGAGCTGGAAGCTTTGGTTCAATAGCATCGAGAGAGGCCGCAACGTGTTGAAGCGCTGCTAGAACTCGCCTCGACGTTCCATTTCGTCGATGGTTGTTTCGGCCAATGGGATGATCTGGCGCAGTTCCTAGTGGTGTATGGTTTATCTTTGCCATAAAAAGATCACTGTAAGTGATCAAACTGTTCATTTTTCGAACCATGGCGATAAACCTGTTCGAGCATGACTTGCCACGGGTTGTCGGTGGATACGCGAAGAGTCACGATCTAACATAAGAGTTGGTAAAAGGGATGGTTTTACGGTGCGTTTTTGACGGGACGCGTTTTACGTTGCCGGACATCCGGCCCTGTCGAGCGACGTGTTAGTCCCACGCGTGAGGCTTGCTTACGCGTTTCTATCCAAGCGTGCACCTCGTCCAAGTCCCAGACGACGCAACGCGGCGTTAGGTTGAAGCGGCGTGGGAACTCGCCTCGGCGCTCCATTTCGTAGATGGTCGTTTCGGCTAAAGGGACGATTTGGCGCAGTTCCTGGCGGCGGATGGTGCGACGAAAGGGTAAAACTCCGCCCTTTGGAAACTGGGGCAGCTCGCCGTAGGCGTCAGAGTCGGGCAACGGCATCGATGCCGGGCAGGGCGATGCTTCGGTGCCCTGGCTTTGGCTGCTTTTCTGGAATGGTTGATTGTCCATGTCGCACTCCGTGAATATGTGGCGCTGCATGTTTTTCTGTTGCACGGAGCAATGGTAGCGTTCATCGACTATCGCTGAAACTCGCTGTAGCGTAGCGGGGCGTAATCGGCACCCATTGGTTAGGGTTGATCATGATCTTCTCCTCGTTATTGCGCGGTTTTGAAAACGTGTATTGCAGAAGAACGTCACATGAGCCATTGACTCGGATAGTTTGCGTTTTGGAGGCTTGTTGGGTGCTGGTGGGCATAACTCTAGGTTGATATGAATAAGATCGTGGAGGTTGTTGCATGCTTTTGAGGTGTCTGGGATGATTTTCCGTCCCCCTTTTCCACACCTTTACCCCAGGAGCACGATGAGGACGAGAGGACAACGAGCACACCGAGCACTTTGAGCACCGCAATTTTCCATTAAGTATCTGATATATAGGTGTTTTTGTAGAATAAATGTGCGGAATCGTGCGGTTTAAAATTGTTTTAGTGTGTGCTATCATGCGTCTTAAACGGTGTTGAACACTCGTTTCGGCTACTTGAACATCGGCTATATGATGCGTACTGAATCGTTGGTTTCCTGAGCGATGTAGGCGACACTTTCTTCATCGAAACTTTCTAAATGAGGTAAGCGTCATGGCCACAGCAAAGCAGGCGAGTAGCAAGCGGCTCAAGATGTCAGAGCGTGCAGAGCAGCAGTTGCAAGTGCTTTTCCCTGAAATGGCCCAGCAATGGCTTTGGAAGAGGAAGACCAATGATGGGTTCACAACGCTGCCGCGAACACTGCCTATTGTTATGCAAGCAATAGATCATCAATCCAAAGGACAGCCTGCGGGCCATACCCTTTTTTGTCTATGGGCACGCTCGCCAGACCATCCTTTGGTCACCATTGAACACCCGGCAACTTTTGCCAGCGAAGCGGGATTTGATGGGGTGCGAGCGGTGGATACGTGGCGCCGGCGCATGAAAACCTTGCAGAGGCTTGGTTTCATTGAGCCAAAAAAGGGGCCTTCAGGGGATTTCCATTATGTCTTGCTTTTGAATCCAAACATGGCGGTTGAGTGGATGCGGAAACAGGGCATGGTGCAGGCCGACTTGTACGCTCGCTTTCTCGCTCGAATCACTGAAATCGGTGGTTACGGGGACATTGAGACCATTCATGCCTATTGGGCCAGTGAGGCAGAGGCGGCAACGGCGAATGACAGTGGCAATGCTGCGGCACCCTCTGTAGCGACTGAAAGCCCAGCGAGTGCGCCATTGCCTCCTGAAACCCCGGCACCTTCGCCACCGCCACCGCCCCCGGTCTCGGTCCCAGGCTCAACCCCAGCGGCGAGTACGCATCCTTCTACCGTTGCGCAGAAGACGCCTCGACGCAGGCGTACGCAAGGGGTATGAGATGTGGCGCTTGCCCAAATCCAAAAGGGGGCGTGAGGCTGAACGAGACAGTCCCTACTGTGCATTCGACGATGATCGGTATCGGTTTTGGGCATTGCTCGTCCGAGATGTCAGGGGTGTGCTGTGCACGCTTTGCTGGGCAGTAGCAATGGTATTGGGTGCGTTACATGGTTGGCCTATTACCTCGTCGTTTTTTAGGGTCGTGCTAACGAATGTTGGCACTCTGTAAGGCTGTCGTTGTGGTTTCGACAGACTGGCAGCCAATCCCAGTTTTTATAAGCTGCAATAGCAAAGAGCTTACTTGCGGTTAGCCTGTGTAGGTAGCTTGAGTGAAATTTTAGGCATTACCCGACGCTATTTCTGCTTTAAGTCTGGCAATAGTGGGCTCGCCCCAGTCACGCCTATGTTTTATGACTACCCGACCCCCATTGCCTATACGTTCGGCCAGCTCAGCAAGTGTTTGCGCGTGACCGCTAGGCCATTTGTTGGCCAATGCGAGTGCTTCAACAGCGCTATATGTGAGCGGCTCGCCCGCTGCATGCAGTGCCTTAAAAAGCTCTTTTGCCCTAGCCTCATCCAAAGGATGAGCAAGGCCAGTTGCAACATTGACGATTGAATGTTAATGGCCAATTAAAATGACCCACTAATGGCCAATAGTTTTGACCCACCTGACGGTGGCTGCAAAGCCATGAAACGTGTAGCGTTCCTGCCATATAAAAGACAACGGGAGCGCGTCAGTGAAGGAGTGGGTAGTGATACACAAGATCAAAGGGCTGTATGACCGGGGCAAGGGGCTGTCGATCCGTGCCATTAGTCGGGAACTGAGCATCTCGCGCAATACGGTGCGTAAGTATTTGCAGTTGGAAGAGAAGCAAATCAGCGCCTACAAGGATGACGGGTCGCGCCACAAGCACCTGGACGCGCATCGGGATTTTCTGATCCAC
>NZ_PDNW01000018.1 GCF_002849655.1 Pollutimonas subterranea
ACTCCACCACCATGCTGCTTGGTGTGTATTTCAATGTCGGGATCAATAGTTACATCATCGACGCCATCATTGGCTTGTCGGTCGTCTACAAGGCGCTCGACAACATGGGCGCATACCAGCGCTGGCTTGGGTTTCAGCCCAATACCAAAGTGGCGACATTGATTTTCGGATTTTTCCACGGCTTTGGCCTGTCTACAAAGATCATTGAATACAACATCTCACCCGACGGCCTAGTTCCTAATCTGCTCGCCTTCAATGTTGGCGTGGAGATTGGGCAACTGCTGGCGCTTGGTGCAATCCTCATCGCCATGAGCTATTGGCGTCGCACAGAGAGCTTCTGGCGTCACGCCTACACGGCCAACGTCGTCATGATGAGCGCAGGCTTCATCCTGATGGGCTATCAAATTACCGGCTATATCGTTTCGTAAAGGATTCAGTATGTACAACATCGACCTTCCACGTCGCGCAGAGTTGCCGACTTCCGAACAACTCAAGCGCTCCACCATTATTGCGGCTATCGCTGCCTTGGTCATTCTTGTGACCGTAGTACTCCCATCCGAATATGCGATCGATCCCACGCGAATTGGCCGTGTATTGGGCCTAACGGAAATGGGTGAAATTAAGACGCAACTTGCAGCCGAATCAGTTGCTGACGCGGCTGCCGATACCGCCGCCAGAGAGGGTGCGCAACAGCCGCCTGCGCCCGTCGCTGCATCAAACGCCACTCCTACGGTCAGCCAGGCACCGCAGCCGCCCGCCCCTGTTGCTCAAGCTTCGGGAGCACCATCCAATACACAAGCCAGCGCGGCACCGGCTCAAACCGGCAGATCCGACGAAATGAGTATCACTCTGAAGCCGGGACAAGGGGCTGAGATCAAGCTAGTTATGGCGGCTGGAGCGAAAGCCAACTTTTCCTGGACGGCCAATGGTGCTGTGGTGAACTATGACACGCATGGCGATGGTGGCGGGCGCTCTATTTCCTATGAAAAAGGCCGGGGTGTAGCGAGTGATGAAGGAGTGTTAGACGCAGCATTTGACGGGAACCACGGTTGGTTCTGGCGCAACCGAACTGAATCAGACGTTACGGTCACTCTTCGAACAAATGGGGACTACGCCGAACTCAAGCGCGTAGGGTAGTTTTTTGCTTTGATCTTCTTTGTTTGGCCTTGATCCGTAATTGCGCATGAAAGGAAATCACTCCTTTCATGCGCAGTGGCCACGCAAATTGTCGTGCTCGATGCCCGTTTTTCTCGATGCGGTCATCCCGGCTATCGAGATACTCGAAGGGCCGCAATGGGCCGTTAGATGCTGCCCATTTATCCACAGAATCTGTGGATAAGCGTGTGTAAACCCATCCTCCCTCACCTCAAGAGGCAGCACTGACGGGGATTAGCACCCTGCTGGCCAATCTGTTACCACCACCTTCTCCCGGAGCACCCCATGATCTCGCACAGCCAGATCTATCGGGCCCGTGCGGCCCTTGCCACTCATTACTACGCCGATCAGGCCGATGACTACTACAGCCGTGACGGCAGCGCCGCCACTTGGCAAGGAGAAGGTGCACGGCGTCTGCGTGCGGCCGGTGAAATTGACCCGGCACGTTTCAAAGCCATGCTGCAGGGCGACTTTGGTCGTGGCATCATGGCGGGCCGATCAATCCGAAAGGATGCAAGGGCTCGCGCCGCCCTTGATCTCACCTTCGGAGCACCCAAAAGTATCACTCTGCAAGCCTTGATCGGCGGCGACGAGCGCCTGATTCACGCGAATGATAAAGCGGTCGCTGCTGCTCTTGCTTATGTCGAGCAGCATCTGACCATGGGCCGTCACAAAGAAAATGGCAAGTCACGCGTAGAACACACGGGCAACCTCATCATTGCCAAATTCCGCCACGAGACAGCACGCCCTACGGAAGGCGCTGCCCCCGACCCGCACCTACACATCCACGCCCTGCTGATGAATCTGACCCAGCGGGCCGACGGCAGTTGGGTGGCCTTGTCCAATGAAGAGATCTTCAAACTGCTGCGCGTGACGGATTCGATTTACCAGGCAGAGCTGGAACGCAATGTCCGGGCCCTCGGATACGCGGTCCGCCATGAAAAGAACCATATCGAACTGGCCCACATCAGCCGTGGGCAGATCGAGTTTTTCAGTAAACGCAGCGCCGGCATCACGGCTGAACTGTCTGCACGCGGCACCAGTCGTAAAGAAGCCCCTCACGCCCTGCGCCAAGGCATCACCCTGGCCCACCGCCAGGCGAAGGCTCAGGAGCTCAGTCGCACGGAATTGCATCGGCAATGGCGTGATGCCGCTACAACTATCGGGATGCAGTTTGCCCACGCCAGGCAACAAGCGAATATCCAGCCGACACAGGAATTGGAGCAACCATCTGACCTGGTGGCTCAAGCCTCACTGAACTGGGCGATCCAACATCTGGCCGAAAGGGAATCCGTCATGCCTCTGGCGGATTTACTACAAAACGGCGTTCGCCATGCCGGTGGCCATACGAACGTCACAGCCATTCAGACAGCGATTCAGGGCTGTGTGGAGTCCGGCGCACTGATCCGAGAAGCACCGCACTACTGCAGCACCCAGGACAGGCTGGCCCTTCCCATGACCCGCGAAGGATGGGCCACAGAGGTCATACGCCTACGCGGCCTGCCGCGGGACATCGCCCTGAAACTAGTTGACCAGGCCATTGCCGAGGGACGCCTGTTGATGGAAAGCCCACGCTATGCGACCCGAAAGGCTTTTGAAGCCGAATCCAGGGTACTGGCCGCTGAGCAAACAGGTCGCAATGCCTGGCAGTCCACGATTGCAGACACCAGTGCCGAAAGCAGCTTGGACACACGCCTGACACCAGGCCAGCGAGAAGCCGTCATGCTAATCACCACCGGCCCCGATCAAGTCGCCGGTATCCAGGGCCTGGCTGGCACCGGCAAATCCTTCGCTCTGCAAAGCGCCCAGGCCATCCTCCGACAGCAGGGACACACCATGACGGCCCTGGCTCCTTACGGCGGAATGGTTCGCAACCTGCGCAAAGATGGAATACCGGCCAACACGATTGCATCAGTGCTTGCAGCTTCCGACAAACGCCCCTTCATCAACACCCTAGGACCGAAAACCATCGTAGTGATTGACGAAGCCGGAGTCGTGCCGGTGCGGCAGATGGATAAGCTGCTGGCCCTCATTCAGCCGACAGGCGCAAAAGTCGTGTTGCTGGGCGACACCGCCCAGACCAAGGCCATTGAGGCAGGCCGCGCGTTTGCCATGCTGCAGGAAAACGGCATGAAAACCGTACTGATGGCAGACATCCAGCGCCAACGCTCTGAACGGCTGCGCCAAGCGGTGCAGTTGGCCGCCGAAGGCCAAGCGAGCCGATCCCTACCGCTCCTAGATCAGGTGCTCACCATCCCGGATCAGTTCACTGCCGACGAGCATGGCCACAAAAGCCGGGACAGTTCCGCCCGATATGAGGCCATTGCTCAATCCTATGTACAGCTTCCAGCGGCAGACCAGGCGGGCACCATCGTGGTGACCGGCACCAACACTTCTCGCGTAGCCATCAATGAACGGATCCACACTCTGCTCGGCCTGAAAGATAAAGGACGCCAATGCCAGCTACTGGCCCGCCATGACACCACCCGTGCAGAACGCAGCGTAGCGCGGTATTACACCGCGGGCGACATTGTCGTACCCGAGCGGGACTATCAGTGCGGCCTGAAACGCGGCGAGATGTACCGCGTGACCGGCAGCGCACGCCACGACCGCATTACCGTCGAACCGATCGAGTCCGGCTCGTCACCTACGCAACCCATGGAAATCATCCCGAAAACCATGAGCAAGCTCTCGGTCTATCACCTGAACCGAGCAGAACTGTCTGTAGGTGACCATGTCCGCATCACACGCAACGATGCCCATAATGACCTGGTCAACGGACAACTGGCGACGATCGCGACAATTGATGCAACCAGCGTCACCATCGAAACCGATGGTCGCCATGTGCAGTTGCCCATAGATCGACCACTGAACATGGACTATGCCTACACGACCACCGCACATAGCGCCCAAGGGCTGACCTGCGACCGAGTCCTTTATAACGCCGAAAGCTTCAGCCGCACGACTGCCCAGGACACTTACTATGTCAGTATCTCGCGCGAACGGCACGAGGTCATTGTGTTCACAGACGATGCGAAAAAACTGCCTGAACGGGTGGACCAGCTGACGTACAAGGGGCTGGCACATGACCTGCAGCCGGTGGCTGCCAATGAGCTAGCGCACGGTCAGAACGAACTGGATCCCCTTCCTCTACACCCGGAATCTGAACTGGAAGTAGGATGAGCTAGTTTTGGTAGGCGTGTTGCAGCAGTCCTGTCACTACATAGCAGTCCGTATGCTGTCGCCGCGCTGCTCCCGTGCTGCCTTCATGCATTCAAAGCGCAGATGTGAAGCCGTCGATATGCAGTCATTATGTTGAGGGTATGGGCCGGCCACCGCGTCTACATGCAAAAGTGCCACAGTTGTGGCCCAATTTCTGCCCAAGACATCAATGCTTTACGTCACTTTGTCGACCTGTCTGTCCTACAGCAAGGGATATAACCGTTTACTCATAAACGATTGAAAAACAAGCGCTTTTCCTACCCCGTCAGGGGTGCGTCTTGTGTGGCACTTTTAAGGCCACAAATGAGCGACAGCGAATTTGGGGCTTTAAAAGTGCCAGCCAGATCGAAGATCTGGCAACGTCATCAGTCAGGGACCCATCGAAGATGGGACACCAACTTGCTCAATTGATATCCGAGACATGAGTTCTGTCACAATAAAGCATGTGCAATCGCTATGTGACACCGAGCCAGGCTGAAATTGAGAGGTTTTGGCATATTGGAAACTGGAACGAGCCTCGATGGTGGGAGGCCGCCGTTCACCCTCGTGCTGTCGGCCCATTTGTCCGAGCGCACGATATCGGGCGTGAGCTGGTAGTTGGCCAATGGGCGCTTATCCCACACTTTGCCAAGTCGGCGAAGCTGACATATCAGACGAATAACGCTCGTTCAGAAGAATTGGCCAGCAAGGCAAGCTATCGCCAACCCTGGCAGCGCGGCCAGCGCTGTATTATCCCGGCGATGTCTTTCGACGAGCCTTGCTGGGAAACCGGCCGCAATATGTGGTGGCAATTCCAGCGGTCAGACGGTGCCCCTTGGGGCCTGGCCGGTCTATGGAATACCTGGACCGATCCGGCAACGGGCAAAGTTCTGGAAAGCTACACGATGCTCACAGAACATCCCTTGATGCGTCGGATGCACAAGCCTGACCCGAAGAAGCCACCTACTGCCCAAGACAAGCGCTCAGTCATTCCAATCGAAGTGAATGATGTCGATTGTTCGCTGACAGGCTCAGTTGAGGAGGCTAGCAGCCTCTTGCGCTTGGCACCGGAAGATATTTTCGATGCCAAGCCCTTCGAGGTGTCTTCGCTGGGCGGTACCAACGCCATCATCCAACAGGCTCTGTGGTAGCTACTCCGACATTTTTAACAATAGCTTTACCGTCTGAGACAATGTCAGCCCGTCTGCCCAGGCAGACGCCAACACGTCATTACCCTGTAATTCTTGTGCTTCTATCATCGCCTGAGCATCTGACCATGTCATGTCGCTCTGCTCACTGAGCAAATCATATACAGCGCTTTCCCAATCGTTTCTTGGTTCGGATGGCATCCTGTTCTCCCGTCTTAATGGATGCCCCAGCTAAAGCCGGGGCAGACCTTCTTACATGCACAGCCAGCTGCGTCCCGCACCTGCCAGATTGAACGGTATATCATCCGCCACGACAGCACCGCCACTCGTGGGGGCAGGAGCAGCAGCGGCCTTACGCGCTGCTAGCTTAGCTGACGACGCCTGGCCATCTGCACCACGGCCCCCGAGCATCTGCATTTGCTCAGCGACGATCTCGGTGCTGTAACGGTCAGCACCTGTTTCCTTACCCTGCCATTTTCTAGTCTTCAAGCGCCCTTCTACATAGACCGCACTACCCTGGTGCAAGTATTCTCCGGCAATTTCTGCCAAGCGGTTGTAGAACACAATCCGATGCCATTCGGTTTCTTCCCGTTTCTCGCCTGTCGCCTTGTCTTTCCAGCTTGTCGATGTGGCAACGGAAATGGTGCAGATCCCGGCTCCATCCGCGCTATAGCGAATCTCTGGATCGCGGCCCAAGTTGCCGATAATGATCACTTTGTTGACTGATGCCATGTTGTTGCTCCTGGTAGTGGTTCGGCGTAATCTCGCCGACAAATTGCCCCGGCCGATAAAGCGGCCTGGGGCTTCGGTTTAGTTATCGGTCGAGCCGTTCAAAAGCTGCATGACGGCTTTTGCCTCCCATATGGCGGCGTTGTTCAGTTGACGCACCCACGCTCCACGGGTTGGGCTCCACCGAAAACCATGGCGTTTTAGAATCTCGCGGGTGGCTTTTTCCGGTTTACCTTCGAACATAAACATCACACGGTTCTCGTCCACGTCCTCAGCGTATACATACCCCGTCCCCTGTATGCTGACCGGCTCGCGCTCCTGGTTGGCCTGTAATTGTTTGATCCGCTGCTGAATACGGCGAATGTTCACGTTATTGTTGGTCAAGGCATAAGAAGGGAAGCCTAAGCGCCCGGCATAGTCATGTGCGATCAGCTTCTGCGCGCTTTCATCCGAGAATCCAAGCTCAAGAAAAGCACGCCGTTGACCCTCTGAATCGCCCTTATGCTTACGGATCACCTGATTGATTTTTTTCATGCGTTCCTGATTCGCTGTGAGTTGCTCTACCTGGCGCATGAGTTTTGCTATTGCTTCCGGGTCATCGCTGGATACTCCCCCATCGCCTACAGCAGCCGCCTTCTTCACATAGTGGTCAGCCTTCTTTTGCAGATCAAAAGCCTTGCCAAACGTGTTATGTATCCGCTGCCGGTAGTTGCGGTCCCGGCCTTCGCTGTGGTGGCCAACTAGAATCGGCTGTCCGAATGGAATCGCTTCACCCATTTGCTTTGCCCGGTCGTAGGTGGTTGCAGCCTGTGCCTCGGCCTGAGCCGCCCTAGCCTCTAGCTTGGCCTTACGATCTGCCTGTTTTGCTTCGTAATGGTTCATGTCGCTTTCCTTCAAAAGTGCGCGGTGGCGCGGTAGTGATTTCATTGCTGACCGGGCCTGAAGATTCTTGAGCCCGTTTGTAGATTTGTGCTGCCGGGTTGTGTGCTGTCCCCATCGAGTTTTGCCGCCAGTCCTGTGAGTTCCATCGCCCTTGCCGTGCTGAATCACGCAATGACTAGCGGAAAGGAGGAAGATTTGTAAAAGTCGCTTAGCGGGTTTTATGAACGCCCCTTGAAGCGCCGGAACGTAGTGATACAGTCGGCGTTTTAGGGCGATGGAACTCTCAGGAACAGGCTTGCGGTGTCGCAGCGCGCAACCTGGCAGCAGCCCGCGCGGCGAGCGCCACCATCACCGAGCCGGTGATCTAAATTGAAGGCAGTTACGCAGCTGTATCCAGCTTGCATCGGCAAGCCGCTATGTCCGGCACACCGGGACGGGCCGCTTTTGTTGAGAAGAAGGAAAGCGGATAACTACTTGTGCGATAGCACAAGTCCAACCTGCGCCGCAGCGCGCGGCGTCTACCTGTGCAGGCGGGCTCTCACCCGCCCAGCCCCAGGTTTACACCTGACCTCGTTCCGCTAACGAAGTCGTGTTTTGCCCTGTAACGATGATGTGATCCAGCAAACGGACATCAACCAGCGCCAATGCATGTTTTAAATGCCGCGTCAGTGCCAGATCGGCTTCGCTGGGTTCAGGTATTCCGCTGGGGTGGTTATGCGACATGATGATTGCCGCAGCATCCAGGCGCAGCGCTGTTTTTACGATTTCGCGCGGGTATACGCTGGCCTGCGTCAACGTGCCATGGCTCATTTCCATGTAACGGATCACCTTAAACTGGCTATTCAAGTACAGCACAGCAGCGACCTCGTGCCCCATACCCGACAATTTAGCCTGAAAATACCGTTTGACGGCGTTCGGGTTCCCCATGTCAGCCCGATCACCGATCAAGCTTTCGGCAGCGACGCGCGCGGCGGCCAATACGTGCGAATCGGTCGCGGCACGATATCGGCCGGATGGACTGCGCACATAAAGCGTCTGCCCTGCGTTCATGTTGTCATAGCCCAAAGCTGCATTGTGGTTAACGTGTTCCATCGTCCTATCCCTTCAAAAGCCAGTTTGTTTTCCTGCTGACCGGGGCCGAAGATTTCGAGCCTGATCGTAGGTTTTCGGCGTTCGCAGTAATACGGTTCCTGCGGTGTTGCCGCCGTTGCCGTGAGTTCGTCGCCTTGCCGTGCTGAACCGCTGGCAGGGGCTGGTGAACAGGAACGTGGAATATATGGAGGGGACCCGCATGGCGGGGAGGAAGCCGTTTATGCCGCGAAAGCCAGGGCAGCGGCAACAGATGGCGGTACAGTCGGCGTTTTGGGCGGCGCAGTCATGGCAGCGGTAACGACGGCCCGATATGCACTGATTGCGAATGCTGGCCCGCGCGGCGAGCGCCACCATCGCCCGGTGGGCGATCTAACTTGACGCTGTGTTATTGGCTAATCAGTTCTAGTAATCACGTTTGTGATTGAAATAGCGAATCCAACATAACTTCAACCTGCGTGACTTTGCCACGTTAACGTGATCGCCTCACGGTATCGCTACGTCCATAAAACGGTCGCTTGCTACCAGCAATGCTTCATCCACTGGGAATATTCGGCATTTGCATACGTTCTGTGAAGGGATGTTAAGCCTCTCCTTGGCTACGGTTTGTGTCGCTTGCTACTTGCAAACAATTCGATCTTACGGGTTGGGCCGGAGACTATAAGTAGGTCGCCGGGTTGGACCTTCGTGCTTGGCGTTGCGTGTTGAAAGTCCTCGTTAGCACGTTTGACGCCTACAACTGTGATGCCAAACTTCTCACGCACCTTGGATTCGAAAAGAGCATGGTCGTGCGTGGCAGCAGGGGCATGGATCTTGGCAATGGCGAATCCATCGTCAAATTCGATGAAATCCATCATGCGGCCAGTAATTTGATGTGCAACCCGCTCGCCCATATCTGCTTCCGGATAGACGACATGGTGAGCTCCGATGCGTTGGGCAATCTGTCCATGCTCAGGCGTCGTCGCCTTGACCCAAATATCCTTGATACCCAACTCCGTAAGCGCCATGATGGTCATCAGGTTAGCCGCGAGGTCCGAGCCAATGCCTACAATTGCATGGGCGAAATCAGCAACTCCCAGTTGTCGCAAGACCTGTGCGTTGGTCGAGTTCGCTTGAATGGTATGAGTGAGCTCCTCTGCCCAGTGCCGGACGGGCTCAGGGTCCAGGTCTATCCCCATAACATCGTGCCCCAGCCTCATTAGAGATTGGGCGACTGAACCTCCAAACCGACCCAGGCCCACTACAACGACACTGTCGCCCTTCGAGAAAGAAAACTGTTCTGTGAATAATCTAGCCAACAATTGGATGCTCCTCGGGAAAGCGATAGGGCATACGTCGCTCACCCAGTATTAACGACGCAGCGAGAGTGATAGTCCCTACCCGACCGAAGTACATCAGCGCAGTCAGCACGAGCTGTGCAGACTCGGGCAGATCGGCGGTAATTCCGGTGGAAAGTCCGACAGTACCGAATGCAGAGATGACCTCAAAGATAACTTGATCTGTCGGAAAGTCGGTGCTGCGTAAGATTACGAGCGTCCCCATTACAACTAGGGCGCTTCCCAGTACGAACACTGTAATGGCCTGCCTTTGGGCCGACGGGCCGACTCTGCGACCAAACGCTTCACTGTCGCTGTGCCCTTTAAGTTCCGCAATGACGAGCAAGGCGAGAATCACTGCGGTCCCTACCTTGACGCCGCCCGCAGTACCGGCACTGCCACCGCCAATGAACATCAAGAAGTAATGTAGCGCCCAACTCTCGGGAGTCATCGCGCCGATGTCGATCGAGTTAAAGCCTGCGGTGCGCGACGATACCGAGGCAAACGCAGCTGAGAGTAGCTTGTCTGACATTGACATTGTCGCAAACGTTTTGGGATTGCCCCATTCAAAAAACAACACCGCAACAAATCCGATGATGAGCAGCAATCCTGTTCCCGTCAACGTAAGCTTAGTGTGCAGCGACCAATGGCGAGGATCTTTGGCTTTGACTCGCAAGTCTTGGAGAACTGGAAAGCCGATGCCTCCCACGATGATCGCCATCATAATCGGCAGCAAAATGAACGCATCGCTGGCATACCGCATGAGGCTGTCGGCGTGAATAGAAAAGCCCGCATTATTGAACGCAGAGATCGCATGGAAAAGGCCGCTCCAAGCGGCCTCACGCCATGGCATGTCGTATGCAAAATACATACGAAGAGTTAAGAAAGCCGCGATGATAAGTTCAGAGACAAGCGTCACTCCGAGCACCACCTTAGCTACGTTGGTGACATCTCCCAAGCCTAGGGAGTGGGTCTCGACCTGGGTAACGAGCCTGGTTCGAAGCCGCAAGGAACGGTTGACCATTAACCCCAGCAAAGTGGCCGCAGTCATCATCCCGAAACCGCCCACCTGACACAAAATCATGATGATGGACTGGCCGAAGGTAGACCAATAAGTACCTGTATCCACAACGACCAGGCCGGTCACGCAGACAGCGGATACGGCTGTAAAGAATGCTACGAGCCATGGTGCAGATTGGTTCCCAGCATGGGCCAGGGGCAACATTAGGAGAAGAGTACCAAATACAATCGCCAGCAGAAATCCTAAGGCTACTGCTCTAGTAGGATGGAGCAAGGATGTCATGTGGCTGAAGCTTTTTTATTGTCCATTCTTACGGCTGCGAGGCGCTGTATCGCATTGACGCCTTTATAACGCAAATTTCCCCACATCACATGTTCACGGGAAAAATTGTATGGCTTTTTCAATGATGTCTGTAAAACGGTCGCTTGATGGCCTGCCTGAGGCGCTAACCAGCAGCATCAAGACCTGACCCAGATCGACCCACCCTAGCGACGCATCGAGCAGTGTTGTCCTGTCAAGCGTCTCACCTTGGCCAGAATCACATCAATGGTATATTTTCTGATTGCCAAAAGGTTATCAATTGATGCGACAGCTTCATGAGTAGTGCAAACATGCTAAACGATGCCGGAAAATCTGCACGATCTCCGGGTGCGGCTATTCTGTTGGGCGCATTAGGCGTTGTCTATGGCGACATCGGGACGAGCCCGTTGTACGCTATGAAAGTGTCGCTTTCAGGATTTGCCACTCTTAATCCAGAACATGTGTTGGGCGTGCTCTCGCTCTTGTTCTGGCTGCTTATGATCGTTGTCTCGCTCAAATATGTCATCTGCGTTTTACAGGCAGACAACCGTGGCGAAGGCGGTATTTTGGCTCTGATGGAGCTAGCCATCCGGGGAATGCCGAAAGGTAAAAAGTGGATCTTCACCATTTTTGGCCTTATTGGCGCTTCTCTCTTCTATGGCGACAGCGTAATTACACCAGCCATTTCGGTGTTGTCGGCTCTTGAAGGCATCAGTATCGTATCGCATCGCCTTGATGAATGGATTGTGCCCTTATCAATCGTCGTGCTGAGTGGCCTGTTTGCAATTCAATCTCGGGGCACCGGCGCAATGGGCAAACTCTTTGGCCCCATCATGTTGCTGTGGTTCTTAACTTTGGGCATATTAGGCGTTTGGCGCATTTCGCAGACTCCAGAAATCCTTCGCGCACTAAATCCACTTTGGGCCATCTCCTTTATTAGTGATGCGCCGTGGGAAGTGTTCTTATTGTTGGGTGCGATTGTGTTGGCCGTAACCGGCGCAGAAGCCTTGTACGTCGATATGGGTCACTTCGGACGTCCGGCGATACGCCGAGCATGGTTTGGTGTTGTCATGCCGGGCTTGGTTCTTTCGTATTTCGGGCAAGGGGCATTGCTTCTGGCAGACCCGACCGCCATTAGGAACCCCTTCTTCTTAATGGCTCCGTCATGGGGCCTTGTTCCCTTGGTAGTTTTGGCCACACTTGCCACCATCATTGCCTCACAAGCCGTCATTTCAGGGGCATTTTCCATCACGAGACAAGCCGTTCAACTCGGTTACTGGCCGCGCATGGTTATTCAACATACCTCGGCCAGCGAAGAAGGACAGATCTACCTACCGCGCGTAAACATATTATTGTTTATCGCCGTTCTGATACTCGTCGTCGGATTCGGCTCGTCGGATCGCCTCGCTCATGCGTATGGCTTTGCCGTCACCGGTACCATGCTCATGACATCACTGCTCGCTTTTCTGGTGCTCCCAAGAAATTCGACAGGTTCGAGACGAGCACTATGGTTTTCCCTCTTAAGCATTTTCCTGGTAATCGATGTGCTGCTGTTCTCGTCAAACGCTCTAAAGCTATTTGAAGGCGGCTGGCTGCCCTTGGGAATCGGGTTGAGCATACTGGCGCTGATGATCACTTGGAAACAAGGCCGAGATAAGCTGCATGAGGCTTTAACCGATGGTCAACAGCCTCTCAAAGAGTTCATGGTGTCACTTGAGGCGTATCCGCCAACACGTGTGCCGGGTACCGCCGTCTTTATGAGCATGATTGTTAACACCGTACCACCGGCGTTATTACATAATTTGAAGCACAACAAGGTGTTGCACGAGCAGGTCTTGTTCTTGACCGTACAAAGTGCGGGCATTCCTTATGTTCCGTCCGAAGAACAATGTCAGTTAGAGCGTTTGAGCGCGTCAAGTTGGCAAGCGACAGCGACGTGGGGTTTTAAACAAGACCCCCATGTGCCGCTGCTGCTGGAGCAAATGGCCAAAGAGCATCCAGAACTTAATCTCGAACCGTTGGAAGTTTCCTATTTTCTGTCAAGGCAAACGGTGTTAGTGGTGCGCAAGCTGTCGTTGGTGTCGCGCTGGCGGCGAACCTTGTTTGCATTTATGGCGCGCAATTCGAGCGCCAGCACACGATTCTTCAAAATTCCTCCCAACCGTGTGGTTGAGATGGGAATGCAACAAGAGATATAGCGGCACAGTAGCTCACAAGCGCCTTGACGGCGTTGCAATGAGCCAGCTGTTAACGGAATGCGTACATGAAGACTCAAGGATCGAAAGGCATACCGCCACGGACACCGACTCGATCTGACGGTGCCGCTTATTTTGGCAAGCCGGAATCGCGATTTCGCGATCGCTTGTTCGTGATTATCTTTGAAGCCGATACGCGATCCGGCCGATGGTTCGATTTCGCGCTGATCGCGGCCATATTGTTAAGTGTGGCAGTAGTGATGCTTGATAGCATTGCGTCGATAAATAGCCGTCATGGCGCAGCTCTGCGGGCTTTCGAGTGGTTCTTTACGCTGGCGTTCACGGTCGAGTATCTCGCCCGGCTAGCATGCGTGAAGCATCCGCTGAGATACGCAAGAAGCTTTTACGGGATAGTGGACCTTCTTGCGATCCTGCCCAGTTATGCTGCGTTTTTCGTCCCAGAACTACATGCCCTCTTCGACCTACGCCTGTTGCGATTGCTGCGTATTTTCCGGCTTTTGAAGCTCGCCGCGTATGTAGAAGAGTATTCAATGCTAGGTAGCGCATTACTGGCGAGCAAGCGCAAAATTGTCATCTTTCTGTCAGTTGTTGCGATAATCGTCATTGTTAATGGCACGTTGCTTTATGTCATTGAGGGTGGCCCGGGATCTGCCTTCAGTAGCATTCCGACTTCCGTCTATTTTGCCATCACAGCGGTCACGACCGTGGGCTTCGGAGACATAACGCCACAGACCGACCTTGGAAGGGCCATCACCTCAATCAGCATGCTTGTCGGCTGGAGCATTCTGGCTGTCCCAACCGGAATTATCAGTTCAGAAATGACCAGCCAACGATTCCTTGCCCGCCCGAATACCCGTACCTGTCCGGACTGCCTTACGACCGGGTTGGATGAAACAGCAAAGTTTTGCCGCAATTGCGGCACGAAGCTTCCCCCGTTCGCGCAAGACGTCAAGTAGATCACAACGCAACCGGTTATTCCTCTCAATCGCCTCATCGGTGTCCATCCCTTTCGAACAAGCCGAATGTGACTTCTGAAGTGCACGGGGACTTGTAGAAGCTCCGGCATCTGGAAAATGGAGCTTGACGAAGAGCGAATAAGCTTTTCCCCACGATTCTGTAATGATCGTCACCCCATAGCGGTCGGCCATAGCCTGAAAAGGATCGATTGGAGGCAGTTATGGCCGCTCGCTATCCCGTCTCTAATCGGGAAGCTTCGAAGGCGACCATGTGCTCGCGTCGGGTCTGCTCCGGCTGCCCGTATTCGCTCCAGCTTTCGACCGGCACTTTGAGCTGTGACGCCACGATGCGCAGCAAGGGCGGAAATGGCGGCTCATTAGCGCCCAGGATGACGCCGAGGAATCGCAGGTAGCAAAGCTGAACAGCGAAGCCCAGCCGATTCGCAGGTCCGCGCCGCTGATGGATCACCGACAGATCGGTTTCGCTGAACGTGTAGTACCGGATCAGATCGTCTTTGGCATCGGGCAATGCCAACAGGTTTTCGCGCTCCGTGGCGGACAGAATGGAACGACGCGGCATGCTCAGGACTCGCGCAGGTACTGATACAAGGTTTCGCGGCTGATGCCGAAGTCGCGGGCGATCAGGGCCTTTTGCTCACCCGCCGCAACACGCCGCTTCAGTTCGGCAATCTGCTCATCGTTCAATGACTTCTTGCGGCCCCGGTACGCACCCCGCTGCCGGGCGAGCGAGATCCCTTCACGCTGTCGCTCGCGGATCAAGGCTCGCTCGAACTCGGCAAACGCGCCCATCACCGACAGCATCAAATTTGCCATCGGCGAGTCTTCGCCGGTGAAGGCCAGGCTTTCCTTTACGAATTCGATGCGCACGCCGCGCTTCGTCAGACCCTGCACGATGCGCCGCAAGTCATCCAGGTTGCGTGCCAGCCGATCCATGCTGTGCACCACTACGGTGTCGCCTTCGCGCACGAAAGCAAGCAGCCTTTCCAGCTCGGGACGCTGGGTGTCCTTGCCGGACGCCTTGTCGGTGAACACCCGCGCCACCTGAACTCCCTCCAATTGCCGTTCCGGGTTTGGGTCGAAGCTGCTGACGCGAACGTAGCCGATGCGTTGACCGTACAAAGTGCCTCCAAGGGGTAATGTGTCAGAGTGAAATCTATTACTCTTGACTGATTGTGTCAATAAATTGAATTGTCGACTCTATTCTGACGGTGCTTACCGGCAACATCTGACATCAGGATAGGGTATAGCTCAAATTGACGTTGATACACCAAATTCAGTGACCCTCGATCATTTCCCCAAACAGTTCCTTGACCTTTGCCCGGGCCTCTGCAAGCGCAATCCGGCCTTGTTCGGTGATCGCGTAGACACGCCGTTCCCTCCGCCCGGTGCGCTCGTGGTGTGAGGTCAAGTAGCCTTTTTTCTCCAGCCCGTGCAGCATTGGGTATAGAGTTCCGGCACTCAGTTCGTAGCCATGACGTCGTAGCTCTTCGATGATGCCAAGGCCGAAGATGGGTTCCTCGGAGGCATGGTGCAGGATGTGCAGACGAATCAGGCCGCCGTAAAGATCTTTGTCAGTCATTCGTGCCTCACAACGCGACACTCAGCAGCCACCCCGCTGCACCGCTGCCGACGACAACTAGCCACGGCGGAAGCTTCCAGAACATCAATGCGACAAGAGCAACCAGTGCCAAGCCGAAGTCTTGCGGCTGAAAGATGGCGTTAGTCCATACAGGGTGGTAGAGCGCAGCCAGCAGTAAGCCGACAACAGCAGCATTGACCCCGGCCAGCGCGGCTTGCGTACCCGTATTGCGGCGCAGACGCTCCCAAAATGGCATGGCTCCAACGACCAGCAAGAAAGAGGGCGCGAAGATAGCCAGCAGGCAAACAATGCCGCCTACCCAGCCCGAAGGCGCCGTGTTCATTGAGGCCCCAAGGAACGCGGCAAAAGTGAACAAAGGGCCGGGCACAGCTTGGGCCGCCCCGTATCCGGCGAGGAAAGATTCATTACTCACCCAGCCCGAGGGCACCACTTCGGCTTGCAGCAGTGGCAACACAACGTGCCCACCACCGAACACCAGCGACCCTACACGGTAGAAGGCGTCCACCACTGCCATCGTTTGACTTGGCAGCAGTTTTGCCAAGAGTGGTAGGCCAATCAGCAGGGCAAAAAATAGCGATAGCCAGAGCGCGCCGGCCCGGTGACTGACCGTGATAGGTAATGGGTCGTGCTCAACAGTTTGCGCGGGCTTGAACAATAGGCGGCCTGCGATGCCTGCGGCTGCAATGACACCGACCTGCCCCCACGCGGACGGTACAAGCAGGACCGCACAGGCGGCAATCGCCATGATGGTGACTCTCAGACTATCCGTGCACAGGTTGCGCGCCATGCCCCATACCGCTTGGGCGACCACGGCAACGGCGACCACTTTTAGGCCATGCAACATGCCAGGCGAGACGGAATCGCCATAGTTCGAAATACCCAGCGCGAACAAGATCAGTGCAATGGCCGAGGGCAGCGTGAAGCCCGCCCAAGCCGCCAATGCACCGCGGTATCCTGCCCGAGATAGTCCCAATGCTATGCCGACCTGGCTGCTTGCTGGCCCCGGCAGGAATTGGCAAAGTGCTACCAGATCGGCATAGCTGCGTTCAGACAGCCAGCGCCGCCGCGTGACGAACTCGGCGCGGAAGTAGCCCAAGTGCGCAATGGGGCCGCCGAAAGAGGTCAGCCCAAGGCGCAGAAAGATGAGAAATACAGACCATGGACTGCGGTCGTCGGCGTTGGCCATGCGTTCGCCTTTATTTGCAACAGACTCAAATACAATAATCGAAATACGATAACGAATTTCGATTATTGGTCAAAAGACGCATTCCTGCAACTCATCTTTTTCACCGACATCGTGCGATGCGCTCTATAGCGTGCTTTATTTTCCGTTTTCTGAGGCGAGCCCATACTGACGATAGCATGACGTTTGAATTACGACTTACGTTTACACACCAGACGGACCATTGCCAGCGCTGCGCCGAAACTTGTCGAAAGCGCGCCGAGACGTGCAGCCACATGGCCCAATGACTTAAGCTTGATAACGGCCTGGCACCGGCAGGCGGCAGAAGGAAAATTATAAGATGATTGGTCTAGCCCCTGAATGGCATCTAATAAATGGAGATGGCAAAACAGCGAACTATGAATATTTCGCTGTTTTGCTATTTACTTCACGCCTGTCCCAGATTTTGTCGATGATGATCCAGATGAAGACGAGTTGGAGTTGGCGACTGTGCAGTACGGCTACCATTGGTCATTCCCGATGACCCCGAGTTTCGGTTGCCATCCGAAGCTCCGCTCTTTGGTTTTTGGGTATCGTTTTGGTTCGAGGTGCCGCTTCTGTTCGTGTCCATCGTGCCGTTGCTGTTCGTGTCAGAAGTACCACTGGTATCGCCGTTGTTCGGCATAGTACCTGATCGTCCAGAGGCACCTCCCGACGAAGATTCGCCATTGTTCGTGGTACCGCTCATGTCGCCGGTATTACCGTTACCCGCACCTGTACCACTATTAGAACCGGAAGAACTGGACCCTATGCCGCTACCAGCCGTGCCCAAGCCGCCTGCGGCGCCAGTACTTTGGGCGTACACCGTTGGCGCTAAGCAAGAGGCAAGGAACACAATGCAATTGCAAGTAACTTTTTCATATCCTTCTCCTAATAGAAGATTCCGGTGGGTTAATTCTTCAGACTCAGTTTATTTTTGCGTTTTCACACAGACTCAGCCAGGAGCAGACAGCTGGGAATCCAACGTCCGGTGTGTCAGTTTTCCAGGAAACTCCGCAATGGTTGAGTTTGTCAGCGAACAAGCAGTATGGGCGCATGCACCGCCCGAACCACTGCCGTCGTGGTGCTTCCAACGATTAGAGTACGTAGGGGCGAATGGCCGTGAGCGCCCATGATGAGCATTGAACCGGGTCGATCTGCCATGTAGTCCGCGATAACTTTATCCGGCGCGCCGGGGAGAAGTGTCCAGTCGGCCTTTCGGCCATTTGCACCCACGGTCAGCAGAGCACGTTCCAACTCGGCGCGACGGGCCTCAGGCTCTTCGCCAGCCATTATTAGGTGAATTGGCATTCCGTCGAAGAGCGGCGAACTGGCTACATACTCCAACGCGCGGAGGATCGATTTGCCCCCATCGTAGGCAATCACGACGTTTTCCGGATGCAAAAATTGTTGCGGGGCGATAACGAGAGGCTTTTTACTGGCTCTCAATATGCGTTCAATTTTTGACCCTGTATGGGCGGTGGCGTACTCACTGGATGCTCCGCGTTTACCCATAATCACCAGTTCAGTTTCGGCTTCGCGTTCAAGAATCGTTTCGATGATGCCGCCATGTAAATGAACGAGCTCGATGTTCCCGTCGGCACCCGTCCGGACTCTAGCTTGGGCAGCGTCCAGTAGCGCACGGCCACTCTTTACAGCAAGTTTCCCCTGAGCTTCTTCAATGCGAGTCAACTCTTCCAGAAGCTCACTTTTCACACCCAGCCCAATAGCCCCGCTGTAGTCATGGCGGGACGCAACAGCGCTTTTGCGTTGCACTACGTGGAGTAATTCGATATCGGACTTTAAGCGTGATGCCAACCAAGCCGTGAGGTCACACACGGACATTGCATACGGGGACGCATCAACACATGCGAGGATCTTTGACATATCTCTTCTCCTAATGGCCGACAGACTTAATGTCTGCGTCGGGTTTGTCATGCGTGGCAAATCTCCCGATCATGGTTGCGCTGGCTTCATTTAACCCTGCGACCTCCACTGACGTACCCTCGCGTCTAAGCTTAATTATTACCTTATCTAAGGCGCCTACTGCGGAAATATCCCAGAAATGCGCTACTGAAACGTCGAGAACGACCTTATCCACGACCTCTTTGAAATCGATGGCTTCGGAGAAACGCTCTGTGGAAGCAAAAAACACCTGGCCCGAGTATGAGTACGTGCGTGTGCTTCCATCTTGGGAGAGTTCCGATTTGATCGTGAGGAGGCGCTTCACCTTGCCTGCAAAGAACAACCCGCTAAGGATTACACCGGCCAACACACCTTGTGCCAGATCGTGCGTCCAGACCACAACGATAACAGTCGCGATCATCACCACAGATGATTGCCAAGGAAATGAGCGCAAGTTTCGTATTGAGCTCCAGCTAAACGTGCCAATCGATACCATGATCATGACGGCGACCAGCGCGGGCATTGGAATCCTTGCTACGAGAGGACCAAGCACAACGATCAAGAAAAGGAGAAAAGCGCCCGCGACGAAAGTCGAGAGACGCGTTGAGCCTCCTGATTTCACGTTGATGACGGACTGGCCGATCATGGCACAGCCGCCCATCCCGCCAAAAAAGCCGGCCACAAAGTTGGCGATCCCCTGACCTTTGCATTCCCGGCGCTTGTCGCTTGGCGTGTCGGTGAGGTCGTCAACAATCTGCGCAGTCATCATAGACTCGAGCAATCCTACAGTGGCCATGGTCAGCGAATAGGGAAAGATGATGCGCAGCGTTTCCATGCTGAACGGAACATTCGGAATGAGGAACTCCGGCAGCGACGAGGGCAGCGTTCCCATGTCACCAACGGTGTTGACCGGCAAGCCCCCATAGATAGAAATAATCGTTAGCACGACTATCGCAACCAAAGGGGATGGGATAACCTTAGTTAGGCGGGGAAGGAGATAAATGATTACCAAGCCGGCGCCAACCATGGCGTACGTTATCCATGTGACGTCAGTAAGTTGCGGCAATTGGGCAAGAAAGATCAGAATCGCCAGCGCATTTACAAAACCCGTGACTACTGAGCGTGATACGTACTGCATCAGAAGGTCCAGCCGGAGAAATCCTGCCAACACCTGAAAGACACCCATCAGAATCGTTGCGGCGAAGAGGTACTCCACCCCATGCTCTTTGACTAGAGGCACAACTAGAACCGCTATGGCGGCGGTTGCTGCTGAAATCATGCCCGGCCGACCTCCGACGAACGCAATGATTACCGCGATGGAAAAGGAGGCATAAAGGCCCACGCGTGGGTCGATGCCCGCGATGACAGAAAAGCCAATGGCTTCTGGGATAAGAGCAAGGGCGACGACGATGCCCGCGAGAATATCGGCGCGAGGATTTGACATCCATTCGCGGCGAAATGTGGAAAAGAAAGACATGGATTTTGACTAACCTGAAGTTAGCAAGCGAGGCAATCGTGCCGAGGGATGTGGCTAGGAGTTGGTCTCGGAGCGAGCCGTTATTCGCTTGGAATTGTCCGAGGGATAGGCGCCCGGCCGAGCCACCCGGCGCTGCCGGGTCCACTTAGATCGCTGTCGTAGCGACGCAGCATCCATTGCAGGTGCTGTAGTGCGAAATTATACATGAGCAGTGAAGTTGCGAAAGGGACGTAGCCGACGCCCTGGCTCAATATAGTGGCCGCGCAATGTACGAGTTCAAACCTTGAAAGCCGGAGTTCCGCTTTGGTTCGTTTCCTGCCTGATTAATCGGACAGAGTATGTCAGATCAAGTCTGAATCAATACACATTAGGTCATCAGCTCGTCAGACCGCCGCACACTGACGCCACACTCGGAGGGTGTGTTGCCTAGCTTGCCGATAAAGACGTTGCCAAGAGTCTTCTTCAGTCAACTATACGGGCTAAATTCGTGTACACAGAGGACCCGATGGCCATGGCCTCTGACAGGGAAGTCTAAATCTAATAATGTTGCATTGAGGGGAAGCAATATGGAAAACGGTATCGTTAAGTGGTTTAACGGGGGAAAAGGTTTTGGCTTTATCACTCCGGATTCGGGCGGCAAAGACCTTTTCGTCCACTTTTCCGAAATCCAAGGATGGGGTTTCAAATCGCTTGAAGAGGGTCAACGCGTTAGCTACATCGCTGGCCAAGGCCAAAAGGACCACAAGCTACCAAGGTTCAGCTCCTTTAATTCAGTCTCTCTAGGCAGCGAGCTGGCTGACAGCTCTGAACAGGCGTTGCAATAATGAAGCCAATCCGAAAGGCTGTATTTCCGGTTGCAGGTATGGGTACGCGCTTTTTACCGGCAACTAAAACAATGCCCAAAGAAATGCTCCCTGTTGTGGATAGACCGCTTATCCAGTATGCGGTGTCTGCATAAAGTCACCCTGCACCACTCTTATCATGCCCACCTTGGCGAGCCACATGACAAAAATGTAATGCGCCAGAAGGCGGGTTAATGGCTGGAAACGCATGGGTATATGGCATTATGGAATTTGTCCCGTTGCGTTGTCTAGGGGCGTTGAGAATATCTGCCTGTACATCGCTGGACTTGCCCTCACTCTTCGAAAGGTGTTTATCGCCATGGCGCAGATTAAGTCTGAACATCCTCACCAACACAATGTGAAACACGCGGACTCCGGCGCCCAACGCACCGATCCGGTGTGCGGTATGCAGGTCACAGAAGACTCTTCTCACCACGTTCAACGCGAGGGTAAATCTTTCTATTTTTGCAGTGCAAAGTGCTTGGACACGTTCAAACACGATCCCGAGAAATTCACCGCCCAGCAAAACAAGAACGACGCGGCTTTGGAGCAGGCAGCTCCTGGCACTATTTATACCTGTCCGATGCACCCCGAGATTCGGCAAGACCATCCGGGAAGCTGTCCAAAGTGTGGCATGGCGCTTGAGCCGCTGATGCCCAGCCTGGAAGATGACAATCCTGAGTTGAAGGATTTCACGCGCAGATTCTGGTGGACCTTGCCATTCACCATTATTGTCACAGTGTTGGCCATGTTCGGTCACCAGTTGGGCTGGTTCAGCATGACTGCCCAAACTTGGATTGAGCTGGTGTTATCGATACCCGTAGTGCTGTGGGCCGGTCAGCCCTTTTTTGTGCGGGGCTGGCAGTCGGTGATCAACCGCAGCCCCAATATGTGGACGCTCATCGGTCTGGGTACAGCCGCTGCATTCATCTATAGCGTCGTCGCCACAGTGGCGCCAGGGATTTTTCCTGAAACGTTCATGTCCATGGGCCGGATCGCCGTCTACTTTGAAGCCGCAGTGGTCATCATCTCGTTGACCCTGTTCGGTCAAATTCTCGAGCTTCGGGCCCGTTCGCAGACGTCGGCTGCTATCAAATCGCTGCTTGGGCTGGCACCCAAAACAGCCCGCCGTATCAACAAGGATGGTACAGAGGAAGATGTGCCGCTGACGCATGTCCATGAAGGTGATCGCTTGCGTGTGCGCCCCGGCGAGAAAGTGCCTGTCGATGGGGTTGTGGAAGACGGTGCCAGTTCCCTGGATGAATCCATGCTCACGGGCGAACCTCTGCCTGTGAGCAAGCGCCCTGGCCACAAAGTGATCGGCGCGACGATGAATACATCCGGCTCGCTAGTGATTAGAGCTGAAAAGGTCGGCTCGGCCACAGTGCTCTCGCAAATCGTCCAGCTCGTCGCGCAAGCGCAACGCTCTCGCGCGCCGATGCAACGCATGGCAGATCAAGTGGCGGGTTATTTTGTCATGGCGGTCGTCGCCATCGCCATCATCACCCTATTGGTCTGGGGTACTTTTGGTCCGCAACCGAGCTGGGTATATGGTTTGATTAATGCCGTGGCCGTGTTGATCATCGCCTGTCCCTGCGCATTGGGATTAGCCACGCCCATGTCAATTATGGTGGCAACCGGTCGTGGTGCCACGCGAGGTGTGCTGTTTCGCGATGCGGCAGCCATTGAGAATTTTCGCAAAATCGATACCCTCATCGTTGATAAGACGGGGACTTTGACTGAGGGACGCCCGGCGTTCGAGCAAGCTATCCCCGCTGGCGACACAGAGGCCGACGAAGTGCTGCGTCTGGCGGCAAGCCTTGATCAAGGCAGCGAGCATCCGCTAGCAGACGCCATTGTCAGCGCAGCGCGTGAGCGGGGCTTGAGCCTCAGTGCCGTCACCGACTTCGAATCGGGTAGCGGTATTGGCGTGCGTGGCCAGGTCGAGGATAAACGCCTTGCCCTCGGCAACACCGCCCTAATGGACCAGGAAAATGTTGACGTTACGATCATGGCCAGCACCGCCGAATCGTTGCGCACCAAGGGTGCGAGCGTCATGTATTTAGCAACAGACGGTCAATTAGCAGGCTTGCTGGCCGTCTCTGACCCAATCAAGAAAAGTACGCCGGAAGCCGTCAAAGATCTCAAGGCGGCTGGAATTCGCGTCATCATGGCAACAGGCGACGGCGTTTCGACTGCTAAGGCGGTAGCGGAGCGCCTCGGAATCGACGAGGTTCATGGTGAAGTGAAGCCGGCTGACAAGCTTGATCTTGTCAGCAAACTCCAAGCGGAAGGCCGAATTGTTGCGATGGCCGGCGACGGCATTAATGACGCCCCTGCTTTAGCCAAAGCCGATGTCGGCATCGCGATGGGTACCGGTACGGACGTGGCCATGAACAGCGCGCAAGTCACATTGGTAAAGGGAGACTTACGCGGTATCTCCATTGCGCGCCACTTATCGGACCAAACAATCGCCAATATGAAGCAAAACTTAGGTTTCGCATTCATTTACAACGCTCTGGGCGTGCCCCTGGCTGCGGGTGTCTTGTACCCATTTGTGGGCCTATTGCTCTCGCCAATGTTTGCCGCATTAGCGATGAGCCTGAGTTCAGCATCAGTCGTTTTTAATGCCCTCAGGCTTCGCAAATCCACGTGAATGCAGTTTGTCCCGTGGTTGGCCGTCCCCGACCTCTGGGCAAGAGTCTAAGCTGGCGTGTTTTGTAGCGCAAAGGCATACAAGTAAACGCCACGTAGCTTATTCTGTCCGTCTTTCTTTGCAGCTTTAATCCCTGGAAAACGGCCTGCCGGTAAAGTCAACAGTAACCAGATTGCCGTCAAGCTTTCCCATACCTGGCGCGTTCAAAGGCATCCCTGGCGCCGACACGCCCTTCACTGAACGGTCGTCGAGCAATTTGTTGACAACGCTTGCCGGTACGTGCCCTTCTATGATTTGGCCGGTGGCCTCGACTACGCCAGTGTGACATGAGCTAAGCTGCGACGGCACACCGAGTTTCTCCTTGACCGAAGCCATGTCGGCCGTCTTTATCGCCGTAACATCAAAGCCGGACTCCCGCATATGCTCGACCCAGCCGGAGCAGCAGCCGCAATTGGGATCCTGGTAGACCGTGATGGCCGTGCTGGCCGCATGTGCAAAGGAGGATGCGGCCGTTAAGGCAACCGCTGCTAGCCATAATTTCATGAAACCCTCTCCAGGGAAAACGTAAAACTTGAATTTTTCATAGTAAAGATAAAGGACCCACGCACGAGTAGCTTAATTCTGGCGTTGCAAAGTGACTTCTTTTTGCGCCTCCAGAACCTTTGGGGGCCAGGTACTCTTGATATAAGTGAGTACGGCAATAATCTCGTCGTCGGACAAGATGCCGCCATAAGCAGGCATGTCGCTTACATAACCCGCAGGCGCTGTCTTCCCTGGGACCAGGCCGTTCCTCACCATATCGACCAACATCGCGTCGGGATGATGCCAGGTATGGCCGGTCTTGTCGTGCGGCGGTGCGGGCAATTTCCCATTGGGCATGCGCTCACGCCAGTTCGGTTGCCCTTGCAGCGATTCGCCATGGCACGCGGCGCAGTTGTTCGTGTAAATGGCTTTGCCCTGCATCACAAGAGTTTGATTCGCAGGGTCAATGAATGCCGGGCCTGATTGCCGCATCGTACTGTAAAGGATGGCGGCGACACCCATTATGGCGACGCCGACCACCCCAAAGATCAGTGTTCTCTGTGACATTTCTATGCGACAGGTCAGCTGACCTTGACCTTACCGATCATTCCAGCCTCCATATGACCAGGGATCAAGCAAGCGAAATCGACGGTGCCCGCTTGGTCGAACTTCCACACCAGGCCGCCAATCTTACCCGGTGCCAATGTGATCATATTCGGCTCCGCATGCTGCATCCCTGGCATTTTTTGCATTTCGACCGCATGCGCCTTCAGTTCGGCAATGGAGCCGATCACCATTTCATGCGGGATCTTCCCCGTGTTCTTTATAAAGAAGCGAACGGTCTCGCCGGCACTAACCTGGATTTCACCAGGCGTAAACCGCATGGTGTCGTCCATCGTCAATTCGATGGTACGTGTCACTTTAGCTGGGTCACCAGGCTGGCCAGTTAGCGACGGTGCGTTCGACATCGTGGACATGTCGTGGCCAGGCATGCCGTGCGCCGGCGCACCATGCCCCCCGGCATGGTTACCCGCAGCCAATGCGAGGGCTGGCAACACGCTCAAAGCCAGAATAGAAAGGGTTTTTTTCATCATAAATACTCTCATGAGATTTGTTTGGGCGGGCAGCCGCTTCACGCTGCCCATAGGAAAAGGCAACATCAAAAGCGAAAACTTAAACCAGCTACGAAACGGGTTTCCTGCTTGGAGTCGCCCGCTGCGCGCGCGTAATCCGCCGTTTTTCCAAATTTGCTGGCCCATTCAACGCCAATGTAGGGAACAAACTGACGGGTGACTTCGTACTTGAGGCGCAAGCCTGCGGTACCGTCGGTCAAGCCGCTGCCGATACCCCAACGTTCATCGTCCTTGCCATAGAAATTCACTTCGACGCTCGGTTGAAGGTAGAGCCTCTGGGTCAGCAAAATGTCGTATTCGGCCTTCAGCCCCAGAGCGGTGCGTCCGCTGGGCCCGACATAGGCAGTGGCATCCACCTCAAACCAGTAAGGCGCTAGTCCTTTAACGCCAAATGCCAGCCATTCCCGGTTCGGTGCGTCTTGGCCGTGGTCGAATCGAACGCCAAGTTCCGTATCCCAGAATGTTGAAACCGCATGACGCCAAAGCAGTTGCGTCTCGGATTCCTGCAGTTTTCCGCTTGCTATTTCGCCTTCCACCTTGATCACGGCGCGGTTATAGGTGCTGCCATACCAGGCTTCCCCTTCATAGGCCGCCCATTCCTCGCCTCGAGCTCTGACGTACTCGAGTCGGTCAAAATTGACGGAACCGAAGTTGTGCATGTCCGACATGATTAGCGCATCGGATGGTGGCAGTGCATACTTGCCCGCATTACGCACGTAGCCATCGGAGTAGGCATCCGGATCGCGAGCATCCGGTGGGGCCGAGCCGCCTTGCATCTGCATATCGCCATGATCCATTTCGCCGTCGCCATCGTCCATCGCACCCATATTGTGGTCAGGGGCTGGCGCACTAGAGCCCGACTGGCCGTGCTTCATCCCCGGCATAGCGGAGGTACTTTTGCCGGGGTCGGTCTGCTTCATAGGCATCTTCATGGGGTCATGACCCTGGGCTGGCGCTTTCCCCGCTCCATGGTTCATACCGGACATGTCCATCGAACCGTGATTCATACCTGACATGTCCATAGAACCATGGTCCATGCCTGAGGTTTTCGGCTGTGTGCTGGTTTCTGACGGCGCGGAGGTGTAGCCGGCGTGACCCGCATGCGTCTGCGCATAGGCAAACACGGGCATCACCCCCACTGTAGCGATTACCGCCGAAAGGAGTTTCTTTTTCAATTGATTGTTCATGACCAGGATGCCTAACGTATCGTTCAATGTCTTCATGCCACCACCACTTCGCGAAACATCCCCGCATCCATATGCAGCATCAGGTGGCAATGCCAGGCCCAGCGCCCAAGCGCATCGGCGGTTACAAGAAAGCTGATACGCTGAGCCGGTTGCACGGGAATTGTGTGGCGTCGGGCTTGAAACTTCCCGTCCGGCGCTTCCAGCTCACTCCACATGCCGTGCAAGTGCATGGGATGCGTCATCATGGTGTCGTTGTGCAATATGACCCGAACCCGTTCGCCGTAACGGAAGTGAACTGGTGTGGATTTTCCGAACTCCACACCGTCGAACGACCACGTATAGCGTTCCATATTGCCGGTCAGATGAAGCTCGATTTCACGCTCTGCGCCGCGCGGATCCATCGCACCGCCTACGGTGTGCAAGTCCGAGAGTGTGAGCACGCGCCGGCCGTTATTACGCAGACCGATGCCGGGATCGTCTAGGTTGGTACGCGGCATGTCTACCCGCATATCGGTGCTAGCGGCGTACTCCGTTCTGGCATGGCGCACCTGGGCACTAGCGCCAGCTTCGGACATCGCGCCGTGGTCCATGCCAGCCATGCCTGCGTGATTCATGCCCTGCATGCTGCCATGGTTCATCCCTGCCATACCGCCATGGTCCATGCCGCCCATCGAAGATTGGCTGGCCGCGCCATGGCTCATTCCTGCCATGCCCCCACCCATTGAACCCATCATGTCCGCCATGGTTAGCCATTGCGCTGGGTCAAGCGCGGGCACAGGCGCTTCGAGCCCGGCACGTGTAGCCAGCGTCCCGCGTGCATATCCCGTGCGATCCATGGCTTGCGCATAAACGGTGTAAGCATCGTCTTTGGGCTGCACCAAAACATCATAGGTTTCCCCGGGCCCGAACCGGAACTCATCGACGGTCACTGGCTCGACATTTACACCATCGGCTTGAACCACGGTCAACTGAAGGCCCGGAATGCGTACATCGTAGAAGGTGTTGGCGGCACCGTTGATAAAACGCAGCCGAACACGTTCACCTGGTCGAAATAATCCCGTCCAGTTGCCTGCAGGCGTGGTGCCGTTCATCAGATAGGTCAGGACGTTCGCGGACAGGTCGGCCAGATCGGTCGGGCTCATGCGCATCTCATTCCACATTTTGCGCTTGTCGATGGCCGCTTTCAGGCCCATCTGCGACGCATCTTGGAAGAAATCCACGGCGGTGGGCTGGTTATAGTTGTAGTAGTCGCCTTGCATCTTGAGCTTGGCTAAGACCCGCATCGGATCTTCGTCGGTCCAGTCAGAGAGTTGAACGACGTACTCGCGATCGGCCCGTATGGGGTCGGCTTGCGCCGGATCAATAATGATCGCCCCATAGACACCCGTGGCCTCCTGCATGCCCGAGTGCGAGTGATACCAGTAGGTGCCGCTTTGCTGCACTTTGAACCGATACGTGAACGTTTCACCAGGCGGAATTCCTGTAAAACTAATCCCCGGCACACCATCCATCTGAAACGGCAGGATGATGCCGTGCCAATGGATCGAGGTGGTTTCATTCAAGCGGTTCTTGACGCGAATGGTGACCGTATCGCCTTCGCGCCAACGCAAGGTCGGTGCCGGTAGCGCGCCATTGACTGTCGTCGCCATGCGAGCGTTGCCAGTGAAATTGACGGGCGATTCACCGATCTCCAGATCGAACTCAGTGCCACTCAGCACTGCCGCTGAGCCGGTACTCGTTCCATCCGGTCGCACTCCAGCAGCACGAGCAAATGGCGACAGACCAAGCAGCACGCCACCGGCCGCAAGGCCTTGAACAAATCGGCGTCGCGGCATGGTCGGGATGGGAACGGCTAGCGTAGTTGGGCGTTTCACGAGTGCATATCCTGTTAATTACGTAATTTTGTCGCCCAGCCTGGTAACTGCATTACCGAAACATTGAGCGATTATTCGCACTTTACCGAAGTGCATCTGTCGCACCGATGACCTGGAAATTACATTTTTGTAATGTGGTGGACATTGGTTCTAATTGGTCGAAGAAGCAGCAGCCAACGCCCTAATACTCGTGGATCTGGCCGTACTTCTAAATTTTTCACTTCAACTACTCATCATCCAGATCATCATGACGCCCATAAAAACGAACGCCAATACAGCCAGCAGCCCAATTACGGCCAGCGCTAGAACAGCTATTCGTGTGGATTTGATTCCCATGGCCTACTCAAGCTTCAAAGCGCTTTCTTGTACTCCAGTAGATGTGGGTGGACCTCGGTATTAGCCCTTTCCGGCATTGGCATTTGTGCGGATTCACCCTTCTCTGGACCATTATCGTTGTGGCACGACTGCATGCCTTTCATCATGAAAACCATCATCAGCGGACAGATCAAGAAGAATAAGAACGGGCTTACTGCAGTAATCCACTCACGGGCAGCAGGCAACGTTGCATAGGCCACAGCAATTAGCACGACTAGCCCAAGACCGGCTTTGAGCATCGTCTTCATATCGCATTTCATTTTCGGCTCTCCTTGTACTTAACGCTAGCTAGCGCTCCATGCGAAATTCTAGCGATGAGCCTACTGTACCGATTCCTTGCTGTCAGGCTGATTGCGTGGGCATTACATCTCTGTCATCTGTGGAAAAAGAGCTCGGGAAGCAAGAGATTTGTTGCCATATGTACAAAGCGCTCGCATTGCTTCACTGGCGCTATCCTGCCTGAGACAAAGCGTTTTTTATTTACAACGTCCAGCAAAAACCACCGTATCGGTTGACATTGCCACTATGGGAACGTTTAAGCTGCAGTATTCGATTTGATGAGTAACGAAGAGAGGAAAGCAATGCTTCAGTTTGAAGTGAACGATATGACCTGTGGGCACTGCGTCGGTGCTGTCACTGCGGCCGTCAAGAGGGTCGCGCCCGAAGCTGTTGTTGCTATTGACTTGCCCCAGCATTGCGTGCGCGTGGAAGGCGTTTGCGACGCAGGGGCCGTAGAACTGGCGATCCGCGAGGCGGGCTACAGTCCATCGCGCAAAGCTTAAAAGGCCAGGTGCAGTGGTACACGCTGGCCCTGATTGATCGTTTGCCCACTTTATAGAGCAGCAGTTCTGTAGTGCGGGTCGCTTAGGCCATTTGCGCCATCCGCCTGCACTCTTCGGCACACTTGCGGCAAGCCTCGGCGCAGCGCTGGCAGTGATCCATTTGATGCTTGGCGCATTCATCTCCGCACGCTTGGCAAACATCAGCGCACAGGCGACAAAGCGCCTGGGCGAATTCACTGCCCCTGGCCATATAACTGGCCGCCAAGCGGCAAATTTGTGCGCAATCCATATCCAGCTTTATGCAGCGCGCCATGCTTTTGACGTCTTGTTCCGCAAGGCACGAAGCAGCACAGTGGTCGCACTCTGTGGCGCAGGCATAGCAAGCGTCGATGCACGATTGAAACTTTTCATGAGGCATATTGGATCTCCAACGAGGTTGAGGTGTGGTTGTTACGTGGCTTGCTTTGCGAAACCACAACCTTTACTTAGCAATTCGAATGCCGTAAACGCAGCAGTTTGCTCCTAAAAGTCTCGATTTTCGTGCGATCTGCGTTTTATACGCGATGACTCCGGACTAATATTACAATTTTGTAATCCTAGCGTCATGTTCGTGTCAGCACCATCGCACTACAGTTTAATAATTGAGATCAGGTTGAAGAGACCATTCTTTTTATTGCGGTCCTAAGAGGCTTACAGGAATAACCCCATGAAATTGCTCGTGGTCGAAGATGAAATCAAAACGGGTGATTACGTGCGCCAAGGGCTCGTGGAGTCCGGCTTCGTCGTGGATCTCGCGCGCACCGGATTGGATGGCCACCACCTTGCCCTGACGGGTTCGTACGATCTAATTATCCTTGACGTCATGCTGCCAGACGTGGATGGCTGGCGAATCGTGCAAGCATTGCGCGATGCCAAGTCGTCTACGCCGGTGCTCTTTTTAACTGCCCGGGATAGCGTAGAAGATCGGGTCAAGGGGCTGGAGCTGGGCGCCGACGATTACTTGGTAAAACCCTTCGCTTTTTCAGAACTTCTGGCACGGGTCCGCACTTTGTTGCGACGAGGCTCCGCCCCTGCCTTTCAAGACCAACTACAGATAGCCGATCTCGTGCTCGATATTCCACGGCGTCGGGCTCAGCGGCAGAATGTGCGCATTAATCTGACAAACAAGGAGTTCGCCCTGTTGGAGCTCTTGGTACGCCGGCAAGGCGAAGTGCTGCCACGTTCATTGATCGCCTCCCAGGTATGGGATATGAACTTTGACAGCGACACCAATGTCATCGATGTGGCAATCCGGCGCCTACGTGCCAAAATTGATGACGACTATGACCCTAAGCTTATCCATACGGTGCGCGGCATGGGCTATATGCTCGATGTGACCCTTCCCGAATAGTTAATGAAAACTCGGCCGGCATCTCTAGCTGTACGTCTTACCGTTTCCATTGGGGCGGTCATAACAGTCGTACTACTCACATTCGGCTGGATCGTTGAACGATCGATCAACGATCATTTCGTCCAACAAGACGTGGACGAACTCAATGCCGTCGTCCAGGCATTGAAACATACACTGGCAACGCTACCGCCCAACATAGCGCCTGGAGAGTTGAACGAGCGGTTTGCCAATGCCGTGTCAGGCCACCATAACGCTGAATATCGCATCTCTTCGGAAGATGGCGTCCAGATTTATGCTTCGCCAGGATCGAACCTGGATAGGTTTGCCAGAATTGCTCGACCTGTAGAAAACATCACAATTGAAACAGTTGGCATATGGAAAGATCAAGGAGCGACATTTCGAGGGGCCGTACTACGAACCTCAGCTGACAACTTGCCCGGGTCGAGCAAACTGACCATCGCTGTGGCGACCGGCATTAACTTCCACCTGCATTATTTGGAAAGCTTCCGAACCTACCTTCGAATCATCACGGTCGCCGCCTGCCTGATCGCGATTCTGGCCACTTGGCTCGCAGTGCATCAAGGCCATGCACCGATACGGCGTATCAGTCGCGAAATCCGGAAAATCAGGTCCGATCAACTGCATATAAGGTTGCAGCCAGAAGCCGTTCCTGCTGAACTGATAGAGCTCGCCACTTCTTTCAATGGAATGCTTGATCGACTTGAGGCTGTCTTTCGTCGTTTGTCCGATTTTTCAGGCGATATTGCGCACGAGCTCCGTACCCCCATTACAAACCTAAAAACTCAGACCGAGGTGGCGTTGTCCCAGTCCAGGACTATGGAACAGTACCGCGAAATTCTGTACTCCAACCTGGAAGAGTATGAGCGCATGGCCAAAATGGTCAGCGATATGCTGTTTCTGGCGCAAGCGGACAACAACTTGCTTAAACCGGAACTCGTCAAGATCGAGCTCGAGTCCGAGATACGTATCCTTTTCGACTACTTTGGTGCTTGGGCCGAAGAGCGCCAGGTGGACTTAGAGGTCATCGGCGAGCAGGTTTGCATCCTAGGGGACAGGCTGATGGTCCGCCGAGCATTGAGCAATTTATTATCGAACGCTATTCGCTATACGCCGGTTGGGAATGCAGTCAGCGTCACACTTCAGGCAGGGCCGAACACAGCGACAGTACGGGTCGAGAATCCTGGACCCATTATTCCCGCCGAACACATAGATCGTATCTTTGAAAGGTTCTATCGAACTGACGCCTCACGTCAACGCAGCGGAGAGGGAGCTGGTCTTGGCTTGGCGATAGCAAGGTCGATTGTCGAGGCTCATGGCGGCACGATCCACGCCAGTTCCACTATTCAAGCAAATGTTTTCGAGATTAACTTACCATCGATCCTCTGCTGAGAAATCGATACCTTCCTACGACGCGCACTGGACCTAACCACTAATCTCGCATGCGAGGAAGTAAACCGAAAGCTGCTGATGTTTTCGGCAGATTAACTATTCCGGATTCAACCGACAACTCGATTGGACGGAAACTGTCAAACAATCGTCAACCGCATAGTGAACTAAACCACCTTTACAGCGCAACTAACGGAACATAAGTGCTTGATTGCTAAGATAGAGCGCATGTAAAGCGGCTTCATAATAAGGAATAGCAATCCGAAAGCCTCTGTGGCTCCTGCTTTTTTGCGCCACTTACTCTGCCCAAACGTGACATTGGTTGCGTGTGCTGAGCCAGATATCCAGCATCCGGGTGAGCTACTTTCTGACCATCAATGGTCTCCATCTCCTACTTCCTGAGCACGGAAAACAGAGGTTTTCTGAACAGATGTAAGTGGTGCACTCTCCCTTCGTGAAAGCCGTTTGCGAGTGTTAACATAGGCGTCAATTTTTCAATGTCCTGGATGCGTCCATGAATCAACGCATAGGATACGCCCGCGTATCGACCGATGATCAGCATCTAGACCTGCAGCGCGGGGCGCTCCAGCAGGCTGGATGCGGCGTGATCTACGAGGAAGCGGCCAGCGGGAAGAATACAGCGCGGCCAGAGCTTGAGCAGTGCCGCAAGGCGCTACGGTCAGGAGATACCTTGGTGGTGTGGCGGCTGGATCGACTCGGGCGCAGCCTGCCCGACTTGGTGCAGATCGTGGCCGACCTTGAGCAGCGAGGCATCGGCTTCGAAAGCCTGACGGAGAAGATTGAAACAGGCAGTGCAGCGGGCAAGCTGGTTTTCCATGTGTTCGCGGCACTAGCGGAATTTGAACGTGGCTTGATCCGTGAGCGCACGCATGCTGGTTTGGCTGCAACGCGTGCCCGAGGCCGGGCCGGTGGCCGAAAGCCGAAGCTGGACGAGCAGCAGGTTAGAGAGATCAAAGCCCTGCTGCGTGATCCCGATGTTCAGGTCGCGGACGTGGCCCGCCGCTATGGCGTATCTCGAACCACGATTTACAAGCATTGCGGCGTAGTGCAACCGCGTCATCAATAGCGAAGATACAAAAGAGAGAAAGAATTCCCGTGTCCAGACTGACTGAATTAATTGCCAAGGCAAAAGCCAAAGACCCGGCGTTAGGGGCCGAGTTGGATCGAGAGTTCAAGTTCCTGTCGTCACGTCTTCCCTTCGGGCTGAACTTCGAGCGGCATAGCCCGGAAGCGGTCGAACTGCCCTTGCGGCCAATGCGCAAGGGCGACAAGGTGCGCGTACTGCCGGAGCGTGGTTCTACCAAAAAGGGCGATCAGAGGCTGTGGCAGGTGAAAATCATTCACAAAGCTAGGAAGACGGCTGTCTTGGAGTTGCTGGGCGCGGCAGAGGTCGAAACGCAGACAGTGGCGCTGGATGATCTGGTGGTGGTGGCCGAGTTCCGCGACACGATTTATCCGGGCCTGATCAGTACCGGCAAGGTGCTGCGTGGTAGCGACAAGCCGTGCCACACCGTCATCAATGGCGAGAACTACCACGTCCTCAAGGCATTGACCTACACCCATCGAGGCAAGGTGGACGCCATCTATATTGACCCGCCTTACAACACCGGGGCGAAGGACTGGAAGTACAACAACGATTACGTTGAAGGTGACGACCTGTACCGGCACAGCAAATGGCTTGCCATGATGGAGCGGCGCCTACTGGTGGCCAAGGAGCTGTTGAATCCGGCAGATTCCGTGCTGATCGTCACGATTGATGAGAAGGAGTACCTGCGGCTGGGGCTGCTGCTGGAGCAGGTTTTCCCTGAGGCGCGTCGCCAGATGGTGACCGTCGTTATTAATCCGAACGGCGTTGCTCGAGTTGCAGAGCTCGCACGCGTCGAGGAATACGCCTTTTTTTGTTTCTTCGGTAAGGCGACTCCAGCGAGACTGATTGACCCTCTGCTGGGTGAGCAGGAACAGAGCGCACGAAAGCAGAAGGTCCGCTGGGAATGGCTTATGCGTGGAGGCTCTAATTCTCGACGCATAGACCGGCCGAACTTGTTCTATCCAATCTATATTGATCCAAGCGCTAAGCGAATCGTAAAGATTGGCCAGCCTATTCCACTTGGTATCGACCCCGGTTCAGTTTCCGACGAGCCTGACTTACAAACTTTGTGGCCCATCCGTGCCAGCGGTGTAGAGGCGAATTGGCGCACTTCGCCCGAGTATCTGCAGGAACTCCTCAAACTGGGGTATGCCAAGCTCGGCGCATATGACTCAACGACCGGACGATGGTCAATTCTGTATCTCGGAAAGGCTCAGATTCAACGCATCGAGCGTGGTGAACTTACCGTGTCTGGTCGCGAATCAGATGGAGCAGTTATCGTTGACATGGGTGAGGGTGGGCGTCGTCGATTCCCGAAAACTGTGTGGAATCGATCCGCGCACTCTGCAGGCGAGTTCGGATCGCGAATGCTTAGGGCACTCATCCCCGGCCGGGACTTCCCTTTTCCGAAGTCACTATACGCTGTTGAAGATGCTCTTCGAGCGGTTGTCGAGCATAAGCCAGAAGCCGTAATTCTGGATTTCTTCTCCGGTTCAGGAACGACTGTGCACGCCGTCATGCGCCTCAACAAGCAAGATGGTGGCCAGCGCCAGTGCATTAGTGTCACCAACAACGAAGTTGGTGCAGACGAGCAGAAGGCATTGCGCGGGCAAGGTTTGCGTCCCGGCGATTCTGCCTGGGAAAAGCTTGGCATCTGCGACTACATCACCAAACTCCGCGTTGCCGCCGCCATTACAGGCAAAACGCCGGATGGTGAGCCGATCAAGGGTGATTACAAGTTCACCGATGAGTTTCCGATGGCCGAAGGCTTCGAGGAAAACGCCGAGTTCTTCACTCTGACCTATGAAACCCCGGTGTCGGTCAGTTACAACCTGGCGTTCAACCGGATTGCGCCGTTGCTGTGGCTGCGAGCCGGAGCGCGAGGCAGTCGCATAGACAAGCTGCCAAGCGATGGTTGGGCGGTGGCCGATGCCTATGGATTGCTCAGCAATGTGGATGCAGCCACACCCTTTATCAAGGCGCTGGCCAAGGTCGATGGAATTCGTATTGCCTATATCGTCACCGACGACGACCGCCGCTTCCAGGCCATTGCCAAGCGTTTGCCTGATGGCGTTGAGCCAGTGCGCCTGTACGAATCGTATCTCACCAACTTCAGCTTCACTAACGGGGAATAACGGATGAAGTTCACGCTTAAAGACTACCAGCGCGACGCCGTCCGCGACACCTTGAACAACTTGGGTAAGGCTCGCCGCCTGTGGCATGGCGAGGCCGACAGGACGGCGTTCTCACTGACTGCGGTAACCGGTGCGGGCAAGACCGTGATGGCCGCTGCGACGTTTGAGGCGCTGTTTCACGGTGACGATGAGTTCAATTTTGATGCCGATCCCGGCGCAGTGGTGATCTGGTTTAGCGACGATCCTTCGTTGAACGAGCAGACCCGCTTTCGCTTCATCGAGGCCAGTGACCGCATCAACTACACCGATCTGGTGGTGGTGGAAAACAGTTTTAACAGGCCCAAGTTCCAGGCGGGCAAAATCTACTTTCTCAACACTCAGAAGCTCAGCAAGAACAGCTTGCTGGTGCGTGGCCATGATCCTGAAGAAATGGCGGCCAAGGTGGATGGGACGTTTCATGAAATGCGGCCTGACCTGCGTGCATACACGATTTGGGACAGCATCCAGAACACCATTGAAGACCCGGATTTGACGCTCTATCTGGTGCTGGATGAGGCGCACCGTGGCATGGGTGCGCAGACGGCCGCCAGCCAGAACGCCAAGAGCACTATCGTTCAGCGGCTCATCAATGGCGTGGGCAGCGTGCCCGGTATCCCGGCGGTTTGGGGTATTTCGGCCACGGTGGAGCGGTTCAACAAGGCGATTGAGTCGGCAGGCAAGCACGTCAAGCTGCCCAATGTGGAAGTTGATGCGTCCAAAGTGCAGGAGTCGGGCCTTATCAAGGACACCATCCTGCTGGATATTCCAGACAATGTCGGTGATTTCGATACCGTGCTGGTGCGGCGTGCGACCGATAAATTGAAGGAATCCAGCCTTGCCTGGGGAGCTTATTCCAAGCAGCAGCAGGAAGCCCATGTTGTCGTGCCGTTGATGGTTTTGCAGGTTCCCAACACGCCTGACCCCGATGAAATCGGGCGGGCGCTGGATACCATTTTCGAGCGCTATCCTGAGTTGCCTTCTGCCAGCGTGTCGCATGTTTTCGGGGATCACACCACGCAGCGCTTCGGCAACCGCGACGTGCCCTACATCGAGCCGCAGCGGGTTGAAGAATCGACGTGGGTGCGGGTTCTGATAGCCAAGGATGCCATTAGCACAGGCTGGGATTGCCCGCGTGCAGAGGTCATGATTTCTTTCCGCGCGGCCAGCGACAAGACCCACATCACACAGTTGTTGGGCCGTCTGGTGCGTTCGCCGTTGGCTCGCCGCATTCCAGGTAACGACCGCCTGAACGCGGTGGACTGCTTGCTGCCGAAGTTCAATCGCAAAGCTGTGGAACAGGTGGTCGATGAGTTGACGACAGGAAGCGAGGCGGCAACGCCTGGGCGCGTCTTGATCGACTACATTGAAGTGCGACCGAACCCTGCTATTTCGACTGCCGTGTGGGAAGCATTCGAGGCGTTGCCGTCGCAAACGCGCCCGCAGCGTGGTGCCAAGCCTGCGGTCAGGTTGACTGCGTTGGCACATGAGTTGGCGTCAGATGAGATTCTGTCCGGGGCAGGCAGGCTGGCCCACGCCGAGATGCACGCAGTCCTGGATAAGTTTCAGGCCGACAACGAAGCCAAGATCAAGATCAAGCGGCAGTCCGTGTTGGTTGTGGATGGCAAGACTGTGAAAGCCGACATGCGGGGCCAGGGCCGGAGTTTGGAACAGTTCTGGGAAGATGCCGACGTGGCAGTGATCGACGATGCCTACCGCCGCTCAGCACGCATCTTCAGCCCGGCGATTGCCCATTCGTATGTTGACCATCTGGCGAGTCGAGAATCCGACCGCGAAGATGACCCGGAAGCGTTCTTGGAAGCCATTGTCGAAGCCCGCGTAACCGTTGCTGGTTTGGGGTTGGTTATGGAGGCGCAGGCTTATTTCGATGCCGAGGCCGATAAGCTGGCGAAGGACTGGTTGGCCAAGTATGCGGCGCAGATCAAGACGCTAAGCGATGATCGAAGGGAGTCCTATAGGCAGATCATCGAAATGAGCACGGAGCCGCAGGACGTGGGCTTGCTGAAGCCTGAAGCCCGTTATGAGGCGACCAAAGCGAACGAAAACGGCAAGGTAAGAGTGCTCACGGTCTGGGATAGCCACTTGCTGTGCGAACAAACTGGCAAGTACCCGGCTGAACTGAATGACTGGGAGCGGACGGTTGTCGAGACTGAATCGGCGAGGCCGGGGTTCTCTTTCTGGTATCGAAATCCGCAGCAGCCAGGGCAATCTTCGCTCGGCATCGCCTATGAGAAGGTCGGTGAGTATGGGATTGTTCGCCCAGACTTTCTGTTCTTTGCCGAGCAGGATGGCTCCCTTGTAGTCGACCTGGTTGATCCGCATGGGCTGCATTTGAGCGATGCGCTTGCCAAGCTGCAAGGTTTGGCGCTGTACGCCGCAAATCACCCTGATGTTTATCGCCGGATGGAGTCCATCGCCCAGGTGAAAGCAAACGGCAAACTGCGCGTGCTCGACTTGAAACGGCAGGAAGTGCGGGATGCGATTGCTGTCGCCCAGGATGCTGAAGTGTTGTTCAGCAGCGGCCTGGCTGGTGACTACTAGTGATCTGGCAAGTGGAATTGGCTAATCAGCTCAGCGGCTATTGGTGCCACTGCATATGAAACTGCATAACGAAACCGAACCGTTTTTCATCACTGAGAGCGTGGCGGCCGAGATGATAGCCGCCAGCTACGAATTCGAGCCGCCGAGCCATGCCCTGAGGCCCCTCCTCTCCTGAATCAGTAGGCAGGTGTGATAGACCGGGGTAATGGAGTTCTCATAAGGCAACGACTTGAGACAACTCCATGGATTGGCGAACGGGATCATCACAGGCCTGCATCATGTGTCAATTTGCAGAATGTTTCCTACCTCACAACAAAAAACCTTCGTGCCGGCTTGAGGAGTCGCCCCTCGCCCTCCGAAGCTCCGGCCATACTAGATACCAGCCGTCCGACTGCAACTGCTTTCGTGTGGATAGACTCGTTCTTAACAATTATTTCCTCTCACTCCGTACCATTAAGTGCCACAATAGCCCAATCTGATTACTTATCTAATAAGGCACCTCTCAATTTTCATTAATTAAGTACTGTTTTTTAATTACATATATACTTACAACTTACTCTTAATGAATCCGCCAATTGAAAAATACCATGACGCCGAGCCCTATAAACAGCATTGGCGAACGCTTACTTATCGCACGTAAGAAACGCGGCCTTTCCCAGGAAGCATTGGCCAACCTGCTCGATCCCCCCCTGAGCCAAAGCGCTATCGCCCATATTGAAAACGGCCGCAATGAGTCCTCGCGTCACATCGTTTGGATTGCTGCAGCCCTTCACGTCCGTGCTGAATGGCTTGTCACTGGCAAGGGAGAGATGTTTGAGGTGGAATGGCCATGGCCGGATACCCCTAGATATACAGTGGTGGAACTGCCTGCCCCCGTTCTGGAAGATATCGGTGACTACATCAAGATGAAGATCGGCCAACAAGCCAAAAACACCAAAGATGACCATTAAGCATCACTAGCTAATCTGTTGGATTAAGCCCTCAGCTGCCGTCCAGATACAAAAGAAAACAATAAAAAATACCCGAAGCGCCCTGCGTTCCACAGTGAACCAGGGCGTTTCTTTTTGTCTCAACTCAAACCATATTTTTTGACTTTCCGACGTTTTTACTCTTCTATATGGTCAATTCTAATTACTTATGTATTGACTCTGTTTAGTAGATACGTAATGATTACAACAACCCTGCTCTTTAACAACACAACACCGATAAATACCGCGTCCTGCCCGACAACGGGCGGTGCGAGTGCGCGGCTACCCGTGTCGTCAGCATCATGCGGGGCGACAAGCACCTGGGTAGGAGTAAAGCAGGTGAAAAATCATTTCTCTCTTGGGCTGGTAGCGACTGGCATAAACCGAGAGAAGTAATGACGATCCGTGACAACGGACGCCGGTACTGCCAAAGGCAGGCCACATTCGATGGATGGCGCGTAATCCATTGATGACAGCGGCAAAGACCGCAGTTTTCAGCATCCCGACGAACCACAATAGTGGGCCAGCGGCGGGCTCTACCGAAAATGATCCAAGCAACTGGTTCCCATCGCGGCATCTTGGCGAACCAATCACGAAGGCGCTGGCCGCGCCTGCTTTGGAAAGCATCTTGGGTCATACCATCCAGGGTGCTTCCCAAGGTTTAACGGAGGAAAAAATGCAGCAACATTCCCAGCAACAGCCTTCTGACCATTCAGTAGGCAGAAACGAAGTCTCGCAGCCGTCCGACCAAGCACTTCTCTACCGAATACGTACTGCCGAAGCCAAACTCGGGGTTTCCAGGTCCACGATCTATCGACTCGTGAACGAAGGCCAGCTGGTACTAATCAAGATTGGAAAGCGATCCAGCGGTATCACGGCAGCAAGTGTGCATGCTCTCATCGAGCGCAATAAGGCTCTCGCCTACTGAGCCTTGCATCCAGGTTCCTCTGGGATACCCATGACCCACCGGCGCACTGCGCTCGTGGGTCGTTTTCTTACACTGAGCTGCCCACCAGGCAGCAAATCACTCCCGACGAGTACTGCGTCTTAGGGAGAAACAACCAGGAGTCATTCGATGACAACCGAAGAGCAACTGATTGAACGGTACGGACCGTTATTGTCTTTGATAGATTTATCCGAGCTGCTGAAGCGTAGCCCTGATGGGCTACGGATCTCGTTACGAAGCCAAACCGAATTCGCCGAGCAATGGAATGCCGCACGGCGGAAAGTGGGTCGGCGTGTGTACTTTCGTGCAAGCGTTGTCGCCGAGTTGATTGACACCGCATAGCGTCTATTTATAGATACTGAACTCCTGCCGTAAGTAAATATCGGGAAATTCCGGATAGTTCAAAAGTGATGAATACGCCATCATCTCTAAGAACGGATTCGCTGTTAAGCGAGTGATTTCCCCAATCTGATTAATACAGTGCCGGAACTTCAATAGCCCAACAAACTGATTTGATTTCGTTCTATTTTTAACCCATGGTTAGCAATTCACCACCCTATCTAATCAAACGGCTGGAATCCAGCTTTCCACGCTGGGCCCAGTCGGAGGCCCAGTCAAGGGCCCAGCTCTTCAATTCCCTCAGGAAAATTGTCCGAAAAATGTTACTTATTTCAGACAACCCTTTTAAATGTCCGAAAAACATGTCATTCTTCGGACATGAAAAGTGCGCCCCAAGGCTCCGACCTCAAATCTCAGGTCATCAACCGGATCACGTCCAGCTCAGATGAAGTCTGGACTCCCGGAGACTTTGTTGATCTTGGGAATCGTTCTACCATCGACAAAACGCTACAGCGCCTGGTCAACGCGGGCGAACTGCGTCGCATTGACCGTGGCCTTTATGACTTGCCACGCAAAAATGCGCTGACTGGCCAGCTCACGGCCCCCGACTATCGGGCAGTAATCAGGGCGGTTGCTCGCAGGGATCAGGCCCGTACCGTTGTGGACGGAATGACTGCCGCCAACGATTTGGGCTTCACTACCGCAGTACCAGCGCGGATTGAAGTGTTGATTGATGCCCGGCTCAAACCCATCAAACTCGGCAAACAGGAAATCCATTTCAAGTACGCAGCGCCCAGCCGCCTCTATTGGGCCGGCCGGCCAGCGATGCGCGTCGTACAGGCCCTCTATTGGATGCAAGATATGTTGTCCGAGGACACCGAGCGTCAACGTATCCGAGTCAGCTTGCTACGTTTACTCAACGACCCTCAGCACGGCAAGGCAATCAAGGACGATTTGCGCTTGGGGCTCTCCACGCTGCCTATATGGATGCAGACGTTTCTGCGTGGGCTGCTGATGCCGGCACATTCTAACGAGGTAGACACATGAGCACATCGGCGTATCAACAGATCATCAGTGCCTTGCCACGAGACAGACAGGATCTGTTTCTCACGACGGCCAACCGGCTGGGCACACCTATCGGTAATGTTGAAAAAGACTTCTGGGTCTGCTGGACACTGAACGCGCTGTATCACGAGCGGCCTGCTGCAGGGCCACGGCTGCTGTTCAAGGGCGGCACATCATTGTCGAAAGCCTATGACCTGATTCAGCGATTCTCCGAAGACATCGATGTCACGGTCTTCCGTGATGACTTGGATGCCGCCGCGTCAGTAGAAGAGTTGGAGGAATTTTCAAGCAAGAAGCGCCGCGCCAGGCTTAATGCCATCCGTGACGCTTGCCGCGCCTACATCACCGGCCCACTGCATGCCTTTCTCAGCGAGCAGATTGCCGATGCAACCCGCGGCACCGGGCGCATCGAGATCGATCCTGCAGATCCTGACGGCCAGACCCTGCTGGTCTGGTATCCCGAAGTTGAACCTCGGGATGGTGCTTACGTGAGACCTGCGGTACGGATCGAGTCCGGCGCGAAGTCAGCGCTTGACCCGAACAACCCTGTCAAGATTCAGCCATACATCGCCGAGGAGGTGCCGGGACTGGATCTGGCCGTTCACGATGTAACCACCATCGTTGCCGCACGTACGTTCTGGGACAAGGTGGTGATTACCCACGGCTTGCGCCGCTGGTACGATCGACGAGGCATCCTCCGGCAAGAGGGGCAACGCGTCTCGCGGCACTACTACGATCTGCATTGCCTATTTGGATCAGAGTCCAGCAGGTCCGCAGTCGAGAGCCCCGAGCTAGGCACTGACTGCGTTCGCCATGCGCGGATGTTTTTCAATCGCCCGGACTACGATCTTGCTTCAGCTACTGTCGGCAGCTTTGCCATTGCACCGTCTGACGCTATGATCGATGCGCTCCGGCGTGACTACGCCAACACGACCGCCATGATCTTCGGTCCCGCGCCGGACTTCGATGAAGTCTTGGCATCCATGAGAAAAATCGAGCAACGCATCAATCGCGGCCCGGCATGAGATGGGTAAACCTCTCAACAATCCGGATGGCGCCCACTAACCAGTAGCTCGTCGCAGACATGACTGTACCGAACTGTACTGCCGCACCTTATTTCAGTACAGTACAGGTACACTGACCAGTTCTACCGGATTTCGCAAAAATACGCTAACCGATTGATTAGTAAATTCTTTCACCTATTTAAACCTACACTCACCTTCGCACCACTTCCTTATACAGACACCGTAACGCGCCAACTCAAAATCCCCCGCCGCAAGGCGTGCCGGTTCGATTCCGGCCCCGGGCACCAACCCGAATTCCAAGAAGTTCCAAGAAAGTCCAGTAAGCCCGCATCTCTCCCAGAGGAATGCGGGTTTTCTTTCTATGGACGGCTACCGCAATCCACCAAAATCCATTGCTTTTGTGCCCTTTTTTGTGTACCTTATTAATAAGGTACACAAGGAGGCTCTTCGTATGCCCAAGCTAGCAACTCCCCTTACCGCGCTTGCCGCCAAAAAGTACAAACCCAAAGCCACCGACTACAGCGTACCCGACGGAAACGGGCTGTACTTGCTTGTCGCTGCCTCGGGGAAAAAATCGTGGCAAGTGCGCTACAAGACGCCTGAAGGCAAAGGTCTACGCGTAACCATCGGAGATTATGGCGACATCTCTACAGATGGCCCGGCCCCTATGTTAACCCTTCAAGACGCGCGTAGTCGTGCCGACGAAGTCCACCTCGCGGCCCGTACCCACCAGCCTATCATCGGCGTCAGAGTCGGCAAACAGCTCGCTCGCCAGAACAAGACCCTGGAAGAACTCGAACGCGAACAGCAAGAAAGCACCGCTCGGGCACGCTCATTCGCCGTGGTGTCCGAAGCTTGGTTAAAACTATATGAGCCTACAGTCGTTAACAGCACATACAGCAAAGCAAGGTTAATCATCCAGGACTACCTCCAGCCACGTATCGGCACAGTCGATATGGCGATCCTTAGCCGCAAGGATGTCGTGCCGATTATCCGCGAAATGGGGGGTACTGTTCCCAGCTTGGCACGCACGGTTCCACGATACGTCAACATGCTAGTGGAGTACTGCATCGACGAAGAGATCAGACCTGAGCACACCCAATTGACCTTTACATCGGTCACTCGCAAATTGCCAAAATCGGGAAAGTTGCCGGCCGCCTTGGACGAGGAACGACTGGGCGCACTATTAAGAGCTATCCACGGGTACGAGAATATTGTCATTCGGCGCGCACTATTGCTCTGCGCCTGGACCGCGCACCGTCCCGGCATCATCGCCACCGCTCGCTGGTCGGAAATCAATTTGAAGCGCGCCGAATGGGCAGTGCCCGCCCTGGAAGAGGGTCAGTTTAAGGGTAATGGCGAAGCCATACGCCGGATGAAGCTGGGTGTCGAACATGTTGTGAGCCTGCCGCGCCAGGCGTTAGCCATGCTTCAGGAAATGAAGGCAATCAGCGGCGGTGCCGAGTATGTATTCCCAGCAACAGGCAAGGTTCGAAATCCCCATACTCACCGCGACGCGCTGTCGCGTGCGTTGCGACTCATGGGCTTTCAAGGCAAACACTGCACCCATGGCTTCAGGGCAACGCTACGTACGATGGCGCGAGAACGTTTAGGTCTGGAACGTGACGAGCTCGAAGCCCAGTTAGCTCATACTAAACGCTCAGCGAACGGGGACTCATATGATCGCACCACATTTACCGCCCAAAGAGTGAAGATCATGCAGGCTTGGGCAGATTACTTAGACGAAATGGCGTTTGACAACGGGCATTGAACCCATTCATTTTGAAAGTAAGGGGCTGGCCCAAATACTTTCCGAGGCGGGCCGAGAACAAGGTTCGAGGGTGCTATGCCGCCACCTGTTAGCAAAGCCACATCGAAATCTGTCCGATCAATCGATCGTCGATATCATCACACCCTCTAACAGACACCTAGTAGTGAACAGATGAGGCTTGGGTAGCCAATGCGCGTTCGATGAATCTAAGCGCCTCGGACGATGCATGGCTGCGGACCGTCAACACATAGGTGGTCAGAACCTCAGCGTCACCGACGAACGGCCTGGCCACCACACCGGCTCCCCGTGCCGCGTCAATCCAGGAACGAGCGGCGAACCCGATTCCGTATCCCGCCGCCACCAAAGTAGCCATGAAGGAAAAACTCTTGGCGTGAGCCTCGACTTGCGGCGTGATGGCAGCGGCGTCAAGTAAAGCCACAGCATGGCGATACATTGCCGCGCAGGCGTCGGGATGCCACATGATCATAGGATAGCCCGTCAGAACAGGCAGCGGGATGACTGGATAGGCCAGCAATGGCGAGCGCGCTGGCAGCGCGACCGCCAGTTCGTCATGCCAGAGCGGCTGCATCTTCAGGCCCTGTTCGGCCCCCGCATCAAGGGTAAATCCGAGTTCGTAGCGTCTGTCTTTCAGACCCGCGATTTGCTCTGCCGGGGCAACCTCAGACAGTGCGACGGGCGTTTCAGGCTCCTCTATGCGCTGGCGAGCAAGAAGCGTTGCCAGCTGTGCGTGGGTCGCGCCGAACGATATGGCGATTCGCAAAGGTCGCCGATCAGCGTTGGAGGGCATCTTGTTCTCCTTGTTCGCAGAGGACTGTCGCTCTTCGTTAAAAGCCGGAATAGTGCCAAAGTTTTTGCTAAAGCTGAACTAGCCGGACGGCCACCTGGTTGACAGACCGAGGGGTATTGCATCAAGGCTCATGCCTCCAGCTACCGCTTATTGTTTTCTCCTCAAACCAAAAACCTGGTTCAACACTTCGTTTGCATCCTCTTCGCTCCATTTCCAAGTCCGGGATTTAACGGACGAGTCCGCGTTTAACGGCAACGGTCCAGGGATTAGCGGAAAACGACAACGTAACCCCAAAAGTAAGGCCTAAATCTTATCATGAGTTAAATTTAACGTGGTTTGATTTATGCCGCCATACGAAGCTTCTGTAGATGCAGAAGCTTATTATTCAACGAGGCCGGCCCGCCGGCACCACCACCTATGAAGCAGGACCAGCCATTGCGTTTGGCATGGCCGTGCGAACGGCGAGAACAGAGCTGGGTACCGCTCAGGAGACACTCGCCAACCTAGCAGGCATCGAGCGTTCGCATATGGGGAAGATCGAGCGTGGCGAGCATATGCCGAACCTAGCGATGATCCTGCGTATTGCCAGAGCACTGAACAGAAGCGCAAGTGAACTGATCGCGGCCACCGAGAAGAATCTCCAGGCGGCGGCCAACGCAACCGAGAAGTAATTCTGCTACGGCAATGGCATGCCGTCTACATCTCTTGGTTGTATTCGCTCGATAAAGCGACTCAGTGGTTCAGAAATTTCAGTCTGAGGATATAGCAGATAGGTCATCAACTTCGCTTCATCCTGTAACCCTTGCAACGCCCGAGCCGCTACATCCGGGTGTCTGTACATGCCGATCTCGGTAGCGGTGACAAAGCACAGACCATAGCCCGCAGCCACCAGCGTCAAGGCAATGCTCAGGGAACTAGCGTGTCCGCTCACGACAGGTTCTACATTCACCGCACGCAACAATTTGGCGATCTGCTGCAGGTAGCCTTCGCACTCATGAGGATGGCACATCACCAACGGGTAGCGCAGCAATTCTTCCAGAGGGATCTGTGCGTGCACCAGCAAGGGATGGCGTGCAGCCATGGCCACCACCAGCGGATCACTCCAGACAGCACGAGCAACGATATCGTTTCCCGCTTCGGAGGAGCGAGCAAAGCCGGCGTCAAACGCGCCTTTCCGTAGCCCCCGCAACTGCTCGGCCAGTGGCACGTCGAACAAGCGGATCTCCACTTCAGGATCTTCCTCCCGGCAGCGCGCCAGCAGCGCTGCTAGTCGAGGTTCGGCGGCTCCATCAGAGACGGCGATACGCAGCGTACCGCGATAGCCCGATGCTGCCGCCTTAGCGCTCGCCGTAGCCTGATCGAGACTTGTAAATACCCGACGCACGTCCTGCAGAAAGACTTCACCTGCGGGGGTCAGGTGCGTGCCACGTCGGTTGCGCTTAAACAGCACCACACCCAATTCGTCCTCCATATCCTTGATGGTACGCGACAGCGGCGACTGCTCGATGTGCAGCCGCTCGGCGGCACGGGTGAAGTGCAGCTCCTCAGCCAAGACGATGAAGCAACGTAGATGGCGTAGTTCCATGCTAAATCGCCTTCGTCTGCCGACCTTGCCTCATGAGTTGATGTAACGCAACGTCACCACCACGACGCCGATCATGCACCCAACGATCAGCAACACGCCTATCCTCAACCCAATCAGCGCATGCCTCGCACCTCTGAGCAGCGATCCTAACTTTACAATACCTACGAACACCCCATTCAGTCGAGCGGTGTTGTAGATCCCGGAGGCCAATCTTGCATAGGCCGGATCGATCGTAGTGGTCACCACAACATTCAAGGTAGGCCAATAAATACTGGGTCCCGCCAATGTCGCCAACAAATTTCTTAAAAACTGTCCGATGCAAAATGGCCTCATCGTTGTACCGCAAGGTGATTAAAGGATGATACAAATGTCCACCAATGACTTAAATGGCACAACGCAGCACCATAAGATGTAAAGAACTCCAATACTGGTCAGCTATGGTCAAATCCGACGGAGTTGGACAAGTGCCATGAAACGCGCCACATCGAAAAACCGAGGAACGCCATAAAACACGATGGTAGTTTGATGGCGTTACTGCGGTTTAATCGCGGCCTTATTCAGAATGCATCTGGGTGGGCAGTGTCATTTCGAATATGATTAGATTTGCCGCTGATGTGGCACTGATCGATCCGCCATGCGCTTCAACGATGGATTTAACAATCGCCAATCCAAGCCCAGCACCCTCGCCACTACGCTGCCTCGAAGCGTCTGGCCGATAGAACCGATCAAAAAGATGTGGCAGATGCTCGGGCGATATGGCGGCTGCTGGATTCTCTACACTAAGCACGGCCTTGTTAGGAGCCGAACTTACCGACACCGTTACCACCCCTGCTTTAGGCGTATTACGAATGGCGTTGGACAATAAATTGCTTAAGGCACGACGAATCATAAGACGGTCGCCCTGCACACCAACGTCTGCCCCTACCAATGTGAGCGTCACCATGCGCTCCTCAGCCCAAGCCTCGAAATAATCAAACAGACTACGTACTTCAGCAGCCAAATCGACGATAACCAGCTCGGGCTTAAGTAATTTATTATCCGCTTGGGCCAGAAACAGCATGTCGCCCACCATTTTTGCCATACGTTCGTACTCTTCCAGATTCGAATACAGAATTTCGCGATACTGCTCAACACTACGTGCTTGGGAAAGGGCAACTTCCGTTTGTGTCTTCAAATTGGTGATCGGGGTACGCAGTTCATGGGCGATATCGGCCGAAAAATTGGAGAGCCGCCGAAAGACCCCTTCAATTCGCTCGAGCATGTCGTTGAACGATATCGCTAACTCGGTCAATTCGACAGGCACTGTCTCAGGGGCTAGCCGGATATGCAATTGGTCAGATTTAATGCGTCTAATTTCCCGGCTAATGCGTCGGATTGGCGCATGGCCTTGATAGACAGCAAGCCATGTTGCCAAAATCGCAATCAAGCAAGCAGCCACGGTAATAATTCTCAAGTAGCTGCGGAAGCTTTCAAGATAGTGCAAATGGAAATTGATGCCAGTCGCAACCGCTATGGTTAAGGGCTTTCCGTCTGGAAAGCCTTTTTGCATGAGTTGCACAACAGCACCTCTGTAGGTTTGCCCCTTATCTCGCCAGATTTTTACCGAGTCAAGATCTATCGTGTCCGTAATTGGAGCCAATCGTGCAAAACCATCAAGATTCGAATTAGGCGTAGCGTAAATCACATTTCCGGTAAGGTCCGATATGCGAAATTGCGCATTATGATGACCTGATATCGCCGCGGCCAGGCGTTGCCTCAGCGCATTTGATTCTTGACTGGCTGGTGGTCCGGAAAGTGACTTCGCCAGAGATTGAACAACAGCATTAAGTTCATCAACATCCTGCTGAACAAAGTGGCTATTAATGGATCGTTCGACCATCCATCCAAACGTAAGGAGCACCACTGTCATAACCGCGCCAATTGAGACAGTCAGGCGCAGGGCCAGAGACACAGGACGACGTGCCATCGTTCAGCTCGCGCTGCTAACATCAAGCATGTAACCCATACCGCGAACGGTATGGATTAGCTTGGGCTCAAAGGCGTCGTCGATCTTGGCGCGCAGGCGCCGAATCGCGACGTCAATGACGTTGGTATCGCTGTCAAAATTCATGTCCCACACCTGGGAAGCAATCAGGGAACGTGGCAACACCTCGCCTTGGCGGCGCACCAACAGTTCGAGCAACGCGAACTCTTTGTTGGTTAGATTAATACGTACCTCTTGTCGCGTTGCTCGCCGACGAGGGATGTCCAGCACGAGGTCGGCCACTTGCAATTGATCATTAAAGATTGACGTGGTTCCTCGGCGCAGTAAGGTACGTACCCGCGCGAGCAGTTCCGAGAAAGCAAAAGGTTTAATCAAATAATCGTCGGCGCCCAGTTCCAAGCCCTTGACTCGATCCTCCACGCTATCTCGCGCCGTCAAGAACAATACTGGTGTAGTCGATTTTGCTTCACGCAAGGCTTGAAGAATACGCCAACCGTCAACATCCGGCAGCATGACATCCAGGATGATCAAATCATAGTCTTCAGTCAGCGCAAGGTGATGCCCGTCCAGACCCGTACGAGCCAGATCGACCACAAAACCAGACTCCATCAAGCCCTGGCGCACATACTCGCCGGTTTTTATCTCATCTTCAACGACGAGTAGTTTCATAGGTCGCTCCTGCAAATTCCTTCTGTTTTACGCCTGAATCAAGGGCGGCGCTCTGACCTAGTATCGTCTGAGCTCATAGCAAGACTCTACCCACCCCAAGCTGACAGCACGATGACTGGTGAATTACAAAATTGTAATCCGCCGGTTCCAAACAAGTTTTTCTTGAACGCGGCAGCGCGGCAGCGCGGCAGCGCGGCAGCGCGGCAGCGCGGCAGCGCGGCAGCGCGGCAGTGAATTTTCTCAAGCGTTTGTGCAGGGATGTGCGAACTTTCCGTTCAAGAATGTAGTCAGCATCAGATAAAGCATTATCAGCATCGCGCCGAAGCGTGTCGAAAATGCATAGAAGTGTTTGAGTAAATGACTCAATGAGCGCTGATTGAAAACGACCTGCCGCCCTTAAGCGAAAAGGTCGAAGTGAACGGGAAAAATTAGGGCCAGTCCGTTTAATGTGTCTGACCCATTAAGCCTTGAGCACCGGCGTATACCCAACTTCTCGAATGGCGCGTTCGATGACATCCAGATTGGTTGCCCCATCGACGCGGACCAAATGTTGGGGAAGATCAATGTGAACGGATGCCGTCGGGACGGTTTCCTTAATGGCACGAGCGATCGTATGCACGCAATGGCCACACGTCATATCCTTCACTTCAAATTCAATCACTGCACTCTCCTAAAGTAATACTACAAGGACACTCTAAACCTTCCTACGGTGGCAATGTCAAGCTAGCCCTCAGCTATATTTACCCGTTATTACTAAATCATTGTCCGAGTTTTCCCAGGCAATCAAGATGACACCACCTCTGTTTCTGCGTCAGTAATGAAAAATTTCATCATCACGATCCAAGCAGTGACCCAACATGACAAACATGTAATTAAGGCGTAATCGGACTGACAGCCTTAGTTCGCTACAGTGCATTGAGTACTGCTCGTTTATCACTGTCGGGTAGATCTGAAGCAACCTGCCGATTTGAAGGAAACGATGATGAAATGTGATATGAAAACCATGATGAAGACGGCTTTTGGCCTAGCCGTCGTCGTCGCCGTGGCGTACGCGACTTTACCCGCCGCCCGTGGATGGATTACCGCTAGCGCCCCATTTTTATTCTTCTTGATTTGTCCCTTGATGATGTTTTTCATGATGAAAGGCATGCAGTCCTGCCACAAAGAGCAAAAGGTCGAAAACAACCAAGCCGATACCCCTTCCTCTAAACCATTGCTCGGCAACGCACCGCTCAAGGATTAGTTAGTCCGTAGCGCTCCCCCTACTCTACGCATGACGGATTCATGATGGGGGAAACAACCTGGATTAACGGACACCACGTAATGAATGCAAAAACGATTTTCACCGGGATGGCGGCGACAGCCCTGACCACGCTATTGACGTTCAACGGACTTGGCGTTGCAACCGCAAGTGCCGAGCCATCCGTAGCCGATACACAAGGGATGACGACTTTGGCAAAGGCAGCGCCGATTGAGCTCACCCACGTGCACGGGCTTGCCTATAGCGCAGACGGTAAACAGTTGCTTATCCCAAGCCATCATGGCATCGCAGCGTATGCCGATGGGCAATGGTCAAAGATGGCCGGGCCTGAGCATGATTACATGGGATTTGCCACCACCCGCGAGGCGTTTTACAGCAGCGGTCATCCCGCAGCAGGCTCGAACCTAATTAATCCGTTCGGTCTCATCAAAAGTACGGATGCAGGAAAAACCTGGCGGCAGTTGGGGCTGGAAGGAGAGTCCGATTTTCATACCTTGGCCACAAGCCATGAAACCAATGCGGTTTATGTCCTGAATTATGGGCCTAATACCCGGATGCCCCAAGCTGGCCTGTATATGACTCAAACAGACGGCCTGGCGTGGACGCGAGCAGCAGCTAACGGCCTGAAGGCCAAAGTTAACAGCTTGGCGGTGCACCCGCGCGATGCCAACGTCGTTGCCGTGGGCGCTGCCGACGGGTTGTACTTGTCTCGTGACGCGGGCAACCATTTTGAGCCATTGGTTCAGAGCATGCAGGTACTCGCGCAGTGGTTCGATCTGGATGGTGAGCACCTTTGGATTAGCAGTTACGCGAATTCTCCCGTGCTGAGTCGCATAGGCCTGAAGGACGGCGGAGCTATTGAAAAAATCAAGCTTCCTACACTGGACGAAGACGCGGTGGCCTTTATTGCTCAAAACCCTACCCGCCACGAAGAATTTGCTATTGCGACCTTCAAACGTAGTGCCTATATCACTCAAGATCGTGGTGCGACCTGGCTACAGATTGCTAAGGGTGGCTCGACGCTCGATAAGTAATCTCGTGGCATCGTATCGTTTGGCATCCACATAACGTAAAGCAATTTGGGTAATTTCATGAGTAATAAGCTGATAAAAATCATCGTTATCGCGCTGGCGGCGATTGGGCTCATAGCCGTTTTCGCTCTCGTCGGTATGGGAGCCATGATGTATTGGATGATGGGTACTTAATATGAACGTGACACGGTTAAGTTCCGCCCTCCCGCAGGCATCGGATCCACCCGTACAACCTAATGTGAAGAATACCCTTGCATTACAAAAATGTAATGCCAGCGTCATTGGGCCGACATGAGCGTTTCGTTAAAGTGCTAGTCATTAATTTAATTTGAAGCTTTGATCATCGAAGGATGATTGAAATCTACCTCTTTCGACTCTGGGATACGCTCACGTGAAACACCTGCTACCGCCCTCGCTTGCACTACCTATTCTGCCCCGTCGCCGATTCGTTCAGGGCCTTGCGGCCGGCGGTGTATTGTTGGGCTTATCGCCCTTCGCCCGAGCCGCCGGGGGTCCATCCGTCAAGACGAGCACCGGCTCGGCCGCTGTGCTGACAGGGACCGAGTTCAACCTGGAGATCGGTGAATCGCCCGTCAATTTCACCGGCAACCCACGCATGGCGACGACGGTGAATGGCTCGCTTCCTGCCCCAACGTTGCGTTGGCGCGAAGGCGATACGATCACCATCCGCGTCAAGAACCGTCTGAAGGAAGCCACCTCCATCCATTGGCACGGCATTATCCTGCCTTTTCAGATGGATGGCGTGCCAGGTATCAGTTTTACGGGCATCGCCCCAGGGGAAACGTTTACCTACCGATTTAAAGTCGAACAAAGCGGCACGTACTGGTATCACTCGCACTCGGGGATGCAGGAAGCGACCGGCGTTTATGGGGCGATCATTATCGACCCGGCACAAACCGACCCCATACGGGCGGATCGGGAGTACGTCGTTCAGCTCTCTGACTGGACCGACGAGGATCCGATGCGAGTCCTGGCCAAACTCAAGATGCAAGGCGACTACTACAACTACAATCAACCCACCGCCATTGATTTCTTCCAGGATGCCTCGCGAGATGGCCTGAAAGCGGCTATCGATAAGCGCAAGATGTGGAACGAGATGCGCATGAGTCCGACCGATTTGGCCGACCTGTCCGCTAACGTGCTGACCTACCTAATGAACGGCACGACACCAGCGGGCAACTGGACGGGGCTGTTTCAAGCCGGAGAACGGGTCCGCCTGCGCTTTATCAACGGCGCGGCCAACACCTTCTATGACGTGCGTATACCAGGCTTAAAGTTAACTGTGGTTCAGGCCGACGGCGTCAATGTCGAGCCTGTAACAGTGGACGAATTTCGCTTTGGTCCAGGGGAAACCTACGACGTACTGGTCGAGCCCAAAGACGATACCTATACCGTTTTTGCGCAAGCCATGGATCGCACTGGGTATGCACGGGGCACACTGGCTACGCGTGCCGGTCTCGAAGCGCCCGTACCCGCGCTTGACCCTGCGGAATGGCTCACCATGGCAGACATGATGGGTGCCATGGGTGGTGGCATGGCAGGAATGAGCCATGGCGCGTCCGGCCAATCGTCCATGGGCGGTATGAACCACGGCGCTATGGCAGGTATGGACCATGGCAGCATGCAGGGTATGAATCACGCAGGGATGGCTGGTATGGATCATGGCGCTATGGCAGCAACTGGCGCCAGCACCCAAGTGCGCCACGCCAGGACCGAATATGGTCCAAGCATCGATATGCGGGTCGACATGCCGCGCACCAACTTGGACGATCCCGGCATTGGGCTGCGCAACAACGGCCGCCGAGTATTGACGCTATCGGACTTGCACACCGTGGGCGGTGCGATGGATCCGCGCGGCGCAGAGCGTGAAATCGAGCTCCATTTGACCGGAAACATGGAGCGCTACACCTGGTCGTTCGACGGCGTGGAGTTCGGAAAGTCGACACCGGTACATTTCCGTTACGGCGAACGGGTCAGGGTCATATTGCACAACGACACCATGATGACGCACCCCATGCATTTGCACGGCATGTGGAGCGAACTGGAAACGCCCGATGGGCAATTCCAGGCACGCCGCCACACGATTCCGGTGCAGCCGGCGCAACGCATCAGCTTTCTCGTGACCGCCGATGCACTGGGTCGCTGGGCCTGGCATTGCCACCTGATGCTGCATATGGATGCGGGAATGTTTCGCGAAGTGGTGGTGGCATGAGCTCAATAAACGAGAAAAAGGGAATCTTGACCGTGAATACCCATATAAAAAAACGTATTCTTGGAGTCGCCATCGCAACGCTCGGCGCAACTCCGCTTTTTGCCTACGCCCAAGCGCATGACGCCCATAGTGGCCATACCGCCACGCCGGCCAGCTCGGCTCCTGCCGATGCAGCAAACATGCCTGGCATGGATCACAGCAAAATGAATATGCCTGGCATGGACCATGGCACCATGAATATGAAGTCAACCCCCGCAACTAAGCCAGCAGAGGCCATGCCGGGAATGAACCATGGCCAAGCCAACACAGCTCCGGCGGCCACTGCTCACGATATGGGAGCAATGGACACGAGCGGTGGCGGAATGGACCATGGCGATATGCAGATGCAGGGGGGCTCGGCCCCACCAGACGCCCGTGATCCGAATGCCTACTCCGATGGCTATGTACGTAATGCAGGCAAGTATGCGTTGCCACCGTCAGACGCGCTGATCATGTCGGACATGCACAATTTCGGCTCAGTCTACTTCGACCGGTTGGAGTACGTCAGGGCGCGAGGTGAGGAGTGGGCGGCCTATGAAGGGGAGGCCTGGTACGGCAGCACTTATAACCGCGCCGTCATTAAAGCGGAAGGCGAAGTCGCGAGCGGCAAGTTGCAGGAATCCGAAACGCAGTTGCTGTGGCGTCATGCGGTTTCAACGTTCTGGGATACGGAACTGGGCGTAAGATTCGACCATGCTCAGGGCGCGCCAAACCGAGAATGGCTGGCATTCGGGTTTAAAGGGCTTGCGCCTTACTGGTTCGAGGTCGATGCCACGGCGTACGTTGGCCCAAGCGGTCGAACTGCGCTAGGCCTAAGCGCAGAGTACGACATCTTGCTGACGCAGAAACTGTATCTTCAACCGAGCGTAGAGGTCAACTTTTACGGTAAGAACGATCCAGCGCGAGAGATTGGAAGCGGGCTATCGGATGGCACGGCCGGTCTGCGTTTGAAGTACGAAGTCACGCGTCAGTTTGTTCCCTACGTTGGCGTGGAGTGGTCCAGCAAATTCGGAAAAACGGCAGATTACGCACGTGCAGCGGGCGAGTCCAAGCAGGAAACCCGTTTCGTGGCCGGTTTGAGCTTTCGGTTTTAACTGTAACACCAGGGAACATCACGCCTGATGCCCTTATTTTTCCCTTATCCAAAGGTGATTTTTATGAAAAAGACATTATCGATACTGATATTAAGCACGTTACCCGCCCTGGCATTAGCCGCCGGAAGCCATGGTGGAGGTCATGAGATGAAAGACGGCACCATGATGCAAGGTCATGATATGTCCAGCATGAACAAAGGTGACTCGGCTGTGGGACAACCTGGCGACGCCGCCAAGGTCACGCGTACGATCGAGCTCGTCATGGACGATACCATGCGTTTTTCTCCAAGCGAGTTCAACGTGAAGCCCGGCGAGACGGTCCGTTTTTTCATGAAGAACAACGGCAGGATCCCGCATGAAATGGTGATTGGCTCCGTTGCGGAACTCAAAGAGCATGCCGCCATGATGCAAAAAATGCCGGGTATGAAACATGCCGAGCCCAATATGATCACGGTCAATCCTGGCCAAAAAGGTGGCCTCGTCTGGCAGTTTCCTCAGACCGGAACCGTTGACTTTGCCTGCCTTCTTCCTGGGCACATGGAAGCGGGCATGATTGGTAAGGTAAAAGTCGGATAAGGTGACGTAAAGGCGGCGCCTTATGGCCAGATTATTAATCCACTGCGTGATGGATTACTAGGCACAGTAGCTACAGTGCGTTCCCTCCAGAGCGGCAGCACTGCATATGCAGTGCTGCCAATGCTTATTTCTCCCACACGAATCACAGTCGATCCAGCCACAAAAGGCGAACCACGCTCTAGCATTATCCAAATATTTTCAATATGACATGCATACGATACTAAAAAGCCTGCTTCTCGTCTTCGGTTATCTTCTAACGAATAGCGCCGTGGCATCGGAAGTCAGACTGACTTCTATTATCGAAAGCCCTGTTCACACACTCGGCAAACACGCTCATAAGGCGATCCCTCGACTCGAGAGCTTGCGTAAGATGTTTCTTGCCACGCCGCTGATCGAACGCGCGCGTATCAACTCATCCTTTGGCTACCGGCTGCATCCCGTATCAGGCAAGTGGGCAGGCCATCAGGGTCTTGACTACCCCGCCCCAAAAGGCACTCCCATCCGCGCAACGGCTCAGGGAAAAATCTCTTTCATTGGCGTCCAAAATGGATATGGAAAAGTGATTTTCATAGAGCATGATAACGAGTATTCCACTGTCTATGCGCATCAAAGCCGTTTCAAGAAAGGCCTAAGAAAAGGTGTCAACATAGAAAAGGGACAAATCATTGGCTATGTCGGTTCAACCGGAACATCCAGTGGCCCTCATTTGCATTATGAGCTGCGCGTCAACAATCAACCGGTAGACCCCATCCAAGAAAAACGGCAACTGACTTCCTATGTCCAAAGATGAGGCTACATTGTGCTGCCTGAAGAGCGGTAGCAGAAAATTACATAGACTGATCGTGCAACAAAGTGAGTGGGGATAGTTCCAATGGCAATAGCGGTGAAAAAAGCAAGCGTGATTATCGGTGTGCTTGGTGTATTGGCGTTCGGCGCCGGCTTGTTTATGTATGAATCCTTGAGGGACACAAGGCAGGCATTTATTGATCCTTCTGATCAAGAACTCGTTGCCAACGGCAAAGGAATCTATGCCAACAACTGCGCATCCTGCCATGGCGCGAAGCTGGAAGGCCAGCCAAACTGGCGGATACGTCAAGTCAATGGTCGTTTGCCTGCGCCGCCGCATGATGAGAGCGGGCACACCTGGCATCATCCCGATGCCGTTTTAATTGACATCACTAAAAATGGCCTGGTTCCTGGCGTGACAGCCCCATCCGGATATGTGAGCGACATGCCAGCCTATGACAAATTGCTGACAGATCACGACATCCGAGCTGTGCTCGCTTATATCAAAAGCTCCTGGCCCAAGCAGGCGTTAGCGGCTCAAAAAGAAATCACGCAACAACGGCCACAGTAACTCATTGGGCGCGCTAGCCGTTTATTTTGCTTTACGTAACCGCAAGGCGTTCGTCACCACCGAAGCTGAACTTAAGCTCATCGCCAGGGCGGCAAACATGGGTGAGAGCAATAACCCCGTCCATGGATACAGCACGCCCGCCGCCAGCGGCACGCCCAAAGCGTTATAAACAAAAGCAAACCCCAGGTTTTGCTTCATATTCGCGATGGTAGCGTCAGAGAGATGACGGGCAATCGAGATTCCTCGTAAATCGCCTCTCACCAGCGTGACCTGGGCGCTGTTCATGGCGACATCGGTGCCGGTGCCCATGGCAATGCCGACATTGGCTTTAGCCAGCGCAGGCGCATCGTTAATGCCGTCGCCCGCCATCGCCACGATATGCCCTTGATCCTGAAGCTTTGTAACCAGATCGAGCTTATCGGCCGGCTTTACTTCACCATGGAATTCGTCGATACCCAGGCGTTGCGCTACAGCCTTAGCTGTCGATACCCCATCGCCTGTGGCCATGATGACTCGGATTCCTGCGGCCTTCAGTTCACTCAAGGCTTCTTGCGTACTGGCTTTGATAGGGTCGGACACGGCAAGTAGACCCAGTAAGTCGCCGTTCGCAGCCAGATACATGACGCTCGCGCCTTGCATACGCAGGTTATCTGCCTTTTCGCTCAGTATCGCCACATCGACACCTTCCTGCTGCATCAGCGCGGTATTACCGAGCGCCAGGCGTTTGCCCTCGACGGTGCCGCGAACACCAATTCCGGAGCCCGACTCGAATTCATCTACCATAGCCAATGCGATGCCCTGCGCTCGCGCGCCACTAACAATGGTGTCAGCCAACAGATGTTCACTGCCTTGATCCAGACTCGCGGCCAGACGCAACACTTCTTTGGCGGTACCGCCCTGGACGTGAATCGCTTGCTCAAACGTGGGCCGTCCTTCGGTCAAGGTGCCGGTCTTATCGACGATCAAGGTATCGACCTTGCGGAAGTTTTCGATGGCAGCGGCATCCCGGAATAGGACGCCGTGCGTCGCACCATGGCCAGTGGCGACCATAATCGACATTGGTGTTGCCAGGCCTAGCGCGCACGGGCAAGCAATGATCAGTACAGCCACCGCATTGATCAGACCGTACACCCAACTGGGCTGTGGCCCCCAGAATCCCCACACGAAAAACGTTATCACGGCGATGGCAACCACCGCCATGACAAAATAGCCGGCCACATGATCGGCCATGCGTTGCATAGGCGCTCGGGAGCGCTGCGCTTGCGCCACAAGCTGCACGATTTGGGACGGCACGGTGGCCGCGCCCACTTTCTCGGCACGTATCACCAGTGCGCCCGATGTATTCATCGTGGCGCCAATGACTTTATCGCCCACGCGTTTGCTGACGGGTAGCGGCTCACCTGTAAGCATGGATTCGTCAATGGAGCTTGCGCCCTCCTCTACCGCCCCGTCCACCGGCACTTTTTCACCTGGACGCACACGCAAGCGATCGCCTTCATGCACATGAGTCAAGGGCACATCTTCTTCAGTACCATCAGGCAAGATGCGCCGGGCCGTCTTCGGGGCCAATCCCATTAGCGACTTGATGGCCGCCGAGGTCTGCGAGCGAGCTTTCAATTCAAGGATTTGTCCGAAAAGCGTCAAGGAGATGATGACAACCGCGGCCATGCTTCGGCAAAGTCGTCTCCAGGTGATCGTCACGCCATGCAGCCTAACGTGACACGCCCGCAATTAGCAGCTGTCACGATGGCCACCGGCTTAATGCTATTGGCTGGCATGACGTTTCCGGCGCTGTTTGTGAACATGCGCCTGTCTGCCCGCGACGTAGGAGGAGCGATTATGCCGCCAGGCATGATCATGGGGTGGGACACGCCGGGTGCTGCCATGCGCAATATGGCGGCCATCGCACCGCTCTTGGTCGCGCATACCGCAGCGCAAGACGCCCAAGGCGATACAGCACTTGAACCTCGTATTGAAAACGGTGTCAAGGTTTTTGATCTGGAAGCGAGCGTTGTGCGTTGGAACATCCTGCCCGACGTACAGGTGGAAGGCTATGCGTTCAATCGCCAGATTCCGGGTCCACGGCTGCGCGTCACTGAAGGCGATAGGGTCCGTATCAATGTCACCAATAAACTACCGGAATCGACGACAGTACATTGGCATGGCTTGATCCTACCCAATGAAATGGATGGACCGGCTAACATTACCCAAAAGCCAATTGCTCCTGGCGGTAAATACGTTTATGAGTTCACGACCGAACAATCCGGTACTTATTTTTATCATACACATGACCATGTCGATCGGCAGCAAGCCTTCGGCCTATATGGCGCACTCATTATCGACCCAAAGAACCGCGATGAAGAACCCCGGGCCGACCATGAGTATATATTGCAGTTACAGGAGTGGCTCAAGCGCGAAGGGTTGACCTACCCTGCCATGCTGATGGAAGGAGCCTTGCCCAATTACTTCACTATCAATGGCAAAGCATACCCGGCCACGGACATGGTGAAGATGAAAGTGGGCGAGACGATCAAATTGCGCTTCATTGGCAGTAATAACAATTTTGTACACCCTATGCATGTTCACGGTGGGCCTTTTACCGTGGTTGCCCGCGATGGAAATGTGTTGTCCACCGCGGCGCGCTTCGAAGCCGATACAGTCAACGTCGGTCCAGGGCAACGCTATGACGTTATATGGACGGCGCTCCGCCCGGGCAAATGGATTGTGCATTGTCACATTCCGCACCATACGACCAACAACAATGTAGAACAAGAAGGCGCCGGGGGCCTGACCATGGTTCTGGACGTCCAAGCTTAGCCCATTCTGCTTGAACCGCAGCGCCTGATAGGATAATAGCGGCTACGATTAAGCGACCATCTCCATGGCGAAGGCCGTTGGCATCAACCATGATGCGGACTCACCACCAGGGCGCTGTAGACATGACCGCGCTAGAGCTGGAAAAAGGGTCAAGATCCTGAGATGAAACAACCGGCCAAAGAAATGATCGCCGCCCAGAAAAAAGAGAAATCGTAAATTCGATGAATGACTCGCGGCGTATCCAAAGCCTTCGAAATAACCTTTTTGGCAGGTCCGTTGATCGAACTCAAGTCTCGTTATTGAGGCGAGGACGGCGCTTCAAGCTTGTCGGCATACTTGATCATGATGTCGCCCATGGCACGCATCATCTCGCCATGCATCTGCATCATCACTTTGCTATTGGCTCCGCTAGCAGCGCCCATCATAGGACAGCTGCCCATCATCCTCATCATGTCGCCGCCCATCATGCCGTGATCTTTCATCTTGCCTGGCTTCATATCGCCCATCTTGGCCGCGTCACCATTCTGCATCATGCCTGATTCAGCTTTCATGCCTGCGGTAGTGCCATCACTGCTGGAAGTCGCTGCTACTCCCGCACCGCTTACGCCCAACAAGAGCGTCGTAATGGGCGCAATAAATAGTGCTTTCATATTCATTTGTATCTCCTAAATCCAGAAAATTGACTTTTCACGAACCGGCTTGAACTTGTGGCGCAAGAGAGATGTAGATATAGAGGTGTAGATATCTTCCAGCGTCAGAGCAGCAAGGCGTACCAATCGTGGCGTACCCGGCTATACCATTGCTTGTCTGTAGATTTTAGTCCTTGGAAAACGGTTTACCGTTAAAGTCCACAGTAACCAGATTGCCGTCCAACTCGCCCATGCCTGGCGCATTCAACGGCATGCCAGGCGCCGACACGCCCTTCACTGATGAGTCAGCCAGCAATTTGTTGACAGCATTGGCCGGTACGTGCCCCTCGATGATTTGGCCAGTGGCTTCTACCACGCCCGTATGACACGATCCAAGCTTTGGTGGCACACCGAGTTTTTGCTTCACCGAAGCCATGTCGGCCGTTTTGATCGCCGTAACATCAAAGCCAGCATCCCGCATATGCTCGACCCACCCGGTGCAGCAACCGCAATTGGGATCCTGATATACGGTAATGGCCGTGCCGGCAGCCTGTGCAAAGGATGATGCGACGGCCAAGGCAGCCGCTGCTAGCCATAATTTCATGAAACCTGCTCCAGCGTAAATGTAAATCTTGAATGATTCATAGTATAGATAAAGACCACGCTCGGGCAGATTAGTTCTGTCGTTGCAATGTGACGTCCTTCTGTGCCTCCAGGACCTTGGGTGGCCAGTTGCTCTTGATGTAAGCCAGTACCGCAATGATCTCTTGATCGCTGAGGATGTCCCGATACGCGGGCATGTCGCTAACATAGCTTGGCGGCGCAGTCTTCCCAGGAACCAGGCCGTTTTTCACCATATCGACCAACATCGCATCAGGATGGTGCCAGGTATGGCCGGTTTTGTCGTGCGGCGGTGCGGGCAGCCTGCCATTGGGCATGCGGTCACGCCAGTTCGGCTGCCCTTGCAGGGACTCACCATGGCAAGCTGCGCAATTGTTCGCATAGATCGCCCTGCCCTGCATCACAAGAGCCTGATCCGCAGGGTCGATGAATGCCGAGCCCGATGGCCGCATCGTGCTGTAAAAGATGGCGGCGGCACCGATGGTGACGACGCCGACCACACCAAAGATCAATGTTCTCTGTGACATTTCAACGTGGGGGGGGTCAGCTGACCTTTACCTTGCCCACCATCCCGGCCTCCATGTGGCCCGGTATCAGACAAGCGAAATCGACGGTACCAGCCTGATCAAACTGCCACACCAAGCCGCCAACCTTACCTGGGGCCAATGTAATCATATTTGGTTCGGCATGCTGCATGCCCGGCATTTTTTGCATTTCAGCCGCATGGGCTTTTAGATCGGCGAGGGATCCGATCACCATTTCATGGGGGATTTTGCCCGTGTTCTTGATAAAGAAACGAATGGTCTCGCCAGCGCTGACCTGAATGTCACCCGGTGTAAACCGCATGGTGTCGTCCATCGTCAACTCAATCGTGCGGGTAACTTTGGCCGGATCGCCAGGCTTGCCAGTCGGCGACGGTGCATTCGACATGGTGGACATATCGTGCCCAGGCATGCCATGCCCCGGCGCACCATGCCCTCCGGCATGGTTACCCGCAGCCAATGCGAGCGTCGGAAGCACGCTCAAAGCCAGAACAGAAAGGGTCTTTTTCATCATGAGTACACTCCTAGAGTTTGTTTAAGTAGGCAGCCATTTCAACCGCCCAAGAAAAGGCAATATCGAAACCGAAAATTCAAGACATCCACGAAACGGGCTTCCTGCTTCATCGCCCGAGTTAGTCACTTTAATGGCAACAGCATTGATCAATCAATTGCACTTTAACGAAGTACAACTGCCGATCTACTGACGTGCAAATTACAATTTTGTAATATAGGCACGCCCGTTCTAACCGAGGGCTTATTTGAGTTACTACGAGCACCTCCATGGCGTCCGCCATCTCTGCCACAGGCAACTGTTCCATAACATATTTGTGCCATGCGCACGGTTAAGGCCGTCGGAGCTCAGTCAGGGCGTACAATCCACGTGCTTTTCTTGGGCGAAACTTTGCCACGTTGGTACACCTCCTGCGTAGACGAGACGAATGAACCAATCGAAAACTCCTGAACAGCCTTCTGACGCGCGCGCTGGCCCATGGAAACTAGTTCTGCAGGGCTTTCCAACACCTTCGTTAGAACGGAAGCTATCGCCTGCGGATCTCGCATTGGCACAATCCAGCCATCATGTCCATTTTCGACGTTCTCAGGTAAACCGCCCGCATCACTTACGATTACAGGTATACCCATAGCCATCATTTCTCGGCATGCAAACGAAATAGTCTCTATCTCAGATGACACAACAAACCCGACGTCCAACGCTGCCAAGCATGAACGGACATCATCCAAAAGCCCGGTAAAAACCACACTGTTGCGCAGGTTTAGTGCCTCGACTCTGGCGCGCTGAGCATCTGATGGAAGGACGCCGGCAATCAAGATGACGATTTGGCTTCGTAGCACAGCAGGAAGAAGAGAGACCGCTTCGACCATATCCAGCCAGTTCTTGTACGCCGCGGTCCCCGCATTGCTACCCACAACTAACCGCCCTGCCAAGTGAGGCGGAATCCAGCAGCGTTTCGCAGCCAATCGCTCGTCAGGCGACGGGGGAACAAATCTATCCAAGTCAACACCATTACGGATTACGTGCAGACGGCACCCTCTGAAGTACGAATGGACCAACCTATTTCGCGTGTGATCGCAGACGCAAATGACATGATCTGTTGCCAGCTTTGCACGAGCTAGTGCTCCGACGCTTCGAGATAGGCGGTCACTATGTTGGGTATACACGAGCACTGGGCGCCAAGCGCCAGAACCCATCAATGCGAACATACAGGCACGATGGTCTGTCGCGCCGTTAACATGAATAATGTCAAATTGCTCACGTCGCAAGAATGCTCTAAGGCGCCGATGGCTCAGCAGCGTTCTAAGCAATCCTCCTTTGAATTCGTGCGGCATAGCCCGAACGCCAGGCAGAGCCACAGCTGATTCGAAAAGGCGGCTCCCTCTGGGCGCTGCAATGACGATCTCGTGCTCACTGCTCAGTTCCCGCGCAAGCGAGAGAATGTAAGTAGTGTGTCCTCCGCCGTCTCCTCGATGAAAGTTGGTATAGAGAATCTTCATAATGACAGCGGTGTGGTGAAACGAGATATCTTTTTCATATTCGAAATGGTCGCTATCGTTTAGAAATGGCTCAGCACATCACGAGATATCTGCTAGAGCTTGAAATGCTTCTGACCCGGGCTTTGGAGTATCCTCCTAGCCTTCCTTTGCAGCCGACTGACTACTTCGACGCCTTCGCGCATTCACGTAGAACTGCAGACTCGTTGTTTATCAACGCCAAAAACGACCTAAACTTTGACCGAGCTACGGCTCCTTAAGCGAAGCGTCAATCCTGCGTGCCGAGGGAATCAAAGCTTGTTTTCTCAGCGAATCCACGGCTATGAGGCTTGGCGGCTCTCCGTCTGCAAGACGCGAATGGTAAGCGTACAGACGTGACAAACGTCGAACTCTAGGATTACATTTTTGCAATGCACATTAGAAGCGCGCCCATCCAGATAGGCAGCTTTGAAGGCTGCAGTCTTCCCATAGCGCAATAGCGTCCGCTCGCATGAACATGGACCAATTCATAGCATTTGGCCATACAGCATTGCCTCATTGGCCGAATGACACTCAAGACAGCTAATGAATGCAAGGATTGCGCCAAAGCACAGGGCCACAACGGCAGTTAAACGAACAGAGCCGCAAGGCGAATAAAGCCCATTGCCATGGTGATTTTGTTGTGTCGTGACACTGGCGAAGCAGCGACGCAATTCGTACGCATTCTTCGTAGGTTCAACGATGAGCAAGCCACTCCGCTCTTTGAACGACATAGCGGAACAATCTACATGATCAGGCAAGCCAAAAGGAAGCGGCGCGGACCCATTTCAGTGAGTTATGTAGGCGCGAATTCCAGCGTTATTTTTGCCACCCGCATCTACGCTTGAAGTTGCTATCAACCGTCAACTCAGCTCTGAACAGCGACGTATTCGAGATGATCACGGCCTCTAACTTCAGCAAATGCTGTTCCCGTACCACCTTAATTACCGGAAGATGATCACGAGATTACATCTCCGTCAGGAAGTTCGAAATTCACGGCATGTTAACAAAGCACTGCTGAAATGCCGACAACTTCCATTCGGGAGTTTGATCAGTCGACTTCTCAAGGGGTCCTGCAACTGATCAAGGCTAATTTCTGGAGTTTTCATGAAAAAGAGTTTGCTGGTAGCCGCCTTGTTAACCGGTTTTGCAGGTGCGGCACAAGCCAATACATCCGTAACGCTATATGGTCTTTTGGATGGTGGTGTGGGCTATACAAAGTTCAAAAACGACACAGCCAGCGCATCCAAAACGGGGGGGTTGGGATGGCGCTCACTCGAGCAATCGCTGGGGCTTGCGGGGCAGCGAAGATCTGGGTGATGGCCTGAAGGCCATCTTCACGCTGGAAAGCGGTTACAGCTTGATGAACGGCACCCAAGCCCAAGGCGGTCGTCTGTATGGCCGCGAAGCGGTGCTTGGTCTGAAATCCGATGCTTGGGGCACGATCACGCTGGGCCGCCAGGGCAACATCGCCTATCGCTGGCTGGCTGGTGTCGCCACGCCCTTCGGCAACAACTTCAATCAAGCTCGTACCGCCGGCACGTTCAGCGTGGCTGAGGTACGTTACGATAACCAGATTCAGTACCTGACTCCCAGCATTTCTGGCTTCCAGGCTGGTATCGGGTATTCGTTCAATGCGGATGGCGAACAAGAGTTCAAGCAGGGGGACCATAACGAGCCGAATGTCCGCGCCGTGACTGCTGGTCTACGCTATTCGAATGGTCCCGTGGCTGCGGTCCTGACCTATGACCAGATAAAGGACGCCAAGACCGGCACCGGCGTCAAGGCCAAATCCTGGAACCTTGCAGGCAGTTATGACTTCGAGGTGGCCGAGGTACATCTGGGCTTCGGCATCACTGATGACGGCTGGTTCGGCACTCCTTCTCAACTGCGCAATTCTGAACTCGGTTTCGGCAGTATCCGCGCTTACAACGACGGCTTCCGTGCTAACTCTTACGGCGTAGGCCTAAGCGCTCTTGTCGGCGCGCGCGGTAAGCTGCTCGCCGGTTGGGGCATGGTCGATCCACGCGACAACGGTGCGGCCTACGCTGGCCGGGACCTCAAATCGCAGCACATTTTTGGTCTAGCCTACACCTATAAGCTCTCCGCGCGCACCAATCTTTATGCACAAGCCGCCTATGGCAAAAATGTCGCCTTCGTTTCGGGTAACAAGACTCAGTCGATTGGCGTCGGCCTGCGTCACAGCTTCTAAGTTGGCATGATGTCCATCAGGGTGCAGAAACTCCATGCACGCTGATGGGCGATTGTGCTTGCCTCGATAGCCGCTATGGTGTGCTGCTTTTCTTTCCGAAACGACGGCATGGCGGAGAAGAAGCCAGGCGTGATCGACTGTGTGCACTACCGAATCCACTTAGACAAAGGTCATTACGCTTTGAATTGGGTAACAAAAAAGTAATGCGCGTGTTCGCAAACTGACTGGGCTGATTTCCTACAATTCATTCAAGCGGCTTAACTTTCATCACGCGCCATTGCGCAGCCGCATGAGTTCGTAAATTCTAGGAGTAAACGTATGACTAACTTGAAAAAGAACCTTCTCGCAGCAGTGCTGCTGGCCACAACGACGATGGCGGTCAGCGCACAGCCGCATACCTCCACTGTGAGTGCAAGCGCGGCGGCGTCCTCGAACATAGCCGATGTTTTCGGAGAGCCCAAGACGCGTGCGGAGGTACGTGCGGATCTAGCATTGTGGAAAAAAGCCGGGCTCGATAAATTCTGGGCTGGCGAGAGCACTCCTGATACCTTTAGCCGTGAATACAGGTCTGCCTATGCCGAGTATGTTCGTATGCGCAGTGGCCCCGAATATAACGCAGAGGTCCAGCGGCAATCGGGACGGTAGGTCGATTTGACGACGCTCTTCTCCGCGATGGGATAGCGGTAGTCACCGCGCACGGCTACACTTGTGCGCGGTTTTTTTATCCAATGCCCAGCCGGCCACTTCATGTATGGAGCATTTAGGACTCTCAAACCAGAACCGAGACTAATGTATTGGTCTAGCCACGGTAAATCCCATTGTGACCAATCGTTCAACCGACCGGGTAAACGTTTTGCCGCCGTGCATTCGAGCTATCGCGGCAACGATTGCTAACCCCAGACCAAAATGATCTTGATCACTAGACACCCGTTCTGCCGGTAACCTGACGAACCGCTCAAAGCACCTTACCAGGTGCTCTTGTGCGACAGGCGTGCCAAGGTTACAAACTGCGATCCGCACTTCTTCGCCTGCTGATTCCACGACAATCAGCACGTCGCTGAACGCGTCGGCGTGCCGGATCGCATTTGATAGTAGATTCGACACGGCGCGTTGAAAAAGCGTACGGCTAATCATTGCTGAGGCGTCGCCCACTAGCAGTAGTTTCACATCAGCTTCTTCGGCCTGAGCCTCGTGATAATCCATAACCTCCCGGATGGTAATCGCAATACTGTTGGTCGGTTCTGTCTTAATCCTCGTGCCACCATCGGCCCTTGCGAGAAGTAATATGTCGCTTATGACTCTTTCCATTCTATGTAGATCTTCCAGGTTAGAAACGAGCATTTCTTCAAGCGAGCGCTCATAGCGTTTAGAACTTAATGCCAGCTCGGTTTCACCAATCAGCGTTGCTAACGGCGTCCTTAACTCATGTGCCAGATTGGCATTAAATTCCTCCATCTGTGCATAGGCACCCTCGATACGTTCGAGTAACGCGTTGAACTGCGCAATCAACGGGAAAATCTCTGCCGCAGGGTCCTTCGCCTCAAGCCGCTCGCCAAGCCGTTCCGGGGACAACTTTGCCACCTGGCTACTCAATGCATCGATCGGGATCAGCGCCCTGCGAACCAACCACGCTGCACCTAACGACGCGAGTGCTGCGCCTAAAATTGCGCAAATAAATAGAGCCAAAGCCAAGCGCCTGAGAAAGCGAAGGTCGGAAGTGATGTCCATGCTCAGCTGCGCCTGGATCGGTCCAGTCGATAGCCCATACTCCGGTAGCATAAACGTATGCTGGCGAAACATGCTTACCTTGGCGTTTGGCGGTCTCTTGCCAAACGTCTTGGTTACATTGCTGCTCTGCAAAACCAGCGAGAGCTCTGGATGGCCGTGAAAGAAATCCAAGAGCTGATGTTGGAGCGATTCCGCGCTATTTTTGGATGCACTTTCCGTAGCTAAATGCTGAATTGCCCTCTGCTTTTCCGCCAACAGCTCAGTCTGGCGGGTCGCGAAGTTCGAACTAATAGCAAGATATACAGCTGTACAGATCAGTCCTACGCTTACCAAGGTCTGTATCGCGAGCCAGCGTGAAAGTCGGCCCCGAATCGAGTTTGACCAACTCAACATTCGGCATCCTGAACCTCAATCACATACCCCATGCCGCGCACGGTGTGTATCAGTTTCCTTTCGAACGGGCCGTCCACCTTTGCGCGTAGCCGCCTGACGGCCGCTTCCACTACGTTGGTATTATTGTTGAAATTAATATCCCAGACCTGTTCGGCTAAAGTCTGCCGGGACAAGACTTGGCCACGCTTGCGCATGAATAACTGAAGCAAAGCGAACTCCTTCACAGTCAAGTTGATTGGTTGCTCGTTCCGATAGACGCGTCGGCGCAGAAGATCCAACTCTAGATCGGCTACGCGAACGATATTCGTATGGGCGTCAGTCAAGTTTGCGGGGTCGTTCCTACGAACCAGCGCAAAGATACGAGCCATGAGTTCGGTCAGTGAGAAGGGCTTGGGAAGGTAATCATCAGCGCCATCCTCCAGCCCTCTCACCCGGTCTTCAACCCGATCTCTTGCGCTGAGCATGAGCACTGGCACACGACTCTGTTTGCGTAGCTCGCGTAACAATTGAAATCCATCCATACCCGGCAACATTACATCCAGAAGGATAAGATCGTATGGGGTTTCCTGTGCGAAAAATAGGCCTTCCCTGCCGTCGCCAGCCACATCAACCACATAGCCATGCTCCGTCAACGCTCGACGTAAGTAGTCTGCAAGCTTTCTTTCATCTTCGACCACAAGAATTTTCATTGTTGTTGTGCTTCCTCCATGGAAAATGGCTAAGCGCACAGTGGTGCGTGATGCGCGAACGCATCTGCAGTCGTCGTTAGCAGCTCGTCCCTAACGCACGGTATGTTCGTAACCCGTATACGTTACGTTAGTCAGCCTGTCATTAGCAGGACACGGTGATTACGAATCCGTAACCTTGCTCGCATACGCCCTGCGCCATACGGCCTCGGGCAATGCACAGCATTCCGCGACAAAGGAGCCGAAAGCCGTCACGGTACGCTCGAGGAGTTCTCTCCGACCCATGCGGAAGCCTCTTCAGTCCCGCTACGCTAAGTGAACGCAGCGGGCATCCCATACACATTGGGTCAAAACTGATGACGCAACCCTACGCTGACAGTTTTAACCTTCGCGTCGTCCAAGAATGCGAAGTTATCGGTATACGAGCCGACGGCATACAAGTCGGTCCGCTTTGAGAGCGTATAGGTATAACCGAGGCTGAACGTATTTGAGCTTGCATCTCCTCCGGTAAGATCTTTGTTATTTGCGTCTGCTCGCGCCCAGGAGCCGAACATGCTGCCCGCGGCTCCTACCGGCGCAGAGACTGCAACTAAGTATGAATTTGACTTGAAGCCGTCGACGAAAACATTAGTCGGCACACCGGAGAAGCTCCCTACAGCCCCCCCAGGCAAGCCTGCCCCACCGAACCAGCCATCAGTCGTCCTGCTATACGCAAGTGCCAGCTTGGCTACTTCAAAGTCGTAGGCTGCGCCAACGACATACGACCTGGGCGTCGCCTGCGTCTGTTGATCACTCAGCTTGTTCGAAGGGTTTAGCTGGTCATACGATATGAAGGCTGACAACGGCCCATTCCCGTAGCGAAGCGCTGCTGTTATGGCGCGTGTATTGTCGGCCGTGTTGAATCCCACCTGATTCGATTTAGAGTCATCCGCACTGAATGAGTACCCAAGGCCCATGGTGAAGCCATTTATCGTCGGCGTCTCATAGGTGACCAATTGATCGTAACGTACCCAATTTACTGAGCTAAATCCCGACCCACTGCCCATATTCAACTGAGTAAAGCCCCCGCCAAACATCGGGCCAAGAACGCTGTAAAAGTAGCGCGACCCAATGTTGTACTGGCGACCTATATTGAACTGACCCCAATTATCACTGCCAAGCCCAACAGTCGCGTTACGACCGAACAGGCGACCGCCTTGAGTCGATTGTCCATTGCTAAGATTGAAACCGGACTCCAGTTGAAACTTGGCATACAGTCCGCCGCCAAGATCCTCCTTTCCCCGTATACCCCAACGCGATCCGTTCTTGACGCTGTCCGTCATGCCGAAGCGGCTGCGATCTAATGACACTCTCTGATTGCTGACTGGATCTACTATCGTCCCGTCCACCTTCGAGTAGCCAACGCCCGCGTCGAGTATTCCGTATAGCGTAACGGAGGTCTCCGCCTGAGTAGTACTGGATAGTAACGTAGCCAGAGCGGCCATTATTTTTAGCGTATTTTTCATGAAAGGCTCCTTTAACCCTGAGGTAGACACGGCGCTGATTGCAGTAAATGCTCGTTCCTGCATGCACGCTTTAACGCGAGATCCATACACGAAGCGAATCCAAGACTGCGGGACTAAGAGCTTAGTCGGCGGTGCCCAACAATCTACGAACTCATCGATTACAAATTCGTTATCTGCATAACGTCGAGATCGACACTCTGGCCCCTTTGGGTTTGCGAACGCCCGATTAGCTTTAATAATTGCAAAGGTTTCTTGCTGCCGATAATCGGTCGAATGAAGTCGCGAAACAGTGTCTCAAGTTTTGGGTCTGCCACACCGCGGCATATTTCGGTCCGCTGTAGACGCGAATAACGATTGGGGCCGCGAGCTCTCCGCGACAGCCCAGTCCGGCTAGTCAATCAGCGAGTCAGCACGTGTATACGCACGACCGATACAACCAGCAACGATCATGACGACAGATTGACGAAGATGACGCAAATGTCATGCTGTCGTCATCGGCCTGTTGGCGCTCGGGGCATACAGTAGATCCATCGCCAGAAAAACTAGCACGGCGCTAGTGAATCAACGACTCCGCTGGCAACCACTCTTTTAAAAGGAATGAATAATGTCCCTTCGTACCAAAACTCTTGCCGCCTTGCTTACAGCAGTTATTGCCGTTCCCGCTACCAGTTTCGCTTACTGGATCCCTGACAACAGTGAACAGGGGGGCACCGAAGTCGTCGATTGGTCCAACATGAAGAGCCGTGCACAGGTGCTTGAGGAGCTCGAGCAGGCAAAGGCAGACCCTTCATGGGCCACCCGCCAGGGGGAAGAAACCGGGACTTGGTCTATGGCCGGCGCTGAGCAGACGAAATCGCGCGCCGAAGTTCGACAGGAACTGGAATCAATGAGCGCGAAAGAAAAAGCGTATATCCAAAGCTTCTACACCGGCGCGTAAGCCGTTCTGATCTTTTTCTAATATAGTTAGGGCAGCCAAACGGCTGCCCTACTCCTTTCTGAAATCCCAACTTTGTCGCCTATGGCTCGGGCCCGTCGTGTGATAAGCGTACCATCTGGCGGCAGTCTCATGACGTTGGCGTTCACGCCAGGAATGCCAGGTACCTAAAAATACAGCCGATGATGCTCAAAGGCTTCCCAAGCAGTAGACACTACCGCTTCTTTAACGTCATGATGGTATAGGTTCCATTCAGGTTCTCAAGCCTGAATTTAACCTTTTCCCCTTCTTTGGCCTGTTGCAATACCGTTTCATCTTTGGCTTTATAAGCCATCGTCATCGGTGGCATGCCGACGTTCTCGAGTGCGCCGTGCTCAATCGTTATCATGCCGCTTGGCCGGTCCACCTTACGAACCACACCATCAGACAAAGCGGTGTCTGCCCTGACTTCCGAAGACGCCGCACTGGTACTTCCGGTCGGACCGTTAGTATTCCCATCGGCTGCAAAAGCTGTAAGGGACATGCCAAGCGCTAGGCTAGCACCCAGCGAAAATGAGATCAGTTTCTTCATAACAATTTCTCCGTAGATGGAAAATATGGTGCGTATGCACCGGGCGAGTACTACCTTACTGATGCTTTCTTTCAAGGCGACGGATTTGACGCCGTTGCAACAAAAGCCAGGCGGCTGGGATAACGAACATCGACAGAATAGGCGCCGTAACCATCCCGCCAATCATGGGTGCAGCGATACGTTGCATGACTTCCGAGCCAGTACCTTGACCCAACATAATTGGAAACAGGCCCCCCAGTACGACAGCCACCGTCATGGCCTTTGGACGAACCCGTACTACCGCCCCTTCTCGAATGGCTTCCATCAGCAATGACTCAGTAAATGGCTTCCCGCACTTGAGGCGATCATTCAAGGCCGTTTTCAGGTAAAGCAACATTACGACGCCAAACTCAGCTGCCACGCCAACAAGAGCGATGAAACCAACCGCAGTTGCCACGGAAATTGCATGCCCCAGCATCCAGATGAGCCAGAAGCCCCCGATCAATGCAAACGGCACGGTCACCATCAACAACAATGCATCAGTCACGGAATTGAACGTGAGGAATAAAAGCACAAAGACCAGTGCCAGCGTCATGGGCACGACTGTTCGCAGCTTTGCTTCCGCCCGCTCAAGGTATTCGAATTGGCCGGACCAGGCAATGGAGTAGCCTACTGGCAGCATCACGTCGCGCGCAACGACCTTTTGCATCGCTTGGACGACCGAAGACAAATCTGCATTTTGTATGTCAACGTAGACGTAGCCCGTCAAGCGTGCATTCTCACTACGGATCATGGGTGGACCATCGGAGATTCTGACGTCCGCGACATCCTCAAGGCGAATTTGCGCGCCCCGATCAGTCACGATAGATAACTGTCGCAGATCGTCCAGCGAATCACGTATCTCGCGCGGGTATCGAACATTGATGGGGAAGCGCCGACGTCCATCGATCACCTCTCCTACGTTCTCGCCCCCTACGGCCGAGGACACGATGCCTTGAATGTCGGTAATGGCTAAGCCGTACCGCGCAGCAGCCATCCGATCGATATCGACGTCGATGTAGCGTCCGCCCGTCAAGCGTTCGGCCAACGCCGACGAAACGCCCGGAACGCCCTTGACCGCCGTTTCAACCTGCGAGGCGATTTTATCGATTTCCTCCAGGCTTGGGCCTGATATCTTGACACCTACCGGCGTCTTGATTCCAGTTGATAGCATGTCGAGTCGATTTCGGATGGGTGGCACCCAGACATTGGTCAAGCCTGGTACATTGACGGCCTGATCCAGTTCTTCGATCAGTTTTTTGGGGGTCATTCCTACGCGCCACTCGTCTCGAGGTTTGAACTGGATCGTGGTTTCGAACATTTCAAGTGGAGCAGGATCTGTGGCCGTATCGGCGCGGCCAGATTTGCCAAAGACCGTTGCCACCTCAGGAACAGACTTGATCATGCGGTTGGTCTGTTGCAAGAGTTCAGTGGCTTTCTGGGCAGACAATCCGGGCAGTGCCGTGGGCATATACAAGAGATCACCCTCATCAAGAGCTGGCATAAACTCACTGCCCAGGCGTGAAATGGGAACCAGCGTCACTGCCAGAGCGACAACCGCCAACGCGATCACAGCCCAGGGACGCCGCAGCGTCGCCTCGAGCATTGGCCGGTACATCCAAACTAGTACACGATTGATCGGGTTAGCCATTTCACGAGGAATACGTCCCCGAATCAAGTAACCCATCAACACCGGAACTAATGTCACCGAGATGGCTGCAGCGGCTGCAATCGAGTATGTCTTGGTGAATGCGAGGGGCGCGAACATCTTGCCCTCTTGTCCCTCCAGCGAAAAGACGGGTATAAAGGACAGCGTAATGATGAGTAACGAAAAAAACAGAGCTGGCCCCACCTCTGCGGTCGATGTCGCGATCAGCTCCCATCGTCGCGATGTCGTGAGAGGCGTGTCGGGATGCTGGTGTTCGTACGCTTCAATATGCTTGTGCGCGTTCTCTATCATTACGATGGCCGCATCGATCATCGCACCAATTGCAATCGCGATGCCGCTAAGGGACATGAGGTTCGCGTTAACGCCTTGATAGCGCATCACGATGAATGCCGCGAGTATCCCTAGCGGCAATGAAAGAATAGCGACGAGGGCACTGCGCAAATGAAATAGAAACAAAGCGCAAACTATTCCGACGATAACGAATTCTTCAAGTAGCTTGTCCGTAAGGTTTGATACAGCACGTTCGATCAGCTGCGAGCGATCGTAGGTCGTTACCACCTCAACTCCCGGCGGCAGCGATTTGCTAAGTTCAGCCAGCTTCTTTTTGACCGCGTCGATAGTGGTGAGCGCATTCTTTCCGGACCGCATAACGATCACGCCTCCGGCTACTTCACCCTCGCCATTTAGCTCAGCAATTCCTCGGCGCATCTCCGGCCCAATCTGAATACGCGCGACATCGCCTAGCAAGACAGGTGTGCCGGAGTCGCTCGCGCGCAGTACGACATTCCTGAAGTCGGCCAACGTCTTAAGATATCCCGAAGAGCGAACCATATACTCGGATTCAGCCAGTTCCAGCACAGAACCACCTGCCTCCTGGTTCGACTTACCCAGTGCATCTTTTACCTCGGCCAATGGAATCCCATAGGCGCGCAGCTTGTCTGGATCCACCACTACCTGATACTGGCGAACCATACCGCCTATAGAGGCTACTTCGGAGACGTCTGGCACGGCCTTTAACTCGAATTTTAAAAACCAGTCATTCAAGGCTCTTAATTGACCCAGGTCGTAGGTGTTAGACCGGTCCACCAACGCATATTCGTAGACCCATCCCACGCCGGTGGCATCCGGCCCAAGTGAAACGCTTGCGCCCGGGGGTAACCGACTCTGCACTTGGTTCAGGTATTCCAGTACACGCGACCGAGCCCAATACTGATCAGTTTCGTCATCAAAGAGCACGTAGACAAATGCATCGCCAAATGACGAATACGCCCGGATTGTTTTAGCGCCGGGAACCCCTAACAAGGTCGTAGTGAGCGGATAGGTCACCTGATCTTCCACGACTTGCGGCGCCCGCCCAGGATAGGACGCCTTGATAATGACCTGGGTGTCGGAAAGGTCTGGCAAGGCGTCAATCGGCGTATCCAACAGCGAAAATATACCCCATGCAGCAATGACGACGGTCCCTAGCAACACGAGAAAGCGGTTATAGATGGACCAATGGATGAGGCGCGCAATCATCGGGCTTTCTCCATAACAGGCTCAACCGACAGTAACTGATAGCCATCGCTCGACTGCTTGAACGAGAATCGCACAGTTTGACCTAGCTTTACGTCCGGGAATGCGTCAGCACCGGGCTTGCTGAACGTCATCGTCATGGCGGGCCAGTTCAATGCAGAGACAGCTTGATGCGAGAACGTGATGCCGTCGGCAGTGATTTGCTCGATTTTGCCGGTCGTTTCATAAGACGGTGCGGGAACCGCCATTGCCTTGCCGGTATCCTCAGCACCAGTTATAGATTCCCCCTGGAACTTGGGAAGGATAGAACGTAGATTCGCTTCAGAATCGATCAGGAACTGGCCCGAGGCGACGACCTGTTGACCTTCGCGCAGCCCGCGCAGGACTTCCGTCGTATCATCAAGGCGAATGCCCAGCTCAACCTTTACCGGCTGAAGCCGCCCCGCCTCGTTCTTTACAATGACCACCGACCGCTCGCCCGTTGTTATTACAGCCTCAGAGGGGACAAGCAAGCGCGAAACTGATTCTTCCGCGCTGATGTGCGCGCGCATCAGCATTCCGGGCGTCAATCCCAGCTCAGTGTTGTCGATTTCCAGCCGTGCCTGCAACGTCCGACTGTTCGTACTGATTCCGGGCAAGATTTCGCGAATTCTCCCCTTAACGCGCCGATTTGAGTCGCCCGAGAATGCAGCGTCAACTGTCATGCCGGGGCGAACCCTCGACGCCATCGACTCTGGTACCTCGATCACAAGCCACAGTTTGTTCAACCCCACCAGCTTGGCTAAGGTCTGGCCCGGTGCAACCATTGCGCCGTTGCGCACCGAAAGCTCGGTGATCACTCCAGAGATAGGTGCACGCAAAGTAATATAACTTTGCACTTTCCCGGTTCTATCCAGGGTACTGATCAGGTCTTTCGGTATCGACAGTGCCCGCATGCGTGTGCGCGATGCCGACAGCATTTCTCCACCAGCACCGCCGCGCTTAAGCGCGAGATATTCTTCCTGCGGCGCGAGCCAATCCGGAACGAACGGCGATGCGATGGCTGTCCCTTCTTTGATGTGTTGCAAGGGTGCATCTGCATGGAGCCGTTCAATGAATCCATTCACGCGAGACTGAATAAACACTGCTTGCGATTCGTCAAACTGTGTCGTACCGATCGCGTCAAACCCTTGCTTGGTCTCTTCTCTAGTGACCGTCGCGTAGCGGATGCCTAGGCTCTGTTGGAGGGACGGATCTATGCTGATTCCGTTGGCTACGCCCTCATCGGCATAAACCGGCTGAAGTGGCATATCCATGAAGGGTGATTTTCCGGGTTTATCAAATCGTTGGCCTGGCACCATGGGATCGTGCCAGTACAGAACTTTTCTGTCCGATTCAGCTTCGGCCTTACTATCATTTTCCATATTTGCACCAGGGCGTTCTGAGACGCTACCCCCTTGTCGCATGCCGAACAAATAGCCGGCGCCAAGGAGTATCGCTACTCCAGCGAGCACAGCGATAACACGTATCCACTTAGTCGGCTGCATGACTAACCCTTTGTGTAGATTCATCATTATTTGGGATAATCTGATACTCAAGCCGAGCCCAAATTTGGGCAACATCCAGTTCAAGTTCTAGAATCTGAAGTTTTGCGTCTAACAGTTCTCGCTTCGCTTTAAATACATATGCCAGCGATCCCGTACTCGCCTTATAAGCCGCAGTTGCAAGCCCAACTTGTCGTTCTGCGGCTGGCAGTAGGGTCGTGTTAAGACTATCAACGCGTTCCCGCCCGTTCGCTAGTGCCGTGGACAAGTTTTCGATATCCGCTTGAACCCCACGCTGGGTCTCACGCAATATAAAACGGGCCCTATTGCCCATTGCAGCCGCTTGAGCCACGTCTCGGTCCTGCCGGTTAGCTCTGGCGATTGGTAGCGGGATGCTGACACCCACCGATACCATGTCTTGGTACTGGCTACCTCGCTGTTGGTATGTCACGCCCCACGTCCAGTTTGGAGATCTATTACTGGTAGCGACGGCGGTAGCTGCATCTGCTATTGATATCTCCCGCTCAGCAAGGAGCAGTTCAGGTTGAACCCGATTGAGCTCCTGTAGCGTGAGCGAGGACACCTTGCTGTGCAGCGACGGGACTTTTCCCTCTACCCGTATCACAGGTGCGGCAACCCATCGGCTTAATGAAATCAGTGCTGAACGAAGATCCTGTTGGGCTTTGAACAGACTATCCTTCGTCTGCGAGCGCAACATCTGCGTCTGCGTTACATCAACGGCGGTCGCGCGCAAGCCGCGATAGGAAGCGCGCGTCGTAGTGAGCTCCTCTGTCATCTGAGTCATCAACACGTTGGACAATTGGAGGGCTCGTTGGGCATAGGCCGCATTAAGCCAAGCAATCGCCGTCTGCTGCCGAGTGTTAGCAGTTTGCAAAATCAGATCTGCTCGCGCCCTGTTCACCTGCTGGTCGGCAAGGCGCTCGCGGCGCCCGCGTTTATCCGCCGAAACCCACTCCTGTTCGATACCAATACGTCGCATTGTCATCGAATCCCGACTGACCGAATAGCGCATTGGACCTTCAATTGGAACGCTGTCGATGCCCAACTTCAGTACCGGATCAGGCAGCTCGCCAGCCGATATGACAGCATTCAAACTGGCCGATATTGATGACTCGCTCGCCTGTATGGCGGCTGATCGGTTCGTGGCTTGGGCAAGCGCTTCCTCGAGAGTGAGGCCGGCCCCCTGACCATAGGCGGATCCGCTTGCTGTTACAAGTAGAACGCACAAAAAGCCGACGCGCACCGCAGCACTCACCAAAACACGCGGCGATGCGCGCGGAGGTATAACTGCAAACATGATTAACTCCGAATAGTTTTTGGGATCGCTCACGGCTATAGCCGCGAAACAAAAAAACGGAACCCGGAGTCAAGTCAAATGCGTAACCTACGTGTCAACAGGAATACAGCATTATGGTCACTGCCGCTCTCGGGCAAGTCAGCGTAGATGGCTATCGGCCATGTTGGCGACACAGGTGATAGCGCGGCCGGATATGAGAATAAGAAAACTGGCTCTGACACAGTCGGCTGTGCACTAGCCTGGTTCAGCTGGCTTTCATCTGAAGAATGCTGTGCACATAGAGATGGTTGCGCCTCATCGATCATCCTCAAGTTACCGGCGGGCTGGGTGCAGCCGTGGCCCGCTGATTGTTCAGTTGAGGCAGCGACCTGCAATTGAGGTTGGGGACATACATAGCTTGCCAATGCCAGGCGCGAGAATAGCAGCGCAGTGAGCATCACTACGATCAATAGCCAGCGAGCATTGGGCCGAGTCATGTGCATGATGGGCTAATCAATAGTCCCAAGACTATTGCCTTTTGCCTCGTAGTTGCCCACGCATTGTAGCGATTACGGATAGTGCTTTGGGATAGTATCCAGCACCAAAGAGGGTTGCCCGCACTTGCCGCAAGTAATTAAAAATCCGTTCCCGGCATTGATGCAATGGCCGTGGGCATCAGTCTGGCCTTTATCGATAACAATATTCTGATAACGGCGGCGGCCATTGGCTTAGCAACGTTCCTAATGGTGACGCTGGGTGTCATGGTCGGCCGGTTGATCGGCAATGTGGCCGGCAAGTGGGCGGAGATTCTTGGCGGGTTGGCGCTGATAGGCGTCGGCGCCGTCATTCTGTATGAACACCTCACCATGTAAGAAGTGAATGAGCTAGGCGACGCTGAGCGGCTACGCCTAATTCTTAGGTATGTAGATTGTTTATTTCCACGGTTACGTGGACAAGTTCTTCGTGAATGCTCAGTTGCTGCCGAATCTGGTCTGCCGTGATCGAGCTTGACGTGGCGAGCGACACGATACACGCATACTTTCCTGCGCCAACCCTCCATACATGAAGGTCGGTGATCTGCACCGTCGGGTTTTGACGTAAAACTTCTCGGATTTCTTCTACTACCGGGGTATCCATTTCCGCGTCCAGCAGGACGCGCCCTGTCTCGCGCAATAGGCCTTTTGCCCACATAGCCACGAGGGCTGCACCAACAATCCCCATAAGAGGATCGAGCCATGCGGCGCCCCACAGCTTTCCGCCCAACAAAGCCACTATCGCCAGGACAGAGGTCGCCGCATCGGTAATGACGTGCAGGTACGCTGAACGCAGGTTCAGATCATGATGATGGTGGTGCGCTGTGCTCTCTTCTGCATGGTGCCCGTGATGATGCCCATGATCTTCTCGCAACAGCCACGCACAAGTCAGGTTCACCATCAGACCGACGATGGCAATGCTGATCGCTTGGTTGTAGTGGATTTCGGCTGGAGAAAAGAGCCTTTCAACTGACTGGAAAAGCATCAAACCGGCCACACCCAACAACATGATCGCGCTGGAGTATCCACCTAGGATCTCAATCTTCCAGGTTCCAAAGGCGAAACGTCGATCTTCAGCGTAGCGCCTGGCTGCGGCATATGCAAGGACGGAAAGCCCAAGCGCTAAAGCGTGCGAGCTCATGTGCCAGCCGTCGGCAAGGAGCGCCATGGAGTTGTACCACCAACCGCCCACTATCTCGGCGACCATCATGGTCGCCGTCAACCATACAGCCCAGCGAGTCCTACGCTGTGCAACAGGATTGCCTTGATCAAATACGTGGGAATGCTGCCAGCGATGAGCCGATGTCTGAATCATGGGGAACCTCTAATTTATTTCAGAATATACTATACCCCAGTACTCTATTTTTCCAGCGAGATCAGAATGGCGCATACAGTTAAAGACAGGAGCCGCCTCCTAGCACGGGTGCGGCGAATTCACGGCCAGACGGCTGCCCTCGAAGCAGCTATAGAAGCAGAGAACGAGTGTCTTGGGATACTTCAGCAAATCGCAGCTATCCGCGGAGCGGTAAACGGCCTCATGGTTGAGGTGCTGGAAGGTCAGATTCGCGAGCACGTCGGTGCCGAGGGTTTGACAGCGGAGGAGCGCGAACAGGAGGTCAATCAGCTGGCGGCGGTGCTGCGATCCTACCTGAAGTAAAGCTCTGGGCTGACTTAACTAAGCGTCTGGTTCTGAACCTCACTGACCTGGCATGACCGAATCTAAAGAGCGCAAGAATTTCTGGGGTGCCTGAAACCCGATAACCTGAAAGTCGATCTCCGCCCCTTGCCTGTCAAAGAAGATGATGCCGGGGGGGCCAAAGAGCCCAAAACGTTTGAGCAGTGCTTGATCGTCGGCATTGTTCGCGGTCACATCGGCTTTAAGCAACACGACGTCTTTGAGGCGTTTTCTTACCTGGGCATCTGTAAACGTGAAGCGCTCCATCTCTTTGCAGGATATGCACCAGTCAGCCCAGAAGTCCAACATGACGTAGCGACCTTCGGCCACCTGCAATTGCGACTCAAGGTTGGCGAGACTCGTAGTTTTCTTAAACTGCAGCTCGGGCGAGCTGATATTCTGTGCGGCCGCAACACCTGGACCTCTTAAGCCACTCAGGGGCTGCAGCACATCGCGGCCTCCTGACAGCACGCCGATAAGCAGCGCCAAACCCGAAATGAGTGCAATGACCCCTACCCCTTTGCCAAAACGCACAAACCCAGGCGAGCTGTCAGGCAGCGGGTCCAACACCTTCAGATACATCGCAGAAATAATGAGCAAGACGGCCCATAAGCTCATATGGACGACAGAGGGTATGACCGGGGAAATCAGGTAGATGGCCACCGCCAGCATCGTGACGCCAAAAAAGTGCTGCACGGACCTCATCCACAAGCCGGCCTTAGGCAAAAGTGCACCCGCTGTGGTGCCAAAGATAAGAAGCGGAACACCCATCCCTATAGCCAGCGAGAAAAGCGCCAAGCCACCGAGCACGACATCTCCTGTCTGCCCAATATAAAGCAGTGCTCCGGCCAGAGGTGCCGCAACGCACGGTCCCACAATGACGGCGGACAATACGCCCATGACGAACACACTGAAGACCTTGCCACCGGCAGATCGGTTTGCAGCGCCCGCTAGGCGACTTTGTATGGAAGCGGGTATCTGGAGTTGATAAAAGCCGAACATGGAAAGCGCGAGGAGTACGAAGACGACGGCAAAACTGCCCAACACCCATGGCTTTTGCAGATATGCCGAGAGCATCGTGCCTGCTAACCCCGCGGCCACACCTGCGAGCGCGTAAGTTACGGCCATGGCCATCACATAAACCAAAGAAAGGCCAAAGGCATGGCGGCGGCTTAGTGATCGGCCTTGACCAATAACCATTCCCGACAGAATCGGAATCATGGGTAGCATGCAGGGTGTAAACGCCAGAACCAAGCCAAAACCAAAGAAGGCGGCTATGAGCGCCCACGCATTGTCCTGAGCGAACAGATCTCGTACGAGGCTTGTTTCCGAGACCTGGACCTTGGCAGTGCTTCGAGGAATGCCACTACTCGCTTGAGCTTGCGCGACGTTAGCACCCGCTGAGGCGGCGCTGGTCTGGGCTACCGCGGCAAGAACTACGGACAGCGTTTTATTTATTGGTGGATAGCAGACTCCGGTCGGATCGTTACAACCCTGATAGGAGGCTTGCAGAATCAGCGGCTCGGAAATAGATCCAGACAACCGATTTAACGTAATTGGGATCTGGACAGATCCGTAATACACCTCGACCTGCCCAAAAGTGGGGTCATCCTTAAACTTACCTTGGGGTAGCGCGACGTTCTTGATCGCCGCGTTGGATGGCTGCTGAAGGTCAAACGCAATCCTATCGCGATAAAGATAATAGCCGTCTGCTGCACTAAGCGTAGCGACCAGCGTATCGGCGTCGCGTGCCCTCACCGAGACTTTGAACGCTTCATCTGGTGGCAACAGCTCTTGATCAGAACTCTCGCTGCCAAACAAACTTCGCATGGAGCCCAGAATCCCACTGTTCGAGAAAGCAGAAGCCGACACTGTAATACCAGTCGGGTCGGCTGGCATTTCAGAAAATTGTGCGGGACTAACGCCAGGTAACCACGCCAGTGCCAGCACGAGCAGAGCCATCAACAAACGGATAGATTTCACTTCAACTACTCATCATCCAGACCATCATGACGCCCATGAAAACGAAGGCCAAAATAGCGACCAACCCAATTACAGCTAGCGCTAGGAGAACTATTCGTGTGAGTTTGGTTCCCATGGCCTGCTCAGGTATCAAGGTGCTCTATTGTGGTTTAGTAAACGTCGGCGGTCCCCAGCATTAGCCTCTTCCGGCATTGGCACTTGGGCGGGTTCGCCCTTCTTTGATTCGTTATCGCTGTGGCCCGACTGCATGCCTTTCATCATGAAAAACATCATCAACGGACAGATTAAGAAGAATAAGAATGGGCTCACAGCAATAATCAATTCACGTGCGGCGGGCAATACCGCATACGCAACGGCGATCACCATGGCTAGCCCAAGACCGCCTTTCACCATCGTTTTTATATCGCATTTCATTGTTAGCTCTCCTTGTACTTGCGTCGCTAGCGCTTTATGCGGAAATCTACCGACAAGCCTACTGTAACGGTCCGTTGCTGTCAGACAGATTGCGCTGACATTACATCTTTGTCATCTTTGGAAAAGCGCTCTAGGAAGCAAAAGAATTGTTGCTATATGTACAAAGCGTTCGCACTGTTTCAATGGCACTAGTGGACACAGGGCAAAGCGTTCCATGTTTACAACGGGCGGCAAATACTGCCGGTTGACATTATCACTGTGGGAACGTTTACGCTGCTGATAAACGTGATGAAGACCAAGTGAGGCAGACAGCGCTCCCCGGAACACTGCAATCCTGCCTGAGGAACTATGAATGCTATGGACGAGAACCACACAAGTTTGGGCGATGACATCCTGGCTGCCCTCAAGCGGGCGTGTGACGAAGGAGATCTTCTGGTCGCTGAGCACCTATTGCGTGCGCTGGAGACAATGGCTGATCGGGCAGGAGGCGATGAACGAATGGAGCGCGCTTACCTTCAGGTAGTTCGTTCGCTGGTAGACACTAAACACCGCCGATAGCCGTCTCACGTCAATGGACGCAATGGTTTGCTCGCGAGGCAATCGCCCCTTGTTATTGCTCCTTCGCTGATCGGAATTTTAGAAAAGGCCGTAGCAAAAGGCCGGCTTTCCTGCCGCCCTCGAAGAATAAACTGGAATTGAATGTGACACCGTCTACAGACAAAGCAGTGCAGAATGAGCCGACGGTGAAATGGCTGGCCTGGTTGCTTGGCAGCTATACGATGCTGGGCCCGTTTTCCATTTCGACGTACATGCCTTTTTTTCCGATGCTGATGGTGAGCCTCGGAGCAACGCAGCTCGAACTTCAACAGACGCTTAGCGCTTACCTCGCTGCCTTTGGGGTCATGATGCTTCTGCACGGACCACTATCCGACGCATTCGGGCGCCGTCCGGTCATCCTGGCCGCACTAGCCGTTTACTTCGTAGCGTCCATTGGCGGGGCATTGGCCAGTTCTCTTGGTCTGTTGATCTGTTTCCGTACATTCCAGGGGCTCTCAGTGGGTGCGGGCAGCGTCGTAGGGCGTGTAGTCATTCGAGATCGGCTTGAAGGCACTGCAGCTCAAAAATTGCTCGCGCAAGTGAGCATGATATTCGGCCTCGCTCCTGCCATTGCTCCAGTATTTGGAGGATGGCTACAAAATTGGTTTCCCTGGCAATCGGTATTCATTTTTATGGCCATTTTCAGTGGGCTGCAACTGATGGTCAGCTACTTCTGTTTGCCGGAGACCTTGCCACGGGAGCGACGGACCTCGATGAGGCCAGCAGCGCTTCTGCGTAGCTACAACGCTGTGCTAAGGAGCAGGCCGTTCTGGTTGTTGTCTCTGGCCTTAAGTTGTAATTTCATAGGCTTTTTTGTGTATGTTTCCGCAGCGCCTATTTTTGTTGTTCAGTATCTTGGATTAAGTAAGGCGGAATTCGGGTGGCTGTTCATTCCTGCGACTTCCGGCATAATCTTCGGCGCTTACCTGTCAGGAAAATTCGCGAAACGATTCGCACCATTGACGACGGTCAGCTATGGATACTTGATAATGGCGGGTGCCACCGTGCTCAATGTGTTGTACAACGCCTATCTGCCGCCCGTTCTGCCCTGGGTCATTCTGCCCCTGGCGCTTTATACGGTTGGTATGTCGTTTGTGACCCCAACCATTACATTGCTGACGCTCGATTTGTTCCCTTCAGCACGTGGGATGGCAGCTTCCTTGCAAGGTTTTGTTCAAACCATGGTCATGACCTTGGCCTCGGGATTGGTCGCTCCACTAGTAGCCGATTCCGGCCTGGCTATGGCGCTAACGGTGTTCTGTTTTCTTGGAGCGGGATGTCTGGCTTGGTTTTGTTACACAAGGCTGAACCGGTAGTGGACGTACGAGTTGAGATCGGCGACGGAGTGTTGACACAGTCACGGCTGACCTCGAACGCGTACGCCCGCCCTTATCAAAAATGCCGCCATAGCACGTAACGTAGTTGTACACCTCTCTTCGCCAACCAATTGTTAGACACTTGAATTCATAGTGGAGCGTGCAGGCCTAGCCGTACGCCAGGCGCTGACCAATAAGCACATCGTATCCGCAACATGCATCATGCAGCGGTTGTACTGTGCGGGCACTAGTCGTCTATGCCATCCGCCTGCACTCTTCGGCACACTTGCGGCAAGCCTCGGCGCAGCGCTGGCAGTGATCCATTTGATGCTTGGCACATTCATCTGCGCACGCTTGGCAAACATCTGCGCACAAGCGACAAAGCGCTTGGGCGAATTCACTGTCCCGGGCCATATAGCTGGCCGCGATGCGGCAAATCTGCGCGCAATCCATGTCCAGCTTTATACAACGCGCCATGCTTTTAACATTTTGTTCCCCCAGGCATGACACAGCGCAGTGGTCGCACTCTGCAGCGCAGGCATAACATGCGTCGATACAAGATTGAAATTTTTCATGAGCCATATTGATCTCCAAAGGACTTAACATGTGATTATCAAGTGGCTCCGCTATGCGATGCCACTTCCCTAATCCAGCAACTTCAATGCCTTAAGCCCAATACTCTGCTCTAAAATCTCGTTGTCTTCACGCAATCTGTGTTCTACATTCACCTCATATTACAAATTTTTAATGATTGCGTTATGTTGACGTCAGTAGTACCACTGTAGTTCCGTAACACAATCAATACCCCATGGTTGGAGCCTGTGCAGGCATTGCGCGTGCCGAATGGTCCTACGCCTTTCTGGAGCACGACCATGCACATATCCCTGAAGATGAGGAACATGAAATGAGCACTGTTGTCCTAGAATCGACGCTGACCTGCCCTGAATGTGGGTATGTCAAAACGGAAACCATGCCAACTAACGCCTGCCAATGGTTCTACGCGTGCGAGCAATGCCCGGCTGTTTTGAAGCCGCAACCCGGCGACTGCTGTGTTTATTGTTCGTACGGTTCCGTACCCTGTCCGCCAGTTCAAGAACACAGCAGACAAAAAGGCTGTTGTAGCTGATCGGAACCTCAAGAGGCAAAACACGCAACTACCCAATCGCCCCAAGCGCCGGGAACGTCCTCAATAACCAAATCGCAAAACGCACCAACTGTCCACTCGCCACCGCAATGCCCATCAGCACCAGAATCGCGCCGGTGATTATCTGAAGATAACGCCCCGCTCGGCGCAACGAACCCAGTCGACGCATAAAAGAGGTCATGAAGTACGCGGAAAGCAGGAACGGTACACCTAACCCCAGTGCGTAAATACCCAAAAGCAGTACGCCCTGCCCAAGACTCTCTGAGGTGGCGCCAAGCAACAGAATACCGCCGAGCACGGGACCGATGCATGGTGTCCAACCGAAGCCGAACGCCATGCCAAGCACAGTAGCCGACCAAGGCTTTCCACCGCCGCCCCGTGGTTCAAAGCGGTAGTAACGCTGGGTAATCCCCCCATAGAACCGCAGTGAGCTGAAGTAGAATTTCCACAACAAGGAAATTCGAGCAATGAAGCAATCCCGATTTACCGACAGCCAGATCATGGCGATCCTCAAACAAGCCGAAGCCGGC